>JADLFM010000231.1 GCA_020845495.1 Chloroflexota bacterium
CACGGCGGCGGCGAGATCGTCGGGCCGCGCTGCGGCCAGGGCGCCGCGGTAGCGACCGAACGGCGTCCGGACGCCGCCGACGAGAAACGCCTCCCGCGCCGTCCCGGTCATCGCCCGCAGCGTAACGGACATCTTGATTTCGTCCGCCCCCTGTTGGGGTCGGACGGTCGGGCTGTTGCTGCGATAAGGGTTGCCTGGGTGCGGCTGGTCTGGTCGCTCGCGGTCGGCGTGGCTGTGGCGTGCGCTCTGGTTGTCTCCTCGGCGTCAGGACAGTCCTCCTACCAGAGCACGGTGAACGCGACGACCCCGCGCCAAGCGACCAGGACGGCCTTGGCGTACCTCCTCGTCGACTTGCAGGTCAACGCGGAGGCTACGCCCGATCCATTTCCCCGGCACATGGGACGCGACCGATGCTTGCCCTGGGCCCGTCAGGAGTACTGCTGCTCGATCGATGGCGAAAGAAGGTGGTGGAACGACGAAGCCGCACCAAAGCGTAACGGTCTAGGGGAGTTGCCAGAATGGCGAGAGATAGGTGCGCAGCGTAGCCACGTCGGCCTCGCCGCGGGTGGCGTCATCGGGGAGATAGCCGATCGGGTCTTCGAGGAGAGGACCGATGTCAAGTACCCCCTCGAGGGTCGCATGCAGGCAGTAGGCGGAGTATGTGCGGCCGTAGCCGCCCTCTTGGACGAGTACTAGTCTGCCATCGCAGAGTTCTTCGGAGAGCGTGCCGATGGCACGTCCGAGCCGTCGGAACCCGTTCATGAGGAGGTTCTGGCGGCCGTTTGGGTCAAAGCCGCTGGCGTCCTGGCCACAGGCTCCGATGATCACGTCGGGGCGGAACTGGCGCATGATAGGTGCGACGATCTGGTCGAAGGCGAGCATGTAGGCGCGCTCGCCGCTGCCCAGGCCGAGCTCGATGTTGATGTTGTAGCCAGCGCCGGGGCCGACGCCGATTTCGGAGGCGGATCCTGTTTCTGGGTGCGACGTGCCCCAACTGCCGTGGCGCATATGGAACGAGACGGTGAGGACGTCGTCGGAATCGTAGAAGCAGGCTTGGGTGCCGTTGCCGTGATGGACGTCCCAGTCGAGGATGGCGACGCGCTCGCAGCCGTTGTTACGGACGCACTGTGCGGCTAGCGCGGTGTTGTTGAAGAAGCAGTACCCGTCTGCGCTGGCGGGGCCGGCGTGATGGCCGGGCGGGCGTACCAGCGCGTAGGCGATGGTGGCGTCGCCGGCTAGCACCAGATCGGCGGCGGCGAGGGCCGTGCCAGCTGCGGCTAACACGGGCTCCCAGGAGTCGGCACAGAGGAGGGTGGTGGATTCAAATCGGCGGCCGCCGGCCTCGCACGCGGCGCGGATATCATTGACGTAGGCCTGATCGTGGACAGTGCACAGCTCGTCCTCGGTGGCGAGGCGGCCGTCGTGCCAGCGCAGGTGGTCGGCAATCGGCCCGCGGCGAAGCACTGAGACCATGTTTCGGATGCGGTCGGCGTTTTCGGGATGCAGTTCGGGAGCGTCGAGCAGGTCAGATTGACCGCCCTCGAACACCCCTGAGCCAGTGTCGTGGCGGAGCACCGCCGGGTGGTACAGGACGTCGATCACGAGCCTGCGATGATCAGGTCGGCTGGCACTTCGTGTGGGAACTCGATCGCGTCCTCGGTTACAATGAAGGTGTCGATCAGTTCTCGGATGCCGGCGCCGTCTGGTAGATAGAAGTTCCACTCGTGGTTCATGACCAGACCGGGTTCTAGCGTTACGCCGCCGGGGTCTTCGCCTGCAGAGAAGGCAAATCGCCCAACCCAGTCCGGGGGGAACGCCACTCCAAGCTCGTAGCCGCCTACCCACCAAGCGTTCTCCCAGATTCCCACCGTTCGGGCTGCCTTCTCGTTTATGTCCAGCAGTTCTGCGATTGGCATGCCGGGATACATCGCAGAGCGAACCTCGTAGTAGACATGGGTGACGGTGTCGATGGCTGTCCTAGTCTGCGCGCTGGGGTTTCCGAGGCTTATGCAACGGGCGAGGTTTGAGTGATAGCGATTGACGACGCCGCACATATCGACGTTGATCAGGTCGCCGCGCTGTAGCTTTCGACGGCTTGCGTAGCCGTGCAGGCAAGCGTTCTTGGGCCCCGAGTTGACCATGCCAGGGATTGCGGACAGTTCGCCTCCGGCGTGGGCCATCGCAGATGTCGCCGCCGCCCATAGCTCAAGCTCCGTGACTCCTTCGCGAACCTCGGCCGCGAGAGCGCGCATGCCAGCATCGCCAATGTGCGCGGCGTGGCGGATCGTTTCCAGTTCCAGTGGTGACTTGCGTCGGCGCACAGCAGCGACGATGTCTGTACCGTCCACGATTGTGGCGCCGTGGCGCCGCAGTGTCGCCTCGAACTCTTGGCTGTACCGGCGATTGGGGCGGTAGCTGCCGGGCTGCAGCGCGATCGCTCCGCGCAGCCAACCGACGTCTTTGAGGGTCTGGACGACGTAGTCCATCGCACTGGCGAACCCTGCGTGGTCATGGGGGGTTCGCCCTCTCTCAACGAGCCCCTCCGCAAAGTCGTTGGGGGCGATTCGAAGGTCAGGGGCACAGGCCAGGTGTGCGACTAGGAGTTGCTCGTCTTCATCGTCGAACACGATTGGAAGGTCATGCTCGCGATGCACCGCAACGCCACTAACCGGGTGCCAGCTGGCAGGACCGACATCGTGATACCACGAGCAAGCGTGTCCCGTCAGGTAGCAGATGTCCTCCGGCGCCGACACCCACAGCATGTCGACGCCGCCTCGCGCCATCTCCTGTTGAGTGCGACGCCATCGATCCTCGTACTCCCCGAACGGGAAGGCCGGCTGGAACTCTTCGTCCAGTCCGGCCCCGAGCCGTTCGAACACCATGTTCTTCGCAGCCACCGCACCGCTCCCTTTGATGCACAACAGATGTGATATCATACCTCGTGATGCCTCGCACCGCAAACCACGACGAACAGCGCCGCCGCATCGCAGAGGCGACATGGACCGTGGTCGCACGGGATGGCTTCTCCGCCGCCACCGTCCGCGAGATCGCACGCACAGCGGGATGCACGACAGGAACGCTGTCGCACTACTTCCGAGGCCGCAACGAGATGATCGCGTTCGCGTTCGATCTCGTGGTCGCCGACGTCTGCGACCAAGTCGACCAGCGCGCCGCGACCACGCCCCCCGGGCGAGCGCGCCTCGAAATGCTCGTCGAGGAGTTCCAACCAGATCCGACCGACTCTGACCCGACCGCCGTGGTCACCCTCTGGGCATGGGCACAGGCAGCGACCGACAAGAGGCTTGCCGGCCGGCTGAGACACAACTACGACCGGCTACGACAACTCGCTACCCGCTTCGTCGAGGAAGCGATCACCGCTGGCGACCTCCCACACGACGCAAATCCGAGCGACACAGCCGACACCATCATCTGCTTCGCAGACGGACTGTGCGCAGCCTCCATACTGGATCCCCGCCGTTTCCCTCCAGACCGCCGGGTCGAACTCACCGAACGGTTGCTCACCCGACTCCGGGCGTGAGGGTGTCGGATCTTTCCGTGTAGGTGGGTTCGCTCGCGGTCGAGGTTACTCCGGGAGCCGGTCGCCGAAGTGGATCCTGAACGCGAGCAGGGCTGTCGTCGAGCTTCGCGTTCATGTCCAGGACGGGACGGCGTTGGTGATGGCGAGGTAGATCGAGCAGCGACCACCAGTCGACGGCGAGCCCGGCGAGGACGTACTCGTAGGGGATCCAGCCCCAGCCGGCGTCGCCCCAGCTCGTGCCCCAGGAGTTGCGGATCCGGAACGCGCCCTTCGTCGTCGGGCTGCCCGGCGCCGCATTCTTGATCTGCAGGGCGTCGTCGTAGCCGCAGGCGACGATGGCGTGGCCCCCGACCACCTTCTCGCCGGCCTGCGGTTGCGGGACCTTCCCGGTCGCTGCCGCCTACGAGATCGAGCTGTAGACGGTGAACCCGAACATCGACGGGAGTCGCGGTGTCACCGCCGGGTCGAACCGGTAATACTGGAGCGCCCGGTAGCGCTGGCCGACTGGCGCCGAGCTCGGACCTGGCTCTCTCCATTTCTAGGTACAGCGGCCGGGCGGCTGCGGCGCGAGCACGCCAGCGTCTCGAGTCTCCTTTGTGTCGGGAGCGTCGACACCCAACAGCTCAGAGAAAACCGTGTGACCCATCTGGTCAGCCGCCGTAACACGGTACGGCCACATGCCTATTTCAAGCTGGTCAGCCGGCGCCAGAAGGAGAAAGAACCCCTCTGCATCAGTCGGCACAACCCGGCGACTGCAGTCAGCGTATGTGACCGAGACGGCAAGAGACGGGTCCTCAGCGACACCGATGATCCAAACCATGTTCCAGCGTGTCGGGTCATCAGTCTGCCGAGCGCCCCAGCTCACCCAGATGGGTCCCTCCTCGAACAGCGACGTCGCATCGAGACAACCAAGCCCTTGTCCGCCACCAGGGAGCCTCTCTCCCAGGCATAGTTGACCGTTGACGTTCACGTACGAGGTCAGCGACCAATGCTGTCCACCGAACGTGGTCTGGACGTGGTGATTGATCGGGCCAGGACCTGGCTCGTGCATTTCGTCAGCCCAGATGTTTCGGAACTCCGCCTCGGCGTCGGCCGAGAACGGAGTGATCTCCAGGTTGACTTCTGGCATTCCCTGTACGGAACGATCGGCCGATGCACGTTTGCCGACTGCAGTGCTGTTCGAATCCGACCCTGAGGCCTCGACTCCTTGTGCGACTCCGACGGCAACTCCGGTCGAGATGATCATCACGATGAGAGTCACCTTCAACCCCCGTCTCAAGTACATTGCGACACTCCTCAGCTGTTGCAGTTGTTGTCGACGGAAAGCGAGAAGATCTCGAAGTGTCCCTTTAGGGTGCTGCCATTGTTCTTCAACGTTGTCCGTCGGTATGCGTCCACACTGTTGGTGAATGACCAGTTTCCAGAAGGCGATACGTTGTGCTCATAGGTGATCACACCAGACTGGTCGCGCCGACGAGCCCGGTAGGAGTAGACATGTCCCCAGTCCGAGCGGCCAGTGTACGAAAGAGCCGTCTGCGGCTCCGAGTAGCAGCATGTGCTACCGGTCTTCTGCGCGCACAGTGTCAATGCCGAAGCCGACTCTGGAAGAACAAAACCCAACACAAGCAGACACAACGCTACGAGTCTCGTCCGGGCAGATTGATGCGGCCACATTCTACGCCTCCTCAGCGTCATGGCAAACCTCCTGAACGGCGTCATACGTCCCCCGCGGGCTACCGCAGCTCGCTGTTGTCCAGTCGGAACTGTCGCCCCCTTTGCCGTGTGGAGACTCCAAATTACATCGAGCATGTGAGCGGCAAGAACCCTGCACGCGGGTTGCCGACGACGGTCGCTGGTGCCAGGTCGGGCGCGGCCGGGAGCCCCGGCACGGCCGGCCCTCGACGACCATGGCTCTGGCTCGCCTGGATCGTTCGGCCAGCTCGTAACCACCCTTTCGCGTCTGGGGTGCAGGTCGGATCGCCGCAGGGTGCGGAGGAGGGCTCCGGGCTCGTGCTCCCGGCGCGTGTGCCGCAGTAACGATCGGCAACCCGAGCGGGTCCACGCGGACCTCTTCGTTGCGTTCGCTACATGCGGGGTCAGTCTATGCCGGCTCCGCGCACCCGTCAAGCGAAAGGTCGGCGGTCCGCATTAGGATCGCGCTTCGGTTCCGACGAACGGAGGACAGGTGGAGCAGCAGGTCTCGTGGGTGGTGGAGCTGTCGGTGAAGCCGGG
>JADLFM010000232.1 GCA_020845495.1 Chloroflexota bacterium
ATCCTGCAGTCGCTGCGCGACGCTCCAGTCGCACCAGTGCCTGCCGTTCCCGACGGCCGTCGCGCAGCGACGGTGTGACTGTAGGCGGGGACTTCAGTCCCCGACCGCCCGTTCCATGATGCTTCGGGAACACCAGCGAACATGCAATCACCCTGCGGGCGTCTCTGGCCGCACCGTTCGTCGGCTACGCCGGCCCCGACGGCCGGCTGCCGCTGGCGCGTTGGAAGAACGCCCGCATGCCCGTGCGCGCCTCGTCGGTCATCGCCAGCAGCGTGCTCAGGTCACGCCCTTGCTCCAGGTGCGTCCCGGCCTCGGCCAGCGTCCAGGCCCAGCGCTTGGTCGCCGCCAGCGCTGCCGGACTCAGCACGGCGAGCGTCTCTGCCAGCGCGGTCACGCGCGCTTCAAGCTCCGCCTCGGGCACCACCTCGGTCAGCAGCCCCAGCCGCACGGCCTCGTCGGCGGCCACCCGCCGGCCCGTCAGCGCCAGATCGAGCGCCGCCCGCAGCCCGGCCTGTCGGACCAGCAGCGTCATCACCATCCCCGGCGTCAGCCCCAGCAGCACCTCGGGATAGCCCAGCGAGGCGCGCTCGGAGCCAATCGCCAGATCGCTGGCGCCGACAATGCCGGCCCCGCCCGCCAGGGCCGGCCCGTTGACCACCGCGATGATCGGCGGCCGAGCCGCCAGCAACGCGCGGTAGACTCGCTCGACGACGCCGAAGCTCGCCGTCACACCGGCCACGTCGCCCCGCTCACTGGCGTCCAGCAGGCTGTCCAGGCGCGCACCGGCGCAGAATGCGCTGCCGGCCCCGGCGATCACGATGACCCGCGTGGATGCATCCGCCGAGGACGCCTGCACGGCCACGGTCAGCGCGCTGGCAAGCTCGGCGTCGAGGGCGTTCCGCTGCGCCGGCCGGTTCAGCGTCAGCCGCACGATGCCGCCATCGCGCTGCACGAGCACGGGCGGCTCGCCGGCCGCGGCTGGACGCTCAGTCTGACCCTCCACGCTCACCGGTTCCGCCCCCTTCCCTAGATCCAGTCTTTGCGCCTGAACACCAGCCAGGCCACGAACACCAGCAGCGCCATCAGGCCAAGCGCGAACGGATAGCCACCATCCCAGTGAAGCTCGGGCATCACGTCGAAGTTCATGCCGTAAACGCCGCTGACGATGGTCGGCAGCATGATCATCACGGTGACGGCGGTCAGTCGCTTCATCGACTCGTTCAGCGCATTCGACTGGAGCGTGAGGTACGAGTCGAGCGCGGTCCCCAGCCGCTCGCGCATGGTGTCGATGGTGTCGGTCAGGCGCAGAATCAGATCGACCAGGTCGGTGAAGTAGGGGCCGACGAAGCCGCCGACGTTCGGGTCGTCGTGGCGGGCCAGGCTGGTGTAGACGTCGCGAGGGGGCGCCACCACCCGCCGCAGCTCGGTCAGGTCGCGCCGCAACGTCAGCAGCTCCTGCAGCATCCGCCTGTCGAAGCTCCGAAACAGCCGGTCCTCAATGCGCTCGATCCGCGCATCGAACGTGTCCACCAGCGGGAAGTAGGCCGACGTCAGCGCTTCGCAGATGCGGTAGAGCAGCAGCTCATGCGGGTGCGGCTCGACGATGGCAGGATTCGCCCGCCACCGCTCCCGAACAGTCTCCAGGGCCGGGATCGGATCGCGGTGGATGGTCACGATGTAGCCTTGCCCGAGCAGGATCGAGACCGGCGAGAGGTGCAGTCGCAGGCGGCGCGTCTCACGGGCGGCGATCAGCACCACCATCGTCAGACCCGGATACTCGTCTACCTTCGGGCGCTGATGCGGCAGCTTGAGGTCCTGGAGCACCAGCGGGTGCAGTGACAGCTCATCCTGCAGCTTGAGCAGCTGATCCGGTTGCGGGTGCTCCAGGTCGAGCCAGACCACGGACTCGCCGCCGTTTACCTCGCCATCGACGGCGTCGAACGGGACGTCGTCCCTGAGCATCCGGTCACGGTAGCAGAGCACAACCGGATCCGGCACCGTGTGCCGGCGCGGATCGTCGAGTGGATCGACCTGGGCTGCTTCGTCACGACTGCCGCGATACACGTTCTGAGGATACCGCTCCCGTGACTGGCCGTCGAGATGACCCAACTGTCCGTACCGAGCGGCTACCGACCTCTGCCGTACTCGACAACCGTCGTCCCGCTTGACGCCGGCGCACGCACCCAGAGGTAGCCGTTCTCAGCATCCAGCCACCAGCCCTCGACGGCCCGGTCAAACACCTCGAAGCTCGGGAGCACGCTGAGCGTCCGCTCGACGTCATCCTGCCGCAGGCCCACGCTGCCGGGCGCATCCGCCTGCTTGATCCGCAGCACCAGCCCCTGCGTCGTCGGGCCGATGCTCAGACGCGTGCTGTCGCTGGATCGCCGGCTCTCGACGGCGATCTCTTCGCCGTCGGACGGTCGCAGCGTTCGCGTACTCTGCCCGTCCGGGTAAAACAGCAGCGTCAGCGCACCGTCCGATCCGGGGCCGCCGTGCCCGGTCTCGCCGTCCGAGACCTGCATCGGGATGATGGCGCCGCTCTTGATGAAGATCGGCGCGCGCGACAGCGAAGCCTCGTAGTCGAGCACCGAGCCGCCGGCTATCGGCTCGACGTCGTCCCAGTAGTCGTACCAGCGCGAGCCGCGCGGCAGCTCAACGCGCCGCTGGTCGTCACGGGTGATGATGGGCGCGACGAACAGGTCTTCGCCTAGCCGGTAGTGCCGTGCCACACGGTCGCCGTCGCGGATAATCGGCGGGCCACCCAGGTGCGCGTCGACGCCGGCGCCGTACAGGTACGGCACCAGTTGATGGTGCAGTTTGGCGTAGTAGCGGTACGGCCCGACGACCTCGTCGTCGATCTTCCAGGGCCGGTGCTCGCCGCGTCCGCCATTCTCCATCAGCGGACTCAGTGCGCCGAGTTGTGCCCACCGCACAAACAGCCGGTCGAAGCGCTCGCCCGGGCGGTAGCCGCCGATGTCTGACCCGAGCACCGAGAAGCCAAGCTCGGCCGAGTGCAGGATGTTGTCCAACGCCTCTTCGATGCCTTTCGGACCCCAGTCAGGCTCCTGGTCCCCGACCCAGCCGGCCGGATTCGCCTCGACGGGCGCGTACACCGTGCCGGTATCGACCGGGCGCGCCGTGATGATCGCGTCGCGGCTCTTCTCGCTGACGTAGCGGTAGAAGGCGCGGTAGTAGGCGTCGCCGTACTCGCGGTTGGTCTTCGGCCCGGCCGCCGTCTGCACGATATCCGGCAGGTTGCCCTCGGGCGCATCGACCTTCCACCCGTCGATGCCGTAGGACCACGCCCGGTCCATCTGCCCGTACCACCAGGCGACGGCGTCCGGATTGAAGAAGTCGATGGCGCTGCCCTCACCCTTATCCCAGGCGTAGGTCAGGCCGCCGTTCACGAAGTAGCCGCGACCGCGGGCCTCCTGATAGTTCGGCGAGATGCCGGCGTCAGGCCCATCGTTCGAGGTGGTGTTGATGAAGCCCGTCGCCCAGAAGATGACGCGGATGTTTCGGTCTCGCATCCGGCTGACCAGCCGCTGCGGATTCCCGAACTCCTTGGCCATCTCGAACGTGTTGTAGTTCGTCTGCCAGGGGCTGTCGATGATGACCGCGCCGACGGGGATATCCCGCTGGCGATAGCCGTCCACCAGGGCGACAGCCGCATCGGCATCGTTCTCCTCGTCCTCCCAGACCCAGGGCTCGTACACCCAGCGCGGGGTGTACGGCGGGCGTGGCCGCTCCGGTGCCTGGAGCGCGAACGAGGAGAGGACGCCGCCAAGCGGGGAGACCAGCAACAGCGGCAGCGCCACCAGCACGACGGCGGCAATCAGCCGCGCCCCGCGACGTCTCAGGCCTGCGAACATCGATCCCCCACGTGGCGCCTCCCAAACATGAAGGCGAGATGAAGCTCAGCCGCCGAGTACTATACGCGAGCGTGACCGGCGAGCCGATGCATTTCACGTGACAGCAAGATTACGGCTCGGCCCGATGCAATCCTTGTACCGTGGCAACCCGATACCACCGAGATTGCCCACGGCATCCCTGCTGGAGGAACCATGAGCAGCGACCTCGGGGCCGAGCTACAGCGGCTGACCGAGCAGGGCCACGAACGTGTCGTCGAATGGCGGCGGGCCGTGCACGCCTGGCCCGAGCTGTCGTACCAGGAGCACCGTACGGCTGCGCTGGCCGCCGAGGTGCTCCGCGAGCTGGGGGCGGACGTCCGCGAGGGCGTGGCCGGAACCGGCGTCATCGGCATCGTCAAGGGACGCGGCCCCGGCAAGACGATCGCCGTGCGGGCCGACATGGACGCGCTGCCGGTCCTGGAACAGACCGGCCTGCCGTTCGCCTCGAAGAACGAGGGCGTCATGCACGCCTGCGGCCATGACAGCCACGTCGCGATGGCGATGGGAGCGGCGGCCGTCCTGGCCGGCCTGCGCGACCGGTTCGACGGCCAGGTGATGTTCATCTTCGAGCCGAACGAGGAGTCGCTCGACAGCCAGGAGGAGCCAGGCGCCTACCGGATCGTCAACCAGGGCTACCTGGACGAGCCGAAGGTCGATCTGGTGCTGGGGCAGCACGTCTACCCGGAGTACCCGACGGGACAGGTGGCGCTCCGCGGCGGCGTGATGATGACAGGCTTCGACTACGTCGATATCACCATCATCGGCGAGACGGCCCACACCTCCACGTCGCACAAGGGCGCCGACGCGCTGGTGGCGGCGGCCCAGGTGATCCTGGCGCTCCAGACCCTCGCCAGCCGCGAGATCGATCCGGCCGAGTCGGTGATCTGCCACATCGGCACCATCGAGGGCGGCTTCCGGCGCAACATCCTGGCCGAGCGCGTCGAAATGACGGGGACGGTCCGCATCTCCGACCAGAGCCAGCGGGCCGGCCTGAAGGATCGTATCGAGCGCATCGTGGCCGGCATCGCCTCGGCCATGCGCTGCACCTACGAGATCACCTATCGTCCGGTGCTGATGGCGGTCGTGAACGATCCCGAGTCCACCGAGATGGTGGGAGGCGTCGCGCGTGAGTTGCACGGCCCGAGCGGCGTCTACTGGATGCCGATGCCCCGCCCGACGGCCGAGTCGTACCATGTCTACGGCGAGGGCCGTCCGGCCGTGTTCTGGTTCCTCGGCGTCGGCAATGCCGCGCAGAATCGCGAGTGGGCGTCGCACCACCCGCGCTTCGTCCTGGACGAAGATGCCATGAAGCCGGGGGTCGCCGTGCTGGCCGGCTCCTGCTTACGCGCCCTGGGCGCCTGGTAGCAACGTGCGAAGTGCACAAACCGGCTGGTCTGCGTGGACAGAGTTTGTGCAGGTTGCACGTTGCTGCCGGGCCCGAGCGGCTCGTATCTTCCTCAATCGAGCCATCCTTCCTGTGACTCGGTGTGTCGGTCCAGGTGAGGATTCATGGAAGGAGTACCAGCGGCGATGGCCGACTCTTACGGGTACTACAAGGCAGAGTACATCTGGGTTGACGGTACCGCCCCCACCGCCAAGCTGCGGTCCAAGGCGAAGATCATCAAGCTTGGCGAAGAGCCGGGTATCTGGGGCTTCGACGGATCGAGCACGCAGCAGGCCACGGGCGACCGCTCGGACTGCGTCCTCCAGCCCGTGTTCGTCTGCGACGACCCGATCCGCGGCGGCAACAACAAGCTGGTGATGTGCGAGGTCATGCTCGTCTCGGGCGATCCGCATCCGACCAACACCCGTGCCGCGTGCCGCGAAACAGCCGCCAAGTACGCCAAGCACGACACCTGGTTCGGCCTCGAGCAGGAGTACACGTTCTTCGACGGCATCAAGCCGCTGGGCTGGCCGGACAACGGCTTTCCGGCCCCGCAGGGTGGCTACTACTGCGGCGTGGGCGCGGACGAGGTGTTCGGCCGCCCGGTCGTCGAGGCGCACCTGGAGAACTGCCTCAAGGCTGGCTTGAAGATCTCCGGCATCAACGCCGAGGTCATGCCCGGCCAGTGGGAGTTCCAGGTTGGCCCGGTGGCCGCCCCAGAGGTCGCCGACCAGCTGTGGATCGCGCGCTGGCTGCTCTACCGCACGGCCGAGGATTTCCCGACGACCTCGGGCAACTTCGTCTCGGTGCGGCTCGACCCGAAGCCGGTGAAGGGCGACTGGAACGGCGCAGGCTGCCACACCAACTTCTCGACCGTCGAGATGCGCGAGAACTACGACGCCTGCATCGCTGCCGCCGAGGCGCTGGGCACGCGGGCCGACCTGCACATCGCCAACTACGGCTACGGCATCGAGGAGCGCCTGACGGGCCACCACGAGACGGCCTCGTTCAAGACGTTCTCGTACGGCGTGTCCCATCGCGGCGCGTCTATCCGCATCCCGTGGCAGGTGGCGGTTGACAAGAAGGGCTACATCGAGGACCGCCGCCCGAACGCCAACATGGACCCGTACGTGGTCTGCAAGCTGATCGTCGAGACGGTCTGCGGCACGGCGGACGGCGACCTGTAAGACGAGTCGTCAGTCATCAGTTGTCGGTTGTCAGATGGAGACGGCCGACAGCATGCAGCAGGCACACACAACGAGCGCCTGGGACTCGCGCGAGTCCCAGGCGCTTTGCCGTGGCCCTCACCCCCCAACCCCCTCTCCCTGTGCGCGGGCGAGGGGGAGGAACAACAGGCTCGTGTGTCTCCCCCTCGCCCGCGCACAGGGAGAGGGGGTCGGGGGGTGAGGGCCTTTCGGCATTGTCCGCTGACACCCGACTACTCACGACGCCGTGCGCCGCTGCCGCCGCTTCGACCGCACGAAATCGTCGAGGATGTACTCGCCAAGGCGCTCGGGCGTCGAATAGAACGCCCGGCCACGGTTGATCTTCGTGATCTGGTCCACGAAGCTGACCAGTGCATACCCGCGCTCCAGCATGAACGTGTTGATGGTGATGCGCTCGCGGGTGCAGCGCTGCACTTCCTTCAGCGTCTCCATGTAGCAGCGCGAGGTCGGCGGATACGAGAACTCCGGCCGGCCGTTCTCGAAGTGGGCCGTTGGCTCGCCGTCCGTGATCATGATGATCTGGCGGTTGCCGCCCTTGTGCCGCGCCAGCAGGTCGCGCGCCAGCATGAAAGCGTGCTGCATGTTCGTGCCGTACTGCCACTCGTTGCACGTCAGCATCGGCAGCTCTTCGGGCGTGATCTGCTTGGCAATGTACGAGAACCCGATGATGTAGAGGTTGTCGCGCGGGAACTGGCCCTTGATCAGCGAGTTGAGCGCCACGGCCACGCGCTTGGCTGAGCGGAAGCAGCCCCGCAGCAGCATCGAGCGGCTGAGGTCGATCATCAGGACCGTCGAGGACTCGGTGTTCAGCTCGGTGCGGTAGACCTCGAAATCCTCGGGCGTGAGCTGCACCGGGCGGCCGGCGCCCTGCCGCTCGACGGCGTTCATGACCGTCTCTTTGAGATCGAGCAGGAACGGATCGCCGAACTCGTAGACCTTGGTGTCGTCGGTGCGGTCGCCGCCCGCGCCTCGGAAGTCGGTCTCGTGGCGGCCGACGCGGTCCCGCTTCAACTGGGCGAAGATGTCGCGCAGGGCCTTCTGCCCGATCTTCCGGATGGCGCGCGGAGTCAGCTCGAAGCTGTCGCCGTTCTTCGAGATGTAGCCGGCCTCCTCGAGGATCTTCCGCAGCTGCTTGAGCTGCTCCAGCGCCTGCCCGGCCTCCTCGCCGAGCAGCCGGCTCAGCTCCTGCTGGTCGATGCCGTCGAGGTCGGAGCTGTGATCGGCCTCCAGCATCTGGCGCTCGAGCTTGTCGAGCCCCTGGAGGTCTTGCATCATCTTCATCGCTTCCTGCAGCGACATCGGCTCGTCGCCTCGGAACGAGTAGCGCTGGCGCATGTCGCCCATCGGCATGATCTCTTCGAGGTTCATCGCCAGCTCGGACAGCTCGCGGCGCAGGTCGGGATCCTGCATCGCGGCGTCCATCATCTGCTGCAGCTCACGGCGCTGGCTCGGGCTCATGCTGTCGAGCATCGACTGCATGGCGGCCATCTGCGCCTGCAACTGGGCCGCCAGTTGTTCCAGGTTCTGTGCGCCAGGGAACAGCTCGCCCCACTTATCCATGAACCCGTCGAAGTCGGGATTGCCGCCCTCGGCCGCCTCGCGCAGCATCTGGTTCAGGTCGGAGAGCATCTGCTTCATGCCCTGCATCGCCTCGGGCGTCGTGTTCTGGATCGCCTGCTGCATGCCCTGGAAGGTGGACTGCATCATCTGCTGCTTGAGCGCGTTGAGCAGATCCTCGAACTGCTGGCGCGCATCCGCGTCCATGAAGTCGTAGTTCTGAAGGTCGCGGATCTGGCCGGGCATGTCTGGCGGCAGCTGATCGAGCTGCTTGCGCTTCTGGTCGGCCATCCGCTCCAGCATCTTCTGGAAGCCGGCCGACTCCTGGGGCGCGTCCTGGGCGGATGCTTTCTCGCGACCCTCCTGCACGCGCTTGTCGATGCCCTCGCGCTCGGTCTGTTTGACCTGCTCCAGTTGCTCCTTGAGCTTGTCCAGCACCCCGCCCATGTCGTACTGATCGAGGTTCTCACGGCGCTTGTTCCGGAGCTGCTCCATCAGGTCGCGCAGCCCCTGCATCTTGTCGCCCTGCTCGTTCTCGGCCCCGCGCCGCAGCATCTTCTGGAGCGCCCGCCAGAGGTCGCCGTCGTCCAGCAGGTCGTCGGACATCGCCTCCATCAGCTCGTCGGCATCCAGGCCGGACACCTCCTGCGAGCCGTCCCACCGTGAGTAGCGTGTGTACATGGTGCGCTCCCGGAGAACGCCTGCGCCGGCCCCTCAGTGTGAGATGACCGGCGCAGACAGCGATGGTGCGAGTGTCATACAGACCTGTACGGCCCATACCATGAGCCGCACGCCCAGCGAACAGCTCGTCATCCCGAGCGAAACGAGCTTGCTGCCTCCACCGTCATCCCGAGCGAAACGAGCTTGCGAGTGGAGTCGAGGGATCTTCCCCGGATACTTGAGTGCCGACGGCCTGGGGAAGATCCCTTCACTCCGCTCGTTCCTCGCCGCGGTCGGGATGACGGAGCTGTGCTCGGTCCGCCGTGCACGGCTCTAGCCCTGGAACTGGAACCTCGTCCGCGAGCCCTGCACGCGGTTCTTGTTCAGCTTGCGGTGGCGGTGAAGCCCTTCGAGCACGAACTCCATGGCCGACGCGACAAGCGCCGGGTTGCCCTGGCCACCGAGCTTGCGGATGGCGTTCGTGAGGCCGCCGACCTCGCCAGCCTGGGCCATGTACTCCAGCGACGACATCCCATCCGAGACCTCGATGCTGAGGCCACGGTCGAAGTTCATCACCAGCTCTTCAAGGTCGGACATCGAGAAGTAGCGGTCGAAGACGTTCTGCGTGGCCCGGTTGATGAGCCGGTCGACGACCTTCTCCTCGCTGACATCGCCGACCGATTCCAGCTCGATCTTGCCGCCGGTCGTGGTCACCAGCGCCGACAGGTCGCTGATGCGCGGCGACACCTGCTGCTCGCGGTTCCGAATCGAGCGGCGCAGGGCGTTCGCCAGCATCGCCTCGTAGTTGCAGATCGAGACGCGCACGCTGACGCCCGAGCGCTGCGAGATGTCGGGGCTGCGCCGCGCGAGGTGGGTGACCTCGGCCACGATCTCCTTCATGTAGTCCGGCACCACGGTCTCGAAGCCGGCGCTGTCGAACGCCGCGTGCTCCTGCTCCATGATGTCGATCTCGTGCGGGATCGTACGGGGATAGTGGGTGCGGATCTGCGCGCCGAAGCGGTCCTTCAGCGGCGTGATGATCCGGCCTCGGTTGGTGTAATCCTCGGGGTTGGCGCTCGCCACCACGAAGATGTCGAGGTCGAGGCGGATCTTGTAACCCCGCACCTGAACGTCGCGCTCTTCCATGATGTTGAGCAGGCCGACCTGAATCCGCTCGGCCAGGTCCGGCAGCTCGTTGAGCGCGAAGATGCCGCGATTCGTGCGCGGGAGCATGCCGTAGTGGATGGTCAGCTCGTCGGAGAGGTAGCGGCCCTCGGCCACCTTGATCGGGTCAACCTCGCCGATCAGGTCGGCCACGGTGATATCCGGGGTCGCCAGCTTCTCCCCGTAGCGCCGGTCGCGCGGCAGCCATTCGATCAACGCGGCATCGCCCAACTCGGTGATGGCCGCTCGCCCGGCCGCCGAGATCGGCGCCAGGGGATCGTCGTTCACTTCGGAGCTTGCGAGGATCGGCACCTCGTCGTCGAGCAGCGAGACGAGGGCGCGGGCAATCCGAGTCTTCGCCTGTCCGCGCTCGCCAAGGAAGATGATGTCCTGCCCTGAGAGCACCGCGTTCTCGATCTGCGGGAGGACCGTTTCCTCGTAGCCGACGATGCCCGGGAAGATCTCCTCACCCGAAGCAATCTTCCGGATCAGGTTCGCCCGCATCTCCTCCTTGACGGATCGCGGGCGGTACCCCGACGCTTTCAGCTCTCCGACATTGGTCGGCTTCGCCATGCCTGCTCCTGTCTGTCTGGGCCGGGTGGCCGGGGCGGCGCCGTCCGGCGGGCCCAGACGACGATAGATGCACGGTACCTCAGCTCGGGAATACCTGTGAGGATGGCACGCGGTTCGGAAGCGTGTCAATTTCCAACGCGACACGGTTGCACTGGAGCATCTGCCGGGTTCACATTCTCTCGAAATCGGGCATTCGAACGCTTGACACCGAACGCTCTGGCGGGCAAACCTCTCTTGGAGGACGGTGCAATGCGACGACGAGCGTGGGGAACACTGGTGCTGGCCTGCTGGCTGCTGGGGCAGAGCGCGCTGGCAGCGGCCGACCCGCTCGGCGCTGACCAGCGCTACGAGGGCACCCAGGAGGCCGGCGGCCCGGTGACGCTGGTGGTCGCTGGCGAGCCGGCCCAGGTGGTCCAATTCGAGGTGGAAGGCGTGGCCGGCGGCAGCTGCAGTTGGGACACCATCCGGCTCGACAACTGGGGCGGCCCGTTGCCGATCTCCGACGACCGGTTCAGCGCCACGAACGCGGACGGCGACATCCTGGAAGGCGTCTGGGTCTCCCACGAGCCGAACAGCACCCGCATCGAGGGCGTCATCACGGTCCGCGACCCGGTCAGAGGCTGCGAGACGCCGCCGCTGCGGTGGGTCGCCACCTTGACACCGTAGCGCTCCGGCGATCTCGCAGCTCCGCACCGTCCGGCCGGTCTGGATCAGACTGGATTGTCATTGCCCTCAGTTCTGGCTCGAATCGCCTCGATGGCGTCCCTGGCCTCGCGTCCGACCGACCACCAGTGCGGGACCACTTCGTCATCCGTGGCTTCCAGGCGTTCCAGCTCGGGGAGCACGTCCGGGCCGCCCACCTGCCCGAGGGTGAGGACTGCCCAGAATCGCACCTCGGCGGACGGATCGTGGAGGGCTTCCAGCAAGACCGGGATGCGCCTGTCGTCGGCGTGGTGCGTGAGCGCTTCGATGGCGTCGCCGCGCACGTTCGCGGGCGCGTCCTTGTCGGTCGCGATCTGGTAGAGCGCCGCCTTGGCTCGTGGGTCAGCAATGAGCGAGAGGGCATTCGCGGCGAAGCTCCGCACCCAATCGTGCTCGTCTTCAAGCAAGACCGACACGAGCGTCGGGACTGCCCGTCGGCTGCCGATCATCCTCAACGCCTGAATCGCACCGGAGCGCGTACCGAAGTCCAGCGAGCGATTGACGACCATTTTATTCAACGCCGTCACAGCTTTCGTCGCACCGAGAAACCCGAGCCGCCCCATCACCTCGTGCAGGCCGATGCCGTCGTCATCGTGCCGCTGGAGCAGCGCGAATGCGCGGAGGAGCGCTTCGACGTGCGCCTGCTCGCTCGCCACGACCGCTTCCAGGATCTCGGCGGCGGCATCGTCGCCGTCGCGCCTGGCCCGCCGCGCGAGGCTTGACAGCCTGCGATTCACGCGGCTCGCCATGGCCCTGTCACTCCCAGACGTCTCCGGTTCCTGATGCTCGTATCAACCGATGGTGTGGACGAGACGATGCCAGACCGTCCCGTACTCTGTCTACCCTCTGAGCTAACCTCATCTCCGGCGTGGAGAGGGGAAGGGTTCGGCACTTCTGCGTGCCGGCCCAACTTGCAGGGAGCGCCGCACACTGACCGGTTTACCAACGTGACAGGAGTCGTCTTGGGAAGTCGCACGGACGCCCCCCCCATGTCATCCTGAGCGCAGCGAAGGACCTCACCCGCTGAGGCGACAGATGACGGTCAGCGGGTGGTGGACGGCGGGTGACGCGACAGATGACGGTCAGCGGGTGGTGGACGGCGGGTAACGCGACACTGGACGGTCAGCGGGTGAGGTCCTTCGCTACGCTCAGGATGACATGGGGAGGGGGCGTGCCGACAGGTTGATTCGGCGGCGAACGGCCTCGGCATGTCGGGCAGCGAACAGCCTCGGCCTGCGCCCCGTGCTAGACTCGAAGAGACGGCACAGGGAGCAAACGAATCGATGGCGGACAGTCCGGCGACGAAGCAGGGCAACACGGGCGGCGGCGACGGTATCGCGTGGCGGCCGAGCGCGACGGACCTGGAGCGCAGCCGTCTGCTCCACTTCATGAAGCGCCACGGTATCAAGGATCTGCCCGAACTGCTGCGCCGCTCGACCGACGACCTCGACTGGTTCTGGCGCGCCGTCTCCGACGATCTCGACCTGGAGTGGTACCGGCCGTTCGAGCAGGTCGTGGATACCTCGCGCGGCATCGCCTGGTCAACTTGGTGGGTCGGCGGCCAGTTCAACTACGTCCACAACGCCCTGGACAAGCACGTCCTGACCGGCCGCCGCAACAAGCTGGCCCTGATCTGGGAAGGCGAGGACAGCGAGAAGCGGACGTTCACTTACTGGGAGCTGTGGGTCGAGACGAACCGGCTCGCCAACGCGCTGCGGCAGCTTGGCGTCGGCAAAGGCGACCGCGTCGGCATCTACATGCCGATGGTCCCCGAAGTCTGCATCGCCTCGCTGGCCTGCTCGAAGGTCGGGGCGATCTTCACACCGATCTTCTCCGGCTACGCCGCGCAAGCCATCGCCGCCCGTTTGAACGACAGCGGCGCGAAGCTGCTGATCACCGCCGACGGCTTCTACCGACGTGGCCGCATGCTGTCGATGAAGGCGACCGCCGACGAGGCCGTCGCGCAGTCGCCGTCTGTCGAGCATGTCGTGGTCTTCCAGCGGCTCGGCCAGCAGGCCGGGCGGGAGACGCCGTGGCAGGCTGGCCGCGACCACTGGTGGCATGAGCTGCTGTCGTCCCAGCCGCGCACCTACGACACCGAGCGCACGGACCCCGAAGACCCGTACATGCTGATCTACACGTCGGGCACGACGGGCCGGCCGAAGGGCGCCGTCCACGTCCACGGCGGCTTCCCGATCAAATCGGCCCAGGACATGGCCCACTGCTTCGACGTGGGCGACCAGGACATCATCTTCTGGTTCACGGACATGGGCTGGATGATGGGTCCGTGGCTCTTCGAGGGCGCGCTGATGCTCGGTGCGACGGCCCTCTGCTACGAGGGCAGCCCGGACTACCCGCGGCCGGACCGCGTCTGGCAGCTGGTCGAGCGGTACGGCGTGACGGTACTCGGCATCGCGCCGACCGCCATCCGCGCGCTGATGCCGCTCGGCTCGGAGTGGGTCACGAAGCATGATCTGTCGTCGTTGCGCGTCTTGGGCGGGACCGGCGAGCCTTGGAACCCCGAGCCGTGGCGCTGGTACTTCGAGCAGGTCGGCGGCGGCCGTTGCCCGATCGTCAACTACAGCGGCGGCACCGAGATCGGCGGCGGCATCGTCGGCTGCCACACCATCCACCCGCTCAAAGTCTGCTCGTTCGCCGGGCCGGTGCCGGGGATGGCCGCCGACGTGATCGACGAGGCCGGCAATTCGGTGCGCGGGTCCGTGGGCGAACTGGCCATCCGCAAGCCCTGGCCGGGCATGACGCGCGGCTTCTGGCAGGATCCCGAGCGCTACCTGGAGACGTACTGGTCGCGCCACCCGGACATCTGGGTGCACGGCGATTGGGCCACCGTGGACGAGGACGGCTTCTGGTTCATTCAAGGGCGCTCTGACGACACGCTCAAGGTGGCCGGCAAGCGACTCGGGCCGGCCGAGGTCGAGTCGGCGGCCGTCGGGCACCCGGCCGTGGCCGAGGCCGCCGCCATCGGCGTGCCGCACGACGTGAAGGGCGAGACGGTCGTCCTGTTCGTCATCCTCAACGCAGGACATGAGCCGACCGACGCGCTTCGCGAGGCGATCAAGGACGCCGTGGCCGCCGAGCTTGGCCGCCCGCTCCGTCCCGACGCCGTCCGCTTCGTGTCGGACATTCCGCGCACGCGCAACGCCAAGATCATGCGACGGGTGATCCGCGCGAAGCACCTCGGCGCGACGGATCTGGGCGACCTCTCCGGCCTCGACAACCCGGCCGCCATCGACGAGATCGGCCGTGCGCGGTAGCCGACACTGATGCTGAACTCAGGCGACCGCATCGGGCGCTACCGGATCGTCGAGGAGCTTGGCCGGGGCGGCATGGCCACCGTCTACAAGGCCCTCCAGACGGGCCTCGACCGCTACGTTGCGCTGAAAGTGCTGCCGGCCCAGGCGGCAGTCGATCGCGAGTTTCAGGAGCGGTTCCAGCGCGAGGCGATGATGATCGCCAGCCTGCGCCACCCGAACATCCTGACCATCTTCGACTACGGAACCGACGACGGCCACACTTACCTCGTCAGCGAGCTGGTGGCCGGCGGTACGTTGTCTGACCGCCTCGGGAGGCCGCTCGCGGTCCCTGAGGTGGTGTCGGTGCTGGAGCCGATAGCCTCGGCGCTGGACTACGCCCATCAGCGCGGCATCATCCACCGCGACGTGAAGCCGTCCAACATCCTGCTGGCCGAGGATGGCCGTCCGGTCCTGGCCGACTTCGGCATCGCCCGGATGATGGACAGCAGTTCCGGGCTGACGATGGTCGGGAAGGTGGTCGGCACGCCGGCCTACATGGCCCCGGAGCAGGCGCGTGGCGCGGCCACCGACGCCGCCGTTGACCGCTACGCGCTCGGGATCGTCGCCTACGAGATGCTGACCGGGCGGGTGCCGTTCGTGGCCGAGACGACCCACGCCGTCCTCTTCGCCCAGGTCAGCCAGCCGCCGCCCCCGCCGAGCGCACGGAACCCGCGGGTCGGCGCAGTGACCGAGGCGGCGCTGCTGCGAATGCTCGCGAAGTCGCCGTCCGACCGCTTCCCGACAGCCGTGGCGTTCGTCGAGGCGCTTCAGCGGCCGTCGAGCACCGACGACGCCGGACGAGCGACGACCGCCCTGCCGGCCGCGACCGGGACGCCCACGCCTCCGCCATCCACGGCGGTCCACACGCCAGAGCCCACGGCGCGCGCGTCCAGTGGGGCGCATATCCCGGCGCGCACCGAGGCTTCGCCAGCGCGACACGACAGGGCCAGCCTGCCGCCATTGGGGGTGGCCGCCCCGACTCAACTCACAACACCACCGCCCGGCGCGGCTTCGCCGCCGAGTCGCACGAGGCGAAGCGCGGTGATTGGGCTGGGCGCCGTCGCACTGGTGGCGCTGGGAGCGGCCGGCAGCCGCATGCTCCTGCTCGGCGCTCGCAGCCGAGACCGCGACGATTCGCCGGACGGCCAGCCCATCGCCGGCGCTGCGACTGCTCCTCCGGGAGCTGGAACCGCTGCGCCGGCCCGTCCGACGCTCGACAGCCTCCCGAAGCCGACCGCTCCTGCCGCCACGCGTGTCGCCGACGCCGTCACGCCGACGCCACGCCCGGTCGGGCCGCCGGCCGGCGCGTCGTCGCCAGCGCCCGGCTCGACGCCTGCCGTCGTCTACGGCACGCCGCCGCCGGGGACCGGCTCGCCCGGACCGGTCGTGGCCGCGCCGGCCCTGCAATCCTGGGCCAAGATCGGCAGCCCGTCAGCCACCTGGAGCGTCAGCCCGGGCAACATCGCGACCGCTCGGGCGACCGATGGCGGCGCGATGCTCGTCTCGCAGGCGTCGTTCACGGATGTCGAGATCCTGGGCGAGCTTTCGACGCCGAACCGGGAAGCGAGCCTCGCAGTGCGGGTGCAGGATGCCGAGAACGCCTACCTGGGCGTTTTCGTGCCCGAGGGCGCGCCGCAGCTCAAGGGGCGAAACGGCGGCGTCGGCCTCTTCAAGCTGACGAACGGCTCGATGTCGCCGCTGGCTCTCAGCCGGCTGCCGGCGATGGTCCAGGTCCGCGACACGGTGCGGCTCCGCCTCGCGGCTCACGGCCAGACGCTGACGCTCTTCCTGAACAGTCGTGAAGTCGCCCGCGTCTCCGACGCGACGTTCGCCGAGGGAAAGGTCGGCCTGCGCGTCTTCGCCGACGCCGAAGGCCCCTGCGACGCGACGTTCGCCAACATCCGGGTCGGCCTCAACACCTGAAACCTGGCGGCGGCGACATCTGGAGGGCACGTGTCCTCGGATTCGGGCGTTGCAGCGCGACCTCCAGGCGCTCCAGCCCCCGGAAGATCGGGTTGGGGCGCCACAAAGTCGGCCGCGGCTGCTCGACACGTCGCGGCGTTCAGCGGGCCTCTGGCGATGGTCGTGCGCGTCGATGGTACGCCCAGCCGTAGCGCGCGGATCACTCGATCCCCGTACCGCTAGCGGGTCAGCGCGATCAGCAGGACGCCTGCGACGCTGACCCCCATGCCGAGCACCAGCCTGACGGTCAGCACCTCTCCAAGCCAGAGGACCGCCATCGTGGCCGAGAAGATCGGGGAGGCCGACGAGAGCGCCGCCGTCCGCGCCGCCCCGATCAGGTCAACCGACCAGAGGAACAGGGTGGCCGAGAACAGCGTGAGGATGCCCGAGACGACGAGCCACCCGGCGGTATCGCGGGTCAGTACCAGCTTGCGCCCATCGAGCCGACCCAATCGGTTCGCCACCAGCAGCAGCACGCACGCCGCCACGGGCAGGCGCAGCGTCGACGCCAGGACAGCGTCGATCTCCTGCAAGGCCGGCCGCACGATGACCGTCGAGATCGCCCAGCCGACGGCCGCTACCAGCGACAGCCCGACCCCAGCTGCGAAACTCCCGACCAGCCCGGCTGACGGCGACGTTGGAGCCTGGTCGGTGGTGATGAGCCAGACGCCGACGCCGATCACCACGACCCCGCCGACCAGCCACAGCGTGACCGGCTCGCCCAGCCAGAGCACGGCGAGCAGGGCCGTGACGAGCGGATGACAGCCGGCGATGGGCGCGGCGCGCGCTACCCCGATCCGCCGCATCCCCTCGTAAAACGCGGTGTCTCCCAGGGCGAACCCGCACAGCACTGACCCGAACAGGAACACGAACGCCAGCGGGTTGACCCGCGACAGGTCGGTCTGCCCGAGGGTCCACGGCAGCAGTGCCAGCATGCCGACGGAGGCGATGATGATGCGGAGCGCGTTGTACCAGACGGCCGGCATCGAACGTGAGATGTGGCGCGCCATCACGGTGGTGCTGGCCCAGCCGAGGGCGGCCGCCAGACTTACGAGGTCTCCCCAGGCGAGCATCGTCGAGCCGCCGCTACGAGCAGATGCAGGACGGGCGGCGTCTGAACTCGCTGGCGCGGCCGGCCACGTCCTGGGCAAACACAGTCGGGGCGGCCGGCTGTCGTCGCCGGCCGCCGGAGGCGGTCGTCATCGCAATCCCCTTCGTCGCGCCGGCCCCGTGCCCGCTTCGGCGACGGCTCCCAGCCGGCGGGAGAGAGGATAGCGGTTTTGGGGAGGGATAGTGAGCGCTCCTCGCGCCGAAGCGCACGCAGCCGGGAGCTACTCGGTCACGGGGAAGATCGCGATCCGGGGCTACTGGCGGCCGTCGCGAACCTGGAACGTCCGTGAGCTTCGACCGACCTCCTTGCCCTTCTTGTTGACCACCTTGACCTTCGCGATGGCGTCCCCGACAACCGACCGCCGCTCAGGCACGTCGAAGAGCAGCTCGCAGACGCCCTTGCTGTTCGACTGGACATCGTCCGGCGAGTCTGCGTTGCCGTCAGCGTATTTGACCTTCAACTGACAGGTCAGGCCTTCGTCGTGGACCTCCACGCGGACGCTGACCCGCTCCTTGCCGCGCTTCACCCGTCCGATCTCGTCAATGTCGATGTCGCCCGACTCGGCGTTCAGCGAGCCGCCGTACAGCGCCGGCAGCGCGAGCGGCGCGAGCACGATCCCGATGACGAGCGCCCGGCGCAGGCGGCCGATCAGCGCGTCCATGAGCCACCTCCGAATGCGGACTGGGTGCGATGTGGGCGCACCCATACCCATTCTCGGGCGGCGCCTGCCGTCCGAGCGCGAGGCAGACATAACGGCTGGGTCTCAACCGCGACACGCGCACGTCACAGATTCGGCTCATCGCCGGGCACACGGGCGGTCGACGTGGCGCGATCTCTCGGCTATCGTCTCCAGCAATCAGCACCATCAGACGGAGGCGGTTCGTCGTGCCCACCCTGCCAGCCATCACCCGCCATGCGCGACCAGAGGATGCCGCCGCGATTGCCGAGATCTACAACCAGGGCATCGAGGAGCGCATCGCCACGTTTGAGACGGAGCCGCGCTCGCCCGAGGACATCCTGGCGGCACTGGCAGACCGTGGCACGCGCTTTCCGACGGTCGTGGCCGAGCGTGACGGGAAGATCGTGGCCTGGGCCTCCGCCAGCCTGTACCGCACGCGCCCATGCTACGCTGGCATCGGCGAGTATTCAGTCTACGTCCACCGTGCTGCGCGCGGCACCGGAGCCGGCAAGATCGTGCTCGAAGCGCTGTTCACAGCGTCAGAGCAGGCCGGCCTCTGGAAGCTGGTCTCGCGAATCTTCCCGCAGAACGTCGCGAGCCTGGCGCTCTGCCGGGCCACCGGCTTCCGCGAGGTCGGCGTGTATCGGCGGCACGGCAAGCTCGACGGCGAGTGGCGCGATTGCGTGATCGTCGAAAAGCTGCTGGGCGAGGCCGCGGAAGCGTAGATCCCATCGAGCGACCCTCACCCCCCGGATCTCAGTACCCGACAGTTTTCCTGGTCAGGTGAAAGGGAGGGAGAGGTGAGGGGAGAGGGGAACGAAGTGGAGGCGTGCGCGGTCGAGCCAGCGGAGGCCGAGTGAGAAGAGGCTGAGCGTCCGTCG
>JADLFM010000233.1 GCA_020845495.1 Chloroflexota bacterium
CAGGCCATGCCGGCCGCCACGCCCGCCCTGACTCCTCCAACCCCCGAGACGCCGACCTCGCCGCCTCCCACCGTCACCTCTCCGGTCGTGCCTACCCCGACGACTCCAAAGACCATCGTCGCTGGCCACCCCACCAAGGACCATCCCTGGAATCGCCGCTTCTTGCCTCATCGACCCGCTCCGCCTGCAGAAAACTGACGGGCACCCGACGCCTGCCCCATCCTCCCGCCTACGAGCCGCATGTCGTATCCTCTGAGGGACGCCTGGCCGGTGAGGGATACCTGGCCGAGTGTCTGATGGCGGCAGATGCGCGAAGACATGACGACGGATGGGAAGACGCGGGGCGTGCCTGCACGAGACGATCGAACGAGCGCGACGGCGACGGCGGCGCGCGCCAGGGCCGCCCGCGCGCGCTTCTCGGACACGCTCGAGAAGCTGAGCGAGACGATCGCCGCGCTGACGTCGGAGCGCTCGATCGGGCGCGTTCTTCAACGGATCGTCGATCTGGCGCGGGACACCATTGGCACCCGCTACGCGGCGCTCGGCGTTGCGGATGCTGAGGGCCGGATTCAGCAATTCAGTACGAGTGGGCTGACGCCGCAGGAGCGGGCTGCCATCGGCCCGCTGCCGCGGGGCCACGGTTTGCTCGGTGTGCTGATTCACGAGGGTCGGCCAGTCCGCATTCCGGACATCTCGCAAGACCCCCGCTCGTCCGGGTTCCCGCCCAACCATCCAGTGATGAAAACCCTCCTTGGCGTGCCGATCGTGCTGAACGGCCGCGTTCTGGGCGATCTCTACCTCACCGACCGGCTGGACGGCGCGCCGTTCGACGAGGACGACGAGCGGCTCGCGCGCTTGCTCGCGCGGCACGCCGCCGTCGCCATCGACAACGCTCAGACGAACGACGAACTCGAACGGCGACTGGAGCAACTGTCGTCGCTGCGCGCGTTCGGGCAGGCCATCGGCGGCGAGCTCGACGTCGAGCGTGCCCTGCAACTGGTCGTGGAGCGAGCGAGCGACATGCTGGGCGTATCGCTCGTCGCCATCGCGCTCAAGGAGTCGAACAGCGACATCTACACCTTCGAGGCCGCCTCTGGCCGCCGCGCCCGCCGGCTGCTCGGTATGCGCATCTCCGGGGCAGCTACCATGCTCGGCTGGGTCGCGGCGCAGAAGCACGCCGAGATTCTGGACGACGTGGCACACGACGACCGGGTCAGCCTGCGGGTGCTCGAAGCCGTTGGGGGCCAGTCCGGGCTGTGGGCACCGCTGCTCGCCGGCGAACGGGTGGTCGGCTGCCTGATGGCGATGGACCCGATGGGGGGCCGCTCCTTCGGGCAGGCTGACGTGCGCCTGGCCGAGGCAATCGGCCAACAGGCAGCGGTCGCGATCGACAATGCGCGCCTCTACGAACGTGCCCGCCAGGAGGCGAGCACCTCCCGCGCTCTCTTGTTGGTCACACGGGCCATGAACGCGTCGATTCGGCTCGAAGAGATCTTGCAACTCATCGTAGATTCACTGGCGGAACTGATCGGAACACCGGCCGTGGCGGTGTACCTGCTTGGCGCGGACGGCACCGGCTTCGAGCTTGCCGCGACGCGCGCCCTGGCCATGCAGGGGCCAGGTGTCGGGAGCGGCCGGAGCCGCCAGAACGGCCAGGGTGACCGGCAAACCCAGGACGCCTACACCGGTGTAGACGCGGCCGGGAGCGCGGCCAGTGCTCCGACGAGCCCGGGCGCTCGGCTCGGCGTCGGGGCTACCGATGGCCCGAGCGTGCGCGGGGGCCGGCTGGCAACGCTGGTGGCCGTCGGGGACGGCCCGAGCGTCATTGCTGATACCCGCGACCGACCGGACCTGTCGTTCCCGACCCTTCGCGATGGCACCACGCCCCGCTCGGTGGCGGTGTCCCCGATACAACTGGGCGAGCGCATCCTCGGCGTCGTCGAAGCGTACTCGACGGTACCCAATCACTTTAGCGAGGACGACACGGCGCTGCTCGCCGCCTTCGCCGATCAGGCGGCTACAGCCATCGAGACGGCGCGCTTGTTCGGGCAGGCCCGCGAGCTTGCGCTCTTGCAGGAGCGCGATCGGATTGCCAAGGAGCTTCACGACGGTATCATCCAGACTATCTACGCGGTCGGCCTGAACCTGGACTACTGCCGGCTGGCGCTGCGAGAGGACCCGGATGATGTCCAGGCGCGCCTGGGAGACGCCACGGCCGGGCTGAACCGTGCGATTCAAGACATCCGCAACTACATTCTGGACCTGACCCACCGGGTGGGCGGCGGTGTCAACCTCCGTGAGGCCGCCGAAGGGCTGGCGCGCGAGTACAGCCGCTCCATCGCCGGCGCCGCGCCGCGCCGACTGGATATCCGTGTCGACGTCGACGACGAGGCCGCAACGATCCTGCCGGCCGAGCGGCGCGCCGAGATCGTTCAGGTGATGCGCGAGGCGCTCGCCAACGCCATTCGCCACGGTCAGGCCAGCGACGTGACCATCTCGGCGCAGATCGAGAACAGCCGTCTGGCCGTGCGAGTGATCGACAACGGCCTCGGGTTCGAGCCGGGCGAGACCATCGAGCAGGGCCACCATGGACTGCGGAACATGGCGAACCGGGCGCGGATGCTGGACGGTCAGTTGAAGGTGACGAGCGCACCAGGGCAGGGCACGACCGTCCAACTGCTGGTGCCGCTGGCCGCTGCCTGACGTAGCCGCTGCCTGACGTAGCCGCTGCACGGAAGCCGTTCACGGGCCGGCAGCGTGGGACGCCGCCATTCGGAGCCGCCCTCCCGCCGCCGTTTGGCGCGCTCGTCGGCCCGTCACCCCCCCTCGCCTGTCCCGGTGGGGTGGGGACAACTGTCACTCCCGATACTCCAGATACCGAGGTATCGTCTCTAGCAGGTGCCGATGTCGTCACACTGGCCGCGATGACAGCCGTTGCAGTGACGGTTCTCGCGGTCGCCGCGACAACCGTCGAAGCGCGGACACCAGCACGGACATCAGGGGGAGGGAACGTGGCGACTCGTGCACACCATCCTGGGGATGTCCGTGCCCTCGTCCTGAGCGAGCATGAAGCCGTCCGACGAGAGCTCGTAGCGTATCTCGCCCGCACGGCGGGGCTCGAGGTGACGGGCGATCACTTCTCGGTGGACGGCATCCGTGCGGTGCACCCACAGGTGGTCGTGCTCGACCTGAGCCGCCTGTCGCACCGCAACCTGGTGGACGCTCTCGCCGCCGCTGGACAGGTCGGGGCGCGTATCGTCGCGCTTGCGTCGGTGAGCGAGCCATCCGAAGAACGAGCGGTCACCCGCGCGGGGGGCCTCTATCGCCTGAAGGCCGGGGGTGCGGACGGGTTGGCCGAGACGATCCTGATGGCTGCACACCAGCCAGCCGGCTGCACGCCGATCTCGGCTACCGCCTGACGACCGGCGCACCACTCTGAGCGGCCAGGGCGACGGTCACTCCTCCTGGGTGACGCCCGGCAGGCCATGCTCGACGGCATAGGCGGCGGCCTGCGAACGGTGTGAGAGGCCGAGCTTGCCGAGGATCGAGGAGACGTAGTTTCGGACGGTCTTCTCGGACAAGAACAACTCGCTGGCGATCTCGCGGTTCGTGCGTCCCCGTGCGACGAGCGCAATGATCTTGACTTCCTGCTCGGTGAGCATCTTGAAGGCTTCACCGCGATCTTTGCGCGCTGCTTCGCGCAGGCGGGCAAACGCCTTGTTCATCATCGCCGGGTCGAGCAGCGCTTCACCCCGGGCGACGGCTTCGAGCGAGCGTACCAGATCATCCGAGCCGATCTGTTTCAGGACGTAGCCGGTCGCGCCGGCCGCCACCGCGTCCATCAGGAGTTCATCATCCGCGTATGAGGTCAGGATGATGACCTTCGTCTCTGGCAGTGCCTCGGTGATCTCGCGCGTGGCCTCGATACCGCTCTTGCCCGGCAGTCGGACGTCCATCACCACCACGTCAGGGCGCTGGACCCGCGCCTTGGCGAGTGCTTCATCAGCGGTGCCGGCCTCGCCGACGACCTCGAACCGTGGGTGTCGGCCCAGTAGCGCCTTGAGGCCGAGGCGCACGACTTCATGGTCGTCGACCAGCAGAATCCGTAGGTCCCGCACGCTACGCTACTCCCTCCCGGCCGCCCGGGGCGATTGCACACATCATACCCGCACGAGCGGCCGTCGGGACGTGCCGGTGTCTGGCCGGCACGCGGTGTCGCCCTCGGACAACCGGGGCACGCGCGAGGGTATCATCTGCTGCAAGGTCTCTCCAGGGGCGACATGTATCGGCACGAGGGCAACCGGCACGAGGGCAACCGGCACGGTGTGGTCTCGGGCGAGTGGCGCTCAGAGGCGGGCGGCGCTCAAAGCTGACCGAGCCAGTACCAGCCGCTCACCACCACCGCGCCGACGACGAGCAACGCGTTCGTACGACGCCAGTTGTAGAGGAAGGTCCGGGCCCAGCGTTCATCGACATTGGCCGACCCGGACGCAGGCGCGCCGTCCGCCAGCGCCTGGATTGGGCGGCGGGCCAGCAGGTAGCCGATCGACACGAGCGCCGTGGCCGTGAGCCAGAGGCCAAGCGCCAGACCGCGGCTGACGAACTCCCCGAGGGCGAGCGTCAGCATGGTCAGAACGAAGAAGAAGAGCTCGAAGAAGAACAGCATCCGAGTAGGAGGTTGAGGGTCTGGCTTTCGTGACGAGGGGTGAGGGGGGGCGACAGGGAGCAGGCACGGCTCTCAGGCTGTACGCAGCATAGTACCGCATTTCTCGGAGCGGGGACGGCCGTCATTGCGCCGAGGCGCCGGCGCCCGCGACCATGATACCGCTCGTCCGCGTTCTTCAGACGCCGCGGCCCCGGCCGTGTGTGGGCGAGACGTGAAGGGGAGTGCCGAAGCCGTGGAATCCACCGTCGCGCCCCAGCGCCGCTTCCGCCTCGGAGAGTTGACCCGCGAGGAACTTCAAGCCCGCCTGCCGTCTGCCACCGTCGTCCTGCCCATCGGGTCGCACGAACAGCACGGACGGCATCTGCCGCTCATGACCGACGCCCTGATGGCCGAGACGATCGGCCTGAAGGCTGCCGAACTGGTGCTGCCGTCCGCCGACGTGCTGATCGGGTCGGTGCTGCCGTACGGCTGCTCGCACCATCACCTCGCCGTCGGCGGCGCCGTGACGGTGACCCAACGTACCTACATCGCGTTTCTCGTCGATCTTGCCGAGAGCATCGCCCGGATGGGCGGCCGGCGGCTCGTCTTCTTGAACGGCCACGGCGGCAACGAGGACGCGATGCGCGTCGCCGCCAACGAGGTGGTCTTCGAACGGCGGCTGAACCTCGCGGTAGCGGCCGTCTCGTACTGGACGATTGGCAAGGCCGTGCTCGAAGGGTTGCCGGGGCCGTTCCCCGGCCACGCCGGCAACGTCGAGACGAGTCTCGTTCAGGCGGTGCGGCCGGATCTCGTGCACCTGGAGCGCCGCTTCGAGCCGGACACGAGCGCCCGTCCACTGGTGGTCCACGGGCAGGTGGCGGGAGTGCCGGTGCGGTACCCCGGTATCTGGGAGGCGAGTGACGGGGTCACTGACGCCGCCGACCAGGCCAGCGCCGAGCTGGGTGCAGAAGCGGTAGAGGGTCTTGCGCGGGCGACGGCCGCGTTCCTGCTGGCCTTCCACGAGCGCCCGCTGCTTGCCTGACCACGCCGCCAAACGCCCGCCGCGTGGCGCCGCTCGCTGCTCGTCTGGCGTGCAACGCGAGCGCTGATGCCGCGCTCCACCGATGTATGAGCCATCTGGCTGGCTATCATCGCTCCAGACAGTCCAAGCGGAGGGAGAGGGCATCGATGGGCACGACGAACACCCGCTGGGCAGCGGAAGATCTTCAGAAGGCGTTTCTGATCGACATGGAAGCGCTGCGCGAGGAAGACTGGGCGCGCCCTAGCGACTGCGCAGGCTGGACGACGGCTTCCGTCTTCGTCCATGTGATTCAGGTGGCCGAGTTGCTTGCCGATAGCCTGGCCCGCGGCCGGGCTGGTGACTCTGGCCCCCCGCCACTCGTCGCCGAACTGGGAGTCCAGGGTTGGCGAGCGGCGCGGGCCGAGCGCATGCAGCAGGCAGTATCGTTGCCAGCATCAGAACTGTTCGGGTGGTACACCCGAGCCGCGACGGCGCTCGCGCACGAGTTGGATGCCGTCGAGAGCGCTCCGGCCGATGCACGTGGCTGGCACCCGATCGGTCCACAACCGCTCGCCTGGGTCGTCGATCAGTGGCTCTTCGAGCTTGCCTTGCACGACTGGGACATCCGCGTGTGCCAGGATCCATCCGCCACGATCCGACCCCAGGCGCAGGCAGCGTTTGCGCGGACACTGCCTGCCCGGCTCGCGCGGGGTTTCCAGGGCGCCGAGGACGCCTCACTCGCCGGTCGCTACCGCTTCGAGCTTCAATCCGATCCGCCGCATACGTTTCGCGTCGTGGTTGGTGCGGGCCAGCTTCAGGTTCTCCCGGAGGCGGAGATTGCCGACAACCCGGATATCACCATTCAGACGGACCCGACCGCGTTTGCGCTCGTGGCCACCGGCCGCCGCCCAGTCGACCGGTTCGAATCGACCGGGCGATGGGAGACGCGAGGCGACACGAAGCGCGCGGCCGGCTTCGCCCGCGCCTTCAAGGGATACTAGCGAGCGGGGAGTCGAGAGTGGCGAACGGAGACTAGCGGTCGCGTAGGCGAAGACGGCGGGTGGGTCACGGCGGACGTGGTGAACCCCGCTCGCCACGCCTTGCTCGCGGCCTGCGCGAGGATCGACGAGGGCGGTGGGTCGGGCGACCTGGCGCTCGCACCGCGCGGTTGAACACGCGGTGGGATGTGCTACCAGACGGGGTGGGATGTGCTGCCAGACGGGGTGGGAGGTGCTGCCAGACGGGGCGGACTGCTACACCATGCCGGGGTGGAATCTATAGGGATACACAGGGATCTACAGGGTCGCAAGCGCGGCACACGTGGGCTTCGCGGTGGACCCGGTTTAGGCGGGGTGGGCTGACAGGCGGCTTGACGGGTCGGGACGCGAGTCGGCGGGCTCTGCGAGCGGGAGCAGATCCTCCGTGAGCTCGGCCTGGGCGTCGGCCTCGGCTCGGACGATCGACTCGCGCAGCGATTGGATGCTCCCGTCGAGCTCCTCGAGGGCTGTGTGCAGCGGGTCGTCGACGGGGGTGCGCTGGGCCGCCGCGCTCAGCAGGAGCCCAACGGCGTACAGACGCTGAATCACGCCGTCACTCAACTCGTGTGCGAGGCGCTCGCGAGCGTGGGCGGCGATGACTCGGCGCTCAGCCGCCTCGACGACGCGGTCCTGCTCCAACTGGAAGACGGCCAGTATCCGGGTGAGCCCGAGCGCGAACAGAAGCCCGGCCGCACCTCGCCAGACCTGGGCCGGCATCCCCAGGAACCATTCGCTGCCAGGCCAGACTCCCACACTGGGCAGCATCAGGCCGAGCGTCAAGCTGACCAATGCCGCCGCTAGCGCCGTCAAGCGCAGCCAACGCGCCAGATGCTCGCCGCCGAGCGACTTCAGGTACCGCTCTTGAAGGAACAGACCGGCGGCGCAGACGAGTCCGGCTGGCAGGGCCAGAATCAGGCGAGCCTGAAGCTCGGCAATCGTAATTGCGGCTCCCAGGTCCCATACGGTGCCGCCCCCGCCGATAGACAGCCCGATCCAGACAGCGAACAGCACCGGTGGAGCGGCCCGGAGGCGCGTCCGGGAGCGGGGCGGCAACAATTCGATGCCGAACTGGAGCAGCGCTCCGAACGCGGCCGCGAGGAGCAGTGCGCGCAGCAGCCAGAGCGTCTCGGTCACTGGCTCTGGCAGGTAGCGCTCCTGAATCGGAATGAACAGCAGCCCCCATTCCGCCAGCGCGTAAAACAACCCGAATGCCGCCAGCATCCAGAGCGGCCGAGCCAGCGGGAGCCGGCTGTACCGCCGGAACCCCAGGGCAGCCAGCAGCCCGACCACGAAGAACGTCTGCCCCGAGACCGAGGCCACGATCGAAAGGTTGGTCACGAAGAACTGTTCCATATGCCCTCGCCTTCGAACGCCGGCGGGCGGGCCGCGAACGTACACGGTCCGCCCGCCGGAGGCCAGTGGTGTCCCGGTCAGCCCCCCCTGCTAGCCGGACCTGCCTGGCCTGCCTCGCGCGGCCAGCCCCCCGCTGACCGCGCTGTCTCGCTCAACCTCCGCTGGTCTTTCCCTCTGGCCACCCCGCGGGCGACGCTCACTCGCCTGGGCGACAACCTCGCCTGTCGAGTGTCGGGCCGGTCAACGGTACGCAGCCGCCTCGATCGTCGCGAGCAGACCTCGGCCGCAAGACCGAACCCCTTGCCGCCGTTCTTGACGCGCGGCTCAATTACCTGGGTACCGTGTAGCTCGGTCGAAGCGCATGCAGCGTGGGCGACGGTGTGCGTGGCAGTGTGCGCGGTGGTGCTGTGCGCGCCGCGGCCCACGACTGACGTCGTCGGTGCGAGCACGGGTGTCAGAACCCTGTGCGCTGCCGGCCGGGCTGGTGACGGCATACTCGCCGTCCGGGTGCCGCCGTCGAGCGCGGTTTGCGGGGTGAGCCCCAATCCGACGAAGCGGCTCCAGACGCGCCTGCCCGTCCAGATGGCGCCTATGGCCGCCAGCCCAATGAACGTCCCGCGCATCGGCTCCGTAGTCCTTCACACCCTGTCGTATGGACCTGGGCGGAGCGCATGGCATACGTGCCGCGCCCAATAGCGCCAGTATCCGCGCCGGGGTGAGGACCGGTGTCGTGACGAATGTCCCGAGTGCGCCGGGATGTTCCGGGGTGGCAAGAAGGGTACGAGTTGTCAGCAGTCAGCACGTAGCGATTGGGAATGCGAGCTCAGGCATGGGCTACCTCCTGACCGCTGACGGCCGATCGCCGACAACTCGTACCACTCGTTACTTCAGGGTCAGCAGGAAGGCCGTGAGATCGTCAGCTTCCTTGTCCGAGAGACCGAGGTTCGGCATCAGGGTGCCGGGCTTCAGTGACTGCGGATCCTTGATCCAGGCCTTGATGTTCTCCGGCGTGTTTGGCTTGCCGTCAGCCAGCGTCGGGCGCTTGCTGGGGTCGCCAATCCCGTTCAGGTTCGGGCCGACCGTGCCGGTGGCGCCAGGGACGCCGGCGGCGACGTGGCAGGCGATACACCCCTTGGAGGTGAAAAGCGTCTTGCCAGCGGCGGCGTCTCCGGCGACCTTCGCGGCAGCGCCACTGCCAGCCGCGCCTGTCTTGGCCGCGGCCGGCGCTCCACCGGCCTTCGCTGCTGGAGGCGCGGGCGGGGCGCACGCGGTGGCCAGCAGCATCAGCACGGCCGATCCGAGGGCAAGCGACGATTTCCATCCGTTCTGCATAGCAACTCCTTTGGGGGGAAGGAACATCATTCTCCGCGCGCCGGGTGGAACCCCGGGGGTGGGGGCCGACACGCGTGCGCTTCTGCACGAGCGGGGGTTAGGTTTGCCGCGAGATGGTTGCCGCGTCTCCCGAGCATGTTCGATCGTGAACGGAGGCGGCGTCCGCTCCCGAGAAACGAGGATCGAGACGATCGCCGTCGTCGGTTGAGGAGGCCGCCGGGGGGGATCGGGGGAACGCCTGCTCCGCACCACTTGGCGCCTGCGGGCATTGTAGCGGCTTCTGGCGCACGAAAGCCGACGCTGGCCACCCGATTGTACCGAGTTCATGCTTCGCGCAGTCAGGCCAGTGTCGCTGGCCGGTGCCGTCGGCCGGCCTCGCTGGCCGGTCTCGTAGAACTGTACTGTGGAGCAGAGGCGCTGGCCCGTGTCGCGGGGTGGGGTTGCGGAGCAGCCGCTCAGCATGCGCCATCGGGCGCGATGGTCGGCTACCCCGCTGGCCCGGCCACACCATGAACGGCAGGTAGCCGGTGCGGTTGAAGCCGCCGGCCTGTTCGGCGGCTCGGCGACGCCATGACTGGCGGACGGCCAGTCTGGTGTTGGGCGCCTGACACGCGAACCGTCACAGCCGCGACGGTCCTGCTGACGCCGCTGTCCTATCCTGGCATCAGAAGCCGATCGACACAGCAGCCGCCGATCGACACACCGACAGAGAGCAGAGAACGGGAAGGGACACCACGATGAAGACGCAGCAGATCGGACGGTACCTGAGTAGCTTCGCCCTGGCAGCCGCGCTCACCGCCCTCGCGCCGAGCGCCATTGCCTCTACCGCGTTCGCCGCCACCCCAGGTGTTTCGGACATGACGGTCTATGACGACGAGGGTGAGTACACGGCCGAAGGGCTCGAGTATGGCGGGGCAGCGCTCGGGATCGCCTCCGGCGTCGTCGATGCGGTGGCCGGCACCGATGAGGCCGGTCAGTACACGTCAGGCGGGTTACAGATCGGCGCGGCGGCGGTAGGTGGGCTGGCGCCGGCGATCGTGCGCGAAGCCACGCGCTAATCGACCTGCGCCTTCCTCTCCCCCTACTCGGCGCACGGGTAGGCTCGACGAGCGCCCCGGCTCACCAGCCGGGGCGCTCGTCGTGTGCCCAGGGGCTTCCTCGGCCTTGGGAGCGTCGCTGCGCCCCGCCCCTCGTCCGTGAGTGAGAGGCTAGCGCGTCGGTGAAGCGGCTACACCGGCTCACAGCCCAAGGTGCTCGCGCGCGTACTCCCGAAGCTCGTCGCGGAAGGCCGGGTCGGCGATCCCGATCAAGGATCGAGCGCGCTCTCGAATGCTCCGGCCGTGCAGGTACGCAACGCCGTGTTCGGTGACGACGTAGTGTACGTGGGCGCGGCTCGTGACCACACCGGCGCCCGGCCGCAGTGTCGGCACGAGCCGCGAGACCGTGCCCCGCTTCGCGGTCGAGAGCAGCGCGATGATCGGCTTCCCGCCCGGTGAGAGCGCGGCGCCGCGCATGAAGTCCATCTGCCCGCCGACGCCACTGTAGAAGTAGTCTCCAATCGAGTCGGCGCAGACCTGGCCGGTCAGGTCGACTTCGATCGCCGAGTTGATCGTCACCATCTTCTTGAGGCGGCGGATGATCGACGTATCGTTGGTGTAGTCGATCGGGTGCAGTTCGACACCGGGGTTATTGTGGACGAACCGGTAGACCTTGTTCGAGCCGACCACGAACGAGCTAACGATCTTCCGAGGGTGAATGTCCTTGCAGGCGCCGGTGACGACCCCTGCCTCGACCAGGTTGACGATGCCGTCCGAAAAGAGCTCGGTATGGACACCGAGGTCGCGCTTGTCGCGGAGGGCCGCGGCGGCGGCGTTCGGGATCGCGCCGATCCCGAGTTGGAGTGTCGAGCCGTTCTCGACCATCTCGGCGATGTGCTCGCCGATGCGCCGCTCGTCGTCGGTCGGGGTAGTTGGCGGCTCGTCGAAGGGCGGCTCGTCCACCATGATCGCGTAATCGATCCGATCGGCGTGGATGAAGCTATCACCCAGCGTGCGGGGCATCGCGACGTTGATCTGCGCGATGACGCAGCGAGCCGTCTCGGCAGCAGCCTTGGCGATGTCGATTGACGTACTGAGCGAGCAGTAGCCGTGCTCGTCGGGTGGCGAGATATTGAGGAGGGCGACGTCGATCGGCAGCGCACCGTTGCAGAACAGCGCCGGGATGTCGGACAAGAAGATCGGCACGTAGTCGGCACGACCGGCGTTGACCGCCTCGCGTACGTTGGCCCCAATGAAGAGGGCACGGTGGCGGGCGTGCCCCTCGGCCTCAGGGGCGGCGTAGGGAGCCGGCCCGTTCGTGTGGATCGAGACCGTCTCGACGTCGGTCAGGGCTGGCAGGCGCCGGCCAAGCTCCGCCACCAGGGTGCGTGGTGTGGCCGCTGCGCCATGAATAAACACACGGTTGCCGCTCTCGACCACCGCCAGTGCCTCTTCAGCGCTGACTGTCCTCTGGCGTAACCGCTGTATCCAACTCACCGTCCCGAACCTCCGTTCTTGCGCGGGTCAGGCCGCGATCGGCCTCGCCCAACCACCGCTCTCCTGCGTATCAGGTGTTCCGCGAACCTCGTGAGCGATCGAGCAAACGATGGTCATGACTGATGGCCGCGACTGATGGCCGCGATTGCCAGTCGCAACTGCCCGGCCGACAATCGTCCCCTGGTAGCATGATGGATCGTTCACCCGGATGATGAGGCCGACCATCCCCTGATGCTCGGCCGACGTAAGCGAGGCAGTCGTACCGCACACGCACAGCCTGCACGTACAGTGAACGCTCGTGACGGTGGGCGAGCCAACGGCCGAACGTCGCCAGTGCCTCAGGACGTTCGACAGGGGAGTCCGTTACCAACCGAACGTGCCGGGGCGGCGGTTGAGAGGACCGCGAGCATCGGCCTGGGCCACCGGTCGAGACGAGGCAATGATTGTCCCAGCAATGGTTGTTCCTGTGGGGCCCAGTCTCTGGCCGGCACGGAGCACGCGAGCCAGGCTCTCCGGTGCCGGGGTCTGTGGCGACTCCGGCCCATGCTGCCGCACCGCGCGCCTGCATGCCTCACTCCCTTGTGCCTCGCGCCCTTGTGCCTCGCGCCCTTGTGCCTCGCTCCCGCATGCTGCGCACCTGCACACCCCGCTCCCGCGTGCCGGACGAGCCTGATGCTCGAGCCGTCGACGTTCATCTTGATCGCGTTGGTTGCGCTGGTCACGCTGGCCCTGGCCAGCTTCTTGCTAGCGGTGCACGGTGCCGACGATGAGGGCGCACCCTGAACGGGGGCCGCGCATGAACCGCCGGCAGGATGGAACCTCCCTCTTGGGCGCGCAGGCGGCTGACTCGACCATTGCACGCTGGCCAGCCGGCTCGGCCAGGATGGAGTCAGTCACCGGGTTCGCGTTGCTGGGAGGCAGTGCAATGATCGATATCGCTCTCCTTGTCCTGCGGTTGATCGCCGGTAGCCTGCTGGCGGGTCATGGGTCGCAGAAGCTATTTGGATTGTTTGGCGGCCACGGCATCAAAGGAACCGCCGGCTGGCTCGAGTCTCTGGGCATGCGGCCGGGCGCTGTCTGGGCGGGCGCGGCGGGCACCGGCGAGTTTGGCGGCGGGGTGCTCATAGCGCTGGGGGCGCTCTCGCCACTTGGCTCGATTCTGGCCGGTGCGGCCATGGCGATGGCCTGGGCCAAGGTGCATGCCGGCAAGCCAATCTGGGTCAGCGAGGGCGGCGCCGAAATGCCGGTGATGTATCTTACGACGGCGACGGCGGTCATGCTGGCCGGGCCTGGCAAGTACTCCGTCGATCACCTGCTCGGCATCAAGATACCGGCCTGGATGACCGGACTGGCCATGGCCGGCGCTGTCGGCTCGGTTATCTACGGGAAGCTACAGGAGCCGCCGTCCGAGGAAGCTATGGGCGCCGTCGCCGCGTAATCGCTGCCGCGCCGTACTCAACCAAAGCCACGGTGGGAACCACATGGTCGTAACCTGGGGGCCTGTGGTTTTCGCCGCGGAATTGGTTTAGCGAGTCACGCCACCAGTGGTTGAGCACCGGTGCTTTCGGATCAGCCGCCCCTCTCCTGCGCACGGGGGGGGTTGGGGGTGGGGGGCTCTCAGGCACATACGGCATGACCCATTTGGCGTCCGTCGCCACGACCGAGGCGCTCACTGACCGGGAAAGCTGCTGGTGTTCCCGCCGCACACCAGGACGCCAACCCGTGCGCCGTCCGGAATCCGTGCTTTGCCGGTCAGCAGGCCGGCCAGCGCTGTGGCTGCGCCCGGTTCGGCGATGGTCTGGACTTCCTCCCAGAGAAACCGCTGCGCCGCCAGGATGTCCTCGTCCGTCACCAGCACCACCCGGGCCGCGTGGCGGCGAGCCAGCGCGTAGTTCAGGTCGCCGACCCGGCGCGCGCCCAGCGCATCCGCCGCGATCGAGTCCAGCCGTTCTACGTCTACGGGGTGGCCGGCCTGCCATGCCGCATGGAGCGCTGCTGCGCCCTCCGGCTCGACCCCTACCACCGTGACCCAGGGCATCTCGGCGAGGTAGGCGCCTACGCCCGCGATCAGGCCGCCACCGCCCACCGCGACCAGCACGTAGTCGAGCGGCGGCTGCCCAGCATCCTCGACGAACTCGAGCGCCACGGTCCCTTGACCGGCGATGACCGGCGCCGCGGCGTAGGCGTGGACGTAGTGGCGTTTGCTCAGACGCGCCTCCTCGACAGCCGCTCGCGCGGCCTCGGCGTACTCGAGGCCAATCTTGCGGACGTCCGCGCCCCAGGTAGCGAGCTTCTTGCACTTGATGGCCGGCGCCGTCTCCGGCACGTAGACCGTGGTCGGGATGCCGAGCGCCCGCCCCGCGTAGGCGACGCCCAGACCGTGGTTGCCGCCCGACGCCGTGACGACGCCCCTGGCGCGCTCGGCTGGCGAGAGCAGCAGCATCGCGTTGAGTGCACCGCGCGCCTTGAACGCGCCGCTGACCTGAAGGTTCTCGAGTTTCAGGGTGACATCCCAGGGTAGCGACTGGCGTGTCGTACGGCCGAGGTCGAGGATCGGCGTACGCCGGATGTATGGCGCGATCCGCTCGTACGCGATGCGCACGTCCGCGGCGGTAACGGTCAAGGTGTCTGTCTCGCTCACGTGCCGGTGGACCTCCTGGCCGCGTCTGAGTTGGTACGCCGCTGGACGGCGTTCGTCACCTGCCGGAGCACGGTCCGCGTGACCGCCTTCCCGAGTTGCATGGCCAGTTTGCTGCCACGGCGCGCCACCCAGGCGGCCGTGGCCCGGAGCGTCAGCACGTCGCCGTCGATCGTCTCCCAGGTCAAACCGGCCGTCTGAAGGTGTGCGGCAGCGACGTCCGGTGCCGCCGCACGAAGCGCCGTCCGAACAGCGAGGATCAGGACCGCCATATCATCCATCTGACCCAGGACCGGAATCAGGCCGGGCACTGCGTCGATGGGTGAGAGTACGTACCCGAGCGCGCCGCCGAGAACGACCTTGCCATAACCTGACACGTGCGGATCGTTCACGAGCAGCCAGCCAAGCCGAGCGTAGCGCGGCATCCGGATCGCAACGGCGACGAACCGGGCGATGACTTTGCGCCCGTCGAGCTCCCGCTCGGCGTGGCCGGGTGGAAGCACCTCACCCACACGGACGTCGTCAGGTGACGGCCCCGGTTGCTGCCGATCGGTTCGCGCCATACAAAAAGTATAGGACGATGCGTCCAGGACGATGCCGCGTCGCAGACGCCCCCGACGCGCCCGACTCGTGGGGCAGGGCACGGACGGCGAGTTACGGAGCGCGCATCGTCGCACAGGAGCGGCTCGCACTAGAATCGAGTATCTCGCAGAGGAGCTCCCTGCATGGAATACGTACGCAAGGTCGATTTCGCGGCGCTCGAGAACGCCGGCCCAAACGAGCGGTTCTCGCAGGCGCTGATCGGCCACGACACCGGCGTCACCACCTGCACTATCAACTGCATCAAGACGCCGGCCGGCGGCGGCTCGCCGGCCGGCATGCATGTCCACGACGTCGACCAGATCTTCTACGTCCTTAGTGGCACGATGAGCATCGAGATCGAGGGCAAGCAGTACGAGTGCGAGCCGGGGACGCTCATCGTCTTCCCGGCCGGGGTGCCGCACCGGAACTGGAACGGCGGCGCCGAGCCGACCGTGCACCTGGCCTTCAACACTCCGATGCCGGATCCAAACGTTCCGTTCGCCAGGTCGGTCACAGCGTAGCCAGACGCGATCCCCTCGAGACGGACGGAGAACCGTCGTCACGCGTCACGGTCGATCCTCCTCTGGGCGTAGCGAGGAACGAGCCCAGCCGGGCGGGCGGGCCGGCCGGATGAGAGGCGCCCGCCCACCACTTTGGCCGTCAAGCAGCGACTAGCAGCCGGCGACTGGCCCCAGTTATGGCTGGCCGCCGTACGGCTTACGGCACCGGGCGTGTCAGGCTGGCGTCGATCCAGGCGGCGACCCCGTTCGCGTCGATGACCCGCCGCCAGAGCCGCCCTGAGACCGTCGTCGTCTCGCCGAGGTCGGTCAGGCGTGACCCCTCCCACATCAGGCGCACAACCTTAGCCTCGAGGCTCGGCGCGGCTCGCAGGCGTGCCCCGGAGCCGCCCGCGTCCACGACCCACACACGCCCAGACGACACCGATGGCGAGGCTGCCGGCACGGAAGGCGCCGTCACGGAAGGCACCGTCACGGAAGACGCCGTCGCGGAAGACGCCGTCGCGGTCGCGGCGAGGGGCGTCATCGCGCTGGCCGTTGCAGCCACCAGCCGGGCCGGCGCGGCATCCCGCATATACAGTGTATGTGTCGGGCGACCGGTCCCAAGATTCGGGATCTCATCGAGCGTGAACCAGCGCTTCCCACCCGACGCACGCAAGACGAGCGCGCTCTGACCGAGATCGAAGCGCCCGCTCGCCGCGTCGTAGCGCTCGGCCACCAGGTAGTGGCCCGGCGGCCCCGACGTCCGAATGATGACCGGCCGACCGGCCCGGAGCTCGCGTACGACTCGTGCTCGATCGAGACCCGCTTCAAGGGTGGACGAGATGCCGAGGCGCTCGAGGAGCGCGAGTTGTCCCGCCGGCCCGGTCATGCCGAAATCAGCGGTCCAGCCGATCTTGCGTGCGGCGGCGACGGCGCTATCGAGCGTGACGGGCAGCCCTTTCGCGCGGGCGAAGGCGACGGCAGCCGCCGGCCCGCAGGCAGCCAGCGCTTCATCCCGGGTCAGGGTGCGCCCTGCAAACAGTTGATTGGGCGTCAAGTCCTCCGGGTCGGCTGGTACTGCCTGACTCTGCCGCGCCATGGTCTGCTGCGCGATCGTCTGCTGCGTGTTGCTCGGGGCCGCGCGCTCGAGAGTCGCCGCGTCAATCCCGCGCGCTTCGGCCGTGGGGGTAAGCAGCATCGCCGCCAGCAGTATGGCCGCCGTCGCTCTGGCTCCCCGCGCCGTCCGCTGCGTCATATCCTTGACCCCCGCCGCGATCTAGGAGGCCGAGGATACGCGGGCGGTCGATACCAGGGCGTTACTGTCAAATCACAGTCAGGCCAGCCTCGCCGGCAAACACCCGTAACAGGCCGCTATGGTCGGCGCTGAAGCGCGGTTCGAGCTTTCACCTCGTACCATTGTCGCAGTGATGCAGGGTGCCCGGCCCTGTCCCCAATCCGCCGCTGTCCAGACTCCGCACAGCTCGAGTGACGCCCCGTAACAGAAACAGGCTCCGCAACAGGCTCCACGGCCAGAGCGCTCCACACATCCTCTAAACCGTCGTCAGCCTCTGTTTGCCGCTCGCTGACTACTCGCTGCTCGGCATGCGTTCACCGGCCGGTACCGGGATCGGCAGGACGTTCTCAGGCGGGGTGAGCGGGCAGGCCCAGTGGGGGGCGTAGACGCAGGAGGGGTGGTAGGCGTAGTTGAAGTCGAGGATGACGCTCCCGTGCGCGGCGTCCGAGCCGAGGTCGGCGCTCTTGATCGTGTCGAGCACATAGCGCCCGCCGCCGTAGCTCTCCGCTCCACTGGTCGCGTCGCGGAAGGATACGAACAGGCCGCCGGCGTAGCCGAGGATCCAGAACGCCCCGAGGCTGAGCGCGCGGCCGGCGTACTCGAAATCCAGCCGCCCGATCCGCACGAACGCCATCTCTTCGGGGGCACTGAGCGGAAGCTCGGCTGGCGCTGCCGCGGCGGCGACGAACCGTGCGACGACGCGAGCATTCGGGTCGTACGGCCAGTAAGCGAGGCCGGGGAAGTGTGCTCGCCGCTCGGGCGGCAGCGGACTTTGAGGATGAGTGCGGAACAGATGGTCCTTGGCGGCACGGAACCAGGCGAGGGTAGCGGGGTCGGGCGGGCGCCGGCGCAGCTCGACGAACAACTCAGCCATCTGCCGTCGCCAGTCGAGCAGGTCGAGGTAGGTGCTCACGGCGGTCCTTTCGTGCATCTAGCAGCCAGGATGCTTCACATGAAGATCGTAACGCCGGGCCGTGCCCGGTACCTGGGAAGGTAGAGCGGCCACCATGGGCCGCGTTTGACACCTACCCGGGGAGGGCACGATGCTGGCGAAGGTCTGGACCTGCGCCGTGGTCGGTCTGGAAGGCGAGCTCGTCCAGGTCGAGGTCGATATCGCTCGCCAGGGCATCACCCAGTTCTGCATCGTCGGGCTGCCGGACACGGCGGTCCAGGAGGCCCGCGAGCGGGTCCGGGCGGCCGTCCGCAATAGCGGCCTGACCTTCCCGCCACGTCGAATCACCGTCAACCTCGCACCGGCCGAACTTCGCAAGTCCGGGCCGTCGTATGACCTGCCGATCGCCGTCGCCATCCTGCTCGCCTCGGGGCAGGTCTCGGCGGAGGTCGCGAACGTCCTGTTCCTGGGTGAGTTGTCGCTCGATGGCACTGTCCGCCACCTTCAGGGCGTGCTGCCGATGGTCGGGCTAGCGCGCGACCGTGGCATCAAGACCGTTTACGTGCCGGCCGTGGACGCCGACGAGGCGGCCCTGGTGGACGGCGTCGAGATCGTACCGGTGGGAACCCTCGGCGATCTGGTGGCACATCTACGGGGTGAGGCCGCCATCGAGCCCAAGATCGGCGGCGCGCCGACCGAGCGGGCGCCGGACCCCGAGCCGCTGGTGGACCTTGCCCACGTCAAGGGCCAGGAGCACGCCCGCCGAGCGCTCGAAGTCGCGGCGGCCGGAGCGCACAACCTGCTGCTCAACGGGCCGCCTGGGACGGGCAAGACGCTGCTCGCGCGGGCGCTCGCCTCAGTGCTGCCGGACATGACTCTCGACGAGGCCTTGGAAGTCACCCGCATCTACTCTGTGGCCGGGCGGCTGCCCGACCAGGGCTCGCTGGTGCGGCGTCGACCGTTCCGCGCGCCGCACCACACGATCAGCCCGGCCGGACTGGTCGGCGGCGGGGTCGGCTGGGCACGGCCGGGGGAATTGTCGCTGGCGCACCGTGGCGTCTTGTTCCTCGACGAACTGCCCGAGTTCAATCACACCGTCCTCGAAGTGATGCGCCAACCGCTCGAAGACGGTATCGTCTCGCTCGGGCGGGCGCGCGGGACAACCACCTTTCCCGCCAAGTTCATGCTGATCGGCGCCATGAACCCCTGTCCGTGTGGGTATGCCGGCGACCCGACGCGGGCCTGTACCTGTCAGCAAGGAGCGGTGGACCGCTACCAGAAGCGCCTCTCGGGGCCGCTGCTAGACCGCATCGACCTGCACGTCGAGGTGCCGCGCGTGGAGTACGAGAAGCTGTCGTCGAACGGGCTGGCCGAGTCGTCGGCGGTGGTGCGGGCGCGGGTGGAGGCGGCACGAATGCGGCAGTGGACGCGCTTCGACGGCACTCGCATCGCCTCGAACGCCGAGATGGGGGTACGGGAGGTCGCACGACACTGTGCCCTGGATCTAGCCGGCGAGTCGCTGCTGAAGACGGCAGTCCAGCGGCTGGGGCTCTCGGCACGGGCGTACCACCGGGTGCTCAAGGTGGCTCGCACCATCGCCGACCTGGCCGAGGCGGAGCGGATCCAGCCCGCCCATCTCGCCGAAGCGATCCAATACCAGCGCCGCTCCGACCGCTGAGCGGCCCCGCCCTCTGTATCCCCTGATGTATGCCTATCTACCGCCTGGTGTACGACGGAGGCCGTACCCGTTCCGCACCGCCTGCTCCGGCCACTGCTCATACCCGACTGTTCCGAACGCCGATGCACGCTTCGGCCAGAATTGGGGCTGGACAAATCGGCGTCAGTCGTCGATAATCCACACGCCATGCACGCTTCGACCGCGACAGCCTTCAGCCAGCCCACCAATTCGGGCGCGACTTTGCCTGTCGTCGTACCGGTCGCGATTTCCATTATTGCCATTATTATTGGCATCGTCATTATTCGGCCCTCCGCGGGGGGCGTGCTCGGCTAGAACCAACGGAGCCGATGGCGCACGAACCCCCGCGGAAGCGGGGGTTTTTTCGTGCCCGCGCTCAGGCTCCCAGCCCGTCGGCTTCCAGCCTGAAAGGACGCAGGACACCATGACCGCCCAGACACTCGATCCGCCCACACGTGGCGCGGCCTCGCAGACCCCTCGGCCCAATGCCCTCGGCACGGCCCTGCTCTGCGAGGCGCTCCTCGAGCACGGCGTTACCACCGTCTTCGGTTACCCCGGCGGCGCCGCCCTGCCGCTCTACCGCGAGCTGGCGAACTACCCCACCCTCCGACACGTCCTCGTCCGCCACGAAGAGAACGCCGCCCTCGCCGCCGATGGCTACGCCCGTGCGACCGGATTCCCGGGTGTCTGTATGGTTACCAGCGGCCCCGGCGCGACCAACCTGCTCACCGGTATCGCCACCGCCATGATGGATTCTGTGCCGATCCTCGCCATCACCGGTCAGGTGACAACCGCCGCCATCGGCACTCAGGCGTTCCAGGAAGTCGACATTGTCAACATGGCCCGCCCGGTCGTGAAAGCGGCGCTTCAGGCCCGCCGACCGGAGGATGTGCCCGGCCTCATCGCCGAAGCGTTCCGGGTCATGATGGACGGCCGCCCGGGACCGGTCCTGTTGGATCTGCCGAAGGACGTCCAGATGAACCGCACGAGCGCTGCGCCGGCCCCGGCGAACGGCTCGGCGGCGAACGGCTCGGCAGCGAATGGGGCCGCGCAGAGCGGGCTCGCGCAGAACGGGTTGGCGAACGGTCATGCCACGGTCGCTGTGAACGTGACGACGAATGGCGTCATGGCGAGCCACTCGAACGGAGCGGCGAATGGCGCCGTCGACACGGAGGTGCCCGCTCCGGTTGCCCCGAATCTGCCCGCTGGGCATGCCGATCTGAGCGATCTGGAAGCGACGCTCGATCGGGTCGCCGCGCTGATTGACCGTGCCGAGCGGCCAGTCCTGGCAGCCGGGCGCGGCGTGCTACTGGCCGGCGGCATCGAGACCTTCCGGGCGTTGGCCGAGCATGCCGACCTTCCGACCGTCACGACCCTCCTTGGACTTGGCACCCTCCCAGAGTCGCATCCGCTCGCCTTCGGGATGGCCGGCATGCATGGGAAGGTTGCCGGTAACCTGGCGCTCCACCATGCCGACCTCGTCATCGGCGTCGGGATGCGCTTCGACGATCGCTGGGTCGGCCGGGCAAAGGACTTCGCGCCCGGCGCCACGATGGTGCACGTTGACGTCGATCCGGCGGCGTTTGGGCGAGTGGTTCGCTGTGACGTGCCCGTCCTCGGCGATGCCCGCACCGTCCTCGAGGGGCTGCTGGCTCGAGTGGAGCCGACCCGCCGTCCGGCCTGGCTGGCGAGGCTTCAGGCCTGGGACGCCGAGCACGCCGGCTGCCTCGAACCGAGTGGCGGCGAGGTGCTCGGCTCGGCCGAAGTGATCCGCGCGCTCAAGCAGGCGACCGGCGGAGCCATGACGATGGTGGCAGACGTTGGGCAGCACCAGATGTTCGCAGCGCTGCACACCGGCTTCGAGGAGCCAAACCGCTTCTTCACGAGCGGCGGACTCGGCACGATGGGCTATGCCGTCCCGGCCGCGATGGGCGCGAAGGTGGCGCATCCCGAAGACGAGGTCTGGGCGGTCGTCGGCGACGGCGGCTTCCAGATGAGCGCTCCGGAATTGACCACGCTCGTCACCCATGGTATCGACGTGAAGATTCTCATCGTCAACAACGCTTGCCTCGGCATGGTGCGCCAGTGGCAGGAATTGTTCTACGACAACGTGTACAGTCACTCGCTGCTGCCGCACCCGGACTTCGCGAAGCTCGCAGAGGCCCACGGCTGCGCCGGCCGGACGGTGACCCGCCGCGACGAGCTGGCTGAAGCGCTGGCCTGGGCACGCGCCACGCCCGGCCCGGTCGTCCTGGAAGCGAGGGTCGAGGTCGAGGAGACGGTGCTGCCAATGGTGCCGGCCGGCGCGGCCACTGGCGAATTGATCTGCGTCGAGGGACGAGTTCTGCCGGAAGTGTAGCCGCCGGAGAGTGGCCAGAGGCCGCCCCGCCAGAGAATGACCCGACCGTCACGCCTCCTCGGGGCAACGGCGCCCTGGCATGTCCCAACTCGACGCCCGTGCTGACCGGCCGAGGGCACGAGACCCCAGGCTCGTGCCCTCGGCCCGCTCACCCTCGGCGTGCCCGATTCAGTGGCGTGGGAATAGCCGATCTGATACACCTGTTCCATAACGGAGTGGATGTCGCATCGGTACCCCGCCATCGTGGCCGGGTTTGCGCGGGACCTCGAGTGTCCCTGGTGTCTCGTACGGCGCGCTGACCGATCAGTCCCCTGTCTACGACTGAAGGAGTCAGCGCCCTATGACGCCGACCAGAACGTTCCGACCCAACCGCCCGGTGCGGCCTGAGCAGGCTTCGGCGGCTCAGCCACCCGAGCACGCTGCCGGCCAGCGGCCAGCGGGGCAGCGTGCCCAGGGCGGGCGTGTGCCGCCGGATGCTCCGTGCCCTGCCGAGAGCCGCGAGCACCGGAGACCATCGACCGAAGCAGCGCCGGCCCTCGCCGAGCAGGCGCGGAACGCCCTCCGTCGACCGGCCCGTGGCGATGCGGACCCTCACGGGACAAATACCCGCGGGACGGACCATCGGGCGGTGGATGACCGCGAGCCGAACCGGCGCACGGCTGAACGATACGCGCCCAGGCGGCCCGATGCGGATCGACGCCCGCATACCGACGCCGATCTGTCACGTCGCGACGCCGCTCGATCGCCGCGCACCGACGTGCGGGCACCGCGTGCCGACGGCCTGCCGTCGCGCGATCCTCAGCCGTTGCCGCGCGCTGGCCGAGAGTCGGGCCACGAGGCGCAGCCGCGCCGCGATCAGGGCACCGAGGTTCGACGGGCGGCTCGGTCGACGTCGGCGCCTGGACGGCCCGTGCGGCCCGAGGCAAAGCTGTTCCAGCGCGATGCTCGATCGCGCGGCCCCGAGCAGGTGGCCCAGGGTCCGCATCAGCCCTCTCAGCCGGTCGCTGAGCCGCCACACGATGCTACCGCTGCCGCTGACGCTGCCAGCACCCGCGATATTCCCAGCCTCCTGACCTCGTTCGCCGAGCTTCAGCTACGCCCGGCCACGAGTGCCGTCCTCGACGCAATGGGCATCGCGGAGCCCACACCGATTCAGACCCAGGCGATTCCCGTCATGCTGAGCGGGCGCGACGTCATCGGACAGGCCCGTACTGGCTCCGGCAAGACGCTCGCCTTCGGGCTGCCGCTCGTCGAGCGGTGCGAGCCAGCCGTGCGGGGCGTGCAGGCGCTCGTGCTCGTCCCGACCCGCGAACTGGCGCTCCAGGTCGGCGACGTCCTCGGCCAACTGGCGGCAACGCGCGGATTGACGCTGACCTTGCTCTACGGTGGGCGCTCGCTCCAGCCGGAGATGAAAGCGCTGGCCGGCGGCGCGCAGATCGTCGTCGGGACGCCCGGCCGGACCCTCGATCATCTTCGCCAGGGGACGCTCTCGCTCGCTCGGCTCCATATCTTCGTCCTCGACGAGGGCGACGAGATGTTGGATCGAGGATTCGCGCCCGATGTCGAGCGCATCCTGGCCCGCACCCCGTCGACACGGCAGACGGCGCTCTTCTCGGCGACCGTACCGCCCTGGGTCATGGAGACGGCGGCGCGCCACCTTCGCCAGCCGGTGACCGTGCGGGTGGATCGGGTCGAGACGCCGCCCGACATCGAGCACGTGGTCTACGAGGTCGACGACGCTATGCGGCTCGACGCGCTCCGCACCCTCCTCGACCGCCGCGCCGACGGCCCGGTCATCGTGTTCGGGCGTACCAAGCACGGCATCAAGAAGCTCGCGCTGAAGCTCGGCAAGGAAGGCTATCCGGTCGGCGCGCTCCAGGGGAACCTGAGCCAGAACGCGCGCGAGCGGGTGATGAAGGAGTTTCGCTCGGGCGCCCTGCCGATCCTGCTGGCTACGAATGTGGCGGCGCGTGGACTCGACGTCGAAGGCGTGTCCCAGGTCATCAACTACGAGCTACCGGAGTCGGCCGAGCTCTTCACCCACCGAGTCGGCCGGACCGGACGGATGGGCCGCCAGGGCGAGGCGATCACGCTGATTACGCCTGAGGACGCGCCCGCCTGGCGGCAGATGGAGCGGAAACTTGGCCGGACCCTGCCGCGCCGCCGCTGGCCCGCCGATGGCACCACCAGATCGTCGGCGCCTGAGCCGGCGGACGTCCCTGCCGAGCCGGTACGGCGCGAGTCACGCGCGTCGGCTGTGCGCCAGAGCGCACCCCAGCCAGGGGCCAGGCCGGATGGCGCTCGTCCGGACAGTCGATGGCGGCGACGACCTCGACCGTTTGCGCCCCGCTCTGGCCAGTAAGCCGTCACTCCGGGAGTCGTCACGCGCCGGTGGCAGCCTGTGCGGTGGCAGCCTGTGCTCGCGCTGGGAGGGGCTGAGCGGAGCGGCTCACTCAACCAGCACGATCCGTACGGCGTCTGCGACCACGACCCCATCGGCGGCGTTCGTGAGCGTGACCTGGCAGTGTACGCCTGCCCGTAGCGGCACCCGCGCCAGATCGACCCAGAGGCCGCCGTTCTCACGCTGGCTCACGTCGGTTGTGGCGAGCGTCTGGCTGCCTGCGGCGATCGTGTAGCGCGCGTTCGTGGCACGGTACTCGCCGTCCGTCCAGCATGCCATGACGCGGTACTCGCCGTCCTCTGGCACGTCCAGCGTCCACGCCACGCTCGCCGCCCCAATCGCCGACTCCGGCTCGGCCTCCAGGTAGCCGCTGGCGTTGTAGCCGAGGATATGGTCCGTGCGGGTCCAGGCCCCCTGACTGACGGCCAGGGCAGAATCAGCGTCATCCGCAATGACATGGCGATCCACGAACAGCGGCCAGCGCGCGGCGTAGGTTCCCTCACTACCGCCAGCCATCCGGGCACGCACGTGCAAGGTGTAGTGGCCATACGCGTCCGGCGGCAACGCGAAGGATTGCCCACGATACGCGGTCCACGGGCTCCACACCGGACGTTCGCCGGGGGCATATCCGCTCAGCGCAACGATCCGATCGGGCTCGCTGGAGAGCCGCCAGCCCTCGAGTCGAGTGCTGAACTCGGCGCCGCCGTCTACGCCAGTCCAACCAAAGAGTAGGTCGGATGGCCAGGGGTTGCGTCCGGGCGGCGCCTGCTCGATGTGTACGCGCGGGCCGGCCGGCCCGGTGCGCTGTGCCGCCTGCTGCCGCAGCGCCGGTAGCCGGGAATAGAGCCGGTCGCCGGGGCACTCGGTCGGGAAGCAGTCACGATGCCCGGAGACGGCGTTCAGGCCGTCGCGCCACAACTCATACTCGCCAGTCGGGCGGCGCGATCGGAGGACATCGATCCGCTCCAGCGGGTCGAGCCAGTATCGAGCGGCCGTGAACGCTAGCGCCTCCTCGAGCGTCTGGAGCGCCGGCTCACTCGGGTCGGCCGCCACGAAGTTCCCGAGCATTGCGATGCCGACCGAGCCGTAGTTGTAGCCGTAGGTGTGGCCGGCCACGATGTCGCGGCTCAGGATCTCGCGGGTCCACGGCGCGTCGGGATCGGGGTCCCGGCCGAGCCGCCCCTCGAAGGCTTGACCGCGATTGTCGATCAGCAGGTGATAGCCGATGTCGCCGAAGCCCTGGGTGATGGTGTGATAGACGTAGATCGCCCGGACCTCGGCGGCAGGATCGTCGTAGGTGTTGTCGGTGGCGGTGTGATGGACGACGGTCAGCTTCGGCGCAACGTAGGCCCTCGGCCACTGGTCCTTGCCGTCGACGAAGCGTAGCGATTCGTCAGCGCCCCACGCCTCGCGCGGGATGACGCGTCCCAGAAAGCCGACCGGGCCGGCCGCAAGTTTCGAGAAGGCCACGCCATCCCGGCTCGCTCCCAGCCGGTTGGGCGGCGTCGTGCCGGCATCCAGGTAGGTGAGCGCCACCTGACTGATGCCCGTGTCCGGCGGCCAGCCCTCAGGAAACGTCAGCCGGTACTGGAGCCAGGCGCCGGCTCGCCCGCGCTGCAAGGCACCGAATGTCTCGATCCCGTGCTCGGCACGCCCGTGCGCTTCGACGGCGACAGGACGCCACCCGGACCAGCGGGAGCCGTTCGGGCTGGTCCGGAGCTCGACGAGTAGCCCGCGCCCATCACCGCCGTCGATCTGCCAATGGGTGCCCACGTGCGAGCAGGGGAACGCCAGCCCGAGCGGCGCAGAGGTGTAGCGCCCGCCCGGTTCGGTCGGTGCGAGCGCCAGAGCGCCGCCCTGCCCGGGCAGGCCCACGCCCTCGGCGAGACCAGCACGGAAGTCGGCACCCGACTGAACGACCTCACCGATCCGCACCCGGATCGGCTGGTCGCCCATGTTCGCCGCCAGAGAAGGGGCGAGGCGTCCGGCGGAGGCCGGCAGCGACGCGGCGCCCAGCACAGTCCGGGCCGGACCGATGACGGTCGCCACCCCCACCGCGACGCCCGAGCGAGCCAGTCTGGCGATGAAGTCCCGTCGACTCAGCATCCCTCGCCTCCCGAGCAGTCGTCGCAACCCGGTTGCGACGCGAAGGCCGTGGTACTCACCATCGGCGTCGTCAGCGCGCGCCCTGGCGGCTGCCGCGCATCCAGGGGTCGAACGCTTCGAGCAGGGCATCCCCGACGACGTTGCACGCCAGCACGGTCAGTGCGAGCGCGCCGGCTGGCCCGAGGATCAGGTGCGGCGTGCCAGCCCGCGCGGCGTTCGCGCCGGCCAGGATCATCGCGCCCCAACTCGGCGTCGGCGCCTGTACCCCGATCCCCACGAACGAGAGCGCTGCTTCCACCAGGATCACGCGGGGGATGCCAAGCGTCACCGCGACGACGATGGCGGGTAGCGCGTTCGGCAGCAGGTGCCACCAGACGATTCGGCCGCCAGTCGCACCGACCGCCCGTGCCGCCTCGACGAATTCGCGCTCCTTGAGCGAGAGGACCTGTCCGCGCACCAGGCGCGCGACAGTCAGCCAGGACACGAGCGCCAGCGAGATGAACACCCCCAGCAGGCCGGCCAGCATCACGTCGAGGGTGGCCAGTGCTCCGAGCAGTCCGCCCGACTCGGTTCGCAGCGCCGCCCGCAGCGACGTCACGGCGATGATGATGAGTAGCAGGTCTGGGAAGCTGTACAGGACGTCGATCGCCCGCGAGACGAGCGTATCCACCCAACCGCCGAAGTAGCCGGCCGCTGCGCCGAGCGGCACACCGATGGCCAGGATCAGCACCTGTGCCACCAGCGCCACCGAGAGCGACACGCGGGCGCCGTACATCAGCCGGCTCAGCATGTCGCGCCCAAGCTCATCGGTGCCGAGCCAGTGAGCCGCCGAGGGGCCGCGCCGCGCGTTCGACACCGCTTGCTGGGTGTATGAATACGGCGCCAGCACGTCGGCGAGGAGCGCCACGAGCACTAGCGCGGCGAGCACTGCCAGCCCGAACACGGCCAGCCGATGCCGCAGCAGGCTGCGCCAGGCGCTCCGCCACGGCCCATCGCCGCGTGCCGCCGCGAGCGCCAGGGGATCGGCGCGCGCCGCGATGACGCTCGCCGCAGCCGCCTCAGCCATCGCCCTGACGCCTGCCGGCATCGCTCCTGCCGGCATCGCTCCTGGCGGCCTCAGCCATAGCGGCCTCAGCCATAGCGGCCTCAGCCATAGCGGCCTCAGCCATAGCGGCCTCAGCCATAGCGGCCTCAGCCATAGCGGCCTCAGCCATAGCGGCCTCAGCCATAGCGGCCTCAGCCATAGCGGATCCGGGGGTCGAGGTAAGCGTACAGGACGTCCACCAGCAGGTTGACGAGCGCCACGACGGTCGTCATCAGCAGGGTCACGCCCATCAGGACCGGATAGTCGCGGTTCGTGACGCTGGTGATGAAGTAGCGGCCGATTCCCGGCACCGCGAACACTGTCTCGACGTAGAACGATCCGACCAGTAGCTCGGCCAGCAGCAGACCGCCGATGGTGACGACCGGGATCAGTGCGTTCTTTAGCGCATGTCGACGCACTACCAGTGACTCCCGTAGCCCCTTGGCGCGAGCGGTCCGGACGTAGTCGGAGCGCAGCGTCTCCAGCAGCGCGGCACGGGTCGTCCGAGCGACTAGCGCCAGCGGGAACAGGCTCAGTGTCACCGCCGGCAATACGTAGTTTCGCCAGCCGTCGATGCCACCGGGCGGGAGCCACGCCAGCCCGAGCGCGAAGACCCAGATCAAAAGCGGGCCGACCACGAACGACGGCACCGACACCCCAAGCACGGCCACTAGCATCGAGGCGTGGTCGGCGGCTGAGCGGTGATGTATGGCCGCCACCACCCCGAGCGGAAGACCGATGCCGATGGCCAGCGCCGTGGCGAGCAGGCCGATCCGCGCTGACGTCGGGAAGAAGTCCAGGATGATGTCGCCGACGCTCCGCGACAGATTCTTGTAGGACGGCCCGAAGTCGAAGCGGGTCACGACGCCCTGGAGGTAGTCGACATACTGCTGCCAGAGCGGGCGGTCCAGCCCATACTTGCGATTCAGATGCTCGATGGCCTGCGGCGGCACCGGCCGCTCACGGTCCCACGGACCGCCCGGTGTCAGGTGGTACAGGGTGAAGGTGAGAGTGTAGACCGTCAGCCAGACGGGCAGCAGCACGAGCACCCGCCGCAGCACGTAGCGCGTCATCGACGCCCTATCCCGTTGTTGCTCAGCGCGCGTCGGACAGCGACATCGTTCGGAGCGGCGTCAGGCCGAGCACGCGGGACGGGGTGTAGCCCCGGAGGTACGGCTTGACCAGCGACCGGACCTCGTATTGGAACAGGGGAATGTGCGGGTACTCGCTGGCCATGATCTGCTCGGCCTCGGCGTACAGGGATACCCGCTGTGCTCGTTCGGGCTCGCCGGTCGCCTGCCGCACTAATCGGTCGAAGCGGTCGTTGCGCCAACCGCCGTTGAACGAGCTTGGGTCGTTCTCGGAGTCCCAGAGCACGTTGTACCAGTTGTTCGGATCCTCGTAGTCCGAGAACCAGGAGCTTCGGTACAGGTCGCCACGGGTGGCCCACTCATCGCCGCGCCGCCACTTCAAGAAGACGGCCCACTCCATCGAGTCGAGGCGTACGTTGATGCCAAGGACGTCCTTCCAACGCTGCTGCGCGTACTCGGCGAAGAGGCGCCATTCAGCGCTGGTGTTGTACGTCAGCGTGATCGGCGGGAAGCCCTGTCCACCCGGATAGCCGGCGTCCGCCAGCAGTTGGCGAGCCTTCTCGGTATCGTCCTTGGGCCACGCCTCCGGCATCCGCCCGTCGATCCCTTCCGGCTGGGGTGTGTAGGCGGGCGAGCCGGCCCGCTTCATCACCAGATCGAGGATCTCACGGCGGTCGAGTGCCAGCCCAAGTGCCTCGCGCACACGTGAATCTTGCAGGTGCGGTCGGCGGTTATTGACGACCAGCAGCGCCGTCCCGGACTGCGGGAACGCGCGGAGCTCCGCACTCAGCGTCGAGTCGGCCAGGATGCGGTCGACCTGGGTCGCCGGCAGCTCAGCCGGCACGCCGGCGCCGGTCGTATCGATCTCGCCGGCCTCGTAGGCGGCCAGCATCTGCTCGCTGCCGTCCTCGGGGAAGTGGCGGAAGGCGGCGCGCTCGATGGACGGCTTCCGACCCCAATAGGCATCGTTGCGCGTCAGCACGATCTGGGTGTTGTGCTGCCATTCGGACAGCAAGTACGGCCCGTTCGTGACGATGTTCTCAGGCTCGGTCCACTGCTCGCCGTACCCTTCGACGACGTCCTGACGGAGCGGCGCGAGGGTCCAGGTCGCGGCCAGCCGCAAGAAGTACGAGGCCGGCTGCTCCAACCTCACTACGAGCGTGCGATCGTCGCGCGCCTCGACGCCAAGCTGATCTGGCGTCATCGTGCCGTCGTTGATGGCCTGCCCGTTTTGGATCGGGAACAGCGCCTTGGCGTAGGGCGAGGCCGTCGCCGGGCTGACGTTCCGTCGCCATGCCCAGACGTAGTCGCCGGCCGTCACCGGCGTGCCATCCGACCAGGTTGGCCCCTGCCGCAACGTGAAGGTGTAGGTAAGGCCGTCTGACGACATCAACCAGGACTGAGCGCCGAGCCCCGAGGCCGTCCCTGACTCGTCGAACGCGACCAGCGGGTCGAACAACTGCATGATGACGTCGATCGAGGCGATATCCTCGGCCAGCCCCGGGTCGAGCGTGGGCGGCTCCTGGGAAGGCAGCGAGATCACCTGGGTGCCCGCCTGACGCACGGTTGATACGCCCGGCGCGCGGGCCGGCGCCTGCCGGACGCCGGCTGCTCGCTGCACTGCCGCGCTCACAGGCTGGCCGTGGGCCGCGCCCAACAGGCCGACCAGCCCCAACGCCTGCCCGATCCGGGCGATTGCCGTCCGCCTCCGCATGGCTCCCCCTTATCAGCGCGCCGCGGGTTGACCCCGCCGACTCCCCCAGAACGCGGTTGGCGGCGCTGCTGACCGCCGGGGACGCGGTTTATCCCATCCGCTTCGAGAGCGTGTCAAGAGCCGCGCTGACGCTCGAGCCACCTGTCGGCCGGAGATCCGGGCGGCAGCCGAACGCGCGGAGCGGCGGCCTGAGCACCCTCGCCCGCGAGCCGAGCGGCGTGTCGTGGGCAGTGAGCCCAACGGCTTCCTGGGGGCGGATCGAATGGCGTACCGAGCCGGAGACCCATGACGGATGGCTCACGGCTGTGAGGAAGCGCCAGGCGCTCCCCGGCTCACCCAGGTCCGGATGCCCGGATCAGGCGTGACACGTCGACGTTGTACGCCACGTCCTCGATCGTGAAGACGGCCCACGGGCGGCCATCGTCGAGCCAGGTCGATGAGATGATCGCTGGGAGCCGGTACCCGCTCACCGTGGCCCAGCCGAGCGTCTCGTTGATCCAGAGCGTCTTCGCGCCGGCTGCGCCCTTGTAGCGCATCGTCTCCATCACCCAGAGTCGTCCGGTGTCCGGGTCGAAGCGAACGACGAACCGTTCACGCGTATCTCCGAACGGCACTACGAGCAGCGCCGCCGCGTCGTCCAACGGCTCCCAGCGCACCCGCTCGTCGGTCAGCAGGACCGCCGGCAGCAGCGCCAGCGACTCGGCCCAGAGGCGCAGGTTCGCCCCCTGGTCGGTCCTGGCGCCCTCCTCGACGCCGAACGGCGTCACCCCCCGACCGTGCCCGTCGAGGAACGTCTCGTCGACGTTCATCAGCGGGACGCCGAAGAACGTCACCTGGATGTAGCTGCGGAAGGCGCGCCCGGCCGCGTGGATGAAGCGGAAGCGCACCGGCAGATCGACCCCACCGACAGGGTGCACCGTTCCCCGGCCGCTTACGACGGCGGACGTGAGGACTGGGATGTGCTCCCCGTAGATCTCACGATAGTAGCGCTCGACTGGCGTGGGCAGGCCATCGGGCAGGGGCACGACAGCAGGGGGTGGCGCTCGGTCGAGGTACGCAGGCAACGGCTCCGGCCGTACCCGCAGCCCGAGCCAGCCGGCTCCGACCAGCCCACACACGCCTACGGCGGTGCCAACGCCGATCCTGGTACTGCGTCGTCTACCCGCGATCAACCGCCACTCCGTTCCCCGATGCCCCCATTCTACGTGCTTGCTGGCCGATGATGGCCGCGGCGAGCCCGGACGCTTTCGCCAGCGTCACGTTCGCAGGCTTCGCTTCCGCGGCCTTTCCCCGCCGGCTGCGCGTGCACGTCGGGTAAGGTGCGTACACCCGGTCGACACGATCCGCTCGAGGGCGCACCTGTTCCTGCCGTGCCGGGTCGAGTACAACACGGCGAGAGGATCCGGGTTCCGGCCGGGTGCGCCCTCAGGGAGTGCGCCATGACGCAGCGCCGGATCTGCCGCGCGACGACGATGCGGCCTCGGAGCCCCGCTGGAGGACAGGATGCGCCTGGCAGCCCTCGGCGTGTCGCACGAGACGAACACCTTCTCGCGCGTGCCGGCCGATTACGATCAGTTCGTTCGCAGTGGCATCTTACACGGTGACGAAATCGTCCGCGAGTACGGCAACTCGAATGCCACGATGGCCGGCTTCCTCGAAGCAGCCGACCGTTTCGGCGTCGAGGTCGTGCCGCTGGTGATGGCTCGGACCGGCCCCATCGGGACAATCACCAGGGATGCTTTCGACCGGATCGTTGGCGAGATGCTCGATCTACTCCGCGCGGGCGGCCCCTGGGATGGGGTGCTGCTGGCACAACACGGAGCAGCCGTGTCCGAGGAGTACCCGGACGTGGACGGCGAGGTCACGGCGCGGGTGCGAGCGCTCGTCGGCCCGGACGTGCCGGTCGGCATGGCGATCGACATGCACGCCAACGTCAGCCAGGCGATGATCGCGAACACCACGGCGACGGTGGTCTACCGCACCAACCCGCACCTGGACCCGCGCCAGCGTGCCCTCGAATGCGCCGAGATCATCGTCCGGACAGTCCGGGGTGAGGTTCGCCCAGTTCAGGCGCTGGAGATGCCGCCGATCGTCATCAATATCGTCAAGCAGTTCACCGGCGAGGAGCCGATGCTCGGCGTCGTGCAGGACGTCGAGGCAGTGATCTCCCGCCCGGGCATGCTCTCCGCCAGCGCCGCCGAGGGCTATCCGTACGCCGACGTCGAGGAGATGGGGATGGCCTTCCTCGCCATCCACAACGGCGACCCACAGGCTGCCCGCGACGCCGCCCGCTGGATGGCGCAGCGGGCCTGGGAACGACGGCAGGAGTTCGTCGGCGACACCCCCTCGACGGAGGAGGCACTCCGCTACGCCGCCGCGCAGAAGGGCCCGGTCGTGCTGATGGACGTCGGGGACAACATTGGCGGCGGCAGCTCGGCCGACTCGACGGTCATCCTGGAGGCGGCTCAGCGGCTCGGCATCCGTGGCTTGCTCCAGACGCTCTACGATCCAGAGGCTGTCCAGCAGTGCATCGCGGCCGGAGTGGGCGCGGAGCTCACGCTGCCGGTCGGGGCGAAGACGGACGATATGCACGGGCGCCCGGTAACCGTGACCGGCACGGTCCGAGTGCTCGCGGACGGCCACTACGAAGACCCGACACCGACGCACGGCGGCTTCCGCTTCTTCAACGCCGGGACGATGGCCGTGCTCGATACGACCGATGGTCACACCCTCGTGCTGACGAGCCAGCGGGTCGGCAACACCAGCCTGGAGCAGATGTACCACGTCGGGGTGCGGCCAGAGCGGTATCAGATCGCGGTGGCCAAGGGGGTGGTGTCGCCTCGGCCCGCCTACTCCCGGATTGCGTCGGAGATCGTGCTGGTGAATACGCCCGGCGTCACGACCGCCGACTTGTCCTTCTTCACGTACCGCCGCCGGCGCCACCCGCTCTTCCCCTTCGAGCCTGACGCCACCTACCAGCCCGAGTAATCCGCGGGCGACGCCTGGTCCGCGTGCCGCTGGCGCGACGCGCGGGCCAGCGCCGGCCTGGTTCAAGCGCCGGCCTGGGTCAACTGATGACGCTGCGTATTGCCAGGACGACCACCGCGCCGAGCGCCGCGAATACCACCAGCACCGGCGCGGCCCGAGGCTGGCTATGGCTGGCCTCCGGCAGTAGGTGGCCGGCCCCGATAGCCAGGAAGACCCCGGCGAACACCGCCAGCAGCGTGCCCAATATCGGCTCGGACGAGGACACGAGCGTGCTGAGGAACACGCCCAGCGGGGGCGCGAGCGCGTCGAGTGCCAGCACGATCTGCGCCGCACGCAAACCGCTCCCGCCGGCGAGCACGAACGTCACCACGTTCATCCCATCGGCGAAGTCGTGGGCCAGGACCGCGAGCGCCACGATGGTCCCAAGCTCGACGTCGGCGTGAAAGCCCAGGCCAATCGCCAGACCGTCGAGCGTGCTGTGGACGATCAACCCGGCCGCTGCCGTCAGCCCGAGCATGCCCTTTGACGTGGTGAGATCGTCGTCATGCGCGTGCGGTGCGTGCGGCTCTTCCTCCGGTGGGTGCTGATGCTCCCAGGTCTGCCGATGGACCAGCGCTTCGAGCGCTGAGAACGCCAAGAACCCGAGGACGGCCGCGCCGCCGACGAGGAACGGATGACCTACCGCCTCGGTCAGTTCCTCAGCCTCCGGCAACAGATCGACGAGGGCCGTGGCCACCAGGACACCGGCCGCGAAAGCCATGATCGGGTGTAAGCGGTGGCGCAGCCGCAGCGCCGCGACGCCCCCGAGGAGGGTCGAGACGAAGGGCAGAATCGCGACGATGACGAGCAGACTCACGCGCGCCTCACAATGGCGCCCGTCACAACCCGTGGGGAGTGACGGGCGTCCAGGGAGCTACCGAATTAGCGTGGCCCCTTCGGCTACCGGAGGGGCGTGGGCTGTGACGCTCAGGATGGACCGGGACGGCCCCCGCCGACAACCCTTACCTCGGACGAGCGCGTGTTCCGGGCAGGCCGATACCCCTGGCAGGCGCATACCCTGGGCAGGCCGATCCCCCGGGCAGGCAAGCAGGCGCCCGCCCGGCGTCTGCCAGACGGGCGCCTGCGACGAGGGGGAGCGCCGCGAGGGCTTAGAGCGATGGGCCGGAATCCCCGGCCGTCGTTGTGGCCCGCACGGCCTGGAAGTCGAACTCGACCGACATGGCGTCGTCGACGCTCAAGAGCGGGCCGATGTGAGGCGGCTTGAGATTGAAGCTCGTCATCAGAAATTGCGCGCTCGACTGACCCCGCATCTGGTCGCCGTCGAACGTCGCCGCCGTCGCGTACTCCGCCGGCTGGCTGATGCCGTGCACCGACTGATCGCCGATCAGCGGCAAATTGAGATCGCCGACCGGGAACGGCACGGTCAACCCCGGCGCCTCGCGGAGCACGAAATCGGCTGTGGGGTAGGTCTGGGTCTCGAGAAGTTGTTGCGCCATGTTGGTGCGGAGCGGCGGCTCGCACTGAAGCGTGCGCTGATCGACTGAGATCCGAGACTGCTCGCTCACGACCGTGCCGTCCGGCCGCAGCACGAACTCACCCGTCACCGAGCGGGTGGAGCATGTCGCCACCTTCGGCGGCTGCCCGAGGGTCTTGACGGTCATTCGGTAGCGGGCCTCACTCGCACCGGGGACCAGTTGGAGGCGAATCAGATCGTCGGTGGCGACCGTGCTGGGGGCGGCCGTTTCGGCCCCCGGTGCTGGCGCTTCCGCTCCCGCCGCCGGATCGGTGGCCTCCGGGCCGGGCGCAGGCGTTTCGTCGCGCACGACTGCTCCGACGACGCTCGGACTGGCCGCGAACGCCCCCGGCGCCCCACCGAGGAGCACCAGGCCGGGGCTCAACAGCAGCGCGGCGGCGAGCACGGCACGTACGGGCCGGCAGTGCAGCGCCCGGGCCGCGTCGGCCTGGACGCCCGGCGTGAGATGACGGCGGGCCGCTCGCCGTCTCAGGCAAGACAACAGATACTGCATGGGCCAACTCCCTGTCCGTGGAGTGGTAACCGCCGGCACGCGCCGGTGGCTGTGGGAGCGGACTCCTCCCACTCCATGAGCGTAGGGTGCTGTTGGCGGCAGGGCGGTCAGGCCGGAGACGGTGCGCCTGTTCGGCTGCGAACTTCCGCGCCACTGCCCGAGGCCACTGCCCGAGGCCATCTTCAGCGGGGCCGCGCGGGCATCTCCGTGCTTTTCACCTCGACGGCCGAGCGGTTCGTGGCCGACGATGCGCCGGCCGGCGCATCGCGCACGAGCCCGAAAAGCAGGCTGGCAAGCGAAACAGCGGCAAAGGCGGCGCTCAGCGCATGCGCATCGTCCCACTGGTCGCGGAACTCCGCCCAATCGGCCGGCAGCGTGGCCGGCGTCCAGGTTGCGATCGCGTCATCGATCGGGCGGTTGCCGAAGGCGAAGCTGAGCAGCATGCCCGCGAAGCCAAGCGCTCCTATCAGGACCAGGGCCGCTGTGATACGCCGGTGGCGCACCAGTGCCAGGATGCCGAGCGAACTGAGCAGGCCGAGCACCTCGGCGATTCCGCCGACGATGACGAAGTCGCCGTAGAAGGTGTGCTGAACGGCCAGCCACTCGGCGCCGCTCAGGTGAAGCTTGCCCGGCCGCTCGAGGACGTGGGCCAGGGTCAGGCCGAGCGCCAGCGCGGCGCAGACGATACTGACGAACCACAACGTCTTCAGGATCGGTGATGCTGGCCTGGTCATCCGTCCGTCTCCCTGGCGTATCCACCCATCAGGCCCCCGATCCTCCATGCTGAGAGCGCCACGCGCCCGTCCATCCCCCAGTAGACGTTCGCGGCGGCGAACAGCGGTGCCCAGGCGCAGGCCGCATAGGCCGACACGCCTGAAGATGACGACCGCTCGGACGATGCTTCAGGGTGAGCGACTCATGTGCTCTGGTCCGTTGGGCGAGCACCCATAGCTGCTTAGACGGTGCAGGTTCCGCGCCAGCGCGTACGGAACCCGGCGACGCCTCGGTCAAGGCGTGGCGAGGATGCGCGCCGTGGCGTGATTGTGTCCGTCCGCATGCGGGACCATCGCACGAGGCTGTGGCATGCTGATACCACGCCGCTACCGATGGCGCCGCTGTCGTGCGGATGCCCGTCGAACCCCATCGGTACGAGTGTTGGCGGCCACAGCGTGTTGCTATCGCACTCTGCGCCGGGAGTCTGCGCCGCCGCACCATGGTCGAACGCCATCGCGCCGACCTGCCCGAAGACTGACGGAATGCCCCGTCACCATGTCGCCGGTCCACTGCGCGACACCCTGCATGACGGGGGGATCGACGGCGTGCGGGATCCGCAAGAAAGCTTTGGGCAGTATCGCCAGGCTGCGCGGCCGGCGGTCCGACCAGATCAGGTGGGGTTCGCTGTTGCCGGCTCCTCCGCTTCGAGATAGAACTGCCCGGCATGGTCGTCGTAGGCGAACAGCTCCGCATACCGGCCCCAGTCAATCGCCGTGTCGAGTTGCCGGCGCGCCTCATCTGGACTGAAGCTTCGCTCGAGATCCTTCAGCAAACGTGCCTCTGGTACGCGGTTGCCCGGCCTGGATCTCAGCTCCCGCTCGATGCGGCGAAGCAGTTCGATCGCAATCCGCGCGTGGTAGCGGAACAGTTCTTTCTCTTCCTGCATGTCAGCGTCGGCAAAGCGCTGGCCGGCATCGGTCAGGAGGACGTCTCCCTCCTGAAGGTCCGCGAAACCGAGGAGATACGCTGCATCCGCGAGTGCGATCAGGTCGTCAGCTTCCATCCGGAGATCCCGCGCAAGCTCGTAGAGATCCTCACGGCCGCCGAGCGACTGTAGCCGCTCGATGAACCCGGCGAGGTCCCCGATACTCACATGCGGCACGCTCTGATACTGCCGAATGGCCGGGGTCTGGACGTGTCGGGCGCCCGGAAGCAGCCGCTCGACATCTTCGTCAGGGTTGGTCAAGATCCGATAGATCGCGTCTACGAGCCCTGCGTGCGCCGCTCCCTGGCGACGCCGTTCGACGAGGGGCAGGCCAGGCAACTCGACGCGGATCCGGCCCGGGTTTGCCGCCATCAACACGAGGCGATCGGCCATAGTGACCGCCTCGTCGATATTGTGGGTCACGATTACGATCGCGCGGATGGGCAGCCGTCGCTCGGCCCAGAGGTCGAGCAGGTCGCCACGGAGATTCTCGGCGGTGAGGACGTCGAGCGCTGAGAACGGCTCGTCCATCAGCAACACTTCTGGCTCAAACGCCAGAGCGCGAGCGAAGCCGACCCGCTGGCGCATACCTCCCGAGAGCTCCTTCGGGTAGGCATGCTCGAAACCATCCAGCCCTACGATGTCGATCGCGTCGAGCACGCGCTGCTGCCGGTCGTTGGCTGACAGTTCCTTTGCCAGGAGGCCGAGCTCAACATTCTGGTATACGGTCAGCCAGGGAAAGAGGGCAAAGGTCTGGAAGACCATGGCTACGTGTCGATTTGGGCCGCTGAGCGGCCGGTCATGCACGAGCACGGTCCCAGAGGAGGGCTCGAGCAGCCCGGCCAGGATCCGCAGCAGCGTCGACTTGCCGCACCCTGACGGACCGAGGAGGGCGACGAACTCCCCATCACGTAGTTCCAGGTCGATGTCGTCGAGGGCCAGGAAGCGGCTCGCGCCTTCGCCGTAGAACCTGGTGAGGCCACGCGCGGCGAGTAAGGCGACGGAACTATCAGTCGGCTGGATGGTACGGGGCTCTGAGGGCATCGCTCTCCTCCACACCTCCGGGCATCCAGCGGCGAGGTGGCCGGCGAGGTGTCTCGCTCTCTATTAGTCCAGACGGTACCGGCGCTCGGCGAGACGATAGAACCGGCGCCAGATGAAGCGGTTGAGCAGCACCACGATGGCGGCCATCGTCACAGTAGCAGCCAGAAGCAGGGGGTAGTCTGCCGCGTCAGCGGCGATGGCGATCGTGGCACCCAGGCCAACGGTGACGAATCGGCTGCCGCCGAATGTCACGTACTCGGAAACGACGCTCGCGTTCCAGGCGCCGCCAGTCGCCGTGATCGCACCTGTGACGAGGTAGGGAAAGATCGCGGGCAAAATGACGTAGCGCCACCGATGCCATCCCGTTACCTGGTAGATGTCTGCCGTGTCGCGCAAGTCAGTCGGGATGGCGCTGGCGCCAGCGATAACGTTGAAGAGGATGTACCACTGGGTGCCAAGCAACATGAGGCCGATCGCCGCGATCTCCAGTCCGCCGGGTCGGGCGAGCACGGCCAGCAGGAGGACGGGGAACAGTGCTGTCGCCGGTACGGCGGCCACAATCTGCACGATCGGCTGGACGTGGCGTGCAAGCCGAGGGTTCAGCCCGATGGCTACCCCGACCGGCACCGTCCAGGCCGCACCGATCGCGACAGCCGCCATGGTGCGTCCGAGCGTTGCCGCCGCACCCACCCCAAGCGCCGCCCAATCGTCTGCCGTCACCTGCGAGAGAAGCCGTCCGGCCGCGTAGCCGCTCCAGAGGAGGCCGGCCGCTCCGAGGACGATGAGCAGACCCGGCACGACTCGGACGGCATCCCACACGCGTGCCCCACGCCCTCCCCTGGTGCTGACAGGTGCGCTGGGCAGAGGAAAGACCCGACCCATGAGACGATCTACTGCTTCGCCAAAGGGCTCGACGATGCGACCCCCGAACCAGGCAAGCGCGCGGGACCGTTGTAGGATGTTCAGAATGGCCGACGAGGTCGGGACACCTTCGGTCTGTTCGACTCGAAATCGCACCGACCAGGCAACGAGCGGCCGCCACACGAGCAAGTCGATCAGCACGATCACCGCGACCAGCGTTGTCAGTCCGGCAAGGAGCGCGGGGACGTCCCCGGCGTCAGCCGCGGTCTGAAGATACGAGCCGAGCCCCGGCAGCCGGAAGTCCTGCTCGCCCAGCACGAACTGCTCGGCGGCCATCAAGAAGAACCAGCCGCCGGCCCAACTCATCATTGAGTTCCAGACCAGGGAGATGGCTCCGAACGGGAGTTCGAGCCTGGTGAATCGGCGCCAGGCATTGAGACGGTAGATCGTCGCCGCCTCATGCATCTCCTTCGGGATCGTCACCAACGACTGATGGAATCCGAATGCCAGATTCCAGGCCTGGCTGGTGAAGATCAGAACGATCGCTGCCGGCTCCAGGCCGAGGTTACGCCCCGGGAACAGCGCAACGAGCGCCAGGACTACCCCCGGCATGAACGAGAGGATCGGGATGCTCTGGAGGATGTCCAGGAGCGGGAGCATGACCCACTCGGCCGGCCGGCTCGCGACGGCGATACGAGCGTAGATCAGGCTGAACAGCAGCGAGAGCACGTAGGCAAGCGCCATGCGAAGGACTGATAGTCCGGCATAGGCTGGCAGCGCGTTGAGGGCCAGGTCGATCTCGACACCGGGCGTAAAGGGGGCCGCCCAACGTCTCACGGCGGCGACGATCCCGGCGATGACGAACCCGATGGCGATGAAGAGTACGAGGTCGACGAGCCAGGCCAGATGCGACCGACGCCGATTGATAGTCCGAGCGTCCGGTCGGAAGTAGGTCTGGGTCATTGCGCCCCCTGACCGTTGTCACTGGCGATAAGAAATCCCTCGCCCGATCGGGAGCCGTCTTATCAGAACCCGGCGGACGGTCGGCCGAGGATAGCACGACGCTCACCAACCGCCCGGTGGGCAACACCGCCGGTGACAAACCCGTCTCAGATTACCGCGAGACGATGGGCGCACTGTTTTCAGGGCCGGGCAGGCTCCTCGTTGGCTCGCGCGGAGCATGTAACTCGACCTGAAGGAAGCGGCGGCTACACCGAAGGCATCTTCGACGGGCCTCGGGCAGGGATCGTTCTGGACGGCCGCCCGAGAGGCGTCATCAAGCTGGCGCTCAGGGCTGGAGCACCGACTCGCGTCGCATCGGCAGCACCCGACAGGTCTCGAAACAGGCCGTCACAGGCAGAGCCGCCGGCGTCGTAAGGGAAGGCGCTCGCACACGCCCGAGATGCTGTGTTAGGGGACATAGCTTCGGGTGAGGCTGGTAGGCTGGGGCAGGCACTAACCCTGTTAGCGGGCATATCGATCGATCACGGTCCGATGGGCGTGCCGAAGCGCGCCAGGTAGTGCCAGATGCGCTTGAGGGCCTGCCCATCATGGTGTCCGGCGCGCGCCGCCGCACCGATGATACGTGCGTCGACGTAGCCGTCAACAGCGAGGGTACAGCCAAGCGCCACAATCGGCTCGCTACGATAGCCGGGATGGCGGCGTAGCTCGTCCACGCTGAGCCGGAAGCCCGGATGCCATTCCACCGGACAGGGCAAGGTGCGGGCGAGCGCTTCGGCCTCGGTGCCACGAAAGCAGGGATCGAGGACGAGCGCCTCGACGTCACGATCCAGGCGCACAATGCCATGCACCTGGGCTTCAATGTAGGCGTCGAGTGCGTCCCGGTCATCGCATTCGGCACGCTCGATCAGCGCCATCCGCGACGCGACGCCGAAATGGACCGGCTCGAAGTAGCTGTCCGGATAGCAGAACGTCGAACGCTCCAGCGTTTCTCCGCTCAGGCGAACGTACGCCGAGCCGAATCGAGGCGCGCCGCCGGTCGGCGCCCGCTGGTAATTGAGCGCGCCGTACTTCGGCCGTAGCATCGCGGGGGCATCGTCGTAGGCGCCGCCGAAAATGCGGCTCTCCCAGTGCCAGCGATCTCCGCCGGGATGCGCGGTCAATCCGCCATTACTGGTGCCGGTCTCGAACTGCGACCGATAGACGCCGTCTCGGGCCATGGCCACGAGCAGCGGTGCCCCCTTGAGCGTGAGGCGCTCCGGGTGGAACTGCAAGGTCACCCGCAGCGTCGGATCGAGCGGCTCTCCGCACGATAGCGCTGCAATGTGCTCGATCGCCCGTCGCGGCGGGTCAGCGTCGATTGATGGCCTCACTGGCCTCATTGGGTGAGTCATACTCCGATACATGCGCCCTCGCTACTCAGCATTTACAGCCGGTGAGGCAGGACAGGTGCATCTGGAACCGCACGTCAGCGAAGGACGGACCACGGACGGCCAGGTCAGGGCGCGGCAGAGTCGGGCGGTGCGCCTGTCGGCGGCGGGGTCGCAGGGTGCTGGCTGGCGTAGCGGCGGGCGGCGAGGGCGTACGCCTCGACGAGGAGCGGCCGGACCGTCTCGAACGTCTCGGCGCTTGGGTTGAGCACGCAGACCCAGTGCATCTGCCCGTAGACCGGGTGCGGCATCACCCGATCCAGGGCCGTGAAGTCATAGCCGCTCTGTGCGCCGGTACCTGGGTCGGTACTGGCCCTGGTGTCGGTACTGGCCGTGGCGTCGGTACTGGCCGTGGCGTCGGTACTGGCCGTGGCGTCGGACGCTGGCGTCTCTCTGCCGAACAGCCGCCTGAACGCTTCCCCGCTGACGCCAACGTTCAGGCGGTACACCGACGCGCGGTTCAGGTCCGAGAACTGGTCGTACTCGTCGTTCGTCACCAGCGTGGCGAACGGGAACCGATGGTCGGGCGGAAGGTCTCCGCCAGGGTTGTAGAAGAAGAAGCTGTTACCCGATGTAACGACGACGTCCACGCCGCCCAGCGTCTCGGCGATGGCGCGAGAAATCGCGGCTTCGTCCAGGTGCTCTGGCATGATGCTCCCTTCTGGCACGCGGAGGGGGGCAGTCCGAGGCGTGGGCCGGCCAGGCCGACTGGTCGTCGTCGAGCCACGCGTGCCGTCACGGAGGCGGTTACACCCCCGCACGTCACCTGACCGTGCGCGGGTGGGTGGCGTGCTCGTTCGAAAAGCATGCCATCGAAGGCGAGATCCGGCCAGCATGGCCCTCCTTGGATTGTAGGCCACAGGTCATAGGCCGCGCCGGATCTCGCCGCACGTCACGGTATGAGCGTCAGCCGGCCGCACGACGCTGGCCCGGCCAACACGCCGGGAGCGGCTGAGCGGGCGGGCATGGCTGGACGTCCGCGATCCGGCCGTTACACCGAAGCCCGGGTGAAACTCACCTGCGATACGCGTGCGATCGTGTATGACCATGGGGGTTCCATCGTGGTTCTGGTGTAGGGCCGGACGATCGCATGGAAGCGGCTGGCCCAAGGCGGCTGAGCTGAGCGACCTCGCCTGACGACAGACCCGATTCGGGAGGCGCTGAACGAGTGCCGACGCCACGAGGTGAACACGCTCCCTTTGTCGCTCCGCTGGATGCGTTTGGCCGCGCCGACGTTGACCGTGCGGGTGGCAAGGGCGCCAATCTCGGGGAACTGATTCGCGCTGGCTTCCCGGTGCCGCCCGGGTTCGTGCTTACGACCGCTGCCTACGACCGCTTCGTCACTGAGGCTGGCCTGGATCAGCGCATCCGCGTCGCGCTGTCGGAGACGAACGACGGCGGCGCCTCGGCGCTCCGAGAAGCGTTCACGACGGCCACCCTGCCGGACGACGTCGCCACCGTCGTAGTAGCGGGATACCGTGCGCTGGGGGGCGGCAGCGTCGCCGTTCGGTCCAGCGCGACGGGCGAGGATTTGCCGAGCGCGACGTTCGCCGGCCAGCAGGAGACCTTCCTCGGTGTGATCGGCGAGGACGCCCTGATGGACGCGATCCGTGGCTGCTGGGCCTCGCTCTGGTCCGAGCGCGCCATCGCGTACCGGCGAGCGCACGGCGTGGATGACGCGACGGTCAAGCTCGCCGTGGTGGTGCAGCGGCTCGTCTCGGCTGACGTGGCGGGTGTGCTCTTCACCGCCAACCCGATCACCGGCGCCCGCGACGAGGTCGTGGTAGACGCCAGCCCGGGCCTCGGCGAGGCCGTCGCCGGCGGGCTGGTGACGCCGGATCACTACGTCGTCAACAAGCCCAACCTGGAGATCAGGGCGCGGACGGCCGGCCGCCGAGAAGTAGTGATCCGCGCCCGAGACGGCGGCGGGACCGAGCGGACTCGCCCAGCGGCAGCGGATGGCGCAGCCGCGCTCGCCGACGAGGACATCCGGCAATTGGTGCGTCTGGGCATCGCCATTGAGGAGCACTACGGCGCGCCACAGGATGTCGAGTGGGCGCGCGCAGGCGGTCGCACTTTCATCGTGCAGGCGCGGCCGATCACCGCGCTGCTGCCATCGCCCGTGTCGTCTTCGCGCGTGGCGTCTGTGCCCCGCCTACTCTCTCCTCGCTCACTCTTCTCGGGCCTGACCCCCCCACGCGCCGCCGTACCCACGTTGCGCCGGCCTTCCCGCATCCCGAACTTCGCGGGCGAGATCTTCCCGATTCGTCCGTACCCGCTCGATCTGACCACCCACATACCGGTCGCTCTCCGGGCCGTTGGCGATGCCATGGCCCGGCCGCTCGGCATCGCGTTTCCGACCGTGGAGCGGTCGATCATGGTGCAAGACGGGGTGGCGCTCCGGCTAACCGGCTTCACCCCTCGCCCGACGTGGCGCACGCTCTACCGACCGCTGCTCTCGCTCTGGCAGCGTCGCCGCGTCGATCTGGCTCGCTGGCACGACGATGTGATCGTCGCTCGGGCAGTTCAGCAAGCCCACGCCCTCGAGGAACGCGACCTGTCGGCCCTCTCCTGGGACGAGGTGCTCCGGACGCTCCACGAGGCGCTCGCGCTCATCATGTTCGTGGCCCAACTGCGCCACCGCTATTTCCCACAGGCAGTTCGGAACGTCGTGCTTCTGTGGCTACTCCTCAGGCTGGCCGGCCGGCAGGACCAGTACGGCGTGCTCGTCTCGGGTGTGGAGAACAAGACGCTCGAGCTGAACCGCGCGCTGGAGCGGCTGGCGGGCACGATCCGCTCCAGCGACGCGCTGCGGCACCTGTTCGCGGAGACCGAGGCCGCCAGCCTCCCAACTGCCCTCGCAGCAGCGCCGGAGGCCCGACCGTTCCTGGCGGCGCTCCAGACGTTCCTGCGGGACTACGGCCACCGTGAGTCGATGGTGAGCATGATGTCCCAGCCGACCTGGAAGGACGCTCCGGAGATCCCGCTTGGCATCCTCAAGGCGCTCGCTGCTGCCGAGCCTCCGACCGCGCCGGCCGGGCCGGCGGAGTGGGAGCGCGCCCGGGATGTTCTGCTCGCGCGCTCGCTCCTCGGACGGCCGCCCCTGCGCAAGATCTTTCTCCGGCTGCTGGTCGGCGCCCGACACTTCGGCCATGTGCGCGAGGACACCCATTTCTACCTGACCCTGCCGATGCCGGCCGAGCGACGGTGCGCTCTGGAACTGGGGCGGCGGCTGGTCGACGCCGGGGTGCTGGAACGGGCTGAGGACGTCTTTCATCTCACACTCGCCGAGCTGGAGGAAGCTGGTCAGCCATGGCCCCCAACGGCGGATATGGTGCGGCGACTGGCCGTCAAGGTGGCGGACCGCAAGGCGCGCCGTGCGGCGCTGGCAGGGCAGCCGTTTGCCGAGCCTGTCGTGCCGTCCTCAGGAACGAGTGAACGCGCGCTCGTCGCGGGGCTACCGGCCAGCCCTGGTATCGCCGAAGGGCCGGTCTGCATCGTCCACGGTCCCGACGAGTTCGGCAAACTCCAGCCCGGAGATGTGCTGGTTGCGTCGTTCACGAACCCGGCCTGGACGCCGCTCTTTCCCCGTGCAGCCGCGGTAATCGCGGACACCGGCGGCCCGATCTCCCACGCCGCCATCGTCGCCCGGGAATACGGTGTCCCGGCTGTCCTGGGCACGGGCAGCGGGACGACGGCGCTGGTGGACGGCCAGCGCGTCCGCGTCGACGGCACGCGAGGACAGGTGTTCGCGGTTGAGCCGCGCGAGGAAGGTACGCGGTGTCGGCGCTCGTACCGGGAGCCCTCCTGAGCGCCGCCCCGCGGCAGATCCACCCGTGCATCGACCTATGCCCGGTCCCCGCTCGATCCCGTCGCCCGCTCGTTCGCTTGCGATCGCGGGGGCGTATCCTCGTGCACCCTGGTACCTGGTGCTGATCCACAACTCGAGGTCGAGAATCCCCTCCGAGACATTCCAAAATTTCGCGCGTGGGCATGCACGAGGGCAACAGACCTTCGTCCTTTCAGGCTGATCTGCTCCCGTTGACCGAGGGCCGCCAGCCAGGGGAGACCTTCGCCAACCTGGATGCTGGCCCGGTCCTTACGAGACCGGCTGGGGTGGAGCATCGCCGGCCAATAGCTCTCCGTTCATGCCCAGGCTGGTGTGAAACCGGCAGTAGAAGCGTAGGGCACCCGAATTTGGGACGGTCACGGCGACGTCGGCCTTGCCGCCCGGTTGGAGCACTGTGTCGATTTGCTGACCAGGGATCGTGAAGGTGTGTTCGGCTGCCCCTTCGTTCTCGATTTCCAGCGTCAGCTTCTGGCCTGGTGTGCCGCGCACGAAGGTCGGTTCGAAGTAGAAATCGTCCGCCTCGAGCTCGAGCTCATCCGTTCCTCGCGCGTCCTTAAGGCCATGATTGTTGAAGGTGAAGCTGCCGAGCCGGACCTCACCTTCGGGAAGCGCCGCTTGTGGGCTGGCGGTCGGCGATGCGGGTGCGAGTGGACTAGCGGCAGCAATCGGCGAGGCAGGCGTCTGTGGGCTGGCTGCCGAGCCAATCGTAGGGGACGGTGGTGCTGCTGGCGCCGCGATCGTTGGCTTCAGGGGCGCAGTTGGTGCGGGCGCCGCGGTTGATGCGGGTGGCGACGTTGGCGTCGTACTCGATCCGGAGCATCCGGCGAGGAGCGCGAGCAGGCTTGACGACACGATGCAGAGCACGCGAATCGACACGGGAACCTCCAAACATCTGTCGCTGACACTTCTGATGACACATCGCTCCGCACCAGCCCCGGTCGCCCTTCTCCCCCTCCTTTCGTGTATCTTCCCCGAACACTGTACGGCACACAGTAGTGAGTCAGATCTGGCTACTCCGCGAAATGTGCGAAGCGGCACATGCGTACTGCGCCCGGCTTCACCATCGTGCTCGAACGACAGTTGGCCCACAGCAGTCGTCCTTACGTCGGCTAGAAGTCCCCGCCTTGACTGCAAACACTCGCCTGGCGGTCGTGAAGGCGCGATCCTGCCCTGGCATCAGAACGCTTGCCCCAGAGTCCGGTGCAGTCGTGCTCCAGGTGGGCGCCTCTCGAAGGTGGCATCTGACCGAGAGGTACGATCCGGGCGTGCCTGCGCCCTCCGCATGCTGATTGTCCTGGCAGCATGCACTGTCGGACGGACGGTAGTCGGACGGGCGGTCAGTCAGGCGGGGTGGTCGCGTGCTCGCGGGTGGCTGCCTGCGCCGAGCCGCCGGGCACGAACCAGGCGACCACCAGAGCCGCGACCGTCGTCACCACGATGCCCACGAACACGACCTGGAGACTACCGGCGAGCGTGGCTTCCAGATGGGTCAGCACGGTCGCATCCAGGGTGGCGCGGGCCTGCTCGTTCAGCAGCAGGCTCGTCAGGCCCGCCTCGTCGCCCCCGGCCGCCGACCGAACGCTGCTCGGGAGGCTGCTCAGGCGCGACAGCAGTACCGCGTTGAGCAGCGAGCCGAGGATCGCTACCCACAGCGAGCTTCCTAACTGCCGCGAGAACATCGTCGAGGCCGTCGCCACACCCCGGCTGCTCCAGGGGACGGCGCTCTGGATCGCGACGATCAGCGACGTGCTCAGGAAGCCGAGGCCGGCTCCGAGCACGAAGTTCGCCAGCCCCATGCCGAGCACGTTGTCCGCACGCGCACCCATCAGCATCAGCACGGCGCCGACGATGGTGATGACGGCTCCGCTGACGGCCGTCCCGCGGAAGCCGAACCGCAGGATCACCCGCCCGGATAGCGTGCTCGCGAGTGGCCAGCCGATCGACATCGGCATCAGCGTGAAGCCAGCCGTCGTCGCGCTGCCGCCCGACACACCCTGGACATACAGCGGCACGAACGACGTGACCGAGGGTACCAGGCCGCCAATGAACAGGAACCCGCTGTCGGCAGTCGCCACCACCCGGTTCCGGAACAGCCCGAGCGGCACGATCGGCTCGGGCGCATGGAGCTCGCGAATCACGAAGCCCACCAGGATACCCACCGCTCCAGTCAGCAGCCCGATGCTCTGCGGCGACGTCCAGGGCCACGCGACGCCGCCCTGGAGCAAGCCGAAGAGGAACAGGCTCACCCCGCTCGCAAGCAGCACCGCGCCCAGGTAGTCGACGGCATGCTTCGAGCGAGCCACCGTCTCGCGCAGGAACAGGCTTACCCCGACAATCGAGAGCAGCCCGAGAGGGATGTTGATCCAGAAGATCCAGGCCCAATGGAGCCGCTCGACGATGAAGCCGCCGAGTAGCGGTCCGATGAGCGAGGCAATGGCCCAGACGCTCGAGAGCCAGCCCTGCATCCGGGCGCGCTCCTCCAGGGTGAAGATGTCCCCGATGATCGTGCTCGCGATTGGCTGGACCGCGCCCGCCCCGATCCCCTGGATCGTCCGGAACACGATCAACTGGGTCATGCTGCCGGCTTCACCGCACAGGAATGAGCCAGCCAGGAATAGCCCCATGCCGGCCGCCAGAACGGGGCGTCGGCCGTACAGGTCGGCCAGTTTGCCGTAGATCGGGATGGTGGCGGCCTGGGCCAGCAGGAAGCCCGAGAACACCCAGGTGAAGTCGGCGAAGCCGCCGAGCTTGCCGACGATGGACGGCATCGCCGTGGCCACGATGTTCACTTCCATGGCCGCCAGGAACATCGCCAGCATCAGCGAGCCGACGACCAGCCGCCGATGGGGATGCGCTTCCTCGGGGCTCGATGCGACGCCGGATGCGTCGATGCCTCGCACCGCCTGTCCGTCGGGCGGCGTGCCATCGGGGCCCGACGCATCATTCAGTGACGCGGCAGACGTCACTCCGAGCGCCGTATCGTCTTCAGGCCGGGCCGTCCTGGACACCCTGTCTGCCGCCGGCCGGCTAGCCGACCCGCGCGACGACGACCGTCACGTTATCGTGGCCGCCGCGCTGGATGGCCAGGTCGACCAGCACCTGCGCCGCCTGCTCCGGCCCGGCCTCGCCGGCGAGGTGTGCCACCTCGACCGGGCGAACGTGCTCGGTCAGCCCGTCCGAGCAGAGGACCAGCACGTCGCCCGCGGCCAGGTCCAGCGGCGGGTACACCTCCACCTGGACGTCTGCTTCGACGCCGAGGCAGCGGGTCAGGACGTGGCGGAACGGGTGCCGCTCGCCGTCTTCGGGCGAGATCACGCCGGCCTCGATCTGCTCCGCGACCCAGCCATGATCGCGGGTAACCTGTCGGGCCTCGCCGCTGCGCACCAGGAAAGCCGGGCTGTCCCCGACGTTCGCAAGGTAGGCCCGTCCAGCGGACAGGATGGCTGCCACGACGGTGCTGCCCATCCCTCGCTTGGCCTCATCCTGCTGCGCTTCCTCCCAGATCGCGCGGTTCGCCCGCTCGATGGACGTCCGCAGGCTCCCGCCCAGATCGCCCGTCGTCTGGTGTAGCTCGCGGTCGAGCACCTCGACGGTTCGGGCGCTGGCGACCTCGCCGGCAAGATGGCCGCCCATGCCATCGGCCACCACGCAGACAGCCTGACCGGCATCGGTCAGGAACGCGATCCAGGCGTCCTCATTATGGTCGCGCCGCCGCCCGACGTCGCTGACTGCGCCGACCTCGATCTTCCGTTCGCCCATCTTCCCCGCTCCTGCCGCCTCGTCCCGCTCCACCCAGCGTCGTCGGCACGGCCATGGAACGCGTCGCCCGGCGCTCGCCCGGATTATCCGGGCCGGGCGAGCGCCCGTCAACGCCCCGGCGAGCATGGTTCGCCCCGGGGCATGCTCGATCGCCCCGAGGGTACGCCTGATCGCCTGGGCGGACGCGGTTAGTCGGCTGCCGGTACTGCCGCGAGCACCTCGTCAGCGTGACCCTCGACGCTCACCTTTGGGAACACCCGGGCGATCGTGCCATCCTTGCCGATGACGAACGTCGTCCGCTCAATGCCCATGTACTTCTTCCCGTACATGTTCTTCTCTTTCCAGACGCCGTAGCGCTGGGCGACTTCGGCGCCGGGATCGGCGAGGAGCGGGAACGGGAGGTTGAACTTGTCGCGAAACTTCACGTGTGACGCCACGCTGTCCGGGCTGACGCCGAGAATGACGGCGTCCTTCTTCGCGAACTCGCCCGACAGATCGCGGAAGTAGCACGCTTCCTTCGTGCAACCCGGCGTATCGTCCTTCGGATAGAAGTACAACACCACGGCCTGCTTGTTCCGGAAGTCGTCGAGCGAGACGGTCGAGCCATCGGCGGCGGTCAGCGTGAAGCCTGGGGCTGGTGCGCCAGCCTGAGGGATATCGGTCACGGCGTCGCTCCTTGGGGCCGAGTGTCTGCATCGCGTACCGCGCTTGCGCCCGTCACACGTCGGGGCGTGGCGCCGGCGAGCGTCCATACCGGTCGATTCTAGCGATCCGCGCCGTTGGAAGGTCTGTATTCACGACAGTCCGCGGTCCGGGGGTGGCCCGGTCTCTGGGGGTAGCTCCGTCTCTGAGGATAGCCTGGGTTGGGGCCAGGTGGATCTCTCCTCACGGCAGCGCGATCGACGCCGGCCGATCGAAGTCGTCGTAGCGGGTGGTCATGTAGTGGGACGGCGCTACCATCGCCTCGCGTCGCAGCAAGCCATCGTCTCGCCCGACCCACCAGCAGTACCAGGCGCGGTCGCGCGGGACGTAGAAGCTAAGCACCCGCACCGACGCCCCGTCCAGCGCCGTCTCGTAGCCGAGGCGTTGGGCCGTTGCGCCCGCGTAGTTGTCGTGATAGGCCGGGTAGTGGAACGGCGCGCTCCGACGCAGGGTTCGCCACTCCTCATCGCCTCGCCGGAAGGCCTGAGCCGCACCGATCGCGATCGACTCGTCGCCCTCAGCAGTGACCAGTCGGTAGCGATCCGGCGCGACGTATTCGGCCGTCGATTGCACGAGCCCGCCAGTCCCATCCGCCAGCACGTCTCGCTGCCGGACCGCCGTGAGGCGTTCCAGGCGGTCGAGCGACGCCTCGAACAGGGCTTCGGCGGCAGGGTCGGGCGATGGCGGATCGAGGCCGGCTCGGTTGGGGTCCGGCACCAGCACGTCGAAGGTCGTCATCATCGTGCCCTTCAAATGGACCGTGCCCGTCACATCGACGCGCCACCAACCCGGGCGAGCGAACGGCGAGAACGTCGCCACGTTCCGTCCGTCGCCCTGCTCTTCGGCAAACGTCTCGACCGGCGCTGGCGGCGCATCGAGGGATGCTGTCAGCGGGGCAATCTCGCTGGCCGTCAAGTGGACCAGTCCCAGCCCTTGGGGTCGGCCGGTCTCGTCGGTCACCTGGACCGTCGCCCGCACCTCGCCAGGCCCCGCCCGGTCGAGCGTCAGATGCATGCGCAAGTGCCCGTCAGTCGGCACCGGCTGAACCAGCTCTAGTGGCAGCGTGCTCGTCTCAGCCGGTGGGGGGAGCACCGCGAGCGCCCCGGCCGCGAGCAGCACCCCCACCCCGAGACCAAGCTCGGCCAGCAGCGCCGCGCCAGGCCGAGCGCGCGGTGTCGCCTCAGTACGCCGCCACCTCCAGACCAGGAAGCCAGCCCCGAACAGACCTGCCACCAGCACGAGCTTGACCACGAGCGACTGCCCGTAGCGGCTCGCCAGCAGGTAGGATGGGTCGAGGCCGATGAGCCAGCCGCTCGCGACGCCGGTCACGAGCGCCACGGCCGCCGAGGCCAATGCCAGCCTGCTGAAGCGCCGCGCCACGATCCGGGCGGCGGCCGGCTGTTCACGGGTGAGCACGGGTATCACCAGCGCGAAGGCCGCGATGCCGCCAATCCAGGCGCCGGCCGCCAGTTGATGGGCCGTGTCCACCAGGACTGCCCCGAACCCGTTTGCGGCGGCGTGGCTGCTCTGGCCGCGCGTCAGCACCAGCAGCGCTGCGAACGCCGCCGCCATGCCGGCCGACCCGCTCGGCGCGGCCAGGTAAGCGATCATCGGTGCGAGCGTCAGCCGGAGCAACGCCAGGGCCCCGACTTTCCCGAGCCCGGCGAAGGCGCTTGCCCCGCCAGCCCCCTCGGGTGTGGATATCGAGAAGAGGCCGAGTTCGGCCGCTATCTCGCCGATGCTGGCGACGGCCAGAAAGATCAGTGCGGCGGTGAGTGCTCGTCCGAGTCGATGCATGGCCCTGGGCGCCAACGCAGCGAACGCCACGCCGGCGGGCACCCCAACCGCTATCCCAGCAGGCGCATCTGCCGATCTGCCCTCGGCGCCGCTGGCTGCTGGGTCACCTGCATCGCCAGCGGTGACGTTTGCCATGGCGCGATTCGGACCACCTGCCGATGCGCCACTCGGCACGCTGGCCGACGCTTCACCCGCTCCGCCGTTCGCTCTATGACCGGGAGCATCCGCTGGCGTGGTGGACCCCGGGTCCGCTGTTGCGAGGGCCGACTCGACGGCCCAGGCTCGGAACACGAGCAGCCCGAGTACCAGGGACGCCGCGAGCAGGCCGGCCCACTGGACGGCTACCTCAGCGGGAGAGGGCAGCGCCGCCGTCGCACCGTCCGTGGCTGGAGGCGTCCGCCCCACCCCGAAGCGATAGCTCCCCTGCCAGCGGTGGCCGTCCGCCTGTGAGAGGCTCCACCAGCGGACGGTATAGACCCCTTCCGGCAGGTCCGCGAGGTCGACGGTGACGACACGGTCGTTGGGCGGCCCGAAGGTGGGAGTTCCACGATCGACGCGGTTGCCCTGCTCGTCGTACACCTCGACACGCGTTGCGGAGTGGTCGAGCGGCTCGCTGAAGCGGAGACGGAGCGCTTGGGGCGGCGCCGGCACCGACGCGCCGGCCGCCGGCTCGGCCTGCTGAAGTTCAGCGTGGGCGTACGCGGGCGCGACCGGCCAGAGGACAAGCAGTCCCAGCAGCGCGGCGATCGGCAGGAGCAGTCGCGACACATCGGGAGTGTGGCACGCGCGGCCCAACCCTGCCCAGGGGCAGTGCCCGAGAGCGCCCACTCTCCGGCGGGTAGCCACGTAGAGACCTGGGTAGCCACGCCACGGGGCGTCCGCCCTACACGCGGCAAGCGCCGCTCGACACCTTCACCCGCCTCTATCGGCAAGGCCCCACCCTGCACGCGTTCGACGCTTCTGTGCACACAGGCGTGGGGCCAGGCTCACCGGATTGTCGCGCCGAACGCCCGACGCCTCCCGGCCGTCGCGAGGCCAATGGCGGCCCATTGCTCCACGATGCCAACCAGTCGCGCCGAACGCCCGACGCCTCCCGGCCAGCGCGAGAGTGCCATCGCGCGCTCGCCTCCGCTCTTCACGTGCTGAGCGCTGAGCGGCGCGGGTGCTTCAGGGGCGCGCGTGGGCGCGAGGGCCGGGGAAGCCTCAGGTGTACCGTCTCCGGATGGAGGCTCGTCGGGCAAGCTGCCTTCGGGTGGCCTCTCACCCCACAGTTTCGAGGATCTGGTCAAGCAAGCCCAGGCGCTGCCAGCGCTGGTACGTGCGGTGGACCGAGCTATCGTCTGGGAAGTCCTTCGGCAGATGGTTCCAGCGACAGCCGCTCCGAATCCGGTACAGGATCGCGTCGAGTGCCTGACGCTGGTCAATTCGCTTGCGGCCGAGCCGGCGCGGCGGGTCGAACTGCTCCAGGAGCGATCGTACCGATTCCCAGTCCGAGTCTGAAACGCGGTCGATGTCAAAGATATCGCAGTCGATCGGCGCGTCTGAGCGGATGTCACAGACGTTCGTTGCCACAGTAGCCCTCCTGTGCGACGCGCCCCCTTGCAAGATCCGTGCCACGCCGACGGTCGTGCTGACACCACAGTCTCGGTGGCATCTGCATGGTCGTAGCCGGGGCGTGTGACGGTTTCACCGTGGTATCGGTGTGGTATCGGCTGAGCGTCGGCCGGGGATCGATACGCGCGGCCTGGACAGCAACGGGTAGGACGGCAGAGCGTCGGGCCGATCAGGATCCGGCCCCCGGAAATGCGGAGCCCAGCGGGGCCGGATCCTGATCGGCGCCGCCCGCGAAACGCTCGGACACCAGCTCGACACACCGCTCGTACCATTGGTTGCGGGGCCGAGCGCTACAGATGCATTGCAGTCCGACAAGAGCGCCCGAAACCCCCTCCTTACGTCTTGTGATCCGGCCCGGGGCCGCCGTACAGTGGCTTCTGCCGTGAAGCGTCCTTCGCATCGTCTGCCCGCCGTTTCTCACCCCCCGGCCTCAACGCTCGGCGCACCCCAACGTCTGGCCCGCAGGGTCGGGCGTTGCGCGACATGAGCGTCGCGCAGGTGTCCGTTCGCCGGCCTCGGGGGAACGGTGCGCTGCGCCCGCGACCGCCGCTCCCCCCACCGGGCGAGGCCGTCCCGATTACACGGGCGGGCGGGGGGGGCTCGGGCGGGCCGCCCACCCAGGCCGTTGCTGCCGAGCGATTGGCCCTCGGCCGTGTCGCGGCGAGCCCGCGGGCTGGCCTGGTGCTCGGCTCGACGTTCGGGCTGATCGTCCTGACCGAAGCGGTGCTGGCCCTGGTGCCGTTCCTACGGCTCGTGGTCTGGGGGCTGACCGTCCTGACGGCGCTCGGGGCGAGCGTAGCCGGCCTGATGGCGGCCCACGCGGCGCGCGGCCGGGCTCAGCCGACCTGGCTGCTCGTCGGCGCGGCGACCGGCTCGATCTTCCTGGGCATGCTGGCCCGCTGGGTGCCGGCCCGCGACGTGGTCGCGCCGCCGGCGTTCGGCCGCGACGATGCCGGATTCGTGGCGGCCGTGCTCTTCTTCGTCATCGCGGCGACCGTCCGGGTGGCTGGTGAGCGGACCAGCGCCCGTCGGGTCCGGCTGATCCTCGACGCCACCATTCTTAGCCTCTCGCCAGCAGTCGGAGTGCTCATCCTCACCAGCTATTCCGACATCGCCGGCCCCAGCGAGGCGTACCTCTCGCCGGGTGCGCTACTCTACCTGTCGACCTACCTGACCACTGCCTACGCCATGTTCTGGGTGACACGGCGCACCGCGTTCGCTCGGCCCACGTCACCGCAGGGGCTCCTGGCCTGGGGGACGCTCGCGATCGCCGGCGGCGCCGAACTGCACGCCTGGCAGATGCTCCAGCTACCGGGCTGGCAGTGGGCGCTCGGGCAGCCGCTCTGGCTCGTCGGGCTGGGCGGGATCGCGCTCGGTGCGCTGACGGTGGCGCGGGTGCCGGATGCGGAAGTGGCGCACAGTCCACCCGAGGGCGACACGCGTGACGACAGCCGCCTGCGGATGATCCCGGCCCTCAGCGCCGGGACGCTCGTGTTTTTGGCACTGGCCGGCCAGGTGCTGACGAACCTGCCGCCGAAGGGCGAGTTGTTTCTCGGCTCGCTGGGGCTGTCAGTGCTGCTCACCTTCCGACTGGTGCTGACGCTCGCCGAAAACGGCTGGCTGCTGCGTCGCCTGGAGACGTCTGGGCACGCCGAGGAGCGCCTGCGCGATCTGGGGCTAGCACTGAACCTCCAGGCCAGCCTGGAGATGGAGCGCGTGCTGGAGCTAGTCTGTCGGCAGGGCCGAGCTGCCCTCCGTGCCGACAGCGTGGTGATGTGGCTCGTCGACGGCGAGTCGGGCGAGATCCGGGTGGCTGAATCGGCCGGGGTCCGGCGCGATATCCTGCGCGACCGCCGCATCTCGATCCGCGACCGCCATGCACTGGCCGCGCGGGTCGTCCGAACGCGGGCGCCAGAGATCGTCCAGCACGCCCAGAACGCCCGCCGCAGCCACCCGCTGCTCACCGTCCTGCTCCGGTATCAGTCGATGCTCGGCGTGCCGCTGATTCGTCATCGCGAGACAATCGGCGCAGTCGTGTTCGGAAGCTCTCGGCACCCGGAGATGTTCCAGGACCGCGATCTTGCCAAGGCGGAGCTGCTGGCGGCTCAGGCAATGGTGGCGATGGAGAACGCCCGCCTCTACGGCGAGGCCCGCGGTCAGTTGGAAGAGACGACGGCGCTGTACGAGATCGCCCAGGCTGCCCGCGATACGCTCGACCCAGAAGGTCTGTCGCGCGCGCTTCTCGACATCCTCCGCGAGCGTGTCGGCTACGACCGCGCGACCGTCCTGCTGACCGAGGCAAGCTCGCCGATCATGCGGCCGATCGTGTCGGACGAGCGCGTCGCCGTCTCGACGACCGCCCGCCCGGCGGGCAGCGCGAACTATGGTTCCGGGTACGGGTCCAGCTACGGGCTGAGCACGTCGATGCTGCCATCGGTGCTGGCGAGCCAGGCGTATCGGGGCGGCGCGGCGATTCGACGCGCGCCGGATGACGAGCAGCCGACCGCGATCCTGGCAGTTCCGCTGCTGCTCAAAGACGGCGCCATTGGGGTGGTGGAGCTAGAGCGCTCCGAGCGGCCGTTCGACGACAGTGACGAGCGGATCGGCGTAGCGCTGGCGAACCACGTGGCGCTGGCGATCAGCAACCTTCAGCTTGCCGAGCACGCCCGCGAGGTCGCCGCGCTCAAGAAGATCGATCGGCTGAAGACCGAGCTACTCTCGACCGTCTCCCACGAGCTACGGACTCCGCTCGGCTCGATCAAGGGGTACGCCACGACGCTGCTGGAGCATGAGGATCTCCTCAGCCGTGAGGAGCGGCGCGAGTTCCTCGAGATCATCGACAGCGAGAGCGACCGGCTGGACGAGCTGATCCGTAACCTGCTCGACCTCTCGCGGCTGGAGGCCGGCGTCCTGCGCATCGACCGCGAGCCGACCGATCTCTCGGACGTCGCGCGGGCCTGCGTCCAGCGGGTTCAGCGTCTCACCAACCGCCACGTGTTGTCGATCGACTGGCCCTGTGATCTGCTTGCCGACGTCGACCCGCGCCGTATCGCCCAGGTCATTACGAACCTGCTAGAGAATGCCGTCAAGTACTCGCCTGATGGCGGGGACATCGTCCTCGCCGCCCAGGCGCAAAGCGGCCCGCAGGGGGCGCCGATTCTCCAGATCAGCGTGGCCGACCAGGGCGCTGGCATCCCTCAGCGTGACCTTCACCGCGTCTTCGACCGGTTCCACCGGGTCGAGGGCGAGATCTCGAAGCGCGTCGGCGGGACTGGCCTGGGCCTGGCGATCTGCCAGCGGCTGGTCGAGGCGCACGGCGGAAAGATCTGGGTGGAGAGTCGGCTCGGGAAGGGCAGCACGTTCTATTTCACTGTTCCGCTCGTCAGGATGGAGGCACGATGAACGCGAGCAAGAAGACCTCGGTACTGGTTGCGGACGACGATCCGCGCCTGCTCAAGCTCGTCCAACGCAACCTGGAGATCAACGGCTACCGGGTTGTCACCGCGATGGACGGGACGAACGCTCTCAAGATGGCCGAGGGCGAGGAGCTCGATCTCCTGCTGCTGGACATCATGATGCCCGGGATGGATGGCCGCGACGTCTGCCGACGGGTCCGCGAGTTCTCGACCGTCCCAATCATCATGCTGACGGCGCGCGAGGCCGAAGAGGACAAGGTGTCCGGGCTGGACGCTGGCGCCGACGACTACCTGACCAAACCGTTCGGCTCGATGGAGTTGCTGGCCCGGGTCCGAGCGGCACTTCGCCGCTCCCAGCTTTCCAGCGCCGAGCATGGCCAGCCGGTCTTCGAGACCGGTGAGCTGGAAGTCGATTTCGCACAGCAGCTTGCACGGGTGCGCGGCGAGCAGGCCGCGCTCACGCCAACCGAGTTCCGGATCGTCAGTTTCCTGGCCCGCAACGCCGGGCGAGTGGTGACCCAGGCCGACCTGCTCACGAAGGTCTGGGGGCCGGAGTATAAGGACGAGGCCCACCTGCTGCGGGTGAACATCGCGCGGTTACGGGCCAAGATCGAGCCGGACCCGGCTCGACCAGTCTACATCACCACGCGCCCCGGCATCGGCTACACCCTGAACAAGCTCGCCTAACCTGGTGCGGCGCTAACACCAGAAGCGGCTCATACCGGCAGTGCGGGCGATGACGGTCGTGTCATCGCCCGCACTGCTCGGCGCTCATGGCAGCCAGGAGCGTTCGGGGCGCCTCCAGACGTCAGCCGCCGTAGACCGCGGCTTCGGCCTCCTCCTCAGTGAGCGGAGCGCCGTCCGTGGAACCCCAGTCGAGCGCGACGTCGCCGGTCAGGAACTCCTCGGCGTCCAGCGCGGCCATACAGCCGTCGCCGGCTGCCGTGATCGCCTGACGATAGCGGTGGTCGCGGACGTCGCCGGCAGCGAAGACCCCCGGTACGTTCGTCTCGGTGTGCTTCGTCGTCAGGATGTACCCGACGTCGTCCATGTCGATCGTGCCTCGGAACAGTTCGGTGTTCGGGCGGTGCCCGATGGCGATGAAGACTCCCTGGGTCGGGTGCACGCGCTCCTCGCCGGTCTTCGTATCCTTCAGCCGAACCGCGTCCACACCGTGCTCGCCGAGGATCTCGGTCACCACGCTGTTCCAGGCGAACTCGATCTTCGGGTTGTTGTGGGCCCGCTCCTGCATGATCTTCGAGGCCCGCAACTCGTCGCGGCGATGGACCATCGTCACCTTCGTCGCGTAGCGGGTCAGGAACGTCGCTTCCTCGACGGCCGTGTCGCCGCCGCCGACCACGACAACGTCCTTCTCGCGGAAGAAGAAGCCGTCACAGGTCGCGCAGGCCGACACCCCGCGCCCCTGGAGCCGCTTCTCCGACTCCAGGCCCAGCCAGAGTGCCGAGGCGCCGGTCGCGATGATGACGGCCCGGCCGCGATAGGCCTCATCACCGACGTACAGCGTGTACGGGCGCTTCGAGAGGTCGACGCGGGTCACGTCGTCCTCGACGAGCTCGGTCCCAAAGCGCAGCGCCTGCTCGCGCATCTGGTCCATGAGGTCCGGCCCCATGATGCCGTCTCTGAAGCCGGGGTAGTTCTCGACCTCGGTGGTCAGCATCAACTGGCCACCTGGCAGGCCGCCCTTTTCCAACCCCGTGAAGAGCAGTGTCTTGAGGGCAGCCCGCGCCGAATAGATCGCCGCCGTCCAGCCGGCCGGCCCGGACCCGACGATCAGCACGTCCCAGAGCGTACGCGTCCTGTTGTCAGTCATGATGCTCGGTCACTCCGCCATCCTCAAATGGGCTCGCGTCAGCCGGCCATGCCGCCGAGCGCTCCTGGCGTCTCATTGTGCTGGGCAGCAGTCGTCTCACACCAGGACCGGCCAGCGTCCGGTTCGCCCACCAGGGGAGAACAGTATACCCCTCCCTCGTATTCCCACACATGCCATCGCCTCGTTGCCCCGCTCGTCGGTGCAGGAGATATGCCCGCCCCGATTCAAAAGTGCGTACCTGTGGCGAGGATGCGTGTAGCCCGTCGTCGCGCAGTTCGCTGCAACAATCTGACCGAGCACCGCGCAGGGTCCGATCAGGGGATGAGTCGATAGAATCGGAAGAGATCGTGCTCGATGGGCAGGCTCTCGGTGTCCCTGAACCCGGCCTCGAGCGCGTACTGGTGCAGGGTGGCTGGACGCATGACCGTCCCCGTCGCCGCCGATGGCTGCTCGGCCATTCCGGCTGGTAGGCAGCAGAGCGTACTGAAGCCGTAGAACAGGCGCTCCAGGTCGTCGCCCGGTGCGGTGAAGGTCTCGGCCACGCGCTCGTCCATGATGAGGACGGCGCCGCCATCGGCTAGAAGGCCACGCATGCGTCGCAAGGCCTCCACTGGTCTGGTCAGATCGTGGAGCATCTCGAAGCCCACCACCAGGTCATAGCGGCCCGCCAGACTCGGATCCGCTACATCGCGGACCTCGAAGCCTACGCGATCGATCACCCCATGCTCGGTGGCATTCGCCCGGGCGAGCTCGACTGACGGCTCATCCAGGTCGAACCCATCCACGCGGGCCTTAGGATAGGCCTTCGCGATGGCGATACTGGACCAGCCGGCACCGCACGCGATGTCCGCCACTCGCGCGGCCGGCTCCGCGCCGAGTCGCGCATGGATGTCGGCGACCTGGGGCAGCCACTCCGTCGCCAGCAGGTTGAGAAAAATCGGGCGGTTTTGCTCGGCCTGGCCCTCGCGGGCATCCGCCCCATAGTCCGCCCACGAGACGCCGCCACCCGTCCGGAACGCATCGAGCACCCTGGGCATGGCTCCGCCGAGGGCGGTGGCAAAGCGGCCGGCGTAGGCAAGATAGGAGAGGCTATCGCGGTCTAGCAGCACCTCATCATGGCCGGCTGGGAGCGAGTAACGCCTCTCCGTGGCGTTATGACCGAGATCGTCGGTCTCCAGGATACCGGTGACTGCCTGTTGCTCCAGCCACTCCCGCGCGTAGCGCTCGTCGATGCCGGCCCGTGCTGCAAGCTCGGCCGCACGTGCCGGGCCGCCTTCCGCGAGCGAGCGATAGAGGTCGAGACGATCGCCCAGGTAGACGTTGAAAAGGTCCATCGATCCCAGGATGGCCTGGAAGAGACGGCCGGTAAGTTCATCGCGTCGCTCGGCTACCTGCTCGGCTGTACGCCCATGCGCCATGATGACTGCCTCCTCGTGTGGCTGCGCCGCATCATCTCGCGAGTCAGGCCAGGAAGATCCTACGGCTCTCGAAAAGCCTCAGACCTCGTCACGTAGTCTGGGCCACGGCCAGCCACACGTTCGATTGCGCCGTACCCCGAACGACTGAGGATCCGAGGTGGGGTTCGCACTACGACAGGAGTCGAGCTTCAGAGCGTTGCCCAGCAGTGTAATCGCCCCATCGTCGCTCCATCGAAGATTTGCTCTCCCCCGGCGACGTCCATTGCTGGACCCCGGACCCTCTGGCGGTGCGTACTCTCAGATCCTCGCTCGCCCACAGGGGGTGGCGCAGTGGAACGCCTGACGTGCGTCGCAGGCCTGCCAGCCATCAGAGATGCCGGCTGCGGGACAGGGCTATTCATCGGCCAACCTGACGCCGCGCGCGCGGCCGGCGCGTGACCAGATGGCCACTACGGCCGCGCATCCGACCAGCGCGCAGGCGCCGAGCATCGCGGCGCCAATGGTCGTCGCCTGAGCCAGGATGCCAAGCGCGAGCCCGAAGGAGATCTCGCCGGCGTACTCAGCCTGGGAGAGCAACGATTGCACGGTCGCGCGCACGTCGCTCGTCGTGCGCCGATTGACCCAGATCACGCCAACCGTACGCGTCACCGGCCACGCCATGCCGGCCACGACCAGCACACCTGCCATCCCGATGACGTCATCGATTGCACGAGCCAGCACGAGGAGGCCGAACGCTCCGACGATGCAGGCCACCGCATATGCACGCGGCGCAGCGTCCGGGTCGTCAATATGCGCCTCGACGAGGCGTAGTGCAAGCGCGGCCACTCCCAGGGTCGCGAGACCAAGAGCGGTCAGCCAGACGATCGGCTGAGCTTTCTCCGCCAGACCGAGCTCCAGCAGGTGCCTGGGGTACAACCGGCCGAACCCTTCCTCAGCGCCGTTCAGGAGGAGGGTGGCCACGAAGACGAGCACGATCTCGCGGTCTCGGCGGGCCAGCGCCACGCCGCGGCGGGCGATCGCCAGCGACGCGTGCCAGCGGTGCCCGCGGGTTGGCGTGAACCCGTGCTCGCTGAAGCGCACCGCGACGACCAGGCCGAGTACCATCATGGCAAGACCCGAGCCAACAATCGCCGTGCTGAGGCTCGTCGCCCAGGCGAGCGAGCCGAAACCGACGATGCCACAGGCGGCGCCTACCTGCCCCCAGCGAGCGCTGGCCGTCAGGACACTGGCGACGCGGTCCGGCCGGCCGAGTTCATCGGTGAGCCAGGCGACCTCGGCACCGCTCGAAAACGTCCAGCCGAGCCCCCAGAGCATTTGTGTCATGACGAGCGCCGGGAAGCTCGCGTGCAGGCCCGTGGCGATCATCCCGACGCTCATCACAAGATGGGCGAGCACGAGCGACCATTTGCGGCTGATGGTATCGGCCAAGACCCCGGTTGGCACCTCGAACACCAGAGCGGTGATTCCCTGGGCGGTGCCCAGGAACACGAGCTGGAATGCGGACAGGTCGGCTTCGGTGACGAGGTACAGGCTCGTCACGAGCCAGTAGCCGTGATGGAAGACGGCCCGCATCCAGATCCAGCGCTGGAAGGTGACTGCGATGTCGCGGTCAGGCACGTAAGAATTTTAGGGCGGGCTCTGATGCGGATCGGTCAGCGAAGGGCTCAACGGCAAGGGCTCCGCAGGCATGCGTGCCACGTCGTCACCCCCTGGGGCGTGGAGTCGCTCTCGCGGCGACTCACCGGGGGTTGGACAGTCGACGGTCCGACGACCACGCGGCCGGTCAGCGAACGGGCGCGACCGGGCAGCGAACGGGAGTGACCGGGCAGCGAACGGGCGCGGCCGGGCAGCGAACGGGCGCGGCCGGTCAGCGAACGGGCGTGGCCGGTCAGCGAACGGGCGCGAACGGTCAGCGAACGGGCGCGAACGGGAGTGACCGGGAGCGACCGGGCAGTCAGCCGGCAGCAGGCGCCGCGTCGGCGGGCCGCGTCAGGTAGTGCATGACCTTCGCCACGGCCAGCACGAGGTGATCCTGCTCCTCATCGCTATAGCCCACGTCGAACGGGAGCAGCACGACGTTCGGGGCGGCGCTGGCCAGGCACGGCACGCACTCGGCCGTCATCGCCGCGGCGAACGTCGCCCGGTCGACCCAGGTAGGCAGCGTCACCGTGACCGCCCAGGCGCCGGCTTCGACGGTCGGGCGCTCATCTACCAGGAGCGCTGGCGTCTCCCGCGCGATGCCACGCGCAACCCGGCGCGCCAGTCGGCCAGCACGGACTCGGTCGAGCCAGCCCGTGCGAGCAGCCCGCGATGGTTGCAGTGGCTCCCCTCGGACCGGCTGACCGCCGGTCAAGGCGAAGGCTCAGAAACTGTCCCACCGCCTGACGCTAGCCGTTCCGGCCCGCTCGGCGGCTTGCAGGCCGTCGTCACGCAGGCCGCCCATCAGGACTGGCCCCACGCGCGGGTGTTACCTGGCCAGGCAACGAGAGGAACAGTCAGGGTAGCAGTGAACGGAGCAGCCACGACGCCTCCTGGCCAGAGCGGCCACGTCCAACCCTACCGGCTGTCACACCACTCCGTCAAGCTGCGAGCCATGCCCGCGTCACCCTCTACTTCCAACTCGCTCACCACTCGCCTCTCGCCGGCTTCGGGCCGCGCCAGCCGCACTGACCGTCGTAGGTTGCGTTAATGGCCGGGTCGAGCTTGCCCTCGTCGTTGGCCTGAGCCGTCATCAGAAGCTCTTCGTACAGCCCCATTGCATCGTCGTTCAGACGTGAGCGTGCCTGCTCGGGCGTGGGTAGCCCGCCGAACCGGTCGCTGAGCCAGCGAGCGAGTCGAAGCTCAGTCCGAAACGCCGCGTGCTCGGTGCCGAAACAGGCCGCCGAACTGCTGGAGACCGGCTTTGCCGAGCGATGGTCGAAAGCGTGGCGTAGCTCGTGGGCCATTACCGTCGCCTGAAGCCAGGTCGGCACGGCAGCGAACGGCGAGCGCAGAAGGAGCCGGCGCGTCGACGGCTGGTACGCCGCGTAGACCGTGTCTGGAAGGTCGCCTGTCACGACCATCTCGACGCCGTGGTTCGCCGCCTGCTGGACGAGTTGACGCCCTTCCGGCCACTGCCAGAGTAGCGCGACGGCCTCCGCGAAGCGATAATCGGCGACGAGCCCCGGCCCGAGGTAGCGGAACTGGACGCGATGGCTGTCCGACAGTTGATTGCGCTGAGCCCACCACGGCTCGCGTCCGCACGCCGGGTTCGCCTGGAGACACGGCCAGCCGGTCCCGGATGGCGGCTCCTCGATCACCGCGTGCACGAACTCGGCGGGACCAAAGCCGGGCAACTGGGTGCGGTTGTCCTGTACCCGGCGCGCCCCCGGTGGCGGCGCGACAGCCACGGTGCCGAGCGGTCGGATGACAGCGGACTCGGGCGGGTCAGTCTCCGGGCCGGTCCAGACGGCCAGCCCGGCCGGCGTCAGCGCCACGTGCTGCGCGCCGTCGGTGTAGGACGGCGCGCCAGTTGACGACCGAACGTACACCCGGCCGGTCGTCGTCTGCTGGACGAGGTCGCCGGTCCCAGCCTCCTGGTAGGCGCACTCGGTCGGCTCGCCAATCGTCCTGCCCACCCGGAGCGCAAGCTCGGCGAAGGGCTCGCCGAACGCGGGTGACTCACCCACCTCGCAGTGAGCCGCCGCCTCTGGCTCGGCAGCCGTCGGCATGGCTGGGCTGGCGGTGACGAGGGACGCCGCGATGGCAAACGCCAGAGCGCCCTGGGAGATCGGTGTCCGTACCCGTACCATCCTCATGCTCCAGTCTGCCTCACCCGTGCGAGGTCAGTGGCGCGGTCGTGGCCGCCGCGTTTGCGCGTCCATCGCGACCTCACACGTTCAAACGCGCGACAACGCGCCGGCGAGACGGGGTACGCGCAGGGGCTTACCGGCCGGGTGGGTTACACTGGCCAGGTGCACGACAGCCGCGTTGCGCCTTCCTCGCTCTCATCCCCGGCGCCACCGCCCGAGGATCTCCCAGCCCTACGGGCCTGGCTCGCCGCGCGTGGAGACGATCGGGTCATCTCTGACGTGCCGATCCGCCGCATCCTGGTGCAGGCCGATGCGCTGTCCGACCTGCCCGGCGTGCTTGCCGACCTCGACGCGCCAACGCGGGTGCTGCTGGTGCAGGACGGGCGGCCGTATGAACGGGCCGGCGCGTCGCTGAAGCCGCTCGTCTACGAGCTACTGGTGAGCGCGGGGCGGCAGGTCGAGGTGTTGACGCTGCCGCCGGGCGCGGACGGACTGGTGCACGCCGATCTGGAGCAAGTCGGGCGGGTGCGTGCCGTCATCGACGATCGGCCGACGACGGTCGTCGCGCTGGGTTCGGGCACGGTCTGCGACGTGGCGAAGCACGGCTGCTTCCTCGCCGAGCGCGACGGCAATGCTCGGACAACGCTCGTGCTGGTTCCGACCGCCGTCTCGGTCACGGCGTTCACGTCCAGTCTAGCCGTCCTCTTCGTAGACGGAGTGAAGCGGACACGGCCGTCGCGGTTCGCCAACGCTATCGTCTGCGACCTGGAGACACTGGCCGCCGCGCCGGCCTCGATGACACGCGCCGGACTCGGCGATTGCGTGGCGCGGTTCGTCTCCTACGGCGACTGGTATCTCGCGTATCAGCTTGGATTGGTCGACCGCTACAGCGAGACGCCACTCGCGCTGATGGGCGAACATCTGGACGAGGAGTATCTGGCCCACGCACCGCTCGTGGCTGCCGCCCGGCCAGCAGGGCTGGCGTTCCTCGCCCGGCAGGTGCTCCTGGCCGGGCTGGCGCAGTCGATCGTCAACCTCTCGACACCGCTCTCGGGCAGCGAGCATGTCATCTCCCACGTGCTCGACATGGGCGCATCAGCCTGGAAACGACCGTTCGCACTACACGGCGCTCAGGTTGGGGTGGCGACGCTCGTGGCGACGCGCGCCTACGAGTTACTCTGGGAGCGTTTCGACCCCGGTCGGCCCCGCCCTGCCTCACCGGCTCCAGACCGCGTCGAGGCGGCGATCCGCGACACCTTCGGGTCACTCGACCCGTCCGGGCGGATGGCAGCCGAGTGCTGGCGCGACTACTCGAAGAAACTCGCGCTCTGGACCACGAGCGGCGACCGCTTCGACGCCGTTCGTGCACGGTGGGACGCCGAGATCTCGCCACGCCTGCGCCAACTCGTTCGGCCATCGTCAACCGTGCGAGAGATCCTTCGCCGGGCCGGCCATCCCCTGACGTTCGCGGACCTCGAGCCCTCCATCCCCAACGAGCAGGCTCGCTTCGCCGTGGCGAACGGCCCGTATATCCGCGAGCGCTTCGTCGTCGGCGACCTGTTGAACTGGTTGGACCTCAACGCAGTGTCGGCACCCCTGCTCCCGGTGGGCTCACCTTGACCTATAACGCGTGGACCTATGACGTGTGCGGTCGATGCGCTGAGGACGCCCGACCGTAACCAGTTCTAGCAGGCCGGCGGTTATGCCTGGCTACCGTGCTCGGAAACCGCGCGCCCATGCCAGCGCTCTCACACCTCGGTGGCTCGCACGGCCCCGCTTCGAGCATCCGATGGGCCGAACGGTGCTCCCAAGGTGCGGCTCGCGCTCAGCGTGCTGGAGTGAGGGGAGACCTCTTTGCCTGGCGATCCCGTACCTTTGAGGCCTGGCGAGGGCCGCTACTATTGACGCCTGGCGAGGGCCGCTACTATCGTGAGGACAAGTGAATAGCGTTACCCGCGGGGGAGCGAGCAGCTGAGAGGTGGGGTCAGGCCCACCAACTCTTCGAACCTGATCTCGGCAAGTCGAGGGGTAGAGCCCTCGGAAGACGAGCGTAGGGAAGCGGGCGTTACGGGCGAGCGGGCACGCTGGCTTCAGCCGGCGGTGTGCACGCTCCGCACGATGACTTCTCCCAGGGGACGGCCATGCATGGCCGTCCTTTGTCGTTCCCTCCGGCGCGGCGCGCATCTGTCGAGCGGGAACACCGCGCTCACGAGCGGCGCGGGCGAGGAGGAGCATCATGGCGACTGTCACGGCGGGCTCGCACGAGCTGGGGATCCAGCCGATCCCGGCCGAGCAGCGGGGACTCGGCACATGGGACACCTTCGTCCTCTGGGCTGATCTGGGCATCAGCTTCCTGGTGATGGTGGTCGGCATGTTCCTGGTGCCGGGGCTGGGGCTGGCCCAGGCGCTACTGGCCATCCTGGTGGGCGCCGTCATCGGCAACCTCCTGCTCGGCCTTGCCGCCACCATCGGCAGCGATACCGGCTCCCCGACGATGGTGCTCCTGCGAGCGCCGCTCGGGCTGCGCGGTTCGTACGCGCCGACCATCTTGAACATCATCCAGTTAGTCGGCTGGGCTGCCCTCGAGATCATCGTGATGGCCCAGGCGACCGACGCGCTCACGGCGCGGTTGTTCGGACTCGGCCCGGCCTACCATCTCTGGGTGCTCCTGTTCACCATCGTGACAGCCGTGCTCGCGCTCGGCGGACCGGTCCTGGTCACCAAGAAGTACCTCGAACGGTTTGTCATCTGGGCGGTGCTCGTCACGACCGTCTGGCTGACCGCCGCACTGCTGCTGTCGTACGACATCCGGGAGCTACTGGCGCGGCCGGGTACGGGCGAGATGTCCTTCTGGACGGCCGTCGATCTCGTCGTCGCGATGCCCATCTCCTGGTTTCCGATGGTCGCCGACTACAGCCGCTTCTCGCACTCTCGAAAGGCAGCGTTCTGGGGCACGGCCGGTGGATACTTCGTGCCGCACGTCTGGTTCTACGCCCTCGGCGCGCTGCTGGTGCTGGCCGCCGGCGTCACCTCCGACCCGAATGCGCCCATCGCCCCGTTGCTCACGGCCATCGCCAGCCTGACAGTTGGCTGGGTGGCGCTCCTGGTCTTGCTCCTGGATGAGACGGACGAGGGGTTTGCGAACGTCTACTCCACAGCCGTCTCGATCCAGAACCTCACCCCGAGGTTCAGCCAGCGCACCCTCGTGCTCGGCATCTGCGCGGTGGTGCTCGTGCTGGCCTGGCTAGTACCGCTCACCCAGTACGAGAGCTTTCTGTTGCTGATCGGATCGGCGTTCGTCCCGTTGCTTGGCCTGCTGGCCGCCGATTTCTTCGTGGTACACGGACGGCGGTACGCCGTGTCGGAGCTCTATCGGCCGGGCGGCGTCTACTGGTATAGCAGGGGCGTCAACTGGCTCGGCATCGCCGTCTGGATCGCCGGCGTGGCGACCTATCTGGCGATTTCCGGGCTGCCTGCCTTCGATATTGGGAGCCTCGCGCCGTGGGTGGATATTGGCGCCTCGCTACCAAGCTTCGGGGTGAGCTTCGCGCTCTACGTCGTGCTCGGCCGCCACGTTGCCCGAGCCGGCGGCTCGCCGACGACGGGCGACGCCCTCGGACCCTCAACGGCCGCCAGTTGAGCGGCTCCCGGCGTGCGCCCACCGGCCAACGTCTCCCGCCCAACAATCGCCGAACGGCCCTGCTGAAGATCGACGCGGGCCATCCAGCCAGCAGAAATGCTGTGACCGAGCTACCGGACGCCCCGATGACAGGAGGGAGATTCTGCACATGGACGACGTACAGGCACTCGTCGACGACATCGCTCGCGAGCTTCGACCGATCGTCGACCGGCTCTTGACGCATCCCTACGTCGAAGCGCTCGCGGATGGCCGCATTCCCCGCGAGCAACTCCGGATCTTCGCCGGCGAGCAGTACGCCATCATCGCCAGCGACCTGAAGAGCGTGGCTCACACGATCGGACGCTTCGGCGGCACCCCGGACATGCAGTTCTTCCTCGACGTGCTGGCCGGCGAGCGAGCGGCGGCAGCGGGAATTCTGGCGTTCGGGCAGGCGCTCGGCTGGAGCGAGGCGGAGCTTCAGCGCTACGAGCCGCTGGCCGGCGCTCATGCCTATACCTGCTACATGGCCTGGCTGGCGCTCTTCGGCTCCCCCGCCGAGGTCGCCGCTGCGTACCTGGCGAACTTCCCGGCCTGGGGCCGGAACTGCGGACGTCTGAGCGGGCTCCTCCAGCAGCGCTATGGGCTAGCGAAGTCTGACGTGGTGTTCTTCGACAACTTCGCGGCGCCGGCCCCCGAGTTCCAGCGTGAGGCGGCCGAGGTCATCCGTCGCGGGCTGGTGGCCGGCGTCGACCCAACCCTGATCCATCGCTCGGCGCGGCTCCTCCAGGCTTACGAGCTGACCTACTGGGACACGCTGTACGCCCAGGTCGGCGGTTTGTACGGGGCGGCTGATGCTGCCCGATAGCCGGGCTCAGGCATTGACCCCGCCGGCCGTCACGCCACTCAGGAAGTAGCGGCGTACCAGCAGCGCGAACACAATCACCGGCAGCATCGTCAGGACGCCGCCGGCGGCAAGTTGGCCCCATTCGGCCCGCTGCTCGGTGACGAGCCCGGCCAGGGCCACCGGCATCGTTTTGGCAGCTTCGCCGCCCAGGATCAGCACCAGCACCAGTTCGTTCCAGGCGCCAATCGCCGTGAAGACGCCGGTCGCCACCAGCCCTGGCGCGGCCAGCGGCAGCGCGATCCGTGCGATCGAGCCAAGCCGCGAGCACCCGTCGATCATCGCCGCGTCCTCGATCTCGGAGGGGATCGCCGCGAAGAATGCCCGCATCATCCAGATCACGAAGCTGATTCCGACCAGGCTGCTAGCGACGATCACGCCGAGCGCCGTCCCGAACAGGTTGAGTTGCTGGAGGATGATGAACAGCGGTACGACCGCGACGTACGAGGGCACGATCCGGACGCTCAGCACGGTGAACGAGATCTGCTCGGCGGACCCAACCGGGAAGCGCGCCAGCGCGTAGGCCGCCGGCGTCCCAAACAGCAGCGCGACACAGGTCGTCCCGATGGCGATGGCCGTGGTATTCCACATCACCGCCCCAAAGCCGGACGTCTCGAACAGGTTGTGGAAGTTCTGGAGCGTCGGGACGAAGATGAACTTCGGGGGCAGGGTGGAGGCAGTGACGCCATCCTGAAACGACATCGTGGCGATCCAATAGAGCGGAAAGATGAACACCACCGTCATCACCACGGCCAGCCCTGTCAGGACTACCCGCCGCACAGTGCGGCGCGTCGAAAAGCTCATCGTGCTGCCCCCTCGTCTGCGCGGGTGTCCGGCTCGGACCGAATGGCTACGTCGGGATGTGCGTCTGGGCGCAAGCGTCCTGATGAATCGAGACCTGCGTGCGCGCCGGGATGCGCGGCCACGTGCCGTCACAGCGCTCCGTGGCGTGTCGCGCGTCACGTCTCATGCGGTCGCCTCACGGTGCTCGCCGAGCGCCCGCATCATCAGGAAGGCGAGCAGTGAGATGGCAATGACCAGCACGATCGCCATCGCGGCGGCGTAGTCCAGACGATAGAACCGGAACCCGGTCCGCCAGATGTACAGCCCGATCACTTCGGTCAGGCGAGCCGGGCCGCCGTCGGTGGTGGCGTAGATGATCGCGAACACTTTGAGGACGTCGACAACGCCCATCAGCAGCGCCACCTGGCAGACCGGCCGCAGCAGCGGCAGGGTCAGGAAGCGGAACAACTGCCAATCGCCGGCGCCATCGAGCCGGGCGGCCTCGTACGGCTCGCGCGGGAGCGAGATCAGGCCGGCTAGCAGAATGATGGCGAAGAACGGCGTCAACTCCCAGACGGTGATGGCGATGACCGATGACATGGCCGACTGCGGCGAGCCGAGCCAGTCCCGGCCGGTCGTCCCGAGTACGTAGTTCAGGACGCCCAGGATCGGGTGCATCATCAGGCGAAAGGCGATGCCGACCACGACCGGCGAAATGACGTACGGCAGGATCAGGACGCTGCGGAAGAAGGTCTTGCCCCACAGGTCATCCGAGGCGAGCAGCAGCGCGATGGCAAGCCCGAGCAGGAACGAAAAGACTAGCGTGCTCGCCGAGAACACGACGGTCGCCCGCACCGACGCCAGCAAGGCCGTATCCCCGAGCATCTCGGCGTAGTGGCGCAGGCCGACGAACGGACGATCCGCCGCCGACCAGTCGCTGACGCTGACATTGAGGGTATAGAAGAGCGGGAACACGGCAAAGACGGCGAACCAGGCCAGCGCCGGCGCGAGATAGAGCCATGGACCGAGGTTGAACCGGCGTGCGGGTATCGACGGAGCCTCGTCCACCCTGACGTTTTGGAGCATCGACCGTCTCCCGGGTACCTGGCGGTTCGGCGCGCAGCCCGATGGGGGTGGCGGCCCGTCCGGACGAACAGTCCGGAGCGGGCCGCACCGGGCAGCAGGTTGAACCGCCACGCGTGGGTAGAGTACGAGCAGGTTACTTCTGGTAGCCGTCGCGCTTCAGGATCGCGTTGACGTTCTGGTCCGCGTCCTTGAGCGCCTGCGTCGAATCCTTGACGCCGACGACGGCCGCGTTGATCTCGTCGCTGACCTTGGTCAGGATCTCGGAGGACGGCTTCACTCGCGGTACGTAGTCCGGATTGCCCTTGTCCAGGATCTCCTTGAACATCGTGTACTGCGGGTACTTGGCGAGGATCTCTTGATCCTTGTACATGCTCTCGCGGAAGGCGGCGCCGCCGGCGAAGATCCAGGGCTTGGCGTTCTCCTTCGAGGTCATCCACTCGACGAACTGCCAGGCCGGCTCCTTCTGCTTGCTGAGCGACGAGATCGCCAGCAGGTGCGCAGAGGTCTCCGGACGTGGGCCCTTCGGTCCGGCTGGCGCGACGGCGTAGCCGAACTTGCCGGCGAACTGCGACTGCTTCGGGTCTTCCAGCAGCGGTGTGATGATCGTCACGTCGTTCGCCATCGCGGCGACGCCGGTCTGGAGCTCCTTGACGATCTCGCCGTAGCTCTTGTTCGACGCCGGCGAGCCGAACTTCTCGATCTTCAGGAAGGCGTCCAGCGCGGCCTTGGCCTCCGGATCGTTCAGGTGAGTCTTGTAGTCCTTGTCAAAGACCAGCCCGCCGTAGCCGTATAGCCAGCCCATCCAGTCGTACCCTGACGAGCCGCCGGCCCGGTTGCGCTGGGAGAAACCGAACTGGTTCTTCTCCTTGTTGGTCAGCTTCTCAGCGGCGGCCGTCATCTCATCGACGGTGGTAGGCACCTTCAGGCTGGCCGCCTCGAACAGATCCTTGCGGTACGACAGCATCCGCTCCTCGATCATGATCGCGATGCCGTACAACTTGCCCTTCATGGTGCCGATGCCGCGGGCGAGCTTTAGGAAGTCGTCCAGGTCGTATGACTTCGAAACCATGTCGTCGAGCGGCACCACGATGCCGGCCTCGGTCCAGTACCCGACCGTCTGGGCGCTGTTCATCCAGACGATGTCATACTCGCCCTTCTTGGCCTGAAAGTCGATGTTGACCTTGTCGTTGATCTGCGGCAGATCGAACTCCGAGGTCTTGATCTCGACGTTCGGGGCCTTCTCCTTGTACGCCTTGAGCATCTCCTTGGTGGCGATCCACGAGGGATGCCCGGCCAGCCCGATCATCGACAGGGTGACCGGGCCGCCGCTCTTGGCGGCCGGTGCGGACTGACCGGCTGGCGCGGTGGTGGCGGCCGGCTGGGCGGCTGGGGCAGCGGGCTTGCTCTCGGCGGGCTTGGCCGGAGCGGCAGGCTTACTCTCGGCGGGCTTGGCCGGAGCAGCCGACTGTCCGCCGCAGGCTGCGAGGATCGGTACGGCCGCCAGGCCGAGCGTCGAGATCAGCAAGCGGCGGCGAGAGAGGTGGGTACCGTGCAGGTGCGGGGTATGAGCCATCGTCGTTCTCCTTTCGCGGGGCGGCCGTTGCCCCGCTACCGGCCGGCGGGCGCTCCGCCGGCCGGGCTCCGTGCCCTGACTACGGAGGGGACGTCGCGATCTAGCGGCTGGCGGCGAGTTTCGCCGGCACGATCCCGATGTCATCCCCTCGGAGCATCGCGAGGCCGTCATCGACCGCGCGGAAGAAGTCGATCTGGGGGCGGTAGCCGAGCACGGCTCGCGCCTTCGCGGTCGACATTTCGTAAGCCTGGCGGAACGGTACCGGCGCGTGCTGCCACGGTACGTCTAACCGCTCGCTGAGATACCGAGCAGCCTCCGTCGACGAGACCGGCGACGGACCAAGGATGTTGAACGCTTCGCCCACCGCCGCCTCGCTCTCCAGAGCCAGGACGGTGCCCTGCACCGCGTCGCGAACGTCGGTGGGGTGCGAGATCCAGGCCCGGCCCTCGAGATCGGTCAGCGCGATCAGCGGGTCGTTGTCGGCCACCAGGGGCTCGAGATACTCCCACGGCCGCTCGTGCTCGGTCACGGTGATCCAGAGATAGTTGTTGTGGCTGACCTTCGAGTCGTGGAAGCGCTGGAGCTGTGAGCTGAGGCGGAGGGTCCGTCCCGTCGCCCGCTCGTCCGGGCTGCCGACTCCGCCGTACCGCACGATCGCCGCCGGAACCTGGAACTCCGTCAGGTAATCCAGGCAGAGCCGCTCGCCGGCCACCTTGGTCAGTCCATACAGGTTGACCGGATCCTGGACGTGGTTCTCGTCGATCGGCGAGTAGCGAGGGTTGACTGCCGGGTAGGTAGCATCCGTGCTGGAGAAGACGAGCTTGACGAGCCGGCCGTTCTTGCGGGCGCCCTCCAGAACGTGGAGGGTAGCATCGACGTTGAGGTGCCAGTACTCGGAGACCGGCATGTCGCCAGCGTCCGGCCCCATCAGCGCCGCCAGGTGGCAGATCGCATCGACCCCCTCGCAGGCGGCGACGACCGCCGCTTCGTCGCGGAGGTCGGCCTCGACGACGTCGACGTCCAGGCCGTCGAGCTTGGCGATGGCCGGGTCGCCCGGCAGTGCGACGGCGCGTAGCCGGTAGTCGCGCGAGCGGAGCGCACGGCAGAGGTTCGCCCCGATGCGTCCGGTGGCGCCGGTGACGAGAACGAGGTCACCAGGGCGAGCGGCAAGACGTGGCATGACACCTCCGAGCAGTAGCCGGCGTCGCGCGGGTCTTCCCGATCGCGCATGTCAGGGCGCGCGACCGTGGCCCGGCACGGCACTCGACGGAGTATCGGTAGGGTGCGGGGATCGTGCGCGCCAGCCCGGTCGGCGAGCACAGTGCAGCGTTTCTGCTATACGGTCCCGGAACCGGTTCCGGAACCGCAGGGTAGCATAGGCCGGTGCGAGTGTCAACGGCCCACCTCGGCGCGAAGAGAGGCGCACCGTCGCGGGTACGGATATGATTGACGCGCTGACGCGCGGCCCCCTTACTCGCGGGGCTGGCGACGCTGACGGCGCCCGAACGCGCAAGCGCTCGAGGGGGGGATGCGCCTGATGGCAACGATTTCCGATATTGCCCGCCAGGCTGGCGTCTCGAAGGTCACCGTCTCGCGGGTGCTCAACAATCGGCCAGACGTCAGCACCACGACGCGTGAGCGTGTCCTGCGCATCGTCAGCGAGCTTCGGTACTCGCCGGATGCCCGTGCGCGCGGCCTCGCGCACCGCCGTAGCCGGGTCATCGGGTTGCTGATGGACGACCTGACCACACCGTTCATGCTCGACTCGATCCGGGGCGTCGAGCGGGTCGTGCGGCAGGGTGGCTATCAACTCATCCTCGCCAACAGCGATGGAAGCCCGGCCCAGGAGCAGGCCAGCTTGCGCCTGTTCCGCGAGCACCGCGTCGACGGCATCATCGCCGTGCCTTGTCGCTTCGAAAGCCCGGCGATGGTCGAACTTCACCGCGACGGCGTGCCGATTGTGCTGATGAAGCGTTACCTGCGCGACGCCGAGCTAGATGCCGTGCTCAACGATCATCGCGCCGTCGGGCGGATCGGTACGCTGCATCTGGCCCGGGCCGGCCGTCAGCGAATCGCGCTGATCCTGCGGCGGCGCGACATCTCGACCGTTTTCGATCGGCTGCGTGGCTACCGCGAGGCGCTCGAAGAGCTTGGGCGGCCCTTCGATCCCTCGCTCGTCGTCAAGGTCGAAGAGACGTTTGAAGGCAGCCGAGCGGGGACGCATCGACTGCTGCGGCTGGCAGACCCGCCAGATGCGATTTTCGCGTACAACGACAGCGTGGCGCTTGGCGTGTTCCGTGCGCTCACCGACCACGGCCTGACGGTACCGGATGACGTGGCCGTCCTGGGTGGGGACCGTCTTGTCGGCGGGGACCAGCTCTCGGTGCCGCTCACGACCATCGCCCAGCTTGGCGATTCGATCGGCGAGCGCGCGGCTCGGCTCTTGCTTCGACGGATCGAGAAAGGACCGGGTGACGTCCCACAGCGCATCCTGGTGCCGCCCCAACTGATCGTACGCGAGTCGTGCGGCGCACGGCAGGCGGGGCTCGAGACAGGACGTGCCATCCCCGAAGCGAGCGCCTGACCGAGGCCCTATGATGGGGATCGGCAACGTGCTCCAGCCGCCCTTCTTGCCGAGGGATCGGTGCTCTCCGTGGTCGAGTGTGGCTGCGCGATAATGACGAAAGTAGTCCTGTGAGGTGCCCGTGGTGAGCCGTCCGCGCCCCTTCGATTCGTTGTAAACTTTGATACGGTCGCAGTGTGGAGCAGTCATGAGTCAAGTAGAGGCTGAGGCAAAGGTTCGTACTCGCGTGCTGACACGCGACCAGGGGCTGGACTTACTCGACCTCCGTGCCCGCCACTATCTCAACATGAGCGGTGCCGAGTTCATGGAGGCCTGGAAGGCCGGAAAGTTCAACGATTGCGCAGACCGGCCGGAGGTTACGCGCGTCGCCATGCTTTTGCCCTTTGGCCGGTAGGAAACCCCGAGAGGCAGTTGAAAACTACGTCGCGCCTATCCAAAGGGTGCTGTCATGCGTAACAGACGGCATCCTGGCACGGCGTGGTGACTACACTCTTGGGCGCGTTCATGCCTTGACGCTGGCGACAGATGATGGGCGCGTACCGCTAAAGGCAGATCCAGAACTCTGGCTCATCTTTACGCAGCAGTACCGCGTCGTGCACGTTCCCGATGATACTGAGCGCGGGCCGTACGACGTCAGTATCGCCGGCTATGAGTACGCGCTCGATGACCACGAGGGACACGAGGTTATCGCCTACCATTGGCACCCGGAAGGGCTAGGGCCGATCAAGATGCCGCACCTTCATTTAGGCCATGGAGCCAGGATCGGCCGCAGTGATTTGATCGGCGCGCACATGCCAACCGGTCGAGTGTCCTTTGAGGAGTTTATCTGGCTGATCCTCGATCAGTTTCACGTTCGGCATGCCCGGGATGACTGGCAAGCCGTCCTTGAAGAGACCCATCGGAACTATGAGCGGTGGCGTACCTGACCGGCTCCAGGCGCACCCTTTCCCAGGTTACGGTATAGCTTCACCGGCTGCGAGTCGTATCCCCACACACATGTCAGTCAAAGATCGGCGATGGGTTCGTAATTGCGGTTTGTTCTTCCTCAGCCGTAATGTCTGGCACGTCGCCCGGATACTCTCCTTGAGGCTGTATCAGCCGACTTGACCGGTGAGACAGGTAGCATCCCTCACCACGCTCGATCGGCAGCGGACGCATGGGCGACCCCTGGCACGACGGCCCCGGCAGCATGCCCATGCATACACCGGAGCCGCCGGTTCGAAGCAGGTAGCGGGCGTCCGACGCGCTAGCGCCGGTCGTGAGGCCGCGGCGCGACAGTAGCCAGGATGCTCGCCAGGAAGTCATCTTCGAGCACCGGTGACGGCTCTGGGCTGTGCGATCGTCTGAGTTCCCGAGCCTTGATCAGCGATAGCACCAGCCAGGCGAGGGTAGCAGGGGGCACGTCAGCGCGGATCGAGACCTCAACCTGACCGCGTCGGAGTACGACGGCTATGGCCTCCGCCACGCGGGTCACACAGCGATGAACGGCCCGCCCGATACTCACCTCGGAGTGGAGGCGGTGGGCATCCGCGAACAGGACGCCGAACTTCGGCGCGGTGTGCAGGCGATCCAGGTGCTCGGAGGCGAGGAGATGTCCTAGCCAGTCGCGAACGTCTGCATATTCGCCGGCCATGGCGCTGACGTAGCCGACGGCATCCTCGCCGACGCGATCGAGGGCGGCCGCGAAAAGATCGGCCTTGGTGCCGAAGTTCTGGAAGACGACCGGCTCGGTCACGCCGACGCGCGCGGCGACGTCGGCCATGCGCGTCTGCGCGTAGCCAGACGTGGCAAACAGGGACACGGCCGCGTCGAGGATCGTCTGGCACCGTGACGCGGCATTCAGACGCCGGCGGGGCTGCGTACCGGTTGCCAGCGCTCCTTGACGCAGCGCTGCCCTCACAGGGCTCGGGGCCTCGCGAACTGTTTCAGGCACGCCGCTTGATACCTCAACTGTTGAAGGATTCACGGTAGCTGAAGCCAGGTTGTGGGGGAGGCGCCATGCCGGTCGATCGTCCCTTCAGTCGCCTGTTCTCCGGGTCGCCCCAGTCGGCCCACACACGCGGCCGTACGTTCGGGATGCCGCGCTACTACGATTTCATCGCCAGCCTCTTCTTCCTCGGCCGCCGGCGTGCTAGTTATTCGGTTTTGATTTCCGCGGCAGGCGTGCGCCCTAGCCAGCGCGTCCTGGACGTCGGGTGTGGCCCTGGTTACTTCGCGCGCTTGCTGGCCGAGGTCGTCGGCCCCGATGGGCTGGTTGTCGGGGTCGATCCCTCGGCGGAGATGATCGGCTACGCCCATCGCAAGGCCAGCCGAATCGGTCAACTCCAGTTTCAGATCGGCACGGCGGAAGCGCTGAGCTTCCCGGACGAGCAGTTCGATACGGTAGTGTCGACTCTGGTGATGCATCACCTCCCCGAAGATCTACGGGTTCCTGCCCTGTGTGAGATGCGGCGCGTACTCAGGCCAGGCGGCACGCTGCTCGTGGCCGACGTACGGGTGCCTCGCAACACACCTGGGCGTGTGCTCGCAGGCATCTTCGGCTTCGGCCAGATGGCGCGGAAGGTGCCCTACCTCGGGACGCTGGCGACTGAGGCCGGCTTCGAGGAGATCCGCACCGGCGAAACTCCACCGTTGCTGCGCTACGTGCGTGCCGTCAAGGCACCCGGCGCCAGGTGACGATGAGGAATCGAAGGGGGCAAAGCGCTGCCAGGCAGTGCCGGCCAATTCTAGCGACAGGCTCATGCTGGGAGCGGACCGCTCACTCGGCATGCGGGACGAAGGCGGCCCGTAGGATGGCTGCCGCGCGGAGGGCGTAGGTGGGCGCGGTCAGAGCGAGACGGGCAGCCTGCGGCCAGAGCGACGGATGGGTAAGCGCGCGGGCGGGACGGGACCACTCGGGCGACAACTCATGGTCGGGGGCGTCGAGGGCGATCCGGAGTGCGGCGCCCTCGGGGCAGCGTTGGAGTAGTAACCCGGTCTCCATGTCGACGGCGACGAAGCCGCGCTCCGCCCAGATGCGCCGCTCGGGGCCGACGACCAGTTGGGGCGCGGTGAGTAGCGGGCCGGTCAGCGGCTCGTAACCCAGCCGTCGCGCCGCCGCGACCAGCCGCTCGACGAGAACTGGATGACACCGTAGGCGCTCTCCATCTGGCAATCCGACACACTCAGGCACCAGGATAGTGCCCGGCCGAGCTGCCTCGGCCAGCCCGCCGGCCAGCCCGAAGGAGATGAATGGCCGCGCGCCGACCGTTGCCGACCAGTCGCGTAACCCGACACCGATCCGCTCGATTGTCACTTCACGCGGCAGCCGGCACCGGGCTGCCTGTGCTTCGAGGCCGGTCGCCGCGCAGACGACAGGCAAGATAGGTCGTCTCGGCAGGGGGCCTGCCGCCTGGCCGCGTGCCGTCACGTCAGGATCGGCCGCTCGCATGGTGCGCCGTGGGCGGACGGCGTGCCAGGGGTGTAGCCGTAGCGGCGGTACCACTCCACCGCTCGGGCAAGCGCCGTGCGCACGCCGGTGGGCTGGTAGCCAAGCTCCCGGCGGGCCTTGGCGTCGGACACGAACATGCGGTAGCGAGCCATCCGCGCACCCTCCAGCGGGATCCACGGCTCGGCGCCGAACGCGCGGCATCGAAGCTCGTCGGCCCAGGCCAGGGCGATGGGCAGGCTGTGGGGCAGCCGAGTACGCGGGGCAGGCCGCCCACTGATCTCGGCCAGCAGCGACCAGATCTGGTCGAAGCTCAGGTTCTCGCCACCGACGAGGTAGCGCTCGCGAGGGCGGCCGTGAGCCAGAGCCAGCACGTGCGCCCGCGCCACGTCCTCCACGGCGACGAGGTTCATGCCGCCGTCCACGCTGGCCGGCATCCGCCCCCGGATGACATCGAGGATCATCCGTCCGGTCGGGGTGGGCCGCCAGTCGCCAGGCCCGACCGGCGCGGTGGGCAAGACCAGCACGACCGGTACCCGCGCCGCCAACGCTGCCGCTTCCTGGGCTGCCTTCGAGTGGTGATACCCGGAGGCGCCGTCGTGACCGAGAGCGCGATCGTGCTCGTCAGCCGGGTGGCTACCCTGCGCGGGGCCGACCGTCGCCGAGCTCGAAGTGATGAGGGCACGCTCGATCCCGGCAAGGCGGGCGGCGACGAGCAGCCCCCGCGTGCCCTCGACGTTGACCGCCTGAATCTGGCGCCGGGCAGTAGGCGCGAACGAGTAGAGCGCAGCGACGTGCACCAGATAGCGGCAGCCCGCCATGGCCGCTACGAGCGCGCCGGAGCGCATCAGGTCGCCCTGCACCGGCGTTACGCCGTCGACGGCCGGAAGGCGCTCGGGGTGCTGGTGGACGAGCGCTCGCACCCGGTAGCCGGCCTCGACCAGCGCTCGAAGGACGTGCGCCCCGACGAAGCCGGTTCCCCCAGTCAGGAAGACCTCGTCCACGAGCTCATACTCGCGCGGTGGCCGACTTAGGGGCCGGTACCGGCTCGGCGCTCGCGCGGCTGGCGAGCGCGGTGTCGGCGGCCGCCCGCAGTGACTCCTTCAAGGAGGACATCGTCGCGACCACCGCCGTCGGCTCGTAACCGCAGTGGGCCATGCAGTTGGCGCAGCGCGGGTTCTTGCCGCGCCCATACTTCTCCCAGTCGGTCTCCTCCAGAAGTTCCCGATAGCTCCTGGCGTAGCCATCGGCGAGCAGGTAGCAGGGGCGCTGCCAGCCGAGCACCGAGTAACAGGGGATGCCCCAGGCGGTACACGCGAAATCGACTTTGCCTTCCAGGAAGTCGAGGAACAAGGGCGTGTGGTTGAGCCGCCAGCGCTTGCGCCGCCCATCGGCGAACGCCTCGCGGAAGATGGCGTGGGTCCGCTCGACCTGAAGGAAGTGCTCCTGGTCGGGCGCCTTCTCGTAGGCGTAGCCCGGCGAGATCTGCATCGTGTCGACGCCGAGATCGTCGTTCAAGAAGTCGAGCACCGCGCGGATCGAATGGGCGTCGTCGTGGGTGAAGAAGGTCGTATTGGTGGTGACTCGGAAGCCCCGCCGCTTTGCCGCGCGGATCGCGGCAACCGCTCGGTCGAACACGCCCTCGCGGCAGACCGACTGGTCGTGGCGAGCTTGGAGCCCGTCGATGTGGACCGACCAGGCGAAGTACGGAGACGGGGTGAAGAGGTCCAACTTCCGTTCGAGCAGGAGCGCGTTGGTGCAAAGGTAGACGAACTTGCGACGCTTCACCAGCGCGGCGGCGATCCGGTCGATCTCCTGATGCACCAGGGGCTCACCACCGGCGATCGAGACGATCGGCGCGCCGCACTCCTCGGCCGCATCCACGCACTGCTGGACCGAGAGTCGACGGCCGAGGATCTCGTCGGGCTGTTGGATCTTTCCGCAGCCGGCGCACGCCAGGTTGCACTGGTAGAGCGGCTCCAACTGGAGCACGAGTGCGAACTTGCGGCGGCCGGCGAGCAGATGGCGGGCGACGTATGAGGCCACGACCAGGCTCTGACGCAGTGGAACGGCCATATCAAATCACTCCTCTCATCGCGAGCGCCGGTTCTTGCCGCCCGAGCGGTGCGTACTGAGCCAGAGCCAGGGTCGGGAACAGGTGCCGGTACAGGTGGTAGTTGATGTAGAAGTCGCGCGGGAAGCCGGTGGCGGTGTACTCGGGCTCCTCCCAGGTGCCGTCGACTTGCCGGTCCAGTAAGAAGGTCCGCCCGCGCTGGCTGGCCGGGTGCTCGCCAAGGCCGGCTGCCTGAAGTGCGAGCAGCGCCCAGGCCGTCTGTGAGGGCGTCGTCCGGCCGACTCCCGCGAACGATGGGTCGTTGTAGGAGTAGCACGATTCTCCCCAGCCGCCGTCGGCCTGCTGTACGGCGAGGAGCCACCTGGCCGCCCGGTCGGTCAGGTCGCGGCCGGCGCCCAGACGAGCCAGCGCAGTGACGACACACCAGGTACCGTAGATGTAGTTGACGCCCCAGCGGCCGTACCACGCGCCTTCGGCGGTCTGGGTACGACGCAGGTAGGCCAGAGCCGGCCCGAGGGTCGGGCTGCCTGGCGGTTCCCCGAGCGCAGCCATCATCTCGATGACGTGGGCCGTCACGTCCTCGGTGGGTGGATCGATCATCGCTCCGAAGTCGGCGAACGGCAGGCGGTAGGCGAGGGTGCGGGTGTTGTCGCGGTCGAAGGCGGCCCAGGCGCCGTTACTGGAGCGCATCGCCACCACCCAGCGCGTGGCCCGCTCCACCGCCGCCTGGATCCTGGTGCGCGGCGCCGCTTCGAGCAGGGCCAGCACCACCAGTGCGGTATCGTCGACGTCGGGATAGGTGCGGTTGTCGAACTCGAAGGCCCAGCCGCCGCACTCCTGGGCGTCGCAGCGGACTTGCCAGTCCCCGCCCCCGTCGATCTGCTGGCCAAGCAGCCAGCCGACAGCGGACGTGAGGGCCGGGTGAGTCACGTCGAGGCCGGCCCGCCGCAGGGCCAGCAGCGCCCAGGCGGTGTCCCAGATCGGCGACATGCACGCCTGCAAGCGCCAGCCGCCGCCGTCTTCCAGCGCGAAGCGATCCAGACCGGCCAGCCCCCGCCGCATGACCGGGTGGTCGGTGGACATGCCTTCCAGATTCAGGGCGATGAGGGAGTACACCCAGGGGGGCTGAATGCCGCCCCAGCTTCCGTCCTCCTCCTGGCGTGCGACGATCCAGTCCACCAGCGTGCGGCGCGCGCGCTGCCGGCCCGGCTGTCTGGGCAGGCGGTCGTACAGCTTCAGCAGCCGGTCAGACCACCAGAATAGCCCGGAGCCAGGCACCTTCGTGAGCGACGCTTCCGTCCCCGGTACGATCAACTCGGCGAGCGAGATGCCCAGCGGGCGGCGCGGCCGGCGCGAGAGCACGATCAGCAGCGGAGCGATCGTGCCGCGCGCCCAACAGGCGAAGTCGTAGAGGTTGAGCGGGACGCTGGCCGGCAGGTAGACCAGCTCCGGCGGCATGCTCGGGATGCCACGCCAGGGGTACGCGCCGAACAGGGCCAGCCAGATCTTGGTGAAGACCCGTGCGTGTGCCACGCCGCCCTGCTGGTGGATGACGCGCCGGGCGCGCGTCATCGGCGGGCTAGCCGGGTCCAGGCCCAGGACTTTGAGCGCGACGTACGCCTCGATGGTCGTGCTGAGGTCGGCCGGGCCTTCGAAGTAGAGCGCCCAGGAGCCATCCTCGCGCTGGTTCTGCAAGAAGTGGCGGATGGCGCCCGCGCGGATCGGCGCGACGTCGAGGCCCAGGAAGCGCAGCAGGAGGACATGCTCGGCCGTCATCGTGACGTTAGTCTCGAGCTCGCCTGCCCACCAGCCCTCGCTGGACTGCTGGTTGAGGAGCCAGTCGACTGCCCGTCGCAGCGCGTCCGTCGACGCCGCTCTGTCCGGGCGTGTGCCAGGCTGGCCTTGCGACGCCGGAGCAGGCTCCCCAGGGCGTACCCGGTCGAGGTCAGGCCACCGGTGACGATCCAGGTCAGGACGCCAGTCCGGTGCCACGTCAGGCCGCATGCTTCCCTCCTGGTGCTGCGAGGTGGCGCGCCGCCGCTCGCCCGCTCCGTACAGCCGATTCCATGGTGGCTGGCCAGCCGGTAGCGGTCCACGCTCCGGCGATGGCGAGGCGCGGGTCGCTGGTCGCCTGGGTTGGTCGCCTCAGGTCCGGGCCGGGCACGAACGTCGCGGTCGGATCACGGGTGGTGGCTGAGCGGATGAGCTGGGCGGCTGCAACGGACGGCAGCACCGCGCGAAGCTCCCTATCACACAGGTCCACAAGCTCAGCCGACGGCTTCGATATCAGCGCCCGGGCCGCGCTTACGCTACAGCACAGGTAGCCGGGCGCCTTCTGAAAGACCCACTGGACCGGTGAATCGAGGAGCGCCGCGAAGCCGAAGCCGAGATCGGCGCGGTCGTACCAGAGATGAACGTCCACAATCGGCTCGGTGCGGAAGGCATCGAGGCCGGTGATGCCGAAGCGCTCTGGTGTGCCCAGTATGCGTGCCAGGGCCGGCGGCGGCACGGCCAGCACCACCCTGTCAAAGGGCAGTATCCGACCATCGGCAAGTCGGACTCCGCGGACGCATCCGCCGTCGGCGAGCAGCCCGATGACGTTGGTGCGAAGGTGGACCGTGCCCGTTCGAGCGGCCGCCGCCTCGGCGATCCGCGCCAGCGGCACGTCCGCGAAGCCGATGCAGGCGTCACGCGGGCGGCCCGCGAAGGCCGTCGCGATGACGAACCGCGCCGCTTCGGCTGACACCTCCTCGGCGGTAGCGTTCAGAGCCGGGATCAGGAACGGATCCCAGAAGTAGCGTCTGGCCCGCTCCCCCTGGCCGTAGCGGTCCAGCCACTGTGCGAACGTCTCGTCCGGACGGGCCGGGCGGCGTGCCTCGACGATCGCTCGGATGATCTGGAGCCGTGCGGGCCAATCCAGGAAGGTGTGCCCGAGCAGGGCCGGCAACAGATGGAGCGGCGCTGGCAGGCGGCCGGCCCGCAGACGGCAGGGCGGCGCTCCAGGCCGCAGCATCAGTACCTCGAAGCGTCGTTGCAGGCGGAGCTTCTCGGCCATGCCGAGGTCGTCCACGAAGTCGATGAAATCCGTGCAGCAGCCAAGGAAGACGTGCTGGCCGTTGTCGACCTCGGCGCCGCCCACCACGTAGGACGTCACTTTGCCGCCGAGCAGCCCGCTCCGCTCGAAGACCTCGACCTCGAAGCCGAGCCGGCGTAGCTCGACGGCGGCGCTCAGGCCGGCCAGGCCGGCGCCTACGACGGCGACGCGGCCTGGAGCCATGACCTGACCACAACGCGAAGCTTGGCAGTGCTAGAGAGAGAGACTCGGCGCTCGAGGGGGAGGTCGGGGTTACGCTCGATCTCGCGTAGGATGCCACGATAGATGCCGGCCATCGTCAGGACGCAGGCTGCCGAGGCTGTCGGGATCTCGTCGGCGACCCGCAGGCCGGAGGCGAACAGACTCCGTGCACGGCTCGTCTCGAAGCGCACGAAGCCGTCCCAATCCTGACGCGTGCCGTCCCAGCCGTGCACGTCGTCCGCCAGTCGCGCCGCCAACGCCTGTTCGTCGATTCCGAACGCCTCCAACTCGTCGAGCGGAAGGTAGATCCGGCCAAACTGGTGATAGTCCTCACGGACATCACGCAGGATGTTGGTCAACTGCATGGCGAGGCCCAGGTCGTCGGCGAGGTGCAACGCCTCGGGTGACCGGTAGCCGAAGATGCGGACGCACATCCGGCCGATCGCCGAGGCGACCAGGCTACAGTAGTGGGCCAACTCCTCCCAGGAGTGGTAGCGGTTCTGCCGCAGGTCCATCTCGACGCCCTCGATGACCTGCTCCAACTCGTCGGCCGGGATGCCGCAACGATGGACGGCGAGCCCCAACAATTGCATGATCGGGTCGTCGTAGACGCCGGCCAGGCAGCGGCCCAGGCGCTCGCGGTGTCGGGCGAGGCGGGCGGGGTCGCGCTCGCTGGCCGGGCGGTCGGCCTCATCGTCCACCTGACGGGCGAAGTCGTAGAGGGCGTAGATCGCCATCCGTTGCGAGCGCGGCAGGGCGATGAAGCCCCAGTAGAAGTTCTTGGCCTCCCGACGCGCCATCTGGGCGCAAAAGCGCTCCGCTTCGTCCAGGGGGAGTGGGTGCCGCGGTGGAAGCGGGTCACCACGGTCAGTTCGCTCGGCAAGTATCGACATGGACCGGCCTCCCCAATGCAAGTCTCCCCACCGCGCGCAGCAGACCGAACTTGGCCGGCGTCGACACCCGTGGCCGCCGCCGGTCGGTCCGGTAGTCGATGGCGGCAATGGCGCGTAGGATCGCCTCGCCGCCCAGGCGGTACAGCGCAAGCTGCACCCGTACACGCCCGTTCACACTTGCCTCGAGCCGGTGGCCGGACTGAAGGAGCCTGGACGCCCGCTCGCACATCGCCTCGACGGCACCTGGCACCCCCCGCGCCTGGATGTCGGACTGAAGCAGGTAGACTCGCCCCTTCTCCCGGTCGACCCGCACGTCTTGAGCGAAGTTCGCCAGTTGCAGCCCGATGCAGACGTCGTCGGAGTACGCGTCGCGTGCTGGCGACGCGAACCCGAAGACCCGCAGCACCAGCCGTCCGACCGGCGCCGCCGAGAGCAGGCAGTACTGCCGAAGCTCCTCCCAGGTGTCGTAGCGACTGACCCGCTGATCCTGAAGATTCGCGGCGATCAAGTCGAGGAAGGGTTGTTTGGGAAGATCGAAGGCACGGATCGTCTCGCCGAGCGCCAGCAAGGCCGGATGGACCGGCGGCGTCGGCCCGGCGAAGCAGCGCTCGACGTCCTCCCGCCAGAGCGCGAGGCGGGGCTCGGCCAGCGCTCCGCTTTCGTCGCCCAGATCGTCGGTGAGGCGGCAGAAGGCGTAGATGCGCTCGAGGTGGCGGCGTGCCTCTGGCGGCGCGAGCCAGGACGTCACCCAGAAGTTTTCGTAGTGACGCCGGGTCAGGTAGCGGCAGTAGACGTCAGCAAGCTCCAATTCGCCGACGGTTCCAGCGGCTGGCTTCATTCTCCGATCACCTGGACGGTCAGGTCGCGAGGACGTGCCGAGCACAGCTCGATCAAGAAGAGGCGTTGCCAGCGGCCCAGTTCCATCCGGCCGTCCGTCACCGGGATCGTCTCGCTGCTGGCGAGCAGGAGGTGGCGGCTATGGGCGTGGCCGTTCTTCGGCTCGTTCGGCGGGACGCCAACGCGGCGGTCGAGGTCGTCATGGTCGTACCCACCGACCGGGATCAGCCGGTCGAGCAGGCGTCGGAAGTCGCCGAGCAGGAGCGGCTCGTTCTCGTTGATCCGAATCGCTGCCGTCGTGTGGTGAGAGTAGACGTGTACCAGCCCGTTCTGGACGCCAGAGCGCGCGATGACGGCCGCCACGTCCTCAGTGATGTCGATGAACTGGTTGCCGCCGCTGGTGGCGTACGAGATCGGCTCACGATAGGCGCGTCGTCCCTGGCTGCGCTGAACGAGCCGATTCGTCTGGCGCAGGTCGTCGACGGTGGCGGCGCCGACGCAGAACATGGCGATCCGGAGCGTCTCGATCAGTTCTTGGGCGAGCTCGGCCGCCTCCCCCCGCGCAGCCGAGCGCAGGAAGGGGCCGGCCAGACCCACCAGATCTGCCCCCAGCGCCAGCGCCTTTGCCACGTCGATCCCGTCGTGGATGCCGCCGCTCGCGATGAGCCGGGCAGGCCCAATGACCCGATGCGCGGCGCGCAGCGCGTCGGCCGTCGGCATGCCCCAGCCGGCGAAGGCAGCGGCCACGTGCGCCCGCCAGTCGGCCGGCATCCGGTGGCGCTCCACTTCGCTCCACGAGGTGCCGCCTGCCCCGGCCACGTCGACAGCGGCAACGCCCGCCTCAACGAGCATCCGGACCACGTCCGGCGCGATCCCCCAGCCGACCTCCTTCACTACAACGGGTACGTCAAGCCCCTGGCAGAGGGCAGCGATGCGGTCGAGCAGGCCGCGAAAGCAGGTATCCCCCTCAGGCTGGAGTGCTTCCTGGAGCGGATTGAGGTGGAGGACGAGCGCATCCGCGCCGATCCGGTCGACGATCCGCCGGCAGTCGTCGACGCTGACGCCACGATTGAGCTGGACCGCTCCGATGTTCGCAAAGAGCAAGACGTCTGGGGCGACCCGCCGGACGCCGAAACTCGGCAGCGCCTCCGGATGTTCGAGCAGCACCCGGCCAGAACCGAGGCCCATCGGCAGGGAGAAGGCCTGAGCCACACGGGCGAGGGCAAGGTTGAGCTGCTCGGCCTCTTCGGTCCCGCCGGTCATACAAGAGATGAGGATCGGGGCCCCGAGCCGCCGCCCGAACATCTCGGTTGACGGGTTGACGTCGGCATAGTCGATATCGGGCAGGGCGTGATGGACGAACTGGAAGTCGTTGAAGCCTGAGGCGACGCCCTTGGCCGCAACGTCCTCTTCGACGTTGATCCGGATGTGCTCCGCCTTTCTGGCGACGGTCGTGCCATTCGGCGCGGACCGGGCTTTGCCGTTCGCGACGTGCGCTGCCTTCCCATTCTCGGTCGGGTACGCGCCGGGCAACCTCCGCACACTCATCTTCAATCTCCTGTCGGCCATGCCGTTCCAAAGGGCCACGACGTACGGTGGCAAAACCACGCATCCGTCAGCGGCCCGACACCCGCGATCCACCTGTCGACCACCCCGCCTTCTCGGTAGGGGACAAGGAAGACGGAATCGAAGTGACAGTGCGCGGCGGGCAGCAGGACGCGTGCCACCGGTGGCCATTTGGGGATGCACTTACTGTGCAAGTCCGGGCAGAAGACTAGGCATCGGGCCGATTTTCCGCTCCGGAAGGGTGATGGAGCGGAAAACTGGCCTACATGGCGCGAATCGTGCTGCTGCTCGTCACGCTTGCGCGCAATGCCCGGGGCGAAACCGGGCCACGCGCGATGATCCCGCCCACCGAGGTGCCCCAACGTGACGAACTCACACGCTCTCACTGGGCCAGGATCCGGAGGCACTGGGTTCGAACCCGGAGAGCTCGATTCGATCGTGCGTGGTGCGCACGGGCGGGGCAACTGGCGAGGCGAGGACAATGCTGACACGACGGCACGTACGGCCGGCCCGCGTTCGCCGCTCAGTGCCGCTGCCCTCAGTGCCACTGCCCTCAGCACCGAGCGGCACGAGCCGGCGCATCGCTGGCTCGTCGCATCGGTTCACGACGTCAGTCCGACCTATCTCGAGGAGACGCGCCTGCTGCTCCGCGCACTCGACGGCGTCGGCGCACGGCCCAGGGTCTTAAAGGTAGTGCCCAACGAGAACGGTGTCGCACCCCTCCGGGGCTCGCCGGCGCTCGTACGGCTGCTTCAAGACGAGGTGGCGGCCGGCTCGGAGATCGTGCTGCACGGCTACACGCATCGGGCTATCGGGCCGTACCGTGGCTCGAGGCTGGCGCGACTGCGCGCCCGCCTGTTCGCCGGCGATGCAGCCGAGTTGATGAGCGTGGACCACACCCAGATGGCCGGACGGATCGAGGCCGGCCGACAGGAGTTGCGAGCGCTCGGTCTGGAACCGCGCGGTTTCTGCGCGCCGGCCTGGCTCGCACCGCGGGCCATCTACGCGGTCCTCCGCTCGCTCGGATTCCACTACTACGTCGGGATGAACGCGCTCGACGATCTGACGACCGGTCGTCGGCGCTGGCTACCCTGGACCGGCTACATGGGCGCCGGACCGTGGCATGAGCGGCTGATCCGGCTGGGTGGTACGGCCCAGGTGGCCCTTGCCGCACGCTGGCCGGTCGTGAAAGTCTTCCTGCACCCCCAGGGGGTGCGAGAGTCCCGTGAGTATCGACACGCCGTGGAGGCGATACGCTCCCTTGTCCGCCATCGACGCCCGACCACCTTCGCCCGCCTCCTCGACGCGTGAGCGAGACTGCCACGCTGACCTCAGAGGTCACCCTGACGTCAGCGTGGTGATTCCGGCCCGTAACGAGGAAGCGTATGTGTGCGGCGCACTTGCGTCCGTGGTCGCGCAGTCCTGGCCGGCTGGCCAGCTTGAAGCGATCGTCGTCGACAACGGCTCGTCCGACAGGACGGCCGAGCTCGTTCGGGAGTTCGCGGCCGAGACGCCCTGGCTGGCGGTCCGGCTGGTCACGGAGCCGGTGCCGGGCCTCGCGCGGACCAAGAATCGAGGTGCGAGCGTCGCCCGGGGCGAGTGGCTCGTCTTCCTCGATGCCGACTCGCGCCTCAGGCCGGATCTCGTGGCGCAGCTCGTGGAGCGGGCCCGACGCGGCTATCCGGCGGGCAGCATCGCCGTTCTGGCCGACTCGGGCGACTGGCTAGAGCGGGGGTTCTTCGCGCTGATGGAGGTGGGCAAGCGATGGTTCGGCGTCCGCGCCCAGATGTTCTACTGTTCGCGTGCACTCTTCGAGCGCTTCGGGGGCTTCGACGAGCGGTTGCGGCTGGCCGAAGACAGCGAGTTCCTGGGGCGGCTTCAGCGAGCGAGGCTACCGGTCTGCCACCTGGCCGAAAGCTCGATCGGGACGTCGCCGCGCCGGCTGCGGGGCCGGCCGTTCCACCTCGCCATCGTGACCACATTCGCTCGCTGGGCGCTCGCGCACGCGGGCGTCGGGCGCCGCTGGCAGTACTGACTAGCACCGTGTCGGCCATGCTGGCGCTCGCCAGGATATCCCTGCTTCTGGCCGTTGCGAAGAGCGGCAGCACGACGAGCACAACGCCTGAGGTGAAAGCTCGCCGGAACACCAGACCACACGCTATGCCGATGACCCGCCCGAGTGGCATCGGGTGGGTCGCCTCGACGGTCACGAGGGCCATCGCGACGCCAAGCCTGCGAGCTATCCCGGCGGCGTTTCGTGATGCGCTTGACGTCGAGCGGGGTCGGCGCTGGATGACGAATCTCCCCTGGCTGGCGGCCCGCCTGGGCAGCGCGGGTGGGGGCTGTGCGGTCGGCGTCCTCTACTTCTGGCTCATCTGGGAGCGGTTTGCGATCTGGAGGGCCGGGCAGCAGCACGTCCAGCCCGATTCGATCCTGCTCTACAGCGTGGCGGCCTACGACGGTGAGCCAAGGACGCTCCGCGATGGAACGGTCGTGCAGCGGGGCGATCCGATTGTAATGCTGCACTTCGACAACCGTGCGCTCTTGCGCCGCTCGACGTCGCAGGAGTGGCCGCCATGGTCGGCCGTTCGCTACGCGGGCGACGACCTTGATGAGTTGGCCCGACTGTCGCGAGACGGGGAACTTGGCGGCGCTGTCGCGCTACACGGCGTGACGTACCTGGCTGCCGCGGGCCGCCGCCTGCGCTTCGAGGTCGTGCCCCTCCCGCGCACCTGGGGTGTGCGCTTCCTGCACTATTACCTTGTGGGGCTGGCGGCGGTGTACCACCCCCACGGCTGGCAGGGCGTGCAGTATCTCCGCGAGAAGGGCTGGCCCATCGAGTTGTGGCTCAGCACAGGTGCATTACAGCAACGCCTATCACGCGCCCAGGAGGCGCCGGCGACACGGCCGCCGGCGAGGTGAGGCAGCCCGACTGGCTGGGCTGGGCGTGAGCGTGCCCAGCCCAGCCAGCCTTCGTCATTACGCCAGTTTCAACCAGAGAAGCAGCACGATAGCGTCTTGGCGCCCGGAACGGGGGCGTCAGAGCGACAGAACGGCGGCTTCAGCGCTCGAGATGCACGCACTCAGCCCAGATCGCGCGGCATACCTGGTCGCCAGACCGACGACAATGTTTGCCCCCGAGGGCCGGCATATGCTCCACTTCCTCGCGCCCTGGCCCCCGAGGCGCCCACGGTAACGCGCTCTGTCCCTCGCACGTGTCTGTCGTCGTCTGAGTGGTGCGAGGCTCGCGCCGATTTGTGCGCGAAAACGAGCCCCCGTTGCGCGTGGAGCATGCGCCCGCCCGACGCGCACTGCGCCGGGACGTGAATCGCTCGGAGCCACTCCTCATGGCCGTCGCCTTCTCGCCCCGTGTCCTGGTCCGCCCTGCGCTGCCGCAGGTTGGAGCGCTCGCCACGGCCGGTGTGTGGCTCGATCTCCTCCTGGTGGGATCGATGCTGCTGCTGGCCGGCGCAGTCCGCTGGCCGTACCTGCTCCTCTCGCCGCAGTTCCCATCGGTCGGACAGACCGTCTTGCGCGCGCTCGACGTCGCGGCGGGCCGCGCCTTCTATCTCACCGATGCCGCGCCGTACCTGGGTGCGCCGTTTGTCTGGCTACTCGCCGCCGTCTACGCCGTGGTCGGACCGAGCGTCCAGGTGACGATGCTGGTAGCGTGGGCGCTGGGGACGCTGACGATCGTGCCGACGTACTTGCTCGGACGCGAGGCAGGGGGGCGGCTCACGGGCCTCGTCGCGGCGGCGCTGCTCGCCACGTCAGGCGCTCACACCGTCATCACCAGCCACGTCCCACTCTCACACTCGCTGACGCCGCTCGTAGCCACCACGACGCTCTGGCTGCTGGCGCGGGCGGTCCGGCTCGCACGTCGACCACAGAGCGCCGACGCCCGCTCCATCCGCCAGGCAAGCGCCGGCGGCCGGCTACTCGCCCTCGCCGGCCTGCTTGCCGGCCTCACCCTCCAGACGCACCCGACCGCCGCGCCGCTGTTGATCGGGGCGGCTCTCACTGCGATCCTCGCCCGCCCTGCCTGGCTGCGGACGCGCTGGCCTGCCGTTGCCGTCGCACTGGTGGTGCTCGGATATAGCACGCTTCTGGTGTACCACGTGACCAGCCGCTTCGAGGTCGTCGGGGACATCGAGAGTAAGCAAGCCCGCTACCTCGACGCCGACGACGATCGGGAGGAAGACCCGTCGCGCGGGGTCTATGCCAACAATCTCGAACAACTGTTGCTGTCCGTGACGCGCATGACGAGCGGCGCCATCGCCGAGCGCGAGACGCGCGACGACTACCTGCTCGATCCCTGGGTCGTCGGATACGTCGGGCTGGCACTCGCGGGGTTGGCCGTCGCGGCGCGGCGGGGACACTGGTGGCTGGTGGGGGGAATCGCTGTCGCGATGCTGCTACCACCATCGTTCAGCGGCAAGTATCGCCCGATTATGGACGGTCGGTACCTGATGCCGCTGGTCCCAGTCCTCTTCGTCGCAGTCGGGCTCGTGTTCGGCGCCCTGGTCAGGCTCATAGCGCCGCCGAGCCGTCGCCCCAGTCCAGCGAGACAGGTCAACGCCGTTCTGGCTGGCCGGCAGACGCAGTGTGATGGGTCCGCACACACACCCAGCGCGTCGACGACCTCATTGGAGACCACCGCGTTGACGGCGTCGCTGCCAGTAGCCAGTAAGGTGGCTATGGGAAGCAGCACCAGATCGGCGGGATCGGCCGTGCCGGCGGGGATGCTCGTCTCGCGGGGGCTCGCGCTCGCCGCCGTGGCGACGATTCTCGGTGTCGTCGTCACCCACCCGTTACAGGAGCTCGCTCGGTTCTATGAGGAGAGCCAGGAGGACGGGTTCAGCAACGCCCGCTACTTCCGCACTCTCGCCCAGGTCGAAGCATCCTGGCACGGCGCCCAGCCGGTCCTGCTCGATCCGCGCCTTCGGCTGGTCAAGAGCGCCGGCGGTGGGAACGCCGGCACGAACTTCGACTGGCTGCTCGCCGTCGAAGGCGTGAAGACCGACTCACTGGAGGTTACGTTGAAGCCAGCCGATCTCCACGGCCGACTGGCGATCCTCCAGCGTGACACGGCCGACCGACTCGACCAGACGCTGACGCTCACCCCGCTCGACGGTCGCACCGGGAACAGTCGGGAGCGCCCCAGCTACCGGGCCTACCGCATCGACGCCAGCGCGGCCATGGCGGCACAAGGCGAGTCCGGCGAACGGTAGCGGCCACTCTCGATCCGAGCCATCAGTTCTCAGCGGTCAGGTGTCGGCGATCGGTTCTTGGTAGGCAGCAGCACGAGTGCCAGGCTCACCGGCTGGCACTCCTGACGACTGGGTACTCACCACTCGCCGCTCGTTATGGCCGGTCAGCGAATGCCTGCTTGACCGGCTCGTCGATCAGCACCAGGATTGCCCAGATGCCGATGGGCAGGCCCAGGATGCAACATGGGCTCAGGCAGGGGACTGCTGCCACGATCGCGCCGGCGAGCGACATACCCCAGCCGCGTAGCGAGCGCATCTGGAAGCCAGCATAGACCGTGAACAGCGAGGCCACGAGCCCGATCAGGACCACTATCCCAAAGGCCGCGACGCCGGGCAGCGCCTCAACTGGGAAGGTCTCGGCTGCTGCGCTGCCAACGAATGCCGCGACGCCGCCGACAGCCGCGACGACCGCGAGACCTAGACTGGTCACGGCCCCCAGCGCGCCGGTCACGATCAATCCGACGGCCGGCGCGCTCACTCGTGTGGCCGGGTCGTTCTGCATGCCCATCCCCCGCGTGACGACTGGCGCTTCAACGCAGCGTGCCCGAGCGCCGGGCTGAGGATAGCCGAGGATCGTGTCGGTGTCTACAGCGTGACCGGCACGGCCGGCGCGAGCGCGCTTTCTGTCGCCCGGGCATGGGACGGCTGGTACACTACCGGATCGAGATTGCCCCGTATGTCGATGTTGGCCCGGCTGCTGGCGCTCCTCGTCGTCTCCTGCGCGATCTTCGGTAGCTCGGCTACCAGGGTTAGCGCCGCTGAGCCGGCCTGGGCGGAGCACGTCACCGGCCATCTCACGGTCCGGTCGAGCGGCGGCGCCGGCCCCGAGCTCAACTGGTATGCCGACGTCGCCGAGGCTGCCTACGTCGAGATCTGCGACATCTTCGGGGTGCCGCCGCGCCAGGGTATCGTCGTCAACCTGTACGCTGACGACGCGGCCTACGCCGCCGCGAATCCCGTCGCGGGCGGCGAGGAGGCGATCCTTGGCCACGCCCGTCCGGCTAGCGGCGAGATCGGGCTGGCGACCGGCCGCTTACGTGACCGAAGTGAGGGGCTCAAGCGCGCCTCAGTGCGCCACGAATTAGCCCACATCGTCCTGGCCGAGATGTCCGAGCAGGCGCTCCCGATCGGACTGCAAGAGGGGCTGGCTCAGTACGTCGAGCGCGATCCAGAGCAGCGCCCGACGATGATGCAGGCGCTGCGAAAGGGTCTGGACGCCGGCCAGTTGCTCAGCCTTGCCGACCTGAACCAACAGCGCTCGTTCCTGGCGCGGGCCAGGTTGGCGTACCCGGAGAGCTACGCGGTCGTCGGCGTCCTCTCCGAACGCTACGGCTTCGGCTCGCTGGTGTGGCTGGTGTCGGCACTCCGGGAACAGCCAGACTTCGAAGCGGCGGTCCAGGCCGTCTACAGCCACTCGCTGGCCGAGCTAGACGAAGAGTGGCGTGGGGGGCTGCCGGCCTTCCTGGATGGTGGCTGGCAGCGCAACGACCTCGACCTCTGGGATCTGGCCGGCCCGCGCCAGCAGGTAGCGGACGGAGCCTACACTGAGGCGCAGGAGAGCTACGCCAGGGTGGAGCGGCTCTTTCTCAGTCTCGGCCGGACCGACCGCGCGGAGCGGGCGCGCATCGAGGCACAGCGGGCGTCGCTCGGGATCGAGGGGACAATGCTCTCGAACGAGGCGGCAGCCGCATTCGGCGGATTCGAGTACGAGCGGGCCGAGGCGCTGTTCCAACAGGCTGAGGAGCGCTGGATTCAGATTGGCGATGACCGTTGGCGCGCGCTGGCTGGATATCTGGGCGGGCAGGCTCACGCCGGCCGTACTGCAACGGCGCGGTTGGCCGACGCTCACCACGCGCTCGACGGCTGGCATTTTCAGGAGGCCGAGGCATTGGCCTACGCAGCCGGCGCGACCTTCGCCGAGCTTGGAGACGCCGAGCGGCTCGACGAGGCCCAGCGAGTTATCGTCGAGGCCGGCAACTTGCGGACACGGCTGGGGCTCGGCGCGCTCGGCGGGGCAGCGACTGTCAGCGCGCTGACACTCGGCTGGGCGATCCGCCGTCGCCGCGGCCCATCATTGCCGACGACGCGCGTCACCACACTCGAACGGGACTGGTCGCTGTGAGTGCTGTAACACCGCCGAGAATGACAAGCGCCGCCGACGTGGCGGCACGCTTCAGCGAGGGGCTCGGCGCATTGCGTCAGCGGCTCTGGCTCGAGCGCGCTGGCTCGATCGTGACGCGGGCGCTGGCGATCGGGTTTGGGCTGACGCTCCTGCTCGCGGTGGGTGCGTGGATGCGCTCCTATCCCGTACCGCCGCTCTGGTACGCCATCCCGCTACTCGTGCCCGTGCTGCTCGGCCTGCTTGCCGTGCTGTTCCGCTACCCGTCCGCAAGCGAGACCGCCCGGACTGTCGACCGCCGTCTTGCTCTGAGCGAGCAACTGGCAACGGCCGTCGAAGTTGTGGCCGAGGGCGACGACGGCCTCGTGCCGCTGGAGCAGGTATCCGTGGCAACGGAGGCGGCTGCCTGGGCCGGGGCGAACTGGCGGAGCGCCGCGCGACTGGGACGCGACCTTGGACTTGCGGCGATCCTCGGGTTCCTGGCGGCTGCCGCACTGCTACTGACCGGGCCGGAAGGCCGGCTCCTCGTTGGGCAACGGCCGAACGCCGTCGAATTGCCCTTACCGACGCGCCAGAACGACGGGGTGCAGCCTTCGGCCAGCCCATCGCCCGGTGCAGCAGTCCGAAACGACGCGGCCGGCGCCCCGAGCCAGAAACCTGGCGCCAACGAGGGCAACGGAACGGGCACCGGCCAGGGCGGACGGACCGGTGCCGTCAGCCGAGCGATCGACGACATCCGGCGCGGCCGCGAATCCGGCGCGCTCGATCCGAACGAGGCGGCTCGCCGGCTCGGGCAGGCCGAAGCCGAGTTGAGCCGGCAGACCCAACAGTCACGCACGGACCAGCAGTCGCTCGACCGGCTCGGTCAGGCGCTCGATCAGGTCGCGGCTGGGCGGCCGGCCGCCGAGGCAATCGAGCGGGGAGATTATCAGCAGGCGGCTCGCGAGATCGCCAACCTCGGCAACGAGTCAGACCAGTTGTCGCAGGACGCGAAGAACCAGCTTGCCCAGGCGCTGCGGCAGGCCGCCAGCGACCCAGCCACCACGCCGGACCTTGCCGCCCGCGAGCGCCGCGCTGCCGACACCCTGGCCGGCCGCAACTACGAGGCGGCCCAGCAGGCGATGAACGACCTGGCCAATCAGGTCGCCGCACGCGGTCAGAACGTCATCCCGCAGCAGGATCTGTCGCGGACCTGGGACCAACTCAATCAAGAGCGGCGCGCTCAGGGCCAGGGCGACAGTCCGGCCAGTGCGCGGCGCGACCCGCCTGGTTCCCGCCAGCCAAACCGCCCGGGGCAAGGTCAGCAGCCAGGCCAGCAGGGCCAGGGGCAACCGAACCAGCAGCCCAGCGGCGGTGACGGGGTCGGCAGCGCACCTTCGACCGGCGGACCGCCCGGCGAGAACCAGCCGAACGAGCCGCCACAGCGCCTGGAGACCCAGGGCAAGCCCGTCGAGGTGGAGGTCAGGCCTGGCCGGCGGTCCGGCCAGCGTGACGCCGACCCGAACAATCCGGACGAAAGCCCGGATGAGCAGGCTGGCATCACGCCTGCATCGGCCATGGGAGACCCTGGACAGGTAACCTCAGCCGCCGCGGCCGAGAGCAACTTCGTGCCGAGCAGCCGGCGCGACGTGGTGCGGGACTACTTCGGCAACCAGGGCCAGCCGAGCGGCGCGGACCAGTCCGCGCCGGCCGTGCCAGCGACCACGCCGAGCCAGTCAGGCGGAGTCGGGCAGCCCGGGAGCACCGGTCAGCCGGGCGGAGTCACCGTTCCCGGTGGGGCAACCGTTCCTGGCGGGGCAGGCCAGCCGGTCCGACCGCCGTCGAGCAACCCCCGGCCAACGGTCAATCCGGCGCCGCCCCTGAATCCGGCGCAGCCCTCGAATCTGGCGCCCCCGGGGCCGCGCCAGCCCGGCCAGACGCAGCCGGCGCCACGCCCGACGGCGACGCGCATCCCCCTACCGACACCGCGCTTCGCAGTCCCACCGCCGCTCCCGACGCCCCGCCCGCTCCCCACATCGCGCGTCCCGCTGCCGACGCCGCATACGGTGCGGTGAGTGGTGAGTGGCAAGTGGTGAGTGGCAAGTGGTGAGGAGAGGCGCGGTGAGCGGCAACGATCGCGGCGGCCAGTGACCACGTGCACTTACGGCACACGCGCACGACACGACCGAGGCAGACGAGCCAGATGATCAGGCTCCTTCAAGAGGAGGAGCGGCCATCCTGGCCTCCCTCTCTGGGAGAGGGAGGCGCTGGGTGGTGAAACATCCAGGCTGGGTCGACCAGGTAGTTGATTTGACCACTACCACGACTGAGGGCAAGCCAGTGGCTATGACGGGAGTGAGAGGATGTCGGTAAGCGAGGCGCCGCGCGAGGTCGCCGATCTGCGCGAGACAGCCCGAGCCATCGAGCAAGAGATCGGACGGGTCATCGTCGGGCAGGATACCGTCGTGCGGGGCGCGGTGATTGCACTGCTCGCCGGCGGCCACGTCCTGCTAGAAGGGGTGCCTGGCCTGGGCAAGACCATGCTGGTCCGGACGCTGGCCGACGCCCTCCACCTGCACTACAGCCGGATTCAGTTTACCCCTGACCTGATGCCCGCCGACGTCTCAGGCACGAACGTCCTGCTCGAGGACGCATCCGGCAACCGCCAGATGAGCTTTCAGCCGGGGCCGATCTTCGCCAACCTTGTGCTGGCCGACGAGATCAACCGGGCGACTCCGAAGACGCAGGCCGCACTCCTCGAAGCGATGCAGGAGCAGACCGTCACCGTCGCGACGACCGCTCACCGCTTGCCGCGCCCGTTCTTCGTCCTGGCGACTCAGAACCCGATCGAGATGGAGGGGACATATCCGCTCCCCGAGGCTGAGCTCGACCGCTTCTTCTTCAAGCTAAACGTCACGTACCCTTCCCGCGAGCAACTCAATGAGATCGTCCGCCGGACGACGGCCGGGCACATCGAGCAGGTACAGCGGGTAGCGGATGCCCGAACGCTCCAGGCGATGCAGGCGCTTGTGCGGCAGGTGCCGATTGCCAGTCATGTCGTGGACTATGCCGTTCGGCTCGTGCTGGCGACCCATCCCGAGAACGGGGACGCCCCTGAGCCGACGACGCGCTTCGTGCGCTACGGCGCCAGCCCGCGCGCCGCTCAGGCGATCGTCCTGGCGGCGAAGATCTTCGCGTTGCTGAATGGCCGGCTCAACGTGTCCTTCGAGGACGTGCGGCGTGTCTCGCCGCCAGCCCTACGCCATCGCGTGATCCTGAACTTCGAGGCCGAGGCGAAGTCGATCACCCCGGATACCGTCATCCGCTCGATCCTCCAGTCCGTCAAGGAAGAGGCAAAGGGATGAGGACACAGCGCGGCGCAGCGCGATGAAACTCCTCTCCTGGGCCGGACGGAAGCGAGCCGGGCGCGAGCAGCCCCACTCCGATGCCGCGCTTGCTGGGCCGCTGCTCGACGAGGGGCTGCTTCGTCGCCTGGAGCGCCTGACGCTGGCCCCTCGGCGGCCAGTTGCCGGCGGGCTGGGCGGCGAGCACCGCAGTAGCGCGCGGGCGTCGTCGCTCGACTTTGCAGACCACCGCCCCTACACCCCCGGTGATGACTTCCGCCGTGTCGACTGGAACGCCTATGGCCGCCTCGGCCACCTCTACGTCAAGCTGACCGAGGCGCGGGAGCAGCTTCCCGTCCACATCCTGCTCGACGCCAGCCAGTCGATGGCCTGGGGCGATCCCCCGAAGCTGCGCTACGCCTGCCGGCTGGCTGCGGCGCTCGGATACGTGGCGCTCGCACGCTTCGACCGCCTCGCCGTCACCATCCTGGGCGAGACACCGCGCGTCTTCCCGCAGACGGGTGGACGGGGTCGCTTCGGGTCGCTCCTGGCCTTCCTCGGGCAGGTCGAGCCAGCCGGACGACTTGGCTTCAACGAGGTGTTGGCAGGCTACCGCGTCGACCGGCGAACTGGCGGGCAAGCGATCGTGATCTCCGACTTGCTCGCGCCGGACGGTTACCAGGACGGGCTGGACGCACTTTCGCGGGCCGGCCTCGACGTCGTGGTACTCCAGGTGCTGAGCCCCGGCGAGCTCGAACCGGTCGTGGGCGGAGATGCTGAGCTCGTGGACGCCGAGACCGGCGAGATCGTCGAGGTGACGCTCTCGACTCGTAACGTCGCCCGCTACCGCGAGCGGCTGGAGCGCTGGTGCGACGACGTGGGGTCGTTCTGTCGCCAGCGCGGCGCCCGGTACGTGCGCATCTCGACCGGCGAGCCGCTCGAAGACGTCCTGCTGAGCGGGCTACGTCAGGCCGCCATCCTCCGCTGACACCCCTCAGCCCGGCCCCTCTCCCGCACGCAGTAGAGGGACCGGGCTGAGGAGGGCTCCCGGAGGTAAGGGGCGTGAGGGTTACTTGCTGGCCCCCTGCGCTGAAGAGCTGGGCAGGAGCCCGGCCACCGTCGCCACCTCGTAGAGGCGCGCGGCGATGAGCCGATGCCCGCTGGCGTTCGGATGCCAGTCCCAATCAGCTACCTTCAACGCCGAGACGTCCTGGCCGACGTAGACAGCGGAGAGGTCGAGCACCTCACCGAAGCCGGCTTCGCGCGCCAGGGTGAGCAGTTGCGCATCGTCTCCCGCTGGCTTGCTGTCTTCCAGCGTCGCCAGCAAGACGTACACGGGCTCGACGTTCCGCGCCTGGCTCTCCTCGGCCACACGCCGGTACGCCCAGGTCTGGACGTCGAAGCCGAACGGCTTGAGGCGCTTCTCGGCCACCACGCTCAGCGTGCTCGCGTTGATTTGCGCGTCGCGTGCGATCTGGATCAGATCGTCGTAGGGGATGTCGACCCGATCGCGGACCGCCTCTGCAAGGTGCTGGACCGACGACCGGAGGTCGGCGCGATGTCCGACGAAGTAGATCGCGTCAGGCTCGAACGAGAAGACGCGGTCGAGGATCGCGACCTGCTGGAGCGGATCCCAGCCGGGCACGGCGAAGTTCAGGATCTCATAGCGCTGTGCGCCGCCCAATTCGGCATTCAGGCGGGCCTCGAGGATCGACTCGAACGTCTCGTCGTTGGCCACGCCGGAGCCCATCACCTGGGACGATCCAAGCAGTGCGATGCGATAGGTGCCGGCCGGTTTGTGCTGCGCGTACTCCTGGTCCCGCATGCCCCACCGGTTCGTGTGCAGCGGAGCGTTATGGTAGATCAAGGATACCGATGGGCGGACCTCGTATTTCCGGAAGTCGCCGGTCAGGTGCGCCGCTTCGGTGTTGTAGAACGCCGGCCAGTCTGACGGCCGTCTCATGTACACGTCCCACAGTCGAGAGTTGAAGCTCTTCACCCCGACAAGATCCTCGTAGTAGCCGCGCTGGAGCAGGGCAGCGTCCCGCCGATTCAGATCGGCGGCCTGGGCAACCGCCATCATCTCCTGCACGGTCGGTACGAGTTGCGCCGTCACGGCCGGGTAGCCGGCTGCCAGGAGAGCGAACGCCGGGGCGCCCGTCATGAGCGCCGCCCGCTGAAACGTGGGCCGCGGGCGGCTCGCCTCGGTCGTGCCACGCCACATCGCCCAGGCGCCGAGCGCGCCGAAGACGATGATGCCTGCCAGCACCGCGAGCAGCAGACGCGCGACGCTCTCCCAGGTTGGGTCAGCGTACGTCCAGAGCAGCAGCCACTCCGTCACCGAGGTGCTGCCCCACAGCGACCACAGTATGCAGACGCTCGCGAACGTCGCGGCGGTCTGGAGCGCTCGGCGAACGACGGCCTGCAACGACAGGGTTGGACGCCCGAGCGTCCGGGTCCGGCCATGCGCGTGCTCGTAGAGGGTGTTCGCGATGAGCAGGGCGGCCAGAATCGACCAGAACAGCACGTCGGGCCAGGAAAGGAGCAGCGAGCCGCGCAACCAGAACCACTGGTAGGAGTGGAGCAACCAGGTGGCGAAGAAGGTCACCAGCACGGAGATGGTGAGCGTCGTTCTGGTGCCGCGCTTGCGCATCGCAAAGTACGTCGGATTGAAGAAGAGCTTCATCACGAAGTCTTTCCAATAGATGTTGATTCGTCGCCAGAAGTCGCTGAAGCTCGACGAGAGAACGTACAGGTTGTGCGTTTCCGGTAGCCTGAAGCCGAACAGGTGCAGCAGCCCGATGATGACGTGGAACTGCCCCGAGACGCGTAGATACAGCAGGAACGTCGAGACAAAGAAGACGGCCAGGTCGATCGGGCTGGCGATGTCGTCGGGCGACAGCATGTAGGCGTCGATCAGGCGGTAGAGCAACAACTGGATGACGCCGCGCAAGATCCATTGGAGCCCGCGTTGATAGATCGCAATCTCATCGTCGCTGTAGTAGCTCCGTTTGAAGGTGCCGTAGTCGACGACGGGAAAGAGCGGGAAGCAGACGTTCGGGAGCAGGAAGAAGTACGACAGCGTGCGCCACGGGTTTGACGGCCCCTTCTCGTGCCGCAGATCGTACAGGTAGACGATCAAGCGGAACATGAACATCGAGCCAACGACCGGCCAGATGGCGGTCGACCAGGGCGCGGCCAGGAGGCCAGCCCGCATGACCGCAAGCGTGAGGCCGGTGACAGCCATCAGAGCGATACGCCAGCGAAACGCGAGCGGCAGGTGGCAGATGCCGATCAGTGCTAGCCCGAGCCCGATCGTCCAGGCGCCATCCAACGCGCCAAAGACGACCCCAATGGCGAGCAAGGAGAGAAGGAAGAAGAACGGCAGCCGATACTGGCGCGGCAGCAGGTGGTGGACGACGAACCCGCCGAGCACGATGAGCATCAGGTCGCGGGAGAAGGCGCGGTTCTCGATCCGAAACTGGTAGATCACGAGCGCCAGGATCCCAAGCTGTATCGTCACCACCGCGAACCTGGCAAGCTCCATCCAGCGCGCTTGCCCCAGCCGCGAGGCGACGACCCACGAGCGGGGCGGCCCCACGCGCGCGAGCGCGCTGTCGTCCAGGCCGGTTGGATCGGACACGCCGCCCATCGCCATTGATGCTGCTCCTCTGTTGGAGACGCGATCTGGAGCCGGAAGATCGCCCGCTCGCATGCTGGTCTCCACACCAGCCTTCACGCCCGCCGATCCGACGGTCTCCACCCCGCGGCAATTCGCCCACCTCGCGGCTATTCGCTCGCCCCGCGGCTACTCGCCGCCCGGCTACAGGCCCAGCCAGCGGGCGATGATGTTCCGCTGCATCTCGGACGTCCCAGAGTAGAGCGTGCTGCCCACCGCATCCCGCACGCTCCGCTCGAGCTCGAGCTCGACGGCGTAGCCGTAGCCACCGTGTACCTGCACCGCATCGAGTGCGGCCCGTACCAGCGTCTCGCTGACGAAGAGCTTCGCCATCGCAGCGTCCAGCGCGGCTGTGCGGCGGTGTTCGAGCCGCCAGGCCGCACGGTAGGTCAACAGCCGGGCCGCTTCGAGCGCGACGGCCATGTCCGCGATCTTGTGGGAGACTGCCTGGAACTTGCCGATCGGCTGGCCGAACTGGGTACGGGTGCGTGCGTACGTGATGGATCGTTCGAGCAGCCGCTGAGTCACGCCGAGGTGACTCGCGAACAGGCAGATGCGCTCCCAGTCCATCGCATGGTTGAACACTGCCGAGCCGCCGCCCACACCGCCCAACACCGCCTCGGTCGGGACGTACACGCCCTCGAAGGACAGTTCGCCGAACGGCGAGGTTCGCAGGCCCATCTTCTCGATCGTGCCGCCGATGCCGAAGCCGGGCGTCCCCGCGTCCACGAGGAACGCCGTCACACCGCCGAAATACCCCTTCGCGGGGTCCGTCAGGGCGAACACGATCGCGACGTCGGCGACGGGGCCGTTCGAGATGAACGTCTTCGAGCCATGAAGACGGAAGCCATCGCCATCCCGTTCCGCTCTGGTGCGGAGCGCGAAGGCATCCGAGCCGGTCGCTGGCTCGGTCATGGCGTGCACGCCGATCGACGAGCCGTTGCAGAGCCGTGGCAAGTAGCGGCGCTTCTGCTCCTCGGTTCCGTACGTCCAGATCGGGACCACGCACGACAGCAGGTGCGCGCAGACCGAGAAGACCAGCCCGCCGTCGTGGCAGCCGTAGCCGAACGCGTCGAGGGCGATGGCACACGACAGCGGGTCCAGGCCACTGCCGCCATACTCCTCCGAGACGGGCAGCCCCTGCAAGCCCATCGCGCCGCATTTTGCCCACAGGTCGTGGGAGAACGTCTGCTCGCGGTCCCGGGCGACGACACCCTCGTTGAGCTCGGCCTGGGCAAAGCGGATGATCTCTCGGCGCAACGCCTGCTGGTCCGCCGTCAGCGAGAAGTCCATCGGACCGGCTCCTTCGTGCCAGATCCATCAGGCCAGGACACTCGGGCCAGGTTCCTCAGCCAGATCCCGAGTCCCAGCGTGTCAGTTCCCAACGGCCGACTCAATCCCACGGGGTCGAGCTCATGGCCCCGAGCCGTCAAGCCAGAGCCTTTAGGCGCTGGTAGTCCGTCTTGTCGGTCGACGTGCGTGGAAGCTGCTCCAGGAATGAGAACTGATCGGGCACCATGTACCGTGGGAGGTGCTCCGCACAGAAGCGCTTCAACTCGATGGTCGATGGGTGGGCACCGTCCCGGCAGGCGAGGAACGCTCGGATCTTCACGCCGCCCTCGTCGTCGGGCAGCGCGACGACTGCCGCCTCCCTCACCGCCGGATGGGTGTAGAGGCCCGCTTCGATCTCGCCCAGTTCGATTCGATAGCCGCGCCGCTTCACCATCCGGTCACGTCGGCCGACGTAGCGGTAGGCTCCGTCTCCATCGTCCGCGACGATGTCCCCCGTGCGGTACCAGCGTCGCCCGTCCGGATCGACGATGAACGCCCGCGCGGTGCGCTCGGGTAGATTCCAGTACCCCCGCATGACGCTCGGGCCGCTGACGACAAGCTCGCCCTCGTCGCCGTTAGCAACCGTCCGACCCTGCTCGTCGACGACCCGCGTCAGGCAATGCGAGCAGGCTCCCCCAATCGGGAACGGCACCGTCCGAGCGTCGGGGATGACGGCGGGAACCTCGGCGAAGGTGCAGACGTTCGTCTCAGTTGGACCGTAGAGGTTGTAGTAGCGTGGCGCTGGCAGGAGCGACGTGAGAAACCGGAGGTGCTGGACCGGGAACACTTCGCCGGCGAACAGGATCGCGCGCAGGGCTGGATAGGCATACCGTCCAAGCTTGCCGTACTGTGCCAGCACCCGCAGGATCGACGGTGTCGAGTACCAGACCGAGATCCGCGCCGCCGAGATCGCCTCGGCCAGCCCGACCGGCTCCTTCCCGATGGCTTCGTCGAACAGCACCAGCGTCGCACCGTGCTTCAACGGGACGTAGAGGTCGAGAATCGAGAGGTCGAAGTGGAACGGCGCGTGCGAGGAGAACCGATCCTCCGGGCGAGGCTCGAACGTCTCCGAGCACCAGTCTACGAAGCTGACGGCGTTCCGGTGGGACAGCATGACGCCCTTGGGGCGCCCGGTCGAGCCAGAGGTGTAGAGGATGTAGGCGAGGTCGTCGGGGCTCGGCACTACCCTCGCGGCCCTCGGCGCTGGATCGGCGCGATCGAGCCATGCGAGCGCCGCGTCTAACCCACGCCCGCCGCCGAGGCGCTCGAGAACGATGAGCCGGGGCGTCTGGCCGGCTCGTTCGAGTTCGGCGTGTAGCCCGTCCGCGAGCCGCTCCTCGACGATGAGTGCCGTCACCGAACAGTCGGCCAGGATGTACGCGTTCCGGACGGCCGGCGCGGAGGCATCGACCGGTACATACGCCGCACCGCACTCGAGGATGCCAAAAATCGTGGCGACGGCGTCGATCGACTTGCCGAGGCAGAGACCGACCCGGTCGCCCGGCCTGACGCCAAGATGCCGCAAGCGATCGCGGAGGCGGCCGGACAACTTGGCGAGCGTGGCGTAGCTGACAGCCCCACCGTGCAGATCTTCGACGGCCACCCGTTCGGAGTGCGCCGTCGCCGAAGCGGCCAGCAGGTCGACCAGGGTGGAGCGCGCGAGCAACGCCGGATGCGCACCCATCATCGCTCCGTTTGCTTGGAGCACACGAGGTTCGCGATATCGGCGACGCTGTCGAGATTGTCGACGTTCGCCTCGTGCGCCTGTACCTCGATCCCGTAGGTTTCCTCGAGGAACGCCACTAGCCGCAGCGAGGCGAGCGAGTCGAGAATGCCGCCGGTGACGAGCGGAGTCGTGTCGGTCAGTTCGTCCGGGCGTTCCCCCGGCAGGAACGCTTCGAGGATGTACTCCCTGACGGCCCGGCGTACCTCGTCCATGGCTGCTCCCGTGAGCGCGCCCGCCGCGCCAGCGGTCGGCGACGATCTGGCGCGCTGGGCGTACGGCAACCCGGCCATCCGTGCTCTGATAGGGATGGCGAGCGCAGACGCTCGGCCCTCGTATCCCGCCGCACCTCTCCATCGGCCAGGACCGCACGAGGCACCGTTTTCGACTGAGGGTTAGCTATCTATCAAGCTATCTTGCTATCCGTTAGGTAACGCCATTCTACACCGCGGCCTGGACGCTGGCAAGTGTAAAGTTCAGCGCTTTGTGGCCCTGAATCTTCGGCGGTATCTGGCACCCTCAGTCTATGCTGGCCCGATCACGAGGTTCTCACGAGCCGCCTCGACAACCTCCTTGGTGATCGTCTTCAGCTCGTTGATCTGCAGCAGGCGCTCGATCTGACTGAACAGCCGCTGCACCAGGCGGAAGTTGCCGTTGGTGATGCGGATGACCGCCGCGATCGCCTCGGCATCGGTAAAGTCGTCGGGGGTCAGCGTCAAACCCAGGCGTTGCCAATGGTGCTTGAGGATGAAGAGCATCTCCTCGCTGCTGAGCGTCCGGAACTGGTGGACGAAGCCGACCCGCGAGTAGAGCTGGGCGTAGCGGGCGAGTCGCTTCTCCAAACCGGGCATGCCGATCAGGATCAACCCGCCGATCCGCTTTCGGTCGTAGAAGTCACGGAGCTGCTCCAGCGTCTGCACGGTCAACCGATCGGCCTCGTCGACGATCAGCAACCCAGCCCAGTTGGGACAGTCGTGGAGGTAGAGATCCTCGTCGGGCCGCAAGGCCTCCTCCACCGTCCAACTGAAGTGCAGGATCAGAGTGTCGAGCTGCTTGGTGAGCTGCTTGGGTGTTGCCGTCACGCCGGCGGTGTAGAATGCGCTCCGGCAGGATGCCGCCTCAGGCACGATCGGCGACTCCATCACGTAGGGCCGCCTGGCGATCACCGGTTCGAGCAGATCCCAGCGGGTGTACTGGCGGGCCGAGAGTGTCTTGCCGACTCCTGGTGGGCCGTAGCAGACACCAATGTAGCGGTACCGTCTGACGGCGTCGCAGAACTCGGCGAACCGCCGATGCTCCTTGGTGATCAGGAACTCCGTCGCTGACGACGGTGCTTTCGTCTCGCTGGATGGCTCACTCATTGAAGTACCGCTTCAACCGAGGTGGCGCCTCTGGCGCCGGTGGTAGATCGGGCGGAGACGGGAGCGTGGGCGGTGGCAGGAACGTCGTGACCAGGGCGCTGCGCTGCACCAGCCCCTCACGGAGCTGGCGTTGGCGTGCCCGACGAGCCTGGACGATCTCCTTGAGGCTGATGGTCAGCCCGGCCAGCTCCTGGCAGACCGCGCGACAGAGGAAGCGGTCCTGATGGTAGACGCGAATCTCGGCCAGGTCGCGCGGGTCGTAGCGGATGGTGACCGACTCGCCCACGTAGGCCGCGAGGGTCAGGTCGAGGTAGCACAACCCCTGAAAGCGGATGCCATCCTGGTGGATACGCCGTGGCGTGCGGACCGTCAGCAGGAGCAAGTCCAACTGCTCGAGTGAGTCGGGCAGGCGTGGCAGGAAACCACCCGCTTCCCAGCGTGCCTGTGGGGTGACGCCGGTCTCGCCATGGATCCGACGGTGATATCTGTCGAGGACGAACTCCTCCAGCCGCGCCTCGAGCTGCGCCAGCGTCAGAACGGGTGTGGGGATCGGCGTCCCCCGTGGCGAGTCTGCGGGTCGATAGCCCGGCAGCTCGCTCAGGCAGAGCTGGTTGACGGTCTCGAAGAAGCGCTCGATACGACCGCGCCCACGCGGCTCGCCGACCATCGAGAACACCAGCTGCATCTTCAGATCGACGGCGACCTGCTCGAGATGATCTGAGGTGAAGTCGGAGCCGTGGTCCGTATAGAAGACGCCGGGGATGCCACAGACCTGCCAGCGCGGATCCGCCTTGCGCCAGATCCCCTGTCGGAGGGTGAGCGCGGTCCCCAGCGCGGTGGGCGCCTCAAGGCCGACGCGGAAGCTGGCGATCGCTCGGCTGTAGTCGTCGATGATGGCCGTGAGCCAGGGGCGCGCTGGCTGGCCACGGTCATCGACAATCCAGATGTCCAGCGGGGTGTGGTCAGCTTGCCAGATCTCATTCGGGCGGCTGGCTTCGCGACGATAGAGGAGGTCGAAGCGGTCGCGGTACACCTTCGAGCCCTCCTGAGCGAGCGTGACCAGGGCGGGATCGAGCTGCCGAAGGACCGCGTAGACGGTGCTGTAGCTCGGGATCGGCCAGCCCTGGGCTTCCTCGACTGGCCTGACCTGGCGGGCGATCGACGCGGCGCTGGGGCGGGGCTTCTTGAGCGCCAGCCCTTCAATCAGGAGTTGGAGATTGGCTGGCAAACGACGCTGTCCACAATCGGCACGAGCGGCGCGTGCCAGACCAGCCAGACCATCTTGTCGATACTGCTGGACCCAACGGCGGGACGTGCGAAGAGGAACCCCGTGCTCACGGGTGAGCTGCGTCAGCGGCGCCTCGTCCTCGAGGAACGGCTGCAGCAATCGAAATCGCTCGAGGGCTCGCTGCCGTGCCTGCTTCGAGAGCGCCGTCAGGGGGGCGGATCAGCCATCCCGTATCTCCTCATCCCCAGCAGTGTAGCTCAGAAGCGCCCACCGACTGGCGAGATGCGTCGAGAGCAAGAGACCTGGCCGGCCGTTCGGATAAGGTCGACGCCTAACATGCGTTATCTACAACGGGCAGGCTCATGCCTCCTTCCCGTTGTATTTCGGTTATGTTCGGTCCCAGGCTCTTGACAGAGTCGAAAATCGGGATACACTGGCTGCGACTCAGATGCTATGGGGCCTGGCGCGGACATCGAGCTGCTGACGCGCCAGGCCGAGCCTCGTAGTCCCGACCGTTTTTCTTTCTACATCGTAGGTGGGTGGTCTTGATCTCGGTCGGCCGATGTTGCCCCTGTGGAATGTGAGGCAACGATGCTTCTATGTAACCGTTCCATGCAGTCGGCGACGCTCGTCATGGTCTCGGCCCTCATCTGGTCGACGGTGCTCTTGACGGCGAGGCTATTCGACGCTCGCCCGGTGAGTGCCGCCCCAGCAGGCTATCTCCTTCCATTCGGGGTAACCGACTCAGTACGTATCACCAACGGGCCTGGCGAAGGAATGCACGGCGAGACGTGCTGCCCCTCATCCAGGGAGGCGCTCGACTTCGCCATCTGTGCCGTCGACGTTCTTCCAGCGGCCGGCGGGCAGGTGATCTCAGCTGGCTGGGCAGGCAATCCGGGTTTCGGGAACCTGGTCAAGATCAAGCACGACGACGGTCGCATTAGTTATTATGCGCATCTTGAGAATATCAATGACAATATCCGAGCAAAGGCTGAAGCTACTGATCCTAATCTGAAGAGACTCTCAAGAGATACAGTTCTCGGGAGGTCCGGAGACACTGGCTCAAAAGGAAGTTGTCATCTCCATTTTGAGGTTCGTCAGGGTGATGACAGCACCCCAGTGCGTGTTCTTGATATGTCTGGTATCGTCGGAAATCCTGATTGGCCGTTGAACCGGACCCAGAATCCCCGGGGTTTTGCTAGCCGTGTCCGGCAGGACCTCTTCATTGATGCCTACAATCGAAACGGTGGCTCAGGTACGTTGGGCGGGCCGCGCGGCGACGCCAACATCATGGACTGCCCGTCCCCCCGATGCGAGGGCGTGCCCCATTTCTGGGCAAATGAACGCACGCTACTGGGGGCCCGTGGGAACATCGTCACCCAGAACTTCAATGGTCCAGACGGTCGGTACGGAGGCAGCGACGACTCGATCATCGTGCACTACGAGGTGTTCGACCAAGGCCGTCCGCAAGGAGTGCCGGTCTGGTGGGTTGATGGGGCTGGGCAGTCGCGGCGCGACGATCGAGCGTTCGTTGTCCGCGGCGGAATCTGGAACGTCTATGCCGGCGCTGGTGGGCCCAACGGCGTGAGTCAAGATCCCAACCAACCTAAGGTCTCCAACAGCTGCGGCTTCCCCGTATCGGATGAGATGGACAAGCGCGAAGGCTCCGTGACGAAGCGAATCTCGTACTTTCGCCGGAACCCCGAGGACGCGAATTCACCGCTTCACTGGATCAAGTGGGATCCGTCGCGCCAGCAAATCTTCTCTGATTGCGTGCCGGCCTTTCCTCCCGATCCAGACGGTAAGCCCTGGTACCGAATCTTTGGCGCGCTTAGCGAACTCCCGACCTATGCAACATCCGCTGCGGATCTAGCAGTCGACCTGCTGGAAAAGACGGCGCCTGTCTGGGGCGACGCTCAGTCAGAGCAGTCTGTACCCTCCGGAGTGCGGCACGGCGATGTGCTTCTGTCGTCCGCACCTCCTCCGACCGGCTCATCGAGTGAGAACGGCGCCACGAATCCCGGGCCGGTGAGTTGGCAGGTCGAGTTTTACGGAGACACGAACCTGAGTGGCCGCTGCGGCAGCACCATCTCAGAGAGCAGCGCTTATGTCTTTCGCGACTGGGGCGATGACGCACCGATCGGCGGGTGTCCAGCTGACAATTGGAGCGCTCGGTACAGCGGCCGGGTTCGTTTGGCTACAGGGCGTTACACCTTCGGGCTGCAGGCGGACGACTGGGGTCGTATTCGGCTCAATGGGCAGACCGTGGTCGACAAGTGGCAAAGCGCGAATCAGCACTACGAAGGGCGGGATATTTCTGAGGGAGATTACGACATCACCGTCGAGTTCTCGGATACGCTCGGGTCGGCAAAAATCGTCGCCTGGTGGTGGCTAGACTCAGACTTGCCACGGCAGGATCGGGAGCCGAACCTTTGGTTTGTACAGTATTTCGGCGTGCGCGACCCGAACTGGTGGGACTCAATCGTGCGGTTCAATGAGGCGACGATTAGCGAGGCCTGGTCACGGAACTGGAGTACTGACAATCCAGGCTGGGGACTCTCATCAGACCGCTTTAGCGCTCGAGCTGAGCGGACAGCACAATTTAATCCGGGCGTCCATCAATTTCATATCCGTGTTGACGACGGGGGCAGATTGTGGGTGGACAATCTCCTCTTGATCGACCAGTGGCGTGATCAGGGGCCGACCACGTATGACGCGTCGATCAACCTCACGGCAGGTCTGCACACCGTTAAGTTCGAGTATTACGAGAATGGTGGCGGTGCGCTTGCGCAAGTTTGGTGGGATCCACCAGGACCGCCGAATGACGCCTTTGCCGCGTCGACTGTCGTCGACGTCGGCTCCCTCCCAGCGACATACGTTGTATCGACAACTGCCGCCACCAGCGAGGGAAACGAGCCGCTATCCACAGGCTGCGGATCGCTGGGACGGACTGTTTGGTTCAGGACCACGGCGGCGCAAGATTCGCTCGTCACGGTATCGACGTATGGGAGTGCCTTCGATACGATCGTCGCCGTCTTCGCCGGCACCTCAATCGGGGCACTGACGCCGGTGACGTGCAGCGGAGGCTCTGTGGACTCACCTCAAGCCCAACTCACTTATGAGGCGCGCGCGGGCACGATCTACTACGTGCAGGTCGGCGGATCCAATGGAGCCTCAGGTCAGCTGAATGTCAACCTAGCTGCTTCGCAGCTCCCGCCCGCACCGCCCGAGAGTCTATCGATCGTGAATCCAACCAGTAACTCCTTGACGTTGAGGTGGTTGGATGCCAGTACAAACGAGACTGGCTTTAGGATTCAACGGGCGCCGGCATCCTCGGACGTGTGGTACGAAGTTGCGACCGTACAGGCAAATTCGGTCCAGTACGTGAACACAGGTTTGGAAGCTGGAACGACATATCAGTACCGTGCCCTCGCCTACAATACAGGCGGAGAGTCGGCCTTCAGCCAAGTTGCTTCTGGCACGACGACCTTTCAGGGGCTGTTAGGGGACCTAGATGGTAATGGTAAAGTCGATATTTTTGATTACAATATAATGCTCACGAACTTTGGTAGAACTACTTGTGGAGACGTCGCTGATCTGAATGCAGACTGCAAGGTTAATATTTTCGATTACAGCATCTTGCTCACGAACTTTGGTAGGAGCGCCGCACTAACGAGTCCAGCTAATGTTGAAAGTGCGCTCTTAGGGTTAGAGGATAGCGTCTCAGAGGGGCAGCCGATTCCTTATCCCGCTGACATCATCCAAAAGATGCCGTCTGCCGCCGCTGGGTCCTCCAGGCTCTTGCTCTCTCCAGCGACGGGTACCCTCCAACCGGTGCAGACGTTCACGGTTACCGTTCAGCTCGAGACCGGTGGGGTGCCTTCTGCAGGTACAGACGCTGTACTGCTCTTCGATCCCGCTAAAGTAGAAGTCGTGTCCCTGACCAACGGCACGATTTACCCGAGCTTCGCTCGCAGCTCCGACCCACCCGGCCAACTGAGCATTTCGGGATTGTCGAGCCTTTCGGGTCCGTCTACGGCCTCCGGGACGCTTGCATCCGTCACCTTCCGCGTCCTTCCGACAGCCCCCGCTGGACAGACTCAGCTCCGTCTCGACTTTGATCCGAACAATCTTCAGAAGACGAACGACTCAAACGTGGTCTGGTCTGGCGCCTCGGGCCCGGAGGATGCGTTAGCTGGCGTGGTGAATGCGACGTTCACCATCGGCGCCAATAATGCTGGAGTCCAAGTTAGCCGCCCGCCTAATCAACCACCAGGCAGCAATCCCATACTTACTGCGACGCTGACAGCTCGGACGGGCTGCGGCCCCATCCAACATATCCACTTCGGCACAGTGGGGGTCCCGTTCGACAACGCCAGCGTCTCTGTCTCATCACCTGCTGGCGGGCCAAGTGGCCAGAAGGTCGGCTTCCTCTACACGCCCCCTGTACCCACAACGTCAGTTTCCATCACGATCCAGCGGGTCGTGCAGAGTGGTGGCGCGACGGTGAAGGACATCCAGCTCCACGACGGTTGCGGCGAGTGGCGCACTTTCGTTGGAGGCGGTGCCAGCGCATTTCAGTGAGGCTGTCTCACTGTCCGCCCTGCCAAATAGGCCCAGTGCTTGCGAAGCTGTCCTCAGGGGCAAGGTAGCGCAAACTTGGGCGGTACAACGACCGAGGAAAGTGCCGAGAGCGCTCAGATGCGGCACTTTTCAGCTCGCGTCCCCTCACTCACCCGCTCCTATCAGGGCAACTCGCCTGTTTGGAGAGGTTTGTGTGGCCTTACTTTGCGCTTCAGGCCACGTTCGCAAGCACCGGGCCAAATAAATCTGAAGGTGGCAGGTGGCCGCTCTCTTGACGTAGATCTCATAATCGGATAATGTATGCGGATAAGACATATTATGCGAAGAGTCGGCCAGATGCCCCTGCAAGGGCCTCTCAGCCAAAGGGCCGAATAAGCCGCCGAAAACTGTTCGCATAAGGTCTTCAGCGCCGATTATGAGCCACGACACCCGACCATCGCCGCCACCAGCTCGCCAGCCGCTCAAGGCCGAGCCATTCATCAACCAGTTCATCGACGACCTCCGACGACAGGAGGTGGCCGAGCTGACGATGATGAGCTACTGGTACGACCTGGTCGGCTTCTGGCGCTGGTTCGAGGAGACCATCGGGGATGCGGCTACTCCGGACGCGGTCACTCCGACCGACATCCGTGACCACCGTTCCCACCTGGTCAACGTCCAGAAGTTCCAGCCCTCGACCGTCAATCGCCGCCTGGCCGCGCTGCGCCGCTTCTTCCGGTGGGCCAAGGGACGCGGCTTCATCAAGGAGCCGCCGACCGAGAACGTCAAGGGCGTGCTCTCGGCGCCGCGCTCGCCCCTCTCGCTGGAGAAGCGCGAGGTCGATCGGCTGATCAGGACCGTCGAGCGCCACGGGAATAAGCGCGACCTGGCCATCCTGCTCACCCTGAGGCACACCGGCATCCGCGTGAGCGAGCTGTGCGCCTTGACCCTCGGGGACATCGAGATCTCGGAGCGCAAGGGCACGCTGGTTGTCCGATCGGGTAAAGGCCGCAAGTACCGCAGCCTCCCGCTGAACGCGGACGTCAGGAAAGCCCTCAAGGACTACCAGGAGGTCCGCCCCACCGTTGGGACGGATGCCCTCTTCGTCGGCCAGCGCGGGACGGGCGTCAGCTCGCGAGCTGTGGAACTGCTGGTCACCAAGTACGCCCGCCTGGCCGGGCTTGAGGGGATGACGCCCCACACCCTCCGTCACAGCTTCGGCAAGCACGCGCTCGATGCGGGAGCCGATCTGGTGAGCGTGGCCGCGCTGTTGGGGCACGAACGGCTGGAGACGACGGCGATCTACACCACCCCGAGCCAGCGCGATCTCGAGCGGGTCGTCGAGAAGCTCGAGCAGGACGGCGATCTTCGCTGAGGCGACTGCCCTCACGTCGCAGTGGAGGCGAAGCCTGAGGGTGCCAAATAGCGGTGAAGATTCAGCGCCACAAAGCGCTGAACTTTACAGGCAAGTCTTTCCCCCGTGCGCCCCTCACGGCCGTATCGGGCAAGTCGTCACACTCGGCCTCGTGAAGTCGGGCGGGCACCCCGTGGGACTCTGCTGGCGATGGTGCAGGCTTGGCCTACCGTCGCTCGGTGGTGATGCGCTCGGCGTCGAAGAGGGCTTCGTGCTGCTTGGCGCCCTCGGCCATCAGGTAGTCGCCGACACGGACGTCCGCGCACGCCTTCCTCGCATCACCGAGCAGGCGCACCTCGGCGTCGCCGTCTCGGTTGGCAATGCTGACGACGTTCTCAGCACAGCGTACGGCTACCACGTTGCCCTCGGTGTGGTCGTCGTCGAGACCAAGCTGGTTGGTTCGCTCGCGCTGCCGGCGTTGCGCCTCGGTCAGGCGGCGCGGCTCGTCATGGTCGTCGTCGTGACGATGGCCGGCGTCCTCCTCGGCGGCGCTAGCGGCCTCCGCGCAGCCGGGCAACTGGAATGCGCCGATGCGAGTGTGCCAGTTGCGCGCGCTCGTCGCTGGGTAGTACTCGTTCGTGTACCAGAAGGTGCAATCGTCGGCTGGATCGACAGTCAGCATGCTGTAGTCGCCCCAGCGCGACAGGCTGGTCGTCTGGACGCCATGCCCTTCGACGAGCACTCGCTCCTCACGCGGCAGCAGGCCCGGCGGGTCGCCCGCTGCGCGCCCGACGTAGCGGATCGACGGGAAGACCGTGCGGCTGGCGATGCTGAAGCCGATGGCCAGATTGCCGAGTCGGTCCATGGCGGCGCTGCCCATCCAGCGATCGTTGTCGTCCGGCGCATAGGTGCCCTGCTGGCGAATGCTCCAGCCGTCCCCCGGCCGATGACGGACGTCGAACCAACGGACGCCGGCGTGATCGCTGCCGTCCGCGTCAACGGTCAGGTTGGACACCAGCACGTCCTCGCCGTTCAGGTGACGGTATTGGAGCCGGTACATCATTCGGTCGGAGAGGGCGTCCAGGCGGGCGCTGGTGCCGGGCTGCGGGATGCAGTCGAGTTGGAAGTTACAGAGGTTCGAGTCGAAGGGCTCGGTCAGCAGGACGGTCGGCCCGCTCAACGAGATCGACGGCAGAGCACTCCAACTGACTCGCAGCCCGAAGACGGTCAGACGATCGTTCGGCCAGCCGAAGACGTTATCGTCGGCGGCCATGAAGTAGCCGGGCGTGCCGCGCGGCGGGGCCGGCCCGTCCAGATCGGCCGGCAGGAAGCCGAAGTAGCGGGTGTCGAGCGTCGACAGATCGACGATGGCGAATCCGGCCGGCTGCCCGCGTAGCATTCGGTCCCGGTCGAACGCTCCGATGAACGCGCCAGCCCCTTCGAGGGTGGTCTCGCGGTAGGTGTTGGCAGTGTACAGGTACGCATCCGGCCAGACCCCGAGCTTCGGGTAGTCCGGCAGCAGATGGTCGCTGATGCGGAAGGCATACCGATAGTACCGGCCTGTTGGATCGCCGGTCTGGGACACGGCGATGCAATGGTAAAACGGCCCAGCCGGGAAATCTGGCAGCGAGAACTGGCTCAGCACCCAGCGGTCGGCCAGGTGATCGTACAGCGCGACCCCATCGCCGTCGTCGGTCTCGCACGCCCCACCGAAGCCGGCCCAGGGCGCGCTGCCAGGGAGCGGACCGAGTACCCGAGAGCCGTCGCGGGTGTAGACGGCGAGGGTCAGATTGACGAGTTGGAGGTAGTGATGCGGCCCGACGTCGCCCGAGGGATCGGGCGGGATCGGGAGCGCGCCGATGGCAGCCTGATTGTCGAGGTTGCTCGATCCCTCGAAGCCGATCGCCAACGGTGCTAACGGCAACCGGCCAGGCACCGCCTGCCGGACCGGGTCCGCCGCGGCCGGGCGAACGCCCCGAGCGCCCGAACGTGTCGAGCGGGTGCGCCGCGCGAGCGCCCGTGAGTTCACGTGCTGTCGCCCGGCCGTGCCTTCGAGGCTCGACAGCGGCGGCGAGAGGTCGTTGCGGACCGACTCCCCCGCAGTCGTGGCCGGCTCGGTAGGAGGCGGCTCCGGTGCGCCGGGCGCCGGGTTCGGCCCCGGACTCGGCGCGGGCTGCGGCCGGCGCCGGCTCGGTGCAAAGACGGCTGGTGAGTCCGTGGGGCGCGCCACGCCGGCCGGGGTTGCTTCCTCGCGAGCAACCTCGACCAGGGGCCGTGGATCTACGGACTGCGCGCTGGCGGATGAATGACCCGCTGCCGGGAGCAGGCTCAGCAGCAGCAGCGCGGCGCCTACGAGCGCGTATGGCGCCGAGCGACGGAGCATGATAGGCCTTTCGACACAGGATCGCGCGTGCGGCGGGTGTCCGCGCGGCCTCCGCACGATACCGGCCGGCTGTTCCCCCGTCAATCGGGCACACGGCCAGGAATCCCGTCATCTTCAGCGACGTCAGAACGCACCCTCGCCCACCTCTCCCGGCGGGGGTGAGCGACGGCTACTCCCAGCGAGCCGAGGGAGGCCGGCGGGGGCGGGAGGCCGGTGGGGGCGGGAGGCCGGCGGGGAGCGGGCGAGGCCGGCCCGAGCGGCGGCGCGGCGGGTATAACCGCGCCGCCACCTTCGTCTGGACGCGCTGTGCTCCGCGGAAGCGGGCGTCGGTAGGCCGGGCGCGGGGTCAGGCGAGGTCGCTGGCGCGGTAGTACTGCTCGTGCAGGTGCACTAGCGCGGACGGCTCCTTCGCCAGCAGATCCCCGAATCTGACCTCGCGGACGATCTGGGCCGGCAGGGACGGGACCAGACACGCCTCGGCCTCGGCACGAGTCGGGAAGGCAATCGTGTGGCCACGGCCATCGTCAATGGCGAACAGCGCGGCGCCGGCCGGTACGAGCGATGCCCGGTCGGTCGGGTCGGCCGGCTCGCGGTAGAGCGCCAGCCGCTCCGGCGCCGTATCCATCGCTTCGAGGAACCCGACCAACTTGCCGTGCAGTTCGGTCGCGACGGCCGGCTCGCGCTCGAACAGGTTGGTCGTTTGACGTGGATCGGCCTGGAGATCGTACAACTCCGGCGCGCCGCCGCCCTGCGCCGGGCAAATGTAGGCCCAGCGGCGGGTGGTCAGGGTCAGCGGCTCGCCCTGGGTCTGGAGGCCGGCCGTGCCGTCGAACGCTGCCGCGTCGGGCCGGCGGGTCACGATATCGGCCCAGACGTTCGCCGCGCGCGAGTATCGCCCGGACATCGCGTACTCGTGCACGTCGTCCGCGTCGCCTCGGATGAGCGGCCAGAGCGAATGCCCCTGGACCGTCGCGGGGACCGGGATCTCGAGGAAATCGAGCACGGTCGGCAGCAGGTCCGGGTGCTGAGCCAACCCCTGGACTCGCTTCCCAGCCCCGAGCCCTTCAGGATGGCGGATCAGCAGGGGGATGTGGGTGGTCTCCTCGTACAACTGCCCGAGCGGGCCGGTCGGCTTGCCCTGCAAGTCGTGCTCGCCAAAGAGATGGCCGTGGTCGGTAAAGAATAGGATCAGAGTGTTCTCGTCGAGTCCCAGCGTCTCGAGTTGATCGAGGAGCCGGCCGAGCCAGCGGTCTACTAGCGTGACCTTGGCCGCGTAGGACGCGCGCACGAAATCGTGCTCCTCGGCCGACAGATAGTCCGGACGACCGTAGCGGGGGTAGATGACGCGGTCGCCGTCGAAGGCGGGGTCGGCGTAGCGAGCCAGATCGTAGGGGGGCGCGTCGAACGGCTCGTGCGGATCCCAGGTGTCAATCCAGAGCACGAAGTCCTCGCGCTGCCAGTTCTGTTCTAGCCAGTTGATCGCGGTAGCGAACGTCTGGGCGCACATCCAGTCGCGCTCGGAGTGCCGGAACGCCGTATTTCGCAGGTATAGCTCCATCGCCTGGACGCTCTTCAGCTTGTGCGGCGCAGCCGGCAGGACGGTCCGGATCGGGTCGACGTTGTAGCGGTCGGCGTGGTGGCCGCGCAGGAAGTCCCAGCCGGCGAAGCCGCGCGTGTAGTTGTACGAGTCGACCGCCAGCATCGGCGTGTCGAAGATCATGACCGGGGTGTAGCCGCGAGTCCGGACGATCTCGGACAGGATCACGTCGCCCGGTTCGAGTGGCTGCCAGCCACGGTGCGGGAAACCGTAGCGCCCAGTGAACAGATCGCAGCGGTTCGGGACGGTCGGGTAGGAACTGATGTAGAAGCGGTCGAACAGGGCTGACTCGGCGGCCAGCCGGTCCAGGTTCGGGGTGTGGATGAACGGCTCGCCGGCGTGGCCGGGCCGCTGCCAGGGCGACGGCTCGCCGTAGGCCGCCAGATGATCGCGGCGGTAGCTGTCGCTCATGATGAAGATGACGTTCACGGTGCCTCCGATTGGGGCTGAAGACCTGGACGGCCTGGTTGACCTGGACGGCCTGTTTGACCCGCTGGCCTGGACGCCGGCGCGGCGACAAGGTGCGCGTCGCACGACCCGCCGACGATGAGCTCCGCGCGCAACACGACCGTCCGGGGCGGCTGCGTCGATGCGCCGCTCAGCCGTTCCAGTAAGAACTCACCGAGCGTCTCGGCGATGGCCGGTTCGGGAATGCGGACGTAGGTCAGCGGCGGCGTCGTCAGTCGCGCGATCGAGTCGGTCGCCATGCCGACGACCGCCAGATCGTCCGGCATCCGGACGCCGCGCTCGTTGAGCGCGGCCACGGCACCCATCGTGTGGCTTCGGTTAGAGATGACCAGCCCGGTCAGTTGAGGTGTGCTCTCCAGAAGCTCGGACGTCAGGCGCTCGCCCATCTCCGTTCCATGCCGACCAGATCGGACGAGGGCCGGGTCCGGCTCGATGCCGAAGGCTCGCAGCGCGCGCTGCCAGCCCTCCACGGCCTGCCGGCGCGGCGCGAGCGCGCGGTCGCCGACCAGCAGGCCGATCCGGCGGTGACCCAGCCTCGCCAGATGGGCGGTGGCGTCGGAGGCTGCCTGGGCATGGTCCCAGTCGACTAGATCGGTCTCGAGGCCGTGGATGGTGCGTTCCAGCAGCACCACGCTCGTCCCGCCCTCCACCAGCCGTAGGTAGTGTCGAGCGTCGCCGCCGGCCGACTGGCTGACCAGTCCGGCCAGTCGATAGTGGGAGAGTGCATCGAGGTAGCGTTCCTCGCGGCCCGGGTCTTCCTCGGTGTCGACGACGAAGCTGGCGTAGCCGGCCTGCTCCAGTCGGTGCTGGAGCGCCTGGATCATCCCTGCCACCGGACGGCTCAGATCCTCGAAGAGCAGCCCGACGACGGGCGAGCGGCCGGTCCTCAGACCGATGGCAAGCGGGTTGCGCCGATAGCCGAGCCGCTCGGCGGTGTCGAGCACCCGCCGCCGTACTTCCTCACGGACCGGCGCATGGCCGGTGAAGACGTTCGAGACGGTGGTCGGCGCCACGCCGGCCGCCCGGGCGACGTCCTTGACGGTCACCGGCACGCCTGGATCTCCCACCACTGGACGGCCGAGCCTGGCGCTGCTGGACGGGCCGGCGTCAGACCTGGTGCAGTCAAGCTCAGTGCAGTCAAGCCCGGTGCAATCACGTCCAAGATAATCAGGCGCATGGCTGTCGAATCCAGGGGATCGTCCACAAGGGACTTGTAACGTTGCAAGCCTACGTGGTACACGGACCGCTGTCAACCTGTCTGAGCCATGGGGGCGTAGCGCATGCACGACGAACCGACCATCTTGCTCGCTAGCGCCGTGGCGGCGTCCGCGCTGGACGAGCTGCGGTCACAGGTGAGCCTGCCCTGCCGCTGGATCGCGGCGACTGAGGACGATCTCGGGCCGTTCCAGGCGGCCCTGCCGACCGCCGATATTCTGATCACCAACAAGTTCCTCCCCGCCTGGGCGCCGTTCGCCGGCCGCCTGCGGCTGCTGCAATTGAATTCGGCCGGCTACGATGCGGTCGCCTTCGATGCGCTGCCCGCCGGCTGCCGCGTTGCCAACGTCTTCGGTCACGAGCGGGCCATCGCCGAGATGGTGATACTCCAACTGCTGGCGCTCACCCGACGGCTCCTCCCGCGTGACCGCGCCCTGCGCGAAGGCAGGTGGCTATCGGATGGCTTCGACGACGAGTTGGCCGGCAAGACCCTGGCGATCCTCGGCTTCGGCTCGGTCGGCCGGGCGGTTGGGGCGCTGGCCCGAGCGTTCGACATGCGCGTGGCCGCGACGAAGCGCCGACCCGATCCCGAGCTTGCGCGCCGGGCCGGCCTCGACTTCCTCGGCGGAAGTGGGGATCTGCCACGACTGCTCGCGGAGGCCGATGCGTTGGTCGTCGCCATCCCGCTCGACGAGCAGACGCGCGGCCTGATCGGCGCGCGTGAGCTGGCGATGATGAAGCGCGGCGCGTACCTGCTCAACATCGCACGCGGTCCGATCGTCGATGAGGCCGCGCTCTACCGGGCGTTGTCGACGGGCCAGCTCGGTGGGGCCGCGCTCGACGTCTGGTATCGCTATCCGGACGGCGCCGGCCCGACACCACCCGCCACCCTCCCGTTCCATGCGCTCGACAATGTGGTGATGACACCGCACATCGCCGGCGTGACGACCGGCACCTTCCGGCGGCGCTGGCAGATGGCGGCCGCGAACATAGAGCGCTTCCTGAAGGGCGAGCCGCTCGCGAACCAGATCTACCCGTCGGCCTGAACAGCAGGCCTGTCCGTCGACTCGGACGGGGTATATGCCCCCGCGAGCGGCCCGCCCGGGCGACCAGTCTCCCCTGGCCCCCTGAGCGGATGGCCCCTCACCTATGCGCGCTATCGGTCCAGCCAGACGCGCCCCATGTAGGGCATGTTGTCGAGCGTGTAGGTGAAATCCTTGACCTCCTGCTTGGTGACGAAGGTGCGGAGCTCGTAGCCGATCGGGCAGACCGCACATTCATCGAGCACCAGCTCCTGAAGCTTGCGGTAGATCGGTATGCGTTTCTCACGGTCGAGCGTGGTGGCGCCTTCCTCGATCAGACGGCTGTACTCCGGCGACTCGAAGCCGGTCGGGGAGCCCTTGGGGAAGAAGGCGATAGACGCGCCGTACAGGGTGCCGGGATCCTTGTGGGAGCGGCCGTAGGTGTGGGTCACCATGTCGAAGTCGCCCTTGTTCCAGCGGGTGTTCCAGGTGGCCGGTTCGACGTTGTCGATCTTGATCCGCAGTCCAATCTGCGCGAGGTCGCTCTGGAGGATCTGGGCAAGCTCGCTGAACTCCGGGTTACGCTGGAAGCTCGTCAGTAGCGGGACTTCGACGTCCTTCACCCCGGCCTCGTTCAGCAGTGACCGAGCCTTGTCGAGATCGAAGGGATAGGCGCTCTCCAGATCCTTGAAGTAGGCCCAGGAGTGGGGCGGGAAGGCGAGCACCGTCGGCTCGACCTGACCGAGCAGGGCGGTCTCTACGAACCGCTTGCGATTGATGGCGTAATTGACCGCCTGACGGACCTTCTTGTTGTCGAAGGGCGGACGGTCGACGCGCATCTGGATGTTGAAGTAGACCGCGCCCAGAGCGCCCGGGTAGGTGACCAGATTCGGGTTCTGCTTGAGCCGTACGTACTCACGGAGCGGCGGCCGCCAGATGGCGTCGACCTGGCCGGTCTCCATGAACGCCACCAGACTCTGCGAGTCGGGGATCACCCGGTAGTTGATGTCGTCGACGTACGGGCGCCCGCTCTCCCAATACTTGTCGTGCCGGACGACGTGCTGACCCTCGTTCGGCTTCCACCAGTCGACCTTGAACGGCCCGGTACCATTGGCCTGCTCGTTGTTCTGGGGCCAGACCGCCTTGTCGACGATCATGATCCAATCGAGCGCGTCGAAGATGCCGGGATTGGGCTTCTTGAAGTGCAGCACCAGGCTGTATTTGTCCGGCGTGTCGACCTTCTCGATCGACTGCGCCAGCGACCGCACGTTGGCGGTGTTCTTAGGGTCGAGCACCAGTTCCATCGTGTCGGCGAAATCCTGAGCCACGAACTCCCGTCCGCTGTGGAACTGGACGCCCTGACGCAGCTTGATCTGAAGCTGAGTACCGTCGCCGCTGAACTGCCACGACTCGGCCAGCTCCGGCTGCGGATCGAGCGTGTCGTTGTAGTAGATCAGGGCGTTGAACACAGCCCGGATCCAGGGGTAATGGCCGGGATGCTGGTTGAGCGGGTTCCAGGCCAGATTGTCGACGGGGTTGCCGAAGGTGAAGGTGCCGCCGGACTTCGGGGCCGGCTTCGCCTGAGCGGCCGGCTTCGCCGTGGCAGCCGGCTGCGACTGGGGCGCAGTCGTCGGCTGGGGTGCCGGAGCCGATGCGGGCGCTGAGGTCGCCCCTGCCGCTGCACCCGGGGCCGGCTTGGCGGGCGCGGCTGGCTGCTGTGCTGGCGTCGGCGCGGCCGGCTTTGCCGGTGGCGTGGTCGCCTTCGGGGCCGGGGTAGGTGACGGGGCGATCGGCGCACAGGCGGCGAGGAGGGTCGCCGCGCTCGCACCAAGTCCAAGTTTCACGATCGTGCGTCGACTGAGCCGAGATCGCTCGTTCGTCGCCAGCATTGGCCTCTCCCTCCGGGCAGGCACCCGCGTCAGAGCTTGCAACGTTACAAGCGGGAGTGTAGAAGTCCTCTCCGACCCTGTCAAGCGCCCTCACTCGCCACTCGCCCCAGCGAGTTCTCAGCACTCAGTCATCAATTCTCAGGAGATGACTGGCTGCCGTGGCTCACTTCTGATGACTCACGTCTGAGAACTGAATGCTGACGGCCGATCGCTCGCCACTCGCGAATCCTCGTCTGGCACAGCCCTTCTGTCGATGATTCTCGCGAGATGATCGACGACGCGCGTGTGGCCCGTATCGCTGCCCTCTACCGTGTCGGGACGAGCACGGAGGGTCAGCACGCGTCGCCGAGACGCTCGACGAGTGCGGACGTGCAACGTGCGCGCGCCTGGCGCGCTGCCCTGGCAAAGTCGATGGCGGAGCAGGCCCGGCGTCGAGCGCGGCAGTCCAGCCAGTAGCGCCGGCCCACGGGGACAACCCGGCAACATTGAGACGAACCGGCATCTACATGCCTGGACGTCTCGTGTAGCATGATCTCATGAAGGCAGCGCCTGGCGGCCGGCCGCGACACGATCCTGACGCTGCTGAGTCAGCGCCACTCACTCCTCGCGACCAGATTCTGGCGGCCACGCGCGACCTGCTCGCGAAACCTGATGGCGAGCGGCAGTTCACCATCGGGCGTGTCGCCAATACCGCACACGTCAGCCGCGCCACCATCTACCGCTACTTCCCGAACAAGACCGCCCTGTTGCTCGCGGCCGGGGCAACGAATGGCGCTGGGTCGGGCGCACCCAATCCGCGCACCCGCATCCTGGACGCGGCATTCGAGGTCTTCGCCGAGCGCGGCCTACACGCCACGTCACTCGGCCAGATCTCTCAGCGGGCCGGGCTGTCGCTGTCCGGTCTCCACTGGCACTTCCGCAACCGCGACGAGCTCGTCGCCGCGCTCTCCGAGTACGTGCCGCTCATGCCGGCGATCGTGTCTGAGGCGCTGGCTGCTGAGGACGATAGCGCCGACCTCGAAGCACAGTTGACCCGCATCGCCAGGGTGGCAATCGCCTTCATGGCGCAGCGGCGTGGGCTCATCCGGCTCGTGATCTTCGAGTCCGCCACGTATCCCGACGTGGCGCGCTTCGGACGGACCCACACCCTTGGGCGCCTTCTGCCGTTGCTCGCGGCGATCTTCGAGCGGCATGCCCGCCGCGGCACACTCCGGCCTGGCTCGGCGCTCGCGCGGGCGCAAGCCTTCATGGGCATGCTCATGCTGCTAGCCCTGCTCCGGCCCGCCTTCGACGATGTCCTGGCGCCGGACGACGAGGCAACGGCGCGTGAGTACGTCCAGATCATGTTGCGCGGCGTCCTGGCCGCGCCGAGCGGTGAGCGGCCATGAGCAGCGCGCCACCCCGCGAGCCAGGCACCCAGGCCCCGCCGGCAGCGCCCGCCAGACCTGTCATCTCACCTCCAGCGGCTCCGCCCCCGTCTGCCGTACCGACAGCACAGCGACACGGCCGCCGTCCGGTCCTCGTCGCGCTCGTGCTCCTCGCTGCGCTGGCTGGCGCGGGCTGGTGGCTATACTCGGCCCGCCCGTGGCTCACGGCACCGGGTTCGCTCACCGCATCCGGTACCCTCGAAGCGGACGAAATCCTGATCGGCTCCGAAGTGGCAGGCAAAATTGTCGGGATCGCGCGGGAGGGACAGCCGGTCCGGGCCGGCGAGGTCGTCGCGAGCCTGGACGATTCGTTGCCACGGCTCCAGTTTCGTCAGTCTGACACCGCGACCCAGCAGCAACTCGCCATCCAACTCGAGAAGTATCAGCTACACGCTCCCATCAGCGGGGTGGTGACGCGCGTTCCGCTCCACGTCGGCGAGGTGATCGCACCGGGGCAGGTCGCCGTGGCGGTTGCCGACCTGACGTCGCTCGACTTCACCGCCTACGTGCTCGAGCGCGACCTCGGGCAGGTGCAGGTGGGCCAATCGGCCGCCGTCACGGCCGATCCGTTCCCCGGACGAACTTTCTGGGGCGTCGTTACGTCGATCGGTCAGCGCGCCGAGTTCACGCCCCGCAACGTTCAGACTCAGCGTGACCGCTTGAACCTGGTGTTCAGCGTCAAGATCCGGGTCGACAACCCGGACGGCGTACTCAAGCCCGGTATGCCGGCCGACGCGACGTTCGCGCCGCTTTCCTGAGCCAGATCGACCGAGGCAGATCAACGATGCTCTCACGAATCGCCGCGATCGTGGGCAAGGAGTTCATCCAGATCCGCCGCGACCGCCGGACCCTGGCGATCGTGCTCGCGCTACCGGTGATGCAGTTGCTGATCTTCGGCTACGGCATCAACACCGTCATCGATCACCTCCAGACGATCGTCTTCGACCAGTCCCAGGATGCCGACAGCCGCGCCCTGGTCGGCGCCTTCCAGAACAGCGGTTACTTCGACGTGGTCGCCTACGCGCATTCGCGGGCCGAGGTCGTCCAGGCCATCGACGCCGGCCGAGTAAAGGTCGGGCTGTCGATCGGCCCGGAGTTTGGGGATCGCGTGCTCCGCGGGCAGACTGGCGCGGTCCAACTGCTCGTCGACGGCTCCGATCCGAACATCGCCCAGACGGCGCTCTTCGCGGCCGGCGTCATCACCCAGGCGCACTCGGCCGAAGTCACGACGGATATCCTCCAGCGAGTCGGGCGGGTCAGCGTCGGCGGGGGCGTCGAGTTGCGGCCGATCGTGCTCTACAACCCGAGCATGCTGAGCGCGACCTTCATGGTGCCGGGCATCATCGGCCTGATTCTCCAGTACCAGACACTCATTTTGACGACGTTCGCGGTCGTCCGGGAGCGTGAGCGGGGCACGCTCGAACAACTGGTCGTCACCCCCATCAAGCCCTGGGAGCTGATGCTCGGCAAGATCATTCCCTACACCGTGACCGCGTTCATCGGCGCGACCATCGCCCTGATGGTGGGTCAGCTCCTGTTTGGCGTCGGGGTTGCGGGCAGCATCCTCCTGCTCGCCGTCCTGTCGCTTATCTTCCTGCTCGGGTCGCTCGGGGTCGGGCTGCTGATCTCGACGGTGTCACAGACGCAGGGACAGGCGGTGCAGCTTGCGATGTTCATCATGCTTCCGACCCTCCTGCTCTCCGGCTTCCTGTTTCCCCGCGAGACGATGCCCTGGATCATCCAGCAGCTTGGCCTGCTGGTCCCGCTGACCTACTACCTTCAGATTTTGCGTGGGATCATGCTGAAGGGCGTCGGGATGAGCGTGCTCTGGCCGGCGGTGCTACCGCTGGCACTCTTCAGTATTGCCGTGTTCCTGCTGAGCGCGCAGCGCTTCCAGAAGCGCCTTGGCTGACAACGATCCCCTCCCTACCGACGCACCGTACCGCACCCGCAATCTGAGGCGACCTGACGATCCATGACCGCGCAGCCGGCAATCGACGTACACGGCCTGACCCGCCATTTCGGCGAGCGCATCGCGGTGCACGACGTGACGTTCTCAGTCGAGGAGGGGGAGGTGTTCGCCTTCCTCGGGCCGAACGGCTCTGGCAAGAGCACCACGATCCGGATGCTCTGCGGCATCCTGACGCCGAGCGCCGGTAGCGGCCGCGTCCTCGGCTACGACATCGTGACCGAGGGCGAGCGGATCAAACAGGCCATCGGGTACATGAGCCAGCGTTTCGCCCTCTACGAGGATCTGACCGTTCGCGAGAACCTCGACTTCTATGCCGGCGTCTACGACGTCCCACGCCGCGCTCGTCGGGCACGCGTCGCCGAGTTGATCGCGCTGGCCGGCCTGACCGGGCGCGAGAATCAACTGGCTGGCACGCTCTCGGGCGGCTGGAAGCAGCGGCTGGCGCTCAGTTGCGCCATCGTCCACCGCCCTCAACTGCTCTTCCTCGACGAGCCGACGGCCGGCGTCGACCCGGTCTCGCGGCGACGCTTCTGGACGATGATCCATGGGCTGGCTCGCAGCGGTGTGACGATCTTCGTGACCACCCACTACCTCGACGAAGCCGAGCACGCGACCCGGATTGCCATGATTCACGACGGCATTCTGCGCGCGCTCGCCACACCGTCCGACCTGAAACGGCACGCGCTTCACGGGTTGTTGCTGAACGTCATCTGCGATGCCCCATTCGACGCGGTGGCGGTGCTGGAAGGCCGCGCGGGGGTCCGCGATGTGGCCCTGCACGGTGTCGACCTGCACGTCCTGCTCGATCCGGCGGAGCAGTCGGCCGAGTCGATCGCGGCCACGCTCGTCGGGGCTGGCATCCCGGTCCGTGCCATCGCCCCGATCGAGCCGACGTTGGAAGACGTCTTCATCAGCCTGATCGGAGCACGCGCACCTCTGACCCCGGGCGCCTCCTCTCCCTGAACCCTACGGCTCGCGCGGCAGACCGCCTCGTCGAGTAGACTGTGCCGTCATGGCCGAGCGTACAGGGAACCGAGCACTTGCCGAGCCGCGCGATACAGCCGTCGGCCGGCCCCACTCCGGCACCTCCGCCCGCTGTATCGACGTTTAACCGGCTGGCGATGGAACGCGACGCGCTGGACAGCACCACGAACGCACGGCAGGCTTGCCTGGCTGACGTTGCTGAGACGCTGGACGTTGTGCGGCGCCGCGAGATCTCGGAGCGCGTCGAGCGGGCGATCCGGGTCCCGATGCTCGTCCTGGCGATCGTCTTCCTGCTGGCTGTCGCCCTGCCCGAGCTTGCGCTGCTGCCAGCGGAGGTCGAGCTTGCGCTAGAAGCGGTGAACTGGCTGATCTGGGCAGTCTTCGCCTTCGAGCTGGCGGTGATGACCTATCTGGCTCCGGACCGGCGCCGCTATCTCCTGGTTCACTGGGTCGACGTCCTGACGGTGGCCGTGCCGGCGCTCCGACCGCTCCGGGTGCTGCGTATCCTGATCCTAAGCCTGCGGATCTGGGCTGAGGCGAAGGACGCTATCCGCCAGCGGACGATGAGCGTCATCGCGATCACGAGCGTCCTCTGTATCTGGGCCGCCGCGACGCTGGTGTTCTTCGCCGAGCGTGGCGGCGACGGCCCGATCGCGAGCTATGAGGACGCGCTGTGGTGGGCGGTCGTGACAATCACGACGGTGGGGTACGGCGATGTGTACCCGAAGACGGCGGCCGGGCGGGGTATCGCGTTCGCGCTGATGCTGGTGGGTATCAGCATCTTCGGGCTGCTGACGGCCAAGATCGCGGCTATCTTCGTGGAGGCCGAGGGACAGGACAAGGCCGCCGAGGCCGCCGATACTCAGCGCCAACTCGAGGAGATCCTGGTTCGGCTCGCGCGCATCGAGCGGCACCTGGCGAGGGAGCGCGCGCCCGACCTGTCAGCCCCGGCTCCGACGCAGACGCCGAGTCTCGTTCAGGCACCGGCAGATAAGGGTGACTGAGACCGGTCCTCACAAGCCTGGTCGCCATACTCGTCCGGGTCCCCTCCGGGCACCGGCAGATGAGGGTGACTGAGACAGCCCGCCGCTCGGCGCCTGAGGTCCGTCTGCTCGGCGTCCGGCTGCCTACCAGGTTCGTATCAGCCGTTCCACGCGTCTGAGAGGATTGGCCGCTGCACGCCGACGAGGCTCGCGAGCGGATGATCCGCACGCGCCTGAGCCGACGTGATACGGCCCTGCCTCGCCACGTGTGCCTTGACGAAACGCGGGCGGCGCGCCAGGCGAAACACGCTCCATCTTCACCGTTGCATTTCCCACGAACTTGTCGTACTGTTGCGCGTAATCCGACGCGCCGACTCGTGAGGGCGTGCCGTACGCGAAGACCGCGTCGGGGAGCAATGACGAATCGGCGGTGCAAGAACGAATGAACTACCAGGAGGTGGATCATGCGACCGCGTACGGGCTTCGCGCTTCTCATCGCGCTCGTCGTACTGATGGTTGCGCAGGCGCCCGAGCCTGTCGTAGCGCAGCGGACGTCTGGTGCGCGCAAAGTCCTGGTGGACAAGAGCGATCGGGCGACAGCGGCGGCCCTGACGCAGCGGGGCGGGCTCATGCTGGTGGACTACGGCGGGTTCGCGCTCTGGAGCGTCCCCGTGCCCGCGCTTGCCACGGTGCAGGGCAAGCCGAGCGCTGCCGTCCGCGACGACTTCGATACCATCGCGTTGCGCGGCGGCGTGTCGATCGATACCCGTGCCACTCCGCCAGCCGTGCCCGCAAACCTGCGACAGGCCCGCATCGGCGGGCCGCAGCTCTGGCTGGTGCAGTTCGTTGGGCCGATCCAGGAAGCCTGGCTAGACGATCTGCGCGCAATGGGGCTGGACGTCGTGATGTACATGCCCACCAACGCCTACGTCGTGTGGGGCGACGGCGACGCGCTAGCCAGGCTCGACGCGGCCGCGAACAAGAACCTGGTCATCCAGTTCACCGGCCCCTACCACCCGGCCTACCGGATCGCGCCGACCCTCCAGCAGACTATCGCGACGCAGGCCGACAGCACACCGGTCAGCGTGACGGTGCAGTTCTACACTACGAAGGGCACGCCCCAGTCGCTGGCCCGGCTCCGGGCGCTCGGCGGTCAGGTCCACCGCGATCCGTCCACAGTCGCCACGCTGACGAACATCTCGCTGGATCTGCCGGCCGGACAGATCGCAGCGGTGGCAAGCTGGCCGGACGTGTTCAACGTCGAGCCGTACGTCCCGCCGCGCAAGATGGACGAAGCACAGGGACAGATCGTCGCTGGCAACGTGACGACGTCTGGCGGGAACGTCGTCCCGGTCGAGGGAACGGGGAACTACCTGAGCTGGCTGGCGTCCAAAGGCTTCCCGACCACCCCCAGCAGCTACCCCATCGTCGATGTAGTTGACGACGGCATCGACGACGGCACGGTGACGCCGATTCATCCCGACTTCTACGAGCTAGGCTCGAAGACCAATCCCGACCGCCTCGTCTACAACCAGAACTGCACGACGGACGCGGCAGCCGATGGTGGAGGCGGCCACGGCAACCTCAATATCGCGATCGTCGGTGCGTACAACAGCCTGACGGGCGCGCCGCACCAGGACGCCAGAGGCTTTCGCCTCGATCTTGGCATCTCGCCGTACGGCCGGCTCGCCGGCACGAAAGTCTTCAGGAATGCAGGACTCTGGAGCATCTCGGGGTGTGGGAACACCTATCAAGGGCTCGTCCAGGCCAGCTTCGATTCCGGCGCCACCTTCACCTCGAATAGCTGGGGGACGAACATCAACGGCGCATACACCGTCGATTCCCAGGTGTATGATGCGCTCACCCGGGATGCGGCGGCCGGGACGGCGGGCAATCAGCAGATGCTGCACGTGTTCTCCGCGGGCAATCAGGGGCCAGGCGCGAACACGCTCGGGGCGCCGGGCACAGCCAAGAACGTCCTGACCGTTGGCGCCACCGAGAACGTCCGTGACAACGGGGTTCTGGACGGGTGCAACTATGCGGACGGCGACGACGCGGATGACCTGACCTCGTTCTCGTCGCGCGGCCCGACCGACGATAACCGCGTAAAGCCAGACATTGTGGCTCCGGGCGCCCACGTTCAGGCCGCCGCGTCGCAGGCTACGAGCTACAACGGCGGAAGGGTCTGTGGCGCTGGGGACGGGAGTAGCTACTACCCAGCCGGCCAGACGCTCTATACCTGGTCCACAGGCACCAGCCACTCCGCGCCGGCCGTCGCCGGGGCGACATCGCTGCTCTACAATTACTACGGTCGCGTCCTGAAGCCAGGGCAGACACCAAGTCCGGCGATGTTGAAGGCGCTGCTGCTGAATGCACCGCGTTACCTCACGGGCGTGGACACCGGGGACACCCTGCCGAGCCCCAAGCAAGGGTGGGGCGACGTCAACCTGGGGCTGCTCTTCGACGATACCTTCCGCTACATGGTGGATCAGGACCGCCTGCTGACGGCGACGGGCCAGCAGCAGGTCTGGGGCGGGAGCGTGACGCAAGCGGGCCGGCCGTTTCGCGTTACCCTAGTCTGGACCGATCCGCCCGGCAGCACCACCGGCAACGCCTTCGTCAACGACCTCGACCTCGAAGTGACGATCGGCGGCACCGCCTACCGGGGCAACGTCTTCAGTGGCGCAAACTCCACGACCGGCGGCAGTTTTGATACTCGCAACAATGTCGAGAGCGTCTTCCTGCCGGCTGGTGTCACCGGTGCCTTCACGGTCCGGGTAATCGCGCGGAACCTGGCCGGCGACGCCGTCCCCGGCAATGCGACTGCGCTAGATCAGGACTTTGCGCTCGTGATCTCGAACGGTGACGCCGCGACGATCCCTGGCCTCATGCTGGGGGGCGTGACGACGAGTGACGCCGCCGGCGACAATGACGGCGCCGCTGACCCGGGTGAGACCATCTCGCTCGCGATTGGCATAACCAATACGGGGCCTGGCGCGGCCACCGGCGCCACCGGCGCTCTCACCGTCGTCAGTGGGAACGTGACGGTGCTCGACGGTGCGTCAGCCTATCCCACCATCGCCGACGGCGCCACCGCGACGAACACGATCCCGTACCGCGCCCAGATCGCCGAGACGCAGCCGTGCGGCGCGCTGTTGACCTTCCGGCACACCCTGTCGTACAGCGGTACCGCGCAGTTGATCGACGATATCCCGGTCAGGGTCGGGATGCAGCGAACCGGCCCCGTCGCGGCGTACTCATCGACGGACGTTCCGAAGGCGATCCCTGACGCCAGCTCGACTGGCGTCGTCGCGAGCCTGACGGTTCCGGCCGGACTGGACGTGGTACAAGACGTCAAGGTGCGGGCCTCCATCACCCATAGCTTTGACAGCGACCTCGTTCTCGAGCTCATCTCGCCGAGCGCGAAGATCGTAACCCTCGCGAATCGACGCGGGTCTAATGGCGACAATTTCACGAATACGATCTTTGACGATGCCGCGCCTACGCACATCAGTGGCGGGGCTCCACCCTATACAGGGAGCTTCCGCCCCGAGACTCCGCTCGCGGCCTTGATTGGTGAGCCGACCGCCGGCACGTGGCAGCTCAGGGTGAGCGATCGCTGGCCGACGGACACCGGCACGATCACCGCCTTCGGGTTGGACGTTACGCCCGGTACTTTCGACTGCCAGCCGGCTGCGCCGGATCTGACCCTGACCAAGACCCACACAAGCAGCTTTACGGTCGGCCAGAACGGCGTGTACACGCTGACCGTCAGCAACGCCGCCGGCCCCTCGGTCGAGGCGACGAGCGGACCGATCTCGGTGACCGACACCCTGCCCGCCGGCCTCAGCTTCGTCTCGGGAACGGGCACCGGCTGGGCCTGTAGCGCCCTCGGCCAGGCGGTCACCTGTACCAACCCCGGTCCGCTCGCGCCGGGGGCCAGCAGTCCACCGATTGCGCTGACGGTGGGCGTCAGTGCAGCGGCGATGCCATCGGTGACCAACAGCGCCTCCGTCGCAACGGCCGGCGAGGTGAACGCGACGAACAACAGCGCCAGCGACCTGACGGCCGTCGACGTTCAGCGCGTCAACCTGACGGTCCACAGGGAGGGCACGGGCAGCGGCAGGGTTACCAGCGGTGACGGCAAGATCGACTGCGGCGCGACCTGCTCGGCGGACTATCCAATCGATACCTCGGTGAGCTTGACGGCGGCGCCATCCGCCGGCTCCGCATTTGCCGGCTGGTCCGGCGCCTGCACCGGTTCTGGGCCGTGTCAGGTCACCCTCGACGCTGCCAGGAGCGTGACCGCGACGTTCCAGGCGCTCATCCCGTGCGCACCACGCCCATCGGTCGTCTCGACCGTCGCGGTCGGCGGAGGCGCGCTGTTCGTGCACGTTCGGCCGACGCCCTTCAACACTCCGGGCACCAACCTGATTCAACAGGTGAAGTTCGGCACGTTCGAGAACGCCACCGTGACGCTGAACGGCCAGCCCGTCAGCAGCGGCCAGACGGTGACGCTCACCCCAGGCTCACAGGACGTCGAACTCTCCGTGCGTCGAGCGACTCCCGGCAGACCGACCACGGTTCCGTTCACTGTCGTGGACGGCTGTGGGGAGTGGAAGACCTTCGTCGGCGGCGGCCCCGAGGCTGGCTTCTAGCGCCGAGAGCTCACACCGCCGTCCGTACTACGGCCGGGGCGGGATGGCAGAGTACGCCATCCTGCCCCCGGCGACGTAGCGCCCCGCGACCGAGGCGGTACCAAGATCGTGGCCGGCTGTGTACACGGTTCGAAGCCGCCCCGTCTGATCGGTGGATAGAGGGTAGGCGCCCGCGCAGACGGGCATGCGGCGGGCATGCGGCGGGCATGCGGCGGGCAGCATGGGCAGTGCCGCGCCCGTCCGTCGCCACTGTGGGTCAACGTGGGTCAACCAGGAGCAGGCGCGTGGTGGGCGACGCCGGCCGGGCAGTCGCGGCAGTCGCGGGCGCCGCACCAATGGCGATAGAGATGGATCAGCCCCTGTTGGCGGCAGGCGCCACGGGCGGCGCGCGGGCCGTCCGCGCCGCCAAGCTGCACAGCCATCTCGCGCACCACGCGGTTCGGGGCGCCGGAGGGGTACGCTCGGTAGAGCGCGAGCGCCCGCTCCGAGAGGCGGGCGTCCGAGCAGGTCTGCCCGAGGGCGTGGAGGAATGGCAGGACGACGTTCACCACGATGTCAGCCGCCCGCCCTTCACCGATCGACCAGGGGCGCGGCGCGTCCAGCGAGCGGCCGAAGTCCAGATGGCGGGGCCAGAACTCGTCTGACGCGCGGATCTGCCAGCGTCGGGCCAGAAACTGGGGTTTGCCTGCCCGCTCGGTCTCGCTGAGATCGTTCAGCAGCATATCGAGCGGGTCCGCGTACGCCCAGGCAGCGACGATCTGGCTCAGCCCGGCCGCGCGTCGTACTGGCCCGTTCTCCGGCCGCACCCGCCAGGTGCGCCAGACCGGCGCTGCGAGCGGACCTGGGACTTGCCCAGCCAGCGTCGTCCAGGCCGTTTCGAGCGCCCTCGGCCAGCCGTCTTCAGCGGCGATGCGGCGCTGACTCGGGAGAAGGCCGCCGACGCCGAGCAGCGCGGCCTGGATGGCGACGAGCCGGCGTTCGGGCTGGCAGTTGCTCAGCCCGCGAAGTGTGGCGAGCGGCAGGGCGGCTGCGAGGCGCTCGAAGCCCTGGATGTTGGCGGTGTAGCCCATCGCGCGGGCGACGCCTCGGTACAGCACCTCGTCGGCCGGCAGGCAGGCGAGGTCGCCCTCGAACCGAGCGGCGCGCTCCAGGAAGCGTCGAACGCCGGCCCGCTCGAGCAGCGTCGCGAGGTTACTCGGCTCGTCGACGCAGGCCGCCAGCGGGTCGGCGGCGATCCCGAACCACGGTGCCGCGACGACGCTCAGTTGGACGTCACCGTTCAATCTGAGCGGCGATCCAGGCGCCGGCAAGCATGCCGATATCGATGCCAGATCGGCGGCCGATGCCGGCGGTGATGCCGGCGGTGATGCCGGCGGTGAAGCAAGCTGCGATGCCTGCCTGGAAGGCCGGGATACGCGCGGCGATGGCGGTGCGGACGGCCGCTCGGCTCCTGGTGCAGCGCTCGGCATACGCGCACGGCGGGGCGTTGATGGGGGAGGGTCGGAGCCGGGCGAGACCGAACCGTTCGTGGAGTGTCGGCGCGGGTGTTGCTCCGCCGCTGCCGCCCAGGTGGCCTGCGCCTCCTGTTCCAGGGTGGCCAGTGGTGCGGCCAGCCGCCCAATCAGTTCGATGGTCGGGATGGCCGCGCCGTCCTGCCGTCGAATCGGCCGCGTGACGTCCTGCCAGAGCACGACCTGGGCGGTGGTCTGGTTGTACGCCTCATCCTTGCCGTGGCCGTGGCGTGTCCAATCCGACGCGCGAACGTGGACTTCGATGCCGCCCCGGACAAGCGTGCCGTCCTCCCGTGCGAGCACCGCGCCCTGGAAGTCCGGGCCACGCTCGCCCCAGGTACGCCCTCGGAAAACGACCTGATACTGATGGCCGTCGTCGGCCGGCAGCAGGCCGCTCAGACGCTGTTGCTCCCAGATCCAGGCGACGAGCCGCTCGACGACTCGCTCGCGCTCCCGCGTCGCACGCACACGACGAGACTACCCGGCGAGACGGTTTTCGTCAAGCGCCCAGGGAAGCGCGTGAAGGAGGCGTCGGAACGTTACGGACGGAGCGGAGGCCGGCCGGATTCCGTACGGTCGCCTTCGATCACTCGATAGGTGCCCTCGATGACGTTCGTGCCGGCCGAGCGGGTGGACGGCGTGTAGCGCCGGGTCGTCCGAAAGCCGAGTACACGCATCGCGCGATCCGCGAGCAAGACGAGTGCGCCGATCGCGACCAGCAGCGCGACGAAGAAGCCCGCTGCCAGCCCCACGATGACGATCGTCAGGCCCACCACCGCCAGGAGCAGATACGCCCGCCAGCCACCATGTACCGTGTACGTCCGCATCGTTCTTTCTCTCGATGGCCGCGTGGTCTCCGCGCCATCGTCGTGAGGCATCGCGCTCTTCTTGAAGTATACGGACGTCCGAGCGCAGTGGACGAAATTTCAGACATGACAACGCCTCGCTGGAGACGTGTTGGGGCCGTTGGACGGACGCTACTCCTGTGAGCCGAGGGGCCAGGAGCCGAGCACTTTCAGGAAGACGGTATGCTGCTCGGCGGCGTGCAGTGCTTCCTGTACGCGCGGCTCGTCGGCGTGGCCGCGTAGCTCGAAGAAGAAGATATAGTCCCAGGCATCTCGCTTGGAGGGGCGTGACTGGATCGAGCTGAGGCTGATACCGGCGTCAGCGAACACCTGGACGACGTCGCGCAGCGTGCCGACCCGGTCGCGGATGGTGAACGCGACAGCCGTCTTGTCGTGGCCAGTCGGGCGCTCACTCATGCGCGGCCCGATCACCCAGAAGCGGGTGTAGTTGTGGGGATTGTCCTGAATCCCCTCGGCCAGCACGTTCAACCCGAGCTCATCGGCGGCGATACGCGGCGAGATCGAGGCCGCGCCCTCTTCCTGGCTGGCCCGCTCGGCGGCGAGGCCGTTACTGGCCAGCGCGACGACGTCGCGGCCGGGCAGGTTCTGGGCGAGCCAGCGGCGGGCCTGGCCGATGGCCTGAGCGTGGGCGTACACCGTCTTCACTCGATCGAGCGGGCAACGGGCGAGCAGGTTGAGCGAGATCGGGATCGTCACCTCGTCACACACCTTCAGCCGCGTCTCGACGAGCCGGTCCTGGCTCTCGCCGACAGGGCCTTCGGTGGAGTTCTCGATCGGGATGACGCCGAAGTCAGCGTTGCCGCGCTCGACCTCAGTCACGATCTCCGGGTTGCTCGGGGCCGGCACGTAGATGGCGGCGCTCCCGAAGCGCTGCCTCGCCGCCTGATGCCCGAAGGTGGCGCGGGGACCAAGGAACGCGATCCGTGGCCGGCGCTGAAGGTCACGCGAGGCCGCCAGGATCTCGCGATAAACGGCGCGGAGATGTTCGGGGTTGACGGCGCCTTCGACACGGCGTGTCAGCCGTTCGAGAATCTCGGCCTCACGAGCCGGGGCGAAGACGGCTCCGCCCTCCTGGGCCTTGAACTGGCCGACTTGCCGCGAGAGGGCCGCGCGGCGTACCAGCAGATCTACGATCGCGTCGTCGACGGTATCGATCCGGCGGCGCAGATCCTCGAGGCCGCCACTCGCATGCTGCTCGTTCACGCCGCTGACGATAGCCCATCTCCGAACGCTCCGACCAGCGTTGCCGGCGCGCTCAGCCGACGTGACTACCTGGTTACGCGAAGCGCCTGGAAGGTCGGAAGCGTCGGCGGCCGGACTCAGACAGACCATGCGCCAATCATCCTCGGCGGGCACCCTGTCGAAGAAATCCATGTTGCGGGGCGGGAACTGGCCACCCGAGGTGGCCACGATCCCGCCGAGAGCCTGCCGATGCTAGAGCGAGATGGCCAGAGTCTTGTCGTAACGGGGCGCCCACAACAACTGCGTAACCGGGTTACCGACTGGAATCTCGAACGTCAGCCAGCCGCGCACCGGACTGCCCGGAAGGATCTGGCCACTACTGATCTCGGGCTTCCGGCTGATCGCGAAGTTCCAGCGCCCGCCATCGGCCGTGACCGCCTTGAAATTGTAGGCGTTGTAGTCGACTGGCTGGCTGCCCGCGTTGTCCAGTCGAATCTCGATGGTCAGGTACTCGTTGCCATCCTTGGGCTTGATGAACTTATTGTCGCTTTTCCAGCCGCGCTCGACTTTCAGTACTGTCATGGTCACACCGTCGAACGTCGCCGTGCGCTCTCCCGCGGCCGGTGCCGGTTGCGTGGCGGGCTGAACGACTGATTGCGTGGTTGAAACCCAGTCGGGCCGCTCGCCGGCGGCTACACCGCCCTCGGAGGTTGGCACGACCCACTTCCCAGAGTCGGGAATCGCGGTAATGGTTGCCTCATCGGATGGATAGAGCGGAACCCGCAGGCGCTCGCCGCCGAGCACCAGCCACACATCCCCCGCTGCATCCTTCACGAAGGCGCCGTTCGGAACTGCTGTCTGCGCTGACACCTGGCCGACCAGTAACCCTACGATTAGTATTACTAATACGCCTATGCGTCTCATTTGCGCACCTCCCGCCCAGTCTAACGACCTGGGACACCTCGCCGTGATGCCCGCGATGCTCGGTCTCACTGTTGGCATCAGGTTGACCTGGGCGGCGTGTTTAGCGGCGCCGTGGACGATATTGCAAGCGACATGCTGACTGGTTGGAGTCGCGCCATCGGCCAGGGCATCGACCGGGGCAATGATTCGCGCCTTCGCCGTCCGTCTCCGACGGAGAATGTGGCGCGATTGCTTGCCCGTGACCATGGGGTGCAGTGCAGAATCACGTCCGCATGCACTCGGCCATCGAGCCCACGCCCGAACACGGCGGCCTGCCTGACGACGCCCGCGCCGATGGCCGGGCGCCGGCGGATGAGCCGCGCCGGCGTATCAGTACGGGCCTGATCTGGAGTGACCGCCTCGCGCCGCTGTTGATCGTCGCCATCGCCTTGCCGATGCGGCTGGCGAACATTGGGAGCTACAGCGGCAAAGCCGACGAGGGAACCCGCGCCGAACAACTGCTGCTCGTGGCGGCCGGGTTCCGGCCGGTCAAAGACGTTTTTGCCTCGCAGGGGCCGCTCTCGCTCGACCTGTTCTACCCGTTCTTCGTGATGCTGGGGCAGACACTGGCCGGCGCCCGCCTGGCCGTGGTGGTGTACTCGGTCCTGGCGATCCTGGCGGTGTATTGGGTAGCGCGGGGCATCGGCGGGCGCGTCGGGGGTTGGGCGGCAGCGGCGCTGCTGATCGCCAGTCCGACCTTCCTGAAGAACTCTCGCCTGGCTCTGGTCGAGATCCCGGCGACCTTGCCGGCGATCCTGGCGCTCGGAGCGGCGCTCGCCTATCAGCGGACGGGCAGCCGCCGCTGGCTGGTCGGGTCGGCGGCGGCACTGGCGGTGGCGCTGGCGATCAAGCCGATGGTCGTCGCCGTCGTGCCAGCCATCGGGTTAGTGCTGTTGCTGCGCCCGGTTCGCCGATCGTCGATAGGTGAGTCATCCATGTCGGCGGCAGACGCGGCGTCCATGCCGGCGCAAGCGGCCTCTGCCCAGACTTCACATTTCGTGGGGAGCGGCGATGCAGCGGCCCTCTCGTCACAGCGCGCGGGGAGCAGAGCGGCGGGCGTCGTGCGAGCGATCGTGCGCGACCTGGCGCTCTACGCGGCCGTCTGCGGCGTCATCCTGGCCGCCATCGCCCTCTACGCCGGTCCGGCCGAGTTGTACGACCAGTTGATACGCTATCGCGTCGGCTCGCGCGCGGCCGAGGGCTGGTCGCTCGCCGAGAACTGGTCGATGCTCTGGGGAGAGCTCCAGTGGGATCAGCCGGCATTCTTCGTGCTGGCAACGCTGGCCGGACTGGTGCTCGTCGTGGTGCGCCCGCGCGTCGGGGTACCACTGGCTTCCTGGGCGGCCCTCTCGTTCGTGCTGCTGCTGCTCTACTCGCCGCTGGGCACCAAGCACGCCGCGCTCCAGATGCCGCCTACGGCGCTGCTCGCCGGTGCTGGCGTCGGCGTGCTGTGGTGGCAGGTGGCGCGTGGTGAGTGGCGAGCGGGGAGTCGCAGGAGGCGCACGGTCGTCTGGGCCGGAGTAGTCGGCTGCGGGCTGGCCCTGCTCGCGTATGCCGCGGCCGTCCCGACCGTCGTGGCACGAGACCGACAAGCGCTGAGCGAGGGCGACCTTGGTGCAGACCCGCCCTACCAGCAGGAAAGCGCGTTGATTCAGGCGCTCACCGGCCCGGCCGACTTCATCCTGGTGGACGATGCGTACCTTGCGTTTCTGAACGGACGAATGATGCCGCCGGGCCTCGTCGATACCTCGATCTTCCTGATCCGTTCGGGCGCGCTCTCCGGTGCGGAGGTCGTGGCGCAGGCCGAGCGCTACGACGTTCGGCTGATGCTGCTTGTCTCGGACAACCTCCGCCAGATCAAGAAGTTCCGGGACTGGGCCGACGATGAGTTCGTGGTCGTGAAGGTGGACGAGCGCTCGAATCGGAAGGACCGTGCCCTCTACCTGCGGCGAGACGCCGATCTCGACGCCGCTCGCACGGCCGTTCAGGGTGCGATCGAGGGAATGACGCCCGTCGAGGGAGTGCTCGCGGAGCAACTACGGGTGCGAGGGTACGCTCTAGACCAGGAGAGCGTGCGGGCGGGCGGCAGCGTCAACCTGACCGTCGAATGGGCGTCAGCCGCACCGATGGGCATCGATTGGCGGATGGTGACGTTTCTGCGGGACCGTCGAGGACAGGTCGTCGAGCAGACCGAGCGCTCGCTGGGCGGTGGCAGTGGCGGCACGTCTACCTGGGAGCCGGGCCGCTGGGTATTCCGGACATCGGTGCTGACGATCCCGCCGAAGCTCCCGCCCGGTGAGTACAACGTCGGCGTCGGCATCTACGACTCGAAGGCACGTCGGATGGGCGCGGTCACGAGCGGCGACGGGGTTGGGGGCGAAGAGGTCCGCCTCGGGACGCTCCAGGTGCGCTGACGGCGCGGCCCCTGAACGTATGGCCGTGCCGCCCCTCGTCGTGATGGAAGCATGGCGGCGTGATGGAAGCATGGCGGCGTGGTGACGGCTGCCCATTCTCAGGTTGAGGGTACGGCGCGATCCGAGGGCGAGGTACGCCCCGTCCCCGGATCGCGCCGTATGTGCGCAACACGGACTACCCTGGCCGTAAGGGATGGCCTTCGGGTCTGGCGACTTTAGCCGGCGGCATCCGTGTCGATGGCCTCGTCGTCCGGACCGGGCGCGAGGATCAGCTTCCCGGCGCTTGCCGCTGGCCGCACCGTCGCGACACTCCGAAGCTCGTCGGCGTCGCGGAAGCCGAACGCCTTGATCGTCGGGACGATTGCCTCGTCTCGAAGCTGCCGCTTCCCGAAGACCTTGTGCTTGACCATCACCCGAACGCGTTGCTCCATATCGGGCATCAGGTGTTGGGCAGGCATTCGGAAGCTCTCGGCGACGCGCTGGATATCCTGGGCGGTGCCCACCTCGTCGTAGTCCAGCAGCATTCGAACGACGTCTTTGTAAAAGGCGTGGTGGAACGCCTCGTCCCGGCCAATGATCCGAAGCCCCCTCGCCGCGCCAAAGGAGCCCTGAGCGTCGAGGAGGGCGCGCAGGTGCTCGTAGTTGCGCTGGGTTTCCTTCTCCTGAAACGACGCGTAGATGAGCATCTGACGGGCGGTCGGGTAGGGCATCGTCCAGGCGTTTTGGGCCAGGCCGAGCCGGAAGTCGCGGGTCTGCTCGCGAGAGCGTGCGCCGGAGCGCTCGAGGATCAATTGGAGGGTGCGGCCGTGTTTGAGCTCCTCGTAGCTCCAGTTGATGTGGGAATGGGAGAGGCCGACCGTCGAGCGGTAGTAGCCAAGCCCCTTCTCGGCGAAGTCCGGTAGATAGCTCTCGACAGCGAAGAACGACTCAATCATCGTCGCGGCGTCTTCGCTCAGCGGCTCTCGTGCGACATCGGCCCACGGCACGTCGCGCTCGACGACCCAGCGGCGGTTCCAGCCCTCGGGATCTTCCGAGCGATTGAAGAACGACCAGAAGGTCTCCTCGACCTTCCAGCCAAAGTCTCGTTCCCAGGGGGTCACCGGTACCTGAACGTTCTCCTCACGGAACCGAAGACCGCCCGCGGATGTCGCCATGTACGCTCCTTGTGAAGCCCTGCGCGGCGCAGACTGCCCCCTGCATTGTGGGGGTCGGACACACGGCGCCAGGGCCGTGGCGTTCTGTGGCGCCGCACGGGTGTGCGGTGTGCCGGTCAGCAGTAGCGCGTCGCGCGCGCGTGCCGACTGTGAGTGCGAAGGCCTCTGCTGCTGGTCTGACTCATCTCCATGACCGATCGCAAGCCCACCAGACCGCGCGTATCGGCGATCTCGTGACGACCTCAGGAGGTGAGATCCGGACTGGCCGCCGAAGTATGCCGGATCGGCCGTGGATAGCCGACTCCATTTTGGGATCGCTAGGCAGTCACATTCAGTGTGCAGTCACGTGACGTGCGTACCCTGCGCCGCCAGCGACTGCTGCCCAGGGAGGATGACGGCGGCCGATCCTGCCATCTGCCCGTGGCAGTCCGTGCCAGTCCGTGCCAGTCCGTGCCAGTCCGTGCCGGTGCGTGCCAGTCCGTGCCGGCCCGTGCCGGCCCGCTTTCGGCCGTGCCGCGCGCTGGCCATGCTAGACTCAGCGCACCCCGATTTCGGCGCGGCAGACACGTCGCCGAGCCGATCGGAGTCGAGCCCGCCGACGGACGCATCGTCGGTCGCGAGGTCCGAATGTCCAGTCCCCACGACCGCCCGCACAAGGTTGCCCTGTACTTCTCCGACGAGGAGTACCGCCGCTGGGAGCACGTTCGCCGCTCGTTGTCCGACGGCGAGCAGGTACCGTCGCACACCGAAGCGCTGCTGATGATCCTGGAGCTCGCCGAGGAGGCGTCGACCGGGCGACTCGGGCGCCTCACCGAGCAATGGCGCACCCGCGAGCCGATCCGCGACCCTTCCTGACGCGACCACCGTGGTGTGATCGGGTGCGCAGGTGGACGAGGGCGCGCCCGGCGCTCGCCTGCCCCAGGGCGCTCTATCTCCGAGGCGCTGCCGTATGGAGCCCACTTGATCTAGCTCAGTGGAAGGGTGAAGCGGAAGGTGCTGCCCTGGCCTTCGCCGGCGCTCTCGACCCAGATTCGTCCGCCATGCGCTTCCACCAGCTCACGGGTGATGTGGAGGCCAAGGCCGAGCCCGTGCACCCGTCGCGCCGACGTCCCGACCCGGTAGAAGCGGTTGAACAACTGCCCCATCCGTTCCGGTGCGATTCCGAGGCCGCGATCGGCGATCGACACGCGGGCATCGTCACGCTGTGCTTCGACCTGGACCACGATCTCGCCGCCATCTGGCGAGTACTTGACGGCGTTCGAGAGCAGGTTGTGGAGGATCTGGCGCAGACGATCCGGATCCCAGTTGCCGACGATGGGTGCGGCTGGTGTGGCGAGTCGAATCTGGTGCTCGGTCGTCTGCGCCTGTGCCTGCTCGACGCTGGTCCTCGCCAACTCGACGAGGTTGATCTCACGGCGCTCCATGGCGAGTCGTCGGGCGTCGAGACGTGAGACGTCCTGAAGGTCGTCAATCAGCCGCTCGAGTTGCCGGGCCTGATTGACGATCATGTCGATCAGGCGCTCGTCGTAGCGCTCGCGCCGACGCGTCAGTTGGGCGTATCCCTTGAGCGCGGCCAGCGGGTTCCGCAGCTCGTGGGTCACGATCGAGATGAACTCGTGCTGCATCCGCTCGAGCGCCCGCCGCTCGGCGACGTCTCGCCACGTCCCGACGATAATCCCGCCACCGGGGATGTCGACTCGCCGGACGTGCGCCTCGACAGGGACGATGGTGCCATCTGTGCGGCGAAGCTCGATCTCCCCGCGCCAGCGGCCCGACTCGCGAAGGGAGATCATTTTCTGCTCGCTCTCGGCAGGATTCGCGGCGATGGTTCCGCCAGCCTCGAAAAGCTGGCGAAGCTCCTCGCGAGCGTAGCCGAGCAACTCGACGACGGCGTCGTTGGCCGCGAGGAACCGACCGTGCGCGTCGGTGACGAAGATGGGGTCGGTGGACCGCTCGAAGAGATCGCGGTAGCGGGCCTCAGCTTCCTGGGCCTGGCGGAACAGGCGCGCGTTATCGAGCGTTAGTCCCAGCCGTCGACCAAGCTCCTCAGCGACCTGGAGGTCGTCGCGAGTGAAGCGCCGCCCGGACTCGGCGGTCGCGATGCCAAGCGCTCCGAGCACCCGTCCGCGTGCCGCCAACGGCACGACGGCCATGGATCGGAAGGCGACCGCGCGGAGCAGGCGTAGCTCGTCGTCGTTGTGCGCCCAGGCGATGAGGTGGCGATCCTCGACCTGCGTCTGAAAGGCGGCCATGCCGGTCCGAATCACCCGAGCGAGTGCCCGTTCGTCGGTCAGGTGGATCTGGAAGCGGCGCCGCACCTCGCGCGCCCAGACTACAGTTGCCGGGTCTGCATGGGCCACGACCGCCAGCTCGATCGTGTCGTCAGGACTGACGAGGTCCACAGTACACCAGTCGGCGAAGCTCGAGGCAACGAGGTCGGCCACCCGATGCAGGATCTCGGCCTCGTCCAACGAGCCTGCCAACGCCGCGCCGGCGGCCACCAGGAAGCGCTGGCGATCCTCGGCGCGCTTCTGCTCGCTGATATCCTCGGCGGTGCCGGCGAAGTATACGATCGCGCCGGTCTCATCGCGGACCGGAAAGCCGCGGTCACGCACCCAGCCGATGCTGCCGTCGGGGCGAAGGACGCGGTACTCTTGCGTGTACGGGCCGGCTGGGACCACTGCCAGAGCCGCTCGTACACGCGCACGGTCGGCCGGGTGGACCACGTCGATGAAACGAGTCAGGTCGGTGTAGACGTGGCGGGCGGTCTGACCGTACACGCGCTCGTAGGACGGGCTGACGTAGAGCAACCGGTACCTGCGCGAGTCGGTGATCCAGAATACATCCTCGCTCTGCTCGGCCAGCCCCCGAAAGCGGCGCTCGCTAATCACGAGCGCGGTCTCGATTCGCTTGCGCTCGGTGATGTCGGTGACGAGGCCAAGGATGCGCCCGGAGACGGACAGGTCGCCGCTCTGGCCGGGGACGATGGCGGCGTCGCCCGCGATCCAGCGGACCGCTCCGTCCGGTCGGACGATCCGGTACTCGACCTCGATCGGGCCGCCCCGGGCGATCGCCTCGCGCACCTCGGTGGTGAGCCGCTCGACGTCATCTTCATGGATGAGCGAGCGTGCCAGAGCGAGTGACGGCATGGCCGTAGAGGGTAGCCCGAGCAGGCGGGTGACGCCCTCCGACCAACGGAGCACGCCGGTCGACGGCTCGAAATCGACGACGCCCGCTCGGGCCTGTTCGAGGGCCAGACGGAGCCAGGCTTCGCGCTCCACGCGCATGGCCTCGCCGGAGCCGCTCTTGTCCGAGTCCTCGCGTCGCACCTGGCGTGACACGGTAAGGCGCTGGACGTCGGCGCGTCGGATGCGAAGCGCGCCGGAAGCGTCGCGGAGCACGTCGATCCCGTGCGTGCGGATCCGCCGTCGAACGGTGGACGGGCTTACGCCCAGGAGCCTGGACACATCCGCGACCGTGCAAGAGTCGTCCACGGCGCCGCTCGAAGGCGTCTGATTGCCTGGACCGCCGGCCGCCGCACGGCTGCTCATGTGTGCTGAGGGTACCATCGGTCTGGCGCATCGTCAACGCGCAGGGATGCCGCTTTGCTGGCTGACCCGGCTGGCCGCTCAGTCGACATCATGCGGTCAACGAGCGGGGCCGGCGTGGCGCGGTTCCCGGGCGACCGGGCCGGGGAAGACCGATGCGAGCGCCTCGGCAAACGGGTAGTCGCCGAGCACCCGCCCGACCGGATCGACGAGCACCAGGTTCGTGTGTCCCCACCGATCCGGCCGGCCGCCGAGCGCGAAGAGCGCGGCCGTCTTGACCTGGTCGTCCTGGTTCCAGGGGATCCAGCCCTCGGCAGGGGCGCCATCAGCCGGCCCATCGAAGGCGAGCCGGACGTACTCGGCGAAGCGGGCATCGTCGAGTGTGGCGTAGTCGGCGTCGTTCGAGCGAGGGTCCTGACTGCGAGCGTGCCGCCAGCCGGTCTCGGTCACGTAGACGGGCAGGTCGCGCTCGAGGCCAAGCTGATGCAACTTCCAGATCTCCCAGCGATAGCCGTTGACCCCACGATTTGGCAGGCCCGGCGGTGGCGCGTCGCGCTCCGGCGCACCCGGCCGCACGTCGTCGATCTTGAACGCCTGCTCGCCGGGCGATGCCGCGAACGGTCCGAGCGGGTACGCGTGGCTGGCCCAGCCGTCGAGTTGGCGGAAAATGTCCGGCACCTCGGCGGCCATCCCCTCCATGAACCGTTCGGCATCGATACTAAAGGTAGTCTCGAACGTCTGGCTGGGCGCGTACGCGTCGAGGCCGGCGTTCAGCACCTGGACGTTGACCGCCGAGACGCGCCGAAGCGCCTGCCCAACGTCGCGCAAGTAGCGGGCGTAGGCGGCCGGGTTCGGGGAGCCGCCCCACTCGTCGGGCCGATTCGGCTCGTTCCCCACGGTGATTAGCACCGTATCGGTGCGCCAGTCGATGGCGTCGAAGAAGCGACGGACGCGGTCCGCCTCGCCGCGATAGCTCAGGCCATCGGCGTCTGGGGTGGGGGGCACCCACCACTGGTTGCGCTCATCCTTGAAGGTGGCGAGCCGGACGATCGGGATGAGGCCGGCCTGCGCGCAGAGGTCGAAGAAGGTTTGCCAGGATTCGGGCCGCAGATCGTTGGAGCGGATGACCTCGACGACGAAGCCGCGCGGCCCGACGAGGTGGGCGGCAGCCGCGACGTGCTCTGCCCAGACGGATTCGGGCCAGCGAGTACTTCCGTCGTCCAACAGGAGGTGGACGCCACGCTTGTTGACGGCGACGGGGCCGGGTGTGGTCGTTGGAGGGAGCGTTGCGGCTGACGGCGTGGCCGACGCCGTGCCTGTCGCACTGGCTGCTGGAGCGGCCGTCGCGGTCGTAGGCGCGGCGGCGACCGGCGATCCGACCGGTGAAGCGGCCGGTGAAGCGGCCGGTGAAGCGGCCGGTGAAGCGGCCGGTGAAGCGGCCGGCGACGGCGACGCAGCGGCCTGGGTGGTCGGGCTCGCAGTGGGTGTCGGCGTGGGCGCGGGCGGTGGAAGGCACCCTGCGAGCAGGGCCATCAGCACAAGGCTCAGCACACGGGCCAGGCTCGCGAGTGACGGGCCTGCCGCTCGACGCCGGCGGGGAGCGTGTTCCGGGCGCATTGGCGTGCTGAAGTGTACTGGTCGGAGCCGCCTTCCGGCCGTGATGACCCCTGCGCGCATGCGCCGACGACTCGGGGCCGTCGCTGCTAGAATCGACACTGGGGGGCTGCTGTTTCGGAGAGGCGCATGAGTGAGCTGACGACGACGCTGGAGGCGCGAGTTCGCCAGATCGATGCCGGGTTTGACGGGCGCCTTGGGGTCGTCATCCACCGTCTGGGCGATGCCAGCCCGCTCGTCTATCTACATGGCGGCCGGCATTTTCCCTCAGCGAGTGTCATCAAGCTCTCGATCCTCTGGACGTTCTTCGAACAGGCTGAGCGGGGCGCCCTCAACCCCGCCGAGCCCTGGACCCTCTCTGTGCACGAGCGTGCCCAGGGCTCGGGCGTGCTGCGGCTCCTGGATGGCGGAGCGCGGCTGACGCTGCGCGACCTGGCCACGCTGATGATCGTCGTGAGCGACAACGTTGCGACCAACGTGCTGATCGACCGTCTCGGCCTGACCGTCATCAGTGCGACGCTCGACCGGCTTGGCCTTGCCGACACCCGCCTTCAGCGACGCATGTTCGACTTCGAGGCGCGCGAACGTGGCCTGGACAACGTCACCACGCCGACCGACACAGCGGCCTTGCTGCTCCGCTTTGCCCGCGGCGACGGCCTGTCGGACGCGTCGGCGGCCTGCGCCCGCGATATCCTGCTCGGTCAGCAGTTGAACGCCGGCCTGCCAGCGCGCCTGCCCTTCGGGACGGCCGTCGCGCACAAGACGGGCGGACTGCCCGGCCTGTTCCACGACGCCGGCTGGATCGAGCACGGGGGCGAGCGGGTCGTGGTGGCAGCCTTCACGGACGGACTGGCGAACGACGGCGATGGCGCGGCGGCGCTCGCGGCCATCGGCGAGGCGGTCTGGCGCTGGCTGATCGCCCCGGAAGGCCGCTTCTGAGCGCCATCGCAGGCGCTGCCGGAGGGTGCTGGGTGACGCGGACGTGTGCGCAGTGCGGGGCGGCGCTGCCGGACGACACGACGTGCCAGGCTCTGTTCGACCGGTGTCTAGCCAGGGAGTTCGAGGATCCGGCCTACGGGGCTGTGCATCATCTGACCGTCCCCGCCTACTTGCTCCAACACAACGGGTACTCGCGCAGTGGCTGGCTCGAAGCGCGGCGCCTGCTCGATGGTTTCGTGCAGGGCGGACTGACGCCATCCGAGGCGCGGCGACAGTCCGCACGGGCTGTGGCGCGGCGAAAGCAGAGCGCGTCGTCGGCGAACGGTGGCCGCGCCCAGGGTAGTCGCAGCAGCCCAAAGCTCGATAGGGCGGACCGCGTGCAATGGACGGCGAACATCGGTGATGTCCGTCTGGAGCACGCTGACGTCTACTGTGACGACGTGCGGCGCTGGGCGGCCCGCGTCGTCGCCGACGCCTCGGCGCTGGTGAGACGCCTCGGCGCTGGTGAGACGCCTCGGCGCTGGATGCGAGCGCCGGCTACAGAGCTGAGCGCTAGCGCGGGCTAAAGTCGTACCTCGCGGCCCGTCCGAATCGACTCCTCGGCGGCGAGGCAGAGCAGGACAGCGGCCCGCCCGTCCTCGGCGGACGTGGCCGGCGACTCGCCCCGCTCGATCGCCCGCACGAACTGCGCGATCTCGCGTTCCAGGTCGCCGGCTTCCGTCGGCACGCCATCGGCCCGTAACTCTTCACACATGTCGGCGATGGCCAACTCGATGCGGAACGTGGGAGTCTCGCTGCGGTCGCTCGCGCCGTCCCAGACGACACGGATCGCTCCTTCGCTACCCATCACCTGTGCTATCAGGTGGTGCTCGGCGCCGGCCGTCGTCTGGGTGATGGTCGCGAAGCCGCCGTCTGGGAAGCTGACGAGCGCCGCGACGTTCTCGTCCAGGGGCCGTGATGCTTCTCCACTGTTGCCCCGTGCGTAGACCGCCGTCGGCGGTCCCAGGCTGGCGAGGTACCAGCAGGCGAGGTCGAACCAGTGGACCGGCTCCTCCAGGAGCCAGGAGCCGACGCGGGCCGGGTCGTGACGCCAGCCGCGAGATCCTGGCCGAAAGCTGCGCCGCCAGAGGGTGATCGTGCAGGCACGCGGCCGGCCGATCCGACCGCGCTCGATCTCCTGCTTGACACGGCCCCAGAGCGGTGAGAGCCGTAACTCGTGGCCGACACCAACGACCTTGCCGCATCTCCGTGCCGTCTCCAGAATCGCGTCGCAGCCGGCGCGCGTCGTCGCGAGCGGTTTCTCCACGAGGACGTGGCAGCCGGCCTCCAGCGCGGCCAGGGCGGCGCCGGCGTGCGCGGCATTCGGCGCGACCACGTCGACAACGTCGAGGCGCAGGTCAGGTTGGGCGAGCATGGCGCGGTCATCGGCGAAAGCGGGCACGCCAAGCTCGGCTTCGGCGCGGCGCGCAGATGCTTCGTCCGATACCGCGACGGCCGCCAGTTCGGCGCCCGGCGTGGCGCGGATCGCCGCCGCATGCACCGCCCCCCAACGTCCCAGCCCGACCAGCCCAAAGCGGAGCGTCACCAGACCACTCCTCTCGCGTTATCCCTTGAGCGCCCCGCCAGTCAGGCCGCGCACCACGTATCGCTGGAGGGCCAGTACCAGCAGGACCGTTGGCAGCAGCCCGACCAGGCAGATCGCCATCATCAGGGTGTAGAAGACGTAGAAGTCCGACACCAGACCAGCCAGGATCACCGGGATCGTCATGACCTCCGGGCGGGACGCTACGATCAACGGTACCAGCAACTCGTGCCAGGAGAGAATGAAGACGATCACCCCGGTCGCGGCGAGCCCCGGCGCCGAGAGTGGCAAGACCACCCGCGCGAACGCGCCCATCCGGCTACAGCCGTCGATGCGAGCAGCGTCCTCGAGCTCGTGGGGGAAGGCCGCAAAGTAGGCCACCAGAATCCAGATCGCATAGGGCAGGAGCAGCCCGACCTCGGTGATGATGATGCCGGAAAGTGAGTTCAGCATCCCCAGGCGCCGGAGCATCACGTAGAGCGGCACCATCAGCACCACGATCGGTACCATCCGGCTCGCCAGGTTGGCGTACATGAATCCCCGTGTCCAACGAAACGGGAGCCGGCAGACGGCGTAGGCGGCCAGCGCGCCGAAGACGAGCGTCAGCAGGGTAACGAGCGTCGCCACGACCACGCTATTGCCGAACGCCTGCGGGAAGAGCCGCAAGCTGGCCGGGAAGTAGCTGGCCTGCTCGAAGATGCGCTCGCCGCGCGGCCCGCCGCCAAGCAAGAGCTCGAAGTTCGCAAGCGTGATCTCCTTTGGGAACGGGTTGGTCACATCCGAGAGGATTGCCCGTTCGGTCTGGACGCTCCCGAACAGAACTGCCACCAGCGGCAGCGTCAGGAACAGGATCGCCAGGACGTTGAGCCCTTCGAGTGCGATCCGCGACCGGCGCGAGCGTCGTCGGTACGCCATGGTCGGTTTCTCTCCCCTCAGCGCTGTCGGGCGGGCGTTACTGTCGGGCGGGCGTTATTGTCGGGCAGAGGCTCCGCGGGCGAAGGCTCAGCGGGCGGAACATGACGCTCAGGCGTGCTGCACGTCTCGATAGAGGAATCGGACGTAGATAAACGCGATGACGAAGACGATCGCCGCCAGGACATACGCTGCCGCCGCGCCGATCCCGATCTCGAACGGTGGCTGGAAGGTGGTCCGGTAGATGTACCAGGCCGCCGTCCAGGTCGCGTTACCGGGGCCGCCGCCGGTGATGGCGAAGATCTCGTCGAACACGGTGAAGGCGAAGCTGGTCCGGAGTACCAGGACGACGGCGACCGTCGGCAGGAGCAGCGGCAGGGTGATGCCGCGAAATCGCTGCCAGCCTCCTGCGCCGTCAATCTCGGCCGCTTCGTACAACTCTTCTGGGATGCCTTGCAGGGTCGCGTGGAAGAGCAGGACCGCAAAGGGCACGGTTCGCCAGATGTACGGTACCGTCACCAGCAGCAGCGCCAGGTCGGCATTGCCGGTCCATTGCACGTAATCGTCGATCAGGAACAGGTTGTAGAGCAGCGCGTTCAGGTAGCCGTACTTCGAGTTGTAGATGAACGACCAGAGCAGGCCGTTGACGATCGGCGGGACCGCCCAGGGCAGGAGGATCAGCACGCGCGTGACCCGGGAGAGCGCGATGCCCTGCTCGTTGATGAGGAGCGCCAGCGCCATACCCAGGAGTAGTTCGGCGGCGACGGAGATCGCGACGAACACGAAGGTGTGCTGGAGCGAGAGTCGGAAGACGTCGTCGGAGAGCAGCGCCCCGACGTTGGCAAGCCCGACGAATGGCATCTCCCCCGAGCGCAGTTCGCTCGCGCCCACCCGATGAAACACCAGGACCAGCGCGAACGAGAGCGGGTAGGCGACGATCGCCAGCAGGAAGATCATGGCCGGCGACGTCAGCAATGCGGCGAGCGGGCCGGCCCCAATCTCGCCGCGCTGAGCTTGCGGACTGAGGACCGCCGTTCTCGGTTCGGGCGCCACCTCGTGCTGAATCATGCCGCCCCCCACGGGAGCCATCAGCAGTCAGTCATCAGCAATCAGGAACGAGTCTTGGGGGGCTGGTCCTCAGCAGGACCGGCCGCTGATGCCCCAGTGCTGACTGCTAATGACTGAGTGCTCCTGGCTCGCGCCGCGTCAGCGGGCCTGCCTGGCCGTCTCGACCGCCTTGATCATGTTGTCGCAGGCTTGATCTGGGGTGATCTTGCCGGACAGGCAGGCCGTCAGTTCGACGTTGATCGCGTCGCTCCACTTCGAGTACCACGGCTCGACGACGGCCGGGACCGCTTCAGGCCAGATCGCCGCCGTCTCCCACTGCTTCAGGACCACGGCCGGGTCGTTCCACTTCGCCCAACCCTTGCCGATCACGTCGCTCTTCATGACCGAGGTGTAGCCGCTGCCGAGCATCGCGTCCGTCGCCAGCGACTCGGCCTGGGTGTAACGCCCGTCCTTGGTGCGGCCGCCGAGGTACTGGAGCAGCTTCCACGCCCACTCCTTGTTCTTTGTGGCCGTGGACATCAGGTAGAGCATGGTGTAGCCGAGTGTCTTGCCGTCGCCCGGCATCGGCGCGAGCCGGCCCTTGCCGGCGATAGGCGACTGGGACGGGTCGTTGACCAGGCTGATGTAGTAGTGGTGCAGGTTCATCAGATACAGGTAGTCGCCGGTGTTGAACGCCTTGGCGGCCGGGATGAACCGCAATTCGAGCGACGTCGGGTCGGCGAGCTCGTCCTTGAACGTCTGGAGCCACCAGGAGAGGGTCTCCCGCGCGACCGAGCCGGGGCCAAGCTGCGGCTCCAGCTTGTCGTTGAAGATGACGCCGCCCCGGTTGTAGGTCATCACGAACCAGGTGCCCGGTAGCTGCTCGAAGCCGGCACCGGCGATCCAGAGGAACGGGTACTTCACCACCCCGTCCTTCTTCGCCTTCCGGCCCTGCTCCAGAAGCTCGTCCCACGACTTGAACGGCGCCTGGAACCCGGCCTGCTTCAGCCGCTCGTCGTTGTAGATGTTCATCCAGACCGTCGAGAAGTACGGCAGGCCCCAGGTCTTGCCCTGCTGCTGGGCGATCCGCTTCGTGAATGGCGTGAAGTCCTTGATGTACTCGTCGGCGCCGGGCAGGCCGTCGATCGGCTCGACCATGCCCTGCTTGATGAAGGAGCCGAGGAATTGGAAGGGCGCCTGGGTCACGTCGACTTGCTCGCCAGCGGCGAACATCGAGGTGAGCTTAGCGACCATCGGCTCCACGTTCGGCTCAATGTTGGGCTCGACCTTCAGTCCCCAGTCCTTGTCGAACCGTGGTGCGATCTGGTCGTAGATGTTGCCGTACTGCCAGACCACGAAGTTGACCTGTGCGGGCTTCGGCGCAGCGGGTATGTCGGCCCACGGGCCGGCTGCCGGTTTCGGCGCGGCGGCGCTGGTAGGAGCGGCGGCCGGCTTTGGAGCGGCGGTCGTCGGCGCGGCAGCCGCGGGGGCGGTGGTCGGCTTCGCCTCGGCTGGCTTCGCCTCAGCCGGCTTCGCAGGCGCCGACGTCGGAGCGCTCGTCGGCGCGGCAACTGCGGGGGCGGTGGCCGGCTTCGCCTCTCCGCTCGGAGTCGATGGCGGCGCGCCTCGGCAGGCCGCGAGCGCCGACGCGGCAAACAGGGCGCTGGTGGTGAGCGCCGACGAATGGAGGAACCGCCGACGAGAGAGCCTGGTCGCGTCACCCATGTCCCGAGTCCTTTCTGCTCGACGAGCCTCGACGTTGAGGCCCGGTATGGACACGCAGCCACCGGACGTATGCGATTGGACGGCCAACGGAGCGAGCGCGTGGCTCGCCAGATCGGCCGGTGTGGGCTGTGGACAGACCGCTCGTGGCGCTCAGAATACGCCCCGCCAGGAGATCCGTCAAGGACATGCGCCGAGAAGTCGGGAAATGGCACATCCGGCTTCCGTATCCGACCAGCATGGCGTTACCGTCGCTCACCGCTCACCGCTCACCGCTCACCGCTCACCGCTCACCGCGGCGATTCTGGCGAGGGCCGGGCCAGCCTGCGTACACTCCCAGACGCAGACATACCCCAACTGAGACAGGTTCGAACCGGCCCGTCGAACCGCGCGGCGACGACGCCAGAGCGCGCGGCCGGGCCACCAGGGAGGCAGCATGCGCGCCATCGACTTGCGGAGCGATACGGTCACCTTGCCGTCACCCGAGATGCGGCGCTTCATCTTCGAGGCCGAGGTGGGCGACGACGTCTACGGCGAGGACACCACGATCAACGCCTTGCAGGCGAAGGCCGCCGAACTGCTGGGCAAGGAGGCCGCGCTCTACGTCCCGAGCGGCACGATGGGAAACCTCGTGGCGCATCTGGCCTGGTGCCGGGGTGGTGATGAGGTTATCTGCGGCCAGGCGCATCACACCCTGATGTCGGAGCAGGCGAACGCGGCGCGCGTGGCCCAGACCCAGCTACGGACCGTGCCGCAGAAGGGCGTCAGCCTCGACCTCGCGGCGATCGAGAAGGCGATCCGGGGTGACGACCCCCACTTTCCGCGTACGGGCCTGATCTGGGTCGAGCAGCCCTGCAACGGCTGGATCATGCCGCTCGACGAGCTCGCCGCCATCTCGCGGCTCGCCCATTCGCATGGCATCCCCGTCCACATGGATGGCGCGCGGATCTTCAACGCCGCTGTGGCGCTCGGGGTGCCAGCCAGCGAGATCGCCTCGCACGTCGACTCGGTCATGTTCTGCGTCTCGAAGGGACTGGCTGCGCCGGTCGGTTCGCTGATCGTGGGCTCGGAGGAGTTCATCGGACGAGCATTCCGGGCCCGCAAGATGCTCGGCGGGGCGATGCGGCAGGCAGGGGTGATCGCCGCCGGTGGCCTCTTTGCCCTGAACCACACGATCGACCGACTCGCCGAGGATCACGAGAACGCGCGGCGTCTGGCCGCCGGCCTCGCCCGCCTGCCGGGGGTCGCCATCGACCGCGAGGACGTGACCACGAACATCTTCTTCATCCATCTCAGTCCGCCTGCGCCGAGCGCGAAGGAACTGTCGGCGCGACTGCGCGAGAAGGGCGTGCTCTGCGGTGCGGCCAAGGACGGCAGCCCGGTGATCCGGCTCGTCACCCACTACGGCATCGAGCGCGAGGATGTCGACCGGGCGATCCAGGCGTTCGCGGAGGTGCTGGGAGTGCAGCCGGCGGCTGCCGTCGCCGCGGCCAGGGCGTAGGTGCGGCGATGAGTGCGCCGACACGCCGGCCCCGCCTCGTCATCCCGGACGACTACAACGACGTGTACGCGACGTCGTTGGTGGTTGAGGCGCTGGGCGAGCGGTGTGACGTCCAGATCTTCACATCGCCGTTCCAATCGCTGGACGAACTGGTCGAGCGGATTGGGGACGCTGAGATCATCGTCGCGAATCGGGAGCGGCTGCCGTTGGGGGCGCCGCTGTTCGATCGCGTGCCGTCGCTCCGGCTCGTCGCTCAGACCGCGAGCCGTGGCGCGCACCTGGATATGAGCGCCGCTTCCGAGCGTGGCATCCTCGTCGCCGGCACCGAGAGCGCCGATGCGTCGACCGTCGAGTTGACGATCGGGTTGGCGATTGCGGCGATGCGCCGGATCCCCTATGGCGACGCCGAGCTACGAGCCGGGCGCTGGTCGCCGTTCGTCGGGCGGGAACTACGCGGGCGGCATCTCGGCATCATGGGCCTTGGACGGATTGGGACGCGGGTGGCAGGAATCGCGCGGGCCATGGGCATGGAGGTCAGCGCCTGGGGGCCGACGCTCACACCAGAGCGAGCGTCGGCATCCGGCGCCACGTACCGCCCGCTCGAAGAACTCCTGCCATCGGTCGACGTGCTCTCGCTCCACCTGGCGCTCTTGCCCGCCACGCGCGGTGTACTCGACCGTCGCTTGCTCGGGTTGTTGCGGCCGTCAGCGCTGCTCGTCAATACGGCTCGGGCAGGGCTGCTCGATGAAGAGGCGCTGGTGGAGATGCTCCAGCAAGGGCGCCTGCGGGGCGCGGCGCTCGACGTGTTCGGAGCGGAACCGTTGCCCCCCGATCATCCGCTCTTACGCCTCCCAAACGTGGTGCTGACACCGCATATCGGCTGGGTCGCCGAAGACAGCTACGCCACATTCTTCGAGGGCATTACCGCGAATGTGCTGGCGTACCTCGACGGTTGCCCAATCCCGCGCCTGCTGAACCCGGCGGTGCTCGAGCACGCCCGCTTCCATCAGCCCGCCTGACCCACGGATGACCCACGGATGACTCACGGATGACTCACGGATGACCCACGCGCGATGCTGGACGTGAACACGTGAGGTGGGCCTCACCCCTCCCCCACTCCTCACCGGAGCGGAGGAGGGGTGAGGGCAGCGTCGCCCTCGTCCTGACCGTGCTCCTCCTGCTCGTCGTCGGGTGTGCCCATGCCCCGGACCCGCCAACCCCCACGCCGAGCCCGCCGCCGACCGCGACGAAGGCTGGGACGAAGGCGCCCACGCCGACCGCGACGCCGCCAGCCACCCCGACGTCAGCGGCCACGCCGACGCCGCCCGCACCTACGTCCACGCCACCTCCCACCCAGACCCCGGTGCCCACGGCGACGCCTGCGCCGGAGCGGGCTCGTGTCGTGGGTACCGGCGGCCAGGGTGCCAACGTGCGGCAAGCGCCTGGGACGAGCGGCGCGGTCCTGAAGACGCTGCGCGAAGGCGCCGAGGTGACGATCGTTGGGGCTGACCGTGAGGCCGCAGGACAGACCTGGCGCAACATCCGCGACGCCGAGGACGCGACTGGCTGGATAATTAGCACCTCGCTCGAAACGCTGCCGACGCCGACTCCGGCGGTGACCCCGACGCTGACTCCGGCGGTACTCCCAACGCCGGCAGCCTCTCCGCAGCCCGCCATGACCGGTGCCTTGGGCTCGCCGCAACCGGCCGGCTCCCCAATAGCCTCCGGAACGCCCGCTCCGCCAGAGAGCACGGCGGGTACGTCAGCGCCGACCGCCACGGCGAGCGCCACTCCGACTGTCTCGCCCTCGGCGGAGCCGAGTACAACGCCGGCGGAGAGCATGGCCACGCCGGTGCCATCGACGCCGCCAGCGCCATCGACGCCGCCAGCGCCATCGACGCCGCCGGTGCCAGCCGTCACGCCAGCCCCGGAGCGCGTCGAGGTATTTGGCGTCGGGAGCCAGGGGGCGAACCTGCGCCAGGCGCCCGGCTTGCAGGGGCGTGTGCTCCAGTCTCTTCCAGATGGAACACAGGTATCCGTCGTTGGGCCGGATCAGGAGGTTGGCGGCATCGTCTGGCGGAACGTGCGGGGCGACGCCGGAACGGTTGGCTGGCTGGCCGCCGAAGTGGTGCGGCCGGTAGGCGGTGCCACTTCGGCTGGGTCCACGCCCGCCCCTGACAGGCCGGAGGGGGAGCCGGGCGGCGAGACAGCGCTGGACCCCGCAGAGGCGGCCGAGCCATGTCGGGTGGGGCAAGTGAAGGGTGACGCGACGAGCGGTCTGTACTACCCGCCACAGCGGCCCGAATACACCGACCTGAAGGAGCGTGTCCGCTGCTTCGACGACGAGGATCAGGCCCGTGCCTCCGGCTACCGTCCCGCCGAGGCCGAGACGCCCTGACTCCGGCAGTCCCGGTTGTCTGCGCCCGGCTCGCTGCGCCCGCCTCGCTGCCCTCGGCCCGCCATGATCGGCGCATCGGGATGGCAGCGGCGAGGCGCCCGGGTGGCACATGGTCTGCCCGCATCCTCTCGGGAGGAGCAACGATGCCGACCATCGATCCCAGACTTGTCGATCTCGTGCGGGGAGCGGCGATCCTGCTCTCCGGGGCCGACCACGAGTACGATCCCTTGCTCGACTTGATTGGCGACGCCCGCTTCGTGCTGATCGGCGAGGCGTCGCACGGGACGGACGAGTTCTATCGCGAGCGCGCCCGCATCTCGCGCCGCCTGATCGTGGAGAAGGGGTTCGCCGCCGTCGTCGCGGAAGCAGACTGGCCGGATGCTTACCGGGTCAACTGCTACGTCAACGGCCGCGGCAGCGACCACAGTGCGGACGAAGCGCTTGATGGGTTCCGTCGCTGGCCAACCTGGATGTGGCGGAACACGGTCGTCCAGGAGTTCGTGGAGTGGCTCCGTACGCACAACGCCAGCCTCCCTGCCAGTCGGCTGGGGGCCGGTTTCTACGGCATGGATCTGTACAGCCTGCACGGCTCGATCGAGGCGGTGGTGCGGTATCTGGACCGGGTCGATCCCGCGGCGGCACAGCGGGCACGCGACCGGTACTCTTGCTTCGAGATGTTCGGGCAGGACACCCAGGCGTATGGGTTGGCGGCGAGCTTCAACACCGCGGAATCCTGCGAGCAGGAGGTCGTCAATCAGTTGCTGGAGCTTCAGCGAAATGCGGCCGCCTATGCCCGCCTGGACGGCCGTATCGCCGAGGACGACGCGTTCTTTGCGGAGCAGAACGCCCGTCTGGCGGTGAATGCCGAGGAATACTACCGCCAGATGTTCCGGGGGCGGGTCTCATCCTGGAACCTGCGCGACTGCCACATGGCCGAGACGATCGATGCGCTCGTCGGGCACCTTGGGCGATGGCATCAGCCAGCCAAACTGATCGTCTGGGCGCACAATTCCCACCTGGGTGATGCCCGTGCTACTGAGATGGGCGCTCACGGCGAGTTGAACGTGGGGCGGCTGGTGCGCGAGCGGGCCGGACGGGACGCGATCCTCGTCGGGTTCAGCACCTCGACCGGGACGGTGACAGCCGCCACCGACTGGGGCGGGCCAATCGAGCGCAAGCAGGTCAGCCGGCCGCTGCCGGGCAGTTACGAAGAGGTGTTTCACGAGACGGGGCTGTCGCGCTTCCTGCTGCGCCTGCGAGCGTCGCCGGTAGGGGTTGCGCTGCGCGAGCCGCGCCTGGAGCGGGCCATCGGCGTGATCTATCGTCCGGAGACCGAGCGGTACAGCCACTACTTCAACGCCCGCCTCTCCGATCAGTTCGATGCGCTGATCCACATCGACCGGACCATCGCGCTCCAGCCGCTCGACCGCGCACCGACTGAGCCAACTCTCGAAGCGCCGGAGACGTACCCCTCCAGCGTCTGACCTGGCGTTCTGAGAGCGCGGCCTGGCCCTCGCCTGACACCGCGCCGACTACAGGGTAGCTCGCGCGGCGTCGGGCGCACTGCCCCTCGCCGGGAGACACGCATCGCGTGCCGAGGCTCGGCACCGGCTACTATGCATCCGAACGGTCAGGTCGTGGCGCTCGGGCAGAGGCGTTCAGGTCGGGTGGTCAGGTCGTGGTCGTCAGGTCGTGGTGGTCAGCTAGCGGCGCTCACGTGGCGGCGGTCAGCACCAGGCTGATATTGGTGCCGCCGAAGCCAAAGGCGTCGTTCAGCACGACGCGCGGGCGTGCCTCGCGTCCCTCTGGGCCGATCAGCGCCAGGCCGGCGGCGGCAGGATCCGCCGTACTGAGGTTTATGGTGCCGGGCAGCCAGCCCCGGTCGATGGCGAGTGCGGCGATGGCGGTCTCGATCGCGCCCGAGGCCCCGAGGGGGTGTCCGTACAGCCCTTTCGTGCCGCTGGTCGGGACGTGAGCTGCGCGCTCTCCGAGTGCCAGGCAGATGGCGGCGGCCTCTGCGCTGTCGCCGAGCGGGGTGGCGCTGGCGTGGGCATTGACGTAATCCACATCCGCCGGTCCTAGCTCGGCGTCGGCGAGGGCGCGGCAGATGGCGCGGGCGGCCTGGCTACCGTCGGGGAGCGGCGCGGTCATATGGTAGCCGTCGTTGGTGGTGCCGAAGCCGCGTATCTCGGCATAGGGGCGAGCGCCGCGCGCCAGGGCGTGCTCGCGATCCTCCAATACCACCGTCGCCGCGCCTTCTCCCATCACGAAACCGTCGCGAGCGACGTCGAACGGTCGGCTGGCGCGCGGCGGGTCCTCATCGTAGCCGCTTGACATGGCTCGAATGATGGCGAAAGCGCCAAAGGTGAGCGGCGCGAGAGGGGCTTCGGCGCCGCCGGCTAGCATGACCGGCGTGGCGCCGTCACGCACCAACTCGTAGGCGCCGCCGATGGCGAGCGCGCCGGCTGCGCAGGAGTTCCCGTTCGCCGCGTTCGGCCCGTGCAGGCCAAGCTCGATGGCCACGTTCGCCGCGCCGGCCCCGCCGAAGACCGAGAGCGCCAGCCAGGGGCTGACTGCGCCAGGCCCCTGTTCGAGATAGGCTGCGTGCTGCTCTTCTCCGAAGACGACACCACCCAGGGCGCTGCCCAGGTAGCACCCGGCCGCCTCACGGAGCCGGGCGTCGAGCACGAGGCCGGCGTCCCGGATTGCCTGGAGGCTGGTGGCGACCGAAAGCTGGGAGAAGCGATCCAGGCGTCGGGCGCGCTTCGCCCCAAGCTCCGCCACGGGGTCGAAATCGTCGATCTCGGCGGCAAGATGGGAGCGAAACGGTGAGGGATCGAAGCGAGTGACCCGTCGGACGACCGACTGTCCCCGTCGGACACCTGCCCACAGACCTTCCGCACCGTGGCCGATGGGCGTGAACGCGCCGATACCGCTGATGACGACTCGTCGACGACTCATCAGTCTAGACGGGCGAAAGGAGCGCGCCGATGAAGCCGGCTCGCAACAGTGGGCCGGCCGGTTCGAGGTCGCCGAGCGCGTTGGCGAGCCGTCGAGCGAGAGCCGGTCGAGCGTTCAGCCGGCGAACCGCGTAGCTCATCAAGTTCGGAGCGCGCAGGAACACCTGCACGAGCCCCGTCAACCGCTCCTTGGTGGCAAACGCGGCACGCCGTGCCCGAGCGTACTCAGGACCAACCCAGGCGACCTCCTGCCCACCGCCCGCCAACGCGTGAGCAGCGGCCTGGGCGGCAATCTCTGCGCCGCGCAGAGCGCGGTAGATGCCCTCGCCGGTAAACGGGTCGCGGAAACCGGCGGCATCACCCACCAGCAGAAAGCCGTTGCCGCCAACGGCCTTGACACCACCGGCGAGCGGCCCGACGCCCAGAACTTGCCCCACCCGCCGCCCGCCGACCAGCCGAGCCGAGAGGGCCGGATAGTCCATCAGCGCGGCGTCGAAGGCGGCGGCGGCAGGACCGAGGGGGCTGCGTGGGAGCGGGCGCACCAGCCCGACGGTGAGCAGGCCGTCCGCACGAGGCGCTGCGCCGACGTAGCCGTGCCGCCCGACGAGCATCCAACCATTTCCGTCCCTCCAGGGAACGTCGCGGAAGTGGGCGACCAGCCCAAGGCGGCCGGGCCAGTGGGAGCGCGTGCGGAGCCCCAGCGCTGACGCGACGAGCGAGTGCCGCCCATCCGCGCCAACGACGAGTCTGGCGTGCAGCGTGTGGAGGTTACCGTCCGCGTCGCGGCCCATGACGCCGCACACGGTGAGCGGCCGGAGGCTATCCGGCATCGGGCCGGGCGGCTCCTGGGTGAGTAAAGTCCGGACCTGGAAGCCGGTGCGGACCTCGACACCGCGTCGGCGGGCCTCGTCGAGCAAGGCAGCGTCCAGGGCTGGGCGGCGCAGCGAGAGGGCTGCGCGCGCCGCGCAGCCCTCGTCGTAGCGGAGGTCGTGGCGAGCGCCGTTGGGCGCCTGGATGGTCATCGCCGCGATCCGTCGCCCAATTCCGTTCTCGACAAGCCTGAGCAATCCGAGCCGCCTGAGCATGTTCTCGGTGCCCGGGCCGGTGTACTCAGAGCAGGCGCGCAGCCGAGGAGCGGCGGCCCGCTCGAGCAGCAGAACATCGTGCCCGCTTTCGGCGAGGAGCATAGCGGTGACCGCGCCGGCTGGTCCGCCGCCGACGACAATCGCGTCGCGCGGGTGCTCGGCTGATCCACGCGGGTCGGCGAAGCGCATCTGGGGCGCCAGGCAGGGCGTGGATGGCCACGACGGCCCAGGCGCGGACGACAGCACAGATGGTGACGACAGCGCAGGTGGCGAAGACACCATTGACACACCGAACGGGTAGGTGCCGGCGCCGCTGCAAGAGCCGGGCCATTGTCGGCCGAGCTATGAGAATGGGGCGACCGGGGCTATGGAGATCGCGCCGGGGATATCCGGGGATATCCGGAGACATGGGGATGCTCCGGGCCAGGGTAGGCGAGTGGATGGTGGTACACTCCCAGCGGGATACGCCGGCAGGGCTCCATGACCGCCGATACCACGAGCCACCACGACCGATATCACCACAGCCGATACCAACCGCACCGGGGTGCAACCATGACGGCCGCTCACACCTCCGATTCCACGACCGGCAGCACCGCCGCGAGCGGCACCAGGAGCGACCTGATCGACGAGTTCGAGCGCATCGTCGGACCGGACGGCGTGCTCTGGCGACCGTACGATCTGATGCTCTACGAGTACGATGGCTCGATCGACAAGGCACGCGCCGAGGCCGTCGTCTTCCCGCGCGGTGCCCTCGACGTCTCGGCGATCGTCAGGCTGTGCAATCGGCGGGGGGTGCCGTACACGGCGCGCGGCGCGGGCACCGGCCTCTCTGGCGGCGCGATCCCGAGTCAGGGTGGCGTGCTGATCAGCTTCGCGCGGATGAACCGGATCCTCGAGATTGACGAGGAGAACTTGCGGGCGGTCGTCGAGCCGGGGCTGGTCAACCTGCGGCTCAGCCAGGCCGTCGCGCATCTCGACCTGCTCTACGTGCCGGACCCCTCCAGCCAGAAGGCGTGCACGATCGGCGGGAACATCGGCGAGAACTCAGGCGGCCCGCACACGCTGCGCTACGGCGTCACGACCAATCACACCCTGGCCCTGGAAGTCGTCCTGCCGAACGGCGAGATCGTCGAGACGGGCGGCAAGGCACTCGACTACCCTGGCTACGACCTGACCGGGTTGTTCGTGGGTTCCGAAGGGACGCTCGGGATCGTCACGAAGATTACCTGTCGGCTGGTGCCAATGGCCGAGACAGTGAAGACGCTGCTCGTCGTCTTCCCGACCGTCGCCGCCGCGAGCCACGCCGTCAGCGGGATCATCGCCCGCCGGATCGTGCCGGCCGCGCTGGAGATGATGGACAACCTCTGCATCCAGGCCGTCGAGTCGCGGGCACGGGTCGGGTTTCCGCTCGACGCCGAAGCGGTGCTCATCGTCGAGGTCGAAGGGTTGGCCGAGGAGATCGAGACGGTCGCCGAAGAGATCGCGGCGGTCTGTCGAGGCTACGACGCCCTCAACGTCAAGGTCGCGCAGGACGATGCCGAACGCGGCCGGCTCTGGGCGGCGCGCAAGGGTGCGTTCGGGGCGATCGGCGCAATCACCCCGGACTACTACACAGTTGATGGGGTGGTGCCGCGGAGCAAACTCCCGGCGGTGCTGGCTGAGATCGGCGAGATCTCGAAGCGGAGCGGCCTGCGGATCGCCAACGTCTTCCACGCCGGCGACGGCAACCTGCATCCGCTCGTCCTGTTCGACGCCGACCGCCCGGGCGAGACCGAACGAACCGTTGAGGCGGGCGCCGAGATCATGCGGCTCTGCGCCGAATCTGGCGGATCGCTCAGCGGCGAGCACGGGATCGGGATGGAGAAGAAGGACTTGATGCCGCTGATCTTCTCCGAGAACGATGTCGAGATCATGCAGCGAGTGAAGCGCGCGCTCGACCCCCGGGGTACCTGCAACCCTGACAAGGTGTTCCCCACGCCTGGCCGCTGCCTGGAGATGTTTGGGCGGAAGGGGACGGCGGTCGGCTGGTAGGGCGGGGACCCCCCCACATCCCCCGGCCCCCTCCCGCGTGCGGAAGAGGGGGAACAACGAGGTCAGTGGCGGGCACGAACGAAGGAGCATGAGAGCGTGACCCAGGCGGAGAACGGCGGCCAGAGCGCCGCCCTCGACTTCGAGCAGCACTTAGCGGGCGCAGTCCCGGAGTGGCGTGCGCTCGACCCAGCCGACGACACCTACCTCATCGACGGCGTCCGGCCGCGCCTCATGTGCGCGCCAACGAGCGTGGACGAGGTGGCTGGCGCCGTGACCGCGGCGAACACGGCCGGCGCGGCTGTCGTGCCGTGGGGCGGCGGGACACGTATGGGCCTGGGGTTCCCGCCGGGCCGCGCCGATCTTGTGCTGCGGACGGATCGCCTGACCGAGATCATCGAGTACGAGCCGGCCGATCTCGTGGTGACCGTCCAGGCCGGGATCACCCTGGCCGCCTTGCAGGCGCGGCTACGCGCCGAGGGTCAGATGCTGGCGCTCGATCCGGCCGCCGCCGACCGCGCGACCATTGGCGGGCTGACGTCGACGAATGCGAGCGGACCGCTTCGCTTCATGTACGGAACCGCCCGCGACCTCGTCATCGGGACGCGGGTCGTGAACGCGGACGGCGTCATTAGCAAAGCGGGCGGGCGGGTCGTGAAGAACGTCGCCGGCTACGACCTGAACAAGCTGTACATCGGCGCGCTCGGCACGGTCGGGATCGTGGTCGAGTTGAGCTTCAGGCTACACCCGCTCCCGCAGGCTCAAGGAATGCTGCTGGCGGCGTTCGGGCGCGCCGAGGAGGCGTCCGAGGCGATCCAGAGACTCGTGCGCTCGCCGCTCGGTCCGGCCGCGATCGAGCTTCTGGATGCCGAGGCTGCACGGGCGCTCGGCGCCGATGTGGACGTATCGGACGATGGATGTCTGCTCGTCGTCGCGGCGACCGGCTTCGAGAAGGCGGTGCAGCGCCAGTTGAACGATATCCGGGGGCTCTGCGCGGCGGCGAGCGCGACGGATACCGTCCGCGACGACGCTCGCCTGGACAGCCTCTGGTCCGGTCTGCGTGAATTCGCCGACCCGTCGACGAAGGAGGTGGCACTGCTGAAGGTGGCAGTGCCGCCGGCGCGGGGGGCATTGGCTCTGGCGGCGGCACGCCGGGAGGCTCGGGCAGCCGGTTTCACGCCGGCTGCCCAGGCACGCGCCGGGAACGGGGTGGTGTACCTGAAGCTCCAGCCGCGCGCGTGGGACGACGAGGGTATCCGCCGACTGGGCAGGCTGGTAGAACAGCTTCGAGCCTACGCACGCGGCGAGGGCGGCAGCCTGGTGGTCGAGGCGTGCCCGGCGGCGGCGAAAACCGGGACAGGTGCTGTCGACGTCTGGGGCGATCCGGGCAGCGGATTCCCGGTGATGCGGGCGTTGAAGGAGAACCTGGATCCGAAGGGCACGCTCAACCCAGGCCGCTTCGTCAACCACCTGTAGGGGCTGGCTCCACCCGACGAGCCATCGAGCGGACGAACCACCGACCGACGAGCCATCGACCGGTAGTCGTCCACGTCCATGCCTTCCGGGTGCAGACTGCTGCCCCATCTCACCTGGAGCATCGCCATGAACGTGCGTAGCGCGTAGCGTGGAGGCGTCATGATCGATCGTACGTCGCTGCGGCTGTCCGCCATGCTACTGCTCGCGGGGCAACTTCTATACGTCGCGATCACGCTGCTCCATGCGGATGGGGATGCGAATGACCACCCTGCCGTGTTCGCTGAGTACGCCGCCAGCGGCATCTGGACGGCCGTGCATGTCGGTCAGTTCGCCTGCATGGCGATCCTGCTCGCAGGGCTGCTCGGCCTGTTCTTCGCCCTGGACACTCAGCCCGACACGGCAGGCTGGGTGGGCCGGTTCGGCGCCGCTCTTACGGTGACGACGCTGGCGCTGTACGGTGTGGTCCTGGCCGTGGATGGGGTCGCTCTCAAGCAGGCGGTTAGCGCCTGGGCGAGCGCCTCGGATGCGGAGAAGGCAGCACGCTTCGCGAGCGCCGAGGCACTCCGCTGGCTCGAATGGGGAGCGAGGAGCTACGTGAACTACACGCTGGGCCTCGCGGTGCTGCTGTTCTCGGCCGCGGTCGCGCGGACGTCCTGGGCGGCGTGGCCGATTCCTTCCTTGATGGGGCTTGCCGGCCTCACCTACCTGGTGCAGGGCTGGGTGGCCGGCACCGAGGGATTTTCGCACACGCACACGATCGCAATCGTACTGGCCGAAATCCTCAATGCGGTGTGGATGACCTGGCTACTCGTCGTCGCCTGGCGGATGAAGGCACGGGCTGCCCCGACGCCAGCCAGCGAGTCAACCGCCATATGATCGAGGCTGTCGGAATGGTATGAACGAGGCTCTGGCGCGTCTGTCGAGAAAACCTCAATAGGCGACGCTCTGGCCGTCGCGGCGAGGGTCCGCGCCGCCGCTCAGCACGCCGCTCTCGCGGTCGATGGCGATGCCGTGGCCGCCGCCGACGCGCCACGTCCACGCCTCCAGGGTACGGATCTCGTGGCCACGCGCGGCGAGCCCGGCGCGAACTTCGGCGGGAATGCGCGACTCGGCGTCCACCAGCGTTCGCTCGAAGGTCCGCACGCGCGGCGCCTCGATGGCCGCTTGCACGTTCATGCCGAACTCGAGATGATTGAGCAGCATCTGAAGCGTCGTCTGGAGGATGCCGAAGCTACCTGGCGTCCCGATGCCGAGGATCGGATGGCCCCCCTCGGTGACGATGCATGGCGACATCGCGCTCTCACGGGGAGCACTCGGGCGGAGGTAGTTTGGGCTGTCGGGATCGAGATCGGTCCAGTAGAGGACGTTGTTCAAGACGACGCCGGTGTCGCCGGCCACGAAGCCGCTCCCGAACGGCGCCCCCAGACTCTGAGTGATGGCGACGAGGTTGCCTTCGCGGTCAGCCGCCTCGAAGTGGGTGGTGTGATCGCGGCTGTAACGACTCGGGTCGCCCGGCTGGACTTCGTCGGACTTCTTGGCGAGGTAGCGCTCGCCCTCGCTCGGCGCGGCCTGATTGGGGTCGATGCGTGCGCGCTGCGCGGCGGCGTATTCGGGCGAGAGTAGTCCCTGAACGGCCGCGCCGGAGCGTGCCCAGCGGGTCCGGTCGGCGCTGGCGAGCTTGATCGTTTCGAGCAGCAGGTGGAGGTAGTCGGTCGAGTTGTGGCCGAGCGCGGCCAGGTCGAAGCCTTCGAGGATCGCCAGCGATTCGAGGTACTGCATGCCGAGTGAGGGGAAGGGGGTGGTCCGTACGGTCCGGCCGCGATACTCGACGGTCAGCGGCGCCTTCCAGGCCGGCGCGAACCCGGCCAGGTCGGTCTCGGTGAGCCAGCCGCCAGCTTCCTGCACGGCGCGGCAGATCCGGCGGGCCAGAGCGCCGCGATAGAAGGTCTCAGCGCCACCCTCAACGACCTCGCGGTAGGTTTGGGCGAGGCGTGGCCGACGCAGCACCGCGCCGGCGCGCGGAGGCCGGCCGTTTGGCAGGAACTCCGCACAGGAGGAGGGGTAGCGGCTCAGCCGCGGCTCGCTCTCGGTAAGCTGCTGCGCGGCGAACGCGGTGATCGGCCAGCCGCGCTCGGCAAGTTCGATGGCAGGCCGGAAGACGGCGGCGCGGTCCATCGTCCCGAATCGTTCGAGTGCCGCCAGCCAACCGCCGAGGATGCCGGGCACGGTCGAGGAGCGGACGTCGCGGCCCATCGCCTCGATGGACGCGAACGCACTCGGGTCAGAGCCGGCCGGCGTCAGCCCGATGTAGTCGAGGGCGTGGACCTGGCCGGTCTTCGCCTCGTAGACGAGCATTGCGCCGCCACCGCCGCCGAGACCGGACATGAACGGTTCGACGACCCCGAGCGCCGCGCCAGTGGCGATGGCCGCGTCGACGGCATTGCCGCCCTCCATCAGGATGCGCAGCCCGGCCGTCGCGGCGAGGCCGTGGGCCGCGCTCACGACGCCGTTCGTCCCCACCGCCGGCGGGCGGTACGCCCCGCCCTGCGGACCGCCGAGCGCGTCGGCGGCGCTCCCTCGCGCCATCACGGCCATGCCTCATCCTCCCGTCGCGACATACCGACGTGCCCCACACGTCAGCATATGCTCTGCCCCGAAGCGCCGTTGCTCGACTGGGCCTGCTGCTCCTGAGACGGTATGCTGCGCGGGCACGCCCCGGCAACTGACGGATCCATCTACTCAGCATCAACGTGAGCCTCGACCGCTCGTCCGAACGGACGCCGTGAAGCGGCTCCTGGCCTGGAGGAGATCCACCGCGCGTAGCAGGCTCGGACAGTCATGCCGTGAATTCCGAGTGCATCCGGACCCTCATCAGGTCTCCTCGCGCGCGAGATTCTCGAGCAGCATCTGCCCAGGTGCCCCGACCGTGTTAGGGGCAGGTCTGCTACAGTCTCACGGCGGCGAAAGCGCGCGGCCCCGGCCCCCAATCGTGAGGACCGGGCGTTTTGGCATGCTCTGGGAAGGGTGGGGGAACGGTGCGGCTGTACTGGGCGCTGGCCGGCCTCGGGTTCCACCGGACGGCGATCTACCGAAGCGCCGCTGTCTCCGGCGCGATCACCAACACCTTCTTCGGGGTGCTACGCGCCTACGTCTTCATCGCGCTGTACCAGACTCGCTCGGAGGTTGGGAGCTACACCCTGGCCGACGCGCTCGCCTTCACCTTCATCACCCAGGGGATGGCAGCGCTGATCGCCCTCTGGTCCTGGTGGCCCATCGCCGAGTCGATCAAGACCGGCGAGGTCGCCATCGATCTTGGGCGGCCGTACGACTACCAGTTGGCCTGGCTGGCGCAGGACTATGGTCGGGCAGCCTTCCAGTTCGTGGCCCGCTCGATGCCACCCTTCATCGTCGGGATGCTTCTGTTCGACATCGCCCTGCCCTCCGATCCGCGGCGCTGGCTCGCCGCCGCACCGGCCCTGCTGCTCGCCGTCACCGTCTCGTTCGGCTGGCGGTTCATCCTGAACCTGACGGCCTTCTGGCTACTTGACCATCGCGGTGTGGCCGGTATCGCAAACTTGATGGCGTTCATCCTGTCCGGCTTCCTGGTGCCGCTGGCGATGTGGCCGGATGCGATCCGGCCGGTCATCTCGGCGCTTCCGTTCGCCGCGATGGTCGCGATCCCCATCGATGTCTTCCTCGGTAAGCTGGTAGGCGTGGACCTGCTGGCAGCGCTAGCGTTTCAGATGATCTGGGCGGTCGTGCTGCTGGCGCTCGGGCGGCTGATGCTGACGGCGGCACTGCGGAAACTGGTGGTGCAGGGTGGCTGAGGACGCAGAGGCGAGGGCCGCTGACGGCTGGCCGCGCAGGGAAATGGAGGATCGGCCAGCCAGCGTGGCTGAGGGCTGGGAGTCCAGGCTCGCGCATGCCGGCGTGGTAGCAGAGGCGCAACTCTACTGGCTCCTGCTTCGGGCGCAGGCGCGGGCGCAGTTTCAATATCGCGCGTCGTTTCTGCTCCAGGCACTCGGGCAGTTCGTGGCGACGTTCGTGGGCTTTGTGGCGTTGCTCTTGCTGTTCCATCGCTTTCCGAGCCTGGCCGGTTGGACGTTCGGGGAGGTCGCCTTCCTGTATGGGCTGTCGGCGCTCGCGTTCGGCATCTCGGATCTGATCTGCGGCGGCTTCGACAGCCTCAGCCCGATGATCCGGACTGGCTCTTTCGACCGGGTGCTGACCCGCCCGGTCGGGGTGTTCGTGCAGATCCTGGCGAGCGACCTTCAGATTCGGCGGCTTGGGCGGATCGTCCAGGGGCTGGCGACGCTGGCGGTGGCGCTGACCTGGCTCGACGTCGCCTGGACGCCGGCGAAGGTACTGGTCGCCGTTATGGCGGCCGTGTCCGGCGCGACGATCTTCGTCGCAATCTGGGTGATCGGCGCGGCAGTGACGTTCTGGACCGTCCAGACCTCGGAGGTGACGAACGTGTTCACCTACGGCGGGGAGGAGCTCACCTCGTATCCGCTGCCGATCTTCGCCGAAGGATTGCGGCGGTTCTTCACCTTCGTGGTCCCGCTGGCGTTCGTAAGCTACCTGCCCGCGCTCTACATTCTGGATCACCCGGACCCGCTCGGCCTGCCGCCGGCGCTGCAACTCTGCTCGCCACTGGTGGCGGCCGGGTTCTTCGTCGTGGCGCGGCTCACCTGGGCCTTCGGGGTGCGGCACTACCAGAGTACGGGCGCGTGAGTACGGGCGCGTGAGTACGGGCGCGCGAGTACGGGCGCGCGAGTACGGGCGCGCGAGTACGGGCGCGCGAGTACGGGCGCGCGAGCGTGCGCCCGTACTGAACTGGGGGCGAATGGGAGGTCGACGCGCGTGGCGGGGGACAAGGTGAGCGCAGCGCTGATAGTGAGGGCAGGATGGATGCGATCGTAGCACTGGGACGGCGATGAGCGCGATCGTCGAGGCGCGCGACCTTCGCAAGACGTTCCGGGTGTACCGCAAGCGGAGCGGCGACCCGCTGGGCCTCGTTCGACGGGCCGCCGTCGACGTCGAGGCGGTGGCCGGGGTGTCGTTCGGGGTCGAGCCCGGCACGCTGGTGGGGTATGTGGGGCCGAACGGCGCCGGCAAGTCGACCACGATCAAGATGCTGACCGGCATCCTGCGTCCGAGCGGCGGGCAGGCGCAGGTGGCCGGCCTCGACCCGGCCCGGCGACGGCTGGAGGTAGCGCGGCAGATCGGGGTGGTCTTCGGGCAGCGCACCCAACTCTGGTGGGATCTGCCTCTCGTCGATTCCTTCGAGTTGCTGCGCCACATCTACCGCGTCCCACCCAAGGCGTATCGCCAACGGCTGTCGTCGCTGACCGACCTGCTGGAGCTTGGATCGTTCTTGCAGACTCCAGTTCGGCAACTGTCGCTCGGTCAGCGGATGCGCGGTGACCTGACGGCCGCGCTGCTCCACGCACCGCCGGTGCTGTTCCTGGACGAGCCGTCAATCGGACTGGACGTGGTGGCGAAGGCCCGGATCCGGGAGCTGCTGGCCACGATCAATCGCGAGCAGGGTGTCACGATGCTCCTGACGACCCACGACCTGGCCGACATCGAGCGGCTCTGCTCCCGGATGCTGATCATCGACCAGGGTCGGGTGATTTACGACGGGAGCGTTGAGGCGATCCGCGAGCGGTTCGGCGGCGAGCGGACTGTCATCGTCGACCTGGAAGCGGAGACGGCGCCGCTCGCCATCCCCGGCGTTGAGGTAGAGCGGGTGGAGGGGCCGCGCCAGTGGCTGCGTTTTCGCCGCGACGAGATGACGGCAGCGGCGGTGGTGAGCGCCGTCGCCGCGAGCGCCCGACTGCGTGATCTGACCATCGAGGAGCCGGCCATCGAGGACATCGTCCGAGGAATCTACGAGGGCCGCGTCAGCCCGCTCGTGTGAGGCAATTTAGCGGCAACGACGGAGCGGGCGACATACTCCTGACGACTGCTCCTGAAAGGATCGCCTGGGCATGGAGCCTCAGATCGTGGTGCCGGGTGTGTACATGCTGAACTTCGAGATCGGTCAGGTGTACCTGTGGGACTGGGACACGGGGTTGACCGTCGTGGATACGGGGATCGCTGGCTCGGACGTGCCGATCCTCGAGGCCGTCACGGCGCTCGGGCATCCGCCGGAGTACGTGAAGGAGATCGTGCTCAGCCACTTTCATGACGACCACCGAGGCGGTGTTGCCGCGCTGGCCGAACGGACAGGCGCGACCGTCATCGCACATCGGATGGATGCACCGGTCATTCGTGGGGTGCAGCAAGGCGCGCCACCTGTCCTGATGGACTTCGAGCGCCCGATTGCCGAGGCGGTCATGCCGCGTGTTCCACCCGCCCTGCCGGCCGCCGTGGATCGGGAGGTTGAGGACGGAGATACCGTTGCGGGGGGCGGCTCGATCGTCGGCGTGCCCGGCCACACGCCGGGGAGCATCGCCCTGCTGGTGCCGTCGCTCGGGGTGCTGTTCACCGGCGACACCCTCGCCTCAGTGGACGGCGCGCCGATCCTCGGCGTCTTCAACGTCGACCGGGCCGCGGCGATCCAGTCGCTCCACAAGCAGGCTGGCCTCGCGTTCGATGTGGCCTGCTTCGGGCACGGTGCGCCGCTCGTTGGGGGCGCGAGCGCGCGAATCCGCATGCTCGCCGAAGGGTTCTAGCGGGGGCAGTCGCGGGTGTCGGCGCCGGAGGTGAGAGGTCTTCCGGACGTTGACGAAGGGTCACTAGCGACCTCCTCACCCACACTCCCTCCCAGGAGGGAGCGGGAGTGGCCGGGCTACTCGATGCCGAGGTACGCGCGCTGGACGGTCTCGTTCTCACGGAGGACGGCAGCGCCGTCGGCCAGGACGATCTCGCCGGTTTCCAGTACGTAACCGCGGTGGGCGACCTGGAGCGCCATCACCGCGTTCTGTTCCACCAGCAGCACCGTTACGCCCTGCTGGTTGATCTCCTGGACGGTCTGGAAGATCGTCTCCACCAGGATCGGGGCAAGCCCCATCGACGGCTCGTCGAGCAGCAGGATCTTGGGGCGGGCCATCAACGCCCGCCCCATCGCCAGCATCTGCTGTTCGCCGCCGGAGAGGGTACCGCCCTTCTGGTGCATCCGCTCCTTCAGGCGGGGGAACAGTTCGAAGATCCGCTCCATGTCCGGTTTGATCTGGCCACGATCCTTGCGCGAGAAGGCGCCCATCTCCAGGTTCTCGAGGACAGTCATCCGCGAGAAGATCCGCCGACCTTCGGGTACCTGACAGATGCCCCGCTCGACGATCTGATGGGGCGGCAGAGCGTTGATCCGTTGCCCGTCCAGCAGCACGTCGCCTTCGCGAGGTTGGAGGACACCGGAGATCGTGCGCAGGGTGGTGCTCTTGCCGGCCCCGTTTGCTCCGATCAGCGTCACGATCTCGCCATCATTGACCTGAAGCGAGATGCCCTGAAGGGCGTGGATGTTGCCGTAGTAGGTGTGGATGTTCCGCAGTTCGAGTGTCGCCATCGGGTCAGGCCGTCGCCGCGCGCCCGAGATACGCCTCGATGACATGCGGGTTGCGCTGCACGTCGGCGGGGGCGCCTTCCGCGATCTTGATGCCATGATCGAGCACGGTGACCCGATTCGAGATGCCCATGACCAACCCCATATGGTGCTCGATCAGGAAGATTGTCAGCCCTAGCTCGGAGCACAGCCGCCGGATCAACTCGGTGAGGGCGTTGCGCTCCTGGGGGTTCATGCCGGCCGACGGCTCGTCGAGGAGTAACAGGGACGGCTCGGTCGCGAGCGCCCGTGCGATCTCGAGGCGGCGTTGATCGCCGTAGGGGAGGTTGCGTGCCCAGGTCTCGCTGACGCCGTGCAGGCCGACGAAGTCGAGCAGATCACGAGCGCGCTGGTGGGCGTGCCGCTCCTCGGCGACGACGCTCGGGAGGCGCAGCACCGCGCCGAGCGCGCTCGACTTGAGACGGGTGTGCATGCCGACGAGCACGTTGTCGAGGGCGCTCATGGTGGCAAAGAGACGGATGTTCTGGAAAGTCCGTGCGATGCCGAGGCTGGTGATAGCGTGGGGGCTGGCTGCGTTCAGACGCTGCCCTCGGAAGCGGATCTCACCGGTGGTCGGGCGGTACAGGCCGGCGATCATGTTGAAGAAGGTAGTCTTGCCGGCGCCGTTCGGGCCGATCAGGCTCGCGATCGTCCGCTCTTCGATCGCGAAGTCGACGTCGTTGACAGCCACGAGGCCGCCAAAGCGCTTGGTGACGCCCTTTGCTTCGAGGATTGTAGCCATCGTCGCGTGTTCCCTACCCACTCACCCCATTCACGGACGATCCCCCGTTGACGACGCCTCGGCCGCGCCGTAGCTCGGCCTTGCGCTGGGCGCTCGGGAAGATCCCTTCGGGGCGGATCAGCATCATCAGCACGAGGGCAAGCCCAAAGATCAGCAGCTTGGAATTGCCGACGTCGATCTGGGCGAGGAATGGTATCCCGAGCGTCTGACTGAGGCCCCGGAGCCAGCCACCGGCGCCGTCGACCAGGATGAAGTTGAAGATACCGAGGAGGATGCCTCCGAACATCACGCCCCAGATGTTGCCGATGCCGCCGAGGATCAGCATCGCCAGGAGCATGATCGAGATGCTGAAGTCGAACTGAAACGGGTCGATGAACTGGAGCATCGAGGTGTAGAGGGCACCGCCGAAGCCGGAGAACGACGCGCCGAGGGCGAACGCCAGCAACTTGGTCTTGACCAGGTCGATGCCCATACTGGCAGCCGCGATCTCGTCCTCGCGCATCGCCATCCAGGCCCGCCCAAGGCGCGAGTCGCGCAGGCGGACGATCACGAAGACAGACAGAATGGTCACCGCGAGGATCAGGTAGTACCAGGGGATCTGGTCGGACGCCAGCAGTTCGCGGCCGAAGAAGTTCGGACGGGCGATCGGGTTCATCCCCTTCGAGCCGTTGGTGAGCCCTTCCAGGTTGAGGAAGGTGCGCGGCACGATCTCGCCGAACGCGAGCGTGACGATGGCCAGGTAGTCGCCTCGGAGGCGGAGCGTCGGCGCGCCGAGGATGACGCCGAAGATCGCCGCGACGATGAACGCGATCGGCAGGGCGACCCAGAAACTCGTCTCGATGCCGCGCTGGACGAGCGGACTGCTCGGCGCGCTGAGGAACGCGACGGTATAGCCGCCGATCGCGAAGAAGGCCGCATAGCCGAGGTCGAGCAGGCCGGCGAAGCCGACCACGATGTTCAGGCCGAGGGCCAGCAGCGTGAAGATCAGGATCGGGTTCATGCTGCCCATGCGGCTGAGCCCGAGCGTCACGTCGATGAGCGGGTACAGGACGACGAGCGCCACGAAGATGCCGAACAGGATGCGATTACGGCGCTGCTCGTCGGCACGGGCGCGGGGCACGGCGATGGGTGTGGCGGCGGCTCGGGCAGAGGTCTGGCCGAGCGCGTTGCCGGGCACGTCGCCGGGCACGTCGCCGGGCACGAGCGCCTCGCGGCTGGCCGCGTCGGCGACGTGTGCGTCGGAGAGCGTCTGTTCGTCGGCCACGGGTCAGGCTCGCTCGGTCGAGGCTTCGCCAAGGAGCCCCGTCGGCTTGAACACGAGGGTCAGGATGAGCATCGCGAAGACGACGGCCTGAGTCCAGCGGGGATCGAACACGTAGTCACTGACGGCCGCGACGACGCCGATCATCAGCCCGCCCAGGAACGCGCCGTACAGGTTCCCGATACCGCCGAGGACGGCTGCCGTGAACGCCATCAGCCCGCCCCGGAAGCCCTGGAGGTACCAGGCAGTGTTGTTGTAGGCGCCATTGATCAGGCCGGCCGCGCCGGCGAGGGCGCCACCCAGCAGGAACGTCAAGGCGATGGTCTGATTGATGTTGATGCCCATCATCGCCGCCGCCTCGCGATCCTGAGCGGTCGCGCGCATCGCCTTGCCGAGACGGGTGCGGTTCACGAACAACCCCAGCGCCAGCATCAGCGGCAGGGCGATCAGGATGACGGCGAGATCTTTGATCTTGAATAGCACGAGCGTCTTGATGCCGAGAATGTCCCGGAAGATGTCGATGTCGAGCGCGCGGTGGGGAGTGGGGAAGTCGACCGGGGAGGCGCCCCGCCAGTACAGCCCGACGTTCACCAGGATGAAGGAGACGCCGATGGCGGAGATGAGCGGGGCCAGACGTGGAGCCCGGCGCAGAGGACGGTATGCCAGACGCTCGATAGCGACATTGAGGAGCGCGCACCCGACCATCGTCAGCAACAGGGTGACGAGGACGAGCAGGAAGATCGTGCCATCGGGGAGCAGCGACACCCTGCGAACGCCGAGCAGGCCAGGCACCCAGGTGAACACCGTCAGCGCGATCATCGACCCGATCATGAAGACGTCGCCGTGGGCGAAGTTGATCAACTCGATGATGCCGTACACCAACGTGTAGCCAAGCGCGATGAGCGCGAAAATGGAGCCGTTGGCGAGGCCGATCAGGAGGATCTGAACGACAGTTTCAAAGGGAGACACCGTTGTTCTCCGCATACGCCATCGGCCGGTGATGGCGCGCCGTAGAGTAGCGCAGCGATTGGACGTCGGTAGAGTACGGCTTCAGCGCTCGGCGCGCAAGTGTTGGGCGCGAGCCGCTGCCAGCGTGCTACTCACGGCTGGCCCCTGGCAAGCCCCCCTCCCCTGACTCTTCTTCCGTGCGCTGGAGCGCCCCTGATGCCGCCCCGCAGCAACCGTGGAATGACTGGGGCAGGCCGGTCTTCAGAACGGGGGAGTCGACGGGGAACGCGCTGGAGTGGCGATCTGCTGGCGCGCTCGCAGTTGGCCGAGGGCTGGTTGGCGGGGGCGATATGACGAGGCGGCCTGCTTCCACCAGCAGGCCGCCTCGTCATATCAGGGGTATCGGGGTACCGGTATCAGGTGACGGCTGGCACGGCTACTTCCAGCGGAACGTGGCCTTGGCAGTCGTCGGCGGAGAAGTGTCGGTGGGCCGGACGTCGACGACGACCTCGTAGGCGCCAGCCGGGCCTTCCATATCCCACTCGACCTCGCTCCGGCCGTCGCTGCCGGTCCGGGGCGCGTTGATCGCACGGTAGCGGCTGGCGCTCAGCCGTGCGATGACGTCGACGCGGGCATTCTCGACCGGCCCGCCGTTGCGGGTCACGAGCACGCGGGCCTGCTGCTTCCCCGATGACAGGGCGGCGTCGCGGAGGGTGACTTCGACGGCCAGACCGTTCGGGCCGGTCGCGCGGCCGGTGGTTCCTGAAGTAGGGGCTGGCGTCGCACTCGGCCCGGTGGCCGCTGGCGAGGCCGATGGGGCCGCGGGTGGTGCCGGAACGGGCGTTCCAGCCAGGGGCGCGGCGGGGGCTGGGGCGGTGGGTACGGCTCCACCCTCGTCAGTGGGCGCGCCGTCAGCGCTGGCCCCACCTTCGCCAGTACCGGTCTCAGGGGTTGAGCCATCCTCGGGCGCAGCCGTCCCCTCGCTGGACCCGGCCGAGGGCGGCGCGCTCGTGCGGGGGTCGCTGGGCGAGGGCGTCGATGCGGACGGCCGCGTTGGCGAGGGGGCTGGCGTGGCAACTGTCTCGACCAGGGTAGAGGCGATCCAGCCGCTCTGACCGCCGCTCGTGCGAACGTTCCGCCAGGTGCGTCCTTCAGCTTGCCGGTCCGGGCCGGCGATCTCGAGCAGCGTACCCTCCGTCACCTGAGTGAGAACCGCGGCGCTCGTGGACGGCTCGGAGCGAACGTTGACATTCCCGCCTTCGGCGTTGACGACGCGAACGCGCTCGCTGGTCGTGGCGCCGCTTCTGGTCGTCGTGCCGCCGGGCACCGGGCTGCCGGCGGGCGCCGCCTGACCACCGCCGAGCGCTCGGTCGACGCGGCCGGACACCACGATGGCCATCCCGACCACGTCGTTCATAGTGACGACGTTCGGGCGGCCCCGAGCGGCGGTCATCAGGACCAGGGGACCCTTACGGAACAGGTAGGCAATCTGGACCTGGGAGCCCTGATCGCCGTCGGTCGTCAGGCTCAGTCCTAGGGCTTCGTCTCCGAGCGGTGGGACTGGTAGCTCGGCCCAGCCTTCGGCGACGAACGCTTCCTTGGTGCTGGCGAGCTGTTCGACGGCGTCGGCGGACCTGGCGGTGCGGGCAACACCGCTGCGAACTTCGATCGGGCCGGCGGCCAGGTTCTCAGTCGTTCGCTCGCGGGCGAACGTCACGTCGTACACCGCGATGCCGTCCGAGCGCTCGTCGGAGATGGTTCGATCGGGGATGGTGCTGAAACCGGCTGGCAGATCGGTCTCAGCCAGGGCGAGGCTCTTGGGATCGACGCCGGCTTGGAACGACGGCGCCGCCAGAGCAGTCAGCGGCACGGCGATGACGAGGACAGCGATGGCGAGGCTGGTGACGATTCGCATGGCCGGGGTGGTGTACCGTTCTTGGCCCCAGCGCGTCAAGGGGATGACCCGCCTCGCCGAGGCCCGGCCTCTTCTGTTGCCCGGCTCAGGCCCAGTCCGTATGATCGAGAGGAGGAGCGAACGAGGGGGAGACGCCGCGCGATCCTCCGGCTTCGCAGACGCGGGAGGCTGGGGGCGCCTCGCTGCACCGGCTACGGAGGGGGAGACGATGGCCGCGCTCGACGCACCGGTCCCGGGCTGGTCCGAGGTCGATCTCTTCAACCCGACGCCGGAGCACGCGCTCTTGCGTGAGACGCTACGTCAGTTCGTGCGCGAGCAGGTCGAGCCGCAGGCGCTGGAGCACGATCGCGCCGAGCGCTTCAACCGCGACCTCTTCCAGCAGTGCGCCGCGCTCGACCTGCTCGGCCTGACCGTCCCCACGGAGTACGGTGGGGCCGGCATGGACGCCGTAGCCGCGGCCATCGTCCACGAGGAAGTGTCGACGGCGGACCCCGGCTTTTGCCTGGCGTACCTGGCGCACGCGGTCTTGTTCGTCAATAACCTCTACCAGAACGGCAGCGATGAGCAGCGGCGGCGCTACCTCCCCAAAGCTATCAGCGGCGAGTGGGTCGGCGGGATGGGGATGACCGAGCCAGAGGGCGGCACCGACGTCCTCGGGATGCGGACGACGGCCCGGCGAGACGGCGACCGCTATCTCGTGACCGGCCGCAAGATGTGGATCACCAACGGCGCCCTCGACGACCATACCCTCGGCGATGTGTTCTTGATCTACGCGAAAACAGACGGCGGGGCGCTCTCGACGTTTCTGGTCGAGAAGGGCTTTCCTGGGTTCTCGCTGGGGCAGAAGATCGGAGACAAGCTCGGCTGTCGGGCTTCGATGACGGCAGAACTGGTCTTCGACGACTGCGTGGTGCCGGCGGCAAACCGCGTCGGCGAGGAGGGGCAGAGCGTCGTTCACATGATGCACAACCTGGAGTTGGAGCGGGTGACGCTGGCAGCCATGTCGCTCGGGATCGCGATGCGCTGCCTGCGAGAGATGGTCCGCTGGGCCGGCGAACGCGTCGCCTTCGGCCGCCCGATCCACGACTTCGGTCAGATCCAGCGCTACATCGCCGATTCGTACGCCCAGTGGCGGGCGGCTCGGACCTACACCTACGACGTGGCGCGGCGGATGGACTTGAGCCATGCCGGTATGAGCCATGCCGGTAATCGTGTCGACTCGGATGGCGTGAAGCTTGTGGCCGCGACGATGGGCAAGGCCGTTGCCGACCGAGCGATCCAGGTGCTCGGCGGCTACGGCTACGTGGGCGAGGGGGTCGTCGAGCGGCTCTGGCGGGACGCCAAGTTGCTGGAGATCGGCGGCGGCACGCTGGAGGCGCACCAGAAGAACATCACCCGCGACTTGTCCCGTAGCCGTGACATCCTGTTGCGCTAGGGACATGGCTGGTGCGATGGCAGCCGGTATGATGGGCGTATGGCATGGCATGCAGGTTCCGAGCGCGCATGTGGGTGCGGCGACTCGCGGACTGATGCACGCCCAGGCGAACCGCGGATGGTACAGGGGGATGGGCGGGTGATGGCGGCGGGAGTCGAGCGGGGCACGGGCGGTGCGCTGGTCGACGAGGCGGCGCTGCTGCGCCGGATCTACGAGGTCGCCCTGCTCACGCGCGCCGTGGACGAACGACTCTGGCTGCTCTCACGGCAGGGGCGAGTGAGTTTCGTGCTGACCCCGCGCGGCCACGAGATCGCCCAGATCGCCAGCGCAGCGACGCTCCGGCGGGGGCGCGACTCGGCGTGGCCGTACTACCGAGACATGGCGGTCGGGCTGGCGCTCGGGATCAGCCCCTATGAGATCTTCCTCGGGGCGCTCGGACGGGCGGCCGACCCCCACTCCGGCAGCCGGCAACTGACGATGCACCTGTCGAGCCCACGCCTGCGGATCGGCTCGATCTCGAGCGAGATCGCCTCGCATATACCGCAGGCGGTCGGGGCAGCCTACGCGGCGCGGGTGCTCGGCGAAGATAGCGTGGCCGTCTGCTGGTTCGGAGATGGCGCGACCTCGGAGGGCGACACCCACGAGGCGATGAACCTGGCCGGCATCCATCGGTTGCCGGTCGTCTTCATCTGCGAGAACAACGGGTTGGCAATCAGCGTCCCGCTGGCGCTCCAGATGGCCGCCGACTCGTTCGCCGCGCGGGCAGCGGCGTACCGTATGCCCGGCGAGCGAGTTGACGGCACCGATGCGCTAGCGGTGTACCACGCCTGCCGCGCGGCCATGGAGCGGGCGCGGCGCGGCGATGGCCCGTCAGTAGTGGAGGTGATGGTGCCACGGATGACGCCGCACTCGTCCCAGGACGACGACGCCTACCGCACCGATGCCGAGCGCGCCGAGGCCGTCGCTCGCGATCCGTTGCCGCGCCTGCGCCGGGAGCTGCTGACGCGCGGCCTTCTCGACGAGGCGGGGGATGCAGCCCTGCGCGATGAGATCGGGCGGCGGGTTGTCGCGGCGACCGACCGCGCGCTCGCCATGCCGGAGCCAGCCCCGGAGCGTGCCCGCCGCTGGCTGTACGCCGGCGATCCGCCCCATCCGGAGCTTCGGCGGCTCGAAGCGGGCGGAATTGGCCCGGGCTACTTCGACGACCTGTCGCCGTAGCGCGAGCGGGTGCGAGGACGGGCTGGGCGGCGTGACAGCCGGCACGATGAGCGGAAGGTGAGTGGCGAGGTGGTGCAGGTGGAGCGTTCGGCGAGCGGGCCTTCGACGAGCGGCGCCAGCGGAGAGGGGATCACCCTGCTCCAGGCAGTGACCGAGGCGCTGCGTGCCGAGATGGCGCGCGATCCGCGCGTGGTGCTGCTCGGGCAGGACGTCGGGCGGAAGGGCGGCGTCTTCCGGGCGACGGTCGGCTTGCAAGCCGAGTTCGGGGCGCTGCGGGTGCTCGATACGCCGATTGCCGAGGCGGCCATCGCCGGCGCGGCCATCGGCGCCGCGATGATGGGCCTCCGGCCGGTCGCCGAGCTCCAGTTCGCCGACTACATCCATCCGGCCTTCGATCAGATCGTGAACCAGGCCGCCACGATGCGCTGGCGGACGGTCGGCGGGTTCGGCGTGCCGGCCGTCTTCCGTGCACCCTTCGGGGCCGGCGTGCACGGCGGGGTGTACCACTCGCAGAGCGTCGAGGCGTTCTTCTGCCACGTGCCGGGGCTGAAGGTGGTCGTACCGTCGACCCCGCGCGACGCCAGCGGGCTGCTCAAGGCCGCCATCCGCGACGACGACCCGGTCCTCTTCTTCGAGCACAAGAAGAGCTATCGCCGCTACCGGGAGATCGTGCCGCCAGACGAGGTCATTCCAATCGGGCTTGCTCGCCTGGACCGCCCGGGCCGCGACCTGTCGATCGTGACCTACGGCGTGGGGGTGCACCATGCCCGTGAGGCGGCCGACGTGCTCGCGGTCGAGGGCATCCAGGCCGAGATCCTGGACCTGCGCACCCTCTCGCCGCTCGATCGTGAGGCCATCGCCCGCACGGTGGCGAAGACGCGCAAGGTGCTGGTGCTCCACGAGGCGAACAAGACGCTGGGCATTGGCGCGGAGATCGCCGCGTTCATCGCCGAAGAGTTGTTCATGGACCTCGATGGGCCGATCGTGCGGGTCGCCGCCGAGGACTGCCACCTGCCGTACAACGGCCCCGAAGAGGCGGCCATCATCCCCGACCCGGCCAAGGTCACCGAGGCCGCCCGCCGTCTCGCCGCCTTCTGACCGGATGCTCGGTCCATTAGCGCAGCGCTGTATCGCGCTTGCTTCCGTCACGTTGCCGGTGTACCCTGCCGCTGGCATACCCGTGCGGCCTGCCCCGGCCGAGTGTGACACAAGCATCTGCCTGGCGTCGCCTCGCCGACGTGCATGCGATTGGTTGACTCTTCCGCATGCGCGCCAGTCGTTATGGCTGTCAGATGGCCAAAGTGATAGTGGCTGTCTTGCCGCCTTGCTCGGAACATGATGCGATGACGTTGAACGAGGCTGACACCCGGTCGAAGCTGATCGACCCGGCGCTACATGCTCGCGGCTGGACCGAAGGTCACATCAAGCGGGAAGAGACGACTGGGGCCATTACCGTCGTCTCCGGCAAGGCACGCAAGGCGCCGCGCGGCCGTACCGATTACACGCTCCGCGTCAAAGTCAACATCGGGACGCAGCCCGTCGCCGTAGCGCTGATCGAGGCGAAGTCCGAGGCGCTACCTCCTGCCCACGGGTTGGAGCAGGCGAAGATGTACGCCGCCGCCAGGCGCCTGAACGTGCCATTCGTGTTCTCCAGCAACGGACACCAGTTCGTCGAGTACGACAACACGACCGGGCTCACGACCCGGCCGCGACCGATGGCCGACTTCCCCACGCCAGACGATCTCAGGACGCGCTACGAGGCCGCTGTCGGCTTCACGCTGGACGATCCAGTTGCCCGGCCGTTGCTCACATCGTACCTGCGCGGCGAGGCGAGCCGTCGCTACTACCAGGACGCGGCCATCCGAGCCGTGTTCGAGAAGGTGGCTCGCGCGGAGCGGCGCGGCGAGCCGAAGCGGGCGCTGTTGTCGCTGGCGACCGGCGCCGGCAAGACCTTCATTGCCGTGAACCTGCTGCGGCGCCTCGCCGATGCCGGCCAGCTTCGCCGCGCACTGTTCGTGTGCGACCGTGACGAGCTTCGTGCGCAGGCCAGCGCCGCCTTTCAACTCCTGTTCGGGACGGATGCTGCGCCCGTCTCGGCCGCCAACCCGCAGAAGAACGCGCGGGTGCTGGTGGCCACCTACCAGACGCTCGACATCGCGTCGGAGGATGCAGAGGCTACGTTCCTGGCACACCATTACAAGCCGGATTACTTTAGCCACATCGTCATCGACGAGTGTCACCGCTCGGCCTGGGGCAAGTGGTCCGAAGTGCTCACCCGCAACCCGAACGCCGTGCAGATCGGCCTGACCGCCACGCCGCGCCGACTGGACGTCACAGAGGACACGCCCGAAGCCCGCGCCGATGCCCAGATCACCGCCGACAACATCCGCCACTTCGGCGAGCCGGTCTACGAGTACGACATCGGCCAGGGCATCGAGGACGGCTACCTCGCCGCGTGCGAGATCGTGGAAGGGCGGGCAGACCTGGACGATACCGGCATTACCATCGAGCAGATTGTCGCCCTCGGGGCGAAGGACGCGAGGACCGGCGAACCGCTGACCGTAGCCGAGCTGCGCGACCTGTATCAGCGGACCGACTACGAGGACCGGATCCTCTTGCCGGACCGGGTGCAGGCGATGTGCGCCGACCTGTTCCGCTACCTGCTAGAGACCGGCGGCCCGGAGCAGAAGTCCATCATCTTCTGCGTCCGCGACCAGCACGCCGACGACGTCGCCATTGCCATGAACAACCTGTACGCGCAGTGGTGCACCGCGACCGGCCGCCCACGGCTCGATAACTACGCCTTCAAGTGTACGGCCGCGTCCGGTGGCGGCGACATGATGCCCGATTTCAAGGGCGGCAGCCGCCACCACTTCGTCGCCACGACGGTGGACCTGTTGACGACGGGCGTGGACGTGCCGGCCGTCCGCAACGTCGTGTTCTTCCGCTACCTCAAGTCGCCCATCGCCTTCTACCAGATGCTCGGGCGCGGCACCCGGCTCGACGCCCAGACCGGCAAGCTGATGTTCCGGGTGTACGACTACACCAAGGCGACGCGGCTGTTCGGCGAGGCGTTCGTCACGACCGTCGCGCCGAAGCCGAAGGCCGGGCCGACCACACCAGGCGACGACGACGACCCATCAGACGAGCCGCGCGAGCCGACCATCGTCGTGGAGGGGTTCGACGTGCAGGTGACCGAAGCTGGCCGCTCGATCGTGACGACGGTGGACGGCCGCGCGATGCCCGTTTCACTCGAAACGTACAGGCAGATGCTCGCCGAGCGGCTGCTCGCCGACGCCGGGACGCTCGACGACTTCCGCGCGGCCTGGGTGGACCCATCGCGACGCCGCGAGCTGCTCCAGGGCTTGCCTGATGGGGAGCGCTCGGCGCTCGTCGTGCGGTCGCTCTCCGAGATGGGCGAGTACGACCTGTACGACGTGCTGGCCGACCTTGGCTATGGTGCGCTGCCACGCACCCGAGCCGAGCGTGCCGACAGCTTCACCTACAAGCACGCGGGCTGGCTGGCCGGCATGCCCGCCTCGACGGCCGACGCGGTGCGGGCGCTGGCCGGCCAGTTCGCGCGGGGTGGCACCGAGGAGTTGGAGCGCCGCCAGGTCTTCCGCACCCCGGCCCTGATGAGAGCCGGCGGCCTGGCGGCACTGTCTCAGCTTGGCGAGCCGTCGACGGTCCTCCGCGAGACGAAGGAGAGGATGTTCGCCACGTGAGCACGTCGCTCTCAAGTCCAGTTCACGTCCCGCATAAGAAGACGCCGTGTGCAGTCTCCTGGCCCAGAGTCAAGCTCGGTGATGTTTGCCGAATCGGCGCACCGGTCGTCGATCCAAGATCGTCGGCGTACCGCGATCTCCCTCATGTAAACGGCGAACGGATTGAGTCCGGCTCAGGCCGTCTGCTACCGCTCCGTAGCGCTGCCGACGATGGTATGACCAGTCAGAAATACCTGTTCGACGCCGGCGACGTGCTCTATTCGAAGCTGCGACCGTACCTCCGTAAAGTTGCGCGTGCCAACTTCCGGGGACTGTGCAGCGCGGACATGTACCCGCTTAAGGCGGCTCCAGACATCCTGGATCCTGACTACTTGGTAATCACTTTGCTGTCGGAAAAGTTCACTGCGTTTGCAGTAAATGTTTCTTCACGATCCCGTATGCCCAAGCTGAACCGCAAGCAACTCCTCGGCTGGCGGTTGACGCTCCCGCCGCTCGACGAGCAGCGGAGAATCGCCGGCCAACTCGCGAAGCAGTTCGAAGTGGCGCAAGCTGCACGGGCGGCGGCGCTGGCGCAACTCGAAGCCGCGCGGGCGCTGCCGGCCGCCTGTCTACGGTCCTTGCTCGCTGCCGGTGAGATGCACAATTGGCCTCGCGTTCCTCTCGGGAACAAGTTGCATAACATCCAGGCCGGTACCAGCATTGATTGTCCTGGTCGGCAGGCTCGATCGGATGAATGGGGTGTACTGAAGGTTAGCGCTCTGAGCTTGGGAGAGTTCAGACCAGAGGAGAACAAAGCCATCCCACAGGGATACGTGCCCGACCCGGCTGACGAAGTTCATGATGGCGATCTGCTGATTTCGCGAGCGAACACAAGGGAGCTAGTGGGTGCGACAGTCGTGGTTCACAAGAGTCGAGATCAACTCCTTCTCAGCGATAAGACCTTGAGACTATGTGTCGATGAAAAGTCTGCCGACAAGAGATTTCTGATGTATGCGTTGCAGGAGCCATCAGCTCGGACTTTTTTGGAGGAGAATGCGACTGGAACGAGCCCATCGATGAGAAACCTGTCTCAAGAGAAGATCCGCAGAACCCCGATCATCGCCCCTCCCCTCCATGAGCAGATTCAAATACGCGAGCGTCTTGATCAGATGATGGCGGCATCGCGGACCACCATTCGGGTGGCCGAGGCGCAGCTTGCCGAGATCGACACCCTGCCGGCCGTCATCTTGCGGCAAGCATTCACGGGGATGCTGTAGACATGGCGAAGGTCTCGGTTGTCGATGCCGCTGACGTGGCGCCGCCCGAGCGGAAGCGGGGGCGACGACGGAACGGCGCGTCTGAGCGTGGACAGACCGGCCGCCAGGGGCTCGACTCGATCATCTGGCGCGTCTGCGACATCCTGCGCCGCTCCAACTGCGCCGGCGCCCTCCAGTACGTCCCCGAGCTGACCTGGCTCCTGTTCCTGCGCATCCTCGACGAGAGTGAAGAGAACGAAGCCGCCGAGGCGAGAGCCGTTGGCGACTCGTTCACGCTGTCGCTCGAAGCGCCGTACCGCTGGCGGGACTGGGCGGCGCCGGGGGCTCCCAAGCGCGTCGAGCTTGCCCAGTACGGCACGCTGGGCAGCTTCTTCCAGTTCGTCCATGCCGACTTGCTGCCGTACCTGCGCGGGCTGCGCGAGCGGCCGAACGCGACGCCGCGCCAGCGGGTCATCAGCGAGATCATGTCCGGCGTCGAGCGCGTCCGCGTCGATACCGAGAAGAACTTTCAGGACGTGCTCGACAAGCTCGACGAGATCCACGTCGAAGCTATCGACCCGACCCACATGTTCACGCTGTCCCAGGTCTACGAGGGACTGCTCTTGCGGATGGGTGAGAAGGGGAACGACGGCGGGCAGTTCTTCACCCCACGCGAAGTCATCCGGGCGCTGGTGCAGGTGGTCGCCCCGAAGGTCGGCGAGACGGTCTACGATCCCTGTTGTGGCACCGGCGGGTTTCTCGTCCAGGCGTACGAGCGGATGATGGCCGACCTGAACGCGCTCGGCAACGAGGCGACCGGCGAGCAGATCGAGACCCTCAAGCGGCGCACGTTCTACGGCCGCGAGAAAGAGAACCTCGTCTACCCGATCGGGCTGGCGAACCTCGTGCTGCACGGCATCGACGAGCCGCACATCTGGCACGGCAACACCCTGACCGGCAGCGAGCAGTACGGCGGGCTCTACCAGGATGCCCCGAGTCGGTTCGACGTCGTGCTCACCAACCCGCCGTTCGGCGGCAAGGAGGGCAGCGAGGCGCAGACCAACTTCGTCCACAAGACGAGCGCGACGCAAGTACTCTTCCTTCAGCACGTCATCGACAGCCTGAATCCAGGCGGCCGGTGCGGCATCGTCCTCGACGAGGGCGTGCTGTTCCGCACGACCGAGAAGGCGTTCGTCGGCACGAAGCGGAAACTGCTCGACGACTGCGCGGTCACGGCAATCGTGAGCCTGCCGGGCGGCGTGTTCACGGCAGCAGGCGCCGGCGTCAAGACGAACCTGCTGTTCTTCCAGCGCGGCGGCCCCACCGAGAAGGTCTGGTACTACGATCTGTCAGACGTGAAGGTCGGCAAGAAGACGCCGCTGACGCTAGGCCACTTCGACGACTTCTTCCAGCTATACCCATCGCGCGGGGACTCGGACCGAAGCTGGACGGTCACCCGCGAGCAGATCGTAGCGAAGAACTACGACCTGAAGGCCGTCAACCCGAACGCCCGCGCCGTCGAGGACACCCGCACGCCCGCCGAGCTGCTCGACGCGATCGAAGCGAAGGGCCGCGAGGTAGCCGACGCCCTGAAGACGCTCCGGGCACTCATGGCGAGCGAGGCATGAGGCGTCAGACGGCGGCTTTCAGGCAGTCGGCGACGTAGCGGACCTGCTCGCGGGTCAGGTGCGGATGCATCGGCAGGGACAGGCACTCGCGGGCGAACGCCTCGGACTGGGGGAACGCGCCCTCGCTCAGGCCGAGCCGGGCGAAGGCTGGCTGACGGTGGAGTGGGATCGGGTAGTGCAGGCCGGTCCCGATGCCCCGCTCGGTCAGCCGGGCTCGGACCCCGCCGCGATCGGGAAGGCGCACCACGTACAGGTGATAGACGTGGCGACGGCCCTCCGGCTCCAGCGGGAGCGGGATGCCGCTGCCAGCCAGATCCTCGCCGTACCAGCCGGCCGCCCGGCGGCGGGCCTCGTTCCAGGCGTCGAGCCGCCCGAGCTTGATCTCCAGCACCGCCGCCTGGAGCGCGTCGAGGCGGCCATTCACGCCCTCGTCGACGACGTGAACGTACCGCTCGCTCTGTCCGTGGTCCGCGAGCAGCCGGATGCGCGCGGCTAGCTCCCCATCGTCGGTGACGACCGCCCCGGCCTCGCCGATGGCGCCGAGATTCTTGGCCGGGTAGAAGCTGAAGCAGCCCACCCGCCCGAGCGTCCCCACCATCGCCCAGCGGCCATCGACGCGGCGATAGGCGGCGCCGTGGGCCTGGCAGGCGTCCTCGACGACCGGCACGCCGGCGGCGTGTGCAAGGTCGAGGATTGGCGTCAGGTCGGCCGGCAGGCCGTAGAGGTGGACCGGCACGACCGCCGCGATCCGGCGTCCGGTCTCGCGCTCGCGCAGAACGCCGCTCCCGTCGCGCTCGCACCGGGCGGCCAGGTAGTCGCCAAGTAGGGCCACATCCAGCGTGCCGGTTGCATCGACGTCCACGAAGCGCGGCTCGGCCCCAAGCTGCACGACCGCCTCAGCGGTGGCGATGAACGTGTGCGGCACCGTGACGACGAGGTCGCCCGGGCTGACGCCGAGCGCCCGCAGGCTCAGCTCCAGGGCATCGGTGCCGTTCGCGACCCCGATCCCGTGCGCGGCCTCGCAGAAGCGGGCGAAGGCGGCCTCGAACGAGGCGACGCGCGCTCCGCCGATGAAGGCGGATCGGTCGAGCGCGTCGCGGAACGCCGCTTCGAGGGCCGGGCGGACTTCCTCATGCTGCGCCCGCAGATCGACGAAGGGGACCACCAGACGCGTCGCGCTCATCCGTCCCGCACCTCCGCTCGTTGTAACGATGCCACGCGGCCCGGAGGGCTGGGGCGCAGTGCCGAGCCATTGAGGCGCGGCGACAGCAGGTGAGAGCGCCGTTACGGCCTCGACGACGGAGGCCGGCGACGACGGGCGCGGCACACTGCCGCATCCGTGCGGCTACGGCCAGACGCACGTCTGTGTGGTCAGCTTGGGCAGCTTACGAGAGAGCACGTCGGCTATCACCTCGTTGCCGCGCGCCGAGTAGTGCTTGTCCATCAGCCGCTCGACGCCGGTCTTCCGCGACTCGCGATAGAGCGGCTCGGTCAGGTCGAGCGTGGTCACGTGCGCCGCGTCGAGGCGGCGGAGCAGCGGCTCGTACACCCGGTCCTCGTGGTGGCGCATCGCGATGACGTCCGACTTGCGGCCGAAGATCAGCACCACCGGCGTCGCGCCATCGGCCTCGACCTGGCGGGCGAACTGGATCAGCACCCGGCTCGCGACCTCGATCCCCTCCGCGCCGTCCCGATAGTTCCAGGCGATCTCGCTCGCCTCGTCGTTGTCGTCGCGGAGCGGCTCGAAGCGGCGCTGATAGCCGATCGTCCGTGCCAGCCGCACGAACCGTGAGGCATCGAAGACACTCCCGGCGAACAGGCCCGGGTAGTACCAGAAGTCATGCGGCCCGTACATCTGCTCGACCCAGGCCGGATCGTCCAGATCCTCCACCGAGCGCGCGGCGTTCGGAAGCAGTCTCAGACCGTCGCCGTCGAGGACGTAGCGGGGTTTGCCGAGCGCGACCCCGGTGTCCGGCTGGTAGAAGGGCCGGAAGCGGTTCACGACTCGGTTGACGTTCTCAACCATGAAGCCGATCAGGACGGCGCAGCCCCCATACTGGCGACCGTCGCGCTGGTAACGCAGGAACGCCTGATCGGGGCCGTAAGCCGGCACCCCGAAGTTCAGCGCCTCGACGCCCGGCATCATCTCTTCCAGGCGGGCGCTCCAGCACTCGTCGTTCGCGACCTCGTCACAATGAGTGAAGGAGTCGCCAAACGCGGTCAGCCGGACACCCTTCGCCGACGGTGTCAGCGTGTACTCGTGGTCGGAGCGAATGCCCGCCGCGTTCGAGCGGTACGTCACGTCGTCGGCCCGTCGGCTCGTGTCGGGGGCAACGGTCCAGCCGAGGTCACGGTCGAAGGCGATGTAGGTGTCGCCCGCTTCCAGCCGAGCCAACTCCTCGTAGTGGTAGGGGAGCGGCAACAACTGGTCGGCGCGCACGGGGGTGGCGAACCTCAGCGCAACTTCACCCGTTAGTAGTCCCAGGAGCAGTCCCAGGGCCACGAGCGGTAATCGACGAGGCCGCATCCGAAACCGCCTCCGTGCAGAGAGTGGGGGCCGTCGAGCGTGCCGGCTCGTCCCCGTGCGACGAGCCCGGACCGATCGGCACGCCCGGCGCAAGCCTAGCCTATCCCGGCCCTGCATGTAAACCGCCCGGCCTGCCCGGCGGATCCGCCCCGTTCAGCGCAGATCGGTTTGCCGAGCACGGACCCCCTCACCCCCGGCCCCTCTCCCGCGTGCGGGAGAGGGGCCGGGGGTGAGGGGGCAGCCCGCCGTCACCTGTCGTTGGCCCGGCTCGCGGCGAACGACGCCCCGCACGTTCCCGGCCAACCGCTCACTCATCCCGCCGCTCTGCACTCCCTACGCACTCCCTACCACCGTGCGCGTTCCATCGCCGTCCCGCGCACTGGCGCGTGCGCGTTTCTCCGAACTGGATGATAGCTCCATCTGGCACACGTGCCGACTCCTGTCACGGAGCCGGCACCATCGGATTGGCGCGCCGTCACGGCAGCCTTCGTGGTTCGGAGAGCCGGCATGCTTCACTCGCGGCGCGGAGAGATGGGATCGCGCCTCGCACCGCTCCTGCTCGCGGCCATCCTCGTCATCTCGCTCTCGGCTGGCACGCCGGAGCCGCTCGCACTCGCTCCAGCGGCTCAGGCTGCCGCGTTGCGCCCGAAGACGATCGCGCCGGGCGACGGCGCCGGCATCGTCGCTGCGCTGGCCGAGGCCAAGGTGGCCGGTGGTGGCGTCATCCACGTCCCGGCCGGCGTCTACCTGTTGCCCCGCAAGCTCAATGTTCCCTCGAATACGACACTCTATGGCGACGGCATCGACCGCACCATCTTCCGCTGGGCGCCGGGCGCCACGATCGAGGACATGGTGCGCAACGACAGCACCAACGGGAACACGAACGTCCAGATCCGCTCCCTGACCCTGGATGGCGAGGATATCCAACCCGGCCCCGGCGCGTCAAGCTCCGGCATTCGGTTGGGTGTCCCACAGGATATTGCGTCAAGTACCCTGAGGCGTGGGAGGGCGCCGATGGGTCGGACGGATTGGGACGCCGAAGAGGCACGGTGGGCGGAGCAGATCGAGGCCGTGGTGGGCGGGATGCG
>JADLFM010000234.1 GCA_020845495.1 Chloroflexota bacterium
CCATTGAAGCCACCGTCGGCGAGCAAGAACAGCTGATGCTCGACCTCGCAGCAGGCCAGGTGTCGCGGGGTGCTCTCACGGACTGGCTGCAGAGGCACGTCTCCGCCCGATAGGCGTCCGGCTAACGCCTGTGGCTAAGCCGCGGCGCCCCGACGCTCATTCTCGACGATCAGGGGGCCGAGGCGCCAATCGCCGTCGGCTTCAGCCACTGGTTAGGCCGCTGTTCGGTGACCACCCGTCATTGGTCCGCGTTCGAGGCATGGTAGGCCACGACGCGCCAGGTCTGCCCCTGCCGTGAATACGTCTTCGTGTATCGCCACCGGTCGTCCAACACCTTCCCGTTGAAGTCCCGGGTCCGGTGAAGATGCCCGGTGACAATCGCCGTGTCGGTGTACACGGCCACTCGAATGTCCGTGGTTTCGTAGCGGGTAATCTTGGCTCGGCCCGATCGCCAAAACCCGAGAATGTCCGCCTTCGTCATCGGCGTCATGCCCGGGACGGTGACAATGAGTTGATCCGCGCACAAGGCGTCGAGCACCGGCACGTCCCCCTTGAGATGAGCCTCGTTCCAGCGCGCTTCAAGTCCGAGGACCGCCCGCTCGACCGGTGCGTCCGCCGGCTGCAGCCTTCCGATCGCGAGGAGCAGAACCAGCGCCGGGAGGACATGCGTCATGGCTGATTACTGATGCGGCCTAACGCCTCCGGCTAAGCCGCGCCGGCTGGATGCCCATTCTGGACGATCAGGGAGCCGAGATGCTATCCGGCGTCGGCTTCAGCCGGTGGTTAGACGGCATCGTCTGAACGGCCCTTGGACGGAGTCACGAACGCATGCATAGTCGGGCCGCCGGAGAAACTGTCCGTGTCGGCCGGCGGTCGTGCGAGGGCCGTCGCCTCAAGGGCGCTACAACTGACCCCTGCCGCAAGCAGTACCTGAGCCGCGTCAGTTGTTGCGTCTAGCAGGATGGACGCCAGCAGATGCTCGCTTCGCACCCAGCGGTGCCCGAGGCTATCTGCGCGGGCACTCGCAACGGTCAAGCAGGATTTCGTGCTCTCGCTGAATGGCATGTACGAGGCGGGGACAGCTGGACGGCTCGCAAGCCCTTCGGAATAACCGAGCTGGGTGAGTATTGCTGCTGTCTGGTCTGAACCGAGGCACCCTGGAACGACGGACAGCACCCCCGCCACGAGATGCTCCGGTCGGATCTCGGTGCCGCCCGAGGCTTCGGCGATCCACCGGGCGGCAAAGATTGCACTGTGAACTTCCGGGGTGAAGCGCTCGAACATGGCTGCAATTCGGATCGGCTAGGACTTCGTTGTCCGTCTAACGACTCGCGTTGAGCCGCGCCGCGCGAGGCAGGATACCACCGAGCGCGGGAACCCGGCGGACGCGTATGCGGCCGACGGGCGTCGGCTCCAACGCGCGGTTAGCCAGCTGATTTCTGGTGCTTGCCCGGCCCACTGCCCGGTGACCGGGAGCCGATTGCCGCATAGGTACTGGCTCACTGTGAGGTTCTGTCCGGGATCACTCGCACCCGGTCAACCACGCGACGACGTTCATCCGTACTTCGGTACCAGACGGTCGCGTGGCTGCCGAGCGAGACCGCGGATGAATCGGACAGGCTACGCGAGTCCGCCGTCTCATATCGCGTTGTTCGGTCCAACTCGAGCCGGAGGGTGACAACCTGGTCATTGGCGATTGTGATCGATTCGCCGGAGCGGAAGTCGACCACCGTTCCGGTGACGGCGATCCGGTCAGTGCCGCCGCGGTACGACAGGATCGTGAGCACCGCCACCGCAACAACCATGGATGCGAAGAGGCGGACGCCTCTGGCTCCGTCCGTGGCACTACGTGTCGACATACCCAGCGCCCTCGAACACGCCCGTTCTTTGTCTGGCTAACGACCGCGCGTAAGCCGCGGCGGCCGGATGCTCATTCTGGACGATCAGGGGGTCGGGATGCCAGTCGCCGTCGGCTTCACGCGCTGGTTAGCCAGCTCTCAAAATGGAGTGTTGACCTGAAGATCCAGGAAGGTCCCCGTCGCCACCTCGTAGGTGACGCTGAAGAAGGAATCACCTCCGTCGTACACGATGTGGGGCTGACCGTCGAGCCATTTGGCCGAATTGGCCCCACCGCTGTGCGCGAACATGACGAGGATGTGCTTGGGTCGCGTTCGTGTTCCGCAGTATTGCCGGTAGTACCTGCCCAGTTGCGCGGGCACCCGCGTGCCGGCCAGAGGGGCAGACGATTGCCGGCCTTCAATGTACGCGGGAAGACTCTCCTCGAGGGCGCGGACGTCGTCGCGGTCGGGGACCCAACTGCCCCATGTAACCACGACGCCTCTATATTCTCGGCCAGACACGTAAGGGCCCGCGGCATACGTTCCGTCGACCGGGTAGCGGCATCGCCGTTCGCCGGGATTCGGCGCCGGATAGACGACGCTGGTGACGGCGGCACCAACGACGAGGCTCAGAGCCAGGTGGTACTTCACCATCGTTCATTGTCTGGCTAACGCCTCCGGGTAAGCCGCGGCGCCCGGATGCCGATTCTCTGCGATCAGGGAGCCGAGGCGCCAGCCGCCGTCGGCTTCACCCGGTGGTTAGACCGCACTGCTACGTAAGCAGCAATGACCCCCACGATGCCGACTACGCAGAAGCTCATTCCGGCCCCGAAGATTGCGAGCATCAGAGAGTGGCTCGGGAGGTACCACCACGTGAAGATCGCCATCGACGTCGCGCAGGTCGCTGCCGCGATCGTGGTCGTCCCGATTGCAGCCTTCCAGGCATCTTCGGTCCGGGCTTGACACGACGCAAGGCGAACCGAGCGATAGATCAGAACCCCGAGCACGATGGCGCTGATCGCGTCGGGAGCCGCCGACACGAGGTGAGAATCGGCGCGCCACAGGTTTCCTGCAATGGAGAGGGTCGCAGTGGCCATGCCTGCTGCGATACCCGCCGGCACATCCGCCTTCATCGCTCCCTCCCCGATGCTGTCGGTCTAACGTTTGCGGCTAAGCCGCGCCGCCCGGATGCCCATTCTGGACGATCAGGGAGCCGCAGTGCCAGCCGGCGTCGGCTTCAGCCGCTGGTTAGCCGGCATTTCTTGTTCGCACTCGCACTGACCG
>JADLFM010000235.1 GCA_020845495.1 Chloroflexota bacterium
CATCCAGCGACAGCGTCATCGGCGTGTCGACGAGGCCGCTGATCTCCAGGCGCCAGTCCTGCTTGTTGAGGTCGGGCAGGTTGAAGTGCTTGATGGCGAAGAACTGATCGTTGGGGGTGATCCACGAATCAAGCGTTTCCCAATCCAGTTGCTTGACGATCACGTCGGGGACCGGATTCTTCTCGAGTTTGTCCTGCCAGGGGATGACCTCGCCCGGGGCCTGGGCGCGGGGGAAGGCGCTCGCCGACCCGGCTAGCCGCAGCATGCTGAAACTGGCGATGGCCGCGCCCCCGTCCTTCAACAGGGTGCGGCGCGAGATCGGCGATAGGGTCATGGCCGTATTCCTCCTCGTTGCTTCAGGATGGCGGCGCGCCGAGCGTTAGTGGGGATCGACGCGGAGCGCAAGGTCGCCCGGACACGCCGGTTCGACGGCCAGCCCGTTGCTCCAGGTGGCCGTGGCGCTATCGAGCGCCCGCATCATCGCCGTGGCTCCGCAGAGGTTGGCGAACGTCTCACGCACCGCGCCGCCGGGGTCCACTACGGGCTGGGCGCGGGGACCATCCCCCGGCACGTGGCCGACGCCGTGGATGGCAGGGGTGGCCGTCACCCAGCGCGTCTCGTAGAGCTTGGCGCCCATCGGATCGTAGATGGCCAGGTAGACGCGGCCGCCTGGAGTGAAGCCCTGGCCGGCGACGGTGAACACACCTGGCCTCGGGTCTGTCGCCGAGACGTCCGTCAAGGCCGGCGTTGGTCGTAAGTCGGACGGACGCAACTGACTGGCAACGACGGTGACACCGCGGACGACGCCAAGCGTCAGCAGGCCGAACAGCGTCGCGAATGCCAACCACCGCATGGGTCGGGGGAACATGGCGGACTCCTTTCTGGAGCTGGCGGCTGCGCGGGGCGTCGATCGGAGCGCCGCCGGCGTTAGCGATAAAAGTAGGGGTCGAGCACAGAGACTTTGGTGATGCGGTCGACGGGCAGGTCGCTGCGCTCCGCCGCCCGGCGGATGGCCTCTGGACTTGGCGCGTCGTAGACGCAAAAGGTCTTCGTCTTGTCGTCGCTAACGTAGGAATGGACCCAGGTGACGCCGAGCTCAGCATTGCGCTCGACGACGCCGCGGACGGTGGCCGCGCCTACGTCGTTGATGGGAATGCCCAATTCTGCCGGGAATGTTCGCTCGACCAGATAGCGTGCCATACGGGGAAGCCCTCCTCGGCGTCGATGGCCGGACCGTCCGGCTCTCGACATCGTGGCGGCTTACGGCTTGGCGCTCAACGGGACTTCTCCCTATCTTGGCGTGACGAGCTCCCTATCTTGGCTCGATCGGCGCCGCGTGGGCGGGGGCGACGCTGGCGGACGCTAGGGCGTGACCGGCCTCGGTGCGTGAGCGGACACCGAGTTTGGCGAGCACGGACGAGACATGGTGATCCACGGTCTTCTCGGAGAGCGAGAGCCGGTCGGCGATTTCCGCGTTGCGCAATCCGCCGGCGAGGAGCTGCCAGACCTCCATTTCCCGGTTCGTCAGCCCGGACGGGTTGGCGCGTGTCGTAGGTCGGGGCCCGCGGGCGATGCCGCGCGCCCCGAGCGCGCGTAGCCGCCGGGCGACGACCATCGCCATCGGTTGCGCTCCAAGACGATCGAACTCGGCGAGTGCTCGCCGGAGCAGCGCTTCGTCGTTGCTATCGGCGTGGGCGCGCGCCGTTTCATAGGGACAGCCACGGGCTTCCCAGCGCGCGGCCTCCTCAGCCCATTCGGCTCCGGTCACCGGCTCGCCCGGTTCCGGTGGGCGATCCCCCGGCTCAAGCCAGCGGGCCATCTCGGCGGCGAGCATGCGGTCGTCACGCTCGCGGGCGATTGCGAGCGCGCGCCGCGCTTCTGCCGCCGCGCGCGCCGGATCGCCGGCCAACCACGCGGCCTCCGCCCGAACTCCGCGCACCAGCCCTGCTAATCCCGGATCGGCTGTCGGCCCGATCGCCTCCAGTGCCTCGTCGAGCGCAGCGTCAGCCTCGGGGTCGCCACGGCGAGCACGCACGCGGCCGAGGACAAGCAGGGAGATGAGGCGGTTGATCGGCGAACGGTCAGGTCGCAACAGGATGTTGTCCGCGATCTCGGTCGCTTCGGCCCAGCATCCCTGGTACATGAGGCGAACGGCCTGCCACCCGCGCAGGCAGGTGTAGTAGGTGTCCATGTCGTGCTCGAACGTAAACGCGAGGCCCTCCTCCAACCATCGCTCGCCGAGGGCGAAGTCGTACGCGCCGATGGCGATCTCCGCGAGGTTAGAGTAGGCACGGCCAGCATGCTCTTCGAGTCCGGCAGCGAGCGCCACGCGGAGGCCGCGCTCGAGATCCTCGCCGCCTCGCTGGTTTCCGAGACCTAGCTTGGCTCTGCCGAGGTTGACGAGGGCATGGGCCAGGAGACCAGCGTCACCGCTTCGTTCGGCACTGGCGAGCGCTCGTTCGGCCCAGGCGATCGCAGCCCCGTTGTCCCCCGCATTCTCCGTGACCCGGCTGAGATCGCTGTAGGCCCAACCGAGCTCCGGGCCGGGCGGCAGGTCCGAGAGGACGTGTAGCGCTTCCCGTGCGGACGCCTCCGCCTCCGGACTGCGTCCCAGATACCAGAGCGGTCGCGACAGCCAGCAGAGGATCTCGCCCTCTTTCAGGCGGTTGCCAGCCTGCCGATGGATCGCGATCGCGGCGGCCCACGCTTCAACAGCCTGGGCCGGGTGATCGGTGAGGAAGCACTGATACCCCAGCCCTTCGAGCAGTGCCGCGCGTTCGGCCGGCTCCGATTCTCCGGTCCAGCGGAGCGCGCGGGCATACTGCTCCTGCGCCTGGCGGTGTGCCTTGAGCCCGGCGGCGCGCCGCGCCGCGGCCGGGGCATAGCGCCGGACCGCGGCGCGGTCAGCGGCCATCTCGGCGTGATGGGCCAGGCGAGCCAGAAGGTCGACATCGTGCGATGCCGGACCAAGGGCGGCCAGCGTCCTGCGATGCAATGCCATGCAACGGTGCGGCGGCATCGCTTCGATCACAGCATCGCGGGTCAGTTCGTGGCGAAAGGCGAACCCGCTCGCTTCCGCCCGCAGCACGCCGGCAGCGACGCAATCGTCGATGGCCGCGACGTCGGCCCCGAGCAGCACCGAGAGCAGCCAGGACTCGCTGCGAAAGCCGACCACTGCGGCCGCGTCGAGCGCGGCGCGGGCCGGGGGCGATAGACGCGCCACCCGGGCCAGGATTGCGTCGCGGATCGTGGACGGAAATTCGCTCTCTCCGGCAGCGAGCAACTCGGAGACAAAAAACGGATTGCCGCCGGTCTGGCGATACAACGCCGCGGGGTCGATCCGGCTCGTGCGAGCGAGAGCGCGCACCCCGGTTTCCGAAAGGGTCGGCAGCGTCAGCCGCCGAACGGCGGCCGACGTCGCGAGATCCCCGAGGACCAACCGGAGCGGATGATTTGGTCCGAGCTCGTCATTGCGGTAGGTCACGACGACGAGCGTGCGAAGGCCGGCCAGCCGGCGCGCGAGTAGGCGGAGCAAATCAAGCGTGGCCTCGTCCGCCCAGTGCACATCCTCGAATACCAGCAGCGTCGACAACTTTCCACGGTTCAGTTCGGCAAGAAGGGCGCCGAAGATCGCTTCGCGTGTGGCGTCGGAGAACAACGTCTGCTGGAGTTCGCCGCCGAGCTGTCGGGCGATGTCCACCAGCGGTCCGAGCGGCCGCGGCGTCGAGAGGGCGTCGCAGGCGCCGGCGACGGTCCGAGCCTCATGGCGGTGCGCTTGGCAAAACGTGTCGACCAGGACGGTCTTGCCGATGCCTGCTTCGCCACCGATCAGGACGAGTCGTCCTTGGCCGGCGGCGGCCTCCTGCAACCAGCCCGCGAGCGCCGCTTCCTGCCGCTCCCGTTCCACCAACGTCATGGCTCGACCCTCACCCGACACGGCGATCGCTCAACCGAACAGAAGGCGTGGAGGTTGGTTCTGGGGGCATACCTTATTCCCGGGGGTCTGGAACGCGTATGCCGGGCCTGCAGTGCGCAACACGCTCAGCCCCGCCAACGCCGCGCCTCCATGTTGCAGTAACGTCCGTCGGGAGATCGCCGATGTGGCCATGGTGCTAGCTCCTTCGATCGGCGGACCCGCGTCGCGGACTGAGCCGCTCGTCGCCCGGATGGTGCTGAGCGGCCTACAGCCTACACCCGACCGTCTGGCAGTCAAGTCATGCAGATACCATGGGTCTTGCGCGGGCGGCGGGCAGGACACCCTGATCTCCCGCGAGCACCCCTGCGTCCACCGACCGTGCTTCGCTCGGGCGCCGTCGCCACCCCCGCCTCCCTCGCGCCTGCTGGCCGCGTGCTGCCCGGCCCAGCGGTCCCCCGCTTCGGCCCCAAGTCCATCGTCAACGGCCGACCGCGCGCCACCCCTGGAAGCG
>JADLFM010000236.1 GCA_020845495.1 Chloroflexota bacterium
GAGCGCGGCCCGGAGGGGGCCTACCGCATCGTCGGCGTGCGCACGCCGACCGCCTCGCCGTAGGCCGGGATTACCCCGCCATGCTCACCGCCAGGTTCACCATCGCCCGCACGCTGTAGCCGCTCGCGCCACCGATGCGGGTATCGCCTATCGAGATCAACCTCTCGCCAATTGCGCTACTCTATCCTGCGGCGCTGTGCTAAGCCCATGCTAGCAATCGCCCGCGGCACAGCCATGGTCCCGGAGCCGCCATAAACAGCCCTGGCTGCCCATGAGTTGTGAGCCTCGACTGCCGAGCATCCCCGCGATTGACGGGCGAGCCGGTCACGCTGCCTCAACGGCGGCCTCCTTGCCCGCTGCCAGGGGCCCGTCCAGGGTGGGAGACCCTGCGCCCGCACGGCAACCACGGAGTGCCGCCAGCCAGTTATGGGCACGGGAGGTCCAGCCGGTGACGAAATCGGGCCGCCAGGTCATCATCCACGCAGACCACCTCGGCAAGACCTACGGGGCGGGCCCCATTGCCGTGGAGGCGCTCAAAGACTTCTCAGTGGACCTGCGCGAGGGCGAGTTCGTCGTGCTGCTTGGGCCCAGTGGGTCGGGCAAGACGACCTGCCTGAACCTCATCGGGGCCATCGAGGTACCAACCAGCGGGGCGCTCGTTGCCAACGGGATGGACCTCACCAATATCGATGCAAAGGCTCAGACGGAGTACCGGCGGTCGATGGTTGGATTTGTCTTTCAGTTCTTCAACCTGGTACCGACCCTGACCGCGCTGGAGAATGTCCAGATCGTGGCCGCGCTCGGGGGTGGGGAAGCACTGGAGCGAAGTCACCGAGCCTTGTCGGATGTTGGCCTCGCGGCACGCATGGACCACTTCCCGGGGCAGCTCTCCGGCGGCGAGCAGCAACGTGTCGCAATCGCTCGCGCCATCGTGAAAGACCCCCCTCTGCTGCTTTGCGACGAGCCCACTGGCTCCCTGGACCTCGACACCGGTGTCCAGGTCCTTGCGATCCTGAGGGCTGCTGCGGACAGTGGACGCACCGTACTCCTGGTCACGCACAACTCCGCGATAGCAGACATGGCCAACCGGGTGCTCCACCTGCGCGACGGGAAACTCGTGGGCGATGTCACCAATTCGAACCCGCTCTCGCCATCGGAGTTGAGCTGGTGACGGCAGCGCCAGCCTCCACATCCCGGGCCGCCCACGGTAACGCGGCGTACATCCTCCGGCGAAAGCTGAGGCGGGACCTCTGGCGCCAGAAGTGGCAATTCCTTGCCGTGCTCGCCACCGTCATGCTGGGTGTCGCACTTTTCGCGGCTTCGACTGATGCGTTCTCCAACCTGTCCGTGTCGTACAAGCAGACCTATGCGCGTCTCAGCTTCGCCGACATGACCGTGAGCGGAGGCGACCAGGAGGCTATCGCTGTTGCGGTAGCGAATATTCAGGGAGTACAGGACACGAGCCGGCGCGTACAGGCCGACATACCCATCCAGGTGGGAGCGCACAAGCTCGCAGGGCGGATCGTCTCGATACCGCCGGGTGCCGAGCCCGCGGTCAACGGCATCCAGGTCACCGAGGGCGCCTACCCGTCCGGAGCTGATGGGAATGAGGTTGTCGTGGAACAACACATGGCGAGTCATTTCGGCCTCGGCCTGGGAGACACGCTCGAACTGGTCCTGGCCGATGGGCCAACAACAGTGACCATCGCAGCCGTGGGCGTGTCCCCCGAGTACCTGTGGCCCGCCCGCAGCCGGCAGGACATTCTCACCACACCCGACGACTTCGGCGTCGTCTTTGGGCTGGAAACGCTGGTGGAGCGCACCCCCAAAGCCGCGCAGGTGCCGCAAGTGCTCGTGCTCTATGAGCCGGGGGCGGACGCTCGTGAGCTGGATGAGCAGGTCCGGGAGGCAGCCACAGTTCTCGGCGCAACCGAGATCTCGCCACAGTCCGAACAACCCTCGAACGCCGCCCTCTCCGAGGATCTCCAGGGCTTCAGCCAGGTCGCCGTGCTCTTCCCCCTCTTATTCCTCGCGGCGGCGGGCATGGCGACGTTCGTGCTCATGAATCGCATTGTCTGGTCTCAGCGGACGATCCTCGGCACCCTCCGGGCAAATGGCCTGAGCCGCTGGCTCCTGCTCCGCCATTACCTTGGCTACGGAACCGTCGTCGGTGGCGGCGGGGCCATCCTGGGCATCAGTGTGGGCATCCCCCTGGGCGTGGTTATCACCGGGACGTACACCTCCGCGCTCTCGATCCCCGATACCGTCATTCGCCTCCATCCGCTCACACCGGTCCTGGGCCTGGTATTCGGGCTTACGACCGGCCTGGCGGCGGCGGCGGTCCCTGCACGGATGGCGATGCGAGTCTCCCCGGCAGAAGCGATGAGAGGGCTTACGCCGGCGTCCGCCTCAGGCGCGTTGCTGCTTGAGCGGCTCTTTCCCCCGGCCCGACGGCTACCGCTCCGCTGGCGGCTTCCCTTGCGTGGCGCGACTCGCTCCCGCTGGCGGAGCCTCTCCAACCTCACCGGAGTCGTGCTCGCGCTCACGCTGATTCTTGCGTCGTGGGGCATGATCGACACGGTTCAACTGCTCACGAACCGCCAATTCGGGCGCATCCTTCATAACGACGCCCAGGTCTTCGTCAACGTACCTGCCGATGCGACGGCGATGGCCGAAATCGAGGCCATCCCGGGCATCGCGGCCGTAGAGCCGATGGTCGCCCTCCCCGTAGGTCTCCGCGCCGGTTCAGGGCTCTATGCAACCGAGCTACAAGCGTTCGTACCCGGCACCACGATGCACACGTTTGTCGCGCCCCGCGACAAGGAACTACCACTGCCGCCAGAGGGGATCCTCGTGGGGAGCGCCGTCAGCCGTCTGCTCCAGGTCTCAGCAGGGACCCAGGTCTCGTTGGCGTTTCCGACCCTTGGCGTTGAAGTCCAAACGACGGTTGCGGGATTCATAGACGAGCCGCTCGGCACCTACGCGTACATCAGCCAGGACGAACTCTCTCGATTGCTCAGCGGCAGCGTCACTCCAACTACACTGGCTGCCCCGGGAAACGCCTCGTTCCTTGTGACCTATGACGATGGTGTGAAGCCGGATGCCATGCGCGACCTCATTTCGGAGAGCCCGTTGGTCACCGGTGTAATCTCGTCGAATGCCCTCCAGCGGCTCGTCGACCAGTACCTCGCCCTGTTCTACGGCTTCGTCGGTATCATGCTCCTCTTCGGGGCGATCATGGCGTTCACGCTTGTCTTCAATGCTATCTCCGTTGGTCTCGCGGAACGATCGGTGGAGTTCGCGACCATGCGCGCCAACGGCATGACCCCGGGCGAGGTCAGCAGTCTTTTGACTCGGGAGAACCTGATCGTCACGGTAGTGGCGATTCCGCTGGGTCTGCTCGTGGGCTATGAGGCCGCCAGCGTGATGATGTCGAGCTACAGCTCCGACCTCTTCTCCTTCGATCTCCGAATGCGCTGGACAACGCCCGCCCTTGCTGGAGCAGCGATCCTGCTGGTTACGATCGTGTCGGCCCTGCCGGCCAAACGAGCTGTAGCCCAACTGAACATCGCCCGCGTGGTGCGCGAGCGGACGCAGTGAGACCGGCGGCCAAACCAGACCTCAGCTAACAGTTCTGCAGCGAGCTGCTATCCAATGCTGGAGCCACCCATTGCGGCGAGACGGCGCCACGCCTTCGTGACGCGTAAGTCGAGCGTCGCTGTTTGTCCGGTCGTCGGGCACTGGGCTTCTGGCCAGGCAGTTGGGGTCGACATCGAGCGCGGCCCGGAGGGGGCCTACCGCATCGTCGGCGTGCGCACGACGACCGCCTCGACGTAGGCCGGGA
>JADLFM010000237.1 GCA_020845495.1 Chloroflexota bacterium
AACCTCCAACACCCGGCGGTTCGTTCACCCCGAAGCCCAACGTCCCACGGGGTACGGCCACGGTGCAATCGGGCCCGAATGGCGTGACAGTGTTCATTCGTGTGACTCAAGAGTCGCCGGGGAGCACTCCAAGTTCAACCTCCAGTACGTCCGTCAGCACCGGCAACTCGCGGTCCTGCCGCATCAGCGTTCAGAACATCGGAATCGTGCTCTCGAACTCGCCCTGGTACCAGGCTGAACAGGCTGCACATCCCGACCACGTTTTCGCCAGCGTGAGCTGCGACGACGGCTTCTTTGCCTTCATCTGGATCCCCGTCGGCACGCCGGCAGGCGCCACCGTCCAGGTGGTCTTCGTCGACGACGACGGTGTCGACCCGGTCGCGATCGCCCTCGAACTCCTCAACCACCTCCCGATCCCGGACATCGCCATCGACGCCAACCCGGCGACCGGTCTTGTCGCACTGCCCTCCTGGTTCTGGCTAGACGGCTACGACGGCTCGCCCATCAGCTCCTCGGACGCGCTGCCGGGCGTCGCCGTGGACGTCGAGGTTGAGCCGCTGGTCTACCGCTGGTCTTTCGGCGATGGGACGACCGAGGACACGACCTCGCTCGGGCAGCGCTTTCCCGCCGAGAGCGACATCCGGCATGTCTACGAACAGTCCTCCCTGGCGGCCGGCGGTGCCTATGTGGTCACGGTGGAGGTCACGTTCTCGGCACGGTACCGGGTCAACGGCGGGGCATGGGAAGCGCTCGATCCGATCACGCGGTCGTTCAGCAACGACTACCCGGTCCAGCAGCTCCAGTCCGTCCTGGTAGGGCAGCCGTGAGCACCAGGGAATTCGGGACAGACCGGGACGCGGGAACCGGTGGCGGCTGGCTCGGTCTGGCCGCGATATTTGCTGCGTGCGCCGTGGTCGCAGTCGGTCTCTGGCGGCTGACGGGGCCCCCGACCATGCTCGCGTCCCTACCCGACTGGAGCCATGTCCAGGACGTGCTGACCGGCTCCCGGCTCAGCGATCAGGACGTCATCAGCGTAACGACCGGCATCGCCTGGCTCGTCGTCGCGTACCTACTGCTTTCCATCGTTGTACGGCTCGCGCTCGGCCTCGCCGGCCTGCTCACCGGGCAGGCAGCTTGGGTGAGGAGCGGGCTTCGCATCACCGCTCCGCTGACGCTCCCCATGGTGCGCCGGGTGGTCGACGGCGCCCTTGCCGGGACGATTCTGTTCAACGCCACGTTCCACACGCCGTCGGCGGCGTTCGCATCGCCGGCGGCGGTTATTGCGAGCGCTGAGGCGCCGTTTCCGAGTGAGCTGGCTTCATTCGCCGAACCGGCCACCAGCCCTCCAACCGCTCGAGCCCTTTCGGCGGAGACGGTTCCTGCTACCTACACCGTGATGCGAGGCGACCACCTCTGGGGCATCGCAGAGCGCTTCCTTGGGGACGGATTCCGTTGGGTCGATATCTGGAAGCTCAACCAACAGCGCACGATGACGGACGGACGGACCTTCGTCGACCCGAATCTCATCTATCCCGGCTGGCAACTGGAGCTTCCTCAGGATGTCAGCGACGCCGAGCCCGAATCGCTCGATGAGGAAGAAGACCTCGGTGTGATGCCGGACCCGGAACCGACGCCAGAACCGTCCCCGGTGCCACCGACTCCCGACCCGACAGCGGTCGCCCCCATGCCAACACCAACCGTGGCCCCGGGTGGTCCGGTCGCCCCACCTGACGACGGCGGCAGCGATGTGGACCTTCGGCCCTCTCTGCCGTCGGTGCCGACGCCTGACGCCGGCGTTGTGGCCGCGGCCGCTGCGATAACCGTCGGTGGGATCGCGATGCTGCTGGTGTTTCGCCGCGCACGGCAGCGATGGCATTCCAACGGGCGACACGAGCGCCGGCCGGCTGGATCAGGCGATGCGGCCCGCGTTTTGGCGACGAGCACGGCGCTCTTGTCGGCGCTGTCGGAGCTCGATTTCGCGTCCACGAGCATCGTTCTCGTTCGGGAGTCCGACCGGTACCTGGAGTTCACGCTGGACTGCCCGCCGGGCGACGCTGAGGCGCTGGTCGAATCCCGCTACGCAATCAGCCGCCAGCTCGGGGGCGCGGTCGATTGCGAGCTCGTGGGGGTGACGACCGTCCGGCTGAAGCTCTCTCGTATGAGTCAGCTCGCTGCGGCGCTGCTCGCTGACGCTATCGGCGGTGAGCAGCCACTCCTCGTGCCCGTCGGCGCTTCGGATTCCGGCATCCATTACCTCAACCTTGCCGCCGTTGGGAGCGTCCTGGTCGCTGGTGGACGGATGGAAGGACGGGATCTCCTCACGAGCTGGTTCACCACCCTCGATTCGCTTCATCCGGAGGGGACCGTAGCAGTCGTCGCCGACGAGGCTGCCTGTGGGCCGCTTGGCGACTGCTTGGAGCTGCTGCCCGGCCCACCAGATGACGCCGATCCGCCTGCAGATTCGCCGTCGGCCTTTGCCCGATGGCTTGAGACGAAGCTGATTACGCGGGACGAGGAGTTGGAGCACCGGGTGCTCCTGGCACTGCTGGGGCCGAGCCCGGATCCAGCCAGCGCCGTGGCCGAGATGGAAGGCGTCCTTCGGCAGGGTCCAGGGCGAGGTATCTTCGTGATTGCGTTCGCCGACACGGTCGAGGGCGTCGACACGAGGCCGTCATTCGGAAGCAGTGTTGTCTTCGGCGAGGATGAGCAGTCCGGTGCGATCACGCTGACCCTGCCGCACGTGACTCCGCTCCACCTGGAGCCGGTCGTGGTGCGGCGGCAGGTGGCGCACCGGCCTCGCAGGGATACGGCGACACCCGTGCCCCTGACGCCCGAATCTCCAGCATGGGCAGCGCCTCAAAACGGCCACGCCCCATTGGAAACCTGGCCGGAGGACGACGAGAAACTCGCCGCCGACGATGACGAGCCCCGTGCGCCAGAGCTGATAGCCCCACCGTCGGAAAACGGGAGGCATCCGGTAGACGCCGCGACGGCTCCTGAGGTGTCGGGCGCCACACCACTCGGGGCCATGGACAGGCAGGCCTCGCTCCCGCTCGCTGGACCCGATGGGGAGTCGGCTGCCGAGGATGGCCCCGCGTTCCGGGCAAGGCTCTTCGGGACGTTCCGCGTCGAGACAGACGCCGGTGAGGTCGATGGCTGGTCTATCCAGAAGGCGCGTGAGCTACTCGCCTACCTTCTCGCCCATGGCGGCACGCCGGTCCTGCGGGACACGGCAGCGGAAGCGCTTGGTCTCAGTGCAGAGAACCAGGGAGGGCACCCGCTTCCTAACGCCGCCTACTACGTTCGCCGAACGCTCAGCCGGGCGGTCCAGGACCTTGAGGGCGACATCCTCATTACCGCGCGTCAGCGGTACGCGCTGCGGGCGGGCCTCTTCCGGACAGACGTGGACGCCTTCGACGCACACCTCGCCCGGGCCGAGCGCCTGCAGGGCTACGAGGCCCTGGTCGAATACCAGCGGGCGCTGGAGCTCTGCCCCGCCGATTTCCTCGCGGACGAGGATTACGAATGGGCCGAGGCCTACCGGCGCGACTACCAGAAGCGGTTCAACACGTCAGCCCACCGGGCCGCGAAGCTGGCGTGTGAGCTGCGAGACCCGAAGCTCGCCCTTCGCTTCTACGACGCGATCCTCCAGAGGGACCCCATCGACGAGGAGGCCGTACGCGAAGCGATGCGGTGCCATGCTGCGATGGGTGACCGGAACTCCGCGAAACGCCTGTACAAGAAGCTCATCGAGGATCTGCGTGCGGCGCTCGACGACGAGCAAGCCGTGCCGATGCCGGAGACCACGAAGGTGGTGGAGGAACTGGCAGACAGGCGAAGTCCCACTGGGTAACGGGACGCGGCGCTTGATCGTTGCATGGCTCGACGCTCGTCCTGATGCAGCCGTCCAGTCTAAAGTGAGACGGCGACACGACCGAACGCTGTGGAGCTCCGACATCCTGAGCCGTCGCGCCTCCTTCAGGAAGACACCTGCGACGTGGTTCCGATGTTCCAGGCCCTACGTCTGAACCCAGAATGAGCAGGGGGAGCCACTCTCGGACGATGTCCGGAACATCCGAGCGATACCTCGGATCGATCGCATCTCCAGGCGACGAGCGTGCGACGGCCGCCGCGAATGTCACGGCCTCATACGTCATTAGGAGCTGCGGTGCTGCACGAGCAGCCGAAAACAGTCGTGGGCCTCGAGGGAGTGTCGCGCGCCTGGCACGCGACCGCAGGACGGTCGGAGCCGAGATCGCACGGGTAGGTGGCGCGTCAGCAGCTGTCGCGCTTGCGGGGTAGAGGTTGAATCGAACAACATGACACACTCGCGGCGGCAGCTACACGCCCCGCAGGGGTGACGGGAGCGCGCCCGCATGGATGTGTTCGGCCTCAGAGATCAGGTCATCGGCGACTACGCTCGATACGTGCAGAGCTTCGTTCGTATCCGCAACGGGGACATCCGAGGCTTCGTCGATGCGGAGCTGGAAAGCGGAGTGTTGTGGCCGAACCCGTTGATCCAACTCAATCCCGCGTATGCACCCGGCGGGTCGATCGACGACCTCGTACGGGAGGGACTCCTCCATCCGGAGTGCGCTCGGATCTTTCGCCGTAACAAGCACAACGATCCGCCTGGGGAGCCGCTACTCCTTTACCGACACCAGCGTGAGGCTATTGAGGTTGCTCGCACCGGACGCTCGTACGTCCTGACGACGGGCACCGGCTCCGGCAAGAGCCTCGCCTACATGGTCCCGATCATCGACCACGTCCTGCAAAAACCCTCAGAGAAGCGGAAGGGCCACATCACGGCCATCGTCGTCTATCCGATGAACGCGCTCTGCAATAGCCAGATGGAAGAGCTCCGTAAGTTCGTCGTTGCGGGCTACGGCGAGGCCGACCAACCGGTCACGTTCGCAAGGTACACCGGGCAGGAGAGCGCGGAAGAGCGCGAGCGCCTCGCGAACTCCGTTCCGGACATACTCCTCACCAACTTCATGATGCTCGAACTCATCATGACGCGGCCAACAGAGATCGACCGCAAAGTCATCCGCGCTGCGCAGGCGCTCGACTTTCTGGTGCTTGATGAGCTGCATACATATCGCGGCCGCCAAGGCGCGGACGTCGCCATGCTCGTGCGACGCGTCCGCGAACGCACCCGTGCCCAAGGGCTCCGCTGCGTTGGTACGTCGGCCACAATTGCGGGTTCGGGCACTCGGGTCCAGCGGCGACAGACCGTCGCAGATGTCGCCTCGATCATCTTTGGCACCGAGGTCGAGGCCGCCGCCGTTATTGACGAGTCGCTAGTCGAGGTGACGCGCGGGGATGCATCGCCCGACGCGCTGCGCTGGCGGTTGAGCGAACCGGCAGCCTACCCCGAGGATGCGAAAGCGTTGGTCTCTGACCCGATAGCAAGCTGGATTGAGCGCGTCTTGGGGCTTCGGGCCGAAGAGGACGGCACGGTTGTGCGCGCCGAGCCCCTTGACCTTCCATCAGCTGCCAGACTCTTGGCAGAGCAGGCAAGCGTCTCGCCGGAGACTGCAGCTACCCACCTCCGGGAGGCTCTGCTCGCAGGGTTCCGCGCGAAGAGCCCCGAAACCGGCCTACCACTCTTTGCGTTCCGCCTTCACCAGTTCGTTTCACGCGGCGACACCGTCTACGCCTCCGTCGAGGACACGTCGCAGCGCTATCTGACGATGCAAGCCCAGCAGTTCGTCCCTGAACCGCCAGGCGACCGCTCGCGCATTCTCCTGCCACTCGCATTTTGCCGAGAGTGCGGTCAGGAATATTACGTCGTCGACTGGGACCAGCGAGAGGGACAACTAGTGGATCGGAACCTCGGCGGCCGGCGTGCCCTCCGGGATGGACAGCTTCGCGGGCGAGATGTCTCGTCCCGGGCCGAAGCAGACGACGAGGACATCGTCTCAGGTTACGTGGCGCTCGCTGCTGGGCTCGACTGGACAGGAGATCCAGACGAGGACTTTCCCGAGGATTGGGTCGAAACCGGCCCCGATGGACTTCCACGAGTAGCGCGGGCGTACCGTGACCTCATACCCACGAGCGTACGCGTGGCCGCAGACGGCAAGTGTTCTCCTGGGACCGGTCTTCACGGGCTCGACGCGTGGTTCCTTAGCGCACCGTTCCGTGTCTGTGTCCGTTGTCGCGTTTCGTACTCCGGACGGCAGCGGTCCGACATAGGCAAGCTCACCGAACTGGCAACCGAGGGTCGCAGTACGGCGACGACCGTGATTTCCCTCTCGGTCGTTCAAGCCCTGCGCGCAGCCGCAGACGTCAGCGCGCAAGCGCGGAAGCTGCTGAGTTTTACGGACAACCGTCAAGACGCCTCGCTGCAGGCTGGGCACTTCAATGATTTCGTACAGACATCGTGGCTTCGAGGCGCTCTGCTGAAGGCAGTGAGCGATGCCGGCCCAGGTGGGCTCGACTACGAGGAGCTGCCGATCAGAGTTGTGGATTCGCTGGGGCTGGACTACGGGGACTACGGCCGGAACCCCGACGATGAGTACAGCCGCGACGATGCGAAGAAGGCACTACGGGCCGTGATCGCCTACCGCGTGTTTAATGACATGCGCTTTGGCTGGCGACTCACGTCACCGAACCTCGAGCAGGCCGGGCTGCTGGCCATCGACTACGAACACTTGCGTGACTTGTGCGGCGACGCTTCAAAGTGGGAGGCCGCGCCCGATTACGTGTGGACAGCCACGCCCGAAGATCGGGAACGTGCCTGCCGTGAATTGCTCAACTGGATGCGACGTGCCCTGGCGGTGAACGCTGGCGCGCTCGAAAGCGACGATCAAGACCGAATGAAGCGGCTCAGCGAGCAGCACCTTCGTTCGTCCAAGGAGCCTGCGCCGAAGGGCGGACTGAGCTGGGGCGTCGAAGGCGATGAACGGCTTCAGCTGTTCCGCGTCGGGAGGTTGGCGCCAGCCCTTGATGCTCGCGGGGACCGCGAGGCGGCGCTGACGGCGCAGAGCGGTATCGGGCATTTCCTCCGCAGTCCCGGGACGTGGCCTGGGCTTCCAGCCCAGAAGAAGCTCCCGGCGAAGGACTTCCCGGCCCTTGCGAGATCTCTGGTGGGTGTCCTCGCGCGGAATGGCTTCCTGGAACCGTACGGCGGGAAGGAGTTCCGGGAGCCGAAGGATGCCTCAGGGCAGCCCATCATCTATCGGCTACGAATGGCGCGCCTCCGCTGGCGCCTGGGCGACGGCAAGCCAGCCGTGGACTTCACGCGGACGCCTCGTGTCTCGCGAGAACAGGCCGACGCCAACGCATTCTTCCGGGACCTGTACCAGCATGTAGCCTTAAACCTCGCAACGCTGGAGGCGCGGGAGCACACGGCGCAAGTGACGGCCGACGACAGAGAAGCGCGGGAAGAGCGCTTCCGCCAGGGCACGCTGCCGATCTTGTATTGCTCACCCACGATGGAACTGGGCGTCGACATCTCCGACCTGTCGTCGGTGAACATGCGAAATGTCCCGCCGACGCCGGCGAACTATGCCCAGCGCAGTGGGCGGGCCGGGCGCGGTGGCCAACCGGCACTCGTTACGACGTATTGCTCGTCGATGAACCAGCACGACCAGTACTTCTTCCGCCGGCCTAACCTCATGGTCTCCGGAGAGGTCCAACCGCCCCGGCTCGACCTGGCCAACGAGGACCTCATCAAGGCGCACGTGCATGCCGAATGGTTAGCGGCCACCGAGCAGTCGTTAGGCCACTCCATGCAGGACGTGATCGACCTGACGGAGGGGGACGATCTTCCACTCCTGCCGGGTATGGCCGATCCGCTTTCCAGCGAACGCGCTCGAAGTCGTGCCGCTGCCGTCTGCGCGCCGATGCTTGACCAGCTAGCCGCCACGCTCACGGACTCCCCGTGGCACGATGCGGCCTGGCTTGAGCGTACCCTTGCCAGCGCCCCGGCCGCGTTCGACCGCGCGGCTGACCGTTGGCGCTTCATGTATCGCTCCGCCATGGCACAACGCCAGGAACAGGAGCGCATCGCGCGAGACATGGCCGTCGCGAAGCCTGACCGCGATCGAGCGGCGCTGCGCCGAGATGAGGCACAGCGCCAGCTTGACCTCCTCGCGGGCCAGGAGGTCGAAGCGTCCTCGGACTTCAATCCGTACCGATACTTCGCGAGTGAGGGCTTCCTCCCGGGCTACAACTTTCCGCGGCTCCCAATTGCCGCGTACCTGCCCGGTGAACGGCTCCCCGGTTCGCGACGCCGCGAGATGGAGGCAATTTCGCGTCCGCGGTTCATCGCCGTCTCCGAGTTCGGTCCACGGAGCCTGATTTACCACGAGGGCGCTCGCTACCGAGTCGATGGAGTCATCCTCCCGACGGTCGAGGGTGATGGCCTCCGGACGACCAGCTGCAAGCTTTGCGGACTCTGCGGCTTCGCCCACTTCGGGGCCGGTGTGAACGACGAGGTCTGCCATGGTTGTGGCGAGAACATGGAAGGGGCTTCGCGAACCTATTCGGAGCTCTTGCGGCTGGCTGGCGTGAAGACCCGCCGCACAGCCCGCATCACCAGCGACGAAGAGGAGCGCCTGCGGCTTGGCTACGAGGTCCGGACGGCCTATGCCTTCGCATCAGGCCCCGAGGGGGATCGCCGCGTGCGCACGTCCTACGCCGCGAACGGCGCCACCGTGGCTTTGGGCGAGCTCGCGCCAACAGCGACACTTTGGCGGTTCAATCTCGGCTGGGTGCGGCGAAAGAACAAGGAGGTCCACGGCTTCAACCTCAATATGAACACCGGCCGATGGGGTCGGAGCGAACAGGAGCCGGACGCCGATTCGGAGGAGGCTGACCCGGAAGCCCAACTGGCGACGGGCATCGAGCGCGTGGTGCCGTTCGTTGAAGACCGGCGGAACACGCTGCTGCTTCGCTTCGGTCCCGAGTTGGCGCCCGACGCACTCATGAGCCTCCAATATGCTCTGAAGCGGGGAATCGAAACGGTGTACCAGGTCGAGCCGTCCGAGCTGGCGGTGGAGCCGCTGCCAACGCCCGAAGAACCACATCTGCTCTTGTTTTACGAATCGGCGGAGGGTGGTGCGGGCGTTCTCGAGCGGCTCGCCGTTGACCAGGGGGCGATGGCTGACGTTGCCCGTGCTGCCTTGGAAGTCTGCCACTTCGACTCCATCACCGGCGACGACCAACGCCGCGCGCCCCATGCCCGCGAGGACTGCGAGGCCGCCTGTTACGACTGCCTGCGCAGCTACTCAAACACCCGCTACCACGAGATTCTGGACCGCCACCTGGTGAAGGACTTGCTCCTGCGGCTGACCTGGTGTGAGACATCGGTCGGGGCTGGGAGTCGCTCTCGTGCCGAGCAATTTGCCGAATTACGCCGGACGTTGGATCCCGGCTCATCGGCCGAGCCCGAGTTCCTTGACTTCCTCGAAGAGCACGGATTGCGGCCACCGGATGAAGCTCAACGGCACATCGCCGAACCGCCAGCGAACCCGGACTTCTATTACCGGGACGCGGCAGCCTGCATCTTCGTCGACGGTCGCCATCATCTGTACGAGCGGCGGAAGACATACGACGCGGAGACTGGCCGTCGCCTGCGAGAAGCCGGGTATGAAGTGATCCGGTTCACGACCGAGGAGCCGTGGGAGGAGACGGTCCGTGCCCACCCCTGGATCTTCGGAGAAGAGACGGAATGACAGACTACGGCGCCGGTACGCTCGTTCACGCACGAGGACGCGACTGGGTGGTTCTTCCTCAAAGTGACAGCGAGCTCCTGCGGCTTCGCCCCCTTGGTGGTTCCGATGATGAATCAGTTGGCCTCTTTCTCCCGATCGAAGGTAAGGATGTCCGGTCGGCGACCTTCGCTCCCCCAGACCCAGAGCGTCATGGTGACTTCGCCTCGGCGCGGCTGCTGATGGATGCTGTCCGGCTCAGCTTCCGTTCCGGGGCCGGACCGTTCCGCTCACTGGGCCGTATCGGCGTGGAGCCGCGTTCCTACCAGGTGGTCCCGCTGCTCATGGCCCTGCGCCAGGACCCCGTGCGGCTGCTCATTGCCGATGATGTGGGCATCGGGAAGACGATCGAGTCGGCACTCATAGCGCGGGAGCTCCTCGACCGGGCCGAGATCAGGCGCATGGCGGTGCTGTGTCCACCCCACCTCTGCGAGCAGTGGCAGGAACAGTTGGCAAACAAGTTCCGGATTGACGCCGAAGTGGTCCGACCGGGTACCGTTGCCCGACTGGAGCGGAACCTGCCGATCGGACGCTCTCTGTTCGATGAGTACCCCTTTGTCGTGGTCTCGATTGACTACATTAAGTCCGACCGGCGGCGCGCCGACTTCATTCGCGCTTGTCCGAAGTTCGTCATCATTGATGAGGCGCACACGTGCGCCGAGGGCTCTTCGACAGGCGGCGGTCAACAACAGCGCCATCGTCTCGTGAGGGAACTCGCAGCCGACCCGGAACGTCACCTGGTCCTCTGCACGGCGACGCCACACAGCGGCGTCGAGTCCGCGTTCTACTCGTTACTCGGTCTGCTGGACCCTCAATTCGGTGCGATCGCCGACAACCTCGGCGGGCAGCAGCATGAGCAGCTCCGGCGACGGATCGCGCGTCACCTCGTACAGCGGCGGCGCGGCGACGTTATTCAGTACTCCGAGGAGCGGACTGACTTCCCGAAGCGCCCACCAACGCTCGAACTTCCTTACACGCTATCGCCGGCGTACCGCTCACTGCTGGATCGCGTACTGGACTATGCAACTGAGATGGTCCGCTCGACTGAAGGCGCGACCCGCTTTCAGCAACGCGTCCGCTGGTGGGCTGCGTTGGCCCTCTTGCGTTGCGTCGGGTCCAGTCCGCTTGCAGCTGCCGCGGCCCTGCGAACGCGGGCTGGTGGCGCGGGTGAAACCGATGGCAACCTCGCCGAAGTCGAGGAGCGTGGCCTTCGGGCCGTGTTCGACCAGGAGGCCAGCGAGTCAGCAGATGAAGACGATGCGGTCCCGGGAGGCGACGCCACGGCCGAGGCGTCGCCCGATGCGCGCGAGCGCCGTCGCCTTCTCGATATGGCCCGGGATGTCGAACGCCTGGCTGGAGACGGCGACAACAAGCTTGGGCGGCTCCTGCCGCAGGTCGAGACGCTCCTCGACGAAGGCTTCAGTCCCATCGTCTTTTGTCGCTACATCGCCACCGCCGACTACGTTGCAGCGGAGCTGCAACGGCGGCTCAACCGCCGTGGCCGGCCACCTGTGTCGGTGGAGTCCGTGACCGGGGTGCTCCCACCCGAGGTGCGACGACAGCGAGTCGAACTACTCGGCGACTCATCTCGGCGCGTGCTCGTCGCCACCGACTGCCTATCGGAGGGCATCGACCTTCAGCACCACTTCGACGCGGTTGTCCACTACGACTTGAGCTGGAACCCGACGCGGCACGAACAGCGCGATGGTCGCGTTGACCGCTATGCGCAGCCCTCGCCCGAGGTCCGCAGTGTCCTCGTGTACGGGCAAGACAATCCGGTCGATGGCGCCGTGCTCAAGGTGATCATCCGCAAAGCTGAACAGATTCGAAAGACCACCGGAGTCTCTGTGCCGGTGCCGACGGAGTCCGACAAAGTCCTTGAAGCGATCCTCGAGGCAGTGCTGCTCAAGCGTGACGACAGCCGTCAGATGCAGTTCGAGTTCGACCAGGCCGAACAACAACTCGACTGGAATCGCGCCGTGGAGCGCGAAGAGCGCAGCCGCACCATCTTCGCCCAGCACGCAATGCACCCAGAGGAGGTGATGGCCGAGCTCCGCGAGTCGGCGGGGGCATTGGGAGACTCGAACGACGTCGAGCGATTTGTTCGCGACGCCACCGCCCGCCTTCGCCAGCCACTGGGGGAGGAACGGAAAGCCTTGGTCATCGACCTCTCCGATGCTTCGCAACTCCCGACGGCGGTGAGAGAGGGGAGCGGGCTGGCCGGGCGCAGGCGCATCGGTTTCCACCTGCCCGTGCCGCAGGACGCCATCCACATTCCGCGCGTCCACCCACTGGTCGAGTCCCTGGCTAACTACCTCGTGGGTTCGGCACTCGAAGGCGCGCATGATGGTGTGGCGGCCCGTTCCGCCACGATCCGATCCAACGCCGTGAAGCGCACCACGACGCTCCTGCTCCTCCGCCTGCGCTTCCAACTCGACGTGAGCCGCGGTAGCGATACCGAAGCTCTCCTGGCCGAAGAATGCCTCGTCCTCGGGTACCAGGGTGATGCCGATGCGCCGGAATGGCTGCCGGACGATGAGGCGCTGTCACTACTCGGCGCGCACGCGGACGGCAACGTCCCCGAGGCGCAACGAATCGTCTGGCTTGAGCGCGCGGTCGGGGCTATCCCCGCACTCGAATCGCATATCGCCGGCCGGGCGAAGGATCGCGCGGCAGGTCTCCTTGCTGCTCATGACCGCGTTCGAAGAGCGGCAGGGCTGACAACGAAGGATCTCCGTCACCGCGTCGATCCGCACCTGCCCGCCGACGTCCTCGGCTGCTACGTCATCGCTCCGGTGGTCAGCTGATGGCACGCCGCACGCTCGATTCTCGTCCGACTGTTCGCTCCGAGGGGGGCTTGCTGCCACCCGAACTGCTCGAGCGCATCACCGATCCGCGCGAACGCGATCTGCCAGGTCTCGACCCCTCACGCGACTATGGCCTCGAATCGAATGTCCGACTCACGGAGGCAGCGGCCCGCAGCTGGGAGCACGCGAAGGCGTACTGGGGCGCCTTCAAGGCCCGGCTCGAAGGCTCGCGGCCCGGGGCCGAACTGGGAGTCACACGCCAGCAGTGGCTGCTTCCGTTGCTTTCGGAGCTGGGCTACGACGACCTGGACTATCGGCAGCAGGCGGAGGACGTAAACGGCCGGCCGTTTCATATCTCCCATCGAGCCACCCGCGAGGCCGCCGCGCCGCCGTTACACCTCGTAGCCACCTCTCAGGCACTGGACAAGGCCGACCCCTCGGCGCCGGGGCCCAAGGCGAGCCCGCATGGATTCCTCCAGTCGTACCTCAACGAGACGGACCACCTCTGGGGAATCGTGAGCAACGGACGCCAGCTCCGCGTCCTGCGGGACAACGCTAGCCTTACGCGTCCCGCGTACCTGGAGTTCGACCTCGAAGGGATGATGGAGGGTGGCGTCTTCGCCGATTTCACCCTGCTCTGGATGGTCGCGCACCGTAGCCGGCTGCCGAAAGGCACCAGCGATACCGATGCCTGCTTGCTGGAGCAGTGGTACAGAGCCGCTCTCGTCCGCGGCGCCCGCGCGCTTGGTGATTTGCGGCTGGGCGTGGAGAACGCCATACGCTCGCTCGGACAGGGGTTCCTCGACCACCCGGCGAACGAAGAACTGCGCCAGAAGCTCGCCTCCGGCGACCTCGACGAGGTCGCCTACTATCGTCAGTTGCTTCGGGTCGTCTACAGGCTGCTGTTCCTGCTGGTTGCCGAGGAGCGGGACCTGCTCTTCCCGTCGGACGCCGACCCGCGCGGCCGCGAAATCTACAGCGAGCATTACTCCATCTCTCGACTGCGAGAGCGGCTAAGACTCGACCGCGGGGACGCCCGCCACGATGACCTTTGGCGCGCGCAACGGGTCGCCTTCGGGATACTGCGGGCGGGGAACGCGAACCTCGGGTTGCCGGCGCTCGGCGGCGGCATCTTCGACGCGCGCATGTGCCCGGATCTCGAGGACGCCGTCCTTCGCAACGACGCCCTCAAGTCGGCGGTGCGCGGCCTCTCGCTGGCGCCGACGAAGTCGGGCTACCGCCGCATCAACTACCGCGATCTCGATGTCGAGGAACTCGGCTCGGTCTACGAAAGCCTCCTCGACGAGCAGCCATCCCTGCGGAGCAACGGCGGGAAGCCGGCTTTCACCCTGATCGGGGGCGGCGAGAGGAAGTCCACGGGCTCCTACTACACGCCCTCGGTTCTGGTGCAGGAGCTCATCCGGAGCGCGCTCGACCCCGTCATCCAGCAGGCACTCGCATCGGCGGCGGACATCGATGGAAAGCGAAGGGCACTGCTTGACCTCGCGGTCTGCGATCCCGCTTGCGGGAGTGGCCACTTCCTTCTCGCTGCAGCGCGGCGCATCGGGCGCGAGCTCGCGCGCCTGGCGAGCGGCGAGCACGAACCTGACCCCGCCGTCCTTCGCCACAGCGTCCGCGAGGCGATCACACACTGCGTGTACGGCGTTGACCTCAACCCGCTCGCCGTCGACCTCTGCCGCCTGGCCCTCTGGCTTGAGGGGCACGAGCCAGGCCGGCCGCTCGGGTTCCTCGACCATCGCATCAAATGCGGCAATTCGCTCGTTGGCGCGAACAGCGAACTCATCGAGAAGGGCATCCCCACTGAAGCGTTCGAGCCCGTGGAGGGCGACAGCAAGGACGTCGCGAAGGCCATCAAGGCACGCAACAAGACGGAGCTCACGGGCCAGCTTCCTTTGATGCACACGATGAGCCTCGAGCCCGCGGGACCGACTGAGGCGGACGCGAAGGAAGCTCGGGCGATTGCCGATTTCGAGGAGGAGACACCCGAGGATGTGCTCTTGAAGGAACAGGAGCATGCCACTGCGGAGGCCAGGCGCGCCCACCGCAAGCGCGCTGCCGACCTCTGGACCGCCGCGTTCTTCTGGCCGCTGCGCGACGAGGCGCCGACGCCGCCGACGCAATCGACGTTGCTCCACCATCGCGCCGGGCGGCCGCAGGAGTTCGGGGGCGCGTTCGAACGTCAGCTTGCGCGCGTGGCGGAGGAAGTGCGCCCCTTCCACTGGGAGCTCGAATTCCCCGAAGTGTTCGACGAGCGCAAGGGTGGGTTCGATTGCATGCTCGGCAATCCGCCGTGGGAGAAAGTGAAGCTCAGCGACAAGGAGTTCTTCGCCACCCGCGCGCCGGAGGTCGCGAACGCACCCAACGCCGCTGCCCGCAAGCGGCTGATTGAGCAGCTGGAGGCCGAGGACCCTGGACTTTTGCGCGACTACGACGAGGCGAAGGCTCTTGCGGAGCGCACCTCGTTCTACCTGCGCCAGGGCGGACGCTTTCCTCTGGGCGGCGCCGGCGATGTGAACTATTACGTGGTCTTCGCCGAGCTGCTCAGCGACCTGGTCAATGGTCGCGGCCAATCCGGCATCCTGTGCCCCTCGGGCATCGCAACGGATGACACCACCAAGGCGCTTTTCGGGAAGTTCGCGGCGGGCCGCGTTGCCAGCCTCTACGACTTCGAGAACTCACAGGGACTCTTTGAGGGCGTCCACCGCTCCTACAAGTTCTGCCTGCTGACGGTGCGCGGCTGGACCGACCACGACCGCCCTGCCGACTTCGCCTTCTTCTCCACATCCATCGACCACCTGCGCGAGCCGGACCGGCACTTCACCTTGACGGCCGAGGACTTCGCGCTGTTCAACCCGAACACTCGCACCTGCCCGGTGTTTCGGAGCAAGCGGGACGCTGAGATTGCGAAGAAGATGTACCGCCGTGCTGGCGTCTTCTGGAAAGAAGCGCGAGGAGCAGACGCAGAGGAGAACCCTTGGGATGTGAAGTTCTCGGCTATGTTCCACATGTCGAACGATTCCGGCCTTTTCCGGACGCGAGAGGAACTGGAGCGCGAGGGCTACGTACTCAAGGGAAACGTGTTCGTGCGCGCCGACGGGCGCGAGTACCTGCCGCTCTACGAGGCGAAGCTCTTCCACCAGTACGACCACCGTTTTGCGACCTTCGACGGCGCGAGCAAGGAGGACCTGAAGGCGGGGAACGCCCGCGACATGACCACCGCCGAGAAGGCGAACCCGGACGCCGTGGTCATCGCGCGCTACTGGGTACCGGCGGAGGAAGTCGCGGCGAAACTTGACACTAACGGCGAAGCCATACGATCGCTCGACGCTCGACGCTCGACGCTCGACGCTCGACGCTCGACGCTCGACGCTCTGGCGGCTGGCGTTCCGACAGATCGTCCGGGCGACGGACGAGCGGACCGGAGTCTGGGACGTCATCCCGACTCTCGCTCTGGGCCACAGCGGAGCCGTGGTCACAGTCAAATCTACCGTCTCGCCTTCCGGAGCATCGCCCGGGCAACCGACGAGCGAACGGTGGTCGCAACGATGATCTGCCCACCGCCTCTCGGGAACTCCGGGATCATCGTTTCGGTTGGCTTCTCTGCTTCCGAGACATCGCCCGCGCAACAGACGAACGAACCGCGATCGGCTGCATCGTCGAGGGAACGGGCGTGAGCAACAAGGCGCCGCTGATCCAGTTCGAGGCGCTCCAGGAGGAGCGTGGTTGTTGGACCGAGGCAGCGGGCTCGGCGCTGGTGTTGGCATGTATGGACAGTCTCGTACTCGACTGGGCAGCGCGGTTCTCGGTCGGGGGCATCAACATGAACTTCTTCATCGTAAAGCAGCTCCCGGTGCTCCCACCCGAGGCTTTCCTCGATGAAGCGCTGCCCGGCCTCACCTACGCCGAACTGGTGATACCGCGCGTCCTGGAGCTGACGTACACGGCGTGGGACCTTGAGCCCTTCGCGCGGGACCTGGGGTACAACGGTGAACCGTTCCCGTGGGACGAGGAGCGGCGCCACCGGCTCAAGTCAGAGCTCGACGCCATCTTCGCCCACCTCTACCACCTGGACCGCGAGGACCTGGAATGGATCCTCGACGCCCCGTATCCCAGCGCGTCCTTCCCGGGCCTCAAGCGCAAGGAGATTGCCCAGTTCAACGAGTACCGCACCCAGCGTTACGTCCTCGATGCTTACGACCAGATGGCCCGGAGCGAGGCGCCGAACCTGGAGGGCGTGTGATGGCGGCGAAAGGCAAGTTCCGCTTCGGGTACCGCGCGACGCCCTATGATGGTGGCTCGCGCGCCTACGTGCTGGTCCAGCGCGATCTAGGCCCTACCGAACTCGCGAGGCTCGAAGAGGATCTTCGTCGGCTTTCCGCTGGTATTGGAAGGGCAACAGCCGCGCTCATCGACTTCGAGGTGCCGCTGAGCCGCTCGATGTCCGCCGCATTGTTCGAGACGAGCCAGAAGCTCGAACTGCCGATGACGCTCAGCGTGCCCCCGCTCGCCCCCTCCGAGCAAGGCTCGCTCGGCGAAGAGTTCCTGGCGACCGAAGGCCGGTTCTTTCGCATCGAGCCCCGGGCATGACGGCCGCTTCCGCCCGTGGTGAATCAGCGTGACAGATAGCCCCGTCGGCCGATTTAAGACCCATGCCAACTACATCCGGGCGCTCGCCGTCCTGGCTGGGAACCAAGTCTGGCCGATGCAGAGCGTTCCGCAGTGCCTGAATGCCCTGGCGGTTCGGACCTTCCGGCTTCCTAGCATGGCCGACCCGACGCCGGCGACTCAGAATCTCGCGCAGATACGGTCTAGCCTTGAAAACGCGTGGGGAACGGAACTGCTTCTTGGACTCGCCGGGCATTTCGGATTCGCTGATGACCTGGTTCGGCTCACCAACAACTGGGCGGTGGTTCAAACGTACTACGTGGCCTATCACGCTACGCAGGCATACTCGGGCGCGAAGGGCCAACCCCGCCCCGATAGTCATCCAAAGACTCAAAACGAATTCGGCGCCCGATGGCTACAGCGACCTATAGAACTAGCCCCGTGGACGTTCGGCGCAACGCACGGCGGTTTCACCAACGTCCCCACCGGCACCGTGGTAGATACCTCAATTCACGGTTGGTCAGCATGCAACGCGGTCAGCGCCTGGGGCCTGGCAGGAAAGGCGTTCGAATCGACTCGAAACGGATGGATAGATGAGGCCGTTGCCCGCCAACGAGCCAAGCTCCAGAGCCAGAATCGCAAGGTCTGGCGGGAAAAGGAAGCCACTCGGCTCGCAGCCGGAAAGGCTCCTCGCACCGAACCCAAGTTCCCGCTCCCACGGCTGAGCGCCCCCGACCGGGCGTCGATAGCCAGCGGAATGAGACCGGCGGGCTTCATCGACTATCTCTACCGCCTACGGATCAAGACCAACTACGAGGACTCCTCCATGTTCACAGACGGCCCAGACGATGACGTCATCTCCGGGCAGGTACACTCCGACCTCACCTACTTGGCGACGTCGACGCTTCTTGTCCATGAGCTGCACATCGGGCGGCTTGTGGGCAAAGCCACGCTACTGGGCTGGGTGGATCAATGGCTCACAGCCCACTTACCGACGGGCATGGTCATCGGACTCGCCGGGCGGCGCCATACCCTTGACGCGACTCTGTAAAGGAGCCTGAGTTGCTCGATGAAAGCTGACATCTTGACCTTGAAAACCCTGTTCCAGAAGGACGTGCGGTACGTCATCCCGACATTCCAGCGGCCGTACGTTTGGAACCAGGAGGACCAGTGGGAGCCGCTGTGGAACGACGTCCGGAACGTCGCCGAGCAGTACCTGGAGGAGCTCGCGGTTCTTGGCGAGGGTAGTGAGGCCGTGGCGGAGGAGCGCGCCGGCCGGCACTTCCTCGGCGCGGTGGTGTTACAGCAGCAGGCCACGTCGGCGTCCGAACTCGAGACCAGACACGTCATCGACGGGCAGCAGCGCCTCACCACGCTTCAGCTCATGCTCGATGCGGCTCAGGAGGTATTCGAGCACGACGGGTTTCCGAAGGAGGCAAGGCAGCTCCGCAGGCTCGTCCTGAACGACCCTGACTACGCCGAGGGCAACCATGATCGGCTGTTCAAGGTTTGGCCTACGCTGGGCGACCGCGAGCCCTTCCGCAGAGCGATGTCGAACGAGCTGGTAGTCGACGGCTATGAGGACGTGCCAATCGTCCAAGCCCACGATTTCTTCAAGCTCCAGACTCGGGAGTGGCTCGGTGAACATCCGGAATCGGCCAGCGCCCGAGCCCACGCCCTAGCAACCGCGCTGATGGGGCTGCTCCAGATGGTCGTGATCGACCTCTCGACCATCGATGATGCGAACGTCATTTTCGAGACGCTGAACGCCCGAGGCACGCCGCTTCTCGCATCCGACCTCATCAAGAACGCTGTCCTGCACGCTGCGGGCCAGTCGGGGCTGAACGCCGATCAGCTATACCAGCAGCATTGGCAGGCATTCGACCAGGAGTGGTGGCGGGCCGAGGTGCGACAGGGCCGCCTCGTCAGGCCACGCATCGATGTGTACCTGAACTACTGGCTCACCATGCGGACTGCGGAGGAAGTGCAATCTGCCTACGTCTTCCCAAGGTTCCAGAACTACGCTCTCCAAGGGAGTGATCCACCGGCGCTAACCGCGGTGGTCACCGACATCCAGGCGACGGGCGGCGTGTATCGCGAGCTCGAGACGAAGGCGGATGCCTCGGCGGAGGGACTGTTCCTGTATCGCTGGCACGTCATGGATGCGGGCGTCTCGACGCCGGTTGTCCTCTGGCTGTTTTCTCACCGAACGGAGATTGGGACATCCGGCTTCCTCGGCTCGTTGGCTGCAATCGAAAGCTACTTCGTGCGGCGCATGGTCTGCCGCATGACGACCAAGGACTACAACAAGCTCTTCCTCGAACTCATCGCGCAACTCAAGGATCGCGATCCCGCGGCGGTGTCGGACGTCATTTCAGGCTTCCTCAGGGAACAGACGGCCGATTCTCGGTTGTGGCCAACTGACTCGCAACTCCGCGACGCGTTCCTGACGCTGCCCCTGTACCAGCTTCTCACCAGAGGACGACTTCGAATGGTGCTCGAAGGGCTGGAGGACTCCCTGCGTTCGCCCAAGTCGGAAGGGCCGGTGACCAAGGGCGGCCTCACCATTGAGCACGTCATGCCTCAAGCTTGGCGCGACTACTGGCCGCTTGCCGCCGATGCAGGGGCTACCGCCGCCGAGGTTCGTGATCGTCTGGTACAGACGATAGGCAATCTGACCCTAGTAACGGCTCGCTTGAACCCGGCTCTCTCGAACAGCGCCTGGGCCGATCCGGCTGAGGCCTGCAAGCGCAAGGGTCTCGCAGATCACAGCGTCCTCCAGTTGAACCGGAAGCTGCTCGAAGCCGCGCCAACCACGTGGGACGAGGCCTCGATACAGGCCCGAGGCGCGGAGCTCGCGAGACTTGCGGCGACGGTCTGGCCGCGGTGACCCGCTCGGCGGCCCGGACATCGTTTCGACCACCTCGAGGACCGGCCACTTGGAAGGAAGGGGTTGGCGGCTCCAGCTACCTTGCTGCGCTGCGGAGTTGCCGACGTGCACCGGTCACGTTGATTCGATACGTCACCATCGATTCGCTCAAGCAGAGCTCCTTCGCGATCTCACTCGTGCTCATGCGTCGTTGAAGCAACGATAGAAGCAGCGGTCGCGGGATGAGCAAACATCCTGACAACCACGCAGCCTCCTCCTCTTGTACCGCGTCACAGACGAAGAAGCTGACATCCCCTAGTCGCTCAAGTCTCGTGAGCTCGTGGTCCAACAGGACGTGAGCGAGCTCGTGAGCGAGATCGCTGTTCCGGCGCGCGGGGCTCGACAACGGATTGAGAACCACCACGATCCTGGTGGGGTTGGGGCGGAACGTGCAGGCTGAGAATGCGCCTGGCTGCACTTTCTCCAACTCGCGAAAGCGTTCACGAGATAGAAGCTCATCCCCGACCCGAACCTCGACCCCGAGGTGTTCGGCGATAGAAGTTGGCGGCACAGGATCGGCGCTGCCGAGGCCCATTTCCGAGCGGAGATCTTCCGCGAGCCGCTCGGCTTCCGCCTTGAATCCACGCCTGAGCACAGCTAGTCGACCTCGGCCGCGAGTGACTCGTCGAGCTCGGTGAGGATATCGGCTAGCATGTTCGCGGCGTGAGGTTTGAAGGTCTTCGCCGCCCGAAGATGGATTGCTGTGGTCATCGCGGGTCGCGCGAGCGCCGCGTACAGGTCACGAACCAGGCCAGCGATCCGCTCAGCAGACCCCGGGCTGAGCGAGGGATCTGCAAGGAGATGCGAAGCGATCACGTCGGGCGTACTGACCTGCCGATTTTGGGCCTCGCCGAAGAACTCGGAGGCTGACAGTCCGAGCCAGTCGACGATTCGCCTGAAGGTCTGTAGGTCCGGGATGTGGCCAGCTTCGACCCGCGCTAGGGTGTTGAAGGCAACGCCCGCCTCCGCCCCTGCCTCCCGAAGACTCAGCTGGCCGACACGGCGCTTCTCTCGGACCAACCGGCCTAGGTCTTCCAGGGTCAGTGGCGCTCCTGGTACAATGTACCCATTGGTAGACAAACTCAACGTCCCTCGGCTATCGTGTTCGCATCCGGGACATCGTACCGGAAATCAACGGTAGGAGCACGAAAGTGCCGAACGATCCTGACCTGACACTGAACATCGCGACTCCAGCGGGCCTCTACACCGCCACGTTCCCGAAGACCGCGAAGGTCTCCGAAGTGATCGTTGCCGTCGTCGAGGCGATGAGCCTGGCCGATGGTGACGCTTTCGAGCTCGCTTGGAACGGCGAGGTCCTTCAGCCGACGACTCGCCCCCTGGTCAGTTTCGGACTCGAGGACGGTGCTCAGCTCGACCTCGTCGCGACGGGCGCTGCCGTCTGAGGAGCACTACGAGAATGGCATCGATCGCAGGGCTCCAGATCAACGCCGAAATCGCGGCGGTGGCGGTCCTGGCGGATGCGCGTGGCTGGGCTTTCGAGCGCGTCGACGACCACACATTCCGCATTACGCTCCCAGCAAGGGATGGTGAAAACTACCAGCTCGAGGTTGACTGCTGTGACTATCCGAGTTTCCCGCCTGCCCTACATTGGCGCGACCAAGAGAGTGGACGGCTCGAGATCTCGAGCGCCCGCCCGGCAGACGGAGGGTACTTCCACAGCTCCGGGACGATCTGCGCACCGTGGAACCGGCTCGCTTCCATGGCGGGCGGACCCCACCCTGACTGGGCGCAGATGGACTGGAGGGAGAACCCCAAGACTGGTGCGACGCGGACTCTGGCCGCGATGATCATTCGAGTCGCCCACGAACTGCGGGCGGCGAACTACAAGGGACGCCACGGATGAGCCTGCGGCGCCTCCGCGCTCGTCTGCTGCCTCGGCGGAGCCGGCTCGTTCGCCGGCGCACGCCCCCACGTCGTGTGGTACTCACCTCGGACTGTGCGCAGTCGATCTGCCGCGAACTACGAGCATCAGCGAACAGGCGACACGAGGGAATCGTTTACCTCATTGGGATTGTGTCACCAATGACTACGCTGGCGATCGAAGCCCTGCGGCCCGATGCTCGAACCACGAGCGGGAGCGTCGATGTAGCTGCGCTCGCCCTCGCGCCAGTGATCCGCAGGGCCGCGGTAAGCGGGTTGCAGGTTGTAGGCCAAGTACACACACACCCCGGGATCGCATACCACAGCGACGGTGATCTTGTCGGAATGCACATCCGATTCCCCGGCTATGCATCGATCGTCATCCCTAACTACGGGTCGTTGCTTCCCGATATCGCGGGCCATCACGCGCTTGTCTGGACTGAAGATGGCTTTGAGCAGCCAAGCTCAGTGGTGGTGCTACAGAGAGGATCGCCATGACCCCGCCAGAGTTCGATCGGAAGTGGCGTGACCGTCAGCTCCGCTACCCGGGCGGAGTCACGATGCCAACCGATCAAGACATCCACATTTGTTTGGACAGGGCCTATGGCAAAACTCCGGAAGGACAGTACGCGGCGATCGTCGCTGCGAGCTTGTTCTCTCGTATGACCACCCGATTGGCCTTCGATATTGGTCAGACCGCGCTCCACGACTCCCTGCCGTGGGATGGGGATCTTCGGGATGTCGTCGCCCAATCGATGGCCGCTGCCCACCCTGACGGGCGCTACGAGCTGCGATCCGCCGAAGAGCATGAGTTCCGCGTCACGCTGGGTCCAGCTGGACCGGGCATCGTCGCACACGGTGCCGGTTGGGACGCGTACGTGGGCAGTGGGTCCGACGTTTCGCCGCTCAGGGGATCGAACGGATTCAATCCCATCGGCAGTGCGTTATCGGTCATCCTCGCGGCTGCGCACTTGGCCTCACGAGGGCCCACCGTCCGAACGTCGCCGCTGCTGGCCAACGCGCTAACCTGGCGAGAAGAGCCGGCTACCGGTGCTGCCGCGATGACATCGCTACAAGGAATCAGCTCTGGAAACTTATGGATCGTCGGCACAGGTTCAGTAGGGACGGCCACGCTGTTTTTTCTGACCGGCGTGACGCGGAGCTTCCAACCGGTCCTTGTTGACCACGATGCGGTCTCGGTGGAGAACATCACGCGATCACCCCTATTCACCTGGCAGGACGCGCTTGCGGAGCAGCCGAAGGTCGTCGTCGTCGAGCGGTTCCTGAAAGACTCGGGCGTGGCCACGGTGAAGTCCTTCGCCGAATCGCTGGACGGCATACGGTCGGTCTGGACCAACCGTGAGCAGGGAACGCCCGATGCGCTGGTCGCCACTGCCAATGAACGCGCAGTGCGATCGCTCATCGAGAGCAGCCTCCCTCCTCTCCAGGTCTACGCCACCACTGGCAAATCGTGGCAGTGCACGCTGATTCGCCACATCCCGCTCATCGATGCCTGCTCTCGATGCCTGCCTGGCCTCGAGGTTGCCAGTGCCCCTCCCCTATGCGCGACTGATGCCACCGTCAACTCTGGGCTCCCAACGAACGGGATCGATGCGGCTCTGCCGTTCCTTTCCTACATGGCGGGGCTGATGACCGCGACCGAACTCGTGAAAGCGGAGCTGGATGGCTACCCGTTCACCCCTAATCGGGTCTTCTTCGAGGCGAAGGCTTCGAAACCCTTTCGGCACGTCAGACTGGAAACGCGGGGCGACTGCGCATGCCGGACGCGGGACCGCGGGTTGCACGGCGCCGCGATCGTCGGCAGCCGCCATGCCCATCTCAGCCCAGTCCCGTGAACGGCCCGTCGGTCGACGGCGTCACGACGAGCCACCCCGATCTTCCGCCGGCGCTGGAGCAATCTGCCACGTGGTCATCGAGCCGTCTTACCGGTCGCCGCGAAGGATCGAGGAGAACTTCTAGTGAGGTCGAACACGACCCCCCGCCTAGGCCCCAATCGAGTCCTGGATCATTCCAGCGATAACCCTGGCCAGGAGGACGATCGAGAAGCCGATCAGGGCATTGACGATCGCCGACTTGCCGCGCTCCATCTGGTGGGGGCTGCCGGCGGCGGACATGTAGAGGAAGGCGCCCCACATCACGAAGAAGGCGGCCACGGCCGCGCCGACGCCCATACCGATGTTGAGCAGGTTTTCGAAGAGGGTGTTGATCTGTTCCATCACGTCGGCCTCCTATCTGCCGGTGTTCTGAATGGGTTCTTCCGACCGCAGCCGGAACTCCGCCACGAGCCAGCGGCCCTCGACGCGGACGAGCCGGCAGGTCACGTGCTGCTGGAGCCGTTGCTCACGGAGCTGACCAGTTGTGGCGTCGACAGCACGGCGGGTCTGTTCGGTGGTCGCTGACACCGTCGCTTCGGTGTCGCTGTAGGCGGTGACCTGGACCGAGACGGCGCCGGTCGTCATCGTTTGCTGCTGACCGAGCGCCGACGGGTCGACCTGTGAGGTGGCGACCGCGGCGTGCACGTCGCCGGTGCTCAGGCCCAACAGCCGCTCCCGGTAAGCATTCGCCTCGCGGAAGTCGAAGGTGCCGTACGCCTCGACGAAGAGGCGAGCCGCTTCCTCCACCTCGCCCATGCCTTCGCCCTGGCCACGCAGCCGGTTGGCTCCCTGCCAGCCGCTGACCATCGCTATTGCGAGCAGCGTCGCGGCGATCCCGCCGAGGATGAGCATCACGCCACGTCCGCCGGTCACGCGACGGGTCCTTTCACCGGGCGCCCGGCGCTGGCGAAGTGCCTGGCCCAGTAGGGGTTGTCCAGCGACACCTCTTTCACGAACTCGCCGGGTTGGGTGGCCATGATCACGACACCGTTGCCGGCGTAGATGCCGACGTGGGTGATGCGTTCGTGGGACGGGTAGGTGTTCTCGTAGAAGAGGAGGTCGCCCGGCTGGAGGAACTCCAGCGCCACGGGCATCGTGGCGTTGAACTGCGCCTGCGACGTGCGCGGGAGGGAAATGCCAAGCTGGGAGTAGATCCACTGCGTCAGGCCCGAGCAGTCGAAGCTCCCCGGCCCGGCGGCGCCCCAGACGTAGGGCAGTCCGAGCCGGGATCGCGCCAGCGCGACGGCCTGAGCCGGGATGCCCGCCGGGTCGAGGTAGCCGTAGCTGGTGGCGATGCTGAGGACGTGGTCGACGTAGGACCACGAGTGGTTGTAGGCGTAGAGCGCACTCCGCAGGTTGCCGGGGGCTCCGTTGGCGAGCAGGAGCTGGGCGGCGGCGGGCAGGCAGTCGTGGTAGTTGAGCGGGTCAGCCACACCGTCGCCGTCCCCATCGACCCCGTACTGGCCCCAGGTCGCGGGCATGAACTGGCAGTAGCCCAGGGCGCCGGCCGAGCTCGGGCCCATGTTCGCGCCGAAGCCCGACTCGACCTTCGCGACCGCCGCCAGCACCTGCCAGGGGATGCCCGTCGCTGCCGCCACCCGTTGCATCACGACGAGGTGGTCGGCGGGAATTTCAGCGAGCGCCGCTGCGGAAGCCGGCGATTGGGCGATGCCGGGAGCGCCACCGAGCGCGGCCATGAGGAAGAGCATCGGTGCGAGCAAGACGACCCCGACGACCCCAGCGACCTTGAGGCCCTCGCTCCCGACGCTGCCGAAGATGTCCCCTGTAGGTGGGTTGGCGTTCATGGCGCGCTCCTACGCCCGTCCTGCTGCCGGCCGTGGAGCTGCCCCACCAGCGGCGCCGGCCCCGCCCGCTGCAGCGCCGGCACGACCCGCTCCCGCCATCGCGCCAAGCGCGTGCGTGGCCATCGCGAGGGTGAGGACGTTGGTGATTCCGGCCTGGCTTCGCGCCGAACGCAGGAGCGAAGGGACCTTGAGGGTGAGCCAGCAGACGGCGAGACCGAGGAGCATCGTCAGGAAGGCGTTGGAGACGCTGCCGGGCGTCAGCTCGACCATCAGCGCGGTGCCGAGCGCCAGGACCATGACCTGGACGGCCTGCTGGAAGACGGTGATCACGAAGAGGTCGGTCCACCAACGCGTCCACTGCTGGGTCTGCGGCAGCACCCAGAGCAGCGCGGCGATCGGCCCGAGGACGATGAGCATCGCCAGCAGGGCGAGGCGCATCAGCATCTGAAAGACCAGGAGGATCGCGACGATGCCGTAAGCGACGGCGGTGAAGATGAGCGCCAGGCCTTCCTGCGAGGGCGTCGCCTGGTCGTAGCCGGGGAGGCCGACGTCGCCGACGCCGGCGGCGAGGGCGTTGTTGATGTCGATCAGCATCCGCGCGAACTC
>JADLFM010000238.1 GCA_020845495.1 Chloroflexota bacterium
GCGGGGGCCGCCCCTCGCTACTCCCAGGCCAGCGCGGCGGCGTCCGGGAGCGTGCCGAGCCGACGCATGAAGCGGTGCTTGATCAGCATCGCCTTGCGTGGCCGGTACCCTTCGGCGAGTGTGCGGTCGACTTTTGCGACGAGCAGGTGCGGTCCGGCGGCGTCGAGCATCTGTCGGAGCGCCGCCTCGAAGTCAGCCAGCGAGTCGACAAGGCGGCTGCTGGCGATGCCACAGCCTCGCCCGACCGTCGCAAGGTCGAGGCCGCTCGCCGTGCTCGTGGGCTGGCCGCCGGTGATCTGAAAGGCGCCGTTGTCCCAGACGACGCACAGCAGGTTCGGCGGACCGTAGCGGCCGAGCGTCGCGAGCGACCCGAGGTTCATCAACAGTGAGCCGTCCCCCTCGACACAGACGACCTGATCGGCCGGTCGTGCTCGCGCCAGCCCGAGGGCGATCGAGGATGCCATCCCCATCGCCCCGGCCGAGTAGAAGTTCAGGGCACGGTCGCCGGCGTGATAGAGGTCCGAGATCGCATTGCCCAGGCCGGTGACGACCAATCGATCGGTAAGGGCCGCCGCGAGGGTGCGCGCCGCCGCCTGTCGATCGATCATCCTCGTGCCTCCCCGCCCATCCGCGCTCATCCTTGCTTCCCTCCCGTCAGCAGCGGCGAGAGGACGATCGCAACCGGGCGGTCGGTCGAGAAGGCCAGCTTGCTCGCGCCGGTCAGCACGGGTGCAATCTCGTCCTGGCGCTCCAGCGTGAAATGCGGGATACCGAGGCTGTCAAGGATCGGGCGGAGCGCCTGTCCCATCCCGACTTGCACGGTGTTGAACTCGCCAAGCTCGCCGCGCTGGCTGATCAGCATCAGGAAGGGCACCTGATATGGCATCGCCAGTGACGCGAGGGCGTTCGCGGCGTTCCCGAGGCCGCTGTTCTGCATCATCAGCACGCCGCGCCGCCCGCCCAGGTGCGCCCCGCACAAGATTCCGACACCCTCCTCTTCGCGGGTGAGGCCGACCACATCGAAGGAATGATCCGCCTCGGTCAGCCGGATCAGGTCGCCGATGATGGTGTCCGGAACGTAGACGACGGAGCGGATGTCCTGCTGCTTCAGGCACTCGAAGGTCGTTTCGTACCACGTCATCGCCGGCATCGCCTCCCCGTCATCGAGCGTCGTCGATGGGCATGGTGCCTTGCATGGGATGGTGGCGCAAGGTTGCCGCGCTGCATACCTGCCGAGTTGGGGCGGCATCTGCGGCACGCCCGCAAGTTTCGAGCGGCCAGGCCGGCCAGACCAGTTCGATCTTGATCGGGCCAGCGCCGCGGCTCAAGAATTCTGGGCATGGAACGCGAGATGATCTATGGGGTTGCCGGGCCAACGCGCCTTGGCACGAGCGGCCTGCCCGATGGGCGGGGCCTGGGGTGGGCAGAGTGGGGGCCGGAGAACGGCCGGCCGATCTTGTTCTTCTCCGGGGCGGCGATGGGGCGTAGTCTGGGCTTTGGCGCGGACGTGCTGGCTCAGCACGACGCCCGGCTGATCGCGGTAGATCGGCCGGGCCTGGGGGTGTCCGATCCAGACTCTGGCCGAACGTTGAACGACTGGGCACGGGATGTGGAGAGCCTGACAGCAACGCTCGGGCTAGCTGACGTGCGGATCGTCGGGTTCTCCCAGGGCGCGCCGTTCGCACTGGCCTGCGCGGCGGCCAGCATCCCGCGTGCCGTCGCGATCGTGTCTGGCCAGGACGATCTGCGCCATGCTGCCTTCGCCGAGTTGCTGCATCCGGACGTGGCGGCGCTGGTGGGGGCGGTAGACGCCGACCCGGCGAGCGTCGAGGCGTCGTTCGCGGAGAGTGCGGACGCCGAGATGTTGTGGCACCTGATCGTCGGATCGAGCGGCGATCTCGACACGCGGGTCTACACTTCGCCGGCCTTCGAGCCCGCCTTCCGGCATGCGCTGGCCGAGGGGTTCGCTCAAGGCCCGGCCGGCTACGTCCGCGACCTCGTCCTCGCGCTCGGCCGCTGGCCCTTCACCCTATCCGACATCCGGGCGACGGTCGACCTCTGGTATGGTGGCCAGGATGCGAGTCCGGTCCACTCGCCCGACTACGGCGCGACGTTGGCCCGCCGCATCTCGACGGCGCACCGCCACCTGGTCCGCACGGCGGGCGGCTCGCTGCTCTGGACCCACGCCGACGCGATCCTGACGGCACTGCTGGCAGCTAAATAGCAGTACGAGCGGTACCGGGCAGCGGTGGTCCATCTCTTCCGAGGCCGGCGCGCTGTCACTCGGCCTATCAGTAGGGCTGGGCAGCATGCGCGGATGCAGCACCCGGCGTCGTCGAGGGGGAGGGGCAGGCTGCTATGCTCGTGGGCGTCGCCTCGGCGACGTTGGAGGGGAACTCGCATGACGACTGTGCTCGTGACCGGCGCGGCCGGCTATGTCGGCGGCTACATCCTGCCGGCCTTCCGAGAGCGCTTCGACTTGCGGCTCGTGGACAACCGCGACCGCGACGGGCTCGGGTGGCCGGTCGAAGGGCTCCAGGTCCGCGACGTCTCGGATCTGTCCCGCATGGATGAGTACCGCGATCTCTTCCGGGGCGCCGACGCCATCGTGCATCTCGCGTTCATCCGTCCGAGTGAGGACACTCTGCACGCTCGCTATCTGGCCGAGCGCGCGAACATCGACATGGCGTACCTCGTCTATCAACTGGCGCTCGAGGAGGGTGTGCGCCGCGTGGTGGTGGCAAGCTCGAACCATGCGTCCGACTTCTACGAGCGGCCGATGCGCAGCGGCCAACTCGAGATGATCCGTCCGAACGATCCGCGCCCGCTCGCCGATAACTACTATGGATGGGCCAAGGAGGCCTACGAGCATCTGGGCTTCGTGTATGCCTCGGGGGTGTCGGGTGGGCCAACGGTCGGGGAGATCAGGCCGGAAGATCGGCCGCGCAAGCTCGAGGTGGTGCAGATTCGGATCGGCGCGCCGCGCGATATGACGACGACTTCATTTGCCGGTCGCTTCAAGAACGATCCGAAGACGCTCCATCGCGACCTCGGCATGTGGGTGAGCCCTCGAGATCTGGCGCAGTTATTCGTGAAGTCGATCGAGGCGTCGAACATCGAGGACGAGTACGGCATCCCGTTCCAGGTCTTCAACGGCATGTCGGCGAACACTCGGAGCGCCTGGAGTCTGGAGAACGCGCGCAAGATGATCGGCTACGCGCCTGAAGACGATTCGGAGGCGGTCTACGCCGACGAGATCCGTCAGTACATCCTCGACCCGGCTCGCGAGCGGATGGTGCAGGCCGAGGCGAAAGGCGGCAAGGGCAGCCGGTAATTCCCGAGCCCAGACTCAACTGCCGCGCTTATGGCGCAAGGCGCACTGCTCGAGAGGCATTGCTAGCTCAATGGCTCTGACCTGATGGCCGGCTGCGCGCCGAGGCATCAACCATGTATGCCTTCACCAGCCATCTATGCCCCAGCGATGGTGAAACACGTTCCGAAACGGCGTGAGGGCGCCTCTGTGATGGCCGAGTAGACGGTGTAGCCGACTCCCGGGTCCAGGTGTCCAATATGCATGGCATGCCCCGCGCAGTGCTGTTCCGGATTGAACACTCAGGTGTATCGCATCTGGCTGCGCGGGTCTCGGAAGTGTGGTGAAATGCACTCACCGGGCGGGGCGCACAGCCCGCCCGCAACCGCAAGGCCCCGAGGATTTCGGGGGGGCCACAGAAGGAGCCAGAGGCATGGCGATCGTATCAGCGGTGAACGAGAGCGGCGAAGAGCAGTTGTACGAGATCCCAGATGACGTGCTGGCGACGTACCGGCTCCAGTCGGCTCAGATGACCGACAGCGTCCGCTCGCAGGTGTTCCCCGATAAGGCCGAGTTGACCAAGGACGATGCCCAGGGCGTGATGCCGACCGCACCGTCGGCGGGCGGAGACGTCGAGGGCTACCAGGCTATCTGCCGCTACTGGATCCGCTACGGCGACACCCTCTACTACTGGTACGACTACTGCTAAGCCGAAGCGCCAGAGCCGCTAGCGGCAGTGCAGCCTCCAGGAACAGGGGGGGCGGCGGCGAGGGTGGGCCAGGTGGCCCGCCCTCGTTGTCTTGTCTCCGCCTCGCAACCTCTGGGCACAGAGGAGTCTCGCCTGACTGCTTCGTCCGGAGCGGCCACAAGCCAGGCATCTGCTTCTCCCCGCGGGGAGCGGCAGGCCAGCGGGAGTAGCAGGCCAGCACGAGTGGCAGCGCGCTGGAGGTGCCAGGTCAGGGATAGGCGCCGGGCCAGGGGCCGGGAGTACGCACGGGGAGGCGCACGCGGGTGGTCGTCTCGTGAACGATGCGGAATCCGCGCGCCAGATAGTTGTTCAGGGCATGCGGGCCGTCCAGGCTACAGGTCGTCAGGTCGACTCGGGTAGCACCGATGGTCCAGGCGCGCTCAACGGCTCGGGTCAGCAGCCAGCCGCCGATTCCCTGCCCGATGGCCCAGGGCAACAGTCCAAGAAGTGCGATCCTGACGCGGCCGTCGGGCTGCTGCTCGATCTCGACGTAGCCGGCCGGCGTGCCGCGTACGTAGGCGACCCAGGTTTCGACGCGTTCACTCCAGGCCCGCCATCGATCGTAGGGCCAGTCGAGGCGGTCGGTCCAGTACCAGTCGCCGCCAACAGCGGTGTATAGGAATCGGCACAGTTCGGCGCAGGGGATTTCAGCGTGTACGAGCGTAGCCTCGCGGCGCGGCGGCCGCGACGGACGTAGCTCGGCCGGGTCGTCCATCTCGAGGTACCAGACGGTCACGTCGGCGAGCCGCGATGCACCATCGTCCGAGGTGAGGGGCAACGGAGAGGCGTAGCGCGGGGCGTCGACGAGCGGGAGGAACTGGCCGGGCGAGTGCTGCTGGCCGGGCGAGTGCTGCTGGCCGGGCGAGTGCTGCTGGCCGGGCGAGTGCTGCTGGCCGGGCGGCGCTGGCAGATCACGCGATCCGGGCAGATCGGACGACACAGGCTGGCTGGGTGCCCCGGCTCGCTCGACCGAGGGGTCGGGGTCGGCTACGTCAGACTGGCCAGATATGGCAGACTCGCACATGGCCTGGGGTTGGCCGGGCTGCTCGGGGCGGTCTGACGGCGTGGGCGAAGCATCGCTCACGTCTCGTCCGAGCGGATCCACTTCCTGACCGGGGGCGGCGGCTCGTACCCGAGGACGAGATCGATCAGCGGCTCAGGCGCGGATGCTTCGAGGATGAGCGCGCGGTGCTCCGGCGGGATGAACCCCTCCCGCACCCCCTGGTCGACGAGGGCGAGCAGGTTGTCGTAGAACCCCCCGGCGTTCAGGATGCCGAACGCCTTACGGTGCAGCCCAAGCTGTGCCCAGGTCACGACCTCAAACAGTTCCTCGAACGTGCCGAAGCCGCCGGGTAGGGCGATAAAGGCGTCGGAGAGCTTGGCCATCATGGCTTTGCGCTCGTGCATGCTGCCGACGACGTGGAGTGACGTCAGGTGATCGTGGGCGATCTCGTGGCTGACCAGGGCTTCGGGGATAACGCCGACCACCTCGCCGCCGCCACGCAGAACGGCATCGGCGACGGCGCCCATGAGCCCGACGCTAGCGCCACCGTACACCAGACCGATCCGGTGTCGTACAAGCGTCTCGCCGAGGCGACGTGCTAGCTCGACGTACTCGGGGCGCGTCCCTGACCGCGAGCCGCAAAAGACACAGATTCGACCGAGCGCCGGCGTAGACATCCAGGTGGCTCCCGAGGGAAAGAGATCGCACCACGGTCGCGGTCATCGGGGGCACGACGCGGGCATGGCATGGGCGCAGCGTGGCACGACGAGCCGGGTAGCCGTGAGGGATGGGACAACGTTGTGACAGAAGGGTACGGCACTGACGCGGCGTCTGGCACGGGGAACGGCGTGGCGACGACCGGAGGCGGCGACCGGGCTTAGCGGGCGTCGATGTAGACGCCCGTGTCGCCGCGCCGAAGCGCGACCACGAAGCCGGCGTCGCAGAGGATGTCCGCGCAGTGGTCCAACTCGCCGCCGATGGGGAAGGGCGAGCGGCCACGAACTCGGCCACGGATCGGCTGCCGGTCGTCGCTGCCGATGAGGCGGATAGCTGCACCGCCATCCGCGAGATCCTCGATCAGATACTTGCCATCATGCTCGAACAGGACATTGCGTACACGTTGCGCGCTCGTCATCGTCGACTCCAGAGATCGCGGGAGCGGCCTGGTTGTTAGGCTCGTGTGAGCCGGCACCCGAGAGGTCGTGCTCCAGCGCACTCTAGTGACATGCATGACGCGTGCCGAGTCAGGCTGAGGACGAGTGTGCCGCGCTCAGGCAAGGGGGCGGCGGGCGAGGCTGAATGACTGACCGGTCGGGCCGCCGGGGGGAAACTGCACGACCCAGAGGATCAGAGCGGCGACCTCCTCCGGCCCCTTGACGCGCTCGCTCGGAGCGAACGGCGGTGGCGCGTCCGTCGTGAAGCGGTCCTCAGTGAGGCGGGTTAGCACCGGCCCCGGCACGACTTCGTTGACGTCGATCCCCTGCTGCCACACTTCCTGGGCCAGCCCCCGGGTGAACATCCAGACGCCGGCTTTGGCGCTGTTGTAGGCCAGGTTGCCGGGCGACGGGCTATGCCCCATCCCCGAGCCGACGTTGACGATTTTGCCGCCGCCAGCCGCGATCAGATGCGGCAGCGCCGCGTGGCAGCCGTAGTACACGCCGAGCAGGTTCAGGTTGATGGTGTTGGCCCAGCGATCGGGGGTGGACTCGAGGGTCGGCTTGCGCTCCTCGCCACCGCCAGCGTTGTTGACGAGGATATCCAGGCGCCCTAGCTCGGCGGCGACGCGATCGACGGTTCCCCGGACCTCGGCGTAGCTGGTGACGTCGCAGCGGAGGGCGAGTGCTCGCCGGCCAAGATCGCGTACTTCAGCGGCGACGGCCTCGACTTCGTCGGCGCTGCGGGCCACGACGGCGACGTCCGCACCGGCACGGGCCAGGCCGAGCGCGGTCTCCCGCCCGATCCCGCGCCCGCCTCCGGTGACGAGGGCAACTTTTCCGTGTAGATCCACGTCTATCCTCCTCCGAGTCATCCCATCAGCCGCCGGAACATCCCCTCAACACGGCGGCCACTCAGCAGTCCTGCGCGTGGAGGGTAGCGAGATAGCCGTGAATGTGCCAGGAGCATAGCGTCAGGGGGTGCCCCTCACCTGGGGGCTGCCCTCACCCCCCAGCCCCCTCTCCCGCACGCGGGAGAGGGGGAGCAGAAGCGGTGGGTGCCGATGTCTGACGCCCCCCTTTGGGAGGGTGGAAGCTGAACGAACGATTCAGGGGTACTGTGCGTCAGCCGTTCAGGCGCGGAAGGATTGCGCGTCAGCCGCCGGCGACGGGAGAGAACAGCTCGAGGGTATCGCCGTCTTGAAGGGTGACGTCCTGGACGGCGTCCATCTTGACACTGTCGCCGTTGAGGGCACAGATCCAGACCTCGTGGGGCGGGACGCCAAGTCGATCGAGCAAGCCGGCGATGGTGATGCCGGGGCGGGTTGCGACGTTCACGGTGCTGGAGCGCTGGAAGTGGGTCGTAAGCTCGCCGTGGGCATGGACGGTGATTCTAGCGGTATCGGCGGCCTGGGTCACGTCGTCGGTCTCTGGTTGGTGGCTGGTCTCTGGCTGGCGCATGGCCTGGCCGTGGTCGTCGGGCATGGTGGCTCCCCCTGTCAGTCCGGGTGTTCAACTCCTCTGTCAACGCGTACCGGGACGGTAGTGTTGGCAGAAGCGTACCGGATGAATGGGAGGCAGCAGCTCAGGGGAGGTCGAGGGTGGCGAGGGTCCCCGGGGCGACGACGATCTCAGCAGCACGGGGCTGGGCGCTACCGGGGCTCACGGTCACGTCGTAGCGGCCGGGTGGGAGCGAGAGGATGCCGAAGAGGCCGTTGCCATCAGTCTCGCCGGCGACGGCCTTCGGGCCGCTCAGATCGACGCGGGCGCCGTCCAGGCCGGGAGCGCGTAGGAGGACGTTGCCGTTGTCGGGGGCGGCTTTCCAGGCAAGGGCCGGCGGCACGGTTCGCCCGGCGAAGGGCGGCTGGTTGCCGTTGACGGCGCCGGGATCGGTGAGGGCGGCCCAGACCTCGGCCTTCTGGCTCGGCGTGGTCGAGTCGTTCTCGTTGCCACCCCGTTGAGTGACGCCGTAGGAGTAGAGGGCGACGCCAGCAACGCGGTTGCCGCCCGGACCGAGCGCGAGGACGCGTTTGATCTGGGCGATGCTCTCGGATGGGCTGTTGAGGTAGATAGCGACGGCCGGGATAACCTGCCGCCCATAGGCGTGATCGCGCTGCCAGGCGAGCCAGTGGTTGAACCAGGTGACGTTGTCAGGCCGGGATTCACGGAAGTAGTTCATCGGCATGACCATGTCGACGATGCCTTCTTCGAGCCAGGCGCGCCAATCCTGGTAGACGCTGGTGTAGGCAGAGGTCGTCTTCCAGTCAGCGTCGGTGCGGGGGCCGTCACCCCAGGGGATGACGGCGGCGCTGAGCTTGACCCGGGGCTTGATGCCGAGGATGCCAAGGTAGGTCGCACGGACGAGAGCGGTGACTTGATCGCGGCGCCACTGCGCCCACTGGGGATCGTTCGCGGCGGGGCGCCCACTACGGCTGTTGTGGGCGTTGAAGCGGGCGATGCTCGTCGCGTTGTAACCCCAGGAGAACCCGTCTTTGCGCTCCGGGTAGCGGATGTAGTCGAGGTGGACGCCGTCGACATCGTACTGACGAACGAGGTCGAGGAGGACGTCGACGGTGTACTTCGCGGCATCGGGGTGGCCGGCATCGAGGAAGTAGCCCACGGAGTAGGTCTCACCGTCCTCGCGGCGGGTCAGCCAGTCGTCACGGCCGGTGGCGTTGATGCCGTGCTGGTTGAAGACGTGGTTCGGGTCGGCTGGGGCGCGGTCGGGGGAGCCCCAGATCGACATGGTATTGACCCAGGCGTGAACCTCAATGCGGGGGCTGTCGTTGTGGGCGTGCTCGATGAGGTAGGCGAGGGGATCGAAGCCGGTCGCAAGGTCAGGATCGTCGGTGCGCGGTTCGATGCGCTTGTCGTAGAGCGCTTCGCCGCGGCGGCGGACCTGGACGAGCAGGGTGTTGATGTTGGCGCGACGGGCGTCGGCAAGGAGGCGGTCAGCCTGCTGGGGAGTCTTGAAGCCGTCGCGGTAGGAGTCGACCCAGAGCGCGCGGACCTCCGGGGCCGGACCGTCGATACCAAGGGGGGCGGCCGGGCCGAACAACTGGGCCTCGGCCGGGGCTGGGAGCACCAGAACGGCGCTCAGGAGAGCGAGCAGCAGGATGTGGAGGATGTGCGTCCAGCGTCGACGGATGCCGCGCTTCGCGCCCCGTGCCGTCTGACGCACGGCCTGGTCGGTGGAGTCGGTCATTGCTGATCTGGCTCCCTACGAGACATGCGCTCCCGACATGGAAGCATCGTCTGGAGGTGGATCGCCGGTCGGTGCCGTGCCGAGGCTACGGGATAGTACCACCCGCATAACCGGCTCGAACTGGAAAACGACCTGGGGGACGGGTGGTCGCAGTGGAAAGGTGTCAGTTCGGAGCATTTCGGGCGGCATCTGACGACAACGACGGGCCGACCGGGGAATAGAGCATGGTCAGCCGGCCGACGCGGCGGGCACTCGGACGTGTGGCCAGGGGCGAGCGGGCGGGCCCAACTCGCCGTGAGTACGGTCTAACCCGGGCTGGAGATAGCTCGGCTGGTGTGCAAGGGGGCGAACTGGTGTGTGCCCCTGGGCGGCCGGGGAGTAGAGGGTTTATAGAACAAAAGTTCGAAAATGGGAGGGTGCGTGCCCATCGACCGCGTGCCATCGGGCGTTGCGTCACCGGGCGTTGCGTCATCGGGCGTTGCGTCATCGGGTCGTTTTCGCGGCCTGGCCGCGACCCGTCCGCATTCATCGGTGCCCGCATCGGTGCGGGATCGTCTCCAGGCATCGTTCTCGCCGCTGGCGCGTGCCGACCGATCCGTCAACCCTCGCACTGACCGCGCCGTGCAGTTCGGGCGGAGTGCCGGCTGGGCGATGCGGCTGCACGACGCCGAGCGGCTGCGGCGGTACCGACAGTATCAGGAATTCTACGAGGGGAAGCATTTCGAGCGGCCCCGGCGCGGCCGGACGAACCTGGTCCTGAATTACGCCCGCGCCATCGTCGACAAGGGTGTCGCATACCTGCTGGGCCGAGGGATCGGCTACAGCGTGGAATGGCGAAGTGCGGGTGGCGAGGGACGAGGGGGGAGCGGTCAAGGCGCAGTACGCGCCTCTCACCATGCTCGACTGGCCGAAGCGGCGGAAGCAGTGCTCTATACGGTCGGCGAGGAGAACGACGTCGAGACAGTCGACCTCCAGGTCGCACAGAACGCGGCGGTGCTGGGAGACGGGGTCTACAAGGTGGTGTGGGATCCGGCCCGCGAGCGGGTGCGGATCCTCTCAGTCGATCCACGCACGTTCTTCGCAGGCTGGGCTGGCGACGATCCGGCGACGCTGCGGCGAGTGGAGTCGGTGTACCGGCTGGGGGCCGAGGACCTGGCGCTCGGGGGGTACGGCCTGACGCCTGACGAGGCCGAAGCGGCGTGCGACGGCTCTGGGACGGCCGAGATCGTCGAGCGCTGGGCGGCGGCCGAACTGGAGATCAGCGTCGGGGAGCGGGTCATCCGGCGGGGGCCGAACCCATACGGGGTGGTGCCGTTCGTGCACGTCCCGAACCTGCCGCCCGCGAACGAGCCGTGGGGCGTGTCCGATCTGGTCGACGTGATCCCGATCAATCGGGAGATCGACGAGCGGGTCTCGGACCAGAGCGACATCATCCGCTTCCACGCCGATCCGCCGGTCGTGTTCCGGGGCGTGACCGACCACACCGATCTCGCGGTCGGGCCGGGGACGGTCTGGGATTTGCCCTCAGACGCGGACGTCAAGCTGCTGGAGTGGGCCGGCCAGCCGGTGGCGGTGGAGGAGCACATTGAGCGGCTGTACCGGTCGCTCTACGAGGTGGCGGAGACGCCGAGGACGGCGTTCGGGGACAGTGGGCGGCTGCTCAGTGGGGTCGCGCTGGAGACGGAGTTGCGGCCGATCGTCCAGCGGACGCTACGCAAGCGAATCTGGTGGACGCGAGCGCTGCGGCAGCGGAGTGCGCTGGTACTGCGACTGGCCGCGCAGTACGGAACGATGCGTGGCGAATCGCACGGGGCCGGATTCCAGGCGACAGGTGAGAGGGGCTCGACGTCCTCCCCTGTCGCCTCGGCCCTCGTACCTGGAACCTCCGCCACGCTCGACTCGGTCCGGATCCGGGTGATCTGGCCGCCGATGATGCCGCGCGATGACGTCCAGGAGGTCCGGAACAACATCTCGCTCGTTGCGGCCGGACTGCGCTCGCATCGAACGGCGATGGACGTCCTGGGGACGGAGTCGCCGGAGGAGGAGTTGGGGCGAGTGCTGGCGGACCGGGCGACGCTCGGGACCAGTGGCGAGTCGGGAGCAGCGAGTGGCGCGGCGAGTGGCGCGGCGAGTGGTGTGGCGAGTGGTGTGGCCGATGGCTGAGGAGTCGGTGGTGGGCGCGGCACTGTCGGCAGCGCAGGAGGCCGGGATTCCGGCCACGTTGCTGGTGGCGTGTGCGGTGGCTGAGAGCGGCCTCGATCCGGAGGCACGGCGGCCGGCCGACCCGTCCGACGACGAGCGGTTCTGGCCGGACGTGTCGTTCGGAGCCTGGCAACAGACGGTGCGGTGGGCACCGGAGTATCGAGGCGGGAGTGCCTACCCGGGGAGGGGGGAGATCGAGCGGGTCGGGGCACTCTACCGGGACGTGGCGCATGCGGCGGGGGTGGCAGCCCGCAACCTGGCAGGCCGGTATCGACCGGAAGAGGCGGAGGCAGAGCTACGGGCGCTCTGTCGCTACAACTGGCCGGCCGGCGATGGCGAGCCAGTGTCGTCGGCGGTGGCGGCAGCATACCGGCGCGGTCTCACAGAGGCGAGGGAGCGGGTCGAGCGAGGGGTGTCGAGTGGTGAGGGGCGTGCCGGGAGTGGCGAGGAGCGAGTGGTGAGTGGTGCGGGACTCCCACTCGCCACTCCCGGCTCTTCACTCGGTCCCCGGTACTCGCCGGGAGCGGCGGTCGATCGGCAGCCGGACGACTGGTCGTGTTCGATCCAGAGCGCGCAGTGGTTGCTGCGGAGTCTGGGGAGGCAGCCGGCGCGCTGGTGGCTGGAGCAGCAGCTCGTGCCATCGGTCGTGAGCCGCGAGGCCGGGCTGCTCGACGCGACGGGCCGCATGCTGGCGGCCTGGGTGCGCCGGGAGTACGGCTACCTGGCCGAGAGCGCCGACGGCGTGAGCTTCGCGGAGATCCGGGCGCTCGCCGGCCGGCAGCCGCTGATGGTGGGAGGCCGTCGCTGGGGGCCGGGCGGGCACTGGTCCGGGGTGCGGGGGGTGACGCGAGACGGGAGCCTGTCGCTGGCGAACCCGGCCCCTGGTTGGCAGGGGATCGGGCAGGTGTTGACGGTAGTGGACTGGGAACCGTTGGGGCCGTGGTCGCTGGTGACGGTGCCGGTCCAGGCAGGAGTGTGGAGTGGTGAGGCGGGGATGGGGAGTGGCGAGGGGGTGATGGAAGTGCCGTCTCTCCAGCCGTTGCCGCTGACGCCTGCTGGAGAGACGGCGCCGCGTAAGGCGGTGCTCGCACACGTCGCGGCAGTGCTGCGGCAGGTAGTAGCAGAGCTGGAGCGGGTGTCGTGACGACGCGGCTGGAACTGCGGGCCCGGATTCGCTCCGAACTGAACGACTCCGGCGCGGCGGTGCTCTGGTCGGATAGCTTGCTCGACCGGTGGATCGTGGAGGGGGTCCGTGCGCTCGGGCGAGCGGCTGGAGTCGAGCGGACGGCGAGTCTGACGAGCGTGGCCGGTCAGGCTGGGTATGCCCTGCCGGCCGACGCGCTGGAGGTGGTGCGCGTCGAATACCCGAGCGGGCAGGTTCGCACGCCGTTACGGCTGGCTGGTGGGGAGATGACGCCGGACGGGAGTACGGTCGAGTCGGCATTCACTGCGGCGTGCACTGCTGGCATCGGCTCGACGTACGACGTCTGGGCGGGACAACTGGTACTCGCGCCGACGCCGGCCATATCGGGTGAGGCGATCGTAGTGCGGTACCGGGGCGCCCTCGCCGAGCCATCGTCGGACGGGAGCGTGCTGGAGGTGTCGTCCGGCGATGAAGACCTGCTCACGGCGTACGCCTGCGTGCGGGCGCTGCGCTGGATCGGGATGGACGAGGCGAAGCGACAGCGCTTCGAGCGCCAGCGTGGGGCTGATCCGGCGACATCACGACACGAGTACGAACGGAGCTTCGACCGAATGCTCGCCGAGCGCCGCTCGTGGCCGCGGGCGCGGCGGCTGGTCGTGCGGTGAGCGAGCGGATCGAGTTGTCAGTGCGCAGCGGTCAGGGCCGGGCCACTGATGGCTGACGACTGATGACTCGCTGACGACTCACCTGGTGGAGGCAGCATGGGCGAACTGGAGAAGGCGCAGGCGCGGATCGCGGAACTGGAGGGCCGTGTGTCGGCGCTCACAGCCGAGCGGGCCGTGGCCTCGGCGCGGATGCGCGAGCTGGAGGAGGAACGGTCTGGGTTGGAGGTTCGGCTGACTGAGGCAGTCGAGGGGCGCGACGCGGCGACGGCGGAGCTCACGGCATCGCTCGCGGAGACGCGCGCGGCCGGGCTGGCGCATCTGCGCCGGGCGCTGTTGGCCGAGCAGGCCGGCCAGGTGGTGCCGGAACTGGTGACGGGGGAGGACGAGGCGGGGTTGCTGGCGAGCGTGGAAGTGGCGCAGTTGGCGTTCAGCCGGGCGGCGGAGGCGGCGCGGGCGGAGTTGGCCGCGCAGGCGGTGCCGATCGGAGCGCCATCGGCACGGGGGATGGAGGCGGCGGCGCTTGACGGGCTGAGCCCGTTCGAGAAGATCGCGACGGGACTGCGGTCCCGGTAGGGGGTGGCGGAATGCCGTTGACGCTGGTGGAGAGCGCGAAGCTCTCGACGGACATGGTGCAGCGCGGGGTGATCGAGACGATCCTCGAAGAGAGTCCGATGCTGCGGGTGTTGCCCTTCCTGGACGTGGAGGGCAACAGCTTCAAATACAACCAGGAGACCACGCTCGGCGGAGCGCAGTTCTACGCGGTGAACGGGGTCTGGAGCGAGGCCACGGCCACGTTCACGCAGAAGACGGCCAGCCTGGCGGTCCTGGGCGGCGACGCGGACGTGGACAACTTCGTCCAGCGGACGCGCTCGAACCTTCAGGATCAGCGCGCGATCCAGACGATGCTCAAGGCGAAGGACGTGGCCCGGAAGTGGGAGCAGACGGTCATCGCCGGCGATACGTCGACGGATGCCAACGCGTTCGACGGCTTGCGGAAGCTGTACCCGAGCACGGGCTCGAGTGGGCAGGTACTGACCCCGGCGGCGGCCGGCGGATCGCTGACGCTCGCGCTGCTGGATCAGCTCATCGACTTGCTGAAGGGCGGCAAGCCGGACGTGCTGCTGATGAGCAAGCGGACGCGACGGAAGCTGAAGACGCTGCTGGCGGCCTCGACGCACTACGTGGAGAGCGGCGAGACGGGGTTCGGGCGGCAAGTGATGCTGTACGACGGCATCCCGGTGCTGGTGTCGGACTTCATCTCGGACGGCGAGGCGGCCGACAACGGATCTGGCAGCACCTTCTCGTCGATCTACGCACTCCACCTCTCGCCGGCGGATGGGCTGGTGGGGCTGACCAATGGGGGCGTGCAGGCGATCGACGTGGGGCAACTGGAGACGAAGGACGCCAGCCGGGTGCGAGTGCGCTGGTACGTGGGACTGGCCGTGCTGCGGGATTCGGCGGTGGCCCGGATGAACGGAGTCAGCGCGAACTAGTTGGATGAGTCATCAGCCGTCAGCGACCGGAGGTGGTGTCGTGCTGCCGCCGATCGCTGACGGCTGACAGTTGGAGGAACCATGCCGGCTGCGGAGTTCTCGGGGACGGTGTACTCGTCGGCGTTCGCCATCACGGCGACGGTGAATCCGGTGAATCATACGGCGGTGTCCGCCCAGGACACGATGGTCTCGGATGCGTCAGTCAAGGCGGGGGACGTAGTGATCCCGGTCCCGCCGGCGACGCTGGAGGCCGGAATCGCGGCCCAGGGCTGCCACACGATAGTGGACGGATCGTTCAAGCTCCGGACCACCAACGCAAGTGCCGGGGCGATCGACCCGGCGTCGGCGACCTGGACGTTCCTGGTAGTCCGGCGGTAGCGGGGTGGCCGGGTACCACGTGACGCTGGACGGGCAGGGCTACGTGCTCGATCTGCGCAGGTACCGCAAGGGCGTGGCCGAGACGTTCGCCAGGAAGCAGGCCAGCGGGTTGCGCAGCTACGGCGACCTGGTGGGGCCGGAGGAAGTGTGGCGGCTGTCGGATTGGCGTGGCGGCGAGGGCTTCGAGCGCGACGATGCGGCCTCCGGGTCCGGGCCTGGCGGCTACCGGCAGGGCTACGGGCTGGACGTGGCCTCGGACGGGGGCGGCGCGCGGTTGGGCAACGGCACGGTGCTGGAGAACGTGGGCAGCTACGCGGCCAACACGGTGGGCGGCATCTACGGGGGCAAGGTCTACTTCGGGGCCGATCTGCCGTTGGTGCGGGTGTGGGACGGCGCGACGGTGGGCAACCTGGCGGCGGAGGGGTTCGGGCTGCTGGCTGGCGAGACGCCGATCTCGTTCGCGGTGTTCATGAACCGGCTGTACGTGGGGGTGGCCAACAGCGGGCGGGTGGCCAGCTACGACGGCCTGACCTGGACGGCGGCGAAGTTCACGCTGCCGGCAGCGCCGGCTGGTGTGGGGGTGCTGGTGACGTTCTACCGTCAGGCGGCGCAGTACCTGTACGCGGTGGGCAACCAGGGCGGCACCAACTTCACGACCAGGGTGCACTGGTGGGACGGCGCGAGCCTGTCGAGCGGGCAGTACGACTTCGAGGAGCCGTACTGCTACGCGGCGGCGGTGCTGGGCAATCGGCTGTGGTTCTTCACGGCCGACGTGGGCGGCGGGCGTGGGGTGATCTACTCGCTCGACGACGCGGGCGACGGTGGCAACTATCGCAAGCACGAGGTGCTGAGCGGGAACTACTTCATGTCGGCGTGCACCTACGGGGACGCCATCTATCTGGGCTGCGGGCTGGACGGGGCGGTGTACCGGTGGGACGGGGCGCGGCTGACGCTGGTTCGGCGGCTTGGGGGCCGCTCGACGCCGTACGGCGCGCAGGTGTTGGGGATGGCGGTGTGGGACGGGGCGCTGTGGGTGTCGATCCAGGACGGGCTGGGGACGGTGGGGCTGCTGCGGTATGACGGGGTGGGCTGGTCGCGGCCGGTGGTGGGGATGTCCGGCACGTCGCCGCGCGGGCTGGTGGCGTACGGTGGGGAGCTTCTGGCGCTGACGCAGCAGACGGGCAGTGCGGGCTTCCACCGGGTCAAGAAGACGCCGTACCGCACGAGCGGGTACCTGGAGACGGGGCTGTTCGACGCCGGGGTGCCGAGCGTGTTGAAGGCGTGGCGGTCGGTGACGTTGGGGCACTCGGCGCTGGTGAGCGGGCAGAGCGTGGAGGTGCAGTACCGGCTGGAGGACGCGGGCGCGTGGACGAGCCTGGGGACGAGTGCGACAGTGGGGGCGACGCGGGCGGCGTATGCGTTCCCGGCCGGGACGCAGGGCTACGTGCTGGGGCTGCGGCTGCTGCTGGGTGGCGGGGCTGGGGCTGGGGCGTCGGTGGTGCTGCGGGACGTGGCGACGCGGTACGCGCTGGCGCCGGTGGTGCGGCGGGAGTGGGAGCTTGGGGTGCGGCTGGAGGGGGTGGCAGCGGTGCCGCTGGTGACGACGGATGGCAGCCCGGAGAGCAAGACGGGCTCGCAACTGTCGGCTGGGCTGTGGGCGGCGAAGGGGTCGGTGCAGCCGGTGACGTACGTGGACCTGGACGGAGCGAGCTATAGCGTGTGGGTGGCGGACGTGCGGGAAGAGGTGGGCGAGGTGTCGCAGCGGCTTGGGCGTCAGACGCTTGGGCTGGTGCGGCTGGTGGAAGCGGCGTAACGCGAGTGGTGAGTAGCGAGAGATTCACCACTCGCTACTCGCCACTCGTCGGGGGGTGCATGTGGACGTGGCGTATGGGGGCGTGCTGATCGTGCCGACGATCGTCGGGCTGGTGGAGGCAGCGAAGCGGCTCGGCCTGGGCGGTGCGTACGCTGCGCCGCTGGCGGTAGCGCTCGGACTCATGGCCAGCGTCGGCTATGCGCTGGCGAGTGACGTGCCGGGTGGGACGGCCGTCGCGGACGCGGTGGTGCAGGGGCTGGCGCTGGGACTGTCGGCTGTGGGGCTGTATTCGGGGGTGAGGCGAGGGATGGGGGCACGGGATCAGGGCGGGCCGGAGACAGAGGGGTTGACGCCGGGTGCGCGAGCGATTGACGGGGATAGTGTGACGGTGTGGGATCCGGAGGAATGGGATCTGGAGGGGCCGGACCTGGAGAGGCGGTCGCGGCGGACGTGAGTGGATTGTGTAGCGCGCTCGAGCAAAGGGCGAGGGTGACGTTCGGCCGGCGCGCCGGGGCGAGCGGAGCCTCCTGATGAGGTATGGAGCGAGAGGCGGCGATCGCGGCGGTACTCGGGGCGGTCCAGGAACGCTGGGGCGTCCACAGTCTGACGCGCGGCCTGTCCAGCACCGGGGGCGTCCCCCCGGTGCTGGATCGGTCCGCGCGTCGGGCGTTGCCGTCGTGGTGGCCGGGCGCGAGCGGCATGACCCGTCCGACCGTGCTAGAAGTGGGCGGTCCGGCTTCATGCGGCAAGCTGAGCCTGTCGCTCCTCTGGTTGGCGGCGTACCTGCGTGGGCACGACGGCAGCGGATTGGTCGCGGTGGTGGACGAGGCTGGGTCGTTCTATCCGCCGGCCGCGGCAGCCTGCGGGCTCGACCTCCGCAGCCTGGTGGTAGTCCGGCCACCGGACTGGCGAGCAGCGCGCGAGTCAGTAACGCTATTGCTCGGAAGCGCGGGGTTCGACGCCGTGCTCTGGCCGCTCGACGCACGGGCACGGGTGAGCGGGCTGGAAGCGTCCCGGTTGGCGACGCTGGCAACACGCTCGGACACGGTGTTGCTGGCGCTGGTCACGGACACTCGGGCGCGCCCTCGAGAGCGGGCCGAAACGAATGGGGTCGTTCAGACAACGCTCGCGACAGCGGATGCCCGACTGCGCGTGATCGGCTGCGAGTGGCTCTGGCGGGACGGCGAACTAGCGGGGGCGCGCTCGCAGGTCCGCGCCGAGCGGCTGCGGGGAATGGCCGGCGGCCAGGAGTGGGAGCTTTCCCTGGTACAGCATCGGCCCTGGATCCTGGGGCCGTCGCGCGGGGCGGACGGGCAGGCGGGCGATGAGCGCATCGGCGACGGTGGCATCGGCGACGGTGGCATCGGCGACGGTGGCATCGGCGACGGTGGCTTCGGCGACGGTGGCTTCGGCGACGGTGGCTTCGGCGACGGTGGCTTCGGCGACGGGCGATGCCCGGAGGCGGACCATCTGTGTCTGGCTACCGCGATTCCGCTCGGACGTGGAGCGGCGGGAGCGGCCGGATCCGAGCGGCCGGCCGATCGCGATCTTCACGCCGAGCGGACGTTTGCGTCGGCTGGTTGAGTGCCCGGCGCCGGACGATAGGGGCACTTCGGGAGGCTGGCCGCGTCCGGGCATGGCGCTGCGTGAGGCTGAGCTACAGTGGCCCGACATCGCGTACCGCGCAGATGATCCGCCTCGCTTCGCGCGGGCCTTCGCCCCGATCCTCGACGCCCTGGCCGAAGTGAGCCCGACGGTCGAATGGAGCGAGGTGCCGGAGGGCGTGCCGTTGCCGATCCGCTTCGACGCGCGGGCGCGCTACGCCGTCTTTCTCGATGGCACCGGGCTGGACGTGCTCTACGGCTCGGAGATGCACCTCGGGCAACGAATCGTGCGCGACATCACCGAGCGCACGGGCCATCTGGTGCGGGTGGGGATCGCGGATGGGCGGTACGCGGCGTGGCTGGCCGCCCGGATGGGTGCTTCTTCACCCCCCAGCCCGGGAGAGCCCTCACCCCCCGGTCCCCTCTCCCCCCCGGGGGAGAGGGGACCGGGGGGTGAGGGGAGAGTTGTGGCGCCTGGTGGGGACAGGCGCTTTCTCGCGCCGCTGCCGGCTGGGATGCTGCCGTTGCCACCTGAAGCTCGCGAGCGCGTTGCGCACCTCGGCGTCGAGACGCTTGGGGAGTTTGCTCGCCTACCGGTGAACGCGCTCCGCCATCGCTTCGGCCCGGATGGGGTGGCGGCACGTGCGCTGGCAGCCGGCCTGGACGGTGCGCCGCTCCGGCCACGCCCGGCTCCGTTGATACTCCGCGATGCCCTGGAGTTGGAGTGGGTCGAGTGGGATCTGGATCGGCTGGCATTCCTGCTGAAGTGCCTGGCCGATCGGCTGAGCGTGCGTCTCCGTCATCACGGCCTCGGGTGTGGCCGGCTACGGGTCACCTGGCAGTTCGAGGAGGGCGGGGAAACCTGGGACATCGGCGTCAGTACCGGGCGTCACGCCGAGAAAGGTACTGACAACACGCAATCGTCGGGCGCTGAGCGCGGGAGGCAACCGGTATCTGGAGTCGACGCGCCTGGGGCCGGGAGTCGGGGCGACGAGCGGGGATGGCCATCCTCGGACGGAGGCCGCGAGGACGGGGGCAGTGGGGGTGGGCGATCGTTCGTGGCGTTGGTACGGCTGGCCGAGCCGGCGGCCGGCGGTGCGCGGCTGCTCGAGCATCTCCGCTGGCATGTCGAGGGGCTACGGCCGGAGGCGTTCCGAGATCCAGTGACCGGGACGGTGCGCGGGGTGCGCGGCATCGCCGTCGAGGCCGAGGAGCTAGTCCCGCTCGGTGGCCGGCAACTGGCGCTCCTACCGGGTGCGGATGGTCGTCTGCCGCGCCCCGAGCAGCTTCTGGCGGCGCAGCGTGTGCTGGCCCGCTTGCAAGCGCGCTGGGGCGAGCCGGCCGTACGGCAGGCCGAATTATGTACTGCGCGACGGCCGGAGGCGGCGTTCCGATGGCACGCGGCTTCGCTGACCGGATCACCTACGTCCAAGTCAACGTCATCGGCCAACCGTCCAGCCGCCGAGACGCAGTCGTCAGCGCTCTGGCTGGCGGCCGAGCCGGAGCCAGTCGAGGTGGAGCGCGGCGGCATGACGGCCAACGGGCGGCGTCGCTCGGCCTCGATCCGGCGCGGAGGGCGGGTCCGGCGGATCGTGCGGGCGGCTGGCCCCTGGCGGCTGCTCGAATCGTGGTCACCCGTGCCGATCGCTCGAGACACCTACCACGTCGTCACGTCCGATGGCGCGGCGCACTGGCTGATCCACGATCGACTGGAGGATCGTTGGTCCATCCTCGGGACGTTCGACTGATACCGACCACTCCTGGCCGTGTCGTACTTGCGGCTCGCCACCGGGAGTGTCGGACTCACCAAATACGACGCGACCGCGCGGGATTGATATGAGGATCGGCCACCGCGGCTATGAGTGCCCTATCGTCGCCTGAATACGTCGAATTGCACTGTCACAGCACGTTCTCGTTCCTGAACGGTACGTCTGACCCTGAGGCGCTGGTCGAGCGAGCAGCCGAGCTCGCGCTGCCAGCGCTCGCGCTGACCGACCATCACGGGCTGTACGGGATCGTGCGCTTCGCCGCCGCCGCGAAGACGCGAGCCGAGCGCGGCCTTCCCTCGCCGCGCGCCATCGTCGGCGCCGAAGTGTTGCTGGAGCACGGCGAGCGGATCGTGCTGCTCGCCCAGAATCTGGCGGGGTACCGAAACCTCTGCTGGCTGATCGATCGCGCCCACCACAGCGATCGCCTCTCCGCCCGTTCACCACGCGGGGCGACGTCGGCGCGGCGCACAGCCTCGCGGCACGAGGAGCCGTGGATTCCGCTCGATGACCTGGACGGGTGCACGGCCGGCCTGATCGCGCTCGTGCGTCCCGATCCCCCTCACCCCTCGGTCCCCTCTCCCGCGTGTGAGAGAGAGGGCCAGGGGGTGAGGGGCGCCCCGATCCCGCTTCGACGTAGCGCTGACAGAAATGCTGCGCGGCCAGGGGCGGTGCTGCTGGAGGGGCTGGCGGCGTATCGCGCTCTGTTCGGGGGGGACCGGGTCTTCGTCGAGACGCGCCGCCACCTGGTGCCGGGTGAGGAGGCAGCGAACGCGACGTTGCGCCGGGCGGCACAGGCGCTCGGGTTGCGCTGTGTCGCGACGAACGACGTTGCCTACGCCACGAAGGACCGCGCACCGCTCCACGACGTCGTCACGGCGATCCGTCACCGAGTGCCGCTGGAGCGCGCGGCGCAGCCAGATGGCGACCGCCCGCCGCTGCTGGCGCCGAATCACGAGCGCTGCCTGAAAGACGCGGCCGAGATGGCTCGGCTGTTCCGAGACACCCCCGAGGAGATCGCAGTAACGGTCGAGATCGCGACGGCCTGCACCTTCGATCTCGCCGATCTGCGCTACGAGTTCCCCCGCCCGGACGTCATCCCGGCGGGGCAAGACCCCTACGAGGTGCTCGTCGGGGAGGTCTGGAAGGGTGCACAACGTTACTACGGCCGGATCACGCCGAAGCTCCAGGATCGCATCATCCATGAGCTTGGGATCGTCAAGCAGCTCGACCTGCCCGGCTACCTGCTGGTCTTCAAGGACGTGGTGGACTTCTGCCACCGCGAACAGATCCTGGTCAGCATGCGCGGCTCGGCGCCGGCCTCGGTGCTGCTCTACTGCCTCGGCCTCTGCCCGATCGACCCGCTAGAGCACGGGCTACTCTTCGAGCGGTTCGCCTCGCCAGAGCGGGGCGAGTACCCGGATATAGACCTGGACATCGCGCACGAGGACCGCGAGCGGGTGATCCAGTACGTCTACGCACAGTATGGACGGGGCCGCGCGGCGATGGTCTGCGAGGTCAATACCTACCGTACCCGCAGCGCCGTTCGCGACGTGGCGTTCGCGCTCGGGCTGCCACAGCACCAGATCGATGCATTGGCGAAGACGGTGGACCTGTACGACCACCGGTCGCTGGAGGGGCTGCTGCTGCACGACGACGCCTCCTCAGGAACACCCGCCGACTCAGTAGAGGAGGGTGCAGCGCGAGCGGGATCGAGGTCCAGCGAAGCGAAGCCCGGAGGAGTGAAGCCAGGGGCGGCGGGGCAGGGTGGCGTCATGCCGCTGCTCGTCTCACTCGCCCGCCAACTGCTCGACACGCCCCGTCACCTCTCGATCCACGTCGGCGGCATGGTCATCTCCGCACGTCCGCTCCACGAGGTCGTGCATACCGAGCCGGCCCGGATGCCGGGCCGCACGATTATCCCCTGGGACAAGGACGATCTGGCGCTCCTCGCCGAGCAGTTCAACGTGAACCTGATCAAGATGGATCTGCTCGGGTTGGGGATGCTGGCCGTCGTCTCGCGCTGCTTCCGAGCGATCGAGGCGCGCGGCGAGCCTCGTCCGAGCCTGCATGGCTTCCGCTACGACGAGCGGGTGTTCGACATGCTCTGTGCCGGCGACACCATCGGGCTGTTCCAGATCGAGTCACGCGCTCAGGTCAGTTTCCTGCCGAAGCTCCGGCCACGAACGCTCCACGACGTCGCTATCAGCGTCGGTGCGATCCGGCCTGGCCCCGGCGCAACGGGCGCCGGTGAGCACATCGCGCGGCGGCGGGCCGGCAAGGAGAAGGTCAGCTATCCCCATCCGGACCTCGTGCCAGCCCTGGAGCAGACGAAGGGCGTCCTACTCTGGCAAGAGCAAGTGATGCAGGTCGCCACAATCGTGGCCGGCTACGGGCTGGGCGAGGCCGAGCAACTTCGGCGGGCGATGACCCACAAGCGCTCCTACGACCACATGCACGCGCTCTGCGAGGATCTCGTGCAGCGGATGTTGGCTCGTGGGCACCCGCTGGCCCTGGCCGAGGAGATCCGGCAGATGGTGATCGGGTTCGCCGGGTACGGCTTCCCCCGCGCCCATGCCTATCCGTTCGCCCATCTGGCGCTCGTCTCGGCGACGCTGCGGCTCCACTATCCGGCCGAGTATTACGCCGCGTTGCTGAACTGCCAGCCGATGGGCTTCTACGCGCCGCACACCCTGGTCTGGGATGCCCACCGCCACGGCGTCCGCATCCTACCCATCGACGTGAACGCCAGCGAATGGGAGTGTCGCGCGTCAGCCTCCGAGGGTGAGGGAGCTCCCAGGACAGCGCTCAGGCTGGGCTTCACGCTCGTGAAGGGGCTGGGAGCGCACGCCCGCGCGGTGCTGGAGCGCGAGCGAACGAACGGCCCGTACTGCTCGCTCGCCGACTTCGCCCGTCGGACCGGCCTCGACCGCGACGCCATCGAGCGACTGGCCGAGGTGGGCGCGTTCCTGCGCTTCGACGAGCGGCGGGCGGCGATCTGGCGGGCCGGCGAGCTCGCCGGCCTCAGCGGTCCGAGCTACTTGCCGGGCCTCGCCGACGAGCTCGCCGAGCGCGCGGATCTCCCAGCCATGGACGCCTGGGCGGCCACGCGCGCCGACTATTCTGGCCTCGGGCTCTCGCCGGATCGTCACCTGATCCAATTCTATCGTCCGCGCCTCCGCGTGGAGGGCGTCCTGTCGGCCGTCGAGTTGGAGCAGCGGCGATCCGGGCTGGTCCGGGTCGGCGGGATCGTGATCTGCCGGCAGCGGCCCGAGACGGCGAAAGAATTCATGTTCATGACGATCGAGGACGAAACAGGTCTGGTGAACGTGATCGTGCAGCCGCGAGTCTACCGCGAGCAGACCCGTATCCTGCGCGGCGAGCCGCTGCTGGTGATCGAGGGGGTGCTCCAGCGCGAGGACGGCACCACGAACGTCCTGGCGCGCCGAGCGTGGCCGTTCGAGGCGCTGGAAGGGGTCGGCGGACTTGGGACAGCCGCGCGAGCCGTTCCGTCGCACGACTACCACTGAGGTCACCGGGGTGAGGATACAGGCGTGAGGACACGGCGGTGGACACCGGCGGCTCTATCGTCGACGCGCTCCCGTAGATACCGCTCGCCTCGCCGCCGGGGACTAGCCTCGGCATGACGGCTTCATTGATACAGTGCTGACCGCGGCAACCAGGCTGGCTCGCACGATGAAACTGGCTCCTCCAGCGTCTCCAGGACGCCGAAGGAGCCAGTGCAAAGCCAGGACTACGACGCGGCGCAGAAGCGGAGCAGGCGAACGTCAGCGGACGCGCTGGCCGCCCCGCCGAACGGTGACATCAGTGGCGATGAAGCGGCCCTGCTCCTCGCGGCCACCCTGCTCGCCCTCGGCTTCCAGGTAGTCCCCAACCTGGATATCCGGGCACTGGCCTCGCGTGCAGGCGACCTGTACCACCAGCGTCTCGCCCCGACCGAGTGCGATGGTCGCACGCAGGTTGGCGCCATCCGAGGTCCGCTCGACGACCGTGACGTTGCCTTCGGTGCGGTATTGGTCCAGCCCGTACTGGTTGGTGCGCTGGTCCTGCTGCCGCTCGGTCTCGGTCCGGCGGCGCGGCTTGTCGTCGTCGTCCGTCTGGGGCTTCACTGTTGGTTCGGGAGCAGGCGTCGGCTCCAGGCTTACCTGCTTCTCATCGACCGTTCTACCAGCCTGTCCACTGAGGACGATCGTGAGCCAGCCGCTTGCGTTCGCCGGAAGTGGCGCCACGACTGGCTGGCTCGTCTCGCCCGGCTGGAACGTGACCGTGCCCGTCGCGACGGTCGTGCCGTCAGCCATCGTCCCCCGCGATGTTGTTCCCCGCGATGTCGCCGCCGATCGGGATGCAGTCGTGGTGGTAGCGCCCGGGTCGTCGCCGAGCAAGATGGTGTAGGTGAAGGTGAGCGTCTGGCCACCCGGCGAAGGCATCTCTACCAGGAAGTGGAGCGTATGCGACCCATCCGGGTTGGTTACGATCGTCACGTCGGTGATCCAGGCGCTGGCCTCGTCGTCGAAGATCGTCCCGGTGGCGCTCGCCGTGCCGAGCACCGCGCCGCCAGTCGGGTTGGAGAGCGTCAGGCTAAAGGTCTCGTCCCCATCGGCGTCAGTGTCGCCGATGACGAGCACGTTCACCGTGTGACTGATTTCGCCCGGCTGGAACGTCAGCGTGCCGCTCGCCGCCTGGTAGTCCTGGCCGGCCGTCGCGGTGCCATCCGCCGTCGCATACTGGACGGCGATCGCCTGGCTGCTGGTTCCCATGAGCGTGACGGTGAAGGCGAGCGGCGTCGTGCCACTATCGCCCTCCTCCACCTGCCCGCCGCTGACCGACAGCGTTGGGGCGCCCTCGTCGTCGACGATCGTGCCCGTGGCGGTGGCCGTGCCGAGCACGGCGCCGATGCTCGGATTCGAGAGGGTCAGGGTGAGCGTCTCGTTGCCCTCGACGACGGTATCACCGATGACTAGCACCACGAGCAGCAGGCTCGTTTCGCCCGGCTGGAACGTCAGCGTGCCGCTCGCCACCTGGTAGTCCTGGCCAGCTATCGCGGTGCCATCGGCGGTGGCGTACTGCACGGTCACGACTTGATTGCTCGCCGGGGTGAGGGTGACCGGAAACCGCAGTGCCATGGTGCTGTTGTTGCCCTCGGCCACCTGGGCGTTCCCGACTGCAAGAGTTGGCGTACCGTCGTTGTCCTGATTCGTGACCGCGACGTCGCTCGGAGTGAAGCCGTTGTACTCCGGATCACCGCTCATGGCCCGGCCAAGCACGACCGTGTACGCCACGGCCCCGTCCGCGATTGCATCGTCGAGGCCGGTGACGGTTACGGTCTGGGGGGTGAGCGCCGTCAGGTCTGGCTGGAAGGTGAGAGTGGCTGGGCTGACGACCCCTTCAGTCGAGTCAGACACCCGGACCGGAATCGTCACCGTTGCGCCCGGAATGGAGGTAAGCGCCACGGTGAAGGTGGCGGTACCGCCAGCTTCGGTCGTCACTAACCCGGCAGCCGGAGCCACGACGACGTTGGGCTGGACGACCGTTTGGCAGGGGGAGAACTCAGACGTGACGCCGGCGGAGGTATTCGTCGCGGTCGCTGTAACGAACCCTCCGACCGGAACAGTCGCAAGCCCCGACCTGGCGAACGTCAGATTCCCCGAACTGTCCGTCGTGCCGGTAAAGCTGTCGAGCAGGGTCTGCCCCTGACCGCCGGGAGCCAGGCAAGACTGCGCCCTGAACGATTCGATCCGGAACGTCGTATTCGGGGTGCTGTTGAGCGTGCCGCTCACGGTCGTGCCGCCGCTCGACGTGGAGGCGCTCTGGAGCGCCGGGTAGTTCTGGAGGGCGTTCGGCCCGCTATCTACATCGCCCAGATCGTTCGCAGTGAGACCATCGTTGCCCAGGTCGATCCCGAATACGGAATTGTTAAAGATCTGGTTGCCGAGAATCTGGACAGTCGTGGCGGCGCCTGTCACCACGACTCCCGCGACGTTATCCCGGATCGTATTGCCCGCACCGCTGCCCGTCCCTCCGATGAGGGTGCCGGTCCCGCCAGCAACGGTAATGCCTCGCTGGTTGGGCGTCGGCGTCAAGCCGTCAGCGCCGACGCCAATAGCATTGCCCTGGATAGTGTGCCCGGTCCCAGAGTTGATCGTGACCCCGCTCAACTCTGGGTAGCCGACACCCGTGGCGCCCCCAATGATGTTGTGCGCGCTCGTCGACACCCCTCCGATCGTGACGTTGGTGCTCCCCGTGCTCGCGATGCCGTTCGAGATCGCTGGGAGGGCCGCGGTGCCGCTGCTGTTAGTGCCGATGCGGTTCCCCTGGATCGTGACGTCTAAGACATTGGTCAGGTTGATCTGCCCCAGTGCGGGATCGGGCACGCCACCTTGATTCCCGGCGACGACGTTGCCTTCCCCTGTGCCGGTTCCGCCGATCGTGACCTGGCGCGATCCGACGAGCGCGATACCGCCCCAGTTCTGAGACAAGGTCGAGCCGTCGGGGAGGACGCCGACGTAGTTCCCCTGGAGTACGACGTTGCTCACCGCACTAACCGAGATACCCCAGCGGGGGAAGCCGCGGATGCTCAGCCCGCGAACGGTAGTGTTCGAGCTCCGGATGGTGATCCCATCTACTGTAGGGGACGCGGCGCCGCCTGTGATCGCGATCGTCGGCGGGCCGGCATAACCTGGAGTCCCGTCGAAGACTCCCTGGGACCAGCCATCGATGGTCATCGGACTGGTGATTTGGGGAAGCTGGGGGTACTCGACTGTGATGGTCCGGACGCCGCTGCCAGGGATGTGGAACTCGATCGTGTCCGTCCCAGAACCAGCCACGCACTCGTTCATGACGGCATCCAGGTTCGCCGCTATGATCGCCTCGTGGAGCGAGCAACTACCGTCCGGAGCAATGGTGCCGCCCGTTGTGGTGACGGTAATCGTCGCGGCTCGCGCGGCCGCGGGCGGCCCGGCGAACAGGAGTGCGAGGCCGAGTACTAGCGCGATACCAGGCAGTTTTAGACGCTGCGCAAGGGGCCGTAAAGCATAGAGCATGAGCGCTCCCGAAAGGAACAGTGCGTGTTGCGCGCAGGATAGCCGATAGGACACAAAAAATCAACCCTCTTATGGTTGTGGATTTTTTGGAGTTCGATAAAATCTAACATTCGATTACGGCGTATCTTCATCTGATGTATGCTTTTGTCTGTATCTTGATCTATGCAGACAGTATAGAATTATGCGATCGTAGATAGAAATAGCGAAATTCATCATTCGGGTGCACTCTGGAATAGGTGCGTAGTTCGGCAAGCGCCTGGCTATCAGCGCGCCGGGCATAGCGACTGCCTTGGACAGAGAGAGCGAGAGCCGTGAACTCGCGTCAGCTCGCGCTCGGCTCCTGGCCGACGCCGAACTCGTTGCCCTCCGGATCCTGAAGGACCGTTCAGGTCATGCCGTACATCGAGTGGATCTCGCCGCGCGTCGCCCCAAGGCCAATCAGCCGCTCGACCGCGGCCTCACGGTCGTCCGCACCGCAGTTCATGTGGACGCGATTCTTCACGCTGTGCGGCTCCGGCACCTTGACAAAGGCCAGCGCCGGCGGAGGTGGCAGGTATTGGCGCGCGTTGACGGGCGGCGATGCGCGCAGCCTGTCGATCATCGGCTCCCCGTCCGGCTGCACGATCCGCCCGAGGAAGCGTACCACGCGGCTTCGAGCATGAAGCCGCGTGGCCGTCTCGCGCGCAGACACCACCAGGCAAGCGGCCGTTGCCACGATATGCCGGGGTAGGCCGATGCACGGACGCTCCGGCTGCCGTGACGCCGGCCGTTACGACGCGATCGCTAGCATCCGGTCGATCGAGATTCTGGCCCGCGCGCTGATGGCCGGGTCCACCTCGATGGCCGGGGCCATATCGCGCAGCGTCGCGTGGAGTTTTCGGAGCGTGATCTGCTTCATGTAGCGGCAAACGGCCGCGCGGTCGGCCGGCAAGAACGTCTTACCCGGCATCTCCTTGCGGAGCCGGTGGAGGATGCCCGTTTCGGTTGCCACCAGGAACGCGCTGCTTTGACTCGACGCGGCGTGCCTCAGCATCCCCTCAGTGGAGAGGATGTAGCTCCGCTCCGGCGAGAGCATGCCGCTGTCGCGCCCGTAGACATACTGGCTGCTACAGCCGCACTCTGGATGGATCAACAAATCCGCGTCCGGGTGGCTCTCGCGCTGAGCCTGGAGCTCGTCCGGGCGGATGCCGGCGTGGACGTGGCACTCGCCGAGCCAGACCTTCATGTTCTTCCGCCCAAGCCGCTTCTGGAGCCACGTCCCCAGGAAGAAGTCCGGCAGGAACAGGATGGTCCGATCCTCGGGGATGGCCCGCACGACGGCCTCGGCGTTGCCGCTCGTGACGCAATAGTCGGACTCGGCTTTCACGGCGGCGGTCGTGTTGACGTAGCTCACGACGACCGCGCCCGGGTTCTCAGCCCGCCACGCCCGGACGTCCTCGGCGGTGACCGCATCGGCCAGCGAGCAGCCGGCCTCGACGTCTGGGAGGAGCACGGTCCGCTCGGGGTTCAGGATCTTGGCGGTCTCGGCCATGAAGTAGACGCCGCACATCACGATCGTGTCGGACGAGACGCGCGTCGCCTCGCGGGCTAGCCCGAGCGAGTCGCCCACAAAGTCGGCGATATCCTGAACTTCCGGTACTTGATAGTTGTGGGCCAGGATCACCGCGTTCCGGGTCCGGGCAAGGGCGCGAACCTCGGCCTGGAGCGCAAGTACTTCGGCGGGGCTCAGCGCCGGCTCGTCAGTCGGCGCCAGAATCGGCAGGTCGATGGTCACAATACCACCCCCAGCGAGAAGTCAAGCGAAAAGTCGAGCGAGCCGGCCGAGTGGGTCAGCGCGCCCATCGAGGCGTAGTCGACGCCGGTGCTCGCGATGGCTGGCAGCGTCGCGAGCGTCACCGTGCCCGAGGCTTCCAGAATGACCCGCCCGGCCGCCCGCTCGACGGCCTCGCGCAGCCGCGAGACGTCCACAATCGGCGTAGCGCCCGGCGTCGTCACGGGCGGTGGCGGGGACACGAAGTTGTCGAGGAGGACCATCTCAGCGCCGGCCGCGATGGCCTCGTCCAGTTCGTCGAGGTTCGTGACCTCGATCTCGATGCGCTGGGTCGGGCCGGCCCGCCCCCTGGCACGGTGCACGGCGGCCGTGATCCCGCCGGCCGCACGGATGTGGTTCTCCTTAATCAGGAAGGCGTCGTCGAGGCCGGTCCGGTGATTCCGGCAGCCGCCGACCCGCACGGCGTACTTCTCGAGGATCCGTACGCCGGGCGTCGTCTTGCGCGTGTCCAGCACCTCGGTCTTCGTGCTAGCGACCGCCTCGGCCGCGCGGCGCGCCATCGTGGCCACACCCGCTAGCCGCTGAAGGAAGTTCAGCGCCGTCCGCTCACCGGTCAAGATGCCGCGGGCCGGCCCCTCGATCCGGGCGACCACTCGCCGCTCACCCCAGGAGCCTTCCTCGGCGAGCCGGGTTACCTGCACGCGGGGATCGACGGCCGCAAAGACGGCTTCGACCACAGGTAAGCCACAGAGGACACCGGCCTGCTTCTGGACGATCTCGGCCACCGCCATCGTGTCCGGTGCGACAGTCGCCTCGGTAGTGATGTCGCCACGCCCGACGTCTTCGCCGAGCGCAAGGCGGATAATGGCCTCGACGGCGTCGGTACGCGGCAGGCTCGCGCCGGCGGGCGGGTCGGTGCCTGCGACGTCGTGCGACGTCTGCGACGAACGAACGGGCTGAGCGCCCGCGTGAATCGAGGTCATAGAGGTGACCTCCTCGAAGCTCGGCGCGGCACGACGCCGTACCGGCGGGGGCGCAGTCGTCGCCCCGGGGCAGCCGGCCGGCGGCTCGTGTCCGCCGGAGGCCGGCTCTGGAGCGTTGAATGACAGTGCAGGATCGCTCCTGGCGGGTTCAGGATGATTGAACGACAACTCGTCATCGTCGCTGATCGGTCCTGGGTAGATAGGCGAGATTCGCCGGACAGTGGCCGCACCCGAACCGCCTTCGCGCCCGCGCACGTCGTGAGGCCGTTCATGGTGTGACGCCCCCGAGCCAGCGAAGCTCCCGCCGCCAGGTGCCGGAGAGCGGCCCCGAGAAGCTGTACAGCTCGCCGGGCCGGCCGGGGCGGTCGGCCAGGGCGCGCTCGCCGGTCGCCACGAGGGCGCCGGTGGTGAAGAGCGCCGCGAACGCCTTCTTGAAGTTGCTGGTGTTCAGGCGGGTGAGCGACGGATCGAGAATAGCAGCGTAGACGGCCCGCAACTCCGGCAACGTGAACTTCTCGGGTAGCAGTTGGAACGCCACCCACGAGTAGCGGACTTTGCTCCGGACACGGTCGATAGCGATCCTGAGCATGTCGCCGTGGTCGAACGCCAGCGCTCCCCATGGCAGCGCCGAGACCGGGAACCAGTCAACCTGAAGGATGTGTCCGCCCGGCTGCAAGACGAGCTCATCGGTGCGGACGAGCGCGACGTGTGCCACCGAGACGACCCGTCCACGCGAGTCGCGGTCCGGACGCCCGAACGTCGCAAGCTGCTCGAGGTACCAGTCCTCGGCGTCGAGACCGGCCTTGCTCTGGAGGGCGCGGCGGGCCGCCTCGTCAAAGGTCTCTTCGACGCGTAGCAGCACCCCAGGTAGGGACCAGCGCCCGCCGAAGGCCTCGTCGTCGCGCCGCACGAGCAGCACCTGCCAGGCATCGTCGACACGCGTATCCGAGCGGACGGTGAACAGCACGACGTCGACCGCCGCGACCACGTTCGGAACGAGCTGCTCCGGCACCAGCACTCCGAAAGAATAGAATCAGCTTGATTCTATTCCTCAAGAATGGATACCGCAAGCCGCGGCCATACGGCCGAGTGGCTGGCACTCGCTTCAGGCGGGTCTCTGGGCGACCTCCCGCAGCCTCGCGCGCCTCTCGCCCGCTCCGTACCCGCGACCACTCCCGGCTGACCGTTCATCTCTCGCCGCGCGCTGCTCTCGGCTCCCTACTCTCGGCTCAGTGGTATAGTCATCGTGTGACCGACCTGGATACTGACACGTCGCCCCCGGGCTTCGATGCCGCGTTTCCCGCCGCTGAGCGAGTGCGCCGCCTGCCCGGCGAGCCACACCCGTACATGCGTCCCCGAAATCCACCCAACCTCTGGATTCTCGTGTGGATGACGATCCTGTCGCTCGGTGTGGCCGGCCTGGTCATCACGATCACCGTCCTGCTGTAGCGCTCGGTTGCGCTGGCGGAGCGAGGAGCACCGGCTCCATGCCTCGACCCCGGCCCATCGATCCGATTACTGGCAAGCCGCTCGAGCGCTCGTTCCTCGGGAAGATGCTGATCCTCTTCTCACGAGCGGTCGTGCTGCGGTGCCCGGCCTGTGCGAGCCGTGGGGTGTTCGAGAACTGGTTGACGCTCATGCCGCGCTGCCCAGGCTGCGGGGTGCCGCTCCAGCGCGAGGGCGACGGCTACTTCCTCGGCGCCATGACGCTCAACATCATGGTGGCCGAGGGAATCTGGGCCGGTGCGTTCGCCGGCCTGCTCTACCTGACCTGGCCGACGCCTCCCTGGGCGGCACTGCAATGGGGCTCGGCGGTTCTGATGATCGCGTTGCCGCTGTTGTTCTTCCCGTTTACACGAACCGTCTGGCTCGCGTTCGACCTGTTGTTCCGTCCAGTGGGGCGCGCCGAGTTCCAGCAGCCAACGGCAGAGTCGCCAGGATGGCCTGGGCCGAGACGCCGTCCGCTGGTCCCCAGCGAGACGAACCCTGACGTACCCTCGCACGTACGCCGATAGGCAGGGCCAACAGGCAGGGATCGGCGGGTAGGGGCGACGAGACGGGACGGCGGGTAGGGACGAACCGCTCGTAACGTCTCCAGCAGGTGACGAACGTCCCGATGAACCCGGGTGAACCGTACCATCCCCTCATGCAGTGAGAGGGGGACGATGGTGGTGGGCGAGGCCGCGACGGCCCCGCTTGTGAGACGTTCGGAAAGGACGGCACGATGTTCACCACCATCCTGGTCCCTCTCGACGGCTCGTCCCTTGCCGAGCGGGCGCTTCCCTTCGCCGCCCGATTGGCCCGCTGCGATGACGCGACGGTCGTGCTTGCGCGGGCGCTCCCTCCGGATGGCACCGAGGCACCGGGCGCCGCACCAGCAGCGTTGGCGAACGCCCGCGCGACGACAGATGAGATCGCCGGCCGGCTCCGCGCCGACGGGATCGCGGTTCAGGTCGTCACTCGGCAAGGACCGGCCGCGGACGTCATTTTGCACCTGGCGCGTGAGAACGCGGCCGGCCTGATCGTGATGGCGACGCACGGGCGGGGCGGGCTCGGCCGCCAGGTCTTCGGCAGTGTCGCCAACGCGGTGATGCGGCGAGCCGATGTACCGGTCCTGTTCGTGCCGATGGCCGGCCGCCCATCCTGGCCCGGCCAGACGCGGCTACATGCCCTGGTCCCGCTCGATGGCTCGCCACTCGCCGAAGCTGGCCTGGCAGTCGGGATCGGGCTGGGGCTCGACCTGACGCTCATGCGCGTCGTCGAGGGCGAGGACTACATCGAGCCACATGGTCCGGCGTGCCCGGAGTGCCATGCGGTGCCGAGCATTGGCAACGGCGCTACGCCCGGCGTGGCCCCGGCGCGTGTCCAGCGGTATTTGGACAAGGCCATCCGGAGCCTCCCATCACGGAGCGGCGTGACGGTGAGGCGGCGCGCGGTCATCCCCATGCACGCCGAGATCGGCTACCCGGCTGAGACGATCGCGCGGCTCGCGACTGAGGAGGACGCTCACCTGATCCTCATGGCGACGCATGGCGTGGGCGGCCCAAAGCGGCTCGCCATCGGCGACGTGGCGCTCGGCACGCTAGCCGCCGCCACCGTGCCGGTCCTGTTCGTACCTCCGACGATGGCACGCCCAAGGACCGAGCCGGCGCCAGTCGTGACGACAACGCCCACGGCGCCGGGGCACTCAATCGTCGTGATCTAAACCCACATCCCGGTGGCATCTCCTGCGTCCTGGCGCGGGCGCAGGAGAGATTCGCCCTGGTGTCGACGTAGGCGCAACTGTCCAGGCGTCAACCGTATCCATCGGTTACTCGTTGCGGGCGGGGCCGGCGTATCGGCCCCGCCCGCGCAACCTGGCGCGGGGTGCGGTCACTGTCGACGTGCTATCCGGGGCGGGTACGTGAGTGTCGGACCGCCTCGATCGCATCTCAACGGTGATGGCAGGTCGGCCTCAGCAGAAGCGTGGTGGCAGGAGCGCTCCCGCTCAGTCCGGGACGACCGTCGCGGTCGCGACGCCGCGCAGGGTGCCGTCCTGAGCCACCACGCGGATCTCGCAGTCGACGGCGTCCGTACGGCGCTCGACGATCCGGCCATGCAGCGTGATCTCGTCGCCGGCGCGGATCGGACGGATGCCCTTGTACTCGATGCGTGCGCCCGGCCGGAGCACCGCCGCCGGCCCGAATGCCTGCTCGAGCACCTCCGAGCAGTAGGCCAGCGTCGCCACACCCATGTTGGCGGTCCCGCCGAAGATCGTGCGGCGGGCGAATTCCTGGTCGGTGTGGAGATTCGCGCCGACACGCGGCCGAACCCGAGTCAACTCACCGTATCGATCGATCGCCTCCTGCGACTCCAACTTCACGATCGTCGGCAGAGCATCCTTGGGTGCAACCTGCGCCGCTTCCTCGGCCGGCGCCGCCCGTGACCCGGCCGGCGCGTTCGGATCGCGCGGCGCCTGCCGCCAGATGATCGTGTAGGTGTACTCGTGGACAGGCTCGCCTCGCGCATCGGTCGCGCGGACCCGCCAGGTCATGAACGTGTTTCCGCGCCGCTCGTACTTGTCCTCCAGGTACACCGTCGACGTGATCTCGTCGCCGGGGCGAATCGGCCGCTTCGGGAACAGTTCTGCCTTGGCGTATGGGGTCTGGTACTCGGCCTTCTCCTCGGGCGCAGCGTAGCCCCGCGCATGCATCACCTCGTTGCGCCGCAGCGGCGAGCACTTGATGGCGTAGGCCGATGGCGCGACGATTCCACCGAATGGCCCGCGCCGAGCCGCCGCTTCGTCGAGGTAGAGCGGGTTCTCGTTGCGGACGGCCAGGCAGTAGTCGGCGATGCTGGCCGCGGTCACCACGTAGGTGAACGGGGGCGCCGAGTCCCCCACCTGCGCGATGTCCCAGTCGTACGTCGGCAGTGCGAGGATCTGCTCCTCGGTCAGCGTCTCAGCCGGTGCGCCCGGCTCGACAGCACTCATCGTTCTACCCCATTTCCCTGCACGTTCAGCAGCGCGCTCGCTGGCCGCCACGTAACGCCATGCTGCGTATCGGACCGACGTGTCCCTCGTTGGCTCAGCACTGCCGATAGCCTACCCCACTCGTCAGCACGGTCGCATCGTGGGCCGGCGCGGCCAGATCGGTGCCTTGCAACGCTGTCCGAGACGGTAGCAGGCCGCTATACTGGCCCTGCGCTGCCGATTCATCGGCGCGACTCGTCTGTGAGCGCGGGCGAGATGCACTGAGTGCCCGGCCATGGCGACCGGGCGTTCTGGCGACCGTGCGAGGATGCATGGCCTCCGGTTCGATGCAGGCGCATTCCAGACAGGCTCGTGAAAGGCCGGCAGACCAGCGATGGTTCGCCTGGGTAGCTTGCCCGGCCTTGACGGGGTGGCCCCTTGCAGCCCCCGACCCTGCTGCGCTCAGCCGCCAGTTCCCCACCCCGTCCCCGCGCTGCCCGCTTCGTCCCCACAAGCCGACGACACGAGGCGCGCCGGCATGTCGCTCCCCCCGTTGCCCCGTACTGGTCGAGGCGCTGCCACAAGCCTGGCGCCTCGGTCATCTACGCGCCTGGCAGTTCAGGCCCCTGGTTTCGGCATCGGCAGGCTCCTGGTCTGCCTGCCGATGGCCGTTCCGACCCCGTACGTTCACACGAGGTCGGAACGGCTGCCCGAGTCACGCCGCGTCACGGTGGCGCGCGCGTCACCCTCATCGTTGAGGAGCATCGTTAGGGAGGCGTTGGTATGGTCGCGGAAGCTCGTGGAACGGCGTTGACCCGGCGGGGGGCCGCACGTCGCGCGCTGCTACGGAAGACCGCGCTCGGTCTCGGCGCACTGGCGATGGCGCCAGCGCTGTCCGCTTGCGGGATGGTGCCGGGGCTTGGCGGCGGCGACAAGATGACGATCTGGACCGACGCGACGTTCGCCCCGGATTCAGATGATTACCAGACCGAAGAGATCCAGAAATGGGCGAAGTCCAAGAACGTTGAGGTCGAGATCACCCGCGAGACCGGCGACAACGTCCGCCAGAAACTCCAGGCCGCCGTCGAGTCCAAGCAGCTACCGGACATCTCACAGGTCGACGTCGGGCGGTTCACCGTCTTCTATCCGGCCGGCATCTTCACCGACGTCAGCGATCTCTACGCCGAGATCGGGAAGCAGTGGGGCGGCTTCTACAGCCCAGCCGAGCGGACGGTGACCAAAGAGGGCAAGCAGTGGACGATGCCCTACTCGATCGATAGCAACCTGATCCTCTATCGCAAGGATCTCCTCGATGCGGGCGGGTTCAAGGAGGCGCCCAAGACCTGGGACGAGTTCTTCACCGTGGCCCAGAAACTCCAGAACCCGCCCAACCTGTACGGCGTCGGCTTCCAGTTCAACAAGGCCGGCACCGACGCCGAGGACACCTTCAACCTGATGATGCTCGATCACGGCGCGTCGGTCGTCAAAGACGACGGCAAGTCGCTGAACGTCAAGACACCCGAGATGCTGGCCTTCCTCAACCGCATCAAGTCGAGTTGGGAGTTGGGAGTGTATCCGCCGGGCGTCACCGGCTGGGACAACTCTGGCAACAACACGGCGCTTCAGGACGAGAAGGTCATCTTCATCCACAACCCGGCCAGCCCGCTCGTCTGGTTCCGCAACAACAAGCCGGCCTTGCTGCCGAACATCGGCGTCTCGGCGGTCCCGGCCGGCCCGAAGGGCCAGTTCAACACCGCCTACGTCCGCGATGGCTTTGCCGTCATGAAGACCGGCAATCAGAAGAAGGTCGACCTGTCCAAAGACTTGCTGCGTTACCTGTACGGGAAGGACGTCTACCGCAAGTGGGTTGGCCTCGCCTTCCCCTCGCCGGCCGTCTCGGGGATGGAAGATCACGAAGTCTGGAAGAACCCCCAGCGCAAGGGCTTCCTGGATGCGGCAAAGACCGGCGTCCTCCAGGGGCATCCTGGCCCCCCGACACCCGCGTACTCGGAGTTTGCAAACCGCCAGCCGCTCATCTCGGCGGCGACGCGGATGGTCGTCGACAAGTGGTCCCCTGAGCAGGCGCTAGACGAGCTAGCCAAGGTCGCCGAGGACGTCTTCTCGAAGTACAAGTAGGCAGGCGGCCAGGCCGCCAGCAGCGCGTCGAGCATGCGGCGCGCGCCGGGGTCGGCGTCGGGGCGGGAGTCTGCCCGCCTCGGCACGGCCCCTCGAGCGCGAGGTCCCATCCCGACGCTGCCGACGGCCCGCTGCCTGCTCGCTCGTCAGGGGGTTGCCGTGAGCGTGCAGACGACGACATTCCAATGGACCCGCTACCGCCAGCTAACGGCACGCCAGCGCGAGTGGGTTCTCGGCTATGCGATGCTCGTGCCGGCGTTCTTCTTCATCATCGGCCTGATCGCCTACCCGGCTGCCTGGGCCATCTACCTCTCGTTCACCGACAAGGTGATCGGGCAGACTGAGAAGTTCGTCGGCCTCCAGAATTACGCCTGGATCCTCCGCTGGCCAGACTTCGGCCTGATGATCTGGAACACCATCCTGCTGACCGTGGTGTCGGTCGCCGTCAAAGCATTCGTGGGTATGACGATGGCGCTCGCCTTGAACGAGAGTTTCAAGGGACGGACCATCGTCCGGGCGCTGCTGTTCCTGCCCTGGACGGTCCCGGCCTTCGTCGCCGGGCTGATCTGGCGCTGGCTTTACGACGATCAGAACGGCCTGTTCAACTGGGCGCTGCTGTCGCTCGGCATCATCGACGCCCCGATTGCCTGGCTCGGCGACATCCACTGGGCGATGCCGGCGGTGATGAGCGTCGTGATCTGGAAAGGATTCCCCTTCTTCGCCATCGCCTATCTGGCCGGCATGCAGGCCATCCCTGCCGAGCAGTACGAGGCCGCCGAGGTCGATGGGGCAAACGCGATTCAGCGCTTCCGCTATGTGACGATGCCCGGCCTGCGCCACGTCATGCTGGTGACCTGCATGCTGTCCCTGATCTGGACGGCGAACACCTTCGACATCGTCTTCATCATGACGCGCGGCGGCCCGTCGAACGCGACCGAAGTGTTCACGATGCTGGTCTACGACCAGGGCATCCGCAATGGACGGATCGGCGAGGCAGCGACAGCGGCGATGATGGCGATGCCGGTCTTCGCCGGGCTCATCGTCATCCTGACGCGCTACCTCCAGGATCGCGGTGAGGAGGCAACCTGATGCTCGGCTCGACCACGACCCCCGCTGTCGCGCCGCCGGCCGTCCGGCCCAGGCCGCGCGCTCTGTTCGGCTCGCCACGGACCCGTGTCAAGAAGATCCTCGTCTATGGGACGATCGCCTTCTACCTGTTCATCGTCCTCCTTCCGCTGTACTGGATGCTCCGCTCATCTATCTCCGAGAACGCCGAGATGTATGGGACGTCGGTGTCGTTCTTCCCGACGAAACTGACGCTCGCCCAGTTCGAGCAGGCCATCAACAAGTGGCAGTTCGGGCTGTACCTCTCGAACTCGATCGCCGTCGCCCTGGTCACCACGACGCTGACGACGGTCATGGCGACGCTGGCCGCCTACAGCCTGGTCCGGCTGCGCTACCCGGGCCGGGCAGCGCTCGCACGCTCGATCCTGTTCGTTTACCTGATCCCGGCCGGCCTGCTGTTCATCCCGCTGTTCATGATCATGCAGCGGCTCGGGCTGCTGAACAGCCAGTTGTCGCTGGTCATCAGCTACCAGACGTTCGCGATCCCGTTCTGCACCTGGATGCTGATCGGCTACTTCAAGGGGATCCCCGCGGAAATGGAGGAGGCCGCGCTCATCGACGGGGCGACGCGGCTTCAGGCGATGCGCCACGTCATGATCCCGATGGCCGCACCCGGGCTCGTCGCGGCGGCGGTGTTCACCTTCACCCTCGCCTGGAACGAGTTCCTGTACGCGCTGGTGTTCATCACCTCGAACACGTACCGGACTCTGCCAGTCGGGCTGGCTGGCCTGATTCGCGGCGACATCTATCTCTGGGGACCGATGATGGCTGGCTCGGTGATGGCGGCCATCCCGGTCATGGTGCTCTACACGGTGGCGAACCGCTTCCTCGTTCAGGGGCTGGCGGCCGGCGCCGTCAAGGGCTGAGCCGCATCCCGCCCCGGCCGCATCGTACGGTACGGGAGGAGCCAGTCGGCGGCCGATGATGCGCCGTCGACCGGCTCTTCGCTCGCTCGCTGGTACAGGGCCGGGATGAAAGCTCACCCGACCGTGGCGTGGGCGAGGGTTCGTGACGAGAGAACCCTCATCCGCGCTGGGCGTGGCCTCTCCCACAGGAAGAGGTGAACGATCGGTAGGTATCTACCGATCATTACGGCGCCTACCGATCGCCACGGCACATGGGGACGCCCGGCCAGGTTCGAGCCATCATCTGGCTCGTGGAGGCTGAACGGCTGGAGGGGCCGCTCGGTCCCAGGCCGGCTGCACGTGGCCGTGCCCAGCGCTCGGCGTCACCCGTCAGACTTTACGGCCCGGTGACCACGTACAGCCAGGTGACAGCCGTGTCATGCTGGACCCGGACCTGCATGCGCGCTACGAAGATCGACCATCCCCCAACCGAGATGGCCCTGTCAGTCCGGCCGTCGAGCGTCTGCCGCTGGCTGTCCCACCCGATCGGCCAGCCATCTCCGTAACGGATCTTGATCTCGGCCCCGGCCGGCAAGCGAAAGACGCCGATCGCGTTGGTGTTCCAGAGCGTGGCGACCGTGCGCCAGTCGCCAGCCCGAACGAACGAATGTCGCCGATACTCTGGCATGGCTCTGCCTCCCCCGCATACATCCACATCACCATCATCCGCCCGTAGCAGGAATTATGTCTAGCATTTTGTGAGACCCGAGCCGGGGGTGGTCGAGCGCGTGTCAGCCGCTGGCAACGACAGGTGTGCAGAGCGTCGTGAGTCGGGCGGTAGAGATGCGACGAAGCAGTCTGGCAGGAGTACGGTCAGGTCGGGGCTGAGGAGCATTGACGGCCCTCGGCCTGCGCGCGTCGCTCGCCCCCCACTTGAGAGCGGCGAGAGCCTGGATGCCCTGGATCTGGAGCCCGGGGGCTCGATGCGGGAATTGCAGGGGCCGTTCGACGGTTGTCACGTGTAGGTCACAGCGCACGCGCTGCCCGAGCCGAGCGGTCGAGGACGCCAGACAGGGTGCCTGTACCCTGACGACCAGGAAGCGCCAGGACATGGCCGATCGGGGTCGACGCCTGGTGACATCGGCGTCCGGCTCTGCGCTGCGCCTCTCCGCATCGCCGATGACGGCCGGCTCGGACACTCCGGAGGTTCTCGCCATCATGCTCGCGGTTCCCGAGTCCCATCGAGACCTCTTGACCTCCGACGTCGCCATCCTGGCGACCATTGGGCCGGACGGCTATCCTCAGGTCACAGCACTCTGGTTTCTGCTCGACGACGACACGCTCGCCATGTCGCTCAACTCCAGTCGGCAGAAGACCCGGAACCTCCGTGCCCACCCCGAGTGCACGCTCCTTATCCTCGACCGCGCCAACCCACATCGCTACATCGAGATCAGGGCGCGCGCTGAACTGAGCCCGGATGACTCGTATGCCTTCGCCGACAAGGTCGGGAAGAAGTACGGCGTGAACCTTCGGGCAATGGATCGAGCCGGTGAGAGCCGCGTCGTGGTGACGCTGCATCCCATCAAGATCAATGCAGTGGACCTGAGCCGCTGATGCATCATTTGCTGATGCATCATTTGCTGATGCGCCACTCGCTGATGCGCCACTCGCTGATGCGCCACTCGCTGATGCTGGTTGCGGCACGCGCGAGGTCGGGCGGTCCGCCGAGCTATCGTTTCCCAGGCAGGCGCGAGCGATTCGCGCCTGTAGATCCACACGTCAGACCATGGAGGAGCTAAGACATGTACGACCTTGCCATCGTTGGGGGCGGGCCGGCAGGTGCGAGCGCGGCGACGTTTACCGCGCGCGCCGGGCTACAGACCGTCGTGCTGGACGCCGACAAGGGGATGACTCGGCGCGCCATGCTCAACAATCACCTCGGGTTCCCGGAAGGTGTGACCGGTCCAGACCTTGTGGATCGCGGCGAGGAGCAGGCCAGGCACGCCGGCGCGGAGTGGGTGAAGGCCGATGTCACGGGCCTGGACCGCCGCGACGACGGCTTCGGCCTGAGCACCGAAGACGGCCGTAGCTTCGAGGCCCGCCAGGTACTCCTGACGATTGGCGCGAATCTGGATCTAGCCCGGAAGGCTGGCCTGGAGACGAAGCCGGGTACCGAGCCCCGCATCAACGAGGTCATCGCCGTCGATCCCCAGGGCCGGACCAGCATGCCTGGCGTATGGGCCGCCGGGACCGCCGCTGGCGTGAGCGTCCACACCATCGTGACGTCCGGCGATGGCGCCCGGGTAGCAATCGACATCATCAGCGAACAGAAGGGAAAACGGTGGGTCGATCACGACGTCCTGCCGAAGCCCGCCGGCGCGTGAACCTGGTCCGACAAAGCAGCCGCCACGTCAGCGGCGTAGCCCGAAGCCGCGCCGGCCGTGGACACAGCCGGCGCGGCCGTTCGTCCCTGACTCATCTTGCTGCACCAACGTCATGGTGGAATCTCCATGGCCGTAGCCAGGGCGCATCTGGGATCCGCCGTGGTATCGGTGCAGCAGGTGCCGTGAGCCGCTGACGCGCAGCCACGCGGCCTCTCTGACGAGCTGCTAGCGCACTGCCGCCGGCAATGGAGCCGGCTCCAGCATCAACTCGTCGATGTAGCACCAGCCCCAATCGTCGCCGGCCTCGAAGGACTGCATGATCGGGTGTTCGGTGGTCTGGAAGTGCCGTGTGGCGTGTCGGTTCGGCGAGCTATCACAACAGCCGACGTGGCCACAGCCCAGGCAAAGCCGCAGATGTACCCAACGACTCCCAGTTTGTAGGCACTCCTCGCAGCCGTTCGGCGTACGCGGGGTGACGTCACGCACCTGGTCAAGGTGTGTGCATGCTGTCCGATTCTGAGCCATTGCAGCCCCTCCGATCGATTCTGCTATCGTCGTCACGTGTGCCACTGACCCGTGGGCGGCAAGCCTTCGCGCCGCTACGAGCCGTCGAATCAGCCCGGCACTAGCGCCCGCTTGTCTGCTGCCACGGTCGCTCGCCCGATACGCTTCCGCCTCGTGCCAGAAAGTCCGGGCTTGTGCGAAGGAGTCCGGGTCAGGGTCGAACCGTGCAGAAACCGTACCCGGCTGGACGCTGGGTCGGATGCCGGGGCTGGGCACTCACCCTGCACCGGCGAGCCTCCTCCCTGACGGCCAGTTCGCGCCGTCTCGCGCGCAGCCTGCAGCGCTCGAGGAGCGTGCTGCGCACCCACCCCAGATAGCCCGTGGCGGGACACGGCAGGCGCGACGGCGAGGTACGGCAGGCGCCGCTCAGCGGTCGGCGACAACCTCGGCCGGCGCGAGCACACCGATCTTTGGGCAGACGTCCGCCAGAGGGCAGACCTCACAGTGCGGCCGCGGCGCCTTGCAGATCGTTCGGCCATGCTGGATCAGCAGCATATGGAAGTCGTACACCTCCCCGGCCGGCACGATCGCCTCCAGGGTACGGTGCGCCGCCGCTTCGCTCACCTTCGGCCCGACGAGCCCGAGCCGCTTGCTGACCCGGTAGACGTGGGTGTCCACCGGCAGCGCCGGCAAGTCGAGGTTGAACAACAGCACGCAGGCCGCCGTCTTGGGGCCCACGCCGTGCAGCGAGGTCAGCCAGTCGCGCGCCTCGCCGAGTGGCACTGCACGCAGGAAGTCGAGGCTGTACTCGCCACGCCGGGCGTGGATTGTCTGGAGCACCTGCTTGATGCGCGGCGCCTTCATGTTGGCCAGCCCGCCCATCCGGATGGCATCCGCGATTGCCGAGGCCGGTGCCTGTGCGACGCATTCCCACGATCCAAACGTCGACCGAAGGCTCTCGAAGGCACGGGCGGTATTCAGATCCGAGGTGTGTTGTGAGAGGATCGTTCCGATCAGCCCGCTCAGCGGATCGTTCGGCTGGTTGGGTGGCGGCGGGCCGTAGTAGTCGCGGAGGCGCTCGACCACGAGCTCAGGTGAGGGAGCGGTGCTCATGGCCGACCAGTATATACGCCGACGCGTAACCCCGCCCTTAGGAGCTCCGGCCGCCAGACGTGGCGCTCATTCCCCGGCCCCCTCGCTCACGTGCGGACGGGAGGACCATGAGGTGAGAGAGCACTCCCGGGAACGGAGGGAACGGGGGGACCGGAGGGAAGAAGGTCATCCTCGGCTGCCCTGCGCTGGCTGGCTCACCTGGCCGCCCCGCCCCTCGACGCTGCGCTGAATCGAGCGGAGGGCCGTCTCCAACCCATCCGCAATTGCTGCGTCTCGGCTCCCGCGCGAGCGGGCGGCCTCTCGTGAAAGATCCGGTGACGGCGTGAACGAGAGGTGTACGGTCAGCCGACATGAGGCCGCGTCGTCCGGGCCAATGACGGCGAGCCATCCACGGTACCGCTGCTCGCCGTCCGCTCCCCACTCCATCTGACGCTGGCTCGCATCTACCCGGTAGAAGCCATCGACATCGTAGCGGCGCCCACTGACTTCGCCGTGCAGGTGGACCCGCCCCGGGCCGTGCGGCTCGACGTGACGGAGGGTTGGTAGGTAGGAGGGCAGGTTCGTCACGTCGCTGACGAATGCGAAGACCGTTTCGGGTGTTCCCTGGATCGCCAACGAGTGCTCGAATTCGCTCATCATGACTCCCGGAGTCAGGGTGTATCGGCTGCTCGACATGGCCGACAGTCAACGGGCCGGCTCGGAGCGCATGCGGCCCATGACGCAGCCGGCGCGCAACATCGGTGCCACCAGCCCCCGCCTGAGACGGCCCCTTGCTACGCCGGGCGCCCCCTCACCACTGGCCACCCGGGCTACGGGCCCTTCACGATCACGCCGCCATCCACCACCATGACGTGGCCGGTCACCATCGACGACTCATCGCTGGCCAGATAGAGCGCGGCGTAGGCGATATCCTCCGGCTCCGCCACCCGGCCAAGTGGTATCCGCGATGCCGAGCGGGCCAGCCGTGCGCCGCCGTCGAGCGACGGGTCCATCATCTCCGGGTTCATCGGCGTCCGGACGGCGCCTGGACAGATGCAATTGATCCGGATCTGGTCAGGGGCATAGTCGAACGCCGCCTGTCGGGTCAGTTGCACGATTGCGCCCTTGGCCGCCGCGTACGCCGCGAAGCCGTTGAAGGCCACTAGCCCCTGGTTCGAGGCCGTGTTGACGATCGAGCCGCCCCCCTGTGCCAGCATATGCGGGATGGCGTGCTTCATGCCCCGGTAGACGCCGCCCAGGTTCAGGTTCAGGCAGTGCGCCCACGCCTCTTCGGACGTCTCGTGCACCTTGCCGAAGAAGTTGACGCCGACGTTGTTCATCATCACGTCGAGCCGCCCGAAGGCGTCGACTGCCGTCTCAGTCAGTCGGCGCACGTCGTCGTCTTGACGCACGTCACAGTGGACGTACTGGGCGTCTGCGCCGGTCGCACGGACCAGCCGTAGCGTCTCCTCGGCCTCCGCGTCGTTGACGTCGCCGAAGACGACGCGCGCCCCTTCCTTGCCGAACACGACCGCGGTTGCCCGCCCGATGCCGGTCGCCGCACCGGCGATGACGGCCACCTTGCCTTCCAGTCGCACCCTACGATTCCTCCGTCTCGTGCCTGGCCCGCGGCGCATGCCAGCATGGCCGGCGGCGCTGGCCCGAGAGTAGTCCGAGTTGAGTCTCAGTAGTAGATGGCGCGGGGTGTGCCGCCGCCGGCCGCGATCACGTCGCCATTGATTGCGAGCGACTTCGGCGAGGCCAGGAACGTCACGATGTAGGCGATGTGGCGGGCGTCGATCAGCGTGCGAACGGTGTTGCCCGCGGCCATCCGCCGCTCGACCTCCTCTGGCGTGAGCCCCTGGGCTTCGGCGCGGGCCGCCACGACGCCTTCCGTCTTTTCGGTGCGTGTCAGCCCCGGATGCACGACTGTCACATTGATCCCGTGTGGCCCAAGTTCGTCGGCAAGGTTCTTCGTCAGCGCGACGACTGCCACGTTGCGCATGCTCCCGACGATCGAGCCGGTGCCGCGCGCTGCCAGCCCACTGATGTTGATGATCCGGCCCCAACTCTGGCGCTGCATGATCGGGGCGACCTCGCGGGCGCAGCGAAGATAACCCATCACCTTTGTATTCATATCGTCGAAGAAGGCGGCATCGTCGATCTCGGCCAGCGTCGGCGGACGCGATTGACCGCCCGGCTTCGCGGCCGCGTTCACCAGGATGTCGACTCGGCCAAACGCGCTCATCACCCGCTGCACCATCGCGTGGACGGCATCGTCGCTGGCCGTATCGGCAGAAACAGTGATGATCCGGCGCCCGGTCTCGAACGCGATCTCCTGACGAGTCTGCTCCAAGGCCGCCTCGTTACGGGCGACGAGTGCAACGTCGACGCCTTCAAGGGCAAGTTCCCGCGCGATTGCCTTGCCGATGCCACGGCTCCCGCCGGTCACGATAGCGGTCTTGCCGACAAGTTCGAGGTCCATCGGTCACCCCCTTCGGTCAGCTACCTCGGGGACATGATGGATGATGGACGTCGCTGGACGCGAACGCGAGACGCGGGCAACGGGCAGTAGCGGGCCGCTCTCGGGCCTGCGCGAGCAGCAGGCCATCGGTTCTCTCCGCACGCACAATCGAGTCGAGGGCGATTGGACGGGCTCAGCCGGGGCGGCCGGGCCGCTGGGTGTCGGTGAGGGTGGGCGAAGCCCGCAGCGCCGAGCGGAGTCGGCGGAGGCAGCGTGTACGTAACGGCCCCACCGTTTCGGGAGAAACTCCGAGGCGCTCGGCGATCTGCGCGTATGAGGGGCTGGCTGGGTCGTAGAAGAACGCGTGGACCAACTGCCGGTCGCGGTCGGAGAGGGAGGCCACCGCTGCTCGGAGCGCGGCGTCGCGCTCGCGGTCGATGACCGCGTCGTCCGGGAGTGGGTCCGGGTCCGTCGCCAGGAGCGCCTCACCCTCGAACGCTTCGCCATTCCGCTCGGTGCCGCGCGCGCGGCGGCGAATGGCCCGCTGCGCCTGGCGTGCCGCGATTGTCGCGAGCCAGCCGGCGAGACCCCGTTCGTCGCGCAGGGACGGGAGACCATCCCAGGCTGCTAACCAGACATCCTGGAACAGATCGGCCGCCTCTTCTCCGTCGATGCCACAGCGCCGGATGACCGCGTACACCAGACGCGCGTAGTTGCGGACGAGTGTCTCCCAGGCAGCCTGGTCGCCTCGCAAGCATGCCGCAACAATTCCGCTATTGATTGGGCGATCGCCCTGTCCTGGCCCGCGCTGCCGGCTCAGAACACTGAGCGGCCAGCGTGGATCATGGCTTGCGCTGGCGATGACCTCGCCTCCTGGAAGACCGTGGTGCAGCGGCAGTGACGCGTAGGGCGTATGCTACCGGACTACGCCAGTCACGTCCACCCCAGGCGCGGCCGCCGATGCCCCGCCGGCCACGTTACCGGTCGCAATCGTGGCGTCTCAGCGATGCTTTCGCGACGCGATCCGGATGCGCTGGTACCTGGCCGGGCGACGCGCCCGTCACCCAACTCGACGCTACGCCGGCGGTCCGCGTGTCGATGGAGCGCCTCTCTGCTCCACCGCCACGGGACGGCGGGCGCTACGATCGCCGAGCTCAGCATCGGGCAGTTGCGATCGAAGGCGTAGCCTGCTCAGACGTTCGCGGCGAGCGTGGCCAAACCAGGTCCGGACGGAACCAGAGGTCCAGGCGATGGAGGTGCCGGTGCGTCCGAGCGGCCCACGCGCCCGACCATGCGTCTAGAGACGCACGGTCGGGATCTCGATGAGCTCGTAGGTCAGCCCGATCTCCATCCGGTGCTCGCCCGCGACCAGCCGGTCCAGCGCGAACTGCCCCAGGTCGTCGACTGCCGTCTCGAGCCGTCCGGATGGTCCCTCGATGATGACCCAGGCATTCGTCAGGTCCGGCGGGCTCGCCGTGACCTGCCCAAGCATCCGGAGCCGTCCGGCAATCGAGCTCTCGCCGACTTCCAGGTCGATCTCGATGCCGCCCGCCTGGTACATCAGGCGCGGGTGCTCGATGCTCGCCGACCGTACACCCGCGACACGGGGTTGCAGGCGATTGTCGTACACGAGCGCCGCGACCAGCCGCCGCCACATCGATGGGCGTGGTGCATCCGCGCCGATCGCCTGGCCGGCGATCCGTACAGCTCGGTTCACGAGCCAGGGTGGCGGATCCTCGCCGGACGCACTGAGCCAGTCGACGACGGCGTCGACCTCCTCGACGCTGAGACGCCCTTCGGCAAGCTCGGTGAGAATCCGCGGGATGTCAGGCGGCGCGCCGCCCGCGTCGCCCCCCAACTCATTGGTAGTGCCCATACCTTGCCTCCACACGGCATCTCCTCATCTTCATTAAGTAGTCGGCGGAATCGAACCGTTCGAACAGGGCTCAGATGGGCCATCTTCATCAGATGGGCCATCTTCAGGTGATCTGCCTGATGACCATGACCGTACGCGGCAATCCCTACTCTCTACCGCATCCCTCTCAGCGGCATGCGGCCACGCTCGTGTACCGGGCTCAGCACACCTCGTCCAACGCCGCCACTGGGTGTCATGCCCAAGACAGAGCACAGCACACACCAGGGCGCTCCCCCACCCTGGCGCAACGGAGCCTTCCGTCGCCCGGGGACGCTACGATGCTCGCTGGCGACGCCCGCTGGCAGCGCCCGTCTCAAGAGATGGATTCGGCGTAGCTGTTGTTCCCACTCCCTGAAACGGAACGAGGGGTCGGGGCGTGGCTACAGACGCGTACGGATCACCAGCACGCCCTCACATAGGGCACGAGCAGGTCTCACGGCGGACTCAGGCCATAGAGATCTCGACCCGGAAGCCTCACACGAGCACTTCACTCAACACATCGCCGTCGCGCACGTCAGTTGGCATCGCGGGGGTAGGAACGGTGTAGCCGCCAGCATCGCCTCGGGCTGCCCCGTCAGACGGCGTCGCGGGTCGTGTGTAGCCGCCAGCATCGCCTCGGGCCGCCCCGTCAGACGGCGTCGCGGGTCGCGCATAGCCGCCAGCATCGCCCCAGGCTGCCCCGTCAGACGACGTCGCGGGTCGCGCATAGCCGCCAGCATCGCCCCAGGCTGCCCCGTCAGACGACGTCGCGGGTCGTGCATAGCCACCGGCATCGCCGGCAAAAGCAGCGGTCGAGCTCGACACCGTGAGCAGAGCAGCGAGGGCCAGAGCCTTGAACGTACGCATCGGAACCATGCCTCCCGTCGGCCCCGACGTCGTCGGAGCGACTGCTTCGTCTGACGGCGGTCTATTGACCGCTCTTGACTAAGCAGTGGCCGGCGGCGGCCAAAATCGGTCAGGTGCACGGCAAACTTCGGCGGCACACTGGGACCGTTGGCAGAAGGCACGAATGGGCCGGCAGTGAACGGCGGGCGTCAAAATCGGCACCGCGCTGCTGTGGGGACCGCTGCCACCGGCCTCAGGCACGGCAGCAGCGCGGCTCGACCCGGCGTGCGACCGGGTTAGCAGCGCAGCCCTAGTCTCGACTTCCGCCCTTATGCCGCGACCTGGGGAGGGTGGTCTCCGAGAGACCGGGCATTCTGGGCGAGCGGTGTGGGCGACGGCGGGTCCGAAAAGTGGCGATACTCCGATTCGTGTCGGAC
>JADLFM010000239.1 GCA_020845495.1 Chloroflexota bacterium
CGTCGACTCAATGCCCCGAACCGATCCGCCACTCGATCCAGTTCTGACGGGTCCATCCTCGCACCCCCGGCATCACGCCGCCACCCCCATGGTAGCTGGACGTAAGACCCGTCGTTGTAGTACTAGTTGCCCGACCGTATTGTGAAACTCCAGGCCCGGTGCATCGACGCCGACATACGGCGGCACGTTGTACGCGACGAGGATCAGGAGCAGATGCATCGTGTAGCCGTACAGCGACGTCTGTCCGAGGGGAATCAACAGCCAGCCAAGTGCTCGCTCGATCGGCCGCCAGGCGTAAGTGGTGACGCCGAAGACCAGGAGCGCGAACGTCAGGAAGACGAGTACCCGGCCAGGGCCGAGACTCGCCTTGTCGAAGAGTGCCACGCTTGCGAGGGGATGCTCGCCCGGGACGAACGCGAACGCGTGGTCGGTGCTCCAGGCCCAGGCCGCGACGAGCAATCCGCCGGCTGTCGCGACGAGGCCGCGCCGCAGCGCCCGGTGCTCCGGGCTGGCCGCCTGACGTGCGAGCCACGCCTCGACCTCAGCCCGATGGTAGCCGAGCACCAGCGCCCCCACGAATAGCGCCTGCCAGGACGAGACCGGAAAGATGTGGGCATTCTCAATCGGCCAGGGGAGGACGACCTGCTCGGGCGCGACCAGGTGTACCGCCCAGAGGCCGAGCGAGCCGGCCAGGACGCGCCGGGCGTGGCCCTCGGCGAGCCAGTAGAGGATCAGCGGCGTCACGCCGAGCATCACGGTGTACAGCACCAGGATGTCAGTGCCGTTCCAGGTAAACCGCAGCAGTGCCGTCGCGACGAGCAGCGACGGCCAGTCCCGCGGCGTCCACAACGCGCGGTCGACCCAGAGCGAGAGCGTCGTGGTGAGGGTCAGAACCGAGAACAGGAGCGTCAGCCCGACCGTGAGCGCGTAGAGCGTCCAGGCGCGATGCAGCGCGCTGCGAACGGCCAGGCGAAGGCCGCCGCGTGCGATCCGCGCCCGCGAGACGATCCCGAGCACCAGACCGGAGAGGAAGACGAATCCCTCGGCGGCCGAGATCGGCCCGACGTTACCGCCGGTAAAGGTGTACAGCCAGGATGGCCCGCCGATGTGGTCGATCACCATGGCCAGGACGCAGTAGCCGCGTAGCAGATCGAGCCGTGCGTCCCGCCCGACCGGCGTCGCGGCATACCGCCACGACGCGACGACCATCTGTACGAGAGAAAGCAGATCTGTGCTGCCCCGCTGATGTGCCCGCCCGACCGCGACCGACATGGTCATGGCCCCTGCCCGCTGTGATCCCATCAAGCATCAGCGTACCGAGGAAAGTTAAAGAAAAAGACAATTCCAGGCACTGAAATGTGTAGAAGCGATGAAGAATCGCGGCCAATCTCAGGTCGATCGCGCGAACAGGGCCGGTCACCGCCGGCGCACGCGAGCGTGGCGCGGGTAGTGGCTCCGGATACCCCTGTCAGACGGGAAGGCGGATCAGCCGGACGCGGTGACGCCGAAGAACTCCCGGACCTTCCGCGCGATCTCCTCGACCGTCTGGAGCGCTTCGGCCTGCTCGGCCTCTTGGAGGTGCTCGACGAGGTCGTCGCACAGGTCGCTGATCTCGTCGACCTGACGGTTCATGGAGCCTTTGACCACGATCCACTCCCGGTGTTGGGCCGGCCTCACGAGCCGGCTGACATGGCGATGCCCGCCGGCCGAACCGGCCGACGACGGGTCATCCGCCACAGTGTAACGGGTCGTCCCTGCTCCGGAACTGCCGGCGTGCGCCGGGGCTGCTGACGTGGCCACAGGCCGGCAGCGGCTGGCGGGGGAGGCACATGGTGTGCGCGCTTGCTGCCGTGGTGGGCCTGCTGCCGCGGTGGGGTGTGGAAGAGGGGACGTCACGGCCCCGGCCGGCCCTCGTGCACACCTCCGACGAGCACGCGCCACGCTTGTTGCGCGGTTCAGGTGGCTGCTATTATTCCTACGAATTCAGTAGGATTTTGGCCTCGCGCGCTCATTGTCGCGCCGCGGCCAGCCAGGGGAAGGCAGGCACCGGGTGAAAGTCTCGACTCGGGTGCACTATGGGCTCCGCGCGATGACCGAGCTCAGCCAGGCGCACGGGCACGGCTTGATCTCGCTGGCCGAGATCGCGCGGACAGAGATGCTACCACTTGCCTACCTCGAGCAGTTGATCGGCGAGCTTCGGCGGGCCGGACTGGTCGAGGGGGTACGTGGGCTGCATGGAGGATACCGGCTGACTCGCCCGCCGGTCGAGATTACCGTCGGCGAGGTATATCGAGTGCTGGAAGGGCCGATCGCGCCGGTCGAGTGTACCGCCGAGGGCTACCTTCCCCATTCGTGCGAGCGGGAGGAGGGCTGCCGCTCGCGATCGGTCTGGGCGCGGGTCCAGGAGAGCATCAGCGCTGTCCTGGATTCAACGACGCTGGCGGATCTCTGCCAGGGCGGGCCGGCCCCCACCGAATCCGGCTTGATTGCCATTGAGACGATCACCGGGGCGCGAGCCTCCGTGAAGGAAGGGTGCCTGAAGACACCATGAGCATGACGCAGCCGACCTTTCTCATCGAAGACCTCCACGTCACGGTCGAGGGCAAAGAGATCCTCAAGGGCGTGAACCTGACCGTCAATCGTGGTGAGATCCACGCCCTGATGGGTCCGAACGGCTCGGGGAAGAGCACCCTTGCAAATACCGTCATGGGGCATCCCAAGTACCGGGTCACGCAGGGCCGAGTGCTCTTCGAAGGCCACGATCTGCTGGCGCTCACGCCGGACCAACGTGCTCGGCTTGGCCTGTTCCTTGCCTTCCAGTATCCGACCGCGATCCCCGGTGTGAGCCTGGGCAACTTCCTGCGTGCCGCCACTCGCGCGGTCCATGGCCCGGGCATGACGGCCGGCGAGTTCCGCAAGCAACTCATGTCGACGATGAAGCTGCTCAAGATGGATCCCCAGTTCGCCAGCCGATACGTGAACGATGGGCTCTCGGGCGGCGAGAAGAAGCGGGCTGAAGTGCTCCAGATGGCGATGCTGACGCCCAAGATCGCGGTGATGGACGAGACCGACTCCGGCCTCGATATCGACGCGCTGCGGACCGTCGCCGAGTCCGTCAACGCGATCCACACCGACGACATGGGCGTCCTGGTGATCACTCACTATCAGCGCCTGCTCAACTACCTCAAGCCACAGTTCGTCCACGTGCTCGTGGACGGGCGGATCGTCAAGACCGGCGGGTATGAGCTCGTGGAGCAGCTCGAGGCCGAAGGCTACGACCCGATTATCCGCGACGCCGAGCAGAAGCTGGCCGTGACGGCCGGCCGGGAGGGCTAACCCGATGGCAGTCAAGCCACAGGATCTGATGGCGCCGGGGGCAACCGACTACCGGTACGGCTTCCACGACGTCGAGGACTACACCTTCAAGAGTGGTAAGGGGCTCACCCGCGAGATCGTGACCCAGATCTCGAAGATGAAGGGTGAGCCGGAGTGGATGACCAGGTTCCGCCTCAAGGCGTACGAGACGTTCATCCGCAAGCCGATGCCCACCTGGGGCGCCGATCTTTCGGAGATCGACTTCGACAACATTCACTACTACGTCAAGCCGTCGGAGAAGACCGAGAAGAGCTGGGAAGAGGTTCCTGAGTACATCAAGAACACCTTCGACCGACTTGGCATCCCCGAGGCCGAGCGGAAGTTCCTGGCGGGCGTCTCGGCGCAATATGAGTCCGAGGTCGTCTACCACAACATCCGGGAAGACCTCGAGAAGCAAGGTGTCATCTTCCTCGACATGGACTCGGGCCTGCGCGAGCACGAGGACATCATCAAGGCGCATTTCGGGACGATCATCCCGCCGGCCGACAACAAGTTCGCGGCACTGAACTCGGCCGTCTGGTCGGGTGGGAGCTTTGTGTACGTACCGAAGGGCGTGCACGTCGAGATCCCGCTCCAGGCGTATTTCCGGATCAACACCGAAAACATGGGCCAGTTCGAGCGGACGCTGATCATCGCCGACGAAGGCTCCTCGGTGCACTACATCGAGGGCTGCACGGCGCCGACCTACAGCACCGACTCGCTGCATTCGGCCGTGGTGGAACTGATCGCGCAGCGTGGCGCCCACATCCGCTACACCACCATCCAGAACTGGTCGAACAACGTCTACAACCTGGTGACCAAGCGAGCGGTGGCGTACGAGAACGCCGTGGTCGAGTGGGTCGACGGCAACCTCGGCTCGAAGATCACGATGAAGTACCCGAGCATCTACCTGATGGGTGAGGGCGCGAAGGGTGAGGTTCTCTCGGTCGCCTTCGCGAACGAGGGCCAGCACCAGGATGCTGGCGCGAAGATCGTTCACGTCGCGCCGAATACCACGTCGACGGTCACGTCCAAGTCGATCAGCAAGGGTGGCGGCCGGACGAGCTATCGCGGTCTGCTGAAGGTCCACAAGGGCGCCGAAAACGTCAAGTCGTTCGTGCGCTGCGACGCGCTGATGCTCGACGAAGTCTCGCGTTCGGACACCTACCCGTCGATTGAGATCGACGAGGATCAGGTGAGCATCGAGCACGAGGCGTCGGTGAGCAAGATCAGCGACGAGCAGCTCTTCTATCTGATGAGCCGTGGGCTTGGCGAGGCCGAGGCGAAGACGATGATCGTCAACGGCTTCTTCGACGTCTTCACCAAGGAACTGCCGATGGAGTACGCCGTCGAGTTGAACCGGTTGCTCCAGCTTCAGATGGAAGGCGCCGTCGGCTGAGGCGGGCAGACAGCGAGCGGTCGTCAGCGGTCAGAAGAGCAGCACGCACGGCCTGCTTCTGAGACCTGACTGCTGCGGGGCTGAGAACGTGCACTGGGGCCCGGCCCGGGCGGACCGGGCGGGCCCTTCTTCTTGCGAGTGACGATAGGGAGCAGCGTGTCCAGGTGGCCTGCACGCCGTGGGTGCAGCCCCGGGCCATCGTGACGAAAGGCTGATGACGTGATGCAAGCAGACGTGGGAACGGCTCCACCGGCCGTGCCGGAGCTCGTGACGCCGGAGAAGATCCGGCGACGCTCGGAAGAGCGCGGCGAGCCGGCCTGGCTGACCCGCCAGCGCGTGGCGGCAGCCTTCCGCGCCGCCGAGCTTTCGGTGCCTACCCAGACTACGCCCTCCTGGCGGCGCACTGATCTGCGGCGCCTCGATCTGCCGGCGCTGCTTGGGCGCGGCGATGCCAGCCGCCACGTCGAAGCCCATGGCATGCTCGCGGAGAACATGTCTGGGCTGGCCGGCTCGCTCACGCTGAGGGACGGCCAGCCGACCGAGCAGATGCTGCTCCCGGAACTGGAGAAGAAGGGCGTCATCCTGACGTCGCTCCGTCAGGCTGTCGAGCGCTACCCGAACCTCGTCCAGCCGCATCTTGGGCGGCTTGTCTCGGGTGTGGATCAGGGCGGGCAGGCGAGCGCCGAACTCCCCAGCATCTTCGTCTCGCTGGCAGCCGCCCTGTGGGAGGATGGTCTCTTCCTCTACGTGCCACGTGGTGTCGGCATCGAACAGCCGATCCTCAGCCGGATGAGCCGGACCACCGGCGGTGCCCTGTTCACGCGTTCACTGATCGTGGTCGACGAAGGTGCCGAGGTCACCCTCGTCGAGGATACGCTGTCCGACGACGAAGCTGGCGAAGCACTGGTCTCGGGCACCGTCGAGATCGTGACCGGGCAGGCGTCGCGGGTGCGCTACGCCAACCTGCAAGAGTGGAGCGCCCAGACCTGGAGCTTCAACCGCCTGAAGTCCGAGACCGGGCGCGATAGCCGGATCGACTGGCTCTTCGTCGCCGTCGGGGGCAAGGTCCACCGCGCCGAGATCGACGCGTCGCTGACCGGCCAGGGCTCAGAGACCGATCTGGTCGGACTGATCTTCGGGACCGGCGACCAGCACTTCGATCACCAGACCCTCCAGGATCACCTCGGCAACGACACTCGCAGCGACCTCCACTTCAAGGCGGCGCTCGACGACTCGGCCAGTTCCAATTATCAGGGGCTGATTCGGGTCAACAAGACGTCATTACGGACCGACTCTAACCTGGAAGATCGCAACCTGCTACTCTCGAACCACTCGCGCGCCGAAGCCGACCCCCAGTTGGAAATCTTGAACAGCGACGTGATCCGGTGCGCCCACGGCGCGACCGTGGGGCCACTCGACCGAGAGATGATCTTCTACATCGAAAGCCGCGGTGTTCCCCGCGAGGAGGCGCAGCGACTGGTAGTAGAGGCGTTCTTCGAAGAGGTGCTGTCGCGGATCCCGGTGCCGGCCCTCAAGGCGAGCGTCTGGGAGGCGGTCCAGCGTAAACTCGGCCGCGAGCACAGCACCGACAACGGTCACATAGAGGCGAACGAATGGCAGATTGGGTAGCTGCCGGGCGCGAGGACGACCTCGCGCCCGGCCACGTCAAGGTGGTTCAAGCCGGCTCGCTCCGGTTGGCCCTCTGTAACGTCGACGGCGCGTTCTACTGTATCGACGACGTCTGTACGCACGACGGCGGGCCGCTCGATCAGGGAGAGTTGGACGATAATGAGATCGAGTGTCCCCGCCACGGAGCGCGCTTCGACGTCCGCACCGGCCGGGTGACACGTCTCCCAGCCATCCTCCCCGTCAACACCTACGAGGTGCGGGTCGACTCGGGTGAGATCCAGGTGAAAGTCCCATGATCGGTGAGAGCCGCCGCGACCGTACAAATGCCATCTCGACCAGCGACGCGTTCGACGCTGCCGCGATCCGGCGCGACTTCCCGATCCTCGCTCGCGAGGTTCATGGCAAGCCACTCGTCTACCTCGACAACGCCGCTACCTCTCAGAAGCCGCGCCAGGTGATTCAGGCACTCGTCGACTACTACGAGCGCTACAACGCGAACATCCATCGCGGCGTCCATGCGCTCGCCGAAGAGGCGACCGACGCCTACGAGGGTGCGCGGCGGAAGGTCGGGCGGTTCATCGGATCGGATGGTCCGGATGAGATCGTCCTCACCCGCAACACGACCGAGTCACTCAACCTCGTGGCCTACGCCTGGGCGCGCGACAACGTCCGCGCCGGCGACGAGATCGTCATCACGGCGATGGAGCATCATTCCAACATCGTGCCCTGGCAGTGGATCGCCAGGGACAACGGTGCGACCCTGAAGTGGATCGACTTCGGGCCAGATGGGACCATCGACCTGGCGGACGTCGATCGACTGGTGACACCCCGTACGAAGCTTGTGGCGATGACCCACATGTCGAACGTGCTGGGCACCATCAACCCGGTTCGTGAGGCCGCGAAGATCGCCCATGCCCGCGGTGCGCTGATGCTTGTTGACGGCGCCCAGAGCGTGCCGCACCTGCCGGTCGACGTGGCCGATCTCGACTGCGACTTCCTGGCCTTCTCGTCCCACAAGATGCTCGGCCCGACCGGCGTCGGTGTACTGTGGGGCCGGCGGGCGATCCTGGAGAACATGCGGCCGTTCCTTGGCGGCGGCGAGATGATCGAGTACGTGAGCCGTGAGAATACGACCTACAACACGCTGCCCTGGAAGTACGAGGCTGGCACCCCGAATATCGCTGACGTGATCGCCTTCGGCGCGGCCGTTGACTACCTGGGCGCGCTTGGGATGGACCGGGTCCGCGAGCATGAGATCGACATCACCCGCTATGCGCTCGAGCGCATCGCCACCCTACCGAACGTCACGCTGTACGGCCCGATGGATCCGGCGCGGCGGGGCGGCGTCGTCTCGTTTACGCTCGGCTCGATCCACCCCCACGATCTCGGGCAGATCGTCGACTATGAGGGCGTGGCGATCCGAGTTGGCGCGCACTGTTGCCAGCCTCTCATGAACGCGCTCGATCTGCCGGGCACCGCCCGCGCAAGCTTCTACGTCTACAATACCTTCGAGGAGGTCGACCTGCTGGAGCGATCGCTCTGGCGTGCCCTCGAAGTGTTCGGCGAGGTCGAGCCGGACCCGGCACGGTCGGCACAGGCCGGCCCATGCCTCCAGCCCGACCGCGCCACGTCGGCCTGATCCCCCACAGAAGGCGGCGTCGCAGATGGCTATCGACGACCTGTACAAAGAGACGATCCTCGATCATTACCAGCATCCTCGCAACAAAGGACAACTGGATGAGCCGGACCTTGCCACGCGGGGCCACAATCCGCTCTGCGGAGACGAGGTGTTGCTCTCGGTCAAGATGGGGAAGGGCGATACGATTGCGGACATCGCCTTCACCGGGCGTGGCTGTTCGATCAGTCAGGCGTCCGCCTCGATGATGACCGACAGCGTCAAGGGACGGGATCTGGCGTCGGCTCTGGCGCTGGCCGAGGGTGTCAAGGAGATGATGGCCGGGAGCGGCTCGACTGACGGCGTCCAGGCGTACGATGACCTGGAGTCGCTTCAGGGGGTCAAGCGGTTCCCGGTCCGAGTCAAGTGCGCGCTCCTGCCCTGGACCGCCTTGTCCGAGGTCATCGAGCGTTGGCGCACGGCCCCCGGCCACGTGAGCCGCGTGTAGCTCGCGCCGATGAAGACGCTCTTCCTGACCAACGAATATCCGCCCACCATCTACGGTGGGGCCGGCGTCCACGTGGAGTTTCTCAGCCGCGAGTTAGCGAAGTTCATGGATGTGGAGGTGCGGGCGTTCGGAGACCAGAAGGTTGACGAGGAGCACCTGACGGTACGGGGTTATCGCCTCGACGATAGCGGCTTCAGCACACCGAAGCCGTTACGCCCCGTCTTCGGCGCGTTCATGCGGAACGTCGCCATGGCGGCCGCCGACGTCGACGCCGACCTCGTTCATTGCCACACCTGGTACACCCACCTGGGCGGCATCAGCGTCCGGCTCGCCTACGGCATCCCGCTCGTGGTGACGGTGCATTCGTTGGAGCCGCTGCGGCCCTGGAAGCGCGAGCAACTCGGCGGGGGCTACGACGCCTCGGCCTGGGTGGAGGAGACGGCCCTCGAGATGGCCGACGCCGTCATCGCCGTGTCGAGCGAGACGCGTCAGGACATCCTGCGTCTGTTCGACGTCGAGCCGGCCCGAGTGCACGTCATTCACAACGGCATCGACCTCGAACAATACCGCCCGCTCGAGGCTGCCGACGCGCTCGACCGGTACGGCATCGACAAGACCCGACCCTACATCCTGTTCGTAGGCCGGATCACCCGTCAGAAGGGGATCGTCCACCTCGTTCGGGCGATCCCCGAGATCGACCCGCGCGCCCAGGTCGTGCTGTGCGCCGGCCAGCCGGACACGAAGGAGATCGGTGCGGAGATGGAGCGCGCCGTCGCCGAGGTCCGAGCGACACGCGGCGACGTGATCTGGATCGACGAGATGGTGCCGCGCCCGGTGGTGGCGCAACTGTACAGCCACGCCGCGGTGTTCTGTTGTCCATCTGTCTACGAGCCGTTCGGGATTATCAATCTGGAGGCGATGGCCTGCGGGACACCTGTCGTCGCAACCCGGACCGGTGGCATCCCCGAGGCTGTGGTCGATGGACAGACCGGCCTGCTAGTCCCCATCGAGCAGGCCGGCGGCACCTCGTTCGAGCCGATCGACCCGCCGAGGTTCAGCCATGACCTGGCCATGGCTATCAACCGCCTCCTGGCAGACGATGCTCTGCGCACGCGGATGGGCCGGGCCGGCCGCGAGCACGTCGAGGAACGCTTCTCCTGGGAGGCTGTTGCACGCCGAACCCAGGAGTTGTACCGTTCCCTCCTCGACGGCTCGACCCCACCGGTCGTCGCCTGATCAGCGTACCCGGCCGCGCGCCGCCACCGACCACTCGCCGACGACCTCTTCGTCGCGGTGGACGATGAGGCGGTCGTACAGGTTGACGGCCGTACAGATGTGGTTCGGAATCAGCGCGACGCGGTCGCCGATATGTAGGTCGTCAGCGTGGTCCTCGCCGTCGCGCAGCAGCACGCCGTGCTCCTCGCTCGCGCGTGCGAAGAACCAGCCAGGTTGACCGCGCACCAGTCCATACCCCTCGCGCTCGGTCACGATCATGAAGCGATCCGAGCCGACCGCCTTCGTGCCGGCGTCCACGACGGCCCGGTCCGGCGTCGGCCGTGACACCACCGTCGCCAGGACAACGGCGGCGCAGTCCTCGACCCGTGCCACGCCGAGCCGGACCTGATTGTAGTCGTGGAAGACGTAGGTGCCGGGGCGGATCTCGGCGATCCCATAAACGCTGGCCACGTCGTGGGCCGAGGGCGTCGAGCCAACTGACACGACCGAAATGTCGAGGCCATTGGCACGCAAGAGCCGAGCCGTTTCGACCATCGTCCGCCCGGCACCCTGGCTCGTTTCGGCGAGCGTCGACGGGCTTGCCCCGTACGCATGCCCCTCGTGGGTCATGATCCCTCGCAATTCGAGGCCGGGAGTGGCCGTGACGGTTCGGGCGAGCGCAAGCGCCGGTTCGCCCGGCCGGACGCCGCAGCGGTGGCCGCCGGTATCGATCTCCACGAGGATACCAAGCCGCTTCCCGCGTTCGGCGAACGCCGCGCCAAGCCCGGTCGCCACGTCCGGGTGATCGAGCACGACCGTCACCCGGAGTCGATCGGACAGGGCCAGCAGGCGCTCGATCTTCTGTGAGCCGACGATCGGGAATGCGATCAGGACGTCGCGAAGCGGTAGCGCCGGGTCGGCCGCGAGCAGCGCTTCGACCTCACCGATCTTCGCGAGCGTCAGGCCGATTGCACCCGCTTCCAGTTGTAGACGGGCGATCTCGGCGGTCTTGTGGGTCTTGGCGTGGGGCCGGAGCGCGACGCCGTAGCGCCGAGCGTGATCGGCCATCGCCTGGACGTTTCGATTGAGGACGTCCAGATCGACGACCAGGGCAGGGGTGTCGACGTCGTCGAGCCGCATATGCGCTCCTTGGGATCCGCCTCGGCCATACTGTCGGCGGTCGGCGCGTGCGGCCCAGCCTCATGGGCGGACCGGCACACCGAGATAGGATATCAGAGGCTTGGCGAGTCACCGGTGGATGTCGCGTCATTACCACGCCACCACCACCGCACGACCTCGCCTGGCCACGGTCTGATGAGGAGAGAGGATATGAATGAGAAGCCAGATGCGCTCAGTCCTGGGACCAACCCTCCACCCGACTCCTCGACGCTGCCCATTCCTGGCTCGCCTTCAACTGAGACATCCGCAAACTCAGGGCCAGGGCCAATGCCAGGGTCAGGGTCAGGGACGGGGACGTTGCCGCATCACGGCAACGACGAGACGCCCGTCATCACCATCGACGACTTCGCCCGCATCGATCTACGGGTCGCGTTGGTGACGGCAGCCGAGCGCGTCGCCGGCACCGACAAACTGATCAGACTCGACCTCGATCTCGGCCACGAGCGGCGGACGATCGTCTCGGGCATCGCCCAGTTCTACGAACCTGCCACGCTCGTCGGCCGGCGGATCGTGATCGTGGCGAACCTCAAGCCAGCCCGCCTGCGCGGTGTGGAGTCGCGGGGAATGCTGCTTGCGGCGGGAGGGCGTGGGCCGGGCCAGGATCTCGGCCTCGTCATCCTCGACAAGGACATCCCGGCGGGGACGCGGGTCTCGTAATCCACCGCCGCGGCATAGGCCCTGGTCGTTGCTGTCGGGGCACGCTCGTCGCCTGACCTCGCCACGTGGGAGCGTGTAGCCCACCAACCAGCGATCGATGTATGAGTGCGCCCACGGCGGCCTGGAACGCCGTGGGCGCAGTGGCGTCGATCCATGCCGCATGGCGGCGGGCCGACGCTCTATGTATACTTGTCACGCTTCGAGTGTGACAAGTACCGATGACACGCCTCGCCGCTCAAACTCCCCTGTACGAGCGCATCGCCGCCGACATCCTTCGGCGGGTCGCGTCCGGCGAACTGCGCCCGGGCGACCGGTTGCCGCCCGTCCGGCAGGCGGCTCGGCTTTGGGGCGTCAACCTGAACACCGTCGCGCGGGCGTACGCGACCCTCTCCGAGCGGGGTGTGGTCGAGTCGCGGGCAGGAGGTGGAACGGTCGTCGCCGGAGGGACGCCACGTGTACCGGGCACGCTCGAAGAGCGCGTCGCCGAGGCTCGCGCCGAACGCCTGCACGCGCGCCTTGGAGCGGCAGTGCTCGAGGCGTTGGCCGGCGGCTACGCCGAGGTCGAAATCGAGGCGGCGGTGAGCGCTCAGTTGAGCCGCTGGCGTGCGACCCGTGTCGAGCGTGTGGCAGAGACGGTGGCCGGAGCATTGGCTGATGGCGCCGTCCTGCTCGGCGGCAGTCACGATCTCGCGCTCGACGTGCTGGCGGCGCGGCTACGCGGCCTCACCCCGCCGGTTGACCTCCAGATCGAGACGAGCGACAGTCTGGACGGGCTGTTCGCGCTAGGGCATGGCACCGTCGACCTTGCCGGTTGCCATCTGCTGGACCCTGAGACCGGCGACTACAACGTCTCGTTCGTTCGACGCATTCTGCCCGGCGAGGATGTCGTACTCGCGACCCTCGCTCACCGCCAGCAGGGCCTGATCGTGGCATCCGGAAACCCGAAGGGGCTGCGCTCGGTCGAAGACCTGATCCGCCCGGGCGTGTCAATGGTCAATCGACCGCGCGGCAGTGGCACCCGCGTGCTGCTGGACGAACAACTACGGCGGGCTGGCGTCGACCCCCGCCACGTGGCTGGCTACGACCACGAGGAGGCAACCCATCTGGCCGTTGCCGGCGCCGTAGCGGCCGGCGCCGCTGACGTCGGGCTGGGCATCCTGGCAGCAGCCCGCGCCTATGGGCTCGACTTCGTGCCGTTGGTTCGCGAGCGGTATGAGCTTGCGCTGCGGCCTGCCACCGCCGAGCGGCCATCCGTCCGCGCGCTGCTCGTCATGCTCGGCGATCCGTCATTCCGCGCCGTCGTCACCGCACTGGGCGGCTACGACACGAGTGAATCCGGTGCACTCAGGAGGATCACATGACGACCCATGATCTCCGGCTTGGTCGCCGGTCGATGCTGTCGCTCGTCGCAGCGGCGGTGCTCGCGCTCGTCGGCGCAGCGGTGCCGTCCGTGCAGGCACAGCCGGCCACTCCGGAGCTCATCCTGGCGACCACCACCAGCACCCAGGACTCCGGCCTGCTCGACGTGCTCGTCCCGATGTTCGAGCAGCAGTCCGGGTATCACGTCAAGACGATCGCGGTCGGTACCGGGCAGGCGCTAGCGCTCGGGGAGCGCGGCGACGCCGACGTACTGCTCGTCCATGCACCAGCGTCCGAGCGCGCCTTCATGGACGGCGGCCACGGCGTTGACCGCCAACTCGTCATGCACAACGACTTCATCGTGCTTGGCCCGGCCAACGACCCGGCCAGCGTGCGCGACGCGATGTCGGCGGTCGACGCAATGACACGCATCGCGACGACCGGCTCGCTCTGGATCAGCCGGGGTGACAACTCGGGTACCCATCAGCTCGAAAAGTCCCTCTGGCGTGATTCAGGTATCGACCCGACGGGGCAAGCCTGGTACCAGGAAGTCGGGCAGGGCATGGGGCAGACCCTGACGATCGCCAACGATAAGCAGGCGTACACGCTCTCCGACCGTGCCACCTACCTCGCGCGTTCGGCCAGCACGGACCTTCAGATCCTGGCTCAGGGCTTCCCGACCTTCCTGAACATCTACCACGTCATGGTGGTCAACCCCGACAAGAGCACGCAGATCAATGAGGCCGGCGCGCGAGCCTTCGCGGCGTTCCTGGTCGCACCGGAGACGCAGGCGGTCATCGGGCAGTTCGGCGTCGACCGCTTCGGTCAGCCACTGTTCTTCCCGGATGCCGGCAAGTCCGAAGACGAGTTGGCGCCGCCGGCCGCGTGACGGCAGCCGACAGCACATTTCAGGTTGACTTTCTATGGACCTGATCGCCGATGGCCTGGTGCGCGCCGTTCAACTTGCCATGCGAGGCGACCCGGAACTGCTGCGGGTCACCGCGCTCTCGTTCCAGGTGTCAGGACTGGCGACGCTGCTCTGTCTCGTGGTCGGGTTGCCGCTTGGGACGGCACTGGCGCTGACGCGGTTCCCCGGACGAGGGCTGGCGCTCGGACTGGTCAACACGGGCATGGGCATGCCGCCGGTCGTGGTCGGGCTGGTGGTCGGCATCTTCTTGTGGCGCAGCGGTCTGTTTGGCCGATTGGGGCTGATGTACACGCCGACCGCGATGGTGATCGCGCAGTGCATCATCGCGTTGCCAGTCGTCGTTGGCCTGACCGTCGCCGCCATCCAGCAGTTGAACCCGAAACTCCGGCTCCAGATCCTTGCGCTTGGAGCGTCGCGCCCGCAGATGCTGTGGATGCTTCTGCGTGAGGCACGCCTGCCCTTGCTGGCCGCTGCGATGGCCGGATTCGGCGCGGTGATCTCTGAGGTGGGCGCGTCGATCATGGTCGGCGGCAATCAGGTCGGCTACACCCGCGTGCTGACGACGGCGACGGTCCTCGAGGTGAGTAAGGGCGACTTTGGCATGGCGATGGCGTTCTCGATCGTCCTGCTGGTGCTGGTGTACGGAGTGAATGCTGTCCTAACCGGCGTGCAGCAGCGAGGCCGGCCCCTATGACCCGCCAGTTGCCTCCCGAGCGTGGCGAGTCTTCCCCGGCCGGCGCGCCGACCATCGTCCGCACTCCCTCTGGAGGGCCACCATGCTCGCGCTGAGGAGCCAGCCGGCCGATGCGACTCCCGCTCTGGCCACGGATGGACCGCACGTCGAGGTCCGCGATCTAGCCGTGCGACGGGCAGGCCGCATCGTGCTGGAGGTGCCATCGCTCACGCTTCGCCGCGGCGAGATCCTGGTGGTGGTCGGGCCGAACGGCGCCGGCAAGAGTACCCTGGCCGGCGCTCTGGCGCTGCTCGACCGCCCTGCGTCGGGCGAGATTTGTCTCGGCGGGACGCCGGTCGACTGGCGGCGGGGTGCTCTGGCAGCACGGCGGCGGCTGGCGATGGTGTTCCAGGAGCCGCTGCTCTTCGACACGACGGTCTTCGACAACGTCGCGACGGGTCTGAAGTTGCGGGGTCTCGGGCGGCGCGAGGTCGAGGCCCGGGTGCACGACTGGCTCGTACGGCTTGGCATTGGACATCTCGCTCGCCGGCAGGCCCGCACGCTCTCTGGCGGTGAGTCCCAGCGCACCAGCCTGGCGCGGGCGCTGGTCGTCGAGCCGGAGCTGTTGATGCTCGACGAGCCGTTTGCCGCACTCGATCCGCCCACCCGCGAGGCGCTGACCGACGACCTTGCACCGCTCCTGCGCGAGCGACAAACGACGACGGTACTCGTGACTCACGACCGCGACGAGGCGCTGACGTTCGGTGACCGGCTGGCCGTGATCGTCGAGGGTAGGATCGTGCAGATCGGCCGACCCGAGGAGGTCGCCGCCGCGCCCGCCAGCCCGATCGTCGAGGCGTTCGTCCGCCCACGCCGCCGCGCCTTCCGCTAACTGTCGCCCCCATCCACCCTCATCCATGGCCCCGCGTGTCCACCCGTGCTGCCCGTCCGCACGAGACGATGGGGCGCGGGGGGAACCCCCTATACTCCCGGCTGGGAGGGGCCATGGACCTGAAAGCCATCGACTTCCACGTCCACCCGTGCGATGCGCGCATCGCCGCCGCCTGGGCCGGCGACCCGGAAGACTACGAGCGGTTCTTTCGAGGACCGGTGCTACTGGAGACCGGCGCGGCGATGGCCGAGCGCTATCGTCGCCAGGGCCTGATGGGCGTTCTGCTTGGGGCCGACGCCGAAACGACGACCGGCGTCACGCCGTACCCGAACGATGACCTCGCGGCGACCTGCCGGGCCTACCCAGACCTGTTCGTCGGCTTCGCGGGTATCGACCCGTGGAAGGGTAGCCGCGCCATTCAAGAGCTCGCTCGATCCGTCGAGGTGCTTGGCTTGCGGGGTGCGAAATTCCACCCCGGCCGCCAGCGCTTCGCCCCGAGCGATGAGCGCTTCGATGAGCTATGGAGGGCTGCCAGCGATCTCGGCGCGATCTGCCTCTTCCATACCGGCATGATGGCGGCCGGAGCCGGCACACCCGGTGGCCGCGGCGAGCGGCTCGAGTACACCCGCCCAATCCATCTAGATGCGCTGGCCGCGCGTTTCCCGGACCTGACGATCGTCGCGGCGCACCCGTCCTGGCCCTGGCACGAGGAGATGCTGGCCGTTGCTCGTCACAAGTCGAACGTCTACCTCGACCTTTCCGGCTACCTCCCTCGCTACATCCCGGAAGGCTTTCTGCGGATGGCAACCGGTTTACTTCAGGATCAGGTGCTGTTTGGGTCGGACTATCCATTCATCATGCCCGAGCGCTGGCTGGCCGACTTCCAGGATCTTGCCGTGAAGGACACGGTCCGCGAAAAGGTGCTGTTCGGGAATGCACGGCGGCTGCTCGGCCTGCCATGAGCGCATCCGTGGCGCACGAGATGAAATAGGCTCTGGTGACTCGGAGCAGATGAGCGGCTCGCGTCGCTCACGACGATCATCTGACGGCGCGATCGGGCACCCTGACGGCGTTCTGCTAGCTGTCCGTCGGTGTCGGAGGAAGCGACGGTCGCGAGGGACGTACCGATCCAAGGCTGGGCCAGGAGCGGTGTCCGCCGCAGCCCGGCGAGTTCCGTACGCGTGACACGAGGGAGCGAACGCATGGCACAGCGGACCCGAGGTGACGGACGCGGCGCGGGGAGCGCAACGGAAGGACGGCTCAAGGCGCGGCCAGGCGGCTCCCGTGCCGTGCACACGCCGCCCTCGACCACGGTTCAATCACTTGGGCTTGCCAGTGGACGCGATGGCCTCCTCTACGTGCCGCCAACCTACGAGCCGGGCCGTCCTGCTCCCCTCGTCCTGATGCTTCACGGCGCTGGCGGCAACGCGCGCCAGGGGCTGAGCCCGCTCCTGGAGATGGCCGACAGGGTCGACGCGATTCTCGTTGCCCCTGACTCACGCCGCCAGACCTGGGACGTTCTCGCCAGTGGCTTTGGCCCAGACGTGGAATTCATTGACCGCGCGCTGGACGAGGTGTTTGCCCGCTTTGACGTCGATCCGTCGCTCGTCGCCATCGAGGGCTTTTCGGATGGCGCGAGTTACGCCCTGTCGCTCGGCCTGACGAACGGCGATCTCTTCACGCATGTCATTGCCTTTTCACCGGGCTTTTCGGCCCCGGGTGCACGGGCCGGGACGCCCCGGATCTACGTGTCGCACGGGATCGGCGACATGGTGCTGCCGATCGGCTCGTGCAGCCGCCGCCTCGTCCCTGCCCTTCGCCGCGCCGGCTACGACCTCACGTACCAGGAGTTTGCCGGACCCCATGTCGTGCCTGATGAGATCGCCAGTGAGGCCCTGAACTGGTTCCTCGAGTCGCCGCGCGTCAGGTGCTAGCGACAACGGGCAGGGAGCCACGTGGCGGGTGCCCACATCCCGGCAGCTACGGAGAGACCTGATACACCATCCAGCCGCCGTCTTGATAGACGATTGGGAAGGTGTAGTCGCCGGCGCGCGCTGGCACGAAGTGAGTGACGCCGAAGCGAGCGGAAAGCTCGCGGATCTGCTGCTCGGTGAGTCGTCGGTAGGCCGGGTCGAGCTCCTCACGGTAGCGGAGCACGTCGCTTACGCCGAGTGCCCGCACCCGGTCACGGAACTCGACGTTGTGCTCCGTGAAATAGACCGCCTGATTGGCGCGCTCGCGGACGAGATAGACGGCGCGGTCGGCGTTCTTGTAGAAGGTATCGTTGTTCGGCTCGCTCGGTAGGATCAGAAAGACGCTGTCGACGGGTGTCTCGGTCCGCGCCCACTCCTGGAATCGCGCCGCCGCCGACAGTCCGCCGCGATGCTGGGCCTGATACATCCAGTCGGTCGAGCCGCGTACCAGGAAGGCGCCAACGAAGGCGACGGTCAGCCCCACCGCGAGCGCGACGCGCTCAGACGTCTGGCCACGGAGAACCCGCACGAGCAGCCAGCCGAGCAGGAGCGCCCCTGCCAGCGCTGCCGCTCGGGCACCGTCGTCGAGGTCCAGCAGCCAGAGCCGCCGGCCGTTCTCGAGCCGCGCCAGTGCCACGAGGGCCGCGCCGAGCGGCGCCACAACGCCGAGGGTGAGCGCGAGCCTGTGCGACTGGCGCTTGGGGAGCCAGCGCCGTGCGATCTCCGCCCCAACGGCCAGCCCCGCGCCGAACAGCCAGACCGGCTCGATCGGGATGAAGTCGCTCGGCGACACGAACATCGCAGCGGCAAGTGTCAGGATCAGCGGCCGGGGCAACCAGTGGTTGGCCCAGGATACTCGGAGGTAGTGCGCGACGTACACCAGCCCGAGCAGGTTGACGATCCAGGCGCTGCGCGGGAACTGGAGCCGTGCGACGAGCGTGCTGATCGGGCCGCGCAGCGACACGTCGATGAATATGAAGGCGACCGCGCAGAGCACCATCACAGCGGCGAAGAGTGCCAGCACCGTTCGGTGCGCCTCATCCTCCGGACGGTGGCCGCTCCAGACCCGTAGCGGCGCTCGAAGCCATCGAGGCGCCCAGGCGTCCGGCGTCCGGCGTCCGGCGAGCGCTAGCAGTGCCGTCGTGAGCAACGCCAGCCCGGCCAGGTTGTAGGTGCGGAGCGCCGCACGGTCCCAGTTGACCGCCACTGAGAGATCGGTCGCAAGCTCGATGCGGGCAAGCTGAAGCGCCCAGCCGGGTAGGGCATCGGTGTGATGGAGCAGCGCCCCTGCCACAGCCGGGCTGGCACACAGCACCATCAGCAGGCCGGCGACCGCGACGTTGCGTAGCCCAAAGTGACGGGCGCGCAGCGCGTACGCCAGCCCGATCGCCAGCCCCACGTACGAGCTTGTAGGGGTGTGGACGACGACCGCGAGGCCGGCCAGCGCGCCGGCAGCGGCGTGGCGCTCGCGGAGCAGCGCATACAGCGCGCCAAGCTGGAACGGTAACGCCAGGAAGGCCGGCGTCAGTTCCGCAGAGTGGAGGATCGTGCTGCCGACCGTCAGGAGCCTGAATCCCGCCACGTAGAAGAGCAGGAACAGCGCCGCGCTGAGCCGGTCTCCGACGAGTTGGCGGGCGATGGCGTACAAGAACGCCAGGCTGATGATGCTTGCCGGGAGGAACAGGATGAAGAGCGCGCCGTCGAGCGGGAGCCAGGCCATGGCGCCGATGACCGCCGCGATGACCTGATAGGTGTACGCCGCCGGCGTGCCGTCGTGCAGTGCGTACACGAACGGATCGTGGACGTAGAGGCGCGGATCGACGAATGACTTGTAGATCGGAATGTCGGACCAGCGTCCGCCGTCGAAGCCTCGGAACAGCAGCGACCAGACGGCGAGCAGCGTCCCGACGAGCAGCGACTCACGCCACGGGCAGAGAGTGCGTATCTGGAGGCCCACGCTCCAACGTCCGGCATCCCGAGGAGACGCTGCTTCTGGCATCGCAGTACCTGGTGCGGCACGCTCGTCCGCGATCACCCCTCCCACCGCCGGGCCATCATCTGGAGCCGTCCGCCACTGCGATCTCGCCGAGCCTGACCAGTCCGGCCTCAACGGGCAAGTCGCTCGTCGCGGGCAGCGCTTCACCCTGACCACCAAGCCGGCTCACACTGACCAGGAGTGGGTACGTACCGGGTGGCGCGGTCGCAGCGAGCGGTAGACTAATGCGCTGAGCGAAGGGCTGCCCAGCGCGCCACTCGCGGTCGGCGCGCGTCTTGTCGCAGGCCGGCCCATCGGACGTGGCGACGACCGTCTGGCCGCCGAGACGCACGTCGATGCGGTAGCCGTCGTCGGCCGTGACGTAAGGATGCCAGAACAGGTCGACCCGTACGACGCCGCCCGGGCGAGGATTCTCGGCGTAGAGCCGATAGCCCAGCAGTTCGACGGCCGCGCCGAAGCGTGCTGGCGCGACGACGTACTGGAGCGGCAAGACACCGCGTGCCCAGGAGCCGGGATCGGGCAGCGGGGTGCTGAGGCGGCGGTCGAAGCGCTCGGCCAGCGACTCAGCCGTCCAGGTCATCGGCTTCTGGCCGGACGGGGCGCCGCGCTCGTGAATGCGGAGTTTCGGCTGCCCCGCCACGGTAACCACGCCAACCAGCGGGTACTCGGCGGCTATCCGCTTACGCGGCACGTCTACCTCGTCTTGCACGTCTTCGGCGAGGACGAAGTAGCGGGGATCGGCGCTACAACGCCAGGCGCCGCGCGTATACCAGTAGGTCACCTGCTGCTGCTCGTTCGAGTCGTAGCTGCCGCCGAGTGTGCCGTCCGCGAACAGCGCCCCGACCGCCTTCCAGCCGGCCTCGTAGGGGAAGCCGAAGCGCTCCTTCTGGGGGACGTCGTCGCCGGGCGCCCAGTAGAGTGGGAAACTCTCGAGGTGGCCGGTTCGTACCAACTCCGGCTTCTGCTGGACGTAGACCGGCAGCAGGTACCCGCCGAGAATGACGACCCCCCCGGCTAGCGCTGCGAAAGCGCCCGCGCGCACCCACCGGCTCGCGACGGGGAGCATTGCCCAGACCGTCCCAGTACCCGCGCCTGCCAGGATCGCCAGGCCAAGCGAGGTGACGTGCACGTGCGTGCCCGGCTTGCGGGCGACGAAGGCGTAGAAGAGGAGCGGCAGTGCGCACCAGACGAGCCCGACCAGCCAGGCCCGGCCGCTCGGCCCTGCGCTCGAGAGAGGCGCCCCGCGACCATATCGCAGCCGCTGAACGACGGCCAGTAGCCCGCCTGGTACGATTGCCACGGCGAGCAGGGCGAGATAGATCGCCGATACGTAGAGCAGCGCCGACGCGGCGATGGCCGACAGGTTGTTGCGCGGGAAGCCGAACCCGACCCGGTCTGCGATTCGGCTTGTCGCCAGACCGTAGAGAGGGCTTGCAAGGTACGGCCCAAAGAAGCAGGCCAGGATCGCCAGCCCGACGCCTGCGCCGGTGAGCCACGGCCGCATCAGCCGCCAGTCGAGCAGCATCCGTGGGCCGCTCCGCCCGAGCGCGATCAGCGCGATGGGCGGCAGGACGAAGACGGCATCGTAATGGGCGAGCGCTCCACCAGCCGCCAACGCACCGGCCAGGACCGGCCAGATCGAGGTACCGCCCTGGGCCCAACGCAGGGCGCACCAGACCGCGAGGACACCCAGGAGGAAAACGAGGCTCTGGTACTGCGTGATCCGTGAGAACGCCACGAAGTACCCGTTGGTAGCGATAAACAGACCCGCCACCAGCGCCCCTGCCCGCCCAAGCAGCCGATGGGCGGCCAGGTAGACGGCAAGTACGCCGAAAAGCCCCGCCAGCGCGAAGGGTAAGCGTGCGGCGCCCTCGCTCAACGTCCCGACGAGCCCGTACTGCGCGGCGACGATCAGTACCTCGCCGGGGCCCTTGCCATGATAGAAGAGCGTGTCTGTCAAGCCCTGAACGATACCCGTGGCCTGGAGGATGACCTCGGTCTCATCGCCCTGGAACTCGGAATAGCCGAGGCCGGGCAGGCGCGGGATTGCGGCCACGAGCAGCAGCAGCAGGACGTCGAGGAGGCGCGGTCGGCCGCACCCGGCCGGGGCTCGCCAGTAGAGGTTGCGCTTGAGCGCCAGCGCGCCGAGGGCGGGTGTCAGAGTGCTGAGCCAGGTGACCATGACCATCGGCCCCAGCCGGATCGGCAGGTAGCTGAGCAGTAGCATCCCCAGGAGCAGCGCCAGCACCCCGAGCCCGGCCGCAAGCGTCAGCCATTCCGGCCAGTCCACCTCATCGCTCGGCACGAACGCGATGGCCAGCAGCGCGCCCGGCACCGCGACAAGCGAGATCAGGGCACACACCCAGGCCAACGACGTGTCCGGGATCGCGAGCGCCCCCGCCCCGATCAGCGCTCCGCCGTTCATCAGCGCGACGATGGTGACGACGCCGCCGTAGCGCGGCGCGGGCTGCTCGGCCGAGTGTGCACGGTAGGTCGCTCGCCTGGCCCAGGTCGGGAACAGGCGGAGGCTGCCCGAGCCGGAGGCGTCGGGGCGGTACCTCATCGACAGGAGAGGCCGAGCATGGGGGTGTTGACTGGCCGGTGCATCGACATACAGGGACAGCCGGCTGAGCCGGCTGGGCGTCGTATTGTACGGCCGGAGGCACCTCGCCCACCGACGAATGAGTGCTCGGCCCTGGTGGAACCTGGGGCCGCCTATGCTACTATTGCGCGGCCGCCAGCCTGATCGGTTCGCGGCGCTCCGGACGATACAGACCGTTGCCCCTCAGGGGCCGCCACGGGGACCGTTTCCAGCCCGATGCTACCACCTGTCGACCAGGGCACCCGGACCGCCCTCCTCTCGCGACCGACCTCGGACGACCTGCTCAGCCATGCGCTGACGATCGTCATTCCGGCCTTCAACGAAGAGCACAGCATCGTGCCGGTGATCGAGCAGGTACGGGAGGCTATGCTGGCCTTCCCGCACGACTACGAGATTCTGGTCGTCGACGACGGCTCCGCCGACCGGACCGCCGAGCAGGCCCACACGACCGGCGTGCGAGTCGTCTCACACCGCCAGAATCGTGGCTACGGCGAGGCGCTCAAGACGGGCATCCGTCACGCCGAGTACCAGCGCATCGCCATTATCGATGCGGATGGAAGCTATCCAGCCCAGGAGATTCCCCGTCTCGCCGCGCTCCTCGACGACGCCGACATGGTGGTCGGGGCACGCACCGGCGCGAACGCGGCCATTCCGCTGATTCGGCGGCCGGCCAAGAAGACGTTGACGTGGCTGGCGAGCTACCTGACCGGCACCAGGATCCCGGACCTCAACTCTGGGCTGCGCCTGTTCAAGCGTGCGCTCGCCATCGAGTTCTTCGATCTACTGCCGTCCAAGTTCTCGTTCACGACGACGATCACGCTGGCTGCGCTCAACAGCGGCTATCTGGTCGAGTACGCCGAGGTGGACTACTACAAGCGAACTGGCCGCTCGAAGATCCGCCCGATCCAGGACACGTTCAACTTCTTCATGCTGGTGCTGCGGATGACGCTGATCTTTCGCCCGCTGAAGATCTACCTGCCGATCGCCGCGGTGCTGTTCCTGCTCGCGCCGATCGTGCTCGGTATTGGCTGGTTCGGCTTCCACAAGATCTTCGACAACACGGCGCTCATCCTGCTGTTCGCCGGCTTCCAACTGGCAGCCATCGGTCTGCTCGCGGATGTGGTGAACGTCCGGCGTTCGCGCGCGCCCTCGTCCTAGCGCCCCTCAGCGCGCTCACCTCCTGGCAACCCGCGTCGAGCCTCGTCCGAGCAACCCGCGCCGCGCCCCATATCGACCGGTCCGGCACGTCCCCTGCACGTACGTTGGCGGGCGGGTCTTCCACCGAAAGGGGTGCTGTATGGCCGACAAACCGATGGCCAATCTGGCGAAGTTCGCCATCAACGTCTTCTACGACGTCAAAGATCTCGCGTGTGACGTTTCCGAGCGGTTCAGTCTCGGTTCGACGTTCCGTGACCTCGTGGACGAGGTTCGCACAGAGCGCGCCGCATCCAGGGGGCAGTCTTCGGGAACGACCGGCGGAGCGGCCGCGGATGCGGGGAGCACACCCTCCGGCGGGGCAAGCGTGCCCGAACCGGCCGGGCACGCGGCGTTGACGCCTGAGGCCAGCGCCTCGGCAGCGTCCGGGACCGAGACATCCTCAACGCTCACCGGTTCGACGGAGGGCGGTGAGATCGCGCCGTTCGAGCAATCCGACTATGCGCCAATAAGCGGTAAGGCGTCACCCGGCCAGTCGACCAGCCCGCTCGTCGGGGTACCGAGTCAGTCATTCGACCCGTTTGGAGGGCAGGCAACCAGAGACGAGGGCATGCCGACGCCAGCCCGCATCGTCAACGATCGAACTGGGGCCGCGCTCTCGGAGGGCGAGGCGCTTCCGACCTGGCCATCCGGATCGGGGGGAATACACGGGCCGGCCGAGTTGCGATCGACGACGGACGCTGACTCAGACCCAGGTGCCGATGCGAGCGGATCGGACGCTTTGAAGACTGACGCACAGCCGGCTGTCGCGCGGTCAGGATCACCCCAGTCCAGCGACACGGACACCGGCGAGCATCCCTCAGGCGCGAGTCTGTAGCGCCAGCATGGAGGGGTGCCGGGCACTGGGCGCAGGCGCTCGCCGAGCACTGTAGCTCCGCACGGACGGGGCCGTGCTGTCCGCTCAGATGCCCGGCCATCATCACATGGGGCTGCGCGTCTGTGCGTCGTGAACGGGCCAGCGACGACGCGCTCAGGTCCGCGGCACGAGCGGTGTGCCTGAGCGCTTCAGCGGCGGGTGATGCGCCAGAGCGTAAACCCGCCGCCCGCGTCGTTCTGGAGCGGCTCCAGGGTCCAGGCGTCGCGGTTGTTCGCGTGGCCGATGCTGCTCGGACTCTGGTCGGCCAGCACGAGCGCCGTGGGCGTCGAGATGCGCCGTTCGACCCGATCCGACGACTGCTCGATGGTGACCCCGGGGATCTCGCGCATCGTCAGCATGAAGTCAAAGGTGCGTTGTGCCGTACCAGCGGCACCCGTCCGGTCGCGTTGAAGGGTCGGATCCAACACGACCGGCTCGTCAGAATGTCGCTGCCGCTCGAGCGCGCCGAGGGTGACGAAGTAGCGGTCGTTCGTCTCGTTTGCCGCGAGCACCCGAGCCTCGTAGAGGGCGAGCGGGAGCAGTGGGTACACCACGATAAGGGCCAGGGCAGCCGCGACGACAACGCGAAGCGGGCGCGCCGCCGAGTGCGGCATCGTTCGCCCGAGCGTTCGTGCTCGTCGGACGACACCCGCCGCCAGGGCACCGACGCCGGCGAAGGCGAGTGGCAGCAGGGGCATCAGGTAGCGGCCCTGGCGCGGCAGGTTGTCGTGACTGGCCGGGAAAAGCGGCAGCAGCAGCAAGAAGCTCAGGACCGCCAGCAGCGGGCTCCAGGCGCCCAGGCGGGCGGCGTACGCGAGGCCAGCGACACACAGCGACGTGTAGGCGATCACCATCGGGTCAGCCAGATAGGCGAGCGCGCCCGGGCGGTCGTCGATGGCGCCAGCCGGGATTCGGACGGCGGTCAGCAGGATTTCGGAGGCGCGGCCCTGATACGAGAAGTCCTTGTCCCGACCCTGCTGGTACCCGCTTCGCTGCGCCTGCGACTCTTCCAGAGTGCCGAAGTCGGTGACGATGAGGTTGTAGGCGAGCAACGGGCTGATGCCGATGAGGAATGCGCCGATGGCCGCATACGCCCAGCGAGTGCGGAAGAAGGCCCGGCCCCGCCAGCCAACATACCCAAGGAAGACTGGCCAGAGCAGGAGCATCGTGGGGTGCTGTTGCTGCGCCAGCCCGAAGGCGAGGCCAGCCCACGCCAGCGAAAAGCCGCTCTGGCGCCGGATCGAGCGCTCGACGAGCCAGAAGGCGAGGGTCAGATACAGCAGCACCGTGCAATGCGGCCAGGCCAGGTGACTGTTGGTCAGCACGTGAACCGCCGACGTTGCGAGCAGGCCGCCCGCCACGAGACCGCCGATCCGGCCGGCCCGCCGGGCCGCGCGCTCGTCGCCGGGCGGCGCGGTCCGGCGGGCGATCTCGGCGCCGAGCAGGGCAGTCGCGACGACCGCCCCCACCCCAAGCACCATCACCAGCAGGCGCGGGATGTAGATGCTTGGGCCGAACAGCCAGAACAGGCCCGCTTGCAGGTAGTAGTGGAAGGCGCCAGTGTAGGCGTTGACGCCGATCAGTGGCCGTTTGCCCTGGTAGATCCCGTAGCTGACCTGAGCGTCGAAGACCTCGTCGGTGAACTGGGGGATGTACCAGAGGTTTGGGAGGCGCACGGCAACTGCGACGGCGGCGAGCAACAGGAGCGGCCACGCCTCGGCCAGGATGCTCCAGCCGCGCGATCGGGTCGCCTGCTGGGCAGGGCCACGCGCCGGGCCAGCGTCCGGAGATGCGGATACGGCTCTCCGATCGGCGGCATGCACGAGCCGGGCAGATGAGTCAGTCATTGGTATCCTGAGCCTGGCGGTCCCTGGGTTCGGGTGGCGATGAGTGGCAGGTGCGGCGGTAGCGGTCAGCGCGAGCCGACGGCGATGCCCGCGTCAGGCGCTAGTGTGCCGTGCTGACCCCCATCGAGGGCAAGAAAGCCGAGTCATGCGGCGGCGGTGTTGGCGCCGGGATTCACTCGTTCGTGGGGACCACGAAGTCGGCGGCGATCCAGCCTTCGACGCCCTCCGGCGTTCGCACGAGGCGCCAGGCCCGGCCGTCGGCCGCCTGCTCTTCGCCGTTCGTGCTCACCACCTCGCCCTCGGGTATGACGGTGAGCGTAGGCGCGGACGTGTCTGGCCCCGCGCGCAGGCTCGCGCCGCGATCGTTGGTGCCGGCCACCCGCAGCGTTACGGTCGAGGACCAGTCCTCGCCGTCCGGTCCGTCCGATACGTCGAGCGGCGGGTGTACGCGTTGTGGCCACTCACCCGCTGCTCTGGTCAGGCCATCGGCGGGCACGTTGGCGAACACCGCGTCATCCGCTCCAGGCGGCTTCGGCGGGCGAGCGGTGTTCGCGAGCGTCGGCACGTAGTTCGGGGTGCCGGCGACGCGCGGGAGGGTACGGAGCAGGTAATAGGTGGGACTGCGGTATTTGAACGCGCCCTTCGAGTCTAGCTCGAACATCCAGTACTCGTTGCGGTCCGGATGCCAGAAGAGTGGCGTGGCGGCCACCACCCGCGGATCGGCCATCCAGTCACGAAACGCCACCCGGTAGAACTCGGCGATCTCCGCGTCGTCGCCGGTCTCGAGGTGGCCGGCCTCGGTGATGATGACCGGCAGGTCGCGTCCAATGGCTTCCAATTCCGCCTCGTAGGCTAGATGGGTGTAACGGACCCCTGGCCCTTGCGACGTCACCCGGTACGGGTTCGAGGCCCAACCGCCGAGCCGCTCGAAGACGTCAGGCACGGCCTCGCGCATACCCGCGAGGAACTCGAGGGCATCCTGCATCTTCGGCATGTCGTTCGTGTTCGAGATGTCGAGCGGAGCGTTCGTCACCTTGAAGCGCTCGGAGCTCGCGAAGGCGTCGATGAACCGGCTCAGGTAGCGGGCGTAGTCGGCCGCGTCGACTGCGCCGCCCCACTCACGCCCGAGATTTGGCTCGTTGCCAGCCACGACCCAGACGCGTTGGACCGGCCAGTTGGCACGCTCGAAGAAGGCGCGCCACTTCGCCGGCTCGTCCGGCCCCGGGCGGGTCCAGGTGCCGCTCTTCTTGTCGAAGCTGGTGGCGACTCGGATGATGGGCTGGACGTGGAACTCGTAGCAGCGGTCGAGGAAGACCTGGAGATTGAGGTCAGCCTTGTAGGTATCGCGGTCTTCGGCCGTCAAGACGACGGTGATGTAGCCCCAATCGCCGCCGTTGGCGTTGATGAGGTCCGATGCGGCCCAGATGTATCGCTCCTGATGGAGCCGCGCGAGGTTCAGACCGACGATGTTGTTTGGGAGGAGCGCCGGTGCCGGCGCCGTCACCGCCTCCGGTGGTTCCGTCTCGTCTGGGGCGGTCTCGTGCGGGGCCGTCTCGGATGGAGCGTCAGCGTCCTGGGCAGCCTGAGCCTGGACGGCAATCGGCAGCGGAAGCACCACGAGCGCAAGCAGCGCGACGAGCAGGAGGAGCCGAGCGAGCATGGCGCCGATTCTACGATGCCGCGGCGCCTCGTCGTCCAGTCGGACGCCCACAGAAGGCTCGCTTCAGTTTCGAGGGACATGGCCTCGAGTTGCCGCTGTAACGCAGGCCGGGCTACGCTCCCCACCCGTCAGGGAATTGAACGAGCGCCAGGAGGGGCAGCATGGCGGAGCGGAGAAAGGTCGCCATCGTCGGCGTCGGGCTGATTGGCGAGCAGCACGCAGACATCTGGAGCGCGCACCCGCGCACCCAGGTCACTCTCGTGTGCGACCTGAACGAGGAGCGTGCCCGCGTCGTCGCCGCGAAGCTCGGCTGCGATTGGACGACCAGCGTCGACGACGTGGCATCGAGCGATGTCGAGATCTGTAGCGTCACCACGCCCGACTTCGCGCACCGGGACCCGGCCGTGCGGCTCGCTCAGGCAGGCAAGCACCTGCTGATCGAGAAACCGCTCGCCACCACGAGCCAGGATGCCCAGGCCATCGTCAACGCCGCGCGCACCGCTCACGTCCAGGCGACCGTCAGCCTGGGCAATCGCTGGATGCCCCCGATCCAGCAAGCCCGTGAAGCGGTCCAGGCCGGCGAGATCGGCGATCCCACCATGTTCTACGTCCGGCTCTCGGACACCATCGATGTCCCAACCAAGATGCTCTCGTGGGCCGGACGCTCGGGGCCGCAGTGGTTTCTGTTCAGCCATACCATGGATTACATCCGCTGGATTCTCGGGCAGGAAGCAGTGGAGGTGTACGCGGTCGGGCAGAAGAAGATCCTGCCCGAGCTTGGCATCGACGCCTTCGACGCGATCCAGGCGATGGTGAAATTCGAGCGCTGCTTCGGGACGTTCGAGACGGCCTGGATCTTGCCGAGCGCCTGGCCGAGCCTGATCGAGTCGGAGTTGACGATCTACGGCAGCAAAGGTCGGCTCCACGTCGACCGGCTGCGGCAGGGCTTCGAGTTGACCTCCGACCTGGCCGGACGTCACATGTACGCGCGGCCGTCGCTCTGGGACCGCTACTCGCTGCCGCCGACCTACTTCGGGGCGCTGCGAAACCTGGTCGAGGTGCTCGACGGGCAGGCTGATCTCGCCGTCACGCTCGAGGACGGGCTGGCGACGGTCGCGTTGATCGAGGCGGCCGAGCGCTCGATCGCGACCGGGCGACCGGTCGATCCCCGGCCGCTGATGGCGCTAGCATGACGGTTGTCCAGGGCGGGCACCCCTTCGAGGGTGTGCCGGTCGGCGTCCTGCTGCTCGACACCCGCTTCCCGCGCCCGCCTGGCGACATCGGAAACGCCGAGACATTCGACTTTCCGGTCCTCTACGAAGTCGTCGAGCAGGCGACGCCGACGCGGGTCGTGGTCGACGCGGCGAGCGGACTAGTGGATGCCTTCTGCGAGGCCGCGCGCCGGCTGGAAGCAGCCGGCGTCGGGGCCATCGCGACGTCGTGCGGCTTCCTGGCGCTCCACCAGCAAGCGCTGGCAGCGGCCGTCGCGGTCCCCGTCTTCACCTCGAGTCTGCTTCAGGTGCCAACCGTTCTGGCGAGCCTGGGGCCAGCCCGAAAGGTCGGGGTTCTGGCGTTCAAGGGCGACTCACTGACTCGGGAACACTTCCTGGGGGTGGGGGTGCCGTCGCTCGAGCGCGTGGTGGTGGGGGGTCTGGAGGGTGCGCCATCCTTCTTCCGCCCGATCGTCGAGAACTGTGGCCCGATGGACCTCGCAGCAGTCGAGTCGGAGGTGGTGGCGGTTGCGGTCGGACTGGTGGAGCGGCACCCGGACATCGGGGCGCTGGTGCTGGAGTGCACCAACCTGCCGCCCTACTCGGCCGCGATCCAGCGCGCGACGGGCCTGCCCGTGTGGGATGCAATCGCGCTCGTCCGGTGGGCGCAGCAGGCCGTTCGGCAGCGTCCGTACCCGCGCTGACCCGACGCGGGATGCCGGACGGTGCGGTCAGCCTGCGTCGGGAGACTCGACAGCCGGAGGCGGCTTCGGCACTCTGGCGCGGCTGAGGCGGGCGCGGGCAGCCTCGAACAAGCCGACGACCCCAGCCGGGTAGACTCGCATGACCACGATCACCAGCAGCGCAAAGATCACCATCCGAAGCTCGGCCGAGAAGCGCAGCCACTCCGACAGCCCCTGGGCCAGCAGTGCTCCCACGACCGGGCCGGGCAGCGTGCGGAAGCCGCCTAGCACGACGGCGATGATGACGAAGGCCATCTGCGAGAAGTCGGCCTGGCTCGGGGTGAGTAGCCCGACCGTGTGACCGTAGAGACCGCCGGCCAGCCCTGCGAGCGCGGTCGAGAGGGTGAAGATGACCCGCTTCCAGCGCGTCACGTCGATGCCGGCCGCCGCTGCGAGCTCCTGGTCGTCGCGGATAGCCCGCATCCGGTAGCCGATCTTCGTGCGGAGCAGGAGAACGTTCAAGAGCACCGTTAGCGCGGCGGCGGCCAGAAAGACGTAATAGTACGGCGTCGGGCTGGGCGTCGCGAAGAGAAATGGCACTCGCAGGCCCATATCGCCGCGGGTCAGGTCCGGGTTCGATTTGATGAGGATGCGCGCCGACTCGGCGAAGGCCCAGGTGGCGATGGCGAAATACACGCCCCGCATCCCCAGGGTCAGCCAGCCCAGGCACAGCCCCAGGAGTGCCGCGGCCACCATCCCGACCAGCAGCCCGACGACGATGGGCAGCCCCAGCGCGAGAGCCGTTGCCGCCGAGGCATATGCCCCGATGGTGGCGAAGGCGTGCTGAGCCAGCGAGAACTGCCCGGTGTAGCCGGCCAGCAGGTTCCAACTCACGCCGAGGATAAGGAAGTAGAAAGCGAACGTCACCACCTGGACGCCGTAGTCGCGCAGGCCCAGCGGCAGCAGGGCCAGGAGCGCGAGCAGCACGAGCCAGGCGATGGGTGCCGCAAGCGACGACATCGCTCTGGCCGACCGTGCGTCGGTCGGGAACGGCCCATCCGGTGATGGCGAAGCTGACTCGATGGGCGAGGATACGTCGAGAGTGGAGGGCGAACGGGCGTGGTCGGGCAGCATCAACTCAGACCCGTCGCTCGCGCTCGCCGAACAACCCGTGCGGACGGACGAGTAAGAACAGGATCAGGAAGATGAAGCCGTACAGATCCTGGTAGACCGGCGAGATGAAGAACGCGCCGAAGCTCTCGATCAGGGCCAGCCCGAACGCCGCGACGACCGCGCCGGGAATTGAGCCAAGCCCCCCGATCACGATGATCTCGAAACCCTTGATGGTGCTGGTCGCGCCGGTTGTGGGGTAGACCAGGAAGACTGGCGCGAGCAACGCTCCGGCAGCTGCCGCCAGCCCGACCCCGATCCCAAACCCGATCATGTCGACGCGGGCGAGCTTGATGCCGGCCGTCTGCGCCCCGAGGCGGTTCTGTGCGGTCGCGAGGAAGGTCAGTCCGACCAGCGTACGCCGGACGAACAGATAGAATAGCCCCAGGATCACGACGGCGCCGATGGCGGCGGCCACACGCGAGCCGTTCAGGCTGATGCCGGCGAGCACCACGTTCGGCAGATAGGGGCGCGGCTGGAACTGGTACGGGCCAGCCAGGATGATCGCGAGGTTCTGGAGCAACACGGCCAGCGCGATGGTTACGATCGTGGCGTACTCGAAGCGCCGGCTCTCGTCGTACCGGAACATCGCCGCGAGCAGCAGGCGCTGGAGAACCAGCCCCACCAGGAATACGCTTAGCATCGCGAGTGGGAGCGCCAGCCACCAACGCTCCGGGCCGAACACGAAGGTGAGCAGCAGGTACTGGGCGTATGCGCCCAGCATGTAGAACTCGCCCATCGACCAGTTGATCATCTTCATCACGCTGGCAATGAAGGTGATCCCAATCGCCATCAGGGCGTAGAGGGCTCCCATCATCAGCCCGATGGCGAGCAGTTGGGCGATTAGTGCAGGCGTCATGCTCGAAAGCGTCATCCTGGCTCTGACCGAATCAGCAGGAGTGAGCGGGCCTCAACTGGAGACCGCGCGGCACGGGTGGCCGTGTCGTCTCGACGGCGGGAGAGCCGCCGTCGAGGCGGCTACACGCGGCGCCGACACGCCCGCTCACGCCTGCCTCACCTCACGGGCGCGTCAGATCGGCGGTCTTCAGCGTCGGTGGGTAGATGATCGAGGCATCGCCAAACGCCTGATTCGTCTCGGTGTACTGCACCAGCAGCAACGGCTGCTTCACGCGGTGCCAGTCGGCGCCGTCGGCCTGTGGGAAGCTCGTGTCGGCCTGATTCCAGCTCATCAGCGGCCCCTTCTCGAGCGCGGCGGCGATGGCCGGGCCTTGAGTCGAACAGGCGTGATTGACAGCCTGGGCAAGCTGGAGCACGTTCCCGAAGGCGGCGAACGAACTGTACAGCGCGGGCTCGGAGTACCGCTCCTGGTACTGGTCGCGCATCCAGGCGCCAGCATCGGTCAGATGCTGGAGGGGGTGGGAGTACGCGACGAAGATGATGCCCTTCCCCTGATCGCCGACGTTCTGCCAGAACTCGGGCCGGATCGGCAGGTCATAGGACACCAGCATCGGGGTCGCTGGGAGCAAGCCGGCGTCGGTCGCTTGCTGGATCATCAGGTAGGCCGGCGCTCCGACGCCCAGATTGTAGATCAGGTCCGGAGCGAATGCCGTAACCTGGAGCAGCAGCGGCGAGATGTCGGTCGTCTTGTTGTCGAAGCTCCAGGTTTTCAGTGTGACGTCCGGCGAGCCTGCCAGCCCTTCCTTCAGAGCCTCGGTGTTGCTGGTGCCGTAGTCGGTGGTCTCGGCGATGACCGCGACCTTGGTGAAGCCGTACGTTTTGATGAAGTCCGCCACGGCGGCGGCGCGGTCGGTCGAGATCGAATGGGTCTGGAACGAAAATGGCGAGTGCGTCGAGGTGATCCGAGGATCGGATGCCTGGGTCGAGATCCAGGGTACTTGAAGCTGATCTGCCACCGGCTGGATCGCCAGTGCGACCGAGCTATGGAACTGGCCGGTCACGGCCGCGACCCCGTCATCCTGCGCGAGCTTGCGGAGCCCTGCGACCCCCTGTTGGGGAGTGCCGGCGTCGTCGGCCTTGACGATCTCGATGGTACCGGGCAGCGCGCAGGAGGCGTCCATGAGTGCGCTGCCGGGGCCGCCATTCACGTATTCGGCGGCGAGGTCGGCGCCTCGGACGATCAACTGCCCGGCGGCGGCGTCTCCAGGAGGTGAAAGCGGCGTTAGCAAGCCGATCTTGACCGGACCGTCCTGCGCGGCAACCGGCACGACACTCTGTCCGAGCAGCAAGCTAGTCAGAGCGAGCGATGCGCCAAGCAGGGCGCGATGGAGCCATCGTGGCTCGAAGTGCTTCACGGTGCGTCCCCTCGTCGAGTCGTAGCGGCAGCGGTGCCGTGGGGTATCAGCGTGTCCGGGGCGGACACGCAGGAACGGTGTAGCCCGACTGGGCATATGCTGAGGCTGAGCGGGCTCGTGCAGCCGAGGCGTGGTTGCGCTGGGTCGGTACCTCCTTGCAGGTGTCGAAGGACAAGGCGCTCTGTTGCCGCGTAGTGTCTCTCTTTTGCGTCCAGTTGACAAGCGTTGTCTGTCGCGGTTTGCCCGTGCTCGCGCGGCTGAGTGGGTCCGCGCAACGGGAACTCCGTACTTTTGGGGCGACCGTCAAGCCATCATGTGCGCGGTGCGGGTGATGATTCGGCAGTGACGGTCTCGCCTGCGAGGGTCTCGCCGGTCAGCATCTCGCGGATGACGTCCTCCAGGTGCGCTTCGAACCAGCGTCCGCTACCGGACCGCTGGATACGCCCTTCGCCCAGCAAGTAGACCCGTCTGGCTACCCGCACGGCGTCCACGATGTTCTGGTCGACGAGCAGGATCGTGATGCCGTGTTGGACCAGCCGTTCCAGCAGGTCGTACAGTTCGGCGGCGATTTTCGGGGCCATCCCTACGCTCGGCTCGTCGACGAGCAGCAGGTGGGGCGGTACGACGATCTCCTTCGCCACCGCGAGCTGCCGAAGCTGCCCGCCGCTCAGGTTCGTGGCCTGGGTGGAGCGTCGCTCGGCGAGGACCGGGAACAAGCCGTACAGTTCGTCGAGGCGCTGGCGCAGCCGAGCACGGTCTCGGCGCAGCAGCCACCCTCCCACCTTCAGATTCTCCTCGACGGTCAGGTGCGGGAAGGTGCTGTGGTGCTGGGGCAGGTAGGCGATGCCTTCGGACTTGCGGCGGTCGGACGACCAGTCAGCGATCGGTCGCCCGGCGTAGTGAATGTCACCCCGACGCGGCGACAGTAGCCCGAACAGGCAGCGCAGCAGGGTCGACTTGCCCGCACCGTTCGGGCCGATGATCGAGGTGATTGCGCCGCGCCTGACCGTGAGATCGATGCCGCGCAGGATGTCGATGCCCTCGCGATAACCGACCGCGAGGCTACGCGTCTCGAGCACGGGCAGCGCGGTTTCGTCGTCGGCGGTCGTCGCTGGACCCGCGTGCGAGTCGGCGGGGCTGACTGAACCCTGGCGCTCACTCGAACCAGGAGACGCGTTCGCGTCGGCGCGTGCTTCAGAGCGCTCGTCCATCGCCTCCCTCACCGACCGGGCCTCACACCAGCCGCCCGAGGTACGCCTCGACCACCTCCGGCCGGGCTGCGACCTCGTCCAGGCTTCCCTCGGCAATAATCCGGCCCACGTTCATGACCGCGACCTGACGACAGAGCGCACGGACGGTCGTCATCTCGTGGCTGACCAGCAGCACCGTCGCCCCATGCTGCGCGTTGATCTCGCGGATCGTCGCCATCATCCGCTCTTTGATGGCCGGCGCAACACCGGCAAACGGCTCGTCCAGCAGGAGCAGCCGGACGGGCGCATGCATCAGCGCGCGGGCAAGCTGGAGCAGCATCGTCTGGCCGCCGGAGAGCGACGATGCCGGTGCACTCGCCAGATGGTCCAGTCCGACGTGCCGCAGGACGTCGGCCGCCTGACCCCGCACAGTGGCGAGCGGTTCGCGCCGGTGATCGGCGATGACTGGGACGAGCAGGTTTTCCGCGACGGTCAGCGACCCGAACGCCTTGGGCATCTGAAACGTCCGGACCACCCCGAGGGCGGCCAGTTCGTGAGCGCGCCGACGCTCCAGATGCTGCCCGCCAAGCACGATCTCCCCGCCATCCAGATCGTATTGGCCGCTAATCAGGTTGATGAGCGTGGTCTTGCCGGAGCCGTTTGGGCCGATCAAGCCATACACGAGGCCAGCGTCGAACGTCGCCGTCACGCCGTCCACGGCGCGGGTGCCGCCGAAGCGTCGGGAGACGTTGTGAAGCTCGAGCAGTGGCGACCCCACTCCACCTCCCTGGCGTTCCGAGATACGCGTGTCTACGGGCGCGCACTTATAGCACGCGCCCGAGCACTACGGTCAATCGACCCTTAGTTGCCCAGATTGGAGATGCCCTGTCATACGCGGGAGTGAGGCTGAGGGTGAAAGAGTTTCTCCTGGCCCGCTGCGTGCACGGAGTACGAGTGTCAGAAGTTTCGAGCCGCGCGCTGATGACGCATCCTGGCACTCGCCAGCCCGGTCGCCTCGCGCTCGCTCCATTTCCGCTCGAGGAGCACGCGTGCGCTCGCTCGTCATCATCCCAACCTACAACGAACGCGATAACCTGCCGCTTCTGGTTCCCGCGATCCTGAAGCAAGGGCCGGACTACGACCTCCTGGTCGTGGACGACGGTTCGCCAGACGGGACCGGCGAGCTTGCAGATCGCTTCGCCGAGCGAACGCCGCGCCTGTCCGTGATCCATCGGGAGGCGAAGCTCGGGCTCGGGACCGCCTACGTCGCCGGCTTCCGCTATGCGCTCGACCACGGGTACGACCTCGCGTTCGAGATGGATGCCGATTTCTCGCACGATCCGGCCGATCTGCCGCGCCTGCGTCAGGCCGTCGAGCACGCCGATCTTGCCATTGGCTCGCGCTGGACGCGGGGCGGCTCCACCGAAAACTGGTCGCTCCTTCGGAAGGCCATCAGCCGGGGCGGCTCGTTGTACGCGCGGCTGCTGCTCGGCCTGCCGATTCGCGACCTGACAAGTGGCTTCAAGTGCTTTCGCCGATGCGTCCTTCAGGCGCTCGACCTCGAGGCGCTCAAGTCGAACGGCTACGGCTTCCAGGTCGAGGTGAATTATCGGGTCTACCAGCTTGGCTTTCGCATCGCCGAAGTGCCGATCCACTTTGCCGATCGCACGGCCGGCCAGTCCAAGATGTCGAAGCGGATCGTGCTGGAGGCGGCAGGCGTCGTCTGGCAGCTTCGGCACACCCGCGCACCGGAGGCCAGTCATGTGCCGCGCTCAGTACCCGGAGCGGCGCGAGGGGCGGCCGATTCCAGTGCCATGCCTGGCGCGGCAGAGCCAGCGCCGTCGCACGACGTGTCGGCCGGCACGACAGCGGGTGTCGGTCAGGCTCACGCTGGATCTCCCGACCGGGTCGAGCCGGCCCAGGCGGACCAGCCTGACGACCGGCCCCGTGGACCGGATCCCGGTCAGGCGCTGACCGGGCCGGCCGGACGTGGACGAGAGCGCTGAACCAGGCACCCGCTCGACCGACGCCACCTGCCGCTAGTGGAGGGTGCACCGGTGCCGCCGACGGCTACGGACCAGTTGTAGGAAATTACCCAGGCAGATTGTCGTCGAGCGTCTCGTCGGCGGCAGAGCGGGTCGCTTCGCCGTCGCCACACGGTCCGCAGCCGAGGCCGGCTGCGACAAAGCCCACCGCGATAAAGCCGGCCGCGATAAAGCCCACCGCGATAAAGCCCACCGCGATAAAGCCGGCCGCGATGACCCTCAGGCGGCGCCGAGGATGCGAAACACCTGAAGCAGCGTCACGACCACGAGCAGCACCGCGACCACGGCGCCCCGGCTCCAGCCCTGCCGCGTGATGTGCCAGCCGAGCAGGCCGCCCGCGACGATCACCACCAGGAAGAGGACCACCTGGAGCGCGACGTTCATCGCCGACATCGCCGTCGCCGCATCGGAGGAGGTCTCACCGTCAGCGTCGCACCCCCCAGGGTCGGTTGTCGAACCCGCCTCACAAGAGTGTGGCAGGTACCGCCCGCCGGATGCGGACTTTCCCGTTGTGGGCCGGGCGCGTACCGAAACCATCGGGCGGCGCCGCCGCTGGCGGAACGCTTCACCACTCGTGTGGCGGAAGGCGAACGGCCTCGACGTTAGCCGGTTGGCCGCCCGGTGGTTGAGTCGGCGGGCACGCCCGGCTATCCTGCCTCAACCGGCCATCCAACGAGGGAGGGGCTGCTGTGGATCTCACCTACGCGCCGGAAGATCAAGCGTATCGCGGGCGCGTCCGCGCCTGGTTCCGCGAGCACCATCCAGGACGCCTCGCCACCTTCGAGGACCGACGCGTCTGGCACCGCGCGCTCTACGATGCCGGCTTCGTCGGGATGGGCTGGCCGCGCGAGTTCGGCGGCCAGGACGCCCGCCCGCTCGAACAGGCGATCGTCGCCGAGGAGATGGCGCTCGCGCGGGTGCCGGGCACGGTCAATCCCCTTGGCATCGGCATCGTCGGACCGACGCTGATCGCCCACGGTACTGAGGCGCAGAAGCGGCGCTACCTGAAGAAGATTCTGACGGCCGAAGAGTTGTGGTGCCAGTTGTACTCCGAGCCGGACGCTGGCTCCGATCTGGCCGGCCTGAAGACGAGCGCCGTGCACCTCGACGGGCACTTCGTCGTCAACGGCCAGAAGGTCTGGACGAGCTACGGCTACAATGCCGACTTCGGTGTGCTCCTGGCGCGCACCGACCCGAGCGTGCCGAAGCACCAGGGCATCTCCTACTTCATCCTCAACATGCGGAGCCCCGGTATCGAGGTTCGGCCGCTCAAGCAGTTGACCGGTAGCTCGGAGTTCTGCGAGGTCTTCTTCACGAACGTTCAGGTGCCCGCTGAGAACCTGATCGGCCGGACGGGCCAGGGCTGGGAACTGGCACAGACCACCCTTGGCTTCGAGCGAGGTGGCAATCTGCTGGCTCGGGTCACCCGCCACCGCGCTAACCTCGCGCGGCTAATCGAGGTCACTCGGACCTTGAAGCGCGACGGTCGCCCGCTTGCTGACGACCCGCTGGTGCGACAGAAGATTGGGCGGATGCTGGCCGAGATCGAGGTGCTCCGCTACGACGGGCTGCGGGTGCTGTCGCGGCTCGAGAAGGGCCAGCGGCCGGGTCCAGAATCGTCGGTGGATAAGTTGTACTACAGCGAGATGGACAAGGCTCATCAGGAGCTCGTGCAGGAGACCCTTGGGCCGTACGGTCAGGTGATGGAGGGGTTGCCTGACGACCTGGCGCTCGACACCGACAACATGTCCGGCCAGCCGTCGACCTGGTACTACAACTTCCTCTATGCGCGGGCCGGTACCATCTACGCCGGCTCGTCCGAGATCCAGAAGAACATCATTGGCGAACGGGTCTTGAAGTTGCCGCGCGAGCCGCGTGCCGACCGGGCGGTCCGCTCTGGAGCGGGTGGTTCGGGTGCGGATACACCGGTCTCTGCGCGGCATGCGGCCGCGACATCCGACGATCCTCAGACGGGCGGGGCGATGGCTGGGGTAGCATCCGCGCCGGTATCGTCGGCCGGGAAGGAGGGCTGAGGCGTGGACTTCGACTTCACTCCCGAACAGGTGATGCTCCGCGACCTGACCCGCGAGATCCTGACCCGCGAGAGCCCGCCCTCGGCTGTGCGCCGCTGGATCGAGGATCCTGACGGCTTCGACCGCACCCTCTGGCGCCAGTTTGCCGAGACCGGCCTGCTCGGGGTCGCGATCCCGGCCGAGGATGGCGGGCAGGGCCTTGGCATGGTCGATCTGGCGCTCGTCCTCGACGAGATGGGCCGCGCCGCCTACCCGGGTCCGTTCTTCGCAACCTGCGTACTTGCTGCGCCGGCATTGCTCGCGGCTGGCCAGTCCGAGCGGCTCGCCAAGATCGCGAACGGCAGCTCGATCGCCACGTTCGCCACGAGTGACGACGGCCTGACCTGGGGGCCGGAGGGCGTCCAGGTCACCGCCCGTCACGACGGCGCCGGCTACGTACTCGCGGGCGTCAAGCGCTTCGTGCCGTTCGCGCACGTGGCCGATGTGATACTGGTGGCGGCGCGGACCGGCGACCCGCTCCCGCCCGATGTGACACTCGAGCAGGCGGCGCGCGGGATTACCGTCTTCGCCCTGGAGCGGGGGATAGAAGGTTTGACCGTCGAGCCGATGCTCAGCATAGATCAGGGTCATCGGACGTCGACGCTCGCACTCGCCAACGTCCGCGTCGGACCGGACGCGGTGGTCGGAGAGGTGGGCGGTGGCTGGTGGATCGTCGACGCGGCACTGCGGACAGCAGCCATCGGCGCTTCAGCCGAGATGTTGGGGGCGGCCCGCAAGAGCCTGGAGCTGAGCGTCGAGTACGCTCGTGTCCGCGAGCAGTTTGGCCAGCCAATCGGCATGTTCCAGGCGGTCAAGCACATGTGCGCCGAGATGCTGCTGGAGGTCGAGAACGCGCATTCGGCGACGTACTACGCTGCCTGGGCCTACGATGCCGTGGCCGAGGACGCCGCGCTCGCGTCCTCGGTCGCAAAATCGTACGTCGGCGAGGCAGCGCGCAAGGTCTGCGGCGACGCCATCCAGGTTCATGGCGGCATCGGCTTCACCTGGGACTACGATCTTCACCTCTACTTCAAGCGCGCCAAGAGCCTGGAGCCGCTCTACGGCGACGCCGAGCACCACCGGGCTCGGATCGCCGCGCTGGCGATGGTGCCAACGGCTGTGCCGGCCCTTGCGTGACCCGCGCGGTGCTCGCATCACCAGCGCGGTGCTCGCTTCACCTCAACGGCACTCGCGGGGCAGCCCGTTGTCGAGTCAGGCCGGATATGCAAGAAGACGAGTACTCAATCCAGGACGATGCGAGCACGCGTAGGATGATGAGGGCGTGCTGGCTGGCAGGACGGTGATGAAGGGGCATGGATGATGGCGGTGACCCGAACCGTTGAAACCGTCGAGCAGCTACGGATGCTGGTCGGGGAGGAGCTTGGCGTCGGGCCGTGGCTCGAGATCACTCAGGAGCGGGTGGACGCGTTCGCAGACGCGACTGGCGACCATCAGTTCATCCATGTCGATCCAGAGCGGGCGGCCAAGACCCCCTTCGGGGGAACGATCGCGCACGGTTACCTGACCCTCTCGCTGCTGCCGATGCTGGCCAACGACCGTGAAGGTATCCGCCTCGACCTGCACCCGACGATGACCGTCAACTACGGCCTGAACCGGGTCCGCTTCGTGCGCCCGGTCCGGGTCGGCGCACGGATCCGGCTCCGGACGGTGTTGCAGGTTGTCGATGAGATCGAGCCGACGATCTACCAGCTCACGTATCAGCAGACGGTCGAGATCGAAGGCGGAGACAAGCCGGCGCTGGTCGCCGAGACGCTCGCGCGGGTGTACCTGTGATTGCGCCAGATCGAACGCCTGACCGGACTGTGAATCTGACGCCGTTGCTGCGGCCACGCTCGGTCGCCGTGATCGGCGCCTCCCCGAATGCCAGCTTCGTCACCCAGATTTTCAGCAGCCTGCTCCGCTACGGCTACCCGGGCACGCTCGTGGCCGTCAACCCGAAGTACCAGCGGGTCATGGACGTGCCGTGCTACCCCAGCGTCCTCGACGTGCCGAACGACCTCGATCTAGCCATCATCGGCGTGGCCCACCGGCTGGTGCCGTCGGTGCTGGAGCAGTGCGAGCGCAAGGGGGTGGGGGCGGTCTGCGTGGTCACGAGCGGGTTCGGCGAGATCGCCGCCGAAGCCGGCGCGGATCGACAGAAGGGCATCGCTGCCTGGTCGACACGAACCGGCATCCCCCTGACCGGGCCGAACTGCCTCGGGTTGCTCAACGCCCATGAGCGGTTCGTGGCATTGCCACCGTACTGGCGCGAGACGATCGCCGGCGAGGTGGGGGTGATCCTTCAGAGCGGCATGATGGCTCCCACGATCACGATGCCGCTGGTGGCGCGAGGGATTGGGCTCAGTTGCGCGGTGACAACCGGCAACGAGGCGGCCCTGGAGGCGGCCGACCTGATCCGCTACTTCGCCAGCGATCCCCAGACCCGGGTGATCGCGTCGTTCGCCGAGCAGATCAAGACTCCGTCCGCCTTCATCGCGGCCTGCGAGGCGGCGGCAGTGGCCGGCAAGCCGATCGTGATGCTGAAGATCGGGCGCAGCGAGGGGGCGCGCCGAGCCGCCCGAGCGCACACCGGCTCGCTGGTCGGCGCCGACGACGTAACCGACCTGATGCTGCGGCGGCTTGGCGTGACCCGAGTGGCGAGCGTGGACGAACTGGTCGAGACGGTCGCTCTGTTCCACACCCGCAAGCTGCCAAAGGGCCGGGGTGTGGCGGTGATCTCGGTGTCGGGCGGGGTCGGCGGGCTGCTCTCGGATCAGGCGCAAGAGATCGGCATCGAGTTCCCACCGTTGCCCGAGGAGACGGCCAGGAAACTCGTCGAGGTCGTCCCGGAGTTCGGGAGCGTGGGCAACCCGCTCGACGTGACCGGGCAGGGCGTCTTCGAGACTCGCATCCTGGATGCCTCGCTTGATTATCTCTCCGAGGCGCCGGGTGTCGACGTGGTGGTGCACGCGCGGGGCTGGCCGGCGAAGCTCGACCGGTCGTTGGCGCTCGGGCAGGCACTGGAGCGGGCCGTCGAGCGGCATCCAGAGGTCTTGTATCTGGTCCTCTCGATGGGTGGCGGCAAACTCTACGACGGACCGTACGCCCATACCGCGGCCGTCGAGCCGTTCGACCGCATCGACGGCGTCCCGTTCCTTCAGAGCAGCGAGGAGGGATTACGGGCCATCGCCTCGTTGATTCGATACGCCGAGTTCCAGCGACGCCGCGCCGAGGACCGGGTGGCGGGCGCCCCGCCCCGCCGGGCGTCGGTCGAAGCCGCCGAACGGGCCCGCGCGCTCGTGCGGCAGGCCAACGGGCGTCCCCTCACTGAACGCGAGAGCAAGGACGTTCTCACGCTCTACGGCATCCGTACGACTCGCGAACGGCTCGTGACGACGGTCGAGGACGCGCGTGAGGCAGCGGTCGAGATCGGCTACCCGGTGGTGCTGAAGATCGAGTCGCCGGACGTGCTTCACAAGACCGAGATCGGGGCGGTGGCGCTGAACCTGGAGGACGCCGAGGCGGTACGGATCGGGTTCGCGCGAATCGAGGCAAGCGCTCGCCAACATGCTCCGAACGCCGATATCCGTGGGGTGCTGGTGCAGGAGATGGCACCGCGCGGCGGGGTTGAGATGATTCTCGGGATGGCGCGCGACCCCCAGTGGGGGCCGGTCGTGGCCTGCGGCATCGGCGGAACACTGGTCGAGGTGCTACAGGACCGCCAGTTACTGCTGCCGCCGGTCGGCACGGCGGAAGCGCGAGCCGCGCTCGACGGGCTGCGTGGCGCCCGACTGCTGGAAGGGGTGCGAGGCGCCGAGCCCTGCGACGTGGCCGCACTAACCGACGCGCTGGTCCGCTTCTCGGAGTTGTGCGCTGACCTCGGCGACCTCGTTGACGAGATCGACGTCAACCCGCTGATCGTGCTGAAATCCGGTCAGGGAGTGATGGCGGTGGACGCGCTGGTTGTCCCCAGCTAGCGGGCCCGCGGGGCTGAGTTCCCGTGGGCCTCACCGGGCCACGGGGCTGAGTTCCCGCAGATCTCACCTGGCCGTCCAGTCGAACGGACTCTCCTCGATCGTCTGCCATCAAGAGCCCTGTGTCGCCGGCCTGACGACGGCGTACTACGAGACCAAGACTGATTCGGGCCGCACGCGGTAGCGGCCGTCGAGTACCCTGTCCACTTGAGCAAGGGTTGGTCGGCGCGGATCGGCGCTCTTGGCTGAGGGAGGGAGTGCATGGGACTGCTGGACGGGAGGGTCGCCGTCGTGACCGGGTCCGGCCGAGGGATCGGCCGGGGAATCGCGATGGCAATGGCGAAGGCCGGCGCGAAGGTCGTCGTCAATGACCTCGGCGTCAGCCTCAGCGGCGAGGGCGAAGAGAAGACGCCGGCCGATCAGGTGGTCGACGAGATCTTGACCGATGGCGGGGCGGCTATTGCGAACTACGGGTCGGTCGCGGAGTGGGATCAGGCGCAGGCGCTCGTCGATCAGGCCGTTGAGGCGTTCGGCACGCTTGATATCCTCGTGAACGTCGCCGGTATCCTGCGGGATCGGATGATCTTCAACATGTCCGAGGCCGAGTGGGATGCGGTGATCGCCGTTCATCTGAAGGGCACGTTCAACTGCACCCGCGCCGCCTCGGTCAAGATGCGCGAACAAAAGTACGGACGGATCGTCAGCATGTCGTCCGTTTCGGCGCTGGGGTCCGCTGGCCAGCCGAACTACGGCGCTGCCAAGGCCGGCATACTTGGACTCACCTGGTCCACGGCGAACGCGCTCGCCCGCTACGGCGTCACCGCGAACGCGGTCCTACCCAGCGGTGCGACCCGGATGATCGACTCGACACCGCGCGCCCGTGAGGAGTTCGAGCGAACCGGCGTCTGGCCGAGCGATGCAGCCAGGGGCACCGAGCGCGACCCCGACAACGTCGCGCCGCTCGTGGTGTATCTCGCGAGCGAGCGGGCGGCGAACGTCAACGGGCAGGCGTTCCACTCCTACGGCTACGGTTACACCCGCCTTCAGCAACCGACCCCGGCGCGCCGGCTCGAAGCCGATCGTCGCATGACGCCGGATGAGTTGGCGCGCCATTTCGACGAGACGCTTGGAGCCAACCTGAGGCCGCCGCCAGGGCTGGACTTCGGCAAGGCGCTCGGCGCGCGGCCAGCCAACGAGTGGAGCGAGATTGCCCCCGGTATCCGGTTCTGGAAGAACCCGTGGGAGGAGCCGTGAGCGTGAGCCCCGCCGCGAGACTCAGCGGCAAGGTCGCCATCGTCGGAGTGGATGAGTCGGATCGGATCGGGGTCGTTCCGGACCGGAGCACCATCTCGCTTCATGCCGAGGCCGCGCGCAACGCCCTCCGCGACGCCGGCCTGACCCTCGCCGACGTGGATGGACTGTTCACGGCCGGCGCTCGCCCGACCGAGGTCGGCGAGTACCTGGGAATCGAGCCCCGCATCTTCGATGGGACCGACGTCGGCGGGTCGTCGTTCGTGATTCACGTCGGGCATGCGGCCGCGGCCATCGCGGCCGGGCTGTGCGACGTCGCCCTCATCACCCACGGGCAGAGCGGGCGCTCCAAGATCGGGCTGCCGCCCCGTCCGGCACACCCCCAGTACATCTCCGGCCAGTTCGAGGATCCGTTCGGGCTACCCGCGCCGGTCGGATCGTACGCCCTTGCCTGCTCGCGGCACATGTACGAGTACGGCACCACGAAGGAGCAGTTGGCTGAGATCGCGGTGGCGACGCGCAAGTGGGCCGCGCTCAACCCCAAGGCGATGTTCCGGGAGCCGATCACCGTCGACGACGTGCTCAACTCGCGCATGATCTGCTGGCCGTTCAACCTGCTCGACTGCTGTCTGGTGACGGATGCCGGCGGGGCGGTCGTGCTCACCAGCGCCGAGCGCGCCGCCGACTGCCGCTCTCACCCGGTCCGGGTGCTCGGGTTCGCCGAAGCGTTCGACCATCACATGATCTCCCAGATGCCGGATCTGACGAGCGGCCCGGCGAAGCTGTCCGGGCCGCGCGCCATGGAGATGGCCGGCGTGCATCACGCCGACATCGACGTGGCCGAGGTTTATGACTCGTTCACCTACACGGTGCTGGTCACGCTCGAAGATCTGGGCTTCTGCAAGAAGGGGGAGGGCGGCCAGTTCGTCAGCGGACAGCGGACGGCGCCCGGTGGCAGTTTCCCGCTCAACACCTCGGGCGGCGGGCTGTCGTACACCCATCCTGGCATGTTCGGGATCTTCACCGTGATCGAGGGGGTTCGTCAGCTTCGCCACGATTACGCTGGCCAGGGCCAACGACAGGTGCCGGACGCCAGGATCGCGCTGGTCCACGGGACCGGGCTGGTAATCTCCGCGACGGGGACGCTGATCCTCGGCCGCGACTGACCTGGGAACTGACCGACGCGCGCTCGTTCCCGAGCACGACGAGAGGAGTGTGATGGCCGCCTACGATCTGCCGCTGCCCCAGCCGGACCCGATCACCCAGCCGTTCTGGGACAGTCTGAAAGCGCACGCGATCCAGGTTCAGCGCTCGAAGCACACGGGGAAGTACGTCTTCTACCCCCGGCTCACCGCCCCTGGCGACCTCGAAGATGAGCTCGAGTGGCAGGAGGTGTCTGGGCGCGGCGTCGTTCACGCCTTCGCGATCCCCCACATCCACGCCAACCCGGCCTTTCGCGCCCGTGCGCCGTATATTGTGGCGCTCGTCGAGCTCGACGAGGGCGTGCGGATGCTGACGAACCTGGTGGACGTGGAGCCGACGCCTGAGGCGGTCAAGATCGGGATGCCGGTCGAGATCGTTTACGACGACGTGACCGACGCGATCACCCTCCCGAAATTCCGGCCCCGCCAGTGACCTCGACCGTCGTCTCCGGCCGGTAGAGGCCAGCGCGGCGGAGGTCGATGACGTGAGCGGCCAGACCGGCGCGGCGGACCGCCCGTTCGCCGCGCGCGGTTGTCACGACCGTGCCACCTGAGCCCACGATGATGCCGTCGACGCAGATCGGGCGGCCGGCCGCCAGCGTGGCCTTCACGCGCCGGGCCGTTGGGTCGACGGGCACGGTGTCAGCATCCGCGCCCACTCCCAGGTGACCCTTGCGCGTCAGCCCGAGCATCCAGGCGGGCGCGAGGCTCGCCTTGCGGACGAAGTCGGCAGGCGACAGGCCGCCGAGCGCGACGATGGCCAGTCCGTACTCCACGGTCACGTTACGAGGGATACCGCCGCCGTCGGTCGAGAGCGCGTCGACCACGAAGCGGCCGTCGGGGTGGCGGGCAGTCGCCAGGATGAACTGGCTGGTGGCGTCGTTGACCGGGAACGAGATCGAGGCGTCGGTGCCGAGCTCGCGCCACAGTTCGAGGGCTGCCTCGCCCTGAAGAAGCACATTCTCGTCGCCACGCACGTCGTTCACCAGGCAGTAGCCGTCGCGAATCGCCCCTTCCATGCCGTCTTCGGACAGATCGTAGCCGCCCATCTTCAGACAGTTGCGGGCCGTGCCGCTCGCCACGCGGCCGCCAACGCAGCGGCCGGACGTGCCGTTGATCCGCGCGAGATAGGACTCGGAGCGTAGCTTTGGCCAGCGGGTCAGGATCTCCAGCGCCTCCTGTGCCTCCTCGATGGCGTCGAGGATCATGCCCCGACAGTACGAGTTGACGTGCGCCACGTGGAGCGGTCCGCCGTCTGCCAGCACGGCCGCCTGACGCAGTCCCTCCAGATCGCTGCCGGCCGTCGTCGTACCCACGTGGAAGGCGGCGTAGGCGGTCCGCTCGCGGGCGACCCGGAAGATCGCGGCCGTTGCATCCGGAGTGAACGGGTAGTGGCCGCCGAGCACCTTGACGCCGATGGCGCCGCCGTCCAACGCTCGGTCGACGACGCTCGCGATGGCGCTTTCCGAAGGCGTCTCGCCCAGATCGTCGGCGTCAGGCCGGATCGAGTCGAGCGAGGCGATGGTCAGACCGGCACCCGCCGCCTTGATGCCGTCTAGCACGTCGTCGATCCGGCCGGAGAGGTTGAGGGCGGTCGTCACGCCGGCTCGGGCCATCATCCGGTGGCCGGGCCAGTACGGCGAGCCGACGTGGGTGTGACTGTCGACGAGGCCGGGAAGCACGAGCAGGCCAGCCGCGTCGACAACCTCGGCGCCCTTCGGTACGCCGAGGTCCGGCCCGACCGCCGCGACGCGGCCGTCCTCGAACAGCAGATCGGCGATGCCGTCCTGGCCGTTGAGCGGGTCGACGAGCCGCCCGCTCCGTACGAGCACTTGTGCCACGAGTCCTCCAGCGCTGGCGCCCGGCCGCGCGGAGAAGGATAGCGCGGGCCACCCGCTGCCCCAAGCCGGCTTTACGGCGCGGATGGAGGAGGATACTGGCTCGCCTTGACGTAGGGTGGCCGCCGGGCCTACTGTCGACGGTCGACGGGTACGCGCCATCCTCGGAGAGCGAACACACGTACGAGGGCTCCGGGGTGGGGTGCGCGGACCTGGACCAGGGTCGGCCGGGGGCGCCGACAGAATGCAGTGATTGCATGGAGGAGATCGATGGCTGAGCCGGTTCGCGTAGCGGCCGTGGTGCCGTGGGACAAGTGCGTCGACTTCGCGGCGCGCGCCTATGAAGCGTGCGGCCTGCCGCCCGATCAGGCGCGCGATGCCGCCGTCTCGATCGTCGACGCCGACGGCCATGGCACGACGACCCACGGCCTGAAGAATCTGAAGCAGTACATCGTTGCCCTGAAGGAGGGCCGCACAAATCCGAGGCCAAACATCCGGCAGGTCAGCGGCGGCAAGGCGGTGGCGGTCCTTTCGGGTGACAACGCTCAAGGCCACGTGGCCGCGTTCGCCGGGATGCGCAAGGCGATCGAACTGGCGAAGGAGTACGGCACCGGCACCGTAATGGTGCGGGACAGCAATCACTACGGCCACTCGGCGTTCTGGGCGATGCAGCCGATCCGTCACAACATGGTCGGCTTCTCCTTCACCAACGCCCTGTCGACGATGGCGGCCTGGGGCGGCAAGGAAGCGCTGGTCGGCAACAACCCGCCGTCGTGGGCTGTGCCGTCGCGCGTCGCCGACGAGAGCAACCCGCTGCCCATCGGAGATCTGGACCCGGTCTTCCTCGATATGGCCCTGAGCGTCGTCGCTGGCAACCGGCTCGACATTTATGCACGGCGCGGCGAGCCGATCCCGCTGGGGTGGGCGCTTGACAGTGACGGCAACCCGACCACCGACGCCCGAGCACGCGCGAACGGCGGGACGTTCGCGCCGATCGCCGACTACAAGGGCTCCGGCCTCGCGGTCATGCTGTCGCTGATCTGCTCGTTCCTCTCTGGCGGCCTCTTCGACGACCAGCGCTGGTCCGACGAGGCCAAGACGGTCGCGATGTCCGGCACGTGCTCGCACTGGTTCCAGGCGTTCGACGTCAAGCAGTTCACCGACCTCGAGGCGTTCACCCGGAACGTACGCGAGACCCGCGAGCGGATCCGAGCCACGCCGCCGAAGGCGGGAGTTGCGCAGGTGTTCGCGCCGGGCGACATCGAGAACGACAAGGCCCGCCGCTTCCACAAGGAGGGCATTCCACTCGAACAGTTCACGCTCGACGATCTTGCCTGGGTTGCAGAGCACGTCGGCGTCCAGTACGACCTCGTCTGATTCACATGGCCGGTTGCGTACCCGCACCGCCATAGCCTTGCTACGCCGTTCGACCACGGCCGCGAGCACGAGTGCTGACAGCCGCGCGCTGCTGGCGCCGAGTACGCGGCCGTGGCCGTGGTCGGAAAACTGGCGAGTGTGACCCGGAGGTCTCGCTGCCCGCATGAGCGCCGAGACCACCGGCAGGCGGCGGGGCGGGCGAACGCGAGGCTCATGAGCGGCCAGCGATGGCGGCGCAGATGGACGATCTTGGTGAGGGTGAGAGGCACGATGAGGTCCGCGCCGACCAGGTGCGAGGAACGCCAGGGTAGGGACGTTCCGAGGCTACAAGGTCGCCAGGCGACGGTGTGGACGACGGCCTGAGAGACGACGACCCGGGAGACGACGACCTGGAACGGGTAGGGGGCGAACGATGGCTGAGCCAGTACGAGCCGCGGCCGTGATGCCGTGGGAGAAGTGCGTCAACTTCGCGGCGCGCGCCTACGAAGCGTGCGGGATGCCGGCCGGCCAGGCGCACGACGCTGCCGAGGCGCTCGTCGATGCCGATGGTCATGGCACGACGACCCACGGGCTGAAGAACCTCCGAAACTACATCACGATGCTGCGCGACGGGCGTGCCAACCCGAGACCGAGTATTCGACAGATCGGGGGCGGCGGGGCGACGGCGGTCCTGTCAGCTGACCGGGGCCTCGGCCACGTCGGCGCCTATGCTGGGATGCGCAAGGCCATCGAGTTGGCCAGGGAGTACGGCGTCGGGACGACCATCGTTCGCGACAGCAACCACTACGGCCACTCTGGCTTTTGGGCGATGCTGCCGGTGCGGCACAACATGATCGGCTTCGCGCTGACGAACGCGAATGCGTCGATTGCGGCCTGGGGCGGCAAGGAGCCGATCGTGGGGAACAACCCCCCGTCCTGGGCGGTGCCGACGAAGGCCGTGGACCCGAGCACGGTGCTGCCGTCCGGCGAGTACGATCCCGCGTTCCTCGACATGGCACTGAGCGTCGTCGCCGGCAATCGCCTCGACATTTATCGGCGGCGCGGTGAGCCGATCCCGCTGGGGTGGGCGCTCGACGCGGACGGCAACCCGACCACCGACGCTCGGGCACGCGCGAACGGCGGGACGTTCGCACCAATTGCCGACTACAAAGGCTCTGGCCTCGCCATCATGCTCTCGCTCATTGCCACGTTCCTCGGTAGCGGTCCGTTCGACGATCGGCGTTGGGACGACGCCTATAACCGTCCGCAAGCCGGCACGACCGGCCACTGGTTCCAGGCGTTCGATGTCGCCCAGTTCACGGACCTAGAGCAGTTCGCCCGTAACGTGCGGGAGACGCGCGACCGAATTCGGGCTACTCCGCCTAAGGCCGGTGTCGAGCAGGTATTCGCGCCGGGCGATCTCGAGAACGAGAAGGCCCGTCGCTATCATGTCGAGGGCATCCCGCTCGAGCAGTTCACCCTCGACGACCTGGCCTGGGTCGCCGAGCACGTCGGCGTCCAGTACGACCTGGTGTAGTCCAACGAGGGATAGGGGCCACGAGTATCCACACGGTGCGTGGTGCTTCCAGCGTGGGCCGGAACGGGCATTCGAAGTGCGCGACGACTGGTCGGGATGGTCGGGCGGTGCGCCGCACTTTCAGGATGGGCTGGCACGAGCATTGCCCTCAGGACTCTCTGTAGAGCGGTGGTCTGCATCAGGCGGACCGAATCGACCGAGTCTCAGAGGGGGTTTCTCGCATGGGCTTCATCGCCTGGCTCATCATCGGATTGATTGCTGGCTGGCTCGTCGGTATGGCGATGGGTGGCCACGGCCTTGGCATCCTCGGCAACATCATCATCGGTATCGTCGGTGCGGTGATCGGCGGCCTCATCGGCGGGACGCTCTTCGGATGGCACGTGACTGGCTTCAACATTGGCAGTATCGTGCTGGCCGTCGTCGGCGCAGTGCTGTTCCCGCTCATGCTCCGCGCAGTCCCGGGTACCCAGCCCGTCGAGCAGTAACGCTCGCTCGGTCGATTTCGAGGAGCGGGCGGCTCATGGCCTGACCTCCGTTCCTGGCCGCGGCCCTGGCTCGCCCTCCGAGCCAGGGTGCTTTGTTGTCGTCAGTGCAGTCGTCAGCGTACGGCCGTACGGCCAACGAACCAGGCACACGCCACACTGCCTACCAATACGGGGCTGCGGCCCCGCGCGGAGAATCGGGATCCCTCGCTACGTCGCCCGCGCTATCCTTCTCCGACTGCGTCGCGTCGTGCGTCGAGGCCGGGTGGGCCTGCGTTGGCGCTGGAGGAACCATGCGTGCTGAGCCTGGGTCTGGCCTCCCGTGCGCCTCCGTGACGATTCGACCAGTTCGGGCAGATGACGCCGAGGCGCTGAACGAGATCCGCCGCCAGCCAGGCGTGGCCGACGGCACGCTAGCACTGCCATCCGAGCGGTTGGGGTCGACACTCAGTCGTCTGGAGCGACTGAGCCCCGATGATCACGTCTTCGTGGCGGTCCTGGACGGTCGGGTTGTCGGGATCGCGGGCCTGCACGTGGGGGCGGGAAAGTACCGCTACAGCGGCTCGATTGGGATGATGGTGCACGAGCAGTATCAGGGACGCGGCGTCGGGCGGCGCTTGTTGGAAACCCTCCTCGATCTCGCCGACAATTACCTGGGGTTGGCACGTGTCGATCTGGACGTCTTCACAGATAACGAGCGCGCTATCCGGCTGTACGAGCGGCTTGGCTTCGAGCGTGAAGGCGTCAAGCGACGGCTCGCGTTCCGCCGGGGCCGCCTTACGGACGTCGCCGTCATGGCTCGGCTCCGCGCCGATACAGATCTGGCGTGAAGGGGCAGTCACTCGGCCAGGGTCGTTGACGGCTGGACGGGATGCTCTGGCCCCACACACATGGCGCTCCTGGCCACTCGTTCTCACGTGCAGCGTGCCCCGGCCGGCGATGGAAGCAGTCTGCCCCGCGCTCTCGCACCTGGTGGCCTGACGCTCCTGACTGCCTCGATGGCTGGCTCGGATGTGCCGGGCGTCCTGTATAGTCCGAGCGCGAACCATGAGGGGAGGCGGGGACTCGGTGGCTGACTCGGAGCAGGGAGCGCGGACGTTGCTCTCACAGTGGGCGCGGCGGGCTGCGCGCTTGTGGCAGACGGGCGAGGAGACATCGGCCGGGCTGACGTCGCAGGCGGCCCCGGCTGAGGCGCCGCCCGATGTGCCGCCGGTGACCCCAGAAATACCGACTGCCGTTCCCGGCCCCGCCGTCAGACCCGGCTCACCGCCGGAGGCCGTGCCGGCCGGACCGAAGGGGATGCCGAACTGGCGCGCCATCCTCGATACGGACCGTGAGTTGTGGGCCCGCTCGCTCGAGCGGGCCAAGGACGGCCCGGCCATCCTCATCGGGACCACCGTTGCTGGCTCGCCCGCCGTCGTGAACGTCGAGAGTCTCCTGGCTGTCGCGTTGACGCTACGCGGCGCCCGGGTCCACGCGCTCCTCTGCGACCGAGCACTGCCGGCGTGCCTCCGCTGTGAGCCGAAGACAGTGCCCGATCCGGGAACGCTCGAACGCTACGAGCTCCCCTCCACGATCTGCGATGGCTGTTACAGTCGAGGCGACTACACCTTCTCGCCGCTCGGACTGCCCCTGCATCGCCTGAGCGAGTTGTTGACCGACGACGAGCGACGTGCAGCGCGCGCCATCGCCGCCGACGTGCCGTTCGGTGCCATTCGCGACTTCCGCCTGGATGGGCTGGCCATCGGCGAGCACGCGTACGCCGGCGCGCTCCGGTACTACGCCAGCGGCAACCTGGATGCCGAGCCGCAAGGCGAGATGGTCGCTCGACGCTATCTCGAAGGGGCGCTCCTGACCGCATTCGCCGGACGGCGTCTGCTCGGCCTCGACCGTTTCAGCGCCGCGTGTTACAGCCACGGCATCTATGCGCCCCACGGCATCCTCAATCAGGTCTGCCTCGCGTCGGACGTACGGGTCGTGAACTGGGTCGTGGCGTACCGGAAGCGCTGCTTCGTGCTCAGCCATGGCGACACCTATCACCACACCTTGATGAGGGAGCCAGTCGCGGAGTGGGAAGACCTGCCCTGGAACGAGCAGATGGACGCCGAGATCATGGCCTACCTGCGGAGCCGCTGGGACGGTACGCGCGACTGGATCTACTACCACGAGAAGCCAGATGAAGATGTCGTCACATTCGCTCGTGAGATCGGCCTGGACCTGAACCGGCCGATCCTCGGGCTGCTCACGAACGTGATGTGGGACGCCCAACTGCACTACCCGGCCAACGCCTTCCCGGACATGCTCGCCTGGGTGCTCGAAACGATCGAGTACGTTGGGCGGCGGCCTGACCTCCAGTTGCTGATTCGCGTGCACCCGGCCGAGATACGAGGCACTGTGCCCTCACGTCAGCCGATTGTGCCCGAGATTCGGCGGCGTTTCCCGGAGCTTCCCTCGAACGTCTTCATCATTCCGCCCGAGAGTCCCGTCAGCACCTACGCGGCGGTCGGACTGTGCGACGCGGTGACCATCTACGGAACCAAGACGGGCGTAGAACTGACCAGCATGGGCATCCCGACCATCGTGGCCGGCGAAGCCTGGATTCGCAACAAGGGGCTAACCCGCGACGCCCAGGACCCGGCGTCGTACTTCCGGATTCTGGACGAGTTGCCGTTCCGGGCACGGATGCCCGAGCAGCAGGTCCAGCGAGCGCGGATGTACGCGTATCATTATTTCTTCCGCCGGATGATCCCGGTCCACACGTTCGATCCCAACGCGCCAACCGGCCCGTTCACCGTTGCCGTCTCGTCGCTCGCGGACCTGTTGCCAGGACGCGACCCGGGCCTGGACGTCATCTGCGATGGCATCATCACTGGAAGTTCGTTTGTCTATCCCACCGAGCGTCTCGGAGTTCTCGACGTCTGAGCCAGCGATGCGTGTCGCGCCCGGCCTGAAGCGCTACGAGAGCCATATGGTGGTTGGGTCGACACTCGTAACTGTCGTAGCACCGTGCGCTGCCGAGTCGGCAGCGCAGGGCGCTGTTTTGTAGACTTGAGTCTGTCGCGGGTGGCCTGCCACACCGTGGCCGATCCGAGTCGCCGTCGGCCGGTCTGTGACCAGATGCCGCGGGAGCGTCTATGAATCACTCGCCGCCGTCGAACGGTGCGCCGGTTGCTACCTCGGTCATGGCCGATGAGGTAACGCTACGCAGTCTCCACGCCGCCTTGCCGCTGGCGAGCGTCGATCCGGACTTCGGAGACCGCTTCGATCGCTTCGTCGGGCGGCTTCGCGAGGCCCGGCACCCGCTCGGTATCCGAGATCTTCGGACTGTCCACGATACCGGCCTCGACTTCGAGGTAGACCTGGGAGATTCGGCGGGCTGCGAGTTGTACTACGGCCTCGTCCGACGGGCCTTCGACCGAACGCTCTTCCTGGCCATACTGCGGCCAGGCGACATAACGATCGACGTTGGCGCTGGCTTCGGCCTGTTTGCCTTGCCGGCTGCGGCGCGCCTGGCGGCAAGCGGCACAGTCTACGCCCTGGAAGCGGATCCGGCGGCACGAGCGCTGCTGGAGGCGAACGCTCGGCGCAATCAGCTCACCGAGCGGCTCCAGAGCGTCGGCATCGCGGCGTCAGCAGGCGATGAGTTCGGCACACCCTTCTCCGAGTCACCGCCGGCTGCCAATGGCCACGCTACGATAGAGCGCGAGGATACCGCCTCCAGAACAAGCAGACCGCGTGACGGCCGGCCGACGGAGATCAACCTCGTAGCAGCCGTCGACGGCCTGGGCGTCGAGGCCCTGGACGTGCTACGGATTGCCGACCTCCCGACGACGGTAGCCGTGTCGGTGCTGCGAGCTACGGCGACACGCCTGCGCCACGCAGCGGACCCGCTGATCCTCTGGCAACTCGAGACGGCACGTGCGGCCAGCCGCGTGCTGGTACGCGCAGCCCTCGACGACCTGGCGGATGCTGGTTTCGCACCATGGATCGTGGACCGAGCCGCTAGAACGGTGCGGTTTTGGCAGTCTGATGCACTCGACGATACGCCTGGGTCTCCAGAGCCGAAGACACTCGTGCTCGTCCATCACGGCGGTGCGCGCGAGTCGCTCCTCCGGACAGTCCGGGACGCGGCCGAAATCGGGCACGATCTGTCGGGCGCGATCGAATCGATTGAAGGGGCGCCTGCCACAGCGGCGGCGCTGACACCGATGCTGACAGCCGTCGCGGTGTCAGCGCTGCGTGATCTGGACCGGATGGCATCGGCGCTTCACGCCCGGCTGGTGGCAGACAGCCTCAGTCCGCAGGCGGCCGGAGTGCCAGACGCGACGGCCGCGCCGCATCTGGACCATGCGGCCAGGAAGCGGATCGCCGATCTCCAACTCGCCGTCGACCGCGAGATTGCACTCCGCAAGAAGGCTGAAGGGCGGGCGGCTGAGACGGCCTGGGAGGCGTCACGGCGGACACGAGCCGAAGCGCAGATGGCCGAGCTCGAACGGGAAGTGAGCCGGCTGGCAGTATTCGAGGAGCAGGTGCCAGACCTGGAAGCGCACATCAGGTACCTCGAGGATCGGGTGCGCCAGTTCGACGAGGACGTCCGCCAGATGACTGCCGAGAGCGAACAGCGACTGCGCGAGGCGCGCGCACTTCGCCGTGAGGTGAAGGACTTGCGTTCACGGCGCGAGGTCGCGGTCGGTCAGTGGCTGCGGAGTGCGGCGCGGCGTGACGGTCCGGCGGATGCGGCAGGCCGTCAGACCGATCGGCGAGAATGATCCAGCCGGAGGGACTTCCGACCGCCCTCACGGCTGGTTTGGGTGGATGTGGCTGTCTGGTACAATCGCGCGCCGCGGCGACGAGTCAGGTCGCGCGCAAATTCTGGAGCATGGGCTCCTCTGCCGATTACATCGGCAGGATCGTTTCGGTGGGTAGTACGTGCTAATCGTCGTTACGGGCGCCAGCGGGTTCGTGGGCAGGCACGTCTCGGCGTTCCTGACGGCCAGGAGTCACGAGGTGATTCGTGCGGCCAGGCCAGGCCCTGACCGCACTGGTGTCGTACCGCTCGAAGCAGGTGCCCGCGCCTTGCGCGAGGCGCTGCGCCGACGGCCGGACGTCCTGATCCATGCGGCCGGAACGGCGCAGGTGAGCGAATCCTTCGACGACCCTTGCGCCGACTTCGCCAGCAATGTCGACCTGTACCTCGACGTGCTGGAAGCCGTCCGCGATACTGCACCCAGGTGTCGGGTGGCGCTGGTATCGAGCGCGGCGGTGTACGGCGATCCCCAGGTGCTCCCCATCGGTGAGGATGCGCCGATTGCACCGGTCTCACCGTATGGTCACCACAAGGCGATCGCCGAGCAACTTGGCGTGATGTACCACCAGGTCTTCGGGCTGGCGACCTGTTCGGCGCGGATCTTTTCGGCGTATGGCCGCGGCCTTCGCCGTCAGGTGGTCTACGATGCGATTCAGAAGTTCCAGACAGCACATGCGGGTGCGCCCGCCGTCTTTCGAGGCACCGGCGATGAGGCCCGAGACTTCATCCACGTCGAGGATGTCGCGCGTGGGATCGACACGCTGGTGCGCGGTGCTGACTGGACGGGTGAAGCGTACAATCTGGCGTCCGGTGAGGCGACGAGCATCGCCGATCTGGTCGCCACGATCCGCGACGAACTGGGTAGCCAGGCGCCGGTTGTGTTCGACGGCCTGGCTGCGCGCGGGTATCCGCTCGTCTGGCGTGCAGACGTGAGCCGCTTACAACGGCTTGGATTTGTGCCGGCCTGGAACTTGCGCCGCGGAATCGGCGACGTGGCCGCGCACTGGACCGCCGATCACGCCGCGCTCGCGGGCGGTCATGTGTGACCGCCGGGCGTGTGGCGCGAATGGTCGCAGTGGCGAGGGAGCACCCCTGACGAACGTGCGGTCATGATGACACCGCCGCCACGACGAGCCAGCAGATGAGTCGAAGACGTACGTACAACGATTCGGCCGCTTGACCGGTGACCGCGCCGACCGGTGGCCGCGCCTGACCGGCGGGCCGACCTAGGAGGAACGATGCAGATTGCCGAACCGACCGCCGAGCTAGCCTGGCCGGTCCCGGACTTCCCGCCGGCCCCGAGAGCCGCGCGCACGACCGTCGAAGGCGTCGAGGAATGGTACTACCCGGTCCTCGCAACGGCCGACATGATCGGCAAGAAGGCGGCCGACCCTGGGACGGTTCGGGTCGTCCTGGCGCTCTACCAGATGCTCGAAGAGGATGACTACATCAGGACGCTGAAGACGTACTACGTGGCCGGCCTCGAGCGCTTCGGTGACGCCTGGCAGTACGCCGACCTGGTGACAGCAGCCTACGCGGCGGCCGAGGTCATCCGGCCCGAAGCGTATCTGGAGATCGGGGTCCGGCGGGGGCGGAGCATGGCGGCCGTGGCGCTGGCGGCGCCGACCTGTCGCTTCGTCGGGTTCGATCGTTGGACCCAGAACTACGCCGGTATGCCGAATCCGGGCGAGGAATTCGTCCGTAGCGAACTAGCGCGGGTTGGGCACCGCGGCGAGGCCGAGTTTATCTCCGGCAATAGCCATCAGACCGTGCCAGCCTATCTCGACGCGCATCCCGATGCCTACTTCGACATGATCACCGTCGACGGGGACCACTCGAATCTGGGAGCGGCCCAGGACATCGCCTGCGTGCTCCCGCGTCTCAAGGTCGGCGGTGCGATGCTGTTCGACGACATCTCGCACTTCAAGCACACACTGGTCGACGTCTGGCGGCACTACTTCGCCAACAACCCGCGCTTTAGCGCCTGGGAGTTCCCAGATCTCGGCTACGGCGTCGGCGTTGCCATTCGCCGGTTCTGAGAGGTAGGCGACAGGCGGTGACAGGTCACGTGATGATGACGACGGGCAACGCCATCGCGGGGAGCGCCATCGCGGGGAGCGCCGGGTCCGCTGGAGTGGGAGCGGCTGGGATGGCTCGTCAGGCGAGTGCCAGGATTGCGGGGACGGCCAACGCGCTGGCGTCGTCTGGACGCCGGCTGCGGCTCGGGCTCGCGCTACGATCGAGCACCGCCTGGGCCGGTGGCCATCACTACGTGCTGTCATGGATCGACGCGCTGGCAGCCCTGCCGGAGCCTGAGCGGCCGGAAGTCTTCCTGCTCTGGACGACGGCCGAGGCACGTGTCGACGCCGAGGCACGTGCCGCTGACGTGACTGGCCACGCGCACCTGGCCGAGGCCGCTCGTCTCGGCATCGACTTCGTGTTTCCCGTCAAGGAGATCCCAGAGGCGCCGTCGGGTGTGCCGTGGGGCGGGTGGATCGTCGACTGGCAGCAACGGCATCTCCCGGCGATGTTCGACGCATCCGAACACGTTATGCGGGAGCTTCGGTACCGGGTGATGCTAGACGCGGCGCCGGTCGTGGCCCACAGTAGCGATCAGGCTCGGCAAGACACCCTTCGCTGGGTACCGGAGGGAACGGCCGTCCCGGCGGTGCTCCATTTCCGGGCCACGCTCGACCCAGACACGCTGGCTGACGATCCGCAAGCCGCGCGGCAGCGGTACGGACTTCCACCACGCTACGCCATCGTCTGCAACCAGTGGTACCGCCACAAGAATCATCCGATCGTGGTCGAAGCGCTCGGCCTGCTGCGGGCACGAGGTATCTCGATCCCCTGTGTCTTTACTGGCCGTGCTGAGGATCACCGTTGGCCCGACTACGGCCCCTCGATTGAGCGGCGGGTCGCCGATCTGGGGCTGGAAGACACGGTACGGCTCGTGGGTTCGGTGCCGCGCGTCGATCAAGTCCTGCTCGTCCGTGCCGCCGCGCTGGTGATTCAGCCAAGCTTCTTCGAGGGCTGGAGCACCATCGTCGAGGAGGGGCGTGCGCTCGGGAAGCCGATGCTCCTGTCGGACATCCCGGTTCACCGCGAGCAGTCCCCGCCGGACAGCCGTTTCTTCGATCCGCACGATCCGGCTGCTCTGGCCGACGCCCTCGAACTGGTGTGGGGAGCCGGTGCGTCCGCCGACCCGGTCCGGGAGCGTGCCGCTCTCGGCGAGCACGCTCGGCTTCGGGCCGAGGCCGGCCGCGCGCTCCTTGCCCTCGCGCAGGAAGGGATCACTCGCTTCGACCCCGATCGTCACGATCCAGCGCGCGTTCTCACCTGCCTGATGCGTGAGGCGGCGCACCTGGGGCCGGAAGGCGGGCGGACCCGCGACTTCGTGACCGAAGCCGTACGGGTGTGGTTCAGCCATCATCCCTGGCGGCTACCAGGCTTCGCCGCCGACGTGTTGGAGAGCGATGCTCCCGTGCGCGCGTGGGCGCGCTCGGCGATCCTGCCGGCTCTTGCCCGTCATGCCACGGCGGCCTGGCGCGCGGCAGACGAGGAAGATACGTGCCGACCAGTCTGGTGGGATCCCGCCGTCATCGACGTGGTCCGCGATCTCGCTTCCCTCACCGGCGCACCGTCCGTATCGGTGTCCTGATCACACCTTTCGCCGAGGATTCGCTCCACGATGCGTCTCTCTGTTGTCCTGGGAACCTATAACCGCCGCGAGCAACTCCTGCGCTGCCTCGAAAGCATCTTCGCCCAGACGCGCACGCCGGTCAAAGTGTACGTGACCGATGCTGGCTCGACGGACGGGACCGTCGACCTGCTCCGAGAGCGCGCCTCCGATCGGTTCATACCGGTCCTTGTGGGCGAGAAACTCGGGCAAGCGCGAGCCTACAATGACGTCTTCCGGATCGTCGACACGCCGTACGTGGCGTGGCTGAGCGACGACAACGTGGTGGTGAACCGCTCGCTCGACGTTGCAGTGCGGATTCTCGACCGAGCGCGACGGGTCGGAATGGTCGGGCTGAAGGTCCGGGACAGGATCGGGCCATTCGTCGATGCGCCGTACCTCGGAGCGGTCTCGAAGCTCGGCGTCCTGAACGTCAATCAGGGGGTGCTGCGCACCTCCGTACTCCAGGGTGTTGGCGGCTTCAGCGAGGCGTTCCGGGACTACGGGATCGACCCGGACCTGACGGCGAAGGTGTTATTCAGCGGCTACGACGTGGTGTACACGCGTGGCGTCGCGATCCATCACTATCGCAACTGGTCAGGTGGGGCGAAAATCACGCCGGCCGAGCGCGAGCGCCAGAAGCGCTTCATGGCGATGTACGAGCGAAAGTGGGGCTCCCTCGTCGACGACGACCCGATCTGGCGGGCCAAAAAGCGCCTCTGGGTCGAGATGCAGCGCCGGCTCGGCGTCAACATCAACTCGCATCGCTACATTCTGGGCCAGGTCTGCCGCGACTGGTGCAACATTCTGACGGCGCGCTATATCAGCCCGCTCGATCCGCTCCTGACGGCTGGCCGGCCGTACCACCTGGTGCAGCGCGTCCCCCGCAACAGGCGGCTGCGCGCGCTCCCACCAGAGCCGGCGCTCGAAACGGTCGCCTGAGCGCGAGTCTGGGCGACTGACCCGGCCCCTGGCTAGAAAATGCGGAAGACCACCAGTAGCGAGACACCGAGGTAGGTGAGGCCAGACACAGCCGCAACGCTGGTGTTGTGGTCCAGGATCAGTTCTTCCCTCACCCGGGTCGGTGTCAGGCCGAATAGCAGCCAGTTGATGATGTACAGCAGGACGAAGGAGACGATCTGGCCGTAGAGCACCCAGGCCAGCATGAACGCGACCCGATCGGAGAACGTCGGATCCCAGATGGGGGTGATGCTCTGACGGTTCGCGACGCCGACGAGCGCGCACACTGAAGCAAAGAGGGCGCCAGTCAGGATCCCATAGCTGGCCGAGTTCTTATCGACGACCTCCTTGCGAATGCGGGGCCAGCTTTGCCCGAGGATGATCATGGTCGCCAGAACGGAGAGCACCAGGCTAATGACGGCTCCGAAGACGACCATACCGGTGGTGTAGCCAACGTCGTTGATCCAGGTATCCATCGACATGTGTCGCTCTCCTTGCTGTTGGGTTCGTGGCTCGGCGCAAAGATGGGTTCGTGGTTTAGCCCGAGCTTAGGGTTTGGCTCTACGGAAGACCGGCCGGTCAGATCGTTGGGCGGCGCTGGTGCCTCGCCACGGACACGGCCGCTAGCTCCTTCGATGAGGGTTGATCCTTCAAGGAGGGTTACGGGGGAGGGGTGCACCTGTCGCGGTACGGGCGAAATCCCGGCGCGGGAGCCGGGACAGTAGTAGCGCCGACGTGCCGGTGCTCGTCGTGGCCGCCGGGCCTGACGGAATCGCGGGCCGAACTGCCGAGATATCCTATGCGATTCCGGGGATCAGGGCCGACGTCTGTTCTCGGTAGGCCGCGTAGTCAGGGAACGTTCGTTCGAGGATCTGCTCTTCGTAGCGCAGCCGCACGATCTGGGCTGTGACAAAGACGACGTTCAGGACGACGACAAACGGCGAGAAGCGCAACCAGACTTCTCCGACGGTGATGAGCAGGCCGCCGAGGTAGATCGGGTGGCGCACGTAGCGGTACGGGCCCGTCGTGACGAGGTGTCTGGCCTGGGGGAGCAGGCTGAAAGCTCGCCCGAGGTACCAGGCGCTCCAGAACGCCAGAAGCGTCCCGGCGAGCATGAATGCGGCAGCCAGCCCGGCCGCGTCAGGCTGGGTCACTGGCTGCGCACTGCTCAGACCGAGGGCATCGATAGCCAGGGCCGTGGTCAGCACCGCTTTCCAGTCCCGCCGCTCGGCGAGTGGCGGCGGCTTCTGCCAGTACGAGGCGAGCAGCAGGCCGAGGTAGGCAGCAGCGGCGAGTGAGAGAGCGGTCTGCACGTCTGGATGTGGGTCGGCCAGGAGCGGCCAGTCAGCGCGCACCTGCTCGACGAGCAGCCAGCCGAAGTACAGGATCGGTCCGGCCGTGACGACGACTCGGGCGAGCCGCTGCATGGACCGTGTGCTGCTGGCGGCAACCTGGTCGGTCATGGCTCGGCTGTGCACTCCCCGGTCAGCCGATTCACGCCGATCCGCTGGCTGGCCCTGTGCTGGCTGGCCGCCCGTTCGGTGCTTCGACGCTTGCCGCCTGCTGCCACTGTGCTCCGCCATCCTGCTCCGCCCAGCCTCCGGCGGCTAGGCCAGATGATGAACGGTGAAGTCCTGGAGTTTGATCGGCTCGATCTCCAGCAGGAAACTGTAGGCGCCGACCTCGACGAGCCGGACGAGCCAGCCGCTCGGGTCGAGTCGCACGGTCATGTCGCTGTAACGGACGCCCTCAGGGCTGGAGGCGCTCAGTGGCAGATACCCCTTGCCCGGCTCCGACTCGAGCAGCGCCAGCTTTCCTTCGTAGCGGGCGGCGATGATCGTGGCGTTTTCGTACGGCGGCAGATTGATGGCGAGCTCCGAGGCGCCGGAGTCACGATAGCGGCGCCGCTCGTCACGGAGATGGTCCATGACCTGACCGGCCCGGTACTCGCCGACTGGGTCGTCCGGCATCAAGGCTCGGGCGAGGTACGCCACTGAGGTCGACGGCGCATCACCCTCGATGACGATCGTGTTCGCGGTAGCATTGGTGGCGTCGACGGCGAGGTAGCGGAACTGAAAGTTGCCCGCGACGTCGATAGTTTCGACTTCACAGACCTGGACGATCAGTCCTTCGATATCGAAGCTGCTGGCGTTCCAAAATGAGGGATCGCCGGTGGCAATGGTGAAGGGCTCGCCGCTCCGGATGACGCCAGTCACCCGCTCGACCTCTCGGGCTTCGTTGGTGCGATCGGGATCGGCGCCCCAGCGTGCGTTCGGACGGGCGCGGCGGGCGGGCTCCTGCTCGCCGCGATCGTCGATCTTCATCTTGAAGAGGCGGCGGATGCGCGCTGGTGTGTCGCTCTGGCTGGTCGTGAGGTAGGCAACCAGAGCGATGATGGCGATGAGAATGACGATAAGGGCCAGGGTACCGGCGTTCATGCGCCTCCTCCGAAGCGTCGTCTGACGGGGGTACGTCTGGGGGGACGTCCTGAAACGGCCACACCTGCGGGGGTCGGTAGGTTGTGGTCCGGTGTGTCGTGATCTGGGTTGTGATGGCTCGGCTTGGCGACGAGTGTCTGACACGACCGAGAGCGGCAAGGCTGCCCGCCGAGCCTGGTATGTATCGGGCGGGCGTTCGTGAGCAGACGTATCGCGGCTCGAGCGGGCGGGCTCATCGTCGGCCGCCGCTACTCGAGGGCGCGCTCGGACGGCTCGGCACGCTCGGTCGGGACGACGAGCCGGACGACGGGCGGGTCACGCCCTGGGATGGGGCCGTCGTCCGGGGCTGGGTCGTGGTCGAGCCGCTCCCGCTCGAACTTCCGCTCCCACTCGACGGCGCGTACGGTGCGGATGGCGCCGAGCTCGTGCTGCTGCCGTCGTTATAGGTTGGACTGCTGCCGGTCGTGCCGCCGCGCGAACTGGGCCTGGTGGCTCCCTGGCCGGGGGCAGCCGGCGGCTGTTGCGTGACCTTGCGGCCGGTCGATGAGGTCGACGGCGGCGACTCGACCCGATAGGTGCTGCCGCTTGATCCATGCGGCGAACTGATGATGATTGGCGGCGCGCCATAGCCCCAGGCGGGTGGGTTGCGCCAGAGCAGGTACATCAGGAGCAGGTCTGACGTCTCGAGGCCGCTCCCGCGCTGGTAGACGACGCGCTCACCCTGGCTGTTGATGTACCCGACCTGGCCCGGCTCGAGCTCGCTTGGGGCGAGCGGCCGGGGCTTCTGGATGCCATCGGCGAGCAGCATCACGCTCTGGGGGTAGAGTTCGTCGGGTTCGACCTTCAGCGCGATGTTGTCTTCTGGCTGGAGGTTGGAGCCGGGCGGCGGCGTGACCGCCAGCGTGTACGACCCGGGTGGGACGTTGTCGAAGTGGAAGTTGTAGGCCTGTGCGCCGTCCGCGCCCTCGGGGACGTGCGCGGATACGGTGGTGTACGTCGTGTTGGCGCCGCGTAAGACGACCTGGGCGCCAGCAACGGCGGCGACGGAATTGTCGGTGCTAAGGGATGTGATCTGGCCGCCGACGGAGCCTGGCCCGGTCGGGCGGTTGAAGCATGAGCCCAGCCCCACGAATCCCAGGACTACGAGGCCGAAGATCAGGAGGTAGAGGACCGACGAGCCGAAAAAGGAGCCAGGGCCGCCGAACCGGGGGCTCCCGAATCCGGGCCGGCCAGAGCCAGCCGTGCCGAAGCCGGATCCCGCGGATCCGGGGTCGGAGCCGCCACGCGACGACCCCTGGGCGGACGGGGGGACCGGGCGCGACGAGCCCTGAGAGCCGCGCGGTGGTCTGGAGTGGTTCGAGTCCATGAGGTGTGTGCGTGCTTTCTTGTCGGCGCAGGCGTACCCGAGGTGTAGCGCGATACGCCTCTGTGGCCGTTGCTTCGACGCGCGGGGAGCGGCCTGTCAACCGGCGACGCGACCGCTCGGGCTGAGTATGCCATCCCCGATGGCCCGTGTGTGTGATATGCAGACGCCGAGGTGTGACCGTACGTTCCCGTCTGCCTCAGGCGGATGAGCGCCGGCCAGGCGACTGGCCACGCCCCCCTGGCACGATGCTCCGGCGCTGCGTGTGGCGACGCGCCATTCGTCGATAGTGACATGCAGGGATCACAGAGCTATCGGTCAGCGCGGGAGAACGGTGTGCCGCGTGGCAGCCCTGGCAGTGGTCCAGCCTGGCAGTGGTCCAGCCTGGCAGTGGTCCAGCCTGGCAGTGGTCCAGCCTGGCCGGCCGGGCGCCTTGGGCGGAACGTGTTAGTAGTTGTGCGTGGCGCGCAGGTGGACCGGCAGCCTGCTAGAATGGTCGTGTCGGGGGCGTAGCTCAACGGCAGAGCAGGGGCCTTTTAAGCCCAAGGTTCAGGGTTCGAATCCCTGCGCCCTCACCCACCAGATAGGAACTGGTCGAATCCCCTGGCTTCGAAAAGTACCATTGCTCTGACGAAGCAAGAACTTTTCGACGGGTGGGGCAAAGGTTTTTCTCCCCTCTAGTCTCGACTTCCGCCCTTATGCCGCGACCTGGGGAGGGTGGTCTCCGAGAGACCGGGCATTCTGGGCGAGCGGTGTGGGCGACGGCGGGTCCGAAAAGTGGCGATACTCCGATTCGTGTCGGAC
>JADLFM010000240.1 GCA_020845495.1 Chloroflexota bacterium
ACAACTCTGTGGCGGAGCGCGTTCCCGCAACACACGTTCGTTGCAGGAGCGCCCGCGTTGACGCTCTCCTGGTGCGACCTTACAATACGCTGCCATGTGGCATGGCCGCACCGTGTCCGTCATCCTACCGACCTACAACGAACGTGAATCGATCCGCCGATGTATCGAGGAGATCGTCGGCACCGAGGTCGTCGACGAGGTCCTCGTCGTCAACAACAACGCCGCGCCCGGCACGTCCGAGCAGGTTGCCGCGACGCCGGCCCGCGAGATCCACGAGCGACGCCAGGGCTACGGCTACGCGATCAGGCGCGGCTTCACTGAGGCCAGAGGTGACCTCCTGATCGTGACCGAGCCGGATGGCACGTTCCTCGGGCGGGACATCCTGAAACTGCTCGCCTACGCCGACGACTTCGACGTGGTCTACGGCAGTCGGACGGCGCGCATGTTCATCTGGCGCGGGGCAAATATGGGCCTGTTCCTCCGCTGGGGAAACTGGGCCGTCGCCAAGATGATGGAATTCCTCTTCAACTCGACCAACCTGACCGACGTCGGCTGCACGATGCGGCTGATCCATCGGGCAGCGCTGCGCAAGATCGAGCCGCGCTTCACGATTGGCGGAAGTTCGTTCGGACCGGAGATGATGCTGTTGTCCCTCCTGACCGGACTGAAAGTGATTCAGATCCCCGTGAACTATCTCCCTCGCGTTGGCGAGTCCTCCGTGACCGGCGACCTTCGCAAAGCGTTTGCTCTGGGCGTGACCATGATCGGGCTGGTGCTCCGGTATCGCCTCCAAAGCTGGCTTGGCGGCCTGCCGGGCCGGCTTGGCGCGCGGGGGGCTGTGTGAGCGCACCGGTGACGCCTCGCCTGCGCGGCACCAGCGTTGTGCCAGCGTGTCCCCGCTGCCGCGTCGCCTTTCCACCGGCGCCTGATGCCGACCTGCCTGCGCTCACGTGTGGTACGTGCGGCGCGCGCTACCCGGTCGAGGATGGCGTACCGGCCCTGTTGCTGTCGCAGGAGGCCGACCAGATCACCGGCCGCGTCCAGGCGCTCTACGACCACGTCGCCCACGATTACGATCAGGTATTCCGGCCGCATGTAGCCGAGCACTACCTTCGCAAGCGCACGGCCGTCGTCCGCAACCTCCTGCCGTACGGTGGGACTGTCGTAGATGTGGGCTGCGGGACCGGCGCACTGGCTGGCTGGGTCCAGCGGGCCGGCTACGACGTGGTCGGGGTGGACGCCTCACCGGGGATGCTGAAACAGGCGCTCGAGCATGGCGTGGGAGCGGTCTACGCCGCCTATTCAACCGCACTGCCCTTCGAGGACGGCGTCTTCGACCTCGCGCTCAGCGTGGCGACGATGCACCACCTCGAGACGCCGGAGCGGGTCGCCGCGACGATCGCCGAGATGGGGCGGGTGGTGCGGCCGGGCGGCTACGTGCTCGTCTGGGATCATAACCCGTTGAACCCGTACTGGCCGATCCTCATGAAGCGCGTGCCTCAGGACCACGGTGACGAGCGGTTGGTGAGCGTCTGGGAGATCCTCGATGCCGTCCGCGAGGCTGGATTGCGCCCGGTGGGCGCCGCCAGGACTGGCCTGGTGCCAGACTTCATGCCGCTCGCGCTGATGCCCATCTGGACGCGCGTCGAGCGGATCGTGGAGGGCAACCCCGTCCTGAGTCTGTTTGCCGCGCACAACGTGGTCGTCGCCCAGAAGCCGTGAATGGCGCGGTCGCCGGCTTTCCGGCGCCGAGGACGACCCGCGCGACGGCCGGCTGGTGGCTGGCGCTCGCCGGGGTGGTCGTCCTGGCGGCGCTCGCCTCGTTCGTGGTGATGGAGCTGCCGACCAACGCGGCGGCAGATGTCACACACTACAAGTACTGGACCCATCAGATCGCCACCCACGGCGTCTCGGGCGCGTATTCGGGTACCTACCCGGAAACGGCGGCGATCTATCCGCCGGTCACGATGTATGGCTATCGGGTCGTCGGCTGGCTCTACCGCCACCTCTTCGACCCGTCGTTCGACCTTCAGACCGCCCTTGACAGCCATGCGCTGACGGTGCTGGTCAAGCTCGTCGCGGTCGTGCCGCACCTCGTGGCGGCGGTCGCGATCTTCGCACTCCTCCAACTTCGGCAGTCGGCGGGCGTGGCGCTCACCGTGACGGTAGCGTACGCGCTCAATCCGGCCGCCATCTTCGATGCGGCGTTTTGGGGGCAACCAGACGCCGTCCACGCGCTCTTTCTGCTCGCTGCGCTCTGGTGCTTCGAGGAGGACCGGCCGTTGCCGGGCTTCGCCTTCATCGGGCTGGCGGCAGCCACCAAGCCGCAGGCGTGGGCGCTGCTGCCGTTCCTCGGCTACGTCGCGCTACGCCGCTTCGGACTGACGCGGACGGTGGCGGGGGGCGTCGTGGGAGGGGCGGCGGCGCTCGCCGTGTGCGTGCCATATCTCGTGTACGGCACCTTCGGAGAATTGCTCGGGCTCCCGGCGACGATCGCCGAGACGATGCCGGTGGCCTCGGCGAACGCGCACAACGTCTGGTGGCTCGTGACTGCCGCACAGCCGGCATTCGTGCTGGATGCCGATCCGCTGCTCGGAGCACTGACCTACCGGGAGGTAGCGCTCGGACTCGCGCTGGTGCTGTTCGGCTACGCGAGTTGGCGTACCAATCCGTTCGCGACGAACGGCGGGCTGGAGGCGATGGCCGCCTACCTCGCCTTTGGCTGGTTCCTGGTGACGACGCGGGCGCATGAGAATCATGCCTTCTTCGTGCTGCCGATCCTGGCGATGGCCGTACCGCGCGCGCGGTTCCTGGCGGTTATGTTCGCCGCGATCTCGGCGACGTTGCTGGCGAACATGGCGCTGCACGACTTCGGCTTGCGGCCGTTCTGGGAGACGTGGCTCGGCGCCGAGACGTGGGTGAACCTACAGCTTGCCAACGCGTGGCTGAACGTGCTGTTGTTTGTAGCCTGGAGCGTCTGGATCTGGCCCCGCTGGCGTTTCGCCTGCCCAACCGAGCCGCTCTCGCCCTGACCTCAGCACGAGCGGCGAATCACCCAGTGGGCGCCGGTTTTCGTCGTGTTGGCGCCCGTCGACAGTCGCGTATGCAAAGGACTAGCTACCGACGTTCGTCGGTTTTATCACGGTGGGCATCACCTGGGTAGCGGACCACTCGTGGAAGTGGCCCGCGTCGTTGCTGTCGGCACCGGAGTGACCTCTGGCGAGGGCTGAGTCGGTGATGGGCGACCTCCCACACCCGGTCCCGTCGGAAGTGGGAGTCCTTCCCGTGGAGGGATCACCCGCTCGAACCGTGGCCCTTGCACATCCTTGCGATGGGCGACGACTCGGTAGCGGAAGCTGATTCCACAAGTCCCACCCTGGAGCTCGCGGACCTCGAAGCTGCCTGGCGTCTTCGCCGTGACGTACAGGCCACGGCAATCTCCCTCCGGAGTCAGGAAGACGGAATAGTCGCCGGCCCGCACAACGACGATGAAGTCGGGATCGAGCCGTACCTGGGCACGACCTCCGGTCAACTGACCTTGACCGAAGTCCTCGAAGAAGCTCTCCGGGCTTTCCAGGCAGTACAGACGACGAAGTGTGCCATCTGGATGCGGCACGGCAGCGGATTTTGCACCCATCGCGGTGAAGGAGCCGTTGACCAGGACGCGGCCGTCGAATAGGCCAGCGTACCCACTTTCTACTGGTGTCGTGCCTCGTATGCCCGCGTATTTTGAGTCTCCCCAAACGCCGGGACTTTGCGTAGACGTACACTGCCCGAAGACCGCCGTCTGAACATCAGTGGTGCCCATGACAGCTATGCCACTCGTGGACTCCGCGCGCACGGCGGTGTTCGACGTTGACTTGGCGTACACACCAAACCCGGAGCCCGACACGGCGTTGACGCCGATCCCACTCGTCGACTTCCCGTACACGCCGTGGTTCGCGTCGGACTGCCCCCCGACGCCGAAGCCGTTCGTGCTTTGCCCGAACACACCTGTGCCGCTTGAGGCGGCTCCCGCGACGCCGATGCCGTTCGAGGCGTTATTGCGCCCGAACAGGCCAGCGTTGTTCGCCCCGTCGGCATACCCCTGGAGGCCGTCGACCGTGGTGTCCGGGGTCAGCGAAGCGACGTTGGTGCGCAGGCGGGTCGATGTGGTCGAGTCCGTCGTCTGGCCGGCCCGGACGGTATCGCCGTTGGCGGCCTCGGCCTGCTCGGCACCAGTCCGGAGCAGCAGCCCCATCCCTGCCCCAGCCGCAAGCCAGCGCGCCACCGCCCGGCGGCGGGACCGCTTACGGGCCTGCAGGCCGGCGGTGTCTCGGCGGACAGAGTGTTCGGCGTCGTTCGTGGTGTCGTCGGTCACAGCGGGCATCTCCTCTACGAACACGCTCGCCGCAGCGAACGCTGCACTCCCACATATGGGGTGCAGGCGACAGCGAATCATCCGCGTCGCCGTGGGATGCCTACCAAAACAATGCGCACATGCAGCGGAGGGACGCGCTCTTGAGGCAGGAATGTGCAATCTTCGTCACCCCCCGTCCCGTTATTCGTCCTGCTCCCGTTAGGGACGAGCACCAGGGGTTCGCCTCCGTGCGCAACGGAGGCTCGCGTGGAGTCACTGATGCTGTCGCTTGGAGCCCGTCTCGAGGCTGTCGCGAAGGCGGTTGCTGTTCGAACGCTCGCCCTGCCCGCCTGTCTCCGCCGGGCAACTTGCCTGCCAATACTCCAGGCGGCTCTACTCGGCGCGACGGCGCTGCTCCTGATCGCGCTCTCGCCGCAGCTGCCCCGCGCCCTCGCGCTCTCCGGTCTGTTCCTGGATTACTGGTTTGGACCGCAGGTCCTGGCTCTGACCGTCAACTTCTCGACGATCGCGGAAGCAGATATTCCGGAAGAGCTCCCCACGCTCCGTGTGAACACGAGCCCAGTCTCCAGTAGCGGGATGACCACCGACAGGTTCTTCATCCAGATTGCCTGCACTGCCGCGTCAGACGGATCGATTACCACTGACCGGGTCTTCCTGACCTGGAGTCAATCGACCAGTGGCGACTTCGATGTCAGCTCCTGCTCGCACGTCCGCGTCGAACATAGGATTCATGCCTCGGGGACGGGGACCAGGCGGGTCGAGCTGGCCTGGACCGATGAAACCCCGAGCGATCCCATCCTTGAAGCTATTATGCAAGACGCCGGCTCCTTCCCGCCGGACCCGACGGCGGGCGACCCGGTTCAGACACGCTCCGGCAACTTCAGCCACACGCACACCGATGTTGCGATTTCCGGGCGCGGTCCCGTGCCGACGTTTGCCCGCAGCTTTAACAGCACCGACACGCGCGGTGGGGTGCTCGGCCCCGCCTGGACGCACTCCTACGCTATCCGACTCACCACGGTCCCGAGCGATACGAGCGGCTCCGTCGTCCTGACGGGACCTCAGGGGCGGAGCGATCGCTTCACCCGCGATCCGAGTGGGAGCTACACGGCGCCGCCCGGCGTCTATACCACGCTCGTCCGCAACGCCGACCAGACGTTCACGGCCACGCTGACAGATGCCACGACCTGGACGTTTGACGCGGGCGGTCGGCTCCGACGGATCGCCGACGCGAACAGCAATACGTCGAAGCTGTACTACAACACGAACGACCAGCTCGTCCGCGTGACCGATCCAGCCGGGCGGGGCTCGCTCGTATTTGCCTATACCTCGGGCGGACGATTGCAGAGCGTGACGGATTGGCAGAGTCCGACGCCACGCGTCGTCCAGTACACCTACGACGGCAATCCCGAGGCCAACGGCGGCCCCCGCCTACGGACGGTGGTCGACCGCGAAAGCGGTGTCACGACCTATGGCTACGACGGCACGAGTCAGCGGATCGCCACGATCACCGATGCGAACGGGCACGTCGCGCTCAGCCTCGCCTACGATGGGTCTGGCCGCGTCGCGAGCCAGAAAGATGCCCGGGGGCTGAGCACCGGTCAGGCGACCACGTTCACGTACACCACCAACCCGGATAGCACGACGACCACCGTCGTCACGTCGCCCGCCACCTCATACGAGCCAGCCTGGATGCCGGCGGTCGAGGATACGTACGACGCTCAGGCGCGCATGGTCAAGCGGATCACCAAGCCGAGCTCGGCGTTTGGTGAGTGGATCACCACTGAGTACGGCTACGATGCCAACGCGAATGTGAGCTGGGTCAAGGACGGCCGCGGCAACACAACGGCCTTCTGCTACGACGCGTCGGGGCACGTGACGCGGCGGGTCGACCCGGCGCCGGCCGCAGGGCAGCCACACCCGGTGACCGTGTTTCAGTACAGCGGGAACGACCTCGTCAAGGAGGTGCAGCCGCTCGGAGTGACCCTGGCCAATCCCACCGACTGTAGCGCCACGCCGACGCTCGATGCCCAGGGGCTGTACGCGACCGACTACACCTACGATGCCGCGCACAATCTGGTGCGCATGGATCGCCGCTACACCGAGCCTGGCTCGTCGACGGTGCTGACTGCCACGGTGCGGTTCGAGTACGGCGATGCTGCCAATCCCGGCCTCGTGACGCGGGTCATCCCGCCTGGGGGTAACACCGGGGCCAGCCCCGATGCCAGCTACGCGACAACCTTCGCGCACGGATCGTCGGGCAGCACGAGCGGCCTGCTCCAGCGGGTCACCGACCCCCTTGGGAACGTGACGACGTACGAGTATGACGCGGTGGGCCGCCGGATCGCGATGTTCGACCCGCTCGGGAACGTAAGTGGCGCGACGCCGGCGGAGCACCGCTGGGAGTTCGAGCTCGACCGCGAAAACCGTCTCCGTTTCACCCGCGCGCCAGCGCCGAACCCGGGCGGGGCACGGCTGGTGACCGAGTCCCGCTACGATGGCGTCGGCAACCTGACGACGTCGATCGACGGCAACGGGCAGGTGACGCGGTACCTCTACGACGAACGGAACGCCCTTCAGGAGGTCTGGGAGAGCCCGCAGCCGTGGACCGATCCCGCCAGCACGCCGAACCCCAAGATCGTCACGGCGTACCAGTACGACCATCTCGGCAACCTGTCGCGTGTCACGCGGGCCACGAGTGACGCAACCTACGCGCGAGCCACCGACTACGCCTACGATGGCCTGAACCGTCCCCGGACCGAGACGGAGTACCCGAGTTGGCCCAGCACGGCCGGTGCGCTCGTGCTACAGTCGGCCTACGGGTCGGCGGGGATGCGCAGCACGGTCGTCGATCAACTCGGGCGCACGACCAGTTTCGGGTACGATGCCCTCAATCGGCTGACCGGGATCGATTACGCGGACCCCGGGACGCCGGACGTCGCCTACACCTACGATCTGCACGGCAATCGGCTGGGCATGACGGATGGGACGGGGGCGACCAGCTACGAGTACGACCAGCTCGGCCGCCTGCTGGCGGTCACACGTCCTGGCGGGCAGACGGTTGGCTACCGCTACGATCGCGACGGCAATCGGACGCGCCTGATCTACCCCAACGCGGAGGCCGTCGCCTACGCCTTCGACAAGGGCAATCGCCTGACGACGCTGACCGACTGGGCCAATCGCGTCACGAGCTACACGTACGCCCCCGATGGCCTCCTGGCATCGCAGACGAATGTCAACGGGACCGTCGCAACCTACGCCTACGACAACGCGCGCCGGCTCACCGAGGTCTGGAACCAGACGCCGGGTTCGCCACCCACGACCATCTCCCGCCATACGTACACCCAGCTCGACGCTGTCGGCAACCGCCTCGCGCTCACCGAGACCCTGGCGCCAGTCTGGCAAGCGCCGACCACCCCGACGACGCCCGGCGGGCTGCCCAACCGTGGCGCAATGACCGCGACGGGAACTGCACCCTCGACCCTGCCATCGCGCGCCGTGGGCACGGCGGGCAGCGCGCCGAGCACCTTGCCGTCCCGTCCAGGGCTGCCGACCGGCCCGACGACCCAGACGCTGACCTACGCTTACGATCGGCTGTATCGGCTGACGTCGGCGTCCGGCGGACCGCTCGGAGCGACGAGCTACAGCTACGACCCCGTCGGCAACCGCCTCACGCGCGTCCGTGGCAGTACGATCACCAACTACAGCTACGATCGCGCCGACCGCATCACCTCAGCGGGCGGGGTGAGTTACGCCGTCGACGCGAACGGCAACCTGACCGCGCGCGGCGCGGACAGCTTTGTCTACGACCAGGCGAATCGGCTGACCCGGGTGACGACGGGCTCGTCGACGGCCACCTACGCCTACGACGGGGACGGCGCCTGGACGAGTACGACAGTCGGCGGGACCACGACCACCTCCCTCTACGACGTCAATCGGGGCTTGCCGATCGTGCTGGAGGACGGGGCTCGGCGGTACGTCTGGGGGCGCGGGCTCGCGTACGTGGTGGAGGGGACGGCCGCCCTCGTCTATCACACCGACGGGCTCGGCTCGGTGCGCGCTATCACCGACAGCGCCAGGGCGGTCGTCCAGACCTACCAATCCGATGAGTTCGGGGCACCGATCTCAGCGCTCGGCAGCAGCGCCCAGCCCTTCGGCTTCACCGGCGAGCCGACCGATGGCGAGGCGGGGTTGGTCTACCTGCGGGCGCGGCGCTACGATCCGCAGTTGGGCCGCTTCACCAGCCGTGACCCAGCGTCCGGGCATCTCTCCGCCTCGATGTCGCTTCATCGCTACGCCTATGTCGCTCAGCGTCCGACGGTGCTGACCGACCCTACTGGCCTGGACCCCAACTCCCAGGGTGGCTCGGACAACGAGTGCTTTACGACCTTCGGTGGCATGACGGCTGGGTATGGGGTCAATATTCGGTGTCTCATCAGCGAGAACCAGGCCGGTGCTCCAATCGTGACGACCACGCCAGGTGGACCGGCGGTGGTGACTGTGCCTGTGTCCGCTCCAACACCGCCGCGTGGTGTGAGCGGAGAAGGAGGTAGCGGTGAGGCAGGATCGACTGGGAAGCCCGCCACGTGGCGAGTCGGATTTCAGCATGCCCACGCTTCACGGCATCTCTCAGGCACAGGTCTCAATGCCGAGGAAGTCGAAAACGCCATTATCGAGGACGTGATGAGGACCATACAGAGCTCCTCGAGTGTTGAAGGTAGCTTTTGGGGTCGGGTAACGGTCCAGGGGCGAACAATAGAATACCGGGCCTTTCCTGTCGGTAGCGGGTACATAAATGTCGGTACGTATTATTTGGTGCCATGATGGACAAAGTAACGCGCGAGATTGTTCCGCCGCGACAGCTTTCTGTTATAGAGAGGAGTATTATTGAGGTGCTGCTCGGCATAAATTTTCCAGGATGCCAGGAGCTAAGACAGCAGTTAGGCTCTACTAAAGTTTCTGAAGAGTACCTGCAACCATGGGATCCTAGCATAATACTCTGCGTGACTGCGCGTGACTTAGGCCCAGCGCGCGTAAAGCGAAGAATACCAGTCGAAGGCGAAACTCAAGATGTCGATGGTGTATCAATCTATGTATTACTTCACGTAGTGAATGGATACTTATGGGAATTAGAGTTCTTCCGCTCTGACGGCCAACCTATAAAACGCCTGCCTGGTGCGAACTCTTTCACCGTGTATTCTCTTGACCAATTCGAAGGATGATCTTCAGTTCCAATTTGAGTCGATTTAATGTACTTGCGGGCGCGGCGCTACGATCCTCATACCAACTGCTGCTGACCGCGCCGTAATTGCGGCTCCCCACCAGGAGCAGCAGGGGCGTCAAATGCGGCACCGACGAGCGGGATTGGTATCAGCTGGGCCGCTTTACCAGCCGTGACTCCTTCTCAGGAACGGTCGCTGCGCCAGCGTCGCTCCACCGCTACACCTACGTTCAGAACCGGCCGACGGTCCTGGTCGATCCGACGGGCTTCGATCCAACGGGCACCTCGGGCAGCGAGTACGACGATGAGTGCCGCCGCGAGTGGAAAGAACACGGCCGTTTCATCAGCATCCACTGCATTACACTCATTGTTCAGATCAACGGCGGCGTTGAGACGCCGATGCCGGGTTGGCCGGGTGTCATCAACGTGCCTGTCTCGGCTCCGAGCCCGCCGAGCGGTGGTGGTGGCGGTGAACGGGGTCAAGAAAGGCCGGTATGGGACACGGAGTTCACTCGCGGCCTACGACATGCCAGGTCAAAGAGCGGCAGGCGCAGGTGGATTGATGCCGCTGGACAAATATACGAGTTTGACCCCTCGCATGGTGGTGAGCTTGAAGTCTACGACCGTAGAGGACGGCATATCGGTGTGATGAATCTGAACGGCAACTGGATTAAGCCAGCCGTTTCCGGTAGGAGGATTGAGCCTTGAAGGGTCTAAGGTTTAACGGACAGCCACATTGCTGTGATGTGATGACTGCGAATATAGAGAGTGATGATCGCGTTATATACTATTGGGATAGGTTTGACGAATACCTCATCCCAGTACGTGATGGTGGATCGAGTGGTATACTAATTAACTTTTGCCCATGGTGCGGTAGGGTCTTGCCTAAATCGCGAAGAGATGAAGTGCTTGATAATGAGGAGCGAATTAAGAAACAACTGCGAATCATACAGTAAGCGCATATAGCGATTTGCAGGAGTATTGATCTTATCCCGTACTCCTGTCTGGCCGTCTCCCGCCTTCAAAGACAAGGGATCAACAGCCACGAAAACCGCTGTAACAAGTGGCGTGCTGTTGGAGGACGGGGCTCGGCGGTACGTCTGGGGGCGCGGGCTCGCGTACGTGGTGGAGGGGACGGCCGCCCTCGTCTATCACACCGACGGGCTCGGCTCGGTGCGCGCCATCACCGACAGCGCCAAAGCCGTCGTTCAGACGTGCCAATCCGGCGAGTTCGGGGTGCCAATCGCCACCCAGGGAGGATCTACCAGCCGTATGGCCCCGCTGGCGTTTCGCCCGTCCAACCGAGCCGCATTCGACGTGATATCGCGGTCCCATCCCCGCAAGCTGCCAACGCGTGAGCCAGACCAATGAACGAGCCACTATGTTGTGCTGGCCAGCGGGCAGGCACGAATATCGCCGGTAGCCTCACGACGTGCGACAATGGCCTCGAGCCTCGCGTCGGAGTGGTGGCGTGCACAGCTCATTTACGATTGCTCGGGTACATGGCATCCCAATTGGCATCCACTACACCTGGCTGATCGCCTTCGTGCTGATCACCTGGTCGCTGGCGGCCGGCTACTTTCCTGCGGCCTACCCTGGGTTGGGCCAGGGCACGTATTGGATCATGGGCGCGATTGCCGCGCTCCTGCTGTTCTTCTCGGTGGTGGTCCACGAGTTGTGCCACTCGATCGTGGCGCAGTTCCGAGGGCTGAAGGTGCAGAGCATCACGCTCTTCATCTTCGGCGGCGTCTCGAGCATTGCTGGCGAGTCCGACGACCCGCAGGACGAGTTCCTGATCGCTGTCGTTGGCCCCCTCTCGAGCCTGATCCTGGCCGGAATCTTCTGGGGGCTCTCGCAGGCCTTTCCAGGCGGTACGTCCCTGGTCGGAGCGCTGCTTGGCTACCTCGCACTCATCAACCTGTTGCTGGCGCTATTCAACATCCTGCCTGGCTTCCCGCTCGACGGCGGGCGGGTCTTGCGCGCGATCCTCTGGGGCTCGATGCACAGCATGGTCAAGGGGACGCGAATCGCGACGATCGTCGGGCAGGTCGTGGCCTTCATCTTCGTGGGCTTCGGACTCCTGCTGATCTTTCAGGGGGACTTCCTCAGCGGAATCTGGATCGGCTTCATTGGCTGGTTCTTGAACAGCGCGGCTGAGTCGACGCGCCACCAGATCATGCTTCAGGAAGGCTTCCGAGGCATCAAGGTCGAGCAGGTCATGAGCCCGCTCCCTCCAACGGTGGCGCCGAGCCTGCCGGTTCGCACGCTTGTGGACGAGTACATCTTGCGACAAGGGCTGCGGGCGCTCCCGGTTGCCCTCGACGGACGCGTGGTTGGACTGGTCACGCTCACCGACGTCAAGAAGCTGCCCGAGTCAGAATGGTCCCTGAACTCAGTCGGGGCGATCATGACCCACACGCCGCTGCGTACCGTTTCCCCTACCCAGGAATTGAACAAGGCGCTCAACGTGCTGGTGGAAGACGACATCAATCAGATGCTGGTGGTGGACGGCGAAGGGAAGCTTCTCGGTATCCTGAGCCGGAGCGACGTAATGCGCTACATCCAGTACCATCGCGAGCTTGGGACCCGGCGATAGCAGCCCTGCTCTCCTGCACCCTAGGCCCTGCACCCGGAGCTGCACGCACCCGGAGCCGCACGCACCCGGAGCCGCACGCACCCGGCGTCCTCGCCCGCGTACGAGCGAAGACGCCGAGCGGCCATCTCACGGCAGGCCTGCATGGGGTGAGAGGATTCTCGGTCAGATCCGGGCGAATTTCTGGAGCGAGTGACAGCCCTCATGCCAGCGGCCGAAGCGGCTGAGCGCCGTATGCGTGACCTCGCCAACGTAGATATCGCCGTGCGAGTCGACCCAGAGGCCATGTGGTGAGGAGAAGTTGCCCGCCGCGCACGGGTCTTCGCCACCCCAGCGAGCGAGCAGCTTGCCGTCTGCATCGCGGATGCTGAGTTGGGCCGGCCGGCTCTCCTCGATCGGCCAGCCCCACATGTTGCGGGTGCCCTTCTCCCAGCTCATCTCGCCGAGGTAGCATCGCCCCTGACCGTCGAAGAACATGTCGCCGGGGCGTGTGACGTTTGTCCACATTCCGAGCACGTCACCCGTCGGTGAGAAGATCTGGACTCGGTCGTTCTCGCGGTCACAGACGTAGATGCGGCCGTCCGCGTGCGCCCAGACGCTATGCGGCAGGTTGAATTGGCCGGGGCCGTCGCCCGGCTCTCCCCACGACTGAATCAGCGTACCGTCAGGGGAGAAGCGGTGAATCCGAGCGTTGCCGTAGCCGTCCGAGACGTAGAGGTCGCCGTTCGATGCGACCGAGAGGCGTGTCGGCCGATTGAACGGGGCCGCGCCCCGCGCGATCGTGCTCAGGTTGTGGGGATGAGAGGCCACATATCCTGTATCGGACGGCTGATTCAGGTTGCCGAGTGTCATGAGGATCGTGCCGTTCAGCGTGCACTTGCGGACGGTGTGGTCCGTGTCGTCCGCCAGGTACACCAGGTCGTCGACGATCGTGATGCCGTGGGGTCGGGTGTACACTCCCTCACCCCAGGAGCCGAGGAACGTCCCGGCTCGGTCATAGACGATGACCGGGTGCTCGCTCCGATTGAAGACGTAGACCCGGTCTTGCGAGTCGGTCGCGACGCCGGCGACGTCACCGTGGGTCCAGCCGGCCGGTAGCTGTTCCCAGCCCTCGACGAGTTGGTATCGATACTGCCCTTCGCCGACAGTCATCGCGGTCGCCATCGTGCCTGTCCCTCCATCGGTAGACTGCTGCCCGGCATGGTACCCCGGTGGCTCGCCCCGCTACGACGATGGCACGCGCCGATGCTGAAACGTGCCGCCAGGCTGGTGATCGCGCCGAGGTATCTCGAGATCTGTGAAAGTCGACGCAGGGCTGTGCTACGTCGGCCCGGCAAGGAGCCGGGCGCCGGTGCGGCGAACGACGTCGACCAGCAAAGCGAGATCGTCTTCAGTGGTGGCGTAGTGGACGATGCAGGCACGCAGGGCGAAGCGGCCTCGAAGTTGGGTCTGGGTGATGAACGTCTCGCCGCCCGCCTGTACCTCCTCCATGATCTGCCGGTTCAGGTCGTCGAGCGCAGCCGCGCCACCGCGAAGGGCTACCGGCGCGTAGCGGAAGCAGACGATCGAGAGCGTGACCGGGGCCAGCCGCTCCAGGTCGGAAGCGGCATCCACGAGATCGGCCAGGCGCCGGGCCAGTCGATTGTGCCGGGCGATGTGGGCCGCAATACCATCGCGGCCGGCTCCGAGGAGCGTCATCCACAGCTTGAGGGCACGAAAGCCGCGTGTCTGCTGAAAGTCGTACTCCGAGAACCACGGGAGGCCCCCGAAGCCCCGATCCTCGCGCGTCTGGAGGTACGGCGGAACCAGGCTGAACGTCTGTTGGAGAAGCGCGCCATCGCGGACGAGTGCGCAGCCGCATTCGACGGGCACCGAGAGCCATTTGTGCGGGTCGAGGATCAAAGAGTCGGCGCGGCCCAGGCCAGCATAGCCCTCTGCCACGGCGGGGTCGAGGATGCCGATCCCGCCGTACGCGCCATCGACGTGCAGCCAGAGCCGCTCGGCGTGACACAGGTCGGCCAGACTGTCGAGCGGATCGATCGCACCGGTCCCGACGGTGCCCGCACTGGCCACGACCGCGAACGGGCGGCGGCCGGCGGCACGGTCGTCGACGATAGCGTGTCGGAGCGCCTTGACATCTATCCGGAAATCACGATCAGTGGGAATCGTGCGGATGCTGGTTGCGCCGAGCCCAAGCAGTTCGATGGCCTTGCGGACAGAGCTGTGCCCTTCATCTGAGAGGTAGAGGGTGTACCTGCCGGCGGCGGATCCGACGCCCTCGGTGCGGACGTCCCTGCCGTCCTCCTGAAACGCACGTTGGCGCGCGGCTGCAAGGCACGTGAGCGTCGCCATCGATCCGCCGCTCGTGAGCAGTCCCATACTGCCCTCGACGGGGAATCCCACGAGCTCCATCAGCCAGCGAACCGCGCACCGCTCCAGATAGATGGCAGCATGATCGCCACCGGCGCACGAGGGGTTGAGCGCGGCGGCGAGCAGATCGGCGAGGATGCCCAGGGGAGCCGGCGGCGAGTTGATCCAGCCGAAGAAACGCGGGTGGCCGTTGCCCATCGGGCGTGTGAGGACGGTATCGCGGACCTGGTCGAGTACGTGGTCGGGAGTCACCCCCTGACCGGGGAGCGGCTGCCCGAGCAGATCGCGACGCTCGTCAGGTGTCATCGGCTGAAAGACTGGCCGCTCGACGAGGTTGACGAGATGTGCGACCGCGAGGTCAACTGCCCGGTACCCGAGCCGCCGCAGATCTTCCGGATCGACGGCCAGCGCGCTCGTATGCGCCAGTGCCGCCGGCGTGTCGGTCGAGACGTTCGAGCCGATGTCGTGCTCTGGGTGCATCTGTCGCTCCTCAGTGGTCGGTGATTGATGATGCGGCTCTCGGCGAGGGGTGAGATACCTGCCTGGCAGGCAGCCAACTGATGCGAGACGACGATGCTCGGCCGGCGTCGATGCTCGCGCTGCCACCCAATGCTGTCGGTGCCGCCAGACGATCCGCATTCTGGTAGGCGATCTGCGCGGCGATGCCAGGTGCGAGTTGCCCGAGCAGCGCGCGGTAATAGGCCGCCATGCTGTTGACGTAGCTGGTCTGATAGTGAGCGGCGACGAACAGGTCCAACCCGATGAGGAAGCGGTCGGGGTGGTCGTCGAAGAGGGCCTCCCAGGCCGGCAGGAGCGAGCCATCCGTCTGGAGCAGCACAGTGCCCGGACCTAGCCAGGGGGACCGGGCCGACAGGTCAGCGTGCAGGTTTGGGTTCCGGTCCAGCATCGTTCGTGCGACCTCTGGAGCGGCATGGCCGGCGTGCGCCCAGATGAAGTAGGTCTCGGGCGCTGCTCGGATGGCCCGTTCGAGCTCGTCCGCGAACCACCATTCCTGATGGATGGTGACTGGAGCACCGGCTGCGCCGGCCCGTCGGTACGCGTCGACCAGGGTGGGGTGATCGGCCGGAACGTCGTTGGCAAGCGCGCGGTAGTAGCCGCCGCTGGCTCCAAGCTGGAACGGTGAGTGTCGGCAGATAATCTCGCCCAGGCCACGCACCACGTTCGCCGCGAACAGGTGCTTCAGGCCCTCAGGGTGGGTGTACGAGGAGTCGGGGTGGAGGGCGTCTGCGTACCCCTCAGCCAGGAACGGCACGACCCGGTCAGGATACCGGTCGCGGGTGGCAGTGGCGACCGGCCACGGCTCGCCGAAGAGGAAGGTGCTGCGAATGCCGGCCGCGTCCAACAACGCGATCAGGCTGTCCGCATCCGGCCCGGCCCCATCCTTCAGGTGAGCGTGTGCGTCGACCAGCGGCCCCGAATGCGATCCGGCCCCTCGGACAGCACGAGCAGTGGCGAACGCCGTTGCTACGGCCGCAGCCAGTATCCCCAGCGCCCGGCGTCGAGGTAGCGGCCGGCAGCACTGCGCCGCCGCGTCACGGGCGGATGCCCCAGCGGCGTCAAAGGGCTCCCGAGTGAACGGCGAGCGTCGACTCACCCGAGCCGGCCAATCGAGCCGGCTGTGACGCGACGCACGTATCATCTCTACGTGGGTATGCAACCCTGCTGTACGTGAACGCATCTTGCACATGTACCTGCTGACCGTAATTTGCGGGGGGTGACATCCTCAATGGCTACTGCTGCTCCGACTCCGGCCGACACCCTCGACGAGCGTCAGTTGCTGGCGGCGTTGCGCGCTGTCCGCAAGGGCGACTTCAGCGTTCGCCTGCCTCGCGATCGGACCGGTATCGCCGGCGAGATTGCCGAGGCGTTCAACGATATCGTCGACCTGAACGAGCGCACCGCCAACGAGATCCGGCGGGTCGGTGTCGTCGTCGGACGCGACGGTCGAATCGGGCAGCGGGCGTCGATTGGCGCCGTCAGCGGCGGCTGGGCGGATCGCATCGACCTGATCAACACCCTGATCGTCGAGCTAACCCAACCGACGATCGAGGTGAGCCGAGTGCTCGGTGCGGTCGCGAAGGGTGACCTGTCGCAGCGGATGTCTCTCGATATGGATGGACGGGCGCTCAAAGGAGAGTTCCTGAAGTCCAGTCAGACTGTCAACGCGATGGTCGAGCAACTGAACGCCGTTGCCTCCGAAGTGACGCGCGTCGCGCGTGAGGTCGGCACCGAGGGCAAGCTGGGCGGGCAGGCCCAGGTGCCGGGCGTGGCCGGGACCTGGAAGGATCTGACCGACTCGGTCAACTCGATGGCCGGCAACCTGACCGCCCAGGTGCGCAACATCGCGGACGTGACCACGGCTGTGGCGACCGGCGACTTGAGCCGCAAGATCACGGTGGACGTGCGGGGTGAGATCCTGGAGTTGAAGGACACCATCAACA
>JADLFM010000241.1 GCA_020845495.1 Chloroflexota bacterium
ATATCACTCAGGCGGTGCGGCTCGGGTCGCTCGAAGACCTCCAGCCGTCCTTCTCGAAGTGGGCCGACAGCGACCGCAACGATCTCTCGAAGGCGTGGTGGGATACCGGCGTCTACGACGGCAAGAAATACATCGCGCCGCTGCTGCTCTTCGGCGACATGATCATGTACCGCAAGAGCATGTTCGAGGCGGCAGGCGCCAACGTCAACGAGATCCGTACCTGGAAGCAGTACACCGAAACGCTCCAGAAGATCGTCAAGGATGGCCAGGGCCGGACCCCGACCCAGGCCGGCTTCGATGAGTCGACGGTCAGCGTCTGGGGCTGGCACCAGTTCATGTCGCGTGGTTCCGGCGCCACGCTGCCCCGCTTCGACCAGCTTTGCTACGACCGCCTGGGACGCCCGGACCTCGGCCCGCCAGACTGGAAGGCCGACCACTGGACCTCGCCGGAGATGATCGAGGCGGTTCAGATGTCGGTCAACTGGATCGTGAAGGACAAGATCGCGCCACGCTCGATGCTGACCTACAACCTGGAGGACGCCGACAACAAGTTCGTCAGCGGCCTCTCGGCCTCCTACCAGTTCGGAACCCACCGTTACGCGTCGTGGCGAGAGAAGATGCAGTTTCCGGCCGACGACGCTGTGTTCGCGCGCTACCCCACCTGGGACGGCAAGCGCTGGGGACCGGTCCTCGTCAACCACTGGTCGATGGGCCTTTCCAGCAAGTCGAAGTACAAGGATCAGGCGTTTGAACTGATGAAGTTCTGGATGGGTCCGGAAGCGGACCTCATCATGGCCGACGTAGCCGGGCAGCAGCCGAAGCGGGCGAGCGTGACCGCCAACCCGCTCTTTGAGCAGCCGGACCGCTCGTACGTCAAGCTGTTCGACACGGCCGCTCGCGAGTGGTCCGCTCCGCTGCTGAGCCCGCCGGTCCGGCCGAGCGATCTCTACGTGCAGGCGTACCATCAGATGGTCAACGACGGGACCCCGGTCGAGAAGGCGATGACCGAGGCCCGCGACGCCTACCACAAGTTGCTTGCCGAGATCCCGGCCGACCAGTTGCCGAAGTAGGATGGCCTTCGACGTGGGCCGGGCCCGAAGGAGCCCGGCCCACGTCCGTCCCCCGACCCGTGGACTCCGGGCCACCGCCGCCGGTGCGCCCTTCTGGTGAGGAGATGCAGCAAGAGGCTCTTGCCCTACCCCGCTCAGCGCAGCGCGCACGCCGGCGGCGCTTCGATCCCCTGCCCTACCTGATGGTTGCGCCAGCCCTGCTGGCGATCGGCATCTTCAGCCTGCTCCCGACGTTCTACGGCATGCTGATCAGCGTCTATCGCGTCGAGTTCGTCCAGTTGCTGAGGTTCGTGGGGCTGGCGAACTACCAGGATGTGTTGGCCGACGTACGCTTCTGGAATAGCGTGCGCGTCTCGTTCACGTTCACCACGGCCTCGGTCGTGCTAAGCGTCTCGCTTGGGTTCGCGTTGGCGCTGCTCGCTAACCAGAAGGTGCGCTTCCGGAGCGCCTTCCGAACGGTGGCGCTGCTGCCCTGGGTGACGTCGTACGTCGTCACCTACTTGATTTTCCGCTGGATCCTGAACGCGGACTTCGGCCTGCTCAACGCCCTGTTCGTCGAGGCGCTCGGCTGGCCCCGGATCCAGTGGCTCGGCGATCCGTTCCTGGCGTTGGCAAGTCTGATTGTGGTGAACGTCTGGCGCGGCGCTCCTTACTCGATGGTGCTGCTACTGGCTGGCCTGCAAGGCATCCCGCAGGAGCTCTACGAGGCGGCGGCCATCGACGGCGCGGGACGGGTCCGCTCGTTCCGCTCGGTGACGCTGCCACTGATGAAGGCGCCGCTGCTGGTGCTGATCGTCCTGGCCACGATCACTGATTTCAACGTCGTGGTGGCGATGCTGGTGCTCACCGGTGGCGGCCCTGGCGCGGCCACCGAGGCGATGAGCCTGCGGATGTACTACGAAGCGTTCACGTACGCGCGGATGGGGACGGCCTCGGCCATCGCGATGATCATCTTCGCGATCAACGTCGCACTGACGCTGCTCTACGTCCGGATCTTGAGGACGGAGCGATACTTCTGATGGCGACGACGTCCGTACCAGTTGCCCGCCCCCGAGCCAGCATCAGCGGCGAGTCGCGCTCGCTCCGCATTGCCACCTACGCGACGATGGCGCTGGTGGCGATCGTCTCGGTGCTGCCGTTCGTATGGGCGTTCCTGACCTCGCTGAAAGTGGAACGGCAGGTCTACGCCTTCCCACCGGAGCTCCTGCCCAATCCGGTGACGGGTTACAACTACCTCCGCGCCATCGACCACGGCCTGTTGCTGGCGCTGTTCAACAGCGCGTTCATCTCGTCCACCACGGTGCTGCTGGTGCTGGCGGCCGGGTCGCTGGCCGCGTACCCGCTGGCGCGGCTGTCGTTCCGAGGCAGCCAGGTCGTGCTGTTCCTGATCCTGGTGCCGATGATGATCCCGGGCCTCGTCAATCTGGTGCCCACCTACATCATGATGGCGAAGCTCGGCCTGCTCGACAGCTACACCGGGCTGATCGTGATCTACTGGGTCCACTCGCTGCCGCTGGCGATCTGGATCCTGCGCGGCTTCTTCCAGCAACTGCCGCGTGAACTGGAGGATGCGGCGTCGGTGGACGGCGCGTCCCGGCCCCGGATTCTCTGGACGATCGTGCTGCCGCTCTCGCAGCCAGCACTGGCGGCAGTGGCGTTGCTGGTCTTTCTGAACGCCTGGAACGAGTTCGTGATCGCTTCGATCATGACGTCGTCGGCGCTGATGCGGACGGCGCAGGTGTTCCTGTACCTGAATATGACCGACGTCGGGGTGAACTGGGGCGAGATGATGGCGTCCGGGCTGGCGATCAACCTGCCGGTGCTGGCGCTGTTCCTGCTCCTTCAGCGACGGTTCATCGCCGGGCTGACGGCGGGCTCGCTCAAGGCGTAATCCCCCAACGATTCCCTTCACTGCTCCTCCGGCCCCCCTCTTCCGCACGCAGGAGAGGGGGATCACGTACCGGGCGACTGGGCCAACGTAGCCGCTCGGCGCTCCAGTGGCGCGATGGTGCTCGCCGGGTTGTGGGCAGTCTGCTCGTCAGCCATAATGGCCACCGTGACGTGCGCCGCGCTGGCAAGGTCCGGCGGGCACATACGGCATTGGCGCAGCAAGGCGTGGCAAGATCGTTGTGCGCTCACTCACCGAGAGTTCGTCGGCAGGCATCGGAGCAGCAGGATGAACGGACCGCACGATATGGGCGGCATGCACGGCTTCGGGCCAGTCGTGCGTGAGCAGAACGAGCCAGTCTTCCATGGCGACTGGGAGAAGCAGGTCTACGGAATCATGCAGGCCGCCCGAGAGCGACGTATCTTCAGCGTCGACGAAATGCGCCATGCAATCGAACGGATGCCGCCCGTCGAGTATCTTGCGTCCAGCTACTACGAGCGCTGGCTGGCGGCGGCCGAGCGGCTGCTTGCCGAGAAGGGTGTGGTCAGTCCGGCGGAGCTCGAGGATCGGGTAGCCTCGCTGACGGCGAACCCAGACGCGCCATCGCCTCACCACGAGGATCCCAGGTGGGTCGAGCGCATGCGGGCGAGGACGACCGAGCGGCCGCCCTACGAGCGTCCGGGGCCAGCGCCGCGCTTCGCAGTCGGTGACGCGGTACGGGCTCGGAACGTCCATCCAGCGGGGCATACGCGACTACCGCGCTATGCGCGCGGCAAGCGTGGCGTGATCCATCAGTACTCGGGTTGTTTCATTTTCCCGGACACCTACGCGCACGGCCTGGGCGAGCAACCCCAGCCGCTGTACAGCGTCCGCTTCTGCGCGCGCGAGGTGTGGGGCGATTCGGCCGAGCCGAACCAGAGCCTGTACCTGGACCTCTGGGAGAGCTACCTGGAGCCGGATGGTACGTCGGCAAGCTAATTCCTGGCTGGCGTAGCCGCTCACCTGGCCGGCACGAGTGACACATCGTGCACCGCGGTCGTCATGTGTGAGCGAGCAGCAACCAGCAGGGAGGCCGCTGGCCGGAGACGAGAGGAAGGACATGAGCGGGAACCACGACGACGGACACGATGGCGGGCACCACGGCGAGCACTCGCGGGCGTCCCTGCGCGTCCGAGCGCTCGAATCGCTGCTGGTCGAGAAGGGGCTGACGACGAGCGACCTGGTGGACAAGGTCATCAGCCTGTACGAGGAGGACATCGGTCCGCGCAATGGGGCGAAGGTCGTCGCGCGGGCCTGGACGGACCCGGAGTACAAGAAGCGCCTGCTCGCTGACGGCACCGCGGCGATCGCCGAGCTCGGGTTCGGCGGCAACCTGCTGGGCGTCGTTGAGAACACGCCGACCGTTCACAACCTGGTCGTCTGTACGCTCTGCTCGTGCTACCCGGGCAACTTCCTCGGCCTGCCGCCTACCTGGTACAAGTCGTTCGCCTACCGCTCGCGAGCCGTCATCGAGCCGCGCGCCGTGCTCCACGAGTTCGGCCTGGACCTCGGCGAGTCGGTCGAGATTCGCGTCTGGGACAGCAGCGCCGAGCTACGCTATATGGTGCTCCCGGAGCGTCCGGCCGGCACCGAAGGAATGAGCGAAGAGCAGCTTGCCGAGCTCGTCACGCGAGACTCGATGATCGGCGTGGCCAGGGCGCTAGCCCCGGCTGAGGTGGTGTAAGGGAGGCGCGCATGACGGCCACACCCGATCGGCAGGTCGCCGACATGGACGGCGCGAGCGCCCTACCGCGCAAGAACGGTGAGCTTGTATTTGAGGACGTCTGGGAAGGGCGCGTTTTCGGCCTGGCCACCGCCATGCACGAGGCCCACCGCTTCCAATGGGACGAGTTCCGGGACCGGCTGATCGAAGAGATCGCGCACGCGGACCGCGAGGCCGAGGACTCGAGTTACTACGAGCGCTGGCTCGATGCGTTCGAGCGGCTCCTCGTCGAGAAGGGCCTGCTCTCGCGCGAGGAGGTAGCGCTTCGCTTCGCCGAGTTTGAGTCCGGTCAGCGCGACGACGTGTTCTGAGGCGCACACTCGACCTCGAGGCGAGTCGATCCGGCCGTGTGGAAGCGCCAGCCGCCGGGCCAGATAACGATCGTGCGAGCAAGGTTCAAGAAGGGAGGTGGCACTAGTACGTCAGTGCCACCTCCCTTTCAGACACGCCGCACGGGCCACGCCGCTACGAGTACGGCTGTGCCACAGGTTCTACACCGCCACAATGACAGTCATGGTTCGTGCTGCCGCGAGCGTGTTGTCACCGATGAGCGTGCGCAGTGGGCGCTCGAACGCCCCCGATCGTCTCCTGCTGGCTGAAAGCCGAGACCAGACTGCTCGGCTCCACCGGTCCGTCGCTCCGTCGCTGGTCGCCTTGCCTGGTTGGCGCGCGTTTGCTACCATGCGCACCGGCCTGGAGACTGGCAGCCCGCTACGGCGCCGCTGTGGCCAGGCGGCGTTGCACGAGACCCGGAGGATCGATGGTTGCAGCGGCAGACGTCAAGGCGATCCGGCTCGGACACCCGAGCTACGTCTGGCGGAGCGGGCAAGATCGCCGCCTGAACCAGATCCGCGAGCACGTCCGACTCGAGGGCCGCCGCATCCTCGACATCGGCTGCGGCCTTGGGATGTACGTCGACAAGTTCCGCCGCTTCAGCGACGAAGTCTACGGCGTCGACGTCGACCCGGAGAAAGTGGCCCAGGCGAGCGAGTGGCTGCCGAACATCTCCGTCGCGCCGGGCGAGCATCTCCCATTCGAGGACGGCATGTTCGATGTGATCCTCCTGAACGAGGTGATCGAGCATGTCGACGACGACCGCCTGACGATTCAGGAGGCGTACCGCTGCCTGCGGCCCGGCGGCCACATCATCATCTATGCACCGAATCGCCTCTACCCGTTCGAGACGCACGGCTTCTATGTGTTTGGCACGTACTACTTTCGGCTCCTGCCGGTGGTGAACTGGCTGCCGCAGGCGATTCGCGACGTCTTCTGCCCGCACGTGCGGGTGTACACGGCACGCGCCATTCGCGACTTGTTCCGTGGCCTCGACGTCGAGTTCACGGCGGTGACGCACATCTACCCCGGGTTGGACAACATCGCCGAGCGCTATGGCGTGGTCGGCCGCCTGATCCAGCGCGCTCGAGATCTGGCCGAGACGACGCCCCTGCGCAGTTTTGGTATTAGCCACTTCATCATCGCCCGCAAGCGCTGACGCCGGATGCCGGAGCCGCCGCCCACGCTCGGCACGGCCGCGGAGATCGCTGGCCACGCGCGCCCTGTCGTGATGCGTGGATCGAGCTCGGCAGGGGCAGGTGTGGGGAGCGGGGTTCGGCGAAGATGAGTCTCATCGTGGATGAGAGCGTACCCACATGCAGCGACCGCAGGCACTGACGACACCGGTGCACGCTCAGCCTACGTCGACCCACTGCCGACGGGCTCGTACCCCCGAGCACCCGGCCTCCTCTCATGTCTCCATCATGCTGCACCCGAGCGGCCGATGACTCTCCCCAACGAGCCGCTCAATTCTGGCCGTCTGGCTCCCGAGACCACCGACGCGGCGGAGCCGATACCCGCGTATGCCCGCGATGCGGCGATCCTCCCCTGGTTCGACCGGCTCCTCAAGGGCAAGCCCGACGAGCAGGCGCGGGCACGCACCGAGATCGGTCTGATCCTCCAATCGCGAGGCTACGTTTCGGATGCCGAAGACGCCTTCTGGGCCAACGTCCAGGCGAGGGCCGTCGATCGCCGTGCCTATGATCGACTACTGGCGATCTACCGTGAGCGACGCGATCGCTTGTCCGAGTCGCTCGTACGTCGCCAACTCGACGACGTCTTCCCCGCTTCCGTGCCTGGAGAGTCGCCGCCCGTGGTGCAGGCTCCGTCCTGGCGCAGCTTCGGCGACGGCACCACGGGCGGCGACCGCACGGCAGACGGGAACAGCGCGGCGGACGGTGACGAGACCGGCCCCGAGAACGGCGTGGAGGGCAGCGCCAGGGGGGATGGCAAAGACGTCGGCGGCCGGTCGAGTGCCGCCGATGATGCCAGCGACCGCGGGACCGGCTCCGGAGCGGACCGGTCGCCGCGGTCGTCCGGCCTTGGTCTGAGCGCGAGCGACGGCCGACCGTTGCCCTTGCTCCCCTGGGAGATCGCTCCTGGGCAGCCACGGCGCTCGGGACGAACCGCGGCGTCGCAGCAGGGCATCCGGACGCCAGTATCGTCCTCCTCAGCGCCAGCCGCCTCTCCCGCGCCGCCCCCGACAGGTACCCGTCGAGAGGGTCCGCAGGTGCCCCTGACAACAGCGCCGCCATCACTGGCAGGCCGCACCTACCAGTCGGTCGCAGCACGCTCAGCGCCGGATGCCGAGCGGGCCGGGATGTCGGACGAGGCATCGGGGACGGCGTTGGCCTCCGCCTACACACCCATCTCCGAGCGCACTCAGAGCGTCGCCTCAGACCCCGTCCACGGGATCTCCATGGAGCGCAGGCAGAAGAGCGCCGCTCGAGAACGCAACCCTGAAGCCGTCTCGGGCCAGCCAGCGCAGGCTCCATCCAGCGCCGTACTCTCGCGTCGGCTGTCCGGGCTGGCAAGCCCCATGCCCGAGGCTCCACCCGCTACCAGGGCGCCAGAAACCTCAGAGCCTGGTGCGATGCAGGCGGATGCGGACGTCTCTCCCCTGCCTCCGACGACTGGCACCCCGATGCCTGCCGTAACGTCCGCCGTAAAGCCCGCCGTAAAGCCCGCCGTGGCGCCGTTCGACGCCGCGCCGACGAGCCCGCCGTCGCCGACGAGCCCGCCGTCGCCGATCGCCGTTCCCCCGGCCGGTCTGTCGCCGGCACCCCAGGGCCGGCGCCTCCGTCGATTGCGCGGACAGGCAGGCCGCACGACGGAGTCCGGCCAGACGCTCGCCACGCCTGGCCCCGTCGCCGCCGGCCACCCCCCGGGTCCATCGCCGTCTCCGGCTGGTGGCCTTGCCCCGGGAGCAGCTGAGGCCACCGGCGGGGAGCCAGCTCGTGTGAGAGCGGGGCCTCTCGCACGGCCTTCGTCGGCATCTCGGGGGCCGCGCCCGCTGGCGCCGCTCGCGGCAGGCGAGCGGCAGGAACTGACGGGTTTACGCCGCTGGGGCCTCGATCCGTTGATGATCCTGGGCCTGCTGCTGGCGTCGGTCGGACTGGCGGCGCTGATCGCGTTCCTGCTGATCGCGCAGGGTCGACCCCACCCGGCCGGCGACGCGCCCGCTACCGCCTCTAGTGCACCTACCGTCTCTAGCGCGTCCGCTGCCTCCGGCTCGCCCGCTCCCACCGCTGCATCAGACATGTCCGGGGCGACGGCCGATACAGCCCGGGCGTCAGCCACTACCGAGGGGCCGGCCGCAGACACCCCCGCGCCTGGCACATCCGAGACGACGCCCGTCGCCGATGCGACAGCCACCGGTGCGCCTGCTGTGGCAAGCGCCCTGCCCGCCACCTGCACCGATGGCTCACTGCGGTTCCCAGGCGCGAGTAACCCGGAGGCCGCCGTTGCCGATGCGTATCGTCAGAACGGCGTCACCATCGGCGCGCCTGGCCAGCCGACCGAGCGCTTCGTCCGCGACACCTCGAATCGGGTAGTGGGCGCCTGGATCGTGGTCTCGCTGATGCTCGGACACGCCGGCAAGGCGCCGCCGACCCTGGTCGAGTGGGTAAGCACCACCCCAGACCGCCCGACGCTGACGAACCTGCTGCTCGCCGGCCGGCGCATGGACGGGGCGATCACGCCGGAGGAGTGGGCGGACATCCAGTCCTGGCCGGCCACGACCTGCGAGGGCGCCTTCGTCCGGAATCCCCGCAACGCCGCCCTGATCCGCCTCGTCGAGCGTGTCGTGGCCCGCTGACGGGCCGCCAGGTTGGCCGTCCCACATCTCCCCTTGCTTTGGATGTCACTCTCGACCATCCCGCCCCCGGACGCTCTCGTCAACGCTCAGGTGCGCGTCGGCGAGACAGGAGATCGTAGGCGAGAGAGGAGATCGTGTGACTGGCGCTACGCTCGCCCGAGGAGCGGGCGCCGGCGGTACCGGCTCCAACGGGTACGCGTGCGATGGGCGACGGCCCGCCAGCGAGCAGATCGCGTAGACGCTCGACGGGCTGCACTCCAGCACGTGAGCGTGCGATGGACGGGCACCGACAGGCATCGCGCGGGAACGGCTCGGTGAGGGGGTTGACCGGTATAGTTCTGCGTGGGAAGCCCCTTCGGGATCGCGACGCCGGTCGCGCGCCCGGCCCGTCCTCGAGATGGCTCGACTCGGTGTCGGGCCCTGCCCCCCGCTCGGTACGATCGCCTCGGCCTGGCCACGCGAACCTGGCTGACTCGATCGTGCGGCGGGGACCGATACGGAAGGCATAGGACAGACGATGCACATCGGGCTCTATAGCTGGGCTGGCTGCCTGATCGACGACGCCGGGATGGACGGCCCGGACCCGTACAGCCGTCGGTATCCGCCGGAGCGCTACGCCGAGGGCTATCGTGCCCTGTTCGACTGGTCGAAGCTCGCCGACCGCCTCGGCTACGAGAGCTTCTGGCTGACCGAGCACCACTTTCAGCGCGAGGGCTACCAGATCATCCCGAACGTGGTGCTCGTCGGCACGACCCTGGCCCAACATACCGAGCGGATCAAGTTCGGGGCCTTCTTCCATCAGACGCCGATCTGGAACCCGATCCGGCTCGCCGAGGACATCGCCCTCGCCGATATCATGACGAACGGCCGGTTCCTCTTCGGCACGGGACGCGGGTCGGTCCAGCGCGAGATGCCGATCTTCGGGGCGACCTTCGGGCGGGGCGGCGACGCCGACGACCGCGCGAACCGCGACCTGTTCGAGGAGCAAATGGCGATCATCAAGCTCGCATGGTCCTCGGACGAGTTCAGCTACCAGAGCGACCGCTTCACCATCCCGGCGCCCGGCTTCTTGAACACCGGCAACCCCGCCACCGGGCGGCCCTGGGACAAGGTCACGCTGGTGCCCCGCCCGATCCACCGCATCCCGATCTATCAGGCCGTCACCAGCGAGCCGACCTTCCACTACGTTGCGAAGGAAGGCCACATCGCCATCTTCCCGTTCGCCAACCGGACACTCTTCACTCCCCGTTGGAACCTGTTCGGTGAACTGGTCGAGAAGTATCAGGGCCGGCCCGTGCGCGGCGACGACCGGATGCTCGTCGTCCAGGTCCACATCGGCGACACCCGCGAGCAGGCGATGGCACGCTTTCGGCCGGCCCACGACGAGCGGAACCGCTTCCTCGGGGCACAGCGGCCGATCGGCGGCTACCTCGATGAGGCCGGCAAACCGTTCGGCTTCGGGCGGCTCCCGACCCTCGAGGAGTCGATGGATCAGGCTGGCTGGTTCGTGGGCACGGCCGAGGACGTGCGCGACGGGCTGGCTGAGGTCGTCAGCCGGTATGGCGTCGGGCAACTGGCCGTCGAGATCGCCTTCGCTGGCATGAGTACGTCGCTGATCGAGGAGCAGATCTCGGCCTTCGCCACCGAGGTCCGCCCGGCCATCGAGCGCATGGCCGCCGAATCGGTCGACGGCGCGGCCCCGGCTGGCGCACGCTGACGGCAGGAGGGTAGACGAGGCAGCGAGAGCCTACACTGAGCAGGCGAGGAGGACCGATGCGCATCCTCACTATCGACGTCGGGACGGGTACCCAGGACATCCTGCTCTTCGACGCCGATACCGAGCTCGAGAACTCGCTCAAGCTCGTCATGCCCTCCCCGACAGTCGCGATTGCCAGGCGCATCCGGGATGCCACGGCGCGCGGCGTCTCGATTCTCCTCGAAGGCGTGACGATGGGTGGCGGCCCGAGTAGCTGGGCCGCCGAGGATCACGTCCGCTCTGGGCGGCCGGTCTACGCCACGCCCGATGCCGCCCGCACCTTCGACGACGACCTGGAGGGCGTGGCGCGGATGGGCGTCACGGTTGTCTCGGAGGACGAGGCGCGCGGGCTCCAGGGCGTCGAGCGAATCGTGCTCCGTGACGTCTGGGTGGACGAGATCCGCGCGGCGCTCCGGCTCTTCGGCGCTGACGACCAGTTTGACCGGCTGGCCGTGGCCGTATTCGACCACGGCGCCGCTCCGCCGGGCACGAGCGACCGGATCTTCCGCTTCGAGTATCTCGAGCGGCAGGTTTCCGAAGCGTCGGACCTCACCGCCTTCGCCTTCCTCCGCGAGGCCATCCCCGCGAGCCTGACTCGGCTCCGAGCCGTTGCACGCAGCGTCGACCCGGCCTACCCGCTGCTGGTCATGGACACTGCGCCGGCCGCCGTACTCGGAGCCCTCGAAGACCCGAACGTCTCGAAGCGGCGCTCGGCGATCATCGCCAACGTTGGTAACTTCCACTGTCTGGCGTTCCGGCTGGAAGCTGGGCAAATCGTCGGCTTCTTCGAACACCATACTGGCGAACTGACCCGGTCGGAGCTCGAGGTGTTCCTCGGTAAGCTCATCGACGGCTCGCTCACGAATCAGGAGGTATTCGACGATATGGGTCACGGCGCGCGGATGTTCCGGCCGCCGGCGCGCCTCGCCGAGCCGTTCGTGGCGGTGACTGGCCCTCGCCGGGGCCTCTTGAAGGGTTCGCCGCTCGATCCGTACCTTGCCGTCCCCCACGGAGACATGATGCTTGCAGGCTGCTTCGGACTGCTGCGTGCCTATGCCGCTCACGACCCGGCTGTCGCCGAGGCCGTGGCCGCGCGGATGGGGAGCACGCGGATGGGACCGTGCCAATGACCGATCGCTCGCCTGACACCGGGGAGTCCGTCACCGCCGAGGCACGCTCGGCCGAGTGGGATGCCAGCGCCTATCACCGGGTCGCTAATCCCCACGTGACCTGGGGTCAGCGCGTCCTCGCGCGTCTCCACCTGCGCGGCGACGAGCGCATTCTGGACGCCGGCTGCGGCACTGGCCGTCTCACGGCCGAGCTCCTCGGACGGCTGCCGAACGGCCGCGTCCTCGCCGTCGACATCTCGGAGAACATGCTTGCTGTTGCCCGCGAGCACCTCGCGCCGCGCTTCGGCAGTCAGGTCACGTTCCTGTGCGCCAACCTTCAAGACCTGACGCTTGCCGAGCCGGTCGACGCGATCTTTTCGACGGCCGCACTTCACTGGGTGCCCGATCACGCACGCCTGTTCCGTCACCTCCACGGAGCGCTCAGGCCGGGCGGCTGGCTGGTAGCGCAATGCGGTGGCGGGCCGAACATCAAGCTCCTGGTGGATCGCTCGGAGGCGCTGATGCGGCAGACGCCGTACGCCGAGAGTTTCGGGATGTGGCGGGGACCGTGGGAGTTCGCGGACGCCGAGACGACTGCCCACCGGCTGGAGGAGGCTGGCTTCGTCGACGTCGAGACGAGCCTCGAGTCCGCGCCGACCGTGCTCGGCAGCCGAGACGAGTACCGCGAGTTCCTGCGGGCTGTCGTCTTCGGGGAGCATCTAGCACGTCTGCCGACCGACGCGCTCCGCCTATCCTTCGTCGAGACGCTGGCCGAGCAGGGCGCGGCGGACGACCCACCGTATCTGCGCGATTACTGGCGCCTCAACCTATGCGCCCGCCGCGCTCCTCACACCGATTCACCTGAACGGTAGGGCCACCGGTAGCGCGTCCGTTGGAATCTCCAGTCGTGGGATCCACGCGACGCTCGGCATCGTCGATCTGCCAATGCGCTAACGGCGGAAGTTGCGTGGGTCGCCCAGCACGTCACCATGCTGCCTATCTGTATCCGCTTCTACGGCAGTTTGAACGACTTCCTGCCGGCTCATCGGCGACAGATGACGTTCACGGTCACGCTGAACGAGCCGGCCTCGGTGAAACACGTCATCGAGATGCTCGGTGTGCCACACACCGAGGTCGACCTGATCCTCGTCAACGGCATCTCGGTCGACTTCGTGGCGCGGCTCTCCGGAGGCGAGCGAGTGGCTGTCTACCCCCGCTTCACTCGCCTCGACGTCGAGGAAGTCTCGCGGGTCCGGCCACCGGCCCCGGAGACACCGCGCTTCGTACTCGACACCCACCTCGGCAAGCTGGCAGAGTACCTCCGGATGCTCGGCTTCGACACGCTCTACCGCAACGACTACCCGGATGACGTGCTGGCCACCATCTCCGCCGAGGACGGCCGACTACTGCTCACCCGCGATCGGGGCCTACTGAAGCGCTCGATCGTCAGCTCTGGGTACCTCGTCCGTGCCGACGCTCCACGCGCGCAGGTAGCCGAGGTCGTACGCCGCTTCGACCTCAGCGGTCGGGCGGAGCCGTTTCGGCGCTGTCTTCGCTGCAACAGTCGCCTCGAGTCGGTCTCGAAGGCCGACATCTTCGACCAGCTCCAGCCCAAGACTCGCCGCTACTACGACGAGTTCGCGCGCTGCCCAGGCTGCGGCCGTATCTACTGGAAAGGCTCCCACTACGAGCGGATGCGCCGCTTCCTGGCTGGCCTACCTGTGGGCCGGATGCCAGCAGGAGCGGCCGACCCGGCCAGTCTCGACGGCGGCCATCCGCGCGGCGGTGCCTCTCGAGTGTCGCATCCCTCGAACGAGATCGAACACCATGCTGATGCGGCCGAGTCACCGTGATTCGTGTAGCGCGGACGCATCCGCGCTGGATCTGCCATGCTCGCGGATCGGTGAAGGCGTACGCCAGAGACGCAACGAAGCCCCGTCAGGTGACGGGGCTTCGTCGATTCATGGCTTCAAACGTGTCAAGGTACGCCGAGGTGGTGGCTTTCGCGGCGATCTCCGCTGGCTCTCGGTCGGCGGCTCGTGCCTTCAGGGCTGGGTGGCACTGTTCTGGCTCACCCGGGTGTCCGCTTCCTTCCTACGCGCCACGGCGATCCGCGACGTTTCAGTCAATTTGCAACACCCCCAGCAGAAGGTGGCGCGCCCGGGTCTTCCTCGTCGTGACCATCTCCTGCACTCCAATCCGAGTATCCGATCTCCAGGAGCCGCGTTCTCGATCTGGGTCGATCTGGTTTCGGTTCCGCTGGCCTCCTGGTGACATCATGGTACGCCATTCCCACGGGTGCGCCATCCGACGAATGTCCCGAGATTGGATGGGACATTCTGGGCCGTCTCCGGATGCTGCGCGCGCCCGATGCAGGTACCCATTCAGGGTGTCTGGTGTAGGTGGCGGTCCGATGCGCCCAACTGCCAGATTCGGCGGTCGAGGAGCGCCGATTCAGAATCGTCGCGCCGAGAACGGATGGTTCGTGCACGCGCTCGCCGGCCCGGCTAGGATACCGGTCAAGCCGGGTCGCTCGGCGCGTCAGTGCGCCGCTCCTGCCCTCCCCCAGTGGGCACGGCCCGCCATTGAGCCCGCCATTGAGGAGGTTCGACCCATGCTCACCGAAGAGCGAGGTGTCCCAGGCACGGCCCAGTCACTCGACCGAAACCTCTCGTTCGATCTCGCCCGCGTCACCGAGGCAGCGGCACTGACGTCGGCCCGTTGGATGGGGAAGGGCAACAAGAACGCCGCCGATCAGGCGGCTGTCTCGGCCATGCGCTTCGCGCTTGGCTCGGTCGCGATGGACGGCATCGTCGTCATCGGGGAGGGCGAGAAGGACGAGGCTCCGATGCTCTACACCGGCGAGCGCATCGGCAACGGCCAGCCGCCCGAGACTGACATCGCCGTCGATCCCATCGACGGCACGACCCTGCTCTCGAAGGGGCTGCCAAACTCCGTGGCCGTGGTCGCGCTCGCGCGGCGCGGCTCGATGCTCGGTTGGAAGGGTATCGCCTATATGGAGAAGATCGCCGTCGGCCCGGTCGGCAAGGGCGTCGTCTCACTCGAGTTGTCCGTCGCCGAGAACCTGCGGGCACTCGCATCGGCCAAGGGTGGAGCGGTCGACGACCTGACCGTCGTCATCCTTGACCGCGACCGTCACGCAGACCTGATCCGACAGGTCCGTGATGCGGGCGCGCGGGTCAAGCTCATTTCGGACGGCGACATCGCCGGCGGCATCATGCCCGCGCTCGACGAAACCGGTATCGACATGCTGCTCGGTATCGGCGGCTCGCCGGAGGCCGTAACCACGGCCTGTGCGCTCAAGTGCCTGGGCGGCGACCTTCAGTGCCGCTACTGGCCGCGTAACGATCGGGAACGCCAGCTTGCCGAGGAGCAGCAGCTACCACTCGGCCAGATCCTCACCATCGACGACCTCGTCTCCGACGACGACGTCTTCTTCTCGCTGACCGGCGTCACCGGCGGTGAACTGGTGAAGGGTGTTCGCTACGCCCCGCACAAGGCGTACACCGAGACCCTGGCGATGCGCGGGAAGTCGGGGACGGTACGCCGGATCGAATCGGTCCACAACATCGACAAGCTGATGCGCTACTCCGCCGTTGCCTACGACCACGCGGATGGTCCGGCTGCTGGCGGCAACGGAGCAGTCGAATGAGCGCGCTCGCGCCGAAGGGCGACTTCATCGGCGTCGAGGAGCGGACCCATCTCGCGGCCGGCGGCGAGACACCGTTTCTCAAGAGCCACCTCGAAGCGCTCACCCGCTACGCCCTCGACAAGAGCGCCGGCTTGCCAGGCCGATCCCGTCAGCTTGCTATGCACGATCGTGCCCGCGAACGTGCGGCCCGGCTGCTCGGCGTCGACAAGGACGAAGTCGCATTCATCCCCAGCACCTCCGATGGCGTCAACATGGTGGCTCAGTCGATCGACTGGCGGCCGGGGGACAACGTCGTCGTGGAGACGATTGAGTTCCCTTCGGACGTGTACCCCTGGCTCCTTCAGCGCGAGAAGGGGGTGGAGGTACGCTTCGTGGGGACCGGCTTCGACGTGCCGCCCGGCGCGCTTGAAGCGGCCGTCGACGAGCGGACTCGTGTCGTCAACGTGAGTCAGGTCAGCTACCTGACCGGCGTCCGTCACGACCTTGGTCCCATCGCCGATGCCGCCCACCGGGTTGGGGCGCTGCTGGTGGTGGACGCCTCGCACGCGCTCGGGGTGGTGCCGGTGCCGGCCCGGATGGCCGACTTCGTCTTCTCGTGCTGCTACAAATGGCAGCTTGGGTGTACCGGCATCGCCGTCGGTTTCTGGAACCGCCAGCGCAACCCTGAGTGGGCGCCGAAGGTCGCGGGTTGGATGTCGTCGGCGCCGGCCAGCGGCGAGCTCCGGCGGCACGACTTCACTCCCCGCGACGATGCCATGCGGATGACGCTCGGGAACCCGAGTCTGCCGGGCGCGTACGTTGTGGACAACGGCTTTCGCTACCTGGAGGAGGTCGGGATCGAGCGAATCGAGGCGCACGTGCTCGAGTTGACCGCTCGCCTCCGTGAGGGTCTCGCCGAACTCGACCTCCACGTCCTGACGCCAGCCGAGCCGGAGCGGCGGGCCGGCAACGTGTGCATCGCCCGCGCGGATGGGACCGCGTTCGCCGAGGCGCTCGCCGAGCGGGGCGTGCTGGTCTGGGAGGCGGACGGCCGCATCCGCTACTCCGTTCACCTCTACAACGACGGCGACGACGTCGATCGGGCGCTCGCCGCCACCCGCTACGCCGTGGATACGCTCGGAGGCTGAATGAGGGGGTGAGACCGGAGGTGCGGACGGCCGATGGTGGATCTGCTGCTTCAGCTTCTCGTCTTCGGGCTGACGAGCGGCGCCGTGGTTGCGCTGAGCGCGGCCGGCTTCACCCTCACCTATGCCGTCTCGCGCCAGATCAACCTGGCGCACGGCAACGTCTTCGCGCTGACCACGGTCGCGGTCGCCAGCCTGGCGCGCGTGCTCGGGGTCACGGCCGTCACGCCGGTCGGACTGCGGGTTGGCGCGCTGGTCGTGCTGCTTGCGTTCGGCGCCCTCTGCGGCGCGCTCCTGAACGGAATCGTCGAGCGGCTAGCCTTCCGCCCGTTCGACCGGCGCGGCGACCCGCTCGGGCCCTTGATCGCGAGTATGGCGCTCTCGTTCATGATGCTGGGCGTGGCCGTGCGCTGGCACGCCTGGACGTCGGTCCCGATGCCCGGCCACCAGGGTGTCAACCTGCCGCTGCTGGCGCTGCCGGACCTGCTGCCGGCGATCGATCTCGGCGCCGGCGGGGTGATGCTGCTGCTCAAGGACGTGGTAGTGCTGGCCCTGGCCGGGGCAGTCGCCCTCGGCGGGAGCGCTGCACTGCTCCGAACGCGAGGCGGGCGGCTGCTCCGCGCCATCGCCGAAGACCGCGAGCAGGCTGCACTCTGCGGCGTCGACGCCGGGCGCGGCCGACTCTACGGCTTCATCGCAGCCGGGGGGCTGGCCGGCCTGGCCGCCGCCGTCTTCGCGACCTACCACGGTGGCACGACGGCAAACCAGGGGCTTCAGAGCGGGTTGACCGCGATGACGGCCGCGTTCCTCGGCGGGATTGGCGACCCGCGTGGAGCGTTGCTGGGCGGCCTCGCACTCGGCGTCTTCGGCGCCTACAGCGACTTCTGGCTGTCGGCGTTCTGGACGCCGGTACTGGTCCTGGTGTTGCTCGTCGGGCTGCTGGCGTTCCGACCCCTCGGCATCCTCGGCGGCGCTCTCCCGACGGCCCTCGACGTGCCGCGCGAGCATGTCCGCATCGTCGTCGGCTGGGGCAGACGGCATGCGCAAGGAGCACTTGGACTGCTGCTGGTGCTCGCCGCGGCCTATCCGCTCGTCGGCCACTCCCCGCTCGGGTCAGCCCTCGGACTCAACGGTACGCTCCGCCTGTACGATGCGACGGTCGTCGTGCTGCTGATCGCGCTGACGGTCGGGCTAGGCGTCGTGGTCGGGTTCGCTGGCCTGCTCGACCTTGGCTACGCCGCGTTCTTCGCAGTGGGCGGCTACACGGCGGCCGTCGTCACGAGCACCGGCTCGTGTCTGGTCGGGCTGCCGGCTGCGCTCCGCGATCCCTGGCTCGCGCTACCCCTGGCGGGCCTTGTTGCCGCGACGGTCGGCATCGGCTTCGGATTGCCCACCATTCGGACGCGGGGTGAGTACCTGGCGATCGTGACGCTGGCACTCGGCGAGCTCGTGCCGGCCTCAATCGTCCGTTTCCCGTCGTGCACCGGCGGGCCACGCGGGATCAGTGGCATCCGCGCGCCGACATTATCGTTCCTGCCGGGCGACGGTCCGCTTCAGACCTACATCGTGGCGCTCGCGCTGGCTGCACTGGCGTGCGTGGTGGCCGGACGGCTGGCCGGGAGCCGGCTTGGACGAGCCTGGGCAGCCGTCCGCGACGATGAGGTGGCAGCAGCGGCGGTCGGAGTGAACGCCGTGCGGGCCAAACTGCGCGCCTTCGCGCTGGGCGCCGGAGTCGCCGGGCTGGCCGGGGCGATCTACGCCGGTCTGCTCGGCAGTATCGTCCCCGAGCAGTTCGACCTGACACTCTCGCTGATGGTACTGGCAGCAGTCGTCCTCGGGGCGCGCGGGGGGATCGCCGGCCTCGTCATCGCGGCCCTCCTCGTAGCCGCCTACGACCGCGCCATCGTCGACTTGCTTACAACGGGGCTGCGCGCGCTCGGCAGCGGGCTTGGGATCGGGGCGCTGGCTACCGCCGACCTGCGCGGGGACAACTTCGCAGTCTTCGGGCTGGTCCTGTACCTCGCCACGCTCGTGCCAACTGGAGGGCTCCCTCGGCCCGCCGCCGAGCGCACGTCGCGTACCCTGGAGTGGCCTCCGGCGGCTCCGCCGAGCGGGCCGCCGGGCATCGAGCGGCCTGGCGCTGTCTGATGAGTCCGATCGTGACCGCCCGGCTCGGAATCGGCTAGCCTGATGATGGACCGCCGCGACTGCACCCAGCCGTGACGTGGCCTGCCAGATGTCCGGCCAGAATACGCCGGTACTCGACCACGACATCGATGTCCACCGTCGCACGTGACGCGGCCCGTCAGATGCCCGGCCTGAATGCACGGCAGGAATACGCGGCCCGGTACGGGCGTTGCATACAAGGGTACCCAGGTGGGTAGGAGGCACGATCCTTGGCTACGCCAGCGCAAACGGTAAAGATGTTCACGACGACATGGTGCGGCTACTGCCGCGGCACCAAGCGTTACCTCGACAGCAAGGGTGTCGCGTACGAAGAGATCGACATCGAGCAGTTCCCCGAGTACGGCGACCGCATCGAGCAGAAGACTGGCGGCTTCCGAACGGTACCGACGCTCGAGATCGGCGGCGAACTGTACGTGAACCCGAGCCGCGCCGAACTCGACCGGCTTCTCGCCGCATCCTGACCGTCTGACCTCCTGACAACGCGCTCGGCTGTCCGACACTCCGGACAGCGTGAAACGTCCGACCGGCCAGACTGCACCCTCTAAGGACGGTGCAGTCTGGCCGGTCGGACGTGTGCCGTGTTCGGCTAACGCGCTCGAGTCGTTGGCCGCAACGACCAGCCGAGCGACGCCGCGCGAACCCTGTCGGTCACCCGTCTCGCTCGTGACGAGGGACGGCATATCAGGTCACCAGAAGCGCTCGGCATCGCCTGGCCGAGTTGCTCGGCCTGCGCGAAAGCCTCGGTCCGACTGCAACCTTTCGCACGTTGGCCCCGTCAAACCCTGAGAACTCGGCAGGTGTGCACCGACCCAGTGGCGGTGCGAGATGTTGCGGTACGGTGACGCGCACTGGAGCGCGCAATCCCAGACGACGTTGCCGGAATGTGTCGCCGGCGACAGTATCGAACGGGTGTTCCGTCGTACAGTTATCGGGTTGTGCCGGTGGAGATGCACGGTCAGCGTGTGGGAAGCTCGTGGGCCGGGTGGAGGAGCTAGCGGAACGATGAAGCTCACTCGGTTGGCGGTCTATCGTCCAGTCGTCGCGCTGACGGTCACGCTGGCGCTGGTCCTGTTCGGGATCGCGAGCTACTTCTCACTCGGGCTGGAGAACAATCCGGAGCTGAAACTGCCGATCGTCACGATCACGGCGGTCTATCCTGGTGCGAGCGCTGAGACCGTCGAGGAGCAGGTGACGCGCAAGATCGAGGACGCCGTCGCCGGGCTGCCGCGCATCAAGACGATGACCTCGACGTCACAGACGAGCGTTTCGCAAATCGTCGTCGAGTTCGAGGAAGGCGTTGACGTCGACATCGCGGCGAGCGACGTTCAGCAGAAGGTGAGTGGCGTACGCCGCGACATGCCGGCTGAAGTCGACGAGCCGAGCTATGCCAAGCTCGACTTCAACGACGTGCCGATCGTCAACCTGGCCGTGACCAGCGTCGGTGACGCCGACCCGGCCAGCCTGTACCGGGTTGCGAACGACGTCATCCGCCCGCGCCTGGAGAACGTCTCGGGCGTCGGACGGGTCGAAGTCGTGGGCGGCACCGTTCCCGAGGTTCTGGTCGAGGTGCAGCCGGATCGGCTTCGCGCCTACGGCCTCACACTGGATGACGTCACCAACGCGGTGCGTTCACAGTACGTGACAGCCTCTGGCGGCCAGATCAAGAGTGGTTCGGGCGACACGACGCGCGGCGCGTCGCTGCGTCTGGACGCGCGCGGCGACGTCAGCCGGCTGGGGACGATCCCGGTCGGTGGACCGGGCACCGTTGGGGTGGAGCTACGCCACGTCGCCAACGTCTACCTCGGCGGCAAGGAAGTCGAGCAGATCGTTCGGGTCAACGGGAAGGCGGCGGCCGGCCTGCTCGTGTACAAGCAGTCGAAGGCGAACATCACCAGGACGGTCGACGCCGTCACGCCCCAGGTGGAGAAGCTAAACGGCGAACTGCCGCCCGGCTATCAACTGCAACTCGTCATCGACCAGAGCCGCTACGTTCGCGACACCGTGGACGAGGTGCAGCACGAACTGCTGCTCGCGTCGCTGATTACGGGCATCGTGCTGTTCTTCTTCCTTCATAGCCTGCGCAGCACGATCATCGTCCTCATCGCGATCCCGATGTCGCTGCTGGTCGCGCTGATCGTCATGAAACTCGTGGGGCTCAGCTTGAACGGCCTGACGCTGATCGGGCTGACGACCGCCATCGGCGTGCTCGTCGACGACAGCATCGTCGTGCTGGAGAACATTTTCTCCCACCTCGAGACCGGCAAAGATCCGAAAACGGCCGCCGTGGATGGCCGCTCCGAGATCGGCATGGCCGCCATCGCGATCACGCTGGTGGATGTGGCGGTCTGGGGACCGATCATCTTCATCACCGGCATCACCGGCGCGTTCTTGCGGAACTTCGCGATCGTCATGGTCGCGGCCACGCTCGCGTCGCTGCTGGTTAGCTTCACGCTGACGCCACTCATCGCATCGCGCTGGCTCTCGCAGGCCAATCGCACCGGCCGGGCGAGCCTGTTTGGTCGGTTCGCGCAGCTCTTCGAGCCGATCTACGGCTTGACCGAGCGAGTCTACCGGGTCTTGCTGCACTGGTCGCTGCGGCACCGCCCGGTGGTACTGGCCGGCGCATTGCTGGTGTTCAGTTCGAACGTCCTGATCCTCCAGCACATCGGCTCTGAGTTCATCCCGGAGGGCGACATGGACGTTGTCACCCTCGCCGGCGAGCTACCGGCCGGCACCGCTCTCGATGCGACTGACCTGGCCGCCCGGCGCTGGGAGCGGCAACTGCTCGACAAGGAGCGCTTTCCGGAGGTCCACCTCGCCTACGTGCGGGTTGGCGGGCGTGACGCCCGCGCCATCACCGTGGACCTGGAGGTCGGCAAGCCGGCGACACGCACGCGAACGTCGAAGGAGATCGCGCGGGCGGCCATCGCGGCCGGTCAGGCGACGACACCGGACCTGCGAGCACGTCGGCAAACCGACGGTGGCCCGAGTGGCCAGCCGGTTCAGGTGCACGTCTTCGGCGACAACCTCGAGCAATTGAATCAGATGGCTGGACAGGCCGAGCAGGCGCTCGCGGCCCTGCCGGAGCTTGCCGACGTCACCAACAGCCTGACCGCCGCTCCCGAGGTCACGATCCGCCCGGACCCGAGCCGCTTGCGCGATCTTGGTGCCAACGCACAGCACATGGGCACGGTCCTGCGCGTGGCATACCAGGGCGCGGTGGTCGGGAAGTGGCCGGAACCAGGCGGGAAGGAGCGTGACGTCCGGGTCATCGTGCCGGCCACGCTTCGGAATCGCCCGGAGGCGGTCGCCAATTTGCCGCTCTTCGAGCGAGAGGGGCGGCTGGTGACGGTCAGCCAGGTTGCGACGACCGAGGTCGAGACTAAACCCACGAAGATCGGCCGCGTCGACCGCCAGCGGGTGGCCACCCTCGGCGCCGAGCCGAGTGACGTGCCGCTCGGCACTGCCAGCGAGGAGGTCACCCGGACGATGAACGCCCTGACCTTCCCCCAGGGCATGCGCTGGGAGATGGCCGGCACCAGCGAGGAGCAGCAGAACTCGTTTGCGATGCTCCTGTTCGGGCTGGGCGCGTCGATCGTCCTGATGTACCTCGTCCTGACGGTGCTCTACGAAAGCTGGCTCCAGCCGGTCTTGATCCTGACCGCGCTTCCGCTAGCGACGGTCGGCGCGTTTCTTGGGCTACTCGTCTTCAATCAGACGCTCAGTATCCCCTCGTTCATCGGGCTGATCGCGCTGTTCGGGCTGGTCGGCAAGAACAGCATCCTGCTCGTCGACCGGGCCAACGATCTCCGACGCCACGGCATGGACCGGACGACGGCACTCGAACACGCTGGCCCGTCCCGGCTCCGGCCGATCCTCATGACCTCGGCGGTGCTGATCCTGAGCATGCTGCCGGTCTCGCTCCAGCTTGGGGGTGACGGGTCGGGCCGCGCTCCCCTCGGGGCGGTGCTGGTGGGCGGGATGACGACGAGCACGTTCCTGTCGTTGCTCTACGTGCCGGTCGCGTACACCTACTTCGACAGCTTCGGGCAGTTCATGGGACGGCTGTTCGGTTGGCGCCCGCCGCGGCGCCGTGGCACGCCTGTCACGGTCCGCCCGACTCCGCTACCGATGGCGGGCGGCGCGAGTCTGGCCGACGAGCGGCTAGCGGCCCTACGCGGCCGGCTCCGCAAGAAGCGCCGCCCCACCCTCGCGACGACCGTCCGCTGACTTCCCCATCCCGGCGTACACTGTGACAGTCCAGGGGTTCGCATCGATTTCCTCGCGGCGGCCCTCCCTATGACTCCCCCTTCCTGGAGATCCCCTCGCCTTCAGCGCCCGTTCTGTCCGTGGCGTCGCCAGATGGTGTCGCCATGGACGCTGCCTCGGTGCTGCACAGCGGCATGGGAGGCTCTTCCACACAGGTCGCGGACAACCCGGGGGACGGCCACCTATCGACCTGATGAACTGCCGGGCGTCATGGTTCAGCCGGGCCGCCTCGGGCAACGGAGGTGCTGCTGCGACCCGTAAGAACGGGCGTCGAGCCGTCTGGGAGTGAGCAGAGTTCCCCGCGCGTCAGCGGGCCTATCTGTGCGTGAGTCGATCGTGCGGGTCGACGACGCTAGTCGATGCGACGCTTCAGGCGGGGGTCGAGCACATCGCGCAAGGCATCACCGAACAGGTTGGCGGCCATAATCGTCAGGGTGATGGCGATGCCAGGGAACACGATCAGCCACCAGGGCGGCCGAAACGCCTCGCTCAGTACGCCGCCGAGCATCCGGCCCCAGGTGGGCGTCGGCTCGGGGACGCCGATGCCCAGGAATGCCAGCGCTGACTCGGCGAAGATCGCGGTGCCGAGGTTGGCGCTCAGAATCACCAGCATCGGAGCGACGCACTGGGGCGCGATATGGCGTACCATCACGCCGAGCGACGTCGCGCCCGTGCAGCGCGCTGCCTCGACGTAGGCGAACTCCTTGACCGACAGCACCACCGAGCGGATCACGCGCGTCGAGAGCGGCACCCGCGAGACCGCGATGGCCACGATCACCGTCTCGAGTCTCGGGCCGAGTGCCGCCATCAGCAGGATGGCGAGGATCAGGCCGGGGAACGAGAGCATGATGTCGAGGATGCGCTGGCTGACCATGTCGACGCGCCCGCCGAGGTAGCCGGAGGCGACGCCCCAGATAAAGCCGAGGCCGTCACCGAGCAGCACCGACGTCACCGCCACCAGCAGCGTGACCCGGGCGCCGTAGATGATCCGCGAGAGGACGTCTCGCCCGAGGTAGTCTGTCCCGAGCAGGTACGCAACCGACGGCTCGCGGCGCGTCGCGGCGAAGTTCGCGGCCAGCGGATCGTACGGCGCGACGACCTCGGCGAACGCCCCGACGAACAGGATGAGCAGCAACGCTGCCGCAGCGACCGCTCCGATCGGCGAGGCTCGCCAGAACCGACGCACGAAGCCGACCGCCCGGCTACGTCGGCTGGGTACGGCGATGGGCGCCCAGGCACCGGAGTGGAGTGCGGGCGAAGTCTGGATCTCAGTCGTCATGCAGGGCTCCGAGCCGGCCGCGACAGCCAGGTGCTCCGCCGTGCTACTTCTGGCGGGCTTCCCGTTCGCGTAGCGTTGCGCCGTGTCATCGTGTCAGACTCCTTGCCGTGCCGAACTAGCCGTACCGAATGCGCGGGTCGATCACGGCATAGCTTACGTCGACCAGCAGGTTCACCAGCACGAACACGATGCCGTAGAACAGCGCCAGATTCTGGATCAGCATCCAGTCGCGCTCGGTCACCGCCATCACCAGCGCCAGACCCAGGCCGGGCACCCCGAACGCACGCTCGACGGCGACCGAACCGCCGATCAGCCCCCCGAGCGCCAGCCCGGAGACGGTCACAACCGGCAAGAGGGCGTTCTTGAGGACGTGGCGGGCCAGGATGCCCCTGTCGTTCAGGCCCTTGGCCTGCGCCGTCCGGACGTAGTCCTCGTTCAGCACTTCCAGCGTCGACGAGCGCGCTATTCGGGCGATGAAGGCGCCGAGCCCCAGCCCGAGCGCCAGGGCTGGCCCGAGCGTCATCTGGAGGTTACGGATCGGATCGGTCCAGAGGTAGACGATCGTCAGCGAGGGCCGCCAACTGAAGTAGAGGATGCCGACCATGATGGCGAGCATCCCCAGGAAGAAGCTTGGCAGCGCCTGGAACAACGTGACGAACACCCGCGTCGCGTAGTCGAGCGCCGAGTTTCGGCGGGCGGCTGAGAGCATCCCGATCGGCAGGCCGATGGCCCAGGAGAGCAGCACGGCCATGATGGCGATCTGGATCGTGATCGGGGCGCGCCGCGAGATCAACTCGATCAGCGGCTCGCCGCGCCAGAAGGACGTGCCGAAGTTGCCCCGCAGCACGTCGCCCATCCACGACAGGTACTGGACGTAGTACGGACGGTCGAGGCCGAGGCTGGCGCGGGCGGCCGCGATTTGCTCTGGCGTGAGCTGGACGCTGCCGATCGACTCGCCCTCCAGCGTGGAGAGCGGGTCGCCCGGCAGCACCCGCATGGCGATGAAGATGAGCAGCGTCACCCCGATGATGGTCGGGATGGCGATGAGCAAGCGCCGCAGTACGTACAGGTGCATGGAAGTCCAGTTATCAGTTGTTAGCGATCGGTCATCAGGAGTGGTGGCCGGGTAGCCCTACGTCTTCTAGGAACTGACGGCCGATCGCTGACAACTCTTCGCTACTTGTCCACCCACATCGTTTCGGTTTTGCCCCAGGAGAGCCGTACGCGCTCGAAGGGCATGCCCTTGAGGTACTTCTTCCACATGTGGAGGTGGCTGGTGAAGCCAATGGTCATCCAGGGCGATTCCTGATCCAGGAAGTCCTCGATCTCGCGGAACATCGACTTCCGCTTCGCCTGGTCCTGCTCCGAGTCGAGCTTCGTCAGCATGTCGTCGAGCTTCGGGCTCGAGTACTTGCCGTAGTTGTTCGGGCCGTTCGTGCTGAAATAGTCGATCCAGCCGAGGGTTGGGTCGTAGAGCGGCATGCCGATCGTGTTGAGCGATAGATCCCACTGGCCCTTCTTCAACTCCTCGTTGAGGACGGCCCGCTCGACGGCCTTGATCTCACTCTCGACGCCGAGGTTAGCCTTGAGGATCGCCTGCGACGCCGGCGCGAGCGTCTGGGCATGCGGTCCGACCGACGCGGTCAGGATCTGGACGCCCTTCAGCCCGTCCGCGTGCCCGGCCTCCTGAAGCAGCTTCTTTGCCGCCGCGATGTCCTCGGCCTTGTCGGCACGGTAGCCGGGAATTTTCAGCACCTCGTCAGGCGGCATCGCGAACTCGAAGCCGTGGCTCATGTAGCGGGTGTAGTTCAGCGGCTCCTGGGTCTTGAACGCCTCGAAGAGATCCTGGCGACTCAGGGCCAGGTGGAGGGCGCGGCGGACCCGCGCGTCGTCGAATGGCTTCTTCGCGCAGTTGAAGTAGATCTGGTAGGCGCCGGCGCCCGGCACCATGAACGTCCCGATCTCATTCGCGCGAGTTTGCCCTTCGGCGAAGGTCTCCTTCGAAACGTTCCAGGACAGATCGGCTTGCCCCGACAGGATCGCCGTGCCACGGTCGCTCCACTGGGGGGCGTGAATGAATTCGAGCGTGTCGATGTACGGCAGTTCCTTGTCCCAATAGTTCGGGTTCTTGGCGAGCGTCCACTTCTCGCCGACTTTGTGCTCTTTGAAGACGTACGCGCCCGTCCCCGGCGCGATCACCTTGCGCAGATCGCCCTGATTCTCGTCGATGGCCTTCTTCGAGTAGATTGGCGCGGCCTCGGTCGCCAGCAGCTCCAGGAAGTAGGCGCGCGGCCCCGAGAGCGTCATCTTGACGGTCGACTTGTCGGGCGCCTCGACTCTGGTCAGCGCCCCGAAGCGAGCCTTGAAAACGCTCACGATCCCGGGTGGTGGATTGATGATTCGGTTGAAGGTGGCGACGACGTCGTCAGCCGAGAAGTCGGTGCCGTCGTGCCACTTGACGCCCTGGCGCAGCTTGAACGTATAGGCCGTGCCGTCCGGCGAGACCTCCCAGCTCTGGGCGAGGTCCGGCACGATCGTCTTCAGGCCATCGAGGGGATTCAGGCGAACGAGGTTGTTGTAGGTGTGCCAGAGCACGGCGTACGCACCGGCGCCCTGATGCAGGTCGAAATGATTGGTCGTCACGCTAAAGGCGAAGGTGGCGGTGCCGCCGCGCTTCGGGTTCGGCTCCGGCGCGCGCAGGATGCCAGCGTCGGTCGGCTTCGCGGCGGCGGCCGTGGTCGGCGCGGCGGTAGGCTTCGCCTCGGCGGCCGGCTTCGCGGCCTCGGTGGGTTTGGCAGCAGCTGGGGCCGTCGCCGGTGCCTGGGCAGGCTTCGCCGGGGCGGCTGGTGCGGCGGTCGGCACCGGAGCGGTGGTCGCCTGAGGCTGCGCCGCCCCCCCGCTCGCCGGCTTTCCGGCCGGCGGCGGCTGGCTCCCGCAGGCCGCCAGGAGCGCGGCCCCGAAGCCGAGAGTCTGGGCGAGCAAGACACGACGGGTGATCTTCGAGCCGAGCCGATGGTCGCTCATCCGTTGTCCCCCCACGGTTGTGAACCTGCATAGCCACGGCAACGTGACCACGCACAGACGTCGTCGTCAGGGGCATCGCCGCCCCAACTGGGTGGAATTGATGTCGAGAGGCCGATCCGTCTGGCTACGCTACGCTGGTGCTGACTGCTCCGATCGTGAGCCGGGAACGCCGTGCGAACGGTGCACGGCATCGGTTGATGGCGCCGGTCAGTGACGCGTGCGCACTACGGTAGCCGCAGCGGTCGGTCTTGGCAACGGATTTCGGCAGTTCAGTGCGGGGCGCGGCACGAATTCGTGCAGGCGAATCGGGGAGGTGGCTTCGAGCCAGGCGGTGAGCGGCTATTCTCTCTGCGTGACGGCCGCGTCTGACGGCTCTCTGTGGAGAACGGCCGGCCTGACGGCCCCGGTCCCAGAGAGCCACTAGCTCCCGCCAATCGGGCACAACTGACGCGACGACGAGTGAGGAGGACGTGCTCCATGGCGACGAGGGACCGGATCGCCGGCGACAGGGTCAAGATCGGCATCATCGGGTGCGGCGCGATTGCCCAGATCCAGCACCTGCCCCACCTCCGCGAGCTAGCCGGCGGATTCGAGATTGCCGGCCTCTGCGATCTCTCGCGCAAACTCCTCGACCGGCTCGGCGACGAGTACGGTGTGCCGTCGGAGCGGCGCTTCACTGACTACCACACCCTGCTCGCGTCGGGCGTGGACGCGGTTATCGTCTGTCCGACCGGCAGCCACGCGCCAGCGAGCATCGCCGCCGCCGAGGCCGGCAAGCACGTCTTCGTCGAGAAGCCGATGTGCGTGACCGTCCGTGAGGCCGAGGAGATGGTGGCCGCGGCCGACCGGGCGGGCGTCATCCTTCAGGTCGGGTACATGAAACGCCATGACCCGGCCTACCAGTTCGCGCAGGCTCGCATTCGCGCGATGTCGGACCGACGCTTCGTCCAGGTGAACCATCTCCACCCTGACAACGCGCTGCACCTCGCCGAGTTCGGGCTGCATCGCTTCGACGATATCCCGCCCGAGGCCGGCCCCGCTCTCGAGGCCGAGCGCCGCCGCCTGGTATCGGAAGCGCTCGGCAGCGATGCCGTTCGGCCGGATGTCGCGCGGATGTTTGGGACAGTCTTGGGAAGTCTGATCCACGACATCGGGAACCTGCACGGTTGTTTCGGCCCGCCCAGGCGTGTCGTCTCCACCGATATCTGGTCAGATGGCCGCGCGATCTCGACCGTGTTGGAGTACCCCGGCGACGTCCGTGCTGTCGTCAGTTGGGTCGATCTTCCGGCGCTTCAGCACTTTGACGAGACGCTCGAGGTGTACGGCTCGCGCGAGCGGACGCTCATCGCCTTCCCGACCGGCTTCTCGCGGGGCCTGCCGACGACGGTCACGCTGGAGAGCATGGACGGCGATGGCACGCCCTGGACGAAGCAGTACTCCTGGCACGATAACCCGTTCAAACTCGAGCTTCAGCACTTCCGGGACTGCATCCTGACCGGCACTCAGCCGATCACCCCAGGCCGCGACGCCGTCGCCGACATCGCGCTGGTGCGCGACATCATCCTGGCCTACGTCAACGGTCGTCGAACGCCATAGGCGGCCGCCGACCGCCGCCACCGGAGGAGACGTCATGCCGTACGCGATCTTCGACTACCGCCACGACATCAAGAACCTGTTCGTCACGCCACGTATCCGAAGCCGCTTCCTGCGGATGGAGCCGGGTGAGGTCCATCGGCGGCACAGCCACGATCTCGGCCACGAGATCTTCCTGATCCTCGAGGGGCAGTGCGACATGGACATCGACGGCGAACGGGCCGTGCTCGGCCCCGGCCAGGTGTGTGTGGCGTTCGCTCACCAGATGCATCAGGCCCGCAACACCGGCGATACGCCGATGACGATGTATCTGTCCGTCACTCCCCACGTCGAGCCGACCCACACGATGTACGACCCGGACACCGGCGAGCGCCTGCCGCCACGCTACAACCTGCCGTCGCACTTCGATCTGGAGGATGCTACTGCCGGCCTCTCGACGACCGCGCTCGCGGACCGCTTCGCCACCGCGTACCGTGCGCTCGCTGCGACGGTGCAGGCCGCCGCGGACAGCCAGGAGACGGCCATTACGGCCCTTATCAACGCTGCTGACCGTGACGACTTCGATGGGCTGGCGCGAGCGATGGATAGTCTCTGGGAGGGGGTTCGCGCTACCCACGACCAGTTGGACGCGATGACGGCGGCCTGGAACGCGCTGGCGCCGCGTGCGGCCGGCCGATTGTGAACGACGTGTCGGCCGGCCCTGACAGAGCAGAGAGGGCGGCTCACATTGACGAGGACTCCCCGCTGGTTGTGACGGAATTGTGTCGCCGAGGTGCCGGGCCTACCCGTGGCCCCACACCAGCCTGCGAGAGGCGCCCATCTGCCTCGGTGGATGTCCCTGGACCACTTCGTGCACTGGGGGCGCACGGTATGTCTGGTGGCCGGAGAAGGTCCTGCGCTCGATCCCTCTGGAGGCCGGTACTCGAAGCGCAGTTGGGCCAGAGACAGTCCTCGCGAGGATCACGATGAGTCAAGGGCCTGACGACGGTCACGGTGACCGCTGTCCCAATGACCTGGGCTGCCGGCTGCTCCGGGTGCGCACGCTTCTGGCTCAGGCTTCTCGTGTCACGACCGGAGTACCATGACGTCAGCGCACAAGGAGGACGCGGTACATGCGGCGCTTCATCGTTCTGGTCGGATTCCTGTTCCTGGCGGTCGCCACCGCAATCGTGCCGGCGAGCCAGCCGGCCGAGGCCCAGAACTGCTTCGGGACCGGCTTTTGCATTCAAAACCCGGCATTCCTGGAGTACTACCAGAGCCGTGGCCAGGAGCGGACGCTCGGCTTCCCGATCTCGAACGAGTTCACGCTTGACGGCTTCCAGGTCCAGTTCTTCCAGCGCGTCGTGCTCCAGATGAACCAGGGAACTGTGGCGCGCCTCAATGTGCTGGACCCCGACATCATGCCGCTCACGCGTGCGAATGGGTCCATCTTCCCGCCGTCTGATCCAAGCCTGGCAGCCGCCGCACCCCAGGTCGGCAGCCCGAGCTACGCTCAGGACGTCGTTAACTTCGTTCGGCAGGTCGCGCCAAACCAGTTCAACGGGCAGCCGGTGAACTTCTTCCAGACGTTCATGACCACCGTGCCGCCCCAGCCAGGTGCGGACGCCAACATCATGACGCTGCTGAACCTCGAGATCTGGGGGCTCCCGACCTCCAACCCGGCGGCTGACCCGAACAACGGTGGGTTTATCTACCAGCGCTTCCAGCGCGGCATCATGCACTACCGCGCCGTGTGCACGTGCACCGAGGGCATCCTGATCGGCGAGTACTTCAAGGCCGTTCTGACCGGCGTCAACCTGCCTCCGGATCTCGCTGAAGATATGCAGAATAGCCGCTACTTCCGCCAGTACGACCCGAGCGCGCCGAACGCCGTCGCGCGGCCGAACCAACTGCCGAACACCAACATGAGCGGCGCTTTCGGTAACATCACCCCGCCTCCGCCGCCAGTAAATCCCCCATCGGGCGCGACCGCCACGTCCACGCCGAGCACGACGACCGCATCCGGGCCGAGTGTGACCATTCAGTTGAGCGACAGCCGCATCGACCCGGGCCAGCAGGTCGACATCACCGTCATCGCGAGCGACCCGGCGAAGCTGACCTGGATCGAGTGGGAGGGCATCCCGTCCTCGCGGCGCAATGAGAACGACAACGAGGACCGGACCGACGACCCGCAACTCGACCGCCAGCGTTTCGACTGTGACCGGCGTACCCAGTGCGCGAACGTCTGGTCGGTCAAGCCAACCGTGCCGGGCGACTACGTGATCCGCGCCCGCGCTCGCGACGAGAACGGCGTCCGCTCCGACTGGACGTCGGTCGACTTCCGAGTCCGGCAGAGCCAGACGACGGCAACCCCGACCGGCACGACAGCAGCCACGGCCACCAGCACGACGGCGCCCGCCACCGCGACACCAACCGCCACACTTACCCCGACGCCGTAACGTCGTACCGAACGCGGCCCGAGAGCCACTTGACAGCGCGCCCCGCTCACACATCAGTCGTGAGCGGGGCGTGCACGTCAGCGCCCGGCGATGACGACGACGCACCCAACTGAAGCATCGACGGGATGTATATCCCCAAGGGGCGGCGCGAGGGCTGCCCGCGATGTGGTACACGATGTGGCGCGCGACAGCGGTGGAATACCGGCCAGGTCACCAGGGTTGTACCGGGGCGCGAGCCCGGCCGACGATGACCGGGCCGCACCGTGGAGCGCCAGACCTCTTCAGGAGGCGTGCAATGGAATTACGGCAGCTCGGGCAGTCCGATCTGCGGGTCTATCCGCTCTGTCTGGGCGGAAACGTCTTCGGCTGGACCGCCAATGAGGAGGCGTCGTTCGCGGTCCTCGACGCCTACCTGGAGGCCGGCGGAAACTTCGTGGACACCGCCGACGTCTACGCCCGTTGGGCACCTGGCAACAGTGGCGGCGAGTCGGAGTCAGTCCTCGGGCGTTGGATGGCCGCACGCAAGAACCGCTCGTCGGTCATCATCGCGACCAAGCTCGGAAGCGAGATGGGGCCGGGCAAGCGTGGCCTCTCGCGCCAGTACATGATGGAGGCAGTCGAAGCGTCGCTCAGGCGCCTCCAGACCGACTACATCGACCTCTACCAGTCTCATCGCGACGACGAGGCGACGCCGATCGAGGAGACCCTGGCTGCCTACGGCGATCTGGTGCGCCAGGGGAAGGTGCGGGTCATCGGCGCGTCCAACTTCACGGTGGAGCGGCTGGCCGAGTCGGTCCAGATCAGCGAAGAGCACGGCTACCCGCGCTATGAAAGCCTCCAGCCGCCGTTCAACCTCGTCCAGCGCGAGAGTTACGCCGGCGCGCTCGAAGCGTACTGCCGCGAGCACCAGATCGGTGTCATCCCGTACTCGTCGCTCGCGAGCGGTTTCCTCACCGGCAAGTACCGCCCTGACCAGGAGTTGCCGTCGAGTGCGCGCGCAGGTGGCATCCAACAGCGCTACATGGGCGAGCGCGGCTTTCGGATTCTGGGCGACGTAGATCGGGTGGCGGAGAAGCATGGCGCGACGCCGGCTCAGGTCGCCCTGGCATGGCTGATGGCTCGGCGCGGCATCACCGCGCCGATCGCCAGCGCCACGACTGTCCCGCAATTGCACGAGCTTCTGGGCGCCGTCACCCTCAAGCTCGATCCCGAGTCCATCGCGGCCCTTGACCGTGTCGGAGCCGACGCCGGCCAGCCAGGCTAGGACACGAGGGCGCCGGGCGCACTGACCTCTGACACGCGTATCTTCTGTGTAGTGCCGAGGTGGACGGCAAGGCGACAGAGGTCGCAGCCAGGGACAGTGTCGCTCGGCCTCAGCGGCTCGGCCTCAGTCGCTCAGGCGGGGGGCGCGGGCGACGCTCGCGGCTCGGCTGAGCAGGCTCGGCCGGTGACGGTGGACCAGATGCGCCGCTACGAGCACCGCAAGGGTGGCCCCAGCCATCAGGCCGTGCGCGAGCAACGTCGGCTCGTACACGGCCGCGCCGGTCGCCTCGACGTGCCGGGCTAGCAGCCCGTCGGCCGTCAGAAACGGGGCGATGGCCGGTTCCAGCACCATCAGATCCAGGCTCGTCCAGGCGATGACGCCACTCCCCAGGTAGGCTAGCCACCACAGGTGGTCCAGCAAGCCGGCGATCAGCCCTCCGCCTAGCATGACGATCGGCATACTGAGCACCAATCCGAAGAGCAGTAGGATCGTGTCGCCGTGGGCGGCTGCCGCAACGCCGAGGACGTTGTCGACGCTCATCACGATGTCGGCAACGATGATCGTCTGGATCGCCGCCCGGATCGTCTCCGGCGAGCCGGCGCCTTCGTGCTCCTCCTCCTCGCCCTTGAGCAGTTGGAAGGCGATCCAGAGCAGGAGCGCGCCCCCGAGGAGCTTCAGGTACGGGATGTCGAGCAGCAAGGCCGCGACGGCCGTCAGCACGATCCGCACGACGACGGCGCCGCCGGCTCCCAGAACGATCGCCAGCCGGCGTCGCGCGGCCGGGAGCCGATGCGCCGCCATCCCGATGACTACCGCGTTGTCACCGCTGAGGACGACATTGATGACGATGATGGATGCAATTGCGGCGAGCCATTCCATACTGACGGTGTACCATCCTGAGGCTTTGCCTGGTCCCTTTCCCGAAACAACTCCAGCAGGGTGAGTGCCTGACGCCTCGAGCGCCTCCAGACGCTTCCAGCGACTGTCGTGCGGCCATGCTAGCTGTCGTTAGGGGCCAGACGAATCGTAGCCGGCGAGACGCCCCGTTGAACAGCGTTGAATGGCGATGCACGGAAAGGTGCCCACCCTGGTGCAGCGCCAGGCGCCCATGGTGGGAATGACCAGAAGGAGCGTCCCCGCCAGGCTCTCCTGGACTTGCATGAGCTCTCCCCCAGCGGACGAGGCGGGAACGTCATTCCCGCGCGTCAACCCTCCGCCTAAAAGGCGCTGGGGCCGCCGCCGACGAAGCTGGGCCAGGGGCCGCACGCGTCCTCGAGAGTGAGTGGTACGAGGGTGGCCCCCGCGCCGGTGCGTACGACGTTGAAACTGACGCTCGATTGGCCGGCGGGCGCCGTGAGCCATGCTCCGGAGGATGGGACGCTCACGCCGAAGATCTCGACGCGGGCATTTCTCGCCGGCCCAAGCCGCACGAACCTGAGGCTATTGTCCGGCGCGGACGGTGAAGTTTCGACATCGACGGTGACGTTTAGCACGCCCGGGCTACCTGGTGCGGTCCGGACCCGTAGCGGCGGCCGCGGCGAGCAAGCGCCCGGGCGCTGGACCGAGCTCCAGACCGAGAAGTCGCGCGCCATCCAGCCCCCTCCCCACCAGTCCTGGCCGCGCACGTCGATGCGAGTGATTCCGGCTGGAATGGGCGTCCAGTACGACATGAATGCCTCAGCCGGTGCCTTGACCGTTTGACGCGCGCGGGCGGGCTGCCAGCTTCCGCCTCCGTCGAAGCTGATTTCGATATCCGTGCCGATCGCGGCGAAACGGAGGCTGCCGCCGACTGGCGTTGGCTGGGAGAACGCGACCCAGCGGCGACTCCCGGCGTCGATCCACGGGACGTCACCCCTGAGCAGCGTGAACGGGATCGAGCGCGAGATGCTGACGTTGTCCCAATGCCAGGTATTCGGGCCGCATGACGGCCCAACGCACTCTTTCGTCGGTGTATATGAATGGTGCCCGAGTTGAAGCACGGCACGATCCCAGCCAAGATCGGCGAACTGGGTGTCGATCCACCACAGTCCATACTGTGGCAGTCCGAATTTCAGCGTCGTGCGCGAGATCCGCAACTCGAACGTGTCCCGTCGCACCGCGCTCGGGGTCAGGACCGTCTCGTAGCCGTCGAACGAGGCGATATCGAGGTCGGTAACGCGAAAATCGCGGACGATACTGCTCCGAAAGATCGTCTGAGCGTTGAACTGGCTCATCTCAACCTGAACGCCATGCCGCGGCTCGCCAGTCAGGTCGGGAAGCCAGCGATGGAGCGGTAGCTGGAGGTGGTCTTCGACCGGGCTGAGCCAGATATCAATCCAGTCTCGCCCGGAAGAGCGGAGCGTCGTCATATCGAAGCGGACCACGGCTTCTCCGCCTGACAGGTCGACAAGGCGATTTGGCGTCAGTTCGATCGAACCGTATCCCGAGGCATTGATCGCGGTCATCAGGTGATCGTTGCAGATGAAGGCCGCGTCGTCGTACCGAGTTACGGGGTGCGAGGCTGGGTAGGGCGCGCAATCACTGCCATGATGGGCGAGCATCGGCTCCAACGATTTCCAGGTCTCGCGATCGCGGGAATGGACCGTCACGTCCCAGCCAGTCGGGCGAAAGGGCGTCGGGGATGCTGGCCGGCCATCGAAGCTGTCGCTCCAGGCGGTGCCGGCCTGGGCGAGTGCGTCGCCGCTCTGGAGCGTTCCGGCCGCGACCACGGCCAGGGTCAGCAGGAGAGCAACCGCGAGGTGTGGCCGTCGGAGGCCGCGTGGCGAGAGGCATGTGCGCATGTCACGGGCTCCGTTCAGGGCCGCCCTCGTTCAGGGCCGCCCTCGTTCAGGGCCGCCCTCGTTCAGGGCCGCCCTCGTTCAGGGCCGCCCTCGTTCAGGGCCGCCCTCGTTCAGGGCCGCCCTCGTTCAGGGCCGCCCTCGTTCAGGGCCATCACGGCCCGGTGCCGAACGCTGGGCGGACTATAGCCAATCCCAGATACCTCCAGGTGCTCTCGGCTGCGCGTAGCGTCGATGTGGCACGACCCCTGCATCACGCGGCTGGCAACATACCGCATTACGTCGCGGCCGTCTCCGACGTGTGACGAGGCCAGACGCCGACGCGGCCGCGAGGAGCGCCACCTATGGTCAACGATGACGCGTACACCCGAGAAATACTCATCAAGAAGGCGGCAGAGGCCGCGCGGCTGCGCGACTTCATCGATCGAACGACGTTCGCGGGCGACCAGCGCGAGGCCGCCGACGAGCTAAGCGTCGTCGATCAACACCCGGCCGACGTCGCCGATATGACGATGCAGCGAGAGGTCGACTACACCATCAAGGGGATCGTCGAGGACGAGGCCCAGCAGGTGAAGGAGGCGCTGGAGCGCCGGGAGCAGGGGCGCTACGGGGTCTGCTCAGACTGTGGCCGACAGATCGACCCGGCCCGACTGGCGGTCCGGCCACAGGCGACACGCTGTATCGACTGCCAACGCAAGCTCGAACTGGGTGGCATCTATTGATCCACGGCGCCCTGTGGATGCAGCGGCGTCATGACCGTCGAGAGGTATGGCGCAGGCTACTCGCTCCGAAAGGTCAGTGCTGCGCCTCCCTCCCGTCGTCCTGAACACCTGCTCGTGAGGTCAAACTCGTCTTGGGCAGGTGTTGCTCACGAGCAGGTCACGTGCAGGTGTTGCGCTGCGCAACAGCACGGTGAGGCTGCTCGGCGCCGCAAGGTCAGCACTCAGACGGCCTGAGTCGCCAGAGTACGGCAAGCCCGTCGGCCGTTCGGGGCGATCCGAGCGGGGGCGATCCGAGCGGGGGCGATCCGAGCGGGGGCGATCCGAGCAAGGGCCGTGGTCAGGCGTCGCTCGATGCGCCCGCATCAGGGAGCCACGCTTCGTTGCGGGCCAGCGTGTGGAACGCGCGCACCCGCGCTTCGGCAGTCCCGAGGTCCGACGCCGCCGCTGTCATAAGCTCTCGGACGTCCGCGGCGAGGTCCGCACGCGCCTGGAGCAGTTCGAGCGCCCCGATGGGAAGTGTCAGGTCGTTGTTGAGGGCGTGCGACAGTTCGCGCGCTGCCTGCACCAGAGTGTCGTACGTGCCCCGCAGCCTCACGAGCTCCGTTTCGCGCGTCGCGAACTGTCGGCGTTGATTGGCTGCGTCAACCGCGTGCGCCACCTGCCGCCCGATCCCCTCGACGAGCGGCGCGTCATCGTCCAGGTAGCACGCTCGCTCGGAGGTCAGGCCAAGCACGAGCATGCCGAGCAGGCGTCCGCCGAACGCGAGCGGTGCCACGATGCAGGAGGTGAGGCCAATCTGCCGTAGCAGCCGATCCTGCCCTCGGCTGTGCACGATGACCTGTCGCGATGCATCGCCAACGTCTGGCATGACGACAGCCAGACCGTCATTACCCCCACCTTCACCCCATCCTGCTACATCTTCAGGCCGGAGCGGCCGTGGGCGCGGCCATCGGTCCTCCGGCCAGCGTAGTCGAAGCCCGGCTATGAGGCGTTCACTCCTCGGATCGACATGCGCTCGAACGAGAGAACGGACGCTGCCGCGTTCGTCCAGTGCGTCGACGAGGCAGACGTCACTCAGCGCCGGGATCAGCAGGCGTGAAACGGCAGCCCCAAGGTCGACATCTGGCGCAGCGGTGAGGGCGCGCCCAACCTCGATCAGGAGTGCGAGACGGTCGGCGGGATCGGGGAGGAGACGCGGCGACGGGCTCACTCCCTCCGGCAGTGTCGCGTCCATGGGCGCACCTCACGGGCATGGTAGCCGGTTCGGCCCTCGTCGGTGCCGGCCGGATCGGCCCCAACGAACCCGGCACACCACTGCGTGCCCCCACAGACCGGCGACGCTCAGGGTCACGTAATCGCATGGGCGCGTGCCGATACCTGGCGGCTGCGTGTGGGCGCGGCGCTCTGGGGCCTGAGCGGCTACATCCTCGCTCTGTCAGCCTGACGCGCGTCGCAACGTCTCGACTAGCATGCGCCGCGCAAGACCGTGTCTGGCACCCTCACTCCCATGCTAGCACGGCGGTCCGGTAGGTCCAATGTCCCGCCGGGAACAGGACATTTGTCGCCCGTCAGGCGACGTGCGGAAGGCTACCATGATGGTGCCAGCGGGGAACGCCCTGCGGCTCCGCTCAAAACGGACATCCCACCCTCTCCACCAGGTCGGGGGGCGCCAATGGCGCCCCCTTACCTGTTAAGCAGGTCCGCCCAACCCCTTCAGGCCATCACTGACTCGCGCGGCCCGGGTGTTGAACGCTCGAGTCGCCCGTCCCCGTCGACTCGCCGCCCAGTGAGGTGGCCGCCCGCTTTCGGCCAGTCGGCACGCCTGCGGGCGTGCCGGAACGCTGACTCGTCGGGGCTTTCGAGTCGGCGCCGTCCGTGCGCTCCCCCTTTGGGCGGGTCGTGCTCGTGCGGAGCGTGCTCCCACGGGTCGCGCCATTGGCGCGCGCGCGCTTGCTGGTGGCATGCCCCCCTCGCGGCTCCGCCTCGGCCTGCGCCGCACCTTCCGGCAGCGGCTCGAGCGCGTGCGTCAGAACGTCCTCGGCCGTATCGACGAAGATGACTTCCAGGTCACGCCGTAGCTCCTCTGGCACGTCCTCCAGATCGCGCTCGTTGCGGCGCGGCAACAGCACCGTCTTGATCCCGGCCCGGTGCGCCGCGAGCACCTTCTCCTTGACGCCGCCGATGGGTAAAACCTTACCGCGCAGCGTCAACTCGCCGGTCATGGCCAGATCCGAACGGACCGGTCGGCCGCTCGCCAACGACGCCAGCGCCGTCAGGATAGTCACGCCGGCCGATGGGCCGTCCTTCGGGATCGCGCCGGCCGGTACGTGAATGTGGACGGTGGTGTTCTCGAAGAACTTCCCGTCGAGACCGGCACAGCCGTTGGCCGGCGTCGACGCGGCTGAACTGTCTGGCGTGCGCGGCCGGTCATGATTCAGGACCGCGAGGTGCGAGCCGTACGCCCGGATGTAGGAGAGGGCCGCCTGCGCGCTCTCGCGCATGACGTCGCCCAGCATGCCAGTCAAGATCAGCCGCTCCTGGCCAGGCATACAGGTCGCCTCGACGAACAGCACGTCGCCCCCGACCGGCGTCCAGGCCAGGCCGGTCGCGACGCCGGGCCGCGCCGTTCGTTCGGCAGCCTCGTCGAAGAAGCGTGGCCGGCCGAGGTAGCGCTGCACATCGCCCTGAGCGATCGTCACCGACGTCGCCGAGCCCTCGGCGATCTCGCGGGCCACCTTGCGGCAGAGCGCGGCCACCTCGCGGTCGAGGTTTCGGACGCCGGCCTCACGGGTGTACCCTCGGACCACCTCGCGAATTGCGCTCGGCTCGATCGTCAACTCGCCCTCGCGCAGGCCATGGGCAGCCAGTTGCTTCGGGATGAGGTAGGTCCGAGCGATCTGGACCTTTTCCTCGTCGGTGTAGCCGGACAACTGCAACACTTCCATCCGGTCGCGCAGCGGAGCCGGAATCGTATCGAGTGCGTTGGCGGTTGTGACGAAGAGGACTTGCGACAGATCGAACCCGACACCGAGGTAATTGTCGACGAAGTTGTAGTTCTGGGCCGGATCGAGCACTTCCAGGAGCGCCGACGACGGATCACCGCGCCAGTCCGCGCCCACCTTATCGATCTCGTCGAGCATGAAGACTGGGTCGCGGGCATCGGCGCGCTTGATGCCCTGGACGATGCGCCCGGGCATCGCGCCAATATACGTCCGTCGATGCCCGCGAATCTCAGCTTCGTCGTGGACGCCACCCAGCGAGATGCGCACGAACTTCCGGCCGAGCGCCCGCGCGATCGACTGGCCGAGGCTCGTCTTGCCGACGCCGGGCGGTCCGACGAAGCACAGAATCGGCTCGCGTGCGACACGGTCGGTGGGGGTCTCGGAGTGAGCGGTCGGGGCGGGCATCTCGGCGGAGCCGTCCTCGTGGACCTCGGCCACGACTGCCTGGCGCTCCTGACGCAACTTCTTGACCGCCAGGTGCTCCAGTATCCGATCCTTGATCTTCTCCAGGTCGTAGTGGTCTTCGTCGAGGATTCGGCGCGCCTTGGGCACGTCGATCTCGCCGCCGGTGCAGCGATTCCAGGGGAGCACCGCCATCCAATCGAGGTAGGTCAGGATGATGCCGTGCTCGGGTGAGGACGGCGGGACGTTGGCGAGCCGTTCGAGCTCGCGGTCAGCCTCGCGGCGTGCCTCGTCGGGCAGGCCAGCCTCCTCGATGCGCCGGCGTAGCTCACCGATCGGGCTCGTCTCATCCTCCTCGCCAAGCTCCTTGCGAATCGCCCGAAGCTGCTCGCGCAGAAAGTACTCGCGCTGCGCCTTCGTCATCCGCTCGCGGGTCTCGGACGTGATCTTCTGGCCAAGCTCGCGCACGGCCAGCTCATGCTGAAGCAATTCGACGAGCCGCTGGAGCTTTGCCCCGACCTGATCCTCTTCGAGCAGTTCCTGACGCACGGTGCCGAGCAGCGGGATCGCCGACGCGACGAGGTAGGCAAGCTGGCGCGGATCGTCGAGCGCCTCAGCGGCCGGAATCAACTCGTTCGGAAGCTCCTCGATGAGCGGCACCAGCCGGCGGAACAGATCGACGACGGCCCGGCGCAGCGCCTGAGTCTCGACGTCGTCACTCGTGGCCTGATCCGGCGCCATCTCGACGCGCGCCTTCAGGTACGGCTCGGTCTGGATGAACTCGGTCAGGCGGATCCGCTCCAGTCCTTGCAGGACGAGTCGAAGCGTGCCGTCCGGGCTCCGAAGGAGCTGGTGGATGACGCCCGCCGTCCCGACCGAGTAGAGGTGGTCCGGCCCGGCCTGCTCCGGCGAGTCGGGTCGCTGCGCGACGAGCGCGAGCATCCGGTCGCCGCGCATGACGTCGTCGATGAGTCGAATCGACCGCTCCTGGCCGACGAGGAGCGGGACGACGGCAAGGGGGAAGACGACTGTCCCCCCGCGCAGGGGCAGGACCGGCAAGGCGGCGGGGATCGACGGTTCCGTCGCCGGGCCGCTGACCTGCTCGTCCGAGTCAGTGCCCTGCTGTGCCGCTTCTCGGTCAGTGGTCTCCAGGTCGGTGGTGTCCAGGCTGGTGGTATCCTGAGGTGGGGTCTCGCGCTCCATGTCGCTCACTCTTCGCAGTCCGTTCCGTAGTCGGGGGCGCCGGCGCCAGGCCGACCCGCGCCGGACTACTCGTGATTCGTCTCGTCGCTTCGGCTGCCCGATTCACGGTCTCCGTTTCGAACGTTCGTGTCACCGGTCTCGCCTGAGGCAGTCCGTCCAGCTTGAATCGTCGCGGCCACGCGGGAGTGTGCCCGCTGCTTGACGAAGTGCAACTCGAGCAGGCCACGGTCGTAGCGAGCCTCGACAGTGTTCGGGTCAATCTGACCGGGCAACAGCAGTTCGAGCCTGAACGGACCCTGGCGAATCTCGGCCGCGTGGTACACGCCGGCGGCTCTGGCTGGTGGCAGGCGCCGGGTACCCTCGACGATCAGCGCGTCTTCGAACAGCAGGATGTCCAGCGCTTCCTGGTCGATGCCGGCTAGTTCGACGGTGACGACGATCTCCGACGCGGTCTCGACGACGTCGGTCGGAGGGCGCCACCCCGGGCCGGCGAGACTCACACTCGCTGCCGGCGGCCGCCAGGGTGCGCCGAACGAGCGCCCGCCGCCGGTCGCGAGCACCATAGCGTAGCGATAGCTCAGGCGTCGGTACCGCATCAGTTCACTCCGTAGGACCGTGCATCGGCGTGCGCTTGCCCGCGTCGCACGTCCCCCTCAACCTCCGTACGAGGAATCGTAACCAGTCAGGCGCAGCGGCGGTCGGAAGTCGGCGATCGAGGTGCATCGTTCAACCAAAACCGCACGAACAGTGCCGGACTGAGGACCGGTCCTGGTCTTGCGCTGACTCTGCTGCCAGGGATCGTCGCCCGCGGGCCTCGCCCTCGACCATCGAACCTGACGTTTCGGCCCTGGCACATCATGTATCGTACTGCGAGCTTCTTGCGTCGTGCCGGCTACTATGTAGGAGCCCGTGGCCGTGGGCGCGACTCCATGCTGTGGACGAGGAGCGGACGGAGGCGGAGCGGCGACCGTGACGCCAGGATCGCTGGGAACAATCCTCGTCGTCGACGATGACGACCATATTCGTGCATTCGTCACCGAGGCGCTCGATCTCGAGGGCTACGAGGTCCGCAACGCGCCGGACGGCATCGCCGCCCTGGACGTCCTCGCGGTCTGGCGGCCGGACCTGATCCTGCTCGACTTGAACATGCCCCGGATGGACGGCTGGACCTTCTGCTCAGTCCAGCAAGCGGCGCCCGACCTCGCGGACATCCCCGTCGCCCTGATGTCCGCGACCCACAACCTGCAAGCGCAGGCACTGCCATGCGCACCGGTCGCAGTGCTGGAAAAGCCGTTCGATCTTGACAAGCTGCTGGATCAGGTTGCGGCGGCGCTCCACGAGCGGCGAGACAATCGGGGCGTGGACGAGGGCGGTCAGTCCGGCCAATCCGGCGCGCGGTAACGCTGCAGCACCTCCTCGTCGAGCGAGACGCCCAGCCCCGGACCATCCGGCGGCCGAACGCATCCGTCCGTGGCGGCAATAGGTTCGATCAGGAGCGGCGGCTCGTACTCGAAGGCAGGAAGCTCGACGAGTGCGTCCCCGGCGAACGTCGCTGCAACGTGCAGGGTGGCCGCCAGCCCCGGCCCGATGTAGAACGAGTGAGGTGCTACCGGTACGCCCGCGACTGTCGCCAGCGTCGCGATCCTCTTCATCTCGGCGATGCCGCCCGCCTTGACGATGCTCGGTTGAATGACGTCGGCTGGCCGTTTCGCCAACAAGTCGCGGAAGCCGTAGACCGTTCCCTCATTCTCGCCAGTCGCAATCGGGATACGAGTCCGGGTACGGAGCTCAGCGAGCGCGTCGTAATCCTCTGGCGGCCAGATCGGCTCTTCCAGCCAGGTGAGGCCGAACGGCTCGAGCGCCTTCGCCATCGACAGCGCTTCGGCTGGCGTCCAGGGCGCGTTCGGGTCGAGCATCAAGCCGACGTCCGCGCCGACCGCCTCGCGCGCCACGTGCACCGACGCGACGTCGGTCTGATGCAGTTTCAGGTAGGTGAAGCCGCGCGCAGCCCAGCTTCGGCAAGCCGCTGCAACGTCCGCCGGCGTGGAGTAGCGTAGGAGGCTCGCATACGCGCGCATGGACGGCCGCGTCAGGCCGCCGAGCAGGTCGTACAGTGGGGCATTTCGAAGCTTGCCGAGGAGATCCCACAGGGCAATCTCGACGGCGCTCACGGCGTAGAGCCCGGTGCCGCGCCGCCCCAGGCCGGTCGTGGCTCGCAAGAGACGGTCGGTCAAGGACTCGATGCGGGTCGGATCCTGCCCGAGCAGCAGCGGCCGCAGGGTGTGGACGATTGCACTCACAAGCGGAGTCGTGCCACCCATCGCGAAGCCCTCGCCCAGCCCGACCAGCCCTTCATCGCTGAGCACCCGCACGACGACCTGCCGGCGCATCCGCTGGCCCCACGGCGACGGCGGGGTGGCCGGCGCGAGCGGGATCGCAAGGGGTATCGCCTGAACGTCAACGATCTTCACGCCACACCTCTGCTGCCATGGGTACGGATACGGGTACGGATACGGGTACGGATACGGGTACGGACACAGCCGAAGTATCGCCTGGGTCCGGGCGCGCGGCAAATGGATTGACCCTCGACGGACGCCAGAACGCGGAAGTACGATGTGAGCATCAAAATATTCGTGCGTCGAAGCAGTCTGTAAGGGCCGAGATCGTGTCGACACCAGCCGCTCTAGTCCGCTCCGTGCCTGCTATCACGCCAGAGACATCATCGGAGGCCGTCGCCGTCGCACTGGTGGGCCTGTTGCCGCGCCTCTACCGAGTGGTGGTAAGCGGGCTCCACGAGACGCCGGGCGTCGGCGAGATGTCCGTCGCACAGTTCCGGGTTCTTGGCCGGTTAGGCGAGCAGGCATATCGAGCGGCCGAGTTAGCGGCCGCGCTGGAGATCAGCCGGCCGACGCTGACGGCGATTGCCGATGGACTGGTTCGGCGTGGCCTGGTCGAGCGGCGCCGCGAGCTACCGGGCGACCGACGCGGCGTCCTGTTGCACCTGACGCCGGCGGGGCGTGCCGCCAGCACGGCGATTCAGCAGCAAGCGGTCGCCAGTGTCCGGCGACTGCTGGCTGACGCCCAGCCGATCGACCTTGCCGCGCTCGAGCGTGGCATCGTCGTACTCGAGCGCGGTCTGCCAGCGTGCGACAGGGTGGCGAAGCACGCGGCAACGTCGGCAGCCGGCACACCCTCTGCGCCCGGTCTATCAGCCGCTCCCCACGGTCCGTCGGCGAGCGCGCCGTTAGCCATCCGGGAACGTACGGCTGCCCGTGGCGCACCATCGGCGACGATGCTCGACGAGACAGCCGCACGCACAGCCCCGGCGCGCGGTCGTGACGGAGGACAGTCGTGAGTTCCAAGGCGCCACCCGGCGCGCCGCGTGAGCGCCCGAATCGCTCTCCGGACCGAAGCCCAGAGTCGCGGCCAGATACGACGCCACCGCTGGCGCCCTCCTCCCTGAACGGCCCGACGACGGGGCCTCCGCCGGCCGTCACCCCGTCCACGGGCGCACCGGCCACGAATTCCCCGCCGGCCAGCGCGCCGGCGGCCCCTGGCCGGGCGGCCGTCATCCATGAGACCCGGGCGCCGCGCCGTCGTCGGCGGCGACTGCTGCTGCTGATTCCGCTCTTGCTGATCATCGGAGCGGTCGGCGCGGTGGTCGGGTATCGCTACTGGTACGACACCACCTACTTCGTCTCCACGGATAACGCCCAGGTAGCCGGTGATCTGGTGCAGGTCGGGTCGTTGAATGCCGGACGGCTCGTCGCGACGAGGCTGGACATCGGAGCGAAGGTCCAGGCCGGGCAAGAACTGGCGGTCGTGGCGATGCCGCAGCAGGTCGGGAGCACGCCGGCCGGCACAGCTCCCCGGATGGACGTGATCAACACCTCGGATACGCTCGTCTCGGTGCCGTCCCCCCTGACTGGGATCGTCGCGGCTCGGCTTGCCTACGTTGGTGGGACGGTCGCCGCCGGCCAGCCGATCTACGCACTGGTGGACCCCAAGAACGTCTGGATCCGCGCGAATATCGAGGAAAGCGTGGCCTGGCGGCTGGAGGCGGGCCAGCCGGTCGAGGTGCACGCCGACGCGCTGGGGCGGACCCTGCCAGGCCGAGTCGACGCGATCACGCCAGCCAGCGCGGCAACATTCTCGCTGCTGCCATCGTCAAACGTCTCCGGCAACTACACGAAGGTGACTCAGTACGTGCCGGTCAAGATCGCGGTTGATGCTGGCGATGCGACCCTGCCGCTGGGGACGTCGGTCGAAGTCAAGATTCGGGTCGCCGAGCCCACGTCGAGCTTCCCACTCCCATGGCGGCCGTAGCGCATCCCGTCCCCGCCGGGCGGCTGGGCGGACTGGCGTACCACTGGCAGGCGCTGATCGTCATCGTTCTTGGCTCGTTCATGGTCGTGCTCGATACCACGATCGTGAACGTGGCGCTGCCGCGCATCATCCAGGTCTTCCAGACCACGGTGACCGAGGGTCAGTTGATCCTGACCGGCTACATGCTGGCGCTGGCGGTCGTGATGCCGGCGACCGGTTACTTCGCGGACACGTACGGCTCGAAGCGCACCTACATGGTGACGATCGCGCTGTTCACGCTCGGGTCGGCGCTGTGCGGGCTCGCGCCGAACATCGAGGGGCTGATCCTGTTCCGGATCATCCAGGGGCTGGGCGGCGGCATGGTGATGCCGCTGGGGATGAGCATTCTGTTCCAGGTGGCGCCGCCGAACCAGCGCGGGACGATCATGGGCGTCTTCGGACTGCCGATCCTGGTCGCGCCGGTTATTGGCCCGACGCTCGGCGGCTACCTGGTCGAGTTTGTGGATTGGCGACCGATCTTTACCCTGAACATCCCGGTCGGCATCGCGGCACTCCTGGCCGGCGCGGCGATCCTCCGCGAGTCGCCGCGCCGGACCGGTCTGCGCTTCGACAAAGCCGGTTTCCTGCTGTCGGCCATCGCCTTCTCGGCGGCCATGCTCGCGCTGGAAAAGGCGCCCGAGGACGGCTGGACCGCACCGCACGTCATTGCACTCTGGTTCGTGGCGGCAGCGGCGCTGCCGGCCTGGATCATCGTCGAGCTCTCGCAGGAGCAGCCGCTGCTCGACCTCAGCGTGCTGCAAGACCGCACCTACCTCATCGCGACGATCGTGAGCTTCGTGCAGACGATCGCGATGTACTCCTCGTTGCTGCTGCTGCCACTCTTCCTGCAGAACGTGCGCGGTCTCGGCGCGATGGAGACCGGGTTGCTGCTGATGCCTCAGGCGCTCGCGGCGGCCGTCATGATGCCGATCTCCGGGCGCCTGCTCGACGCGATCGGCCCGAAATCGGTGGTGATTCCCGGGCTCTTCCTGCTCGCCTACGCCACCTGGCTGCTGACCGACCTGGACCTGGGCACGCCGGACAGCACGATCCGGATCATCCTCCTGCTCCGAGGTATGGCCATGGGCCTGATGATGATGCCGACGATGACCGTCTCGATGGACACCATCCCGCCCCACCAGATCCCACGCGCCAGCGCCCTCTCGAACGTGATGCGCCAGTTGTTCGGCGCGTTCAGTACCGGCATCTTTGCCAGCATCCTGGTGGAGCGGCAGCAGTTCCACTCGGCAATTCTGTCTCAGGCCATCACGCCGACGAATATCGCGGCGGTCGGCACCCTGGAGACCATCCGCTCGGCGATGTTGGAGCAGGGTGCCTCGGCGGCGTTGGCGCTGGCGGCCGGTCAGGCGGCGCTCGCGCGGCAAGTGGCGCTCGCCGCGAGCGTTCGCGCCTACGACGATTGCTTCTTCCTGGCGACGCTACTCGCGCTGGTCGGCGTGGTGCCGGCTCTCTGGCTGAAGCGTGGCAAGCACCACGCCGCCAGCCCGAGCCCGGCGATGCTGGAGTGAGGCAAGCCCTCAGTCGTCAGGTAGCAGTAGTGGGGATACCGCTCGTCCATCAGCCACTGACGGCTGAGCACTGACGGCCGAGCACTGACGGTTGAGCACTGGCCTCACTCGCCACTCGCTACGGCCGGCTTCGGCGCGGGGTCCGGGACCAGGCCGGGGGGAATCTCGGCGGGAGCCAGGGTGTGAAGCGGGCCGATCCGCGCCAGCGCTGGCCAGACGACCATCGCGATCCCGACGACGACGAGCGTCCCGATGCCGCCGCCCACGACCGAGATGACCGGGGTGAAGAGTGCCGCGAGCGCGCCGCTCTCGAAGGCGCCAAGCTCGTTCGAGAAGCTAATGAACAGATAGTTCACTGCGGCGACCCGGCCCCGCAGGGCATCCGGGGTGATGACCTGATGGAGCGTCTGGCGGATCACCATGCTGATCGAGTCGAAGATGCCGGTGAAGAAGAGGCAGATCAGCGACAGCCAGACCTCGCGGGAGAGGCCGAACCCGATCGTCGCGACGCCGAAGCCGGCGACCGTGAACAAGAGCACTCGGCCAGGGCGCTGCCAGGGTGGTATCCGGGTCGCGACGAGGGCTGCCGTCAAGGCGCCAAGCGACGGCGCAGCGCGCAGCATGCCGAGCCCCTCCGGGCCGATCTGGAGGATGTCCTTCGCAAAGATCGGCAGCAGCGCGACGGCTCCGCCCAGCAACACCGCGAACAGGTCGAGCGTGATCGCGGCCAGCAGGATCGGCGTGCTCCGAACGAAGTGCAGTCCGGCGAAGATATCGCGCGACGAGCGCTTCGTGGTGATCCGTTCGGGTGGGATCGCCGGCAGCCGGGTCAGCACGCCCAGGAAGATCAACTGGCCGATGGCAGCCAGGACGTACGAGGACGTTGCTTCGCCGGTGATCGCGATCAGGATGCCGCCAAGCGCTGGCCCCGAGATCGACGAAAGCTGCCCGCTCGAGATGAGCCAGGCGTTGGCGTTGGCAAACTCACGCGGTTTGAGCAACTGCGGCAGGATCGTTCCGACCGAGGGCGAGGCGATGGCGCGGACCGCCCCCATCAGTATCAGCGGCAGGTAGACGAACTCGATTGGCGCCGCCTGCCAGGAGATAACCGCGAGCAAAGCCGCCGCGAGCGCGGCCAGCGCATACGCCACCATCGCGATGTTGCGGCGCGGAAAGCGGTCGGCGGCGTTGCCGGATGGCAGCATCAGTACGACGGCCGGCGCAAGCTCCACCAGCCCGACCAGTCCTAGCGCCCACGGATCGCCGGTCCGCTCGTACAGTTCCCAGCCCACGGCGACCGAGACCATCTGCGTCCCGAGCGAGGCTGCCACCCGTCCCAGGGCAAAGGGGGCGACGTACCGGATGCGTAACGCGGCAAATGGATCGTGCCCCGACGATCGTTGGCTTCCGAACACGTGCCTCCCGGCGCTGCGAGAATCTCTCTATCGCACGGCTTGTACCTGGAACGGGCCGCCACATGCCAGCCCGGACTGAGGCCAGCGCAGTCAACCTCGACGCGCCCCGAGAGGGGACGGCGCTCACGCACTGAGGTTGGAGCGATTGGGCAGCATCCGGTGTTCCGTCCGAAACACACGCTCTGTCGCACCGGCGGCAGCCGGGTCGGCCGGGCCGCGCGATGATGATGGTGCGACGCGGGACACAGAGCCCGCCGCCGAGTGGCCAGAGGCCACCAGAAAGGACTCGATCATGTCGGCAGAGTTCAGCATCCCCCGTGGCCCGGTGTGCTTCCTCCCGCGTGGCCCAGTGTGCTTCCTTCCCCGTGGCCCGGTCTGTTTCCTCCCGCGCGGCCCGGTCTGCTAATCAGCGTACCACCCGAAGCATCTGCTTCGAGCTCCGGCGGGGTCTCGACCGTTCAGGCCGAGACCCCGCCTCGCTTGTACAGCCTCCAGCAGAAGGCGTCTCGCTCGTGCCGCTGGCACGGACCAGCAGCACAGATCCGCAACGAGGAGGACCGACGATGGCTGACACGTTCACCCCGCCACAGCTCCCGGCCCGTCACGTCCTGATCGGCGTGGCCGGCTCGATCGCCTCCGTGACCGTGCCGCAGTCGATCCTCTGGCTTCGCCACGAGCTGGGGGTTGACGTTCGCGTCCTGATGACCCGCCAGGCCGCCACGATGGTCACGCCGCGTGCGCTCGCGGTGGCGTCCGGCGCGCCGGTGGCGCTCGACGAGACGACCGACTACACCGACCCAGTCGTCCGGCACATGGAGTTGACGCGCTGGGCCGACCTCATGTTGGTCTTGCCAGCCAGCGCGAACCTGCTCGCCAAGGCCGCTCACGGCATCGCCGATGACCTGCTGACGACTTGCATCATCGCGTCGTCGTCACCGGTCGTGTTCGTTCCAGGGATGAACGAGGTCATGTGGCGGAAGCCGGCCGTACAGCGCAACGTCGCCACGCTGGAAGCAGACGGGTACGGCGTCGTGGCCCCGGTCGAGGGGCTGGCAGTCTCCGATGGCCGCCCGACCGTCGGCGCGATGCCCGAGATCGACGCCATCATCGCGTGGGTGACGCGCTTTCTCAACGAACGGAACGGTACGGGCACGCTGACGACAGCCGATCTTCTGGCTGCGCCGCCGACGTCACTTCAGGAGGCCGCACGATGATTCGGATCGCACTCTTTCACCTTGTGGCCGTTACGGCCATGCTCGCCCTGATTCCGCCCCGTTCAACCACCTTGGACGAACTGAGTCATGCCACAGTCGTCACCGAACGGCGTGCCGACGCGGGCGCATCGCCTTCGCGCGCCGACATGTACCAGTCGGTGCTGAGCTTCGGACCGGGCGCCTGGACGATGCTCCACTGGCACAACGGCGGCAGTTACAACACCGTCCTCGCAGGCCAGGTGACCCTCCGCATCGGCGATACCGACCGCACGTTCGGGCCGGGCGAGGGGTGGACCGACGTACCTGGCGTCCTGCACGTCGCCGGCAATGCCGGGGATGGCGAGGCACGCCTGCTCGCCACGATGGTCGTCGAGCCCGACGTGCCGCCCGCCACGATGGTGGAGCCGGAGGACCATGCAAGTGCGCCGCCGCCGCCCGAGTATCTCGCGATGACGACGGCGACCGACGATCTGCCGGCCGGGCCACTGGACGTCGTTCAGCAGTTCATCGACCTCGACCCGAGCGCTCAGGTCACCCTGCCGGCCGCCACCGGCCCACGCCTGATCGGCGTGGTTGACGGGATGGTGACCGTGACTGGCGACGGCGTCAGCCAGATGGTGGAGGCCGGCGACGGCTGGTCAGAGACGATGGGCGTCACCTACACCTACGCCACCGGCGACGCGGGCGCGCGGATCTGCGTGACCACGCTGGTCCCCCGCGACGCGACCGCCGCCGCGCCGGTCGATCGATCGTAGCAGTCGTAACCAGTGGGTGACTTCGAGGGAGGCGGCATCATGCGGCCCGACGTACGACAGGGGATGTGGGCCTTCGGTTTGATCTGGATCGGTCAGGTCGTCTCGCTCGTCGGCTCCGGCCTGACCGAGTTCGGCCTTGGGGTCTGGGTGTTCCAGCACACCGGCGCCGCCACAGACTATGCCCTGATTGCCCTCTGCATCAGCCTCCCTCACGTCCTGGTGGCGCCCCTCGCGGGAACCCTGGTGGACCGCACCGACCGGCGACGGGTCATGCTGCTGAGCGACAGCGCGGCGGCGCTCAGCACCCTGGCGGTCGCGCTGCTGGCCTGGGGCGGCCGGCTCGAAGTCTGGCACGTCTACGCGGCGGTCCTCGCCACGTCGACCTGCGCCGCCGTGCAGTACCCGGCCTACGCCGCGCTGGTCATGCAACTGGTCCCAAAGGAGCACCTCGGGCGCGCGAACGGCCTGGTCGAGCTGGCGTGGTCGGCGAGTCTGATCGTAGCTCCGCTCGCCGCGGCGGCCTTGATCGCCGTGGTCGGGCTGCCCGGCGTCCTGATGGTGGACCTGCTGACCTTCGGAGTCGGATTCGGCACCCTGCTCCTGGCGCGTGTCCCGTCACACGCCCCGGAACGGATCGCCGAGCCAGATGCGATGCCCGATGCGACCCCCTTCGGCGTCCGGGTGCGCGCCGGCTGGGCCTACATCGCAGCGCGCCCCGGCCTCGCCGGCCTGCTCGTCTTCTCGGCGGTGATGAGCCTCAGCGCTGGGACGTTCAACGCGCTCTTCGCACCAATGATCCTCAGCACCGAGCCCGCGTCCGTGCTCGGCGGGCTGGCGTCGCTCGGCGGCTGTGGCATGCTGACCGGCGGTCTCCTCCTAGCAGCCTGGGGCGGCCCGCGTCGCCGCATCGTAGGCGTCATCGGCACGAGCCTGCTGTTTTCCCTGGCCCTGGTCGTCATCGGCGCGCACCCCTCCTGGCTCGCGCTGGCGGTGGCCGTGGTCCTCTACTTTGGCTGCCAGCCGGTCCTCAACGGTTGCGAGCAAACGCTCTGGCAGAGCGCGGTACCAGATCATCTCCTCGGGCGGGTCCTGTCGGCGCGGCGGGCCGTCGAGCACGGAGTGGCGACGCTCGCCTATCTCGGAGCCGGACCGCTGGCGGATCGACTCGTCGAGCCGTTGCTCGCTCCCGGTGGGGTACTTGCGCCGACGGTCGGCGCGATTATCGGGGTCGGCGCAGGGCGTGGCATCGGCTTGATGCTCGTGGTGATGGGCCTCGTCGCGCTGCTGACCACCATCGCGAGCGGTCTGTCGGCCCGCCTCCGGGTCGAGGACGGACTACCAGACGTTGACGGGCACGCCGGCAACGACGGGCAGACCGGCAACGACAGGCAGACCGGCAACCGCGTGGCGGGCTCGAAGCCTTCGGCCCCCGCGTTGGAGCCAGCCGCGTAGTCCTCTGGCTGGCGGCGTTCACCTGGTGGGTCACACCACCAGTGATTGAGCATCGACACGTTCAGATCAGCCGCCCCTTTCCCGCGCACAGGGGAGGGGTTGGGAGTGGGGGCTGTCAGCCAGATGCCGCGTTCACCGAGAACGGTGCCCTCGGCAAGGTCGAGGGAAGCTTCAGGTGAACGAGTCAGGGAGTGTTGCAGGCCATGAATCTGGCGAGGACGAGAGCTCAGCTACCCCGGCAGGTCGATCTGCTGATCGTGTGCCCCCATCCCGACGACGAGAGCGTCACGACGGGTGCGCTGATCGCCCGCTACGCGGCGCGCGGCATCCGTACAGCCGTCGTGATGTGTACCCAGGGTGAGGAAGGCGAGATCGTCACGCCGGGTGCGGACGTGGCTACGCTGCGCCCGCATCTGGGGACCGTGCGCGCCGCCGAGCTTCGCGCGGCCTGCCGAACACTCGGCGTAACCTGTCTACGAACGCTCGGCTACCGGGACTCCGGCATGGCCAGGACGCCGTCGACCCTCCGGCCAGACGCTTTCTGCAACGCCGATCTGGACGAAGCGACGGGCCGGCTCGTCCAGGTCGTCCGGGCACTTCGGCCAACCGTCGTCGTGACAGAGAGCGCGTGGGCCACCTACGGGCATCCCGATCACGTCATGGCGCGCACGATCGCGCTTCGGGCCTTCGCGGCGGCCGGCGACGAACGCGCGTTCCCGGATGCTGGTCTGCCCTGGCGCCCGGCGCGCCTCTACGCAATGCATCCGACCGCCGACCGCTGGAGCGTCCACGCGCGTTGGGATGACCTGGTCACCCAGATGCGCGCCGAAGCGCAAGGCGCATCCTTTCTGACGCGCTGGTCGCTCGATCGGTTCGGCGAGGAGCGAGTCACAACCCAGATCGACGTCAGCGCATACGTCCACGTCCAGCGCGCCGCGATCGCCTGCCACCGCAGCCAGTTTCCGTCAGGAAGCTGGTGGCTCACGATGCCCGCTATCGCTCGCCGGATCGCCCTCGGCACGGCTCGGCTGACCCGGCTGCACCCGTCCCCTACGGCGGGCGATCGAGATTGGGAACTGTTTCCGGGCCGGTACTCGGTCGCGGGCGACGACCGCTGGCGCGCACAGTCGGCATGAGGTCAGGCGACGAGCGGGTCGAGCGCTGCACGCCGTAGCTGGGTTCGGTGGTGGCACGCTGGATGCCGCTGACGGCCATTACAGGCCTCGTATCGTGCCTGACCGCCGGCCTGTCACACAGCGCCACGGTCACTCGCCCAGGCGCGACTCACGCTGATGCCGATGAATCTCGTGCCGCCGGAGTGACGGCCTCGCCCATACGCCGATCGCTCTGCTATCGCAGTCCGCAGTTGCACTCTCCCGCCGATGTTCGTCCCAGAAGGAGCCGCCGATGGATGCTCGGGCGCCACGCTCAGCGGGCGGCGTCAGAGCGCGGACCGGCGTTCTTGCAGGCGGAGTCGGCAGTGCGCAGGTCGCCGACAGCCGCGCATCTCCTCCTTCTGATGCGTCTGCCCGACCCGACCCCGCGTTGGATCGGCGGCGCTCGTCGATGGACGGAAGAGGCGGCACATGTCGGGCTGGATGATCGCGGCCGGCATCCTGGTACCGGCGGCGCTCGCGGTCTGGTTCCTGTCGCTGCCGGACTGGCTGGTGTTCTCGGTCTCGGCGGCCGCACTCGTCCCGGTTGCGGGCCTGATGGGCCAGGCGACTGAACACCTCGCCCATCATCTAGGGGCGCGGGCGGGCGGCCTACTGAACGCGACGTTCGGGAACGCCTCCGAACTGATCATCACCTCGTTTGCCATCCAGCGGGGCCTGCTGACGTTGGCGAAGGCGTCCATCACCGGCTCGATCATCGGCAACACGCTGCTGGTGCTCGGGATGTCGCTGGTGGCCGGCGGCTTGCGCCACGGCAGGCAACACTATGAAGGCCGCGACGCCAGCCTCACCGCCGCGATGATGATCCTCGCCGTGGCTGGGCTGTACCTGCCGGCTACCTTCGCCCACTCACTGCCAGTACCGGGCATCATCGAGGAATTGAGCCTGCTGATGGCCGGGGTCCTGCTCCTGACCTATTTTGCCTACCTTACCTACACCGTCTTCCTCAGCCAGCCGCGACTGGCAGGCTCAGGCAAGTGCCAGCATGCCGGCACGGAGCAGCCGGCATCATCCGAAGATAGCGACGAGGGCTGGGGCGTCTGGAAGGCGTTGGGGGTGCTCGCCGCGGCGACCGTCGGCGCCGCCATCGCGAGCGAACTGCTCGTCGGCACGGTGGAGCCGGTCTCGCGCGAGTACGGCCTGACGGAGTTCTTCATCGGCGTCATCATCGTGCCGATCATTGGGAACGCCGCTGAGCATTTCACCGCGCTGAAGATGGCCTGGAACAACCGCCTGGACGTGACGCTGGCGATCGCGGCCGGTTCGAGCACCCAGATCGCCCTCTTCGTTGGGCCGGCGTTGGTGTTCTTCAGCCTCGTCCTCGGACATCCGTTGAACCTGATCTTCACGCCGCTCGAACTGGTGATCCTCGGGCTAACGACCGCAATCTTCGCCTACATCTGTCTGGATGGCGAGTCCAACTGGCTGGAGGGCGTGCAGCTTCTGGCGATCTACCTCATGGCTGGAATGGCATTCTTCCTCCTCGCAAAGACCCCGAGCTGAGAAGACTCCTGGCAGACTGGCCTCGGCTGACCGGCCGTGCCGCTCCTCTGCACGGCCGGTCAGCCGAGGGGCGCCGGTCGGCTAGAACGAGGCGTTACGTGAGACCGGCGCGAACGTCGCGATGGCGCGCTCGATGCGATCCGGCGGCAGGCCCGGCCCGAGGATCGCCCGCACGTTCTCTTCCAGGTGCTCCAGCCGGCCGGTACCGGTCAGCACGCACCCGACGGCTGGATGGGCTGCTGCGAACTTATAGGCGGCCGCCGGGATAGTGTCGGCCCAGGGGCCGAGCAGCCAGCCCAACGGATCGTGGTCCGGCACGGCGTCACGTGGAAGGATGCCCTGGTCCTTCCACTCGCCCACGACTTCGCGGATTCGTTCGGGGCGGAGCAGGACACCGCGCACGGCGCACATGATGACGACGCCGATGTCGTCGGCCAGGGCGCGCGGCAGCACGTGGTGAGCTGGGGCTGGCGAGAGCACGTTGTAGCCGACCATGATGACGTCGAACAGCCCGAGCGGCAGGACCGCCTGAAGGGCGCCGTGGGCGTGATCATCCTGGAAGTTCTCGGTGACGCCGAGGAAGCGGATCAGCCCGTCGCGGCGCGCCTGTTCGAGCGGCTCACGGAAACGCTCCAACACCCGCGCATGCCACTCTGGCCGGACGCCGTGGAGGTACAGCACCTCGAGGCGATCGGTGCGCAGCCGGCGCAGGCTTTCCTCCAGGGAGGTGCGGAGCGCGTCAGACGGCATGAGCGCGCCATCCTGAACCGGCATGAATTTGGTGCAGAGGGAGTAGCTCTCACGCGAGACGCCGTCCAGGGCGGTCCCAAGCAGCGCTTCGCTCTCGCCGTAGGCCGGCGCGGTGTCGATCAGATTGATGCCGAGGTCGAGCGCCCGCCGGACGATCCGGGTGACGTCTTGCTGCGCCAGCCCATGGGCCTGTCCGAGGCGGCTGCGTCCGCCGGAGCCCAGCCCCACGAGCGATACGTTCAGGTTCGTTCTTCCCAGGCGACGAAACTCCACGGTCCCTGTCCTTCCGTTCGCGCCCGCCGTGGGATGGCGGGGCGTCCGGGGCATGGTAGCCCGGCCCGGGGCCGCACCTTTACCCCGGCGCTAGCCGCTCACCCTCGGTCAGGGAATGACCGCGCGGGCGGGGGCGTTCCGTGGGTGCGCCGCCGCGAGAACCAGATCGTCAGCAGCAGGTAGTAGACCGGGAAGGCGAGGCTCGCCCAGGCGAGCCAACCTGGCGGCTCCGGCAGCAGGATCAATGCAAGCATGGCAGCGCCCCAGAGCCACCCGAGCGTCAGGGTCAGGCTGCGGAGAGTACGCGTCTTGGTAGGGTAGGGATAGCGGATCGGCACGAAGACCATGACGCTCAAGGAAAGGACGATCGCCGTGTTAAAGGAGGACGGCGAGCCGAAGATGAAGAGGTAGAAGCCGACCAGACTCCAGTACGATGGGAAGCCCAGGAAGAAGTCGTCGTCCGTCTTCGCCTGCGTCTGGGCGAAGCCGTAGCCACTCGCCAGGAGCGGCGCCGGCGTCACCCAGAGGGGGAGCAAGCCAGCCTGCACCAGCAGGATCACCGGCACGATGACCCAGCAGAAGTAGTCGACGATGTCGTCCAGGCGACGGCCGTCGACCCGGGGCAACACCTCGCTGACCCGGACGCGCCGGGCCAGCATCCCATCTGTCGAGTCGATGGCGACCGTGACGGCGAGCAGGAGCCAGGCCCGCCGGAAATCGCCGTCGATGATGGCGAAGACCGACCAGACGCCGAGCGGCGCGCTGAGCGCGGTATAGAGATGGACCGCCCAGGCGGCGACAACCCGACCCGGCATCTCGTGGTCTCAGCGCCGGGTGCCACGTCGGGGCAACGGCACGTCCGGGTGTGGAGGGGTGTCTGACGATTCCGGGCGCGCTGCCGCAGGCGCCCCGTCTGGATGCGGTGGAGCGTCCGAAGGCTCTGGCTGGCGCGGGACCGCCGGAGCGTCGGCACGTGGCATGGGTGACGGTGGAAGCGGGGAAGCAGACTGCTCCTCGGCGACGGCCCCAACCTCCGCAGCCTCCAGAGCACCCGATGGCCGGCGATCCGCCATCGAACTGCCTGTCAGGACAGTGTCGACCGCCAGTGAGCGCCGCGGGCCGCTGATGACGCGCACCACCGAGTCGAATCGCACGTAGGCGTAGGCCCAATCGAGCAGCGCCACCAGTCGGTTCCGGAACCCGATCAGTTCCCACAGGTGCAACCCGAGCCACATGGCCCAGGCGACCAGTCCGGTCAGGCAGAGGTGTGGCAAGGGAAGCCAGCGAAACGGCCCCCAGCGCAGGAACGGCAACAGGTTGCGGATCGCGTTCGGGGGAAAACTCGCTATGGCGGCAGCCCGTCCGATCGTCGCCATCGTGCCGGGATCGCGGTAGCGGAAGGGCGGGGCCGGCCGGCCTCGCTCGCGGCCGAGGGTGATAACCTTCGCGACGTAACTGCCCTGCTGGATCGCCGGCGTCGCCAACTGCGGAAGAGGGGCGCCATCCTGTTCTCGGTAGGCGAGATCGCCGATCACGAAGACCTCGGGACGATCGGCGAGGCTGAGGTCCGGCCCGACGACGAGCCGCCCGGCCCGCGCCTTCGGGACGTCAAGGGCACGGGCGAGTGGCGCCGCTCGCACGCCGGCCGACCAGAGCAGGGTACCGGCCCGAAGCATCGAGCCATCCTTGAGGGTCACCCGATCGCCCTGGACGTCCGACATGGCCGTCCCGAGCCGTATCTCGACGCCAAGCTCGTTCAGCCGCTCGAGCCCGTACCGTTGCAAATCGGGCGGGAAGGTTCCAAAGACACTCTCACCGGCTTCGATCAGGATGACTCGCCCCTGCTCGGACTGAAGGTCCGGGTAGTCGTGGTGGAGCGAATGTCGCAGCAATTCAGCGACTGCCCCAGTGAACTCGACGCCGGTCGGGCCGCCACCCACCACCACGAAGGTCAGCAGGATGTGACGGGCTTCTGGGTCGCGCTCTTCATTGGCGCGCTCGAGGGCACTCAGGATGTGGTTCCGGAGCGCCAGCGCATCGTCCAGATGCTTCAGGTCGAATGCCTGCTGCTCCACCTGGGTCTGCCCAAAGAAGTTCGTCACCGAGCCCGCCGCCAGGATCAGGTAGTCGTACGAGATCGGACCGTTCGTAGTATGGACCTCACGGCCTTCGAAGTCGACGTCGTGGACCTCGGCAAGCCGGAAGCGGACGTCGGGCCAGTTTCGGATGATCGTTCGGACGGGTGCGGTGATGGCACCCGGATCCAGGCCGCCGATCGCGACCTGATACAGCAGCGGTTGGAACAGATGGTAGTTCTGGCGGTCGACCAGGATGACGTCGAGGCCGTGACCGTTGAGCGCGCGGGCTGCGCGCAGCCCGCCGAAGCCGGCCCCCACGATGACCACGCGCGTGCGCCGACCTGGAGTGAATGTCGTCATACCCCTACTCCCAGATGCGCCGATGCGATTATGAGCCGAAATGAGCGCCGCCAACTGTTGCCGCGCCCGGGTGGTGTGGCCTGGGTACTGCGCTCACCTGCCCGCACGATCGGTTCCACACGGCGTGCCCTGACGGGTAAGCAGTGGTTTCGCCAGACCACGTCAACCGTGTGCGAGTGGCCTCGGCCGTCGTCCAGTCTAGATGGTCTGGCGGACGACTTTCAGGAAGGTGGTGGCGGCGACGAGGAGCGCGTGGTGGCGGCGACGAGGAGCGCGTGGTGGCGGCGACGAGGAGCGCGTGGTGGCGGCGCCTTCGAGACGGGCCGTACAATCCCTCGCTCAGTGTCGGAACGGCGAGCACCCTCTCAGGCTCGGCCCGTTCGCTTCGAAAGGACATCCTGATGCCCCTCGACCTGTCGACTCGGCGTGTACTGGTGACCGGCGGCTCCGGCTTCCTCGGTCGCCGTGTCGTAGCGAAGCTTCAGGAGCATGGGGCGACGGACGTCTTCGTCCCCCGCCGAGCCGACTACGATCTCGTGGATCGCGAAGCCTGCCGGCGGGCCATCCGTGACAGCCGCCCGGACGTCATCGTCCACCTCGCCGCGGTCGTAGGCGGGATCGGCGCCAATCGGGAGAACCCTGGCAGCTTCTTCTTCGACAACCTGATGATGGGCGTCCAACTCGTCGAGGAGGCGCGGCTCGCCGGCGTGGAAAAGATGACGATCGTTGGGACGATCTGCGCCTATCCGAAGTTCACGCCGATCCCGTTCAAGGAAGAAGATCTCTGGAACGGGTACCCGGAGGAGACGAACGCGCCGTACGGGCTGGCGAAGAAGATGCTGCTGGTGCAGGCGCAGGCGTATCGGGACCAGTACGGCTTCAACGCCGTTTACACCCTCCCGGTCAACCTGTACGGCCCCGGCGATAACTTCGATCCGAAGTCGTCGCACGTGATCCCGGCCCTCATCAAGAAGTGCCTTGACGCCCGCGACGCCGGTGCGCCATCCATCGAGGTCTGGGGCGACGGCACGGCGAGCCGTGAGTTCCTCTACGTCGACGACGCGGCCGAAGGCATCGCCCTGCTGACCGAGCGCTACGAGAGCACCGAACCGGTCAATCTCGGCTCGGGCCAGGAGATCACGATTCGCGAACTGGTCCACCTGGTCGCGGAGTTGACTGGTTTCACCGGCCGCATCGAGTTCGACCCGTCGAAGCCGAACGGTCAGCCGCGCCGCTGCCTGGACGTATCGCGTGCCGAGCGCGAGTTCGGGTTCCGGGCCCAGACCGACTTCCGCACCGGCCTTCGCGAAACGATCGCCTGGTACGAGCAGGCCCGCCGCGAGACACTGGCGGGCGCGGTCTGAGGGCGCTGGCAGCCCTGTCCATACGCCCCACGCCACCTCAGAGAGGGCGGAGCGGCCTGTGACGAGCGGTCCGCTTCAGGTTCGTAGATGCTGGGGCCACTGGCCCCTGGTTCTACCCGGGTTGTCCCCCTCGCCCGGCACTTCCCGTGTACCCCGCCAGTCCCCCTGTACGCCGCCTGCCCCCGTGTCTGGGCGACAGGACAGAACCTGGGTGAGCGTGCGCTTGCCTGGAGCGCGCGGAGACGAGCGTCTACCTGACAGAAGGGGATTGCGGTACACCTCGTGGCGTACAATCTCACCACTATGAGAAGCCCCTTCCTCGAGAGGCTGGAGCGCGGCCCGATCCTCGCCGATGGTGCGATGGGTACGATGCTCTATTCCCGTGGTATCCCCTACGAGCGCTGCTTCGATGAGTTGAACCTGACCGAGCCCGGGCTGGTCCAGCGGATCCATCGGGAGTACATCCGCGCCGGCGCCGAGTTGATCGAGACGAACACCTACGGCGCGAATCGCTTCAAGCTCGCGGCGTTTGGCCTCGAGGACCGGGTGCGGGACATCAACTTCCGGGCGGTGAAGATCGCGCGGGAGGCCCGCGAGGAGTGCGGCGAGACGGTCTTTCTGGCCGGCGCCATTGGACCGCTGGGGCAGGCCGTCGAGCCGCTCGGGACGATCTCGGCGCCTGACGCGCGGGCTGCATTCCGGGAGCAGGCCGATGCGCTGCTGGAGGCCGGGGCCGACCTGATCGTCCTCGAGACATTCGGCGACCTGCTGGAGCTTCAAGAGGCCGTCCGAGCCGTTCAGGATGCGTCGGACTTGCCCATCGTCGCGCAGGTGAGCCTGACCGACGACGGGCGCATGCTGACCGGCGAGAGCCCGGCCGACGTGGCGCGAGTGCTGACCAGCCACCGGGTAGACGTCATCGGTGTGAACTGTGGGGTCGGCCCCCAGAGCACCTACGATGCCGTCCGCCAGATGGCGCTGCCGCTCTTCGCGCAGTTGTCGGCCATGCCGAACGCGGGCGCGCCGAGCCGGCTCGATGGACGCTACGTCTACTTCTCGACGCCCGAGTACTTCGGCGAGTACGCGCGCCACTTCGTCGACTCCGGGGTACGGCTGCTCGGCGGCTGTTGCGGAACGATGCCGCAGCACATTGCCGCTATGCGGAGCGCACTCGCGGAGTACAGTGCCACCGCCGCGCTCCCGACGATCTTCCCGGTCGCCACGCCCCCCCCACCGCCCGAGACGATCGAATCGGCGGTCAGCGTCGAGCCGACGCCACTTCAGAGCGCACTTGCTCAGAAGCGTTTCGTGATCAGCGTCGAACTTGACCCTCCGAAGGGGTTGAATCCGTCGAAGGTCATGCACGGCGCGTCGCTCCTCGGCGAGGCCGGGGTCGATTGCATCAACATCGGTGACAGTCCGATGGCGCGGGTGCGGATGGGCTGCGTCAGCCTGGCACTGCACATTCAGCGGCGCGTCGGCCTGGACACGATCATCCACTTCACCACGCGTGACCGCAACTTGATGGCGCTCCAGTCGGAGCTACTGGGAGCGCACTCGCACGGCATCCGCAACATCCTGGCGCTGACCGGCGATCCGCCCCGGATGGGTAACCTTCCACACGCCAAAGGCGTCTGGGACGTCGACTCGATCGGACTGATACGGATCCTGAAGCGGATGAACGAGGGCCAGGACTGGGCCGGTAACTCGATCGGTATGGCGGCACAGTTCCACGTCGGGTGCGCGGTGAACCCGGTCGCCGACGATCTGGAGCTCGAGCTCGACCGCTTCTATCAGAAGATCGAGGCCGGCGCGGACTACGTGATGGCCCAGCCGCTCTACGATATGGAGCAGTTGCACGCGTTCCTGGATCGTGTGGGCAAGATCCCGATCCCGTTCCTGCTTGGCATCATGCCGCTCCAGAGCTACCGCCACGCCGAGTTCTTGCACCACGAGCTACCAGGCGTCTCGATCCCAGACCACCTCCGCGAGCGCATGCGGCTGGCCGGCGACCGCGGCATCGAAGAGGGGATTCGCCAGTCCCAGGAGTTCCTGGCCGAGGCCCAGGCATGGTGCGACGGCACCTATCTGATGCCGTCGTTCGGCCGCTACGAGATGGTGGCCGAACTGGTGAAGGTCATCAACCGCCGCTCGCCGGCCGACACGGCGGCATCGTCGCCAGAGCATCGGCTACCGGGCTCATAGACGGGAGCGCGGTTCGGTCCGGCGGGCGGCGCCCTGATTGAGGTCGAGAGCGGCCGACTCCTGCTCCGGCACCAGCGGCGAGGGTAGAAGGCCGTACGTTCCCTAACCGTCCAGAGCCGTGCATAACCGGCGCCCTCGGGACAGTCTTGCGCCGTGGGGCTGCCCACAGCGTGGAAGGAACCGGGGCGCCGCCTCCAATCGGCGCCCCGGCGCCCCCAGACACGGAGAGCGCGGGTGTTTCCTCCGGTGTGTCAGCGTGCCGGGGCCAGCCACGGCGTGATGCGCGCGGGCAGGCCGTCGAGCATCCCATGCAGCCGCTCGTGGACACCTGGTCCGATCTTCTCGATTTCGATCCGCTCGAACGCCTCGATCAGATCGCGGTCGTGGGGCGCCAACGCGGCGATGGCGGGCAACAGTTCGCGGTTCTCCAGGTCGATGTGCTCGCGCAGGAAGGCCGTGTAGGCACGCGCCGCACCGGCCAGCCGGGCACCGGACACGCTGTCGCCAGGCTGGTAGCCGTTGACGGCCGCGACGTACGCCTCTACCAGCCGGCGACCATCGACGTGCTGAGCTTCGAGCCGCTGGACCAGCGCTACACCCTCGGGCGACGTCAGACGCGGAAACAGTTCGCCCTCTTCCTTGCCGTGGTGGCAGCGGTCGACGAAGACCGAGAAGAACGCACCAACGTCGGTGAAGACGTCCTTCGGGACCGGTGCGCCCCGCTCGGCCGCGCCCGTCGCCTGCTCCAACAGCGCGAGGACGCCCAGGACGGCGTCGTGCTCGCCCTTCAACGTGTCGATCGTCTGCATGTCGTCTCTCCATCGGTGTCTGGTAATCCAGGCTGTACGAGCGGCGGCACTGTGGACGTCGATCCACAGTGCGCTGGCTCAGTCAGCCGGTATTGGCGTAGGTAGTATGCGCTGGCTCAGTGAATGCTGACGCAGTTGCCGCCGGCTCAGGCCGCGGCCCAGGCCATCTCAGCGCGGCTCGCCTCTTCGGCGTCGATGGCCGCGTTCAACTCGTCCATCAATGCGACGCTGTCGTCGATGTGGCAGACCAACTCCACGTCGGCCAGCATGTATTCGATGTGGTGTTCGTCGGTACACTCGATGGTGGGTTGGCAACCGTGCCGCTCGAAGATCTCGGCGGCTCCCATTACCGTGAACAACGCCTCTCCGACCGTCGTTTCCAGGGTCACGTGGTACGCATCCTCGGCGTCGGTAGCGACGTCCTCAACGTACTCGTCCATCGCGGCCTCCCAACGTTCTCGTGTCACGGTCAGTATCGACCTGACTGGCGGGCTGCCGCCTTGACGTACGTCAAGTCTTGGGGCCAACTTCTGAGCGCGCTCAGAACTGGATTCAGGAGACTGCCTCGGCTCGTTGGCTCGGCTCGTTGGCTCGGCTCGTTGGCTCGGCTCGTTGGCTCGGCCCGGTGCCTCGGCCTGCTGGCAGTCAGCCGTCGGCCAGGTGGCGCAGGCGGTCAGGATCGAGCAGGACGACGGTTCTCGACCGCTCCTGACGGAGGATGCCCTCGGCCGCAAGCGACTTGAGACGGCGGCTCAGGCTCTCTGGGGTGGTCCCGATCCGCGCGGCGATCTCGGTCCACGGTACCGTCAGTCGAACCTTGATGCCGTCGTGAGTCCGCTCGCCGTCCTCGGCCGCCCGGAGAAGCTCCCCGGCGAGACGCTGACTGACGTCGCGCAGGCCGAGGTCGCCGATAGCGCGTTCGGCGGTGGTCAGGCGTTGGGCGAGCGCCTCCATCAGCCGAACCGCGACGTCGGGGTAGCGGCCGATCAGATCGTGCATGGCCTGCCGGCTCACCAGGCAGACGTCAGATGGCTCGAGCGCGACGAAATCACCCTCGTAGTGGGCCACTGTAAAGAGTGCCAGCTCGCCCAGGAACTCGCCCGGCCCCAGCGTCCGAAGCACCTGCTCCCGCCCGCCGCTCGCGGACTGCACCAGCTTCAGCCGCCCGTTCGCGACGACCGTCAGGTGCTCGACCGGGTCGCCGGTCAGCGCGAGAATCTCGCCCCGCTCGACGTGGCGGTGCCGCATCGAGCGCCCAAGCTCGGCCATCGCCTCGGCTGGGAGCACGCGCAGGTAGGGGACGCCGGCCGCGCAGGTCGGCATGTCGACCACGTCAGTGCCCCGTGAGTGGCGTGTCCGGCCTGGACGCCGGCGCATCGGCGCGGCTCGATGGCACAGGCGGCTCCGGCGGTGCACCCCGAGCCTTGCTGAATGTGCCGCCCGGCCGCGCTCGCACGGCGCCGAGCGGTGGTGACGGGCGGAGCGCGGCCCGCACGGTCAGCGCAGCGAAGATGAGGATAGCGACGACGTTGAGTAGGCCGCCCCAGGCCCGCGCCTCGAGCATTGTCGTCAGGTCGCCGAGGATGCGGAGTGCTAGCGAGAGATGGAGCACTCCCACGTGCAGGTAGAACACCCGCTGGAACGGAATCTGGATGCCGGTCACGGCCGGGATGATGGTTGGAGCGTGGCCGAAGATCATCGAGAAGACAAAGCCCAGGAATACGCTGTGGACCATCGCGTCGTACCAGAACGCGCCCGGAAAGCGGCTCGGCCCGAGGAGCCAGAACAGCCCCCCCAACCCAAGCCAGCCATAGCCGAGCAGCAGGCAGACCGCGGAGAACTGGGCAACTCCCCTACGCCGTACCGTGCGGCGGGCGACGTCGTAGCGGACCAGCCACGCAGCGAGCCCGATCAACCCGACACCGCCGATCTGCACGCCCGTCCAGTACCACCCTACCGACACGATCAGGCCGACCACCAGCAGACCGGACGCGCCCAGGAGCAGGCCCTGGACGCGTGCCGGCATCAGCACTTGCGCGAGCTCTAGCCGCTCGCCGGCGATGGTCAGGACGAGGAATCCGGCCCACCAGGGGACGACCTCGGGCAGCGAACGGCCGGCGAGCCAGAGCACGTTGCCTACTAGCCAGAGCGCCGCGCCAGCCGCCAGCATCGCGCTCGCCCACTCTGGCCGACGCTGAAAGAGTTGGACGAAGATGGCGATGAGCAGCAGGCTGCTGGCAGTAAAAAGCCCGGCTCCCAGGGCGACGGGCAGGCCGGCGATGAGCGCCAGTCCGCCCAATCCCGCTGCTATCGGCGCGAGGAAGGCCCAGGTCCGGCCCAGTGCGACGGCCCGCTCCAGGCCGATCACTACGCCCAGCACGTCCGCCACCATCAGCGGGCCGTGCGCGGCGGCGAGCGCGGCGTCTGGCGACGGGACCGCCCAGCCGAGCCGGATCAGCCCCGCCCAGAGGCCGGCGAGCAGGCCGATAGCGGCCAACCCGAGCAGCCCCAGGCGGAACGGTGGACGGGTGGCGGTTAGCGCCACGTGCCTTGCTGAAGCTTCGAATGGACCTGTGCGTGATCGGCTTCAGTCGGTGGCGGTGACACGAGGTGCACCGCGATGAGCCGGGTGTTCGCCTTGACACCCCGCGCCTCGCCGGCTGGCACGACCACGATTGCGCCAGGACCGACCTCTGCTTCCTTGTCGCCGGCTACAACGGTGCCCTCACCCTCGAGCACCACCAGGATCATGTCGATCCCGGGGCTGTGCACGGGGATGTTCTGACCGGGCTCGAAGCAGGTGAGTACGGCCTTGACGCGCTCGGTCTGGCCGAGTCCCACCCCTGAGAAGCGTTCGGGCTGGAACGTAGCGGACTCATGGAAATCACGGATAATCGTGGTTGGCATAGCTCTCTCCCTATATCGTGATGTCTTGACTGCGTTGGGGGTTGCTCGAACGTCGGGCCGCGGCCCGACAGCGTGGAGCCGTGATGGGAGTGACCGGCCGTTCGGCCAGGGTCTGCCGTAAGTTCCAACCCAGGCAGGCGACCGCCGCGAGTCCGAGCAGGCCGGAGATACCGAGCAGCGTCATGCTCAGGCGGGACGACGGCAGGAACAGCGGCGCAACGCGCAGGATCGCCGCGGCGTTCCCGAGCCAGACGGTGGCCCAGACGAGTTTCACCGAGTAGAGCTTCCGTCCGGAGAAGCCGGGAAGCAAGCGGGCAGCCATCCCAAGGATCAGCAACGTGACCAGTCCCACGCCGAGGGCATGGCGCGAGGCGTCCAGCGGCGGCGACGGCACGATTCCCCACCAGGACAACCCTTCGAGGACCAGCAGCAGCCCGGCGATACCGAGCCAGGCGTAGCCCGGCACGATCAGCCACTCGGCGGCACGATACTCCCCGAGCGGCGGCCCCTCCTGACCGGCCGGCGTGCGTCGGCTCTGTCTGAGGGGGACGTCGAGGGTTGCCACGAGCCCGAGCAGCGCCAATCCCTCCAGCACGGAGCCGAGAGCCGGCAAGAGTTGGAGGGCCGCTGGCAGCGCGAGAGCGTACGTCGCATGCAGCAGGAACCCCACCACGTAGATGGCGAACACCGAGAACAACTCCCGCTGGGGCGGAACCCGGAGTCGTAGGTAGAGCGGAAACGTCCGCGCCGAGATGGCCACCGCGATTGAGACCAGCATGCCGGTCAACCCGAGGTGAACGACCGTCCAGTCCGTAGGGCCGGGCACCAGGCCCGTCGCCTGCGCCTCGGTCAGCAGGCTGGCGGCGTCGATAGCCAGCGCGAGTAGGAGGCAGACGAAGAAGGCCAGCGCGAAGGGGAGCACCGCGACGAGGCCGGCCCGGCTGGCGAGCGGTGGACCCTTGCGCGACGCCGCCAGGAGCGCTCCCACGGCCAACGCGGCGCCAGCCAGTTCGAGCAGTCCCGAGATACCGAGCGCGCCCCCCACGACCGTGCGCATGCCGCTCGGAGCGAGCGCCGCGAACGTCGGCTGCGAGATTGCCCGTAATGTCAGTCCGCCGCCTAGTAGCCAGGCGGCCGCGCGAACGGACCCCGGATCGGGGGATGGACAGCCACGCAGGCGCGGCAGGAAGTACAACCCGACGCCCAGCGCGAACATGGCGCCCCAGCCAAAGAGCTGGATGTGCCCGTGCGCCTGGACAGCCGCAAGCCACCAGATGGCAGCCTGCTGACCGGAAGCAAGGACGAAGAAGAGGGCCATGCCCAGCCCGAAACCGGCTGTCAGCGCCAGCCCGATGGCCCACCAGATGAAGGGCAGCGAGGGTATCCGGTCGCGCAAGGCACGACCCGGCGGGGTAGTGGCCCGTCTCTTGGCAACGGGCGCTGTGGCACCTGGGCTGTCGCTCATCACACCTGCTGGCGCCGTGGTCACCACGACGCCAGCCTCAATGGTACCCGTTCCGGCCGGTTAGTGTGCGGCGACGCACACCGTGGTCGTCCGTGAGTATCAGGCTTCGTCCCGCATGCCCGCCTTCCAGGCGATGGTGATCGTGAACGCGCTGTCCTCCAATGCCTCCACGTCGTGTCGCATGTCTGGCGCAAGCATCACCATCTGGCCGGCCGGCAGGTCGATCGTCTGCCCCTCGATTTGGAGGCGCAGGTGTCCGCTCACCGTCTGAACGGCCGCCGTGCCAGGCGACTCGTGCTCCCGCAGGACGCCGCCTCGTTTGAGCGTCGTGAGCACCACGCGAAGGTCCGGCTCCTTGACAAGCGTTCGGGCGTTGCGGTCGCCATGCTGCCAGGCCGGCTCCTGGTGAAGCGTCGAAGTCTCCTGCGCCAGATTCACGACCGTGATCGGCTTCGCGAGATTGTGCGGTGGCCGCTGCGGGCTCCCGCTGGTCTGGCCCGGTGGGCGATCGCGCCCCTGACTCGTTTCGTGCACGTGAACCTCCCTCGCCGGCGACGGCCGGCGCGACACCTGCTCCGCATGGTCCGTGCCGGTGATTCGCCCGACCGTGGCCTGAGTCGCCACATGGCGCCAGCCGCGCGCCCTGAGCGGCAGGTCGGTGATCTCTCAGGCGAGAGGGATGTGGAGTCAGAAGACCCGGATCATCCAGGTCGTTCGCCACAGACCGTCGTCTATATCTGCATGCACGCTGGAGACGGTGTGACGCGCGTCTGTCAGTGCCGTAACCCCACGCCGTAACCCCACAGGTATCTGGCCGATGGCAGAGCACGCTCACAGTCTCTGGTGTATCGTAGTCCAGATCAAACGAGGAGAATGCGCGATGATGCACCTCTCCTGGCGATGGCTCCGTTCGGGCCTTGCCGCGGTCGTCCTCGGGGTGACGATCTCGACGGCCGGCGACCCGGTACCCACGTCTGCCGGCGTGGCGGTGACCGTCACCAGCACGGCTGACGAACCAGATGCGAATCCCGGCGATGGCGTGTGTGCATCCAGCCCGTCCGGCGCGTGCACGCTCCGGGCTGCTGTCATGGAGGCCAACGCGCTCTCCGCGTTCGACACGATTGTGGTGCCGCCTGGCCTGTACCGCCTTACCGTTGCTGGACATGGTGAAGATGCGGCGGCTACCGGAGATCTGGACGTTACGCGCAACCTGACGATCGTTGGTGCCGGTGTCGGGTCGACGGTCGTCGATGGTGGCGGGTTCTCCGGCCAGGGCGATCGGGTCTTCGATGTTGACTCCGGTCGGCGCGGGATAACCGTGACGATGACGGGCCTGACCGTGCAGGGCGGATACGCGACGTTCACCGGTCCGGGCGGCGGCATCCGGAACGGCGGAAACCTCATCGTGCGCGCGGTTGCTCTCGCCAATAACGAGGCATCCGGAGGCGGCGGCCTGTTCAATCTTGGGACGGCGAGTCTACTCGACGTAACGATCAGCGCTAACACCGCCTTCGGAGGCGCGGACGGCGGTGGCATCTTCAATCAGGGAGCGCTGACCGTTTTGGGCGCGACGATCGCGAATAACAGCGCAGTCGGCGGGATCATCCCCAGCGGCGGCGGTATCGCGAACGCCGGCCCTGCCCTGCTTACCAATGTTACCGTCAGCGACAACCGCGCGAACAATCGCGGTGGCGGCATCAGCGGTACGAACCTGACGCTCGTCAACGTGACACTCGCCGGAAACACGGCAGCGCGCGGCGCGTCGGACATCAACGGCTCGGCGGTGTTGCGCAACACCGTCGTGGCAAGCTCGGCCACGCCCAACTGCGACGTGGCGATGACGTCGCAAGGCAACAACCTCGACGTCGGTACGACGTGTGGCCTGAGCCAGCCGACCGACCTTCAGAACGCCGACCCGAAACTCGGGCCGCTAGCGAGCAACGGCGGCCCCACTCAGACGCGTGCCCTCCAGGCTGGCAGCCCGGCCATCGACGCTGGCACGAATGTCGGCTGTCCGCTTGGCGATCAGCGCGGACAGCCGCGCCCGCGTGACGGCAATGGCGATGGTGTGGCCGTGTGCGACATCGGCGCCTACGAAGCTGATGGCACGGTCGGTCCACAGCCGGTCGTCTGCTCGCCCCGGCCGAACGTGACCGTCTTGGTCGCTCCTGGCGCGGAGGGCCTGCTGACGTTCACCATCCAGGCGACGTCGAACTCCCTGGGGCACCCGAATCAGCTACGGCAGGTACGCGTTGGCCAGATGACGAACGCGACTGTCGACATCGGCCCTCAGACCGGGGTGGGGAACAACCAGACGGTCGCCCTGCCGGCCGGGGCGGCCAGCGTTAGCGGCGTCGTGCACCGGCAGGTACGCGGACAGCCCGCACACGTGCCCCTCGTCGTCACGGATGACTGCGGCGACTGGCCGACCTTCGTGGGCGGCGGTCCGAGCGCCTTCTGACGCGCATGAGGAGAGCTCGCTATGGCGCGCTATCCACTCCTTCGCTACCTTTCGATTCTGGTGGTCTTCGCCCTGGCCGTCGGCCTGCTGTCCAGCGCGCCCTCAGCTACGGCTGCCGCGACCTTCACCGTCAACAGCACGGCCGACGAGCCGGATGCAAATCCCGGCGACGGCGTCTGCGCCTCTGCGCCCTCTGGCATCTGTACCCTACGTGCTGCCGTCATGGAGGCCAATGCCCTGCCCGGCGGAGACACGCTCCAGGTTCCGGCCGGGACGTACGTGCTGTCGCGGATCGAACCGGCGCCACCAGGTAGCCCGCCGTTCAACGGCAGCATCGACGACACCGGGTTGTACGGCGATCTGGACATCCTCGACAGCGTCGTCATCAGTGGAGCCGGTCCCGGCCAGACGGTCGTCCAGATCGGCAATGGCCTGCTCTTCGACCGCATCCTTGACGTCGTGGCCCCGGGGATCGCGGTCGTGCTCGAGGGGTTGACCGTAACCGGCGGGCAGACCGGACCGGGCACAGATCAAGGTGCTGGCATCTTCAATCGCGGCGCCACGCTCACCCTCCGGAACAGTACCGTGAGTGGCAACCACGCCAGCTTTCGCGGCGGAGGCGGCCTCGCCAACAACGGCACTGCCACGCTTACCGACGTCACGATGAGTGGCAATTCTGCACAAGGCCCCGCGGGCGGCGGCGGCATCTACAACACCGGGGCACTGACTGGCACGCGAGTCATCGTTGCCGGTAACGGCTCGGGTCCTCGCAACAAGGTCGAGTGCTGCGGGGACGGTGGCGGCATCGCCAACCTCGGAACCATGATCCTCACCGATGCGGTGGTCGCCGATAACAGCTCCGGCGGGAACGCCGGCGGGATCCTGAACGCTGGCTCACTGAGTTTGACCCTTGACCGCGTCACCATCAGCGGCAACTCGGCGCTCCAGACGTTTCCAAGCCAGAGCCCCAGCGTTGGCGGCGGCATCCTGAACGCGAGCGGCACGGCCCTCACCGTGACCAACTCGACGATAAGCGGGAACACGTCCGACGACAGCGCAGCCGGGCTCCACAATCAGGGGTGGGCCAACTTGCTCAACGTGACCGTCGCCAACAACAATGCGCCCGGCGCGGGCCGGTCGCTCGTCAACGCCGGCGGCACACTCCGTCTCCAGAACAGCCTGGTCTACTACTCGGCCGGCGGCAACTGCGCTGGGCCGATGACGTCGCTCGGCAACAACCTGGACAACGGCGATACCTGCGGCTTCAGCGCGACCGGCGACCGGTCGAACGTCGACCCGAAGCTCGGACCGCTCGCCGACAATGGCGGCTTCTCCAAGACCCACGCCCTGCTCGGCGGTAGCGCAGCGATCGACGCGGGCTCCGATGCTGCCTGTCCGCCGGTCGACCAGCGCGGCGCGCCGCGTCCGCGTGATGGGAACGGCGATGGCAATGCCGTCTGCGACATCGGCGCCTTCGAGGCCCAGACGCCCCTATCTCCCCCGCCGCCCCCACCTCCGCCGCCGCCTGGCGGGCTCGTGGTCACGACGACCCAGGATCTGGCGGACGCACAGCCCGGCGACAGCGTGTGCGCGGCTGCCAACGGCGCTTGCACGCTGCGCGCAGCCATCATGGAGGCCAATGCTCGGGCAGGTGCCGACACCATCTCCCTGCCAGCCGGAACGTACGTCCTCTTCCTCACCGGTGCCGATGATGCCGCACTGGCAGGCGATCTCGACGTGACGTCCGAACTGCGACTTTCGGGCGCAGGCGCTGGCAGTACGACCGTCGTGACCGAAACTGGCGAGGGCATCTTCGAGGTCCGCCCGGGCGGCCGGCTGACGGTAGAGTCGCTCCGGCTTCAGCCTGGCGCGCGCGCCCCCCTGACAGCGCTGATCGTCAACCTCGGCAACCTGAGTGTGGTGGACACTGACCTGAGTGGCGGCCCCATCGGTCTGGAGAACCTGGGTGAAGCCATCGTGAGCCGAGCCAGGCTCACCGGCGGTCAGAAGGGCATCAAGAACGGCGGCTCGTTGACGATGACCGACCTGACGATTGCCGGGGCCGGCGAGGTGGGCCTCCACCATATGAGCGGCAGCGCCACGCTCGCGCGCTCAACGGTCGCCGAGAGTACCGACGCAGGGATCGTGGCGGATGCGCCCCTGATGGTGACTGACTCGACGGTGAGCGGCAATCGCGGCCCCGGTATCATTGTCAGCGCCGGGCTGAGCCTGATGAACGTGACGGTGAGCGGGAACGCCACCGGCCCCCAGCGCATCTACCCGCTCGCCGGGGTCTACGTCGCCTGGCACAGCGGCGCTCCCATCGCCGCGTACCTGACCAACATTACTATCGCCGAGAACGCTGGTCCTGGCGTGGCCGTGGGCGGCTACGGGACGGCCGTGCTGCGTAACACGATTCTGGCTGCGAACCGGCACCTCGGCACACTGACGAACTGCTATCGAGGCGACCCGATAAGCCAGGTCACGTCCGACGGGTACAACCTGGAAGACGGCAACACCTGTGGCTTGACTGCGCAAGGAGACCACACGAACACCGGTCCGATGCTCGGGCCGCTGGCCGACAACGGCGGCCTAACTCGCACCCAGGCGCTGCTCCCCGGCAGCCCGGCCATCGACGCGGGCACGAATCAGGGTTGCCCGGCCGCCGATCAGCGGGGGGTGACACGTCCCCAAGATGGGAACGGTGACGGCAGCAGCCTCTGCGACATCGGTGCGTACGAGGTGCAGGTGACAGCCTGTACACCTCGCCCGGCCGATCGGGTGGCGGTTGTGCCGGCTGGTCCGAACCTCGTGCAGGCGACCATTACGGCCGGACGGAACGGCGGGACACCGAACAACACCCTGCGTGAACTGCGGTTCGGCACGGCGACGAACGCCTCGATCGACGTGGAGGGACGCTCCGGCCTGACGGGCAACGTGACGGTGCCGCTGGCGCCGGGCACGACGAGCGTCACGTTCTTCGTGCGGCGTGGCCCGAACGAGGACAGCGCGACGGTTCAACTCGTCGTGGTGGACGATTGTGGCACATGGCCAACCCTGGTGGGCGGCGGGCGCGACGCCTGGAGTGGGACCACACGCGAATCGAACAGCAGCCTGCCAGGCCCGCCGCCGACCGCCGTGCCGCCGACCGCCTTGCCGCCGACCGCTCCGCCGCAGACCGCCTCGCCGCAGACCGCGCCCACCAATCGCGGTGACTGATGCCCCGCGCTGGCAAGGATGACGTTGGCGGTCGCCCCTTCGAGAGCATCACTTCCGCCTGGCAAGCGCGTCTGCTACTGTGTCGGGCACTAGATCGTTTCGCTCGAGCGGCCTGACCAACTCGAGCGACAGTCACGTTCGACGAGAGTCACGTTCGACGAGCGGGGTGGGGTAATGTCGCCAGATCTCGTCTACCGCACCGAGCTGACACCGCTGCTGTTCCTCGAGCGCAGTGCCGATGTCTTCCGAACGAAGCCGGCCGTCGTCTACGGCGACCGCTCGTATACCTACCCGGAGATGCGGAACCGGGTCCGACGGCTTGCCTCCGCGCTGACCGCACTGGGTGTTCAGAAGGGTGACCGGGTGGCCATCCTCTGCCCGAACATCCCGCCGATGCTCGAAGCGCACTACGGCGTGCCGCTGGCCGGGGCGATCCTCGTCAGCATCAACACCCGGCTCTCGCCGGATGAGATCACCTACATCCTGAACCATTCCGGGTCAAGGGTGCTGCTCGTCGACACCGAGCTTGCACCGTTGATCGCGCGCTGCGCCGACCGGCTGGAGACGGTCGAACGCTTCATCAACATCGTCGACGTGCCCGGCGGGACCATGCTCGAGGGACCAGACTACGAGACGTTCCTGGCTACTGGCAGCGAGGCGGCCATTGCTATCCCGGTCGAGGACGAGTACGAGACCATCTCGATCAACTACACGTCCGGGACGACCGGCCGCCCCAAGGGAGTGATGTACCACCACCGCGGCGCCTACCTGAACGCCATCGGCGAATGCCTGACGAGCGGCATCACCAGCGACAGCCGCTACCTCTGGACCCTGCCGATGTTCCACTGCAACGGCTGGTGCTGCACCTGGGGCGTCACGGCCGTTGGCGGCACCCACGTGTGCTTACGGAAGATCGACACGGCGCACGTCTGGAAGCTGATCCGCGAGGCCGGTATTACTCACCTGAACGGCGCGCCGACCGTGCTGATCGGGCTGGTGAACGATCCGGCCGCGAAGCTCGGGAGAGTCGAGCGGCCCCTGACCGTCACCACCGCCGCGGCGCCACCGTCACCCTCGATCATCGCGCAGATGGAGGAGCTCGGTGCTCGGATCGTCCATGTGTACGGCCTCACCGAGACCTACGGGCCGCACACCGTCTGCGAGTGGCAGAGCGAGTGGGACGGGCGGTCAATCGAGGAGCGCGCCCGGCTCAAAGCCCGCCAGGGCGTCGGCTATAGCATCGCGGAGAAGGTGCGCGTCGTCAACGAGAACATGCAGGACGTCCCGGCCGATGGTGAGACGCTGGGTGAGGTCGTGATGCGCGGCAACAACGTCATGACGGGATATTACCTGCGTGACGAGGATACCGCGACGGCGTTTCGGGGCGGCTGGTTCCATTCCGGCGACCTGGCGGTCATGCAGCCGGACGGTTATATCGAGCTCCGGGACCGAGCCAAGGACATCATCATTTCAGGCGGCGAGAACATCTCCACCATCGAGGTCGAGCAGTGCATCTACCAGCACCCGGGCGTGCTCGAAGTCGCCGTCATCGCCGTGCCTGACGAACGGTGGGGTGAGGTTCCCAAAGCGTTCGTGGTGCCCAAGAGCGGCGTGGATCTGACCGAGCGCGAACTGATCGACTTCTGCCGAGAGCGGATCGCCCACTTCAAGTGCCCGAAGGCAATCGAGTTCGGCGAGTTGCCGAAGACGAGCACCGGTAAGGTCCAGAAGTTCGTGCTTCGCGAGAAGGAGTGGTCTGGCCGGGATCGGCGCATCAACTGAGCCCGCGGCCAGGTGCGCCCGTGGTCGGACGAGCCGGCTGTCCGGGTGGGCGTATCGCCCGAGGTGTCTTCAAGTAGCGCGGCTCACGCACGCGAAGCATTCAGCAACCTGGCAGGAAGAACGGCGAGGGACATCTTGCAGGTGTGGCATACTAGACTCGTTCAGCGATCCCGTTAGGCGCAGTCGCGCGGCACACACTCGCGCCCAGCCGGCGGCACGTTGAGCGTGAACCGAGCGCCGTCGACGTGTCCAGACCGCGCTTGTGTCACGACCAGTAGAAAGGTCCGACCGACCGATGCCTATCGACACGACCGCCCCGACTCCGGACGTTGAGACGCCCCAGAGCGGGAATGGCGCCGCTCCGGCAAAGCGCGTACTCATCGCCGACGACGACGCGTCGATCCGGTCGCTCCTCTCTGACGTCCTGGGTCAGCAGGGCTATCAGGTTGCGGAGGTCAAGTCCGGTAACGAAGTGCTCCGGGCCGTGCCCCAGATCGACCCGAACTTGCTCATCCTCGATCTTCGCTTGCCAGACCTGGACGGCATCGAGATCCTCCGCCGGCTCGGCTCGCAAGGTCAGAAAGTTCCTGTCCTGATCTTGACCGCTTACGGCACCGCTTCGTCGGCCATCGAGGCGACGAAGCTCGGAGCGTTCGACTACCTGACCAAGCCGTTCGAGATCGACGACGTCCTGCTGCGGGTCCAGCGCCTGTTCGAGTACCAGTCGCTCGCGTCGGAAGTCCGCAAGCTGCGAGACAGCCTCGAGAAGCGCGACCTGTCCGAGCGGATGATCGGCAGTAGCCCCCGCATGCAGGAGATTTACAAGACGATCGGCATGATCTCGCAGACCGACGCGAACGTGCTGATCATGGGCGAGACCGGCGCCGGCAAGGAAGTCGTCGCGGACACGATCCACGCGCACTCCAACTACCGGAATGGCCCGCTGGTCAAGGTGAACCTGACCGCACTGCCCGAAACCCTCGTCGAGAGCGAGCTCTTCGGCCACGAGAAGGGCTCGTTCACCGGTGCGGTCGCTCAGCGCAAGGGCCGCTTCGAAATGGCCCACAAGGGCACGATCTTCCTGGATGAGATCGGCGACATGACGCTCTCGACCCAGCGGAAACTGCTCCGGGTGCTCCAAGACAAGCAGTTCGAGCGCGTCGGCGGCAGCATCGCCGTGAAGGTGGACTGCCGGATCGTCGCAGCCACGAACCGTAACCTGAAGGAAGAGGTGGACGCCGGACGCTTCCGCGAAGACCTCTACTATCGGTTGAACGTCGTCACGATCCACGTCCCGCCATTGCGGGAGCGCAAAGACGATATCCCGCTGCTCGTCGAACACTTCCTCGTCAAGTTCCGCTACACGCCAACCTCGCCGCCAGCCCGCATCTCCGAGGAGGCGATACAGACGCTGATCGCCTACGACTGGCCCGGCAACGTGCGTCAGCTCGAGCACACGATCGAGCGGGCGGTCATCATGGCGCGGGGTGGGATCATCACCAGCCAGCATCTCGCCCTCGACGAGATCGACGAGTTGAACGTCATCGACCTGAATCAGGCGCTTCAGCGGAGCGAATCGCTGCCCGAAGTGCTCGCGGAGGTCGAGCGAAAGTTGCTGATGCGCGCGCTCGATCGCACCAATGGCAATCATCACGCGGCGGCTCGGATGCTTGGCATAGACCTTGCCACGCTGGAGCGGGGCCTCGCCGAGCATCGGATCGGCGCCAGGGTAGTTGTGGAGGACTTGGATGGAGAATGATCGGGGCACCGAGGAGACCTGGACCGACTGGGACGGTGGCAATCGCGGAACGCAGATCGGCGCGTTCGTCGGCCTGGCGGTGGTGGCCGCACTGATCGCCTTCTTCGTTCGCCGGGCCGTGTGCAAGCCGTCGCCAGTCGAACAGGTGAGCGATCGCGCGTCTGACGCGGCACTCTCCCTGTTCGGGGGCGACTCCTACGCGGTCGGCCGCGACATCCTTACTGAGCGGGTGCTGCCCGAGCTCAAGCCGGCGATGCGGGCACTGCTGCGCGAGATTGAAGCATCGGTGCTCCAGGGCTTCAAACGGGCCGAGAAGGCCATCGACGACCTGTAGGCCGCTCCCAGGCGGGCCTCAGACCACTGGAACGCTCGGGCGCTGGCGTCGGCCAGCGCCCGACTGGCGAGCGCAGGACCGTAATCCCGCCTCGTCGTTCCCGGTAGCGAGCACGGGCTGCTGCCAATGCCACGCCCGTCCTGCCGATAGTTCAGGGAGCCGAACCGGACATTTCACGGGCGGCGTACTGGATCGCCTTGACGATGTTCTGATAGCCGGTGCAGCGGCAGAGGTTGCCCTCGATGCCGTGACGGATCTCCTCCTCGGACGGAGTCGGATTGTTCTCGAGCAGGTCGACGCTCGTCATGATCATGCCGGGCGTGCAGAACCCGCACTGGAGGCCGTGCTCCTCCCAGAAGCCCCGCTGGATCGGGTGCAGTTCGCCGCCTTGCGCGAGCCCTTCGATGGTCAGCAGGTCCGCCCCATCCACCTGGACCGCGAGCAGGGTGCACGACTTGACGGCCATCCCGTTCATCAGGATCGTGCAGGCGCCGCACTGGCTCGTGTCACAGCCAACGTGCGTGCCGGTTAGACCGAGCACGTCCCGCAGGTAGTGGACGAGCAGCAGCCGAGGCTCGACCTCGTTCTGATAGCTCTTCCCGTTGACCGTGACGCTGACGGCAACGTTCATCGTGGCTTCTCCGCACCATTCGCGGCATCGCCATGCGACGATGCGCCGTGGATCAGGTTCCAGATCTTGAGTGACGTCGCCGGCATATCGAGGTCGGTCACGCCGAATGGCTGGAGCGCATCCAGCACCGCGTTCCGCAGCGTCGGCGTCGAGCCGATGGTCCCGGCCTCGCCGACGCCCTTCACGCCGAGCGGGTTGCGGTCCGTGGTCGTCACCGTGCGGTCGAGGTCGAACATCGGCATCATGGCCGCCGTCGGGATGGAGTAGTCAGAGAGGGTGCCGGTAACGAGCGAGCCATGTTCGTCGTACACCACCTCTTCGCAGAGTGCCTGGGCGACGCCCTGCACGATGCCGCCGTGGCGCTGACCGTCGAGCAGCAGTGGATTGATGACATTGCCAACGTCGTCGACCGCCACGAACTTCCGCAGGTGAACCCGGCCGGTGTCGCGGTCGATCTCGACGACGGCAATATGCACGCCGAATGGGAAGACGGAGTCGGCTGGCTTGAAGAAGCGCGTCGCCTCCAGGCCCGGCTCGTCACCCTCGGGGACCGCGCCACCGTACGCCCGCCCGGCGATCTGCGCGAGCGTCATCACCTTGTTCGCGACGCCCCGCACCGCGAAGCCGTCCGGCCCGACTTCGATATCGTCGACCGCGGCTTCCAGCGCCTGCGCGGCGATCCGCCTGGCCTTGGCCTGGACTTGTTCCGAAGCCTGCACCATCGCGCCGCCGCCGACCGCCGCGCTGCGGCTTCCGAATGTCCCGATGCCGGTCTGGGTCATCGCCGTGTCGCCGTGTAGCACCACGATGTCGTCCATCCCGACGCCGAGCACGTCGGCAACGATCTGCGCCATGCTCGTCTCGGTGCCCTGGCCATGCGGCGAGGTTCCGGTGTGGGCCATCACCTTGCCGGTCGGCTCGACCCGGACCGTCGCGCTCTCCCAGGGACCAAAGCCGCAGATCTCAACGTACGACCCTACGCCAATGCCGACGATGCGGCCCTCCGACCGGGCCTGCTGCTGCTCCTCGCGGAGTTTCCGGTAGCCGGACACGGCGAGTGCCTTATCGAGCGCCCGCTCGTAGTCGCCGGTGTCGTAGTTTGCGCCGAATGGCGTCGTGTACGGGAACTGTTCCTTCTTGATGAAGTTGATTCGACGCACCTCGGCCGGGTCGAGCCCGAGCGTGTGGGCGACCTTATCGACGGTGGTTTCGACCAGGTACGTCGCTTCCGGGCGGCCGGCCCCGCGATAGGCGCCGACCGGGGTCTTGTTGGTAAAGACACCCTTCAACTCGAAACTGATGTTTGGGACGTCGTAAGTGCCCGGCATCATCAGGCCCGTGAGCGTGCCCATCACCGGCGAGAGGTACTGGTAGTAGGCGCCGATGTCGCAGATCGCCGTGATCTTCAGCCCGATGATCCTGCCATCGGCACGCACCGCCGCGTCGATGATGTCGGTCTGGCCGCGCCCCTGCATCGCGGCCTGAAGGTTCTCGCTGCGGGTCTCCGACCACTTGACCGGCCGTTCGAGCCGCATCGCCGCGATCGAGACCATCGCCTCCTCGGGTGAGACGTCGACCTTGTTGCCGAACGCGCCGCCCACCTCCGGTGCGATCGCCCGGACCTTGTTCTCGGGGACGTCGAGCAGCGCCGCCAGCTTCGACTTGACGGCATGCGGCACTTGCGTCGAGGTCCAGATCGTCAACTCCCCGGAGTCTCCGGGGCGGCCAGGCCGCCAGTCGGCCAGGGCGCCACGTGTCTCCATCGCGACCGGGAAGACCCGCTGGTTGACGATCTTGAGGCTGACGACCGTGTCGGCTGCCGCGAATGCTCCGGCCACATCGCCGTGAGAGAGTGACTGAGTGTGGCCGAGGTTGGTGCCGAACTCTTCGAACAGCAGCGGTGCGCCTGGCTCGAGCGCCTGTTCCGGGTCCACGACAGCCGGCAGCGGCTCGTACTCGACCTCGACAGCCGCTGCACCATCGCGGGCGGCATAGCGGGTCTCGGCGACCACGATTGCCAGTGGATCGCCGACGAAACGGACCTTGTCGGTGGCGAGCGGGCCTCGCTGCGGGTTCTTGACGTTCTCGAGCCCCTCGAAGCCGAACTCATACGGCATCGGGCCAGTCGTCGCGCCCTGGATGTCCGCCGCTGTCAAGACGGCGACGACCCCCGGAACCGTCAGTGCGGCGGCGGTGTCGATCCCGTTCACCCGCGCATGTCCGTACTGGCTGCGCACGAACGTTGCGTGGAGCATCCCCGGCAGATGAATGTCGTCCACGTACTGTGAGGTGCCAGTGATCAGCCGCGGGTCTTCGCGGCGCCGAATCGGCTGGCCGAGCATCTTCGGCAGTGGCGTGGCCATCGCCATGATCTCTCCCCCCTTCGAGTTGCGTCGTACCGCCCTGGCTACATGGACGGCCCCGGTCCCGTCTACTCGAGCCTGCGGGGTGAGCGCACCGGACGTCCCTGACTCTGGCTCGGCTCGTGCTGTGGCGGTGCGTGCTGTGGCAGTGCGTGCTGTGGTAGTGCGTCCTGTAGTGGTGCGCCCGACCTCGCCTCAGAGGCGACGTCCGGGATGGTACCGCTCATGTTGTCATACATCAAGGCGTACAATGAAGGCGTCGGCGTTGCAGGTATAGCTGGGCGTGTCTGGGTCGTCCGCTCGATAGCGGGGCGATGGCGCGTCCGACGTTCGCGGGTCCGACGAAGCGGCCGTGCGGATCGGGCGTCCCGATTGGCCGGCCGGGCGCCGCCCGGGACACCGCCTGCACGAGCCGGGCCACACGTACATGCATCGCGCCGGCGCCAGAGTCCCTCAATGCCCCGGCCCAGACGCGTACGCGCCGACGGGACCGCGGGTTCGGAGGAGCCTCCTGGGCACCGCTGCAAGGTGTACGGAAGGTTATGGCACGCTTCTTGCGACGATCTGCGCGGATAGAGGAGGCAGAGGGTCCGCCTTATGGAAATGGATCTCGATCTCTCGCCAGATCTGGGGACGTCTCAGACGCTCAAAGTCTCACCCCGGCTCGTCGCAGCCAGCTATATCCTCGAATTGTCTTCTCAAGAGCTCCAGCAGCAGATTTCAACCGAGTTGAACGACAACCCGGCCCTCGAACTCGTCGACGTGCCGACGTGCCAGGTCTGTGGGAGCGAGCTCCAGGGGACCATCTGCCCGTGGTGTATCCAGCGGCAGCAGAATGAGGTCGCGCCCAAGGAAGATCGCGATGACCTTTCGATCAGTATGTACGACGACCCGCCGCCGCCGAGCAGCCATCGCCTTGGCGACGAGGAGTTCGACCCGCTGACTCAGGTCGCTTCCGAGGAGACGCTGGCCGAAAAGCTTCTCTCGGATCTCGGCGCGATCCTCGACGATCGCGATATGCCGATCGCTGAATACCTCGTCGGAAGCCTCGACGACAAGGGCTACCTCTCGACCTCGGTCGAAGAGGTAGCCTACGAGTTGAGTGTCGAGGAAGATCGCGTTCGTCAGGTGCTCATCCAGCTTCAGGGCATGGAACCGATCGGCGTCGGCGCGCGGAATCTCCACGAGTGTTTGCTGATCCAGTTGCAGTACCTCGAGGGACTGGGCATCAGCCAGCCGTACGCACAGGAGATCATCTCGGGGTATCTCGTCGAGTTGGGCGAGCACAAGTTCGGCAAGATCGCCCACGAGCTGAAGGTTTCGCCAGACGTTGTGGCGGATGTCTGGGAGTTCGTGAAGGTGAAGCTCAACCCACATCCTGCTCACGGCTTTTCGGCCACCAACACCCGTGACCGCGATACCCGCGCGATGTACATCCTGCCAGACGTCATCATCTCGAAAGGTGAGAACGGCTTCGACGTCGAGGTGGTGGAGTCCCGGCGCTTCCTGCTCCGGGTGAATCCGCTCTACACCCGGATGTCGACCGATCTGCCGAAAGATGGCAGCCTGAGCGCCGACGAAAAGCGCCACATTCAGCAGTACGTCGGCCGTGCGAAGCTCTTCATCGCAAACATCAACCAGCGCCGTCAGACGATCCACAACATCACGACCTGCCTGGTCGTGAAGCAGCGGGAGTTTCTCGAGCATGGCGTTCGGCACCTACGGCCGCTCAGCCGCGCCGCCGTGGCCGCCGAGCTTGGCATCCACGAGTCAACCGTGAGCCGAGCGACGGCGGCGAAATACGTGATGCTGCCGGATGGTGAGGTCATCCCGTTCAGCCACTTCTTCACGCCGTCCCTCTCGATCAAGGACGTCATCAAGGAGATGATCGAGAAGGAAGGCCAGCCGCTGACGGACGCACAGATCGCCGAGCGGCTCCGCGAGCGGGGTATCGAGATCGCCCGCCGCACGGTCGCCAAGTACCGGATGCAACTCGACATCTTGCCCTCGTCGCTCCGCTGAGCGGTGCGTGGGCGGCACGTCATCAGCCGTCAGGTACGGGGCACCAGTCGTCACGTAGCGGCGGTCGGGACTGCCGGCCGGCGCATTAGCCGCGCTCTGGCGACTGACCCCGATTGCTGATCGCTCGCTCGCCGCCGCTCCCGTGTGGCATCCTTCCGCGCGGGAGCGTAGCCGTATGGAGAAGGTTATCCTGGCGTACTCCGGCGGGCTGGACACGTCGGTCGCCATCAAGTGGCTCAACGAAACCTATCACCTCGACGTCATCGCCGTCACCGTCGACGTCGGGAACGAGCGTGACTTCCAATCGATTCAGGAAAAGGCGCTCCGGACCGGCGCCACCAAAGCCTTCGTTCACGATGCCAAGGACGATTTCGTCCGCTTCTTCGCCTTCCCGAGCCTCCAGGCTGGTGCCATCTACGAGGAGCGCTATCCACTCGCGACAGCCCTCGCGCGGCCGCTCATCGCCAAGGTGCTCGTCGACTACGCGCGGCAGGAGGGCGCCACCCACATCGCCCACGGCTGCACGGGCAAGGGCAACGATCAGGTCCGCTTCGACGTCTCGATCAACGCCCTGGCGCCTGACATCAAGATCGTAGCGCCGGTCCGCGAGTGGCGTTGGACCCGCGAGGAAGAGATCCTCTACGCCAACGAGCACGACATCCCGGTCCCGGTTACTGTCGGCAGCCCGTACAGCGTGGACCAGAATCTCTGGGGCCGTAGCATCGAGGCCGGCATCCTCGAAGACGCCTGGGCCGAGCCGCCCGAGGATGCCTACGCCTGGACCATGAACCCGCGCCACACGCCCGACGAGCCATCCTACGTCGAGATCGAGCTCCGCCACGGCATCCCCGTCGCCGTCGACGGCGCGCCGATGGAGGGTGTCGACCTGATCCTGCGGCTCAACGACCTGGCCGGCTCGCACGGTGTGGGCCGGATCGACCACATCGAGAACCGCTTCGTGGGGATCAAGTCGCGCGAGATCTACGAGTGCCCCGCTGCGATCGTCCTCCATACGGCCCATGCCGAATTGGAGAAGATGACGCTGACGCGCGACCAGATGCGCTTCAAGCAGGTCGTCTCCCAGGAGCTGGCGAACCTGATCTACAACGGGTTCTGGTTCTCGGCGCACACTCAGGACTTGATGTCCTACGTCGCCTCGACCCAACGCTACGTCACCGGCACGGTTCGGCTGCGGCTCTTCAAGGGCTCCGCGACCGCCGTTGGCCGAAAGGCCGAGCACTCGCTCTACAACGAGGCGCTCGCCACCTACGGCTCCGGCGACCTGTTCGACCACAACGCAGCGCTCGGGTTCATCAGCCTGGTCGGCCTGCCGATGAAGAATCAGGCCCGCTCCCAACTGCTCCTGGACGGCGGTAGCGCCGACGAGATGATGCGTCTCGCCGCGGGCCAGCGCGAGGACGACGAGGAGGAGGGGGCGTCCGAGGACGCCTCGGGCGGTTGATGGCCGAGGGCGTGAGCGACGATAGCACCTCTCACACCCAGGTAGCGCCAGCGCACGACGGCTCGGCACCGGCCTCGGGAGGGCCGGCGCCGCTCTACGCCAGCCGCTTTAGCAAGGCGACGGCGGCGAGCGTGAAGACGTTCAACGACTCGCTGCCAATCGACCGGCGGCTCTACCGGGAGGACATCCTCGGCAGCATCGCCCATGCCAGAATGCTCGGGAAGCAGGGGATCATCCCGGCCGACGATGCGCGGGCCATCGTCGATGGGCTGGCGCGGCTCTGCGCCACGCTCGACGCGACGGACGGCCCGCCCCCAGACGCCGCCGATGAGGACATTCATAGCTTCGTCGAGGCGCGGCTGCACCAGACCATTGGCGATGCGGCCGGGCGGCTCCATACTGCCCGCTCGCGCAACGATCAAGTCGCAACGGACCTTCGGCTCTGGACCCGCCGCCTGCTGCTCGATGGACTCGCCGCGCTGCTGGACCTTCAGGCGGCGCTCCTCGATCGGGCCGAGCGAGATCGGGGCCTGATCCTGCCCGGCTACACCCACCTTCAGCGCGCCCAGCCGGTCCTGCTGGCCCATCACTGGCTGGCCTACGTGGAGATGCTCGGGCGGGACGTTGCCCGCCTGGAGGACTGCTACCGGCGAGCAGACGTCCTGCCGCTAGGCTCGGGCGCCCTGGCCGGCGCGCCGTACCCCCTCGACCGTGCGTACGCTGCCAAACTGCTGGGCTTCGCCGCTCTCTCGGCCAACAGCCTGGACGCTGTGAGCGACCGTGACTTCGTGGTCGAGCATCTGGCGGCTCTGGCGCTCGTGGCCGTGCACCTCTCGCGGCTGGCCGAGGAGCTCGTGCTCTGGAGCAGCGCGGAGTTCGGCTTCGTCGAGATGGACGATGCCTACGCCACGGGTAGCAGCATCATGCCGCAGAAGAAGAACTCGGACGTGGCGGAACTGGTGCGCGGGAAAGCCGGCCGGGCGGTAGGGACGCTCGTCCAGGTGCTGGTCACGCTCAAGGGGCTGCCGCTCACCTACAACAAGGACTTGCAGGAGGACAAGGAGGGCTACTTCCGAGCCGTCGACGACAGCCTGGCCTGCCTCCAGTTGACCGCCGAAATGGTCGCCACTCTCCAGGTCCGTCCGGACCGGCTCCGGACAGCGGTGTCGGACCCGCTCTTGCTGGCGACCGACCTTGCCGACTCCCTGACCCGGGCGGGGCTCCCCTTCCGGCAGGCGCACGGGGTCGTCGGCGCGATCGTCCGAGACTACGGCGCCGGCTTCACCCGCGTCCCGGCCGAAGAGCTCGAGACGTACTCGCCGATGCTCGCACAGGGTGCACCCCGCCTCTCGCCCCGCGCCTCGGTCCAGGCACGCAACGTCCCCGGCGGCACGGCGCCGCGTCAAGTCGCCACAGCACTGCGTCGGGCACGGAGAGATCACGCTCGCGCGGCCAGGCGGCTCGAAGCGCTCCGGTCTCGTCAGCCCACCGTCGAGGAACTTGCCGGCCTGCCCTGGTAGTCACGAGCGGCCGGGTTGTCACGGGAGGTCTGGCTTCTGGCTGGCGAGGCTGGCCCGAGTCGACGGCCTGCCTCGCTCTCGCCGCCATCCAGGCGTGACGTTCGACGAATGACGCCACCCCGCGCCGGACGCGAGTGACAGGGGCCGGCATCGCTGCGTGCTGCTGTTAGTTGGCGGCGGCCGCCGGTGCCGTCCGGGCCAACGGCGGCGCAAGCGTCGACCAGATGGCGTCGGCGATGGCTTCATGGCCGCTTGGACTGGGATGGATGTCGGAGCAGGCGAGGTGCAGCGGATTGGCCGAGAACCAGCCCGCCGGCTCGCGTCCCTCGTGGCCCCGGAACACCGCCTCCAGGTCCGCAACGATCACCCGGTCCGGGAAGGCTCGGGCGGCGAGCACGATCGAGCCGTTGAGGCCGCGCAAGGCCAGGTCGGTCAGCCCGGGCGCACAGCGCGAGCCGCGCGGGAACGGGTTGTAGTAGGTCGTCACCACGACCGTCGCCGTCGTCTCGCTCGTCACTCGGCCGAGGATTGCACGCAGGTTGCCCTCGAAGCGTGGGACGGCGCCCGGCAGATCCGAGGCCGAGCAGATGGTGTCCGACCGATCGTCCAAGGTCGAGGCGACACACTCGATCGTCGGCGTCAGGAAGTCGTTCGCGCCGACCGTCAGCGTAACAAGCTGGGGCGACAGATCGGTCAGATCCCCGAGTTGGGCGTCTAGCACACCGCTGCTCTGCTCGCCGGACCGGGCGCGATTGAACAAGCGAACCGTTCCTCCGCTCGCGTTGGCGATGCGCTGCCCCAGGCGGAACGGATAGCCGACGCCATCCGCCGTATCGGTGCCGGACGGGACCGAATCGCCGAGGGCGAGGTAGACGAGCGAATCGGCCTGCTCGGCTCCTGCCGGAACGGGCGTGAGCGCGACGAGCATCACGAGCGCGAGAAGCAGCGGCAGGGTGAGTCTGAGCATGGCACCGAACAGAACGAGCGAGCGGGTCTATGGGTGACGGATGTGGTGTTCGTCAGTACGATGTCGAGGAACGTTCGGCCGCATCCGGCCCATGGACGTGGCCTGGCTCGGCGCGCCGCCGCCGCTGCCGGACCGACAGCACGCTCACCGTCACCAGAACGGCGGCCATGACCGCGACGACCCCGATCATCAGCCACAACTTCGCCATCGTCGGGACGAGGTACGGTCCCGCGACGGGAGAGTGGAGGGAAAGCGTCAGGAAGCCGAACAGCGCGCAGATCAGGTAGAGCAGCAGGACGGTCCGGACCTGACTCAAGCCAAGGGCATGGATGCGCTGCGGGAGATGCCCGCCGTCGCCGCCGTGGAACGGCGACCGGCGTGCCAGCACCCGCCGCCCAATTACCCAGGCCGTGTCGAGGATCGGGACGCCGAGCACCACGAACGCCGTGCCGACCTTTGCCCCGCCGATGACGCTCATCGTCGCCAGCCAGTAGCCGAGGAAGACCGAGCCGGACGTGCCCATGAAGATCCGGGCCGGGTGGAAGTTGTGGGGCAAGTAGCCGATGGCCGCACCGGCCAGGGCGAGCGGCAGCACGGCCACCGTGTACTGTCCGAACCAGAGGCTCCGGGTGAATAGCACCAGCGCCGCCATCGTCACGATGCCCGCCGCCAGCCCGTCCATGACGTCGATCAGGTTGATCGCGTTGATCATCCCGAGGATCCAGAGGATCGTCAGCGGGATGTCGAGCCAGAATGGCAATTCGATGGCCGCTCCAAACGGCGAAGCGATGCTGCCCATCCGCAGCCCAAAGGCGACCGGTATGGTAGCGATGACACCTTGCCCCAGGAACTGCGCCGCCGGGCCTAGCCGTTTCCGGTCGTCTACGAGCGCCAGCGGTACGATCAGCAGGCTGCCGATCAGCACCCCGACGAGTTTCCAGTCGTCGCCCGGTGGGGCGTGAACCTCGGGCGGGCGGCCGAAGACGGCCAGCGTGACCGCGAGCCAGACGGCGCCGAGCATGGCGTAGCCGCCGTTGCGGGGGACCGCCCGCACCTGAACCTCGCCGGGCCGGGGCAGATCGAGCATCCCGAAGGCACGGCCATGCCGAATCACCATGCCGACAAGCAGGAAGCTCGTGAGCGTGGCCAGGGCCGCGACCCCGCCGATCCAGAGGAGGAGCATTGCGCGGTACTGTACCGGACCGGTCGCAAGACCCGAAAGGCAGCGGCGACAGGTTCAGGTTACTGGAGCGCCTGGGCGGCAGCCATGCCGGCCGACTTGAGGCGGGCAGTCTCGCCGGCTGACCGAAGGGCGCGGAGCGACTCGAGGTGGCTGCCGACCGCGTCGAGGTTCTCACCGCGCCGGCCATTGACGACTTCGAGCAGGCCCGGGCACGGTCCAGGTACGAATTCCTCATTCGCGCTGACCAGTTCTTCGCGGAGCCGCTCGCCGGGGCGGCGGCCGGTCACCCGCAGTTCGAGGGCGGGGCCGCCTGGAGCCATCAAGGCCTCGACGCGCCGAGCCATATCCACGACCGGTACCTCGTCGGGCACGTCGAGCATCAACACCTGTCCGGGCCGCCCGAGCGCCGCTGCCTGAACGACGAGCCAGGTTGCTTCGCGCATCCCGACCCAGTAGCGGGTCATCTTGGGGTCGGTGATAGTGAGCGGCTGACCGGCCGCCACCTGGGCCGCGAACGTCTCGATCACGGAGCCGTTCGTGCCCAGAATATTGACGTAACGACAGACAACGAAGCGTCGGCCGGTCTCACGAGCGTATCGTCCGACGAGCGTCTCGGACAGCCGTTTGGTCGCGCCGTAGAAGCTAGGCGGGTTCACCGCCTTGTCGGAGGATGGGTACACCACCGTCTCAGTGCCCAGGGTGGCGGCGTGGGCCAGTAGACGCTCGGTCGCCAGCACGTTGACGGCAAACGTCTCCTCGGGGAACTCTTCGCCAAACGGGACGTGCTTGTACGCGGCCATGTGGAAGATCACGTCCGGGCGCGTGTCGGCGAGGGTGCGGGCGAGGCGGGCCTCGTCGCGCAGATCTGCCAGCACGAGCCGCCAGTCGGGGGCCTCAGTGCGTACCCGTATCAGGTCGTCGAGGCGGCGGCGCAATGCGAAGAGGGCGTGATCGTGGTGGTCGAGGAGCGCGATCGAAGCGGGGCCGAGATCGAGGAGGGTTTCGGCCAGATAGGCGCCGACTGAACCGCCCGCGCCGGTGACAAGCACCCGCCGCCCAGCCAGCGCCGCACGGGCGGCGGACCAGTCGAGAGGCAGCTCTGGGCGCCCGAGCAGTGCGGTAGGATCAAGGCGAGTCGGATCGAACGGCGTCATCGCCCCGCCCCGAGCGCACGCTCGGCCCGCTCGCGGGCGTCGCGCATCAAGTCAGCTCGGTTGTTGTCCGGTTCGAGCGTCTCGGTGACGAGGTAGCGCGCCCGACGCGCGAGCAAGGGGACCAGGCTGTCGAGATCGAGGTCGCCCTCGCCATAGGGCATACCCTCGCCGAGCAGGCCGGCCGCGTTAGCGATGTGGCAGGCAACCAGGTCGTCACCGAGGGCGTCCACGTACGCCGCGATGGTGTCGACCCCCGGCGCCTCGGCTACGAACCCGTAGAGCGGCCCGAGATTCTGGCCAGCCACGTCCTCGCGGACGCCACGTCGAACGTTCAGGTAGAGTTGCGCGTGCGAGGTGTCCAACACGATTTTCAGGCCGGGCACGGCCGAGGTCAGGGCTGTCATATCCTGAGGCGGCATCCCGATGGCGGAGTAGAAGAAGCCGCTTTCGCGCATCCGCAAGATCGGCGGCATGTTCTCGATCGTTGGAACGATGCCGGCCTCGATGGCCAGATCCGCAAAGAAGCGGGCTGGCTCGGTGGCCTGCTCCAGCAGGCGGGCTCGATTCTCAAGGGTCAGCGCGTGGGTGTCCGCATCCGGCGCGATGGCGTGGACGTTGGCGCCCCGTGCCCCGATTCGCCGCGACAGGTCGACGATGCGGCGGGAAAGCTCGCGGTCGGCCTCGCTGTCGCGGCTGAGGTCGAAGAACTCGCCGTCCAGCGAACGAATGGGGCCTTCAACCAGCAGCACGAAGTTGGACGGCAGCCCGCGGGCGTTCAGCCGCTCGACGACACCGTCCATAGCGTCCTGGGTCGCGAGATCGACCGTGTCCAGGTAGAGCTCCAGGCCGGCCGGGACCGGATCGCGCAGCCGGTCGGCGAGTTGAAGCTCGGTAGGCCGGGCTTTGAGCAGGACGAGCGCCGTCATGCTCGTCCTCCGGTCTCGGCGAGCAAGCGGCGCAGCCCGGCCTCCACGGTCATACGCGGCGCGTAGCCGAGATCCTGGCGTACCCGAGAGATGTCAGCAACGCGATGCCCCTCGGCTGACGGCCCGGTTGGCGGCACCACCTCCGACGACGCTCCGGTCACGTCGCGGACTAGTCGTGCGAGCGCTTCAAGGGTCGTGCCTACGCCTGTCGCCAGGTTGTAGATACGCGCCGTGCCAGCCTCCGGAGCCGGCTGCTCGAGCGCGAGGCGAATACCCTCCGCCACGTCCGACACCTCGGTCAGATCGCGTCGCTGGTCGGCATGCACCACCAGCGGCTCGCCTCGGCGGGCACGGTCGAGAAAGATGCTGACGACCCCGCTCGAGCCCTGACCGACCTGCCCCGGGCCGTACACTGAGAACATCCGCACGACGGTGGTGCGGATTCCCAGGTGCTCCGCGTACATGCGGCACCAGTTCTCGGCCACGAGCTTCGAGACGGCATAGGGGTCGGCCGGGCAGAGCGGCGCGTCTTCGGCCAGCGGCTCGTCGGAAGGCGCATACACCCGCTGAGTCGAGGCCAGGACCACGTGGCCACCGGCCTGCCGAGCGCCCTCCAGCACGTTGAGCGTCCCGAGTGCGTTGAGCGCATTGAAGGCGTACGGCTCGCGGAACGATGCCTGCACATCCCCCCTGCCCGCCAGGTGAACGACTGCCTCAGCCTCGGCTGCCGCGTGGCGGGCAGCGTCGGAGCGAACGTCGACGGCCAGGTGCGGCACCGGCCTGGCGTCGCCCCCCGTGAGGGGAGCGCCACGGTGGACGGTCCGCACGTGGTGGCCGCTGGTGACGAGCGCCGAGACCACGTGCCGACCGATAAATCCGGAGCCGCCGGTTACCAGAATCCGCATCCAACTCCCATCACGAGTCCTTGCGCCGCGGGGGTCCACTTCGAGGATCGAGTGTGCGCGCGGAGTATACTCCCGGTGTCCCGCGGCCGGTCGGAGGGCGCCCCGCTGGCACCGTCCGGCACGTCGGGGACTTTAGGAGGATCGGAGCGACCGATGGGTTTTCTCGACAAGCTGTTCGGTGGCGGCAAGGGAGCGTCGTCCGACGGCGACCCGCAGGCCGCGCTCAACGAGATCGTAACGCTGTACGACGTGCCGGATGTTAAAGCCGATGGCGGCATTGCGCCGACGAGCCGACAGGCGACCGAGATCCGCGATATCGGCAAGAAGCTGTACAAGGCCGGCGGCAAGCCGCGGATGCTCGAAGTCCGCGACGGCCTCCGTCAGCGGCTCCCCTGGGCCGTCCAGAACCTGGAGACGATCTGGGGCGGCACCAAGGAGTGGCAGGGCTAACGCCTCACGCCCGTGTCGACACGCGGGGCCGGCGCCGTTCGAGTAGCCAACTGCTCGGGTAGCCAGGCGAGGAGACCGGCGGCGTTCTTGTCCAGGCACGGACGAACGCCGCCTTCACCTCGGCCTGCTGCTCCGCGCCGACGGCGGGGAAGCGCCTGGTGGGCAGACTGCCTCTAGTCGAACGGTCCTATCTGAGGATGCTGAGGACGATGTGGCGGAGGAGCGCGGAGTTCTCGGGAGTGCGGCCGACTCTGACTCGGCCGTCGTCTGCGCGGAAGGCGACATCGAGCACCCAGGAGTGACCGCTACGGGTAGCGACCGTCCGGTTGGGGTACACTGGACGATGGGCGCACCGGATGCCCCAGTCGCAGTTCGCAATGGAGCGCACCTCGATGGAGCAGAGCACGACGGCGCTAGCATCCTGGGGGATGGATCTCGGCCAGCCGGTCATCGACACGGACATCCATTGCACCGTGCCCTCGGCCCAGGCGCTCTTCCCCTACCTGGACGCACACTGGCGTGAGTACATCTCGACGTCCGCCTTCAAGGGGCCGGTCGACACCTCGTATCCCAGCGGCGCCCCAACCAGCGCCCGGGCTGGCACCCAACCGCCCGAGGGAGGACCGCCCGGATCGAGCCTGACGCTGATCCGAGAGCAAGTATTGGATGCCTGGAACGTCGAGACGGGTATCCTCAATTGCTCCTACAGCGTGGACAGCATCGCCGCTCCAGACACCGCCGCTGCGATGGCCAGCGCCGTCAACGACTGGCTGATCCACGAGTGGCTGGCGAACGAGCCCAGGTTGCGCGCCACCATGCTGGTGCCGACGCGCGTGCCGGAGATGGCCGCTGCCGAGATCGACCGAGTCGGCAGTCACCCGGGCATCGTCCAGGTGATGCTGCCGATCGTGGCCCAATCTCTGTACGGCCAGCGCCGTTGGTGGCCGCTCTTCGAGGCGATCGAGCGGCACAATCTGGTGGCAAGCTTCCAGTTCGGGGGCGCGTCGGGCTTCCCGATGACGGCGGCCGGCTGGCCATCGCACTATATCGAAGAGTACGTCGACATGGCCTCGGTGTTTCAGTCGCAGTTGCTGAGCATCGTGGCCGAGGGCCTGCTCGAGAAGTTCCCGACCATCCGGCTGGCGATGGTCGAGAGTGGGTGGTCCTGGCTGCCGGGCTTCGTCTGGCGCTTCGACAAGGTCTGGAAGGGGCTCCGGCGCGAGACACCCTGGGTCAAAATGCTGCCCTCGGAGTACATCAAGGAGCGGATGCGCTTCTCGCTCCAGCCGCTCGATCTGCCGCGAGATCCCATCATCGTGCAGCAGATCTTCGAGCAACTCAACGCCGACAGTCTGGTGATGTTCTCGACCGATTATCCCCACTGGCACTTCGATACCCCCGAGGAGGCGCTGCCGGTCGGGCTTACCGAGGCGCAGCACAGCAAGATCCTGTACGACAACGCCGCGAGCTTCTACGGCTTCGGGCGCTACGCCCGCTGACCGCTACGTCCGCCGAGCGCTGTGACCGCTGACAATCAGGAGTGCCGACCGTTCTTCCCCCTCCTGCCGGCCTGGGAGTGGAGCAGGGGGGCCTGACGTCGCCAGGCAGAAGGGACACCCGATGGTAGTGACGCTCGCCCAGTCCAGCACCGATCGTCGGCACACCAGGTATCCGGTCATCGACGGCGACATCCACCCCACGCTGGCCTCCCCACGCGCCCTCGACCGGTACTTCCTCACCGACGAGTGGCGCCAGTACCACCAGACCATCGGCGGGCGCGGGTTCACCGGCACCAACGTGCCGCGTACCTACCCGAACGCGGCGCGTCGCGACGCCTACCCGCCGAACGGCGGGCCGGCAGGCTCGGATCTCGACTTCATGCGTTTGCAACTCCTCGATGCCTGGAACGTCGAGTATGGCATCCTACAACCGCTGCTGGGCGCAGCCAGTAAGCGCAACCTGGAGTATTCGGCCGCCCTCTCCAGCGCCATCAACGAGTGGCAAATCGCCGAGTGGCTGGTGCCGGAGCCGCGATTGCGCTCCGGGCTGGTGATTCCGTACGAGAACGGCCCGATGTCCGTCGCCGAGATCGAGCGGCGCGGACGCTACCTGGGTTTTCTTCAACTCATGATGGCGATGCGGACCAGCGAGCCGCTGGGCCGGCCGAAGTACTGGCCCATCTATGAGGCAGCCGAGGCGCACGGCCTGCCACTCGGCATCCACGTCGGCGGCATGGGCGGCGTACCTATGTCCGGGTCAGGCTGGCCGTCCTATTACATCGAAGACCACACTGGCCAATCAATCGCGTTCCAGACCCAGGTGGCGAGCTTCATCTTCGAGGGCATCTTCGAACGGTTCCCGAAGCTGAAGGTCGTGCTGATCGAAGGCGGCTTCGGCTGGGTGCCGTCGCTGGCGTGGCGGATGGACGCGGCCTGGTCGAAGCTCCGCGGCGAGGTGCCGAGGCTCCAGCGCAAGCCGTCAGAATACCTGGCCGACCACTTCTGGCTCACCACACAACCGATGGAAGAGCCGCCGGTGCCGCATCAGTTCGTCCAGTTGCTCGAGCAGGCGCCCTGGCTCCAGGACAGACTGATGTTCGCCACGGATTACCCCCACTGGGACTTCGACGCGCCGGATGCGTGTCTGCCGCAGACGGAGTTGCCAAACGGCTTCGAGGAGAAGCTGATGTGCGGGAATGCCCGCAAGCTCTACCGCCTGCCCGCCAGGACGTCAGCCGTCGGGCATGAAGTGCCAGGAGAAGCTACCTCTCACCGATGACTGAAGACTGAGGGTTCGTACGCATATGCCGAAATACGTGGTCGGAACGGTTGACGAGATTGTGCCCGGCACCCGCAAGATCGTCGAGGTCGGCGGCCGCTCGATTGGCGTCTACAACGTCAACGGCGAGTACTTCGCACTCCTGAATCGCTGCCCGCACCAGGCCGGGCCACTCTGTACGGGTAACACCTACGGCGTCCTGAAGGCAGGCGGCGTCGGCGAGTTCGAGTACAGCCGCCCGGGTGAGATCGTGCGCTGTCCCTGGCACGGCTGGGAGTTCGACATCCGGACCGGGCAGTCCTGGTTCGATCCGGTCCAGGTGCGAGTGCGCCGCTACAACGTCGTCGTCACCTCCGGCTCGCAACTCGTGGCCGAGGAGGCCGCTGCCACAGCGGCCGGCGAGGGGGGCGTGCCACCACCCCCGGCACCGGGCACGACACCGGCCGAGGTGGCTGCCGCGGCGGCCGAAGCGGGCGCGGACGGCGACACCGAGCCGGGCATGGGGGGCATGCTCAAAGGACCATACGTCGCTGAGACGTTCCCCGTGACGATCGACAAGGAGTACGTCGTCGTCGAGGTGGGACGGTAGGCCGGCGGCGCGGGTGATTGGCAGAGAGGCGCCGTGGTTGGCAGGCGCCCTGACACGCAAGCGCCCGGCATCGACAGCGTGCGTGCAACCGACGCCCTGGCAACTAGCCGATGCGGCGACGTAGCTGCGGGTCCAGGAAGTCGCGCAGGCTGTCGCCAGCCAGGTTGACCGCCAGCACCGTCACGGTGATGGCCAGTCCCGGGAACACGGCTAGCCACCAGAGTGGATTGAACTTGCCGACGGCGGCGCTGGCCAGCATCGTCCCCCAGCTTGGAGCTGGGGGAGGGACGCCCACGCCCACAAAACTGAGCGCCGCCTCGGTGGTGATCGCGATGCCGAGGTGGGCGCTAAAGATGACCAGGAACGGCGCGATGCAGGCCGGCGCAATGTGGCGAAGCATGATGCGCAGCGTTGAGGCACCCGAGACGCGGGCCGCATCCACGAACACCATCTCCCTGGTCGACAGAGCAACCGCGCGGATCACCCGGGTACAGGCCGGTACCCGAGTCACCGCGATGGCGACAATGACGGTCTGGATGCCGGCTCCCATGACCAGCAGCAGCATCGTGGCCAGGATGAGGCCGGGAAATGCCAGCACCACCTCCAACAGCCGCTGGCTATACAGGTCGAAGCGGCGCCCGAGGTAGCCGCTCGAGATGCCCCAGAACAGTCCTGCGAGATCGCCCAGCAGCACGGCACCGAAGCCGACCGTCAGCGAGATACGAGCACCGTAGATCAGCCGGGAGAGGACGTCCCGGCCGACGTCGTCCGTACCGAGCCAATGCTCCGTCGACGGTGGCTTGCGGATGGCGCTGTAGTTCCCGGCCAGCGGGTCATACGGAGCGACCTGCTCGGCGAAGACAGCGGCGAACGCGATGATGACGATCGCGGCCGTGGCAGCCGCCGTCAACCCCGAGATTCGCTGCCGTCCGAGCCGTCCCAGAAGGCCGCCAGCAACCTGGCCACCGCGTGGGAACGGCCGCGCCGGATCGACACGCACCAGCGCTGAAGGCGGCGACTCCAGGACGGCATTCGGTTCGTGCGCCATCGCACCCTCCGATCTCAGGCGGTATCAGGTTGCTCGGCCGGGTAGTCGCGCGCTCGGCCGGTATCGGCGCTTGACGCTGACTAGTCGTAGCGAATCCGTGGGTCGAGCCAGCCGTACGCCAGGTCCACGGCCAGGTTCACGACCGCGAAAATCACGGCATAGACCAGCACCAGGTTTTGCACCACCATGTAGTCTCGGTCCGCCAGGGCCCGCACCAACGCGGTGCCCAGCCCCGGCACCCCGAACGCGGTCTCGACGGCGACCGACCCGCCGAGCAGACCGGCCAGGATCAGGCCAGAGAGCGTCAGGACCGGCAAGACGGCGTTGATGAAGACGTGCCGCCAGATCACCTGTCGCTCGATAGCGCCCTTCGCTCGGGCGGTTCGTACGAAATCGGCGTGCAGGAGCTCCAGAATCGACGAGCGTGTAATCCGGGCCACATAGGCCCCGGCTCCGACTCCGAGCGCCAGGGCCGGCCCGGTCGTCAGTTGAAGGTTCTTCCACGGATCTGTCCAGAGGTAGGAGATCTCCAGGGGCGGCCGCCAGGAGAAGTAGAGGATGCCAACCAACACCACCGCGACGCCGAGCCAGAAGCTCGGAATCGCCAGGAAGAGCGTGGCCAGCACCCGCACCACGTGATCCTGCCAGGTGCCACGTCGAGTCGCGCTCATGATCCCGATCGGGATGCCGACGACCCAGGAGAAGACGACCGCCATGATGGCGATCTGCGCGGTGATCGGCCCACGCCGGGCCAGCAGGTCGGCCACGGTGTCGTTTCGCCAGAACGAGCGGCCAAGATCGCCCGTCGCGATCGCTCCCATCCAATCGAGGTACTGGGCGTAGAGGGGCTTGTCGAGGCCAAGATCGGAGCGGAAGCGCTCCTGGTCCGCTTTGCTCATCGTGACGAACGATTCCTGCCCGAAAACCACGGAGACCGGGTCGCCGGGCAGGATCCGCATGACCAGGAAGATCAGCATCGTGATCCCGACGATCGTCGGGATGGTCACGATGACCCGCCGTAGAAGGTAATTGTTCATCGGTCGGGGCTACCGATCGAGCCAGACCGTGTCGTAGCGCGTGACGATGTAGCTGCCGACGATGTCGTGATTGAGCCCCTTCACGTCCTTACGCCAGATCCGCGCGAGGTTGACCCACCCGTGCATGAACATCGGGCACTCCTGGTCGAGCAGGTCCTCGCCTTCTTTGGCGATCGCTTTGCGCTTCTCGAGGTCGAGCTCCTTGTCCAGCCTGGCCAGCACGGCATCGAACTTGGGGTTGGAGTACTTCGCGTAGTTCTGCGGGCCGTTCGTCTTGAACCACTGGCTCCAGTAGTCAGATGGGTCGTTGATCGCGCCGGCGGGGGAGCCCCAGGTCATGTGGTACTCACCCGCTCGCACAGTGTCCCAGTACACCGACGTCTCGACCGGCTTGATGACCACCTCGAGCCCCAGGAACCGTTTGAGCATGTCCTGGAAGGCCGGCGCGTACACCTCGATGCCCGGCCCGGTCAGCCCACGCAGCAGTAAGACCAGCGGCTCCTTGAATCCGTTCTCGTAGCCGGCCGCCGCTAACAGCTTCTTTGCCTCGACGACGTCGGCGTCCTTCTCGGGCCGGTAGCCGGGCAGCTTCAGATTGTCGTCCTTGTTGCTGGCCAGTGGGCTGGATGGCTGGATCCAGCGGGTGCCGACGTTGATGCTGTCCGAGAGCTCGTACACCTTGGCCAGGTCTTGACGGTTGATCCCCAGGTGAACGGCCCGCCGCACCCGCGCGTCGTCGAAGGGCGGCTTCTCGGTGTTGAAGGTCGTCGTGTTCGCCCAGGTCACTGGATTCAGGCGGCTCCCAACCTGATCCTCGTGCTTCTGCGCCTCCATGTAGGTGTCCATTGAGACGCTGTCGGCGAAGTCAATCTGGCCGGCCAGGACGGCGGTGCCACGGTCCTTCGCCTCGGGAATCGAGATGCGCTCCATGGCATCGACGTATGGCAGCTCCTTGTTCCAATAGTTCGGGTTCTTCGCCAATGCCCACTTGTCGCGTGGCTTGAAGTCGACGTACTTGTACGGGCCGGTGCCCGGGTAGTTCGGGACGCGGCGGAGATCGCCCTTATTCGCCTCGAGCGACTTCTTGGAGAGGATGACGCTCCAGCCAGTCGCCAGCGCTTCGAGGAAGTAGCCGCGCGGCTCGCTCATAGTGAACTTGACGGTGAGGGGATCGACCGCCTCGATCGACTTAACCGGCCGGAACAACTCCTGGCGGATGCTTACGACGCCTTCGGGCGGATCCTTGCGGCGCATGAAGGTCGCGACGACGTCGTCGGCGGTCAAATCGGCGCCGTCGTGGAACTTCACGCCCTTGCGGAGGTGGAAGGTATAGGTGGACCCGTCCGGCGCGACCTCCCACTTCTCGGCCAGATCCGGGATGATGGTACGGCCGCCGTCGTTCGGGTTGAAGCGAATCAGGTTGTCGTACATGGGCGACTGCGCCCAGAGGTTGACCAGGCTTGGCGACTGGTCCAGATCGAAGTGGGCGGGGTCGCCGAAGCCGCCGAGCTTGATGGTGCCGCCGCGCTTCGGGTTCGGCTCGGGGGCCTTGACCATCCCGACGCTCGGTGCGACGGCCGTGGTGGCCGCCGGCTTCGGGGCAGCGGCTGGTGCAGTCGTTGGCTTTGCCTCGGCCGGCTTTGCCTCGGCCGGCTTTGCCTCAGCCGGTTTCGCGGCCGCCGGGGCGCTCGTTGGTTGGGCGGCAGCCGGTTTAGTGTCGGCCGGCTTGCTCTCGCCGGACCCAGCCGGCGCTGGCGCAGACTGACCGCAGGCCGTCAGGAGCGACAGCGCGCTCAGCCCCAGGCCAAATGCAAGGAATCGCCGCCGGCTCAGGGCCGAATGCGTGAACGCGGACGTCGCTACGGTGGAACGGAAACGCGCATCCATGGGCTTCCCTGCCTCTCCACTACCACTGCGACACAGCATGGGCGCCAACGACCGCATATTCAGTTGTCTGACAGGCTAGCCTCGTGCCAGGCGGGGTGTCAAGCCAGCCTGCCGGCGTGCCGGCGTGACGGCACGCCGGTACGCCGGTACGCTGGCCAGCCGGGCGGGTCGGGCTGCTGCCGCGCGGCGAGCAGGTGGGCTGGCTGTAGCGGGTATGAGGGTGATGTAGGGGTGAGGACCAGGGGAGGTGTGAGGACCAGGGGGGCGTGAGGACCAGGGGGGCGTGAGGGCTATACTGGGGCCGGCTCGCGCGGGTCGCCGGCGATCGCGCGCCGAGCTCCGGCCACGGTGCCGATGCCGGGCCGGCCGAGGCGGGTCACCAGCAGGGGGAGTGCAACGATGCGTGTCGCCTTCATTGGTCTTGGCACCATGGGCAGCCGGATGGTCGCCAATCTCCAGGAGCATGGTCACGACCTGATCGTGAACGACGTCCGTCGCGAGGCCGCCGGGCCAGCCCTGGAGCAGGGCGCGGTCTGGGCAGATAGCCCGCGTGCGGCAGCGCGGGATGCTGAGCTAGTGCTCTCGTCGCTGCCAGGCCCGCGAGAGGTCGCCGCCGTCGTGCTCGGCGATGACGGGATCCTGAGCGGCATCGGGACGGATGCGGTCTACGCCGATCTCTCCACCAGTTCGGTGAGCCTGGCGCGCCAGATCTACGCGGACTTCAAGGCGAGAGGGATCTGCGCGCTGGATGCGCCGGTGAGCGGCGGCCCGATGGGCGCGCAGGACGGCAGCCTGATCGTCATGGTGGGCGGCGACGAGTCGGCCTTCCAGCGTGCGCTGCCGGCGTTCAAGGCCATTGGCAGCAACATTCAGTATTGCGGTCAGGCCGGCAACGGCGCCGTGGCCAAACTGTGTCACAACATGATCGGGTTGGCGTCCAGCCACGTCCTGGCTGAGGGGTTCACGCTGGCGGTCAAGGCTGGCCTCGACCCGGCGAAGTTCCTCGACGTACTCCTTGGCGGCGCGTACGGGCGGCAGATGGGACTGCGCCACGGCATCCCCGAGGTCATCTTCAAGGGAGACTTCGACACGCCGCGCTTCGCCTTCGCGCTCGCACGCAAGGACATCGGCCTCGCCACGGACCTTGGGCGCGAGATGAACGTGCCGATGCCACTGGCCAACCTGGCCGAACAGAACATGATCGAGGGAATGAATCGCGGTTGGGACCGCCGGGATAGCTCGGCCGCCTTTCAACTCCAGGAAGAACGCGCGGACGTCACGGTCCGCCACTCGTCCTGAGTGGGGCGGAGGGCCGGCCGCCAGTCCGATCCGCGCTCGCCCCGTGCACGCCAGCGTGATATACGCTGACAGGTACGGAACGGCCGAGGGTAGTGGGCGCGCTGTGCCCTCGGCCGTGGAGCGCCGCTCGGCCGGCTATACGCAGGCGGGCTATACGCAGGCGGGCTATACGCAGGCGGGCTATACGCAGGCGGGCTGTACGCAGGCGGGCTGTACGCAGGCGGGCTGTACGCAGGCGGGCTGTACGCAGGCCGGCCAGATTGGCAGAGCACCGGAGCGCCGCACTGACGGCGCCCCGGTGCCGAACCGCCTGCCGTCGTCGCCACCGAGCATCCCCAACGGCTCCGCCCGGGGCCGCCGGCCGACAAGGCGCTGACGCCGAAGCCAGAGCACGTCGCGGCTGGCACGATGCACCTGGCGAAAGGGCTGGACTTCCGCGCGGTGGCGGCCATGGCCTGCTACGTGCGGGGCCGGCCCCGGTGCGAATCACGCTCCAGGTGCAGGACGAGCCAAGCGGCACGCGCTTCCCAGCTACCCTCGAAATTCTCCAGATCGTCCGTCATGACGAGCAGCATGCGGATGGCCGCCCGGATCAGCAACTGGTCGAAGTGGGGTTGTCCCGCGAAATACCGCAAAACCGAGACGTCGCCGCGCCGCGGACCGATCCAGTTCGCAAACATCGCCAGGGCGAAGCCGGGCGGACGCCAGAAGGGAGCGACGTCCAGAAAGGCCGGCGGCAGGCCAGGGGCCACCAGCACATTCTCGGGGTTGAGGTCGCCATGGATGACCTGCTCGTCGAGCGCGTCGATCGGCTGACGTATGGCGTACAGCGCGTCGACGAGCGGGGCAACCTGGGTCGGAACGCCGGCCGGGCGGGCGCCCCAGCACGCTCGGTCGGCTCGGCCAAAGATCGACTCATTGCGATCGAGGAGCGGGTGCTTCGGCGCCTCAGCGAGCGCGGCGTGGAGCGCCTGTATGGCCACGATGCAGGCCGGCACGTCGTCGGCCGTCGCATGACGGCCGACCAGGTAGGCCGACGCGGTCCAGCCGTCGTCCGTCATCCAGGCGCCATCGCGCGTTCGGACCGGTCGGGCGACTCGGAAGCCAGCGTGGGGCAGCGTGTCGAGCACTCCTGCCAACCAGGGGAAGAGCTCCCAGGAGCGATTGTGCTCAAGTGCCCCACGGCTGAGGCGCTTGAGCACGAGATCGCCCACGCGGTACACCGGGCGCGAGCCGCCGGGCAGCAGCAGGGGCTGACCGGACCGGCCGAAGGCGTCGAGGATACGCGGACCGGGCTCCGCGCAGCCTCCGAGCATCATCGGGCCGGGTCCGCCCGGGGGGTCAGGACTTGGTGCCGCCGGCTGACAGGTCGACGACGAGGTGACGCTGGACGAGGCCGTAGAACACCAGTACCGGAGCGGTCGTCAGCACGGCGGCGGCCAGCAGCATGCTCCAGACGTCCATCTGGCTGTCCCCGCCTCGGACCCAGCTATTCAGACCGACTGGCAGCGTCCGCAGATCGTCGGTGCTGATGAAGACGAGCGCGTAGAGGAACTCGTTCCAGGCGGCGGTGAAGGCGAACAGCGAGGTCGCGATGATCCCGGGCAGGGCCAGTGGCAAGACCACCCGGTAGAACGCCCCAAGCCGCCCACAGCCGTCGATCATGGCCGCCTCTTCCAGCTCGATCGGGATGGTACGGAAGTAGGAGCGCAGCAGCCAGATGGTGAACGGCAGCGCTGACGTCGAGTTGGCGATGATTAGCCCGATCAGCGTGTCTTGCAAGCCCACGTCGACGGCCAGGATGTAGAGCGGGATCATGAGCAGCGCCGACGGCAGCATGTAGGTGAACAGGATCACCCGCAGGTAGAGCGCGAAGCCCAGGAACCGAAACCGGCTGAGCGAGTACGCTGCCAGGCTGCCAACGCTGATCGACAGCAGCGTGGCACTACCGGCCACGATGATGCTGTTGCGGTAGTAGGCTCCGAACTTGGTGATCCAGAACAGGTCGATGTAGTTCTGGAGGGTCCACAAGGTGGGCAGGAGCGTCGGCGGCGTGACGTAGATTTCGGTCTTCGACTTGAACGAGGTCGATATCATCCAGAACAGCGGGAACGCCACCACGAAGATGATGAGCGCCATCAACAGGTACAGGAACGCGCGCGTCAGGATGCGCCCAGCCCGTGCGCGCGCGCTGTCGTCGAGACCGAGCAGCACCCGGGAGCGGGGGACTGGAATCGTGCTCACGATTGTGCCCTCTCAGCCCGGTCGTACAGCGCGGTGTAGATCAGGCTCATGGTCAGCATGATCAGGAACATCACCATCGCCACGGCGGCGGCCCGCCCCTGATTGAACTGCTCGAACATCTCGTAGTAGACGTAGATCGACATCGTGGTCGTGGTTTGGAGCGGCCCGCCGCCCGTGAGCTGGTAGATGATGTCGAACTTGTCCCAGGTCCAGATGGTCCGCAGCAGCGCCGTCAGCATGATGACCGGTAGGATCGCCGGGATGGTGATGTATCGGAACTCCTGCCACCAGCTAGCACCATCACACCTGGCCGCCTCGAAACGGTCGCTCGGGATGCTCTGCAAGATGCCCAGGAGCGCGATCACGACGAAGGGGAAGAACTTCCAGGTACCGACCAGGATCACGCCGAGCATCGCCGTCTCGGGCCGTGCGAGGATCGACAGCGGCGCGTCGGTGAAGCCGAGCTGCCGAACGGTCGAACTGATGATCCCAACCTGACTGCTCAACATGAACTTCCAGACCAGCACGGCCACGATTGTCGGCAGCAGGTAGGGGAAGAGTACGACGCCGCGCGCGATGGTCCGGAATTTCAGGCTCTGATGCAGCACGAGCGCCGTCACCATCCCGACGAACATCTCGAGCAGCACCGAGCCCACGGTCCAGTAGACGGTGTTCCGAAACGCGTTGGCGAGGTCCGGGTACTGGAAAAAGGCCAGGTAGTTGTCGAGCCCGACCCAGGTCATGTCCGGCAGGAGGGTGTCCTTCTCGTAGAAGCCAAGAAAGATCACCTGTGAGAATGGATAGAGGACGAGGATCGTGAGCAGGACGGCGCTCGGTAGCAGGAACAGGTACGCCAGCACTCTGTCGGAGCGATTCGGGCCGTGCCCGAGGATGGCCCCCGCCCAATCCCGCCCGGCCGCCGGTTGCTGGTCGAGGCCGGCGGTTCGTCCACCGCCCGACATGGCGCGCTCGGCCATAGCTCCTCCCTCTCCTTGACGCTTCGCCAGTGCCTCTGCCCACATCTCCGCAGGATGGCGGAGATGTGACGGATGCTGCCCGCGTGCGACGCTCGTTCGGCTCGATCCACCCACCGCCTGGGCCTCGAGCGGTCTGGTCCGCCAGATCGCCAGCCCTGACGTGCGGGCCTGCGCATCCGTCGCGCCGGTCCCACGCAGCCGAGATATGGGTCACGATGAGCCTCGACGTACGGCTCGGAGCCGGCAGGGGCGGGAAAGCGTGCCCCGCCCCTGCCGGCCCGAGCGGGCGGGGAGCCTAGCCCGTGTATCCGAAGTCCTCGGGCTTGATCCGCTTCTTCATGTCATCCGACATCCGCTTGAACTCGCCCGCGGCCCATGAGATCGCCTGATCGATCGGTTCGTTCTGGAGGACGAACCGCTGAGCCATCTCGCAGTTGATGTAGCGGGCAGTCGGGGGACCGGCGTACAGGTTGAAGATGCCGATCGGCGACATCACCTTCTCGGCGTTCGGCTTGGCGCCGGCCTCGTTCAGGTAGTAGACCCCGCCGGGTCGGAAGACGAGCTCGATCGAGTCCTTGTGCCCCTTCATCAGTTCGTTGTCCCAGAGCTTGGGATTCTTGTCGATCGAGAAGAGGGCGGGTGTCAGGTGGCCGGGGACCGTGTGCAGGAACTTGATCGCGCGATCGCCGGTCGTAAGGAACTTCAGGAAGTCCAGCGTCACCTCCGGATCCTTCGAGCCGAAGTCCTTCTTGAACGCCGCGTACGAGTCGTAGTGGTCGTAATGGCCCCAGAAGCCGGCCCGACTCTGCGGCAGGCGGAACGCCTTCATCTGGGGCACCAGATCCGGCACGTTCTGTGCCGCCCGTGACAGCGGGCGGCCGGCATACATCAGCATCGCGGCTTTCCGGGTCAGGAAGGCGTCGATGGTGCCATCCCAGTCGTAGCTCTGCCAGTCTGGCGGTGCGAACTGGGTCATCTCCTTGTAGAACTCGAGCGACTGCTTGATCGCGTCCTTCGACGTCGTGTCCATCGCGACGTTCAGCTTGTTGTCGAAGTAGGTGCCGCCGCTGCTCCAGATGAGCTGACTCAGCAGTACCGAGAGCGCGCCGCCCTTGGCGCCCGCCGCGGCGTATCCGTACACCCCATCTTTGGTCAGCTTCTGGGCAGCCGCTTTCCATTCGTCCCAGGTCTTGGGCGGCTGAAGGCCCGCTTTCTCGAAGAGGTCCGTGCGGTACCAGACCTGCCCGTAGCCGCCACCGGCGTAGGGGAGGTTGTAGACCTTCTCCTTGATGATGTACAGGCTGTTCGGCTTGAAGTCGTCGCGGCCGACGCTGCTAACGACTGGATCGACTGGCTCGAGGAAGCCGCGTACGCCAAGCTCCATGATCTCGGATTCGACCAGTCCCGAAAACTCCGGGGCCGTCTTGGCCGCCAGGGAGGCGGTCAATTTCTGGAGGACGTCATCCGGCGAGGGGGTCAGCGAAAAGCTGACGTTCGGATGGTTCTGCTTGTACTCGGCGAAGATCTCCTCGTAGACCTTGATCTGTGGAGGATCGTCCTCGCCGGTGTAGAAGCGGATGGTGAGCGGGGCCGTCGCGGCCGGAGCCTTGGGAGCCGCGGCCGCGGCGGGTTTGGACTCAGCTGGCTTGGATTCGGCGGGCTTGGCCGCGGCAGCCGGCTTTGACTCCGCAGCCTTCGGTGCGGCCGTCGGTGCCGATGGCGCCGCTGTTGGCTGGCCGCCACAGGCCGCCATGATGACTCCGGCGGTTACGAGCGTCGTGCCGCTCAGGAATGACCGACGACTGAGACGCCTGCGCGATGACTTCATCAGCACCGTCTCCCACGTACTTCATGATGTACGGGTCAGGGACGGCCGCTCGGCGGTGAGCGGCTCACTCCAGATGCGTAGACCGGGCTGGATGGGTGCGAACTTCACTCGGATGACGACCGCTCGTGCCTCCCCTCGTTCAGCGACCAGGAGCGGCCAGGCGCGCCCTGACCACGACAGCATCAGGATGCGGCGGAGCTGGCGTCCGGGGGCGTCAGCCCCTCACGATGTATGCGCCTATCATAGGGACCGAAGATTCTGAAAACAACCGTTCCTACACGAACGTCCAGACCTCCGGCGTCCGTGCCGGGGAGCCCGCTGTCGACGTCCGGCGTGCCGCTGAAGCTGGAGCCCCGTCGGGCTATCGGCTCACGGCCAGCATCAGCAGGAATGCGCCGGTAAGGAACACCGTGATCCCGCTCAGCCAGCCCGCCACGAACGCCGCCATCGATGCACCGCCGGGAAACTCGTTCACCCCGGCCAGACGGCGGTGAAGCCAGAAGCTGGCAATAGTCAGCACGACGGCAGCGCCGAAGACCGTGCGGATGGTCTGGATATCCATAGACGATGCATGCCCCTCCCCGGGCAGGTGCGCGTACGAGCGGTCCAGCGTGGGCGCGTTCTCGATCTTCGGCGCCATGGCCGGTCAGTTAACCTGACCGGTCAGGTCAACTGTACCAATCAGGCACCGGCCTCATCACCTGGACGGTCGGATACATCGCCACCCTGGCCAGGCCTGATGCGCCTGATGCGCGGTACAACACGTGGCGCCGAGTCGTCCTACCGCCGGACTGTCGATCTTGCCGACTGAGCGCAGGCTCATATCGGCAGACGGGCGCTTCGGTCGGCAGGCCGTCGTCATTCGGTGCAGGTAGGCGGCGGGGAGAGGCCGGCGGATGGAAGAGGCCGGCGGCGCGCCAGAACCTCTACTATCCGGCGCATCGAGGTACTTCGAGGAGAAATGCCATGCAAGACACGTCAACCGAGCAAGCAGCCTTCGTCCAGCACATGGGCGCGGAATGGCGTGCCCGCCCCTGCGCTCGCTGCGACCACCGCTCCGACGAGCACCGCTGGCGGGGGACGATTCCCTCGCTGGCGAGCCTGCCGGTGCCCTGTATGGTCGCGGCCTGCACCTGCGAGGCATGGTCGTTCGAGCCAAAGCGCGCCAAGAAGGCGTGAGACTGGAAGGCGTGAGACTGGAAGGCGTGAGACTGGAAGGCGTGAGACTGAAGGCGTGAGACTGGAAGGCGTGAGACTGAAGGCGTGAGACTGAAGGCGTGAGACTGAAGGCATGAAGCCGACCGACCCGAGGCCCATGTCCCGGACGTAGATAGGCGGGGGGTGGCACTGGCGGCACGCGCCCGGTGCCGCCCCCTCCCCCCAAGGCCTCGTGTGCCGGGCGCAGGAGGCTGCGCTACAGACCGGGCACAGCGGTCACTACCGAGGCTCAGGCGTGCAGGACACCTTGCGCCATGAACAGGTCGCGGATCTCGCCGTTCAGCGCGGCAAACGCCGCCGAATCCACGCTGCCCTCGTAGCGGGGGCGCGGCAACGACACGTCGAGCACACGCTGGATCCGGCCCGGCCGGGGGGTCATCACGACCACCCGGTCGGCAAGCTGGATCGCCTCAGTGATGCTGTGGGTTACGAACAGGATCGTCTTGCCGGTCTCCAGGTAGATCTTCTCCAGGTCGATGCGTAGCTGTTCCCGGGTCAGCGCGTCGAGGGCGCCGAATGGCTCGTCCATCAGCAGGATCGGCGGATCGTGGAGCAGAGCACGACAAATAGCCGTCCGCTGGCGCATCCCTCCAGACAGTTCATAGGGATACTTCTCCTCGAAGCCGGCCAGCCCGACCCGGGCCAGGAGATCGCGAGCGCGCGGCTCGTAGTGCTTGCGCGGCAGGTGGCGCATCTCGCTCTGGAACAGCACGTTCTGAAGGGCGCTGCGCCACTCGAGCAGGACGTGATTCTGAAACACGATGCCCAGGTCCGTGTACGGCCGTGTCACCACCTTGCCGGCGATCCGGACCTCGCCGGCCGTCGCGTCGAGCAGGCCGGCGACCATCATCATCAGCGTGCTCTTGCCGCAGCCGCTCGGGCCGAGCAGCGAGATGAACTCGCCCGCTCGGATGGTCAGCGAGACGTCGTCGACGGCGTGAACCGGACCGGTCTGCGTGCTGTAGACCTTCGAGATGTGATCGATCTCGATCGGCGTCGCAGCCCTGGAGCGCACCGAACCTCCTTCACTGGACAGATACTGCGAGACACGGCCTGATGGGAATGGGCGCGGGGCGAGACGCGATCGACGACCCTGTCCGTGGGAGTATCGGCGCGAGCCGTGCCGATACTCCCACGGACGAGCGGTCGATCGCGCCCCGCCCCGCTGATTTCCACGCTCTAGACCCCCGGCACGAACGCGTTGGTGTAGAAGTCCTCTGGTGTCATGCTGGTCTGGAGCTCACGGTACTGGACCATCAGGTCGTAGGTCTGCTGCCAGTCCTCAGGGCAGTTGTAGCCGAGCGGTGAGGTGGTGCAGTTCTTCGAGTGGATGCTCGTTACCCAGACACTGGCCTGATTCCGGGCGACCGACGGATCCAGTTCCGGCTTGGCCCGCAGGACCGCCTCGATGCCGGCGTCAAGGTCGGCCTCAGCGGCGGCGAGGCTCGGCTGAAGCCCGGCCACGAAGGCGCGCACGAGGTCCGGATTGTCCGCAACCGTCGACTTGTGTGCGAAGACGCCCAGGTTGAGTTGCTGGACGCCGTAATCCGAGAACGGCATGTCGACGGTCGGGACGCCCTGAGCCTGAATCGTGAAGTTCTGATCCGCGACCGACCCGAGCAGCGCGTCGGCGCGCTTCTCCAGTACCGCCGGGATCTTCGCGGCCGCGTCAACGTTCACCAGCCGGATCTTGGAGGCATCCAGGCCGTTCGCTGCGACGACGGCCGGCCAGACCTGGGTCAGCGAGTCACCCGGGGTGACGGCCAGGATCTTCCCTTCGAGATCCTTGAGGGTCGTCACGCCACTGTCGGCGCGTGCGATCACCCCGAGCGACGAGACCGGACTGACCATCCCGACGCAGACGATGTCCAACCCCTTGGTGATCGGCGGGATGATGGCGCTGGCGTCGACCAGTCCGAACGTGTCTGACTTGTTGCTGACCAGTTGGGCGGTCGTGATCGAGCCGTTGCCTTCGAGGATCTCCAGGTCGAGCCCCTGCTCCGTCCAGAAACCCCGCTCTTTGCCCAGATAGTAGGCGACGTGCGGTCCGGTGATCTGCCAGTTCAGGCGCAGCGTCGCGGTCATCCCTTGCTGTGCTGGAGCGGCCAGTGCCGGGCTTGCCTGGCGCCCGCCAATCCCGCCGCTCAGCGCCACTGCGCCGGCCACTGCCAGCGCTCCGCGGAGCCAGTTCCGCCGATTCACTTTGGTCCCTGTGAGCGTCATCGCTCTCCCTCCTTCGAGTAAGACTGCTCGCGCACGACCGAGCGTGCCGTCGCGCGACGGCCACGCCGAATCGTCGATTAGACTGCCTGAGCGCTCTCCGGGCCGCTCCGCTGCGACACGTGCCAGGGGATACAGAAGCGCTCCAGGCGCTCGACGGTGAAGTAGAGGATCAGGCCGATCACCGTCAGCACCACGATGGCGGCGAACGAGAGCGCCGTGTTCAGGTCGCCGTTGGCCGTCAGGATGACGTAGCCGAGGCCGCGATCCGAGCCGATGAACTCGCCGATCACGGCGCCGACGGTGGCCGAGATGGCGGCCAGCCGGAAGCCGGCGAACATCGTCGGCAGCGCGGCCGGCAGCCGGACCTTCAGGAACGTGTCGAGCATGCTGGCGCCCGTCGAGCGGGTCAGGTGGATCACTTCCGGGTCGAGCGCCCGCAGTCCGACGACGGTGTTGATGACGACTGGAAAGAACGAAAGCAGGAAGGTCACCAGCACCTTTGGTAGCAGCGTGAATCCGAACCAGACTACGAAGATCGGCGCCAGCGCCACCTTCGGGACCAGTTGCGAAAAGACCAGCAGCGGGTACACGGTCCGCTGCATCGGCGCTGACAGAGCAATCGGCAGCGCGATCAGCACGCCCAGCACCACCGCCGACACGTAGCCCATCACGACACTCTGGCTGGTGTAGAGCGCGGCTGGTACCAGCACCCGTTGATACTTTCCAAACGCCCCGGCGATGGCCGAGGGCGCCGGCAGCAAGTACTCGCGGATGCCAAGGAGCCGGACCGCGCCTTCCCAGACGAGGAGCAGCGCCACGAACGCCAACAGTGTCTGCACACGGCGCGGAACGACGGCGCGCCGCTTCGTCAGGTGGCCGGCTCGTGTCATCCGCTGTGCCGGACCGCCAGCTACCTCGGCCACGTCAGTCATCGACTTCTCACCACCCCTCATGGCGCACGAGTGCCGCCTCGCGCAACGGCACGCCCTGGACGGACGTCATCGCTCACCCCGTCGTCCACCGGCGAAAGCCGGCCGCCAGCTTCGGCCGACGTTGTTGATGCGGGCCTGGACCTCGCCGAGCTCGCTCAGGCCCGGCACGGACGTCCCGTGCTTCTTGACCGCCACGGCCGTTGCGAGCGCTTCGAGCAGCACCATGCCGGAGATCCGAGCGCTGAACTGCCGCGAGCCGGCCGAGACGTTCGGGCCGGCGATCAGGAGCGCTACATCCGACACATCGAAAATGCGGGAACTGGCCACGGCTGTCAGGGCGACGGTGGACGCCCGCCGCCGCTCGCGGGCGTAGCCCAGTACCTCGACGGTCGCGCGGGATTGGCCGGAATACGAGACGCCCAGCACCACGTCGCCCGGCCCGCACTGCGCCACCTCCGAGACCATCACCATCGGATCAGCCGTCCACGCGACCCACAGCCCCAGGTTGCTGAGCCGGTAGTGGGCCATCTGGCAGAGCGGCGCCGCCGAGCCGGTGCCGATAAGGGCCACCCGGCGTGCCGACGCCAGCAGTCCGATCGCCTGTTCGAGCGACGGCTCGGCGAGGTTGGCCAGGGTATCGCGGATGCAGGCGATCTCGAGATCGAAGACGCGCGCGACCAGTCCGGTGAGGCTGTCGCCGGCCTCGTCGGTCTGGCGGAGCACGTCGAGCGGCTGATCGTGGCTCTCGCCGAGCAGCCGGCCAAGGTCGACGAGTAGCGCCTGCGAGAACGCCCGATACCCCGAGTAGCCAGCGGCGTGGGTCAGACGGCTGACGGCGTTCTCGGACACTCCACACAGCCGCGCCAGGTCGCCGATCGAGAGCCCCTGGACCGAGCGGGGGTCGCGAACGATCTGTTCGGCGACCCGTCGGCGCGCGCCGTCGAGGGTGGGCAGTACCTGGCGCAGCCGCCCAAGGCACCCATCGTTGGGATCGCTGGGATCGGCGAATGAGTCGGACGGCGAGGCCCGAACGGCGCTCACGGGGCACCTCAGGTCGGCCGCCCTGAGCAGCGGCGCGCCGAGCCGATCGTAGCAGAAGTTTCTTCTGAACACAAGGGCTTGCCGAGAAGAAACTGCTAACGCTCGTGCACGTCGGTTCTACGGGGACGGCGCGGCCGATGCGAGCGTGCCGCAAGGCAGGGCAGGCTGAGACATACTCGACCTCACTCGCATCGTAGGCGGGTTGCAGGCCGATGCGAGCGTGCCGCGAGGCAGGGCAGCCAAAGGCAGGAGCGAGACCCAATAGAGAGACGCGGCAGCCGCCAGGCCCGCGCGAGGTCGCGTGGTGCGGCTGCGGCAGAGCGACCCAGTGGGTCGTGAACGGGTAAACTTCCCTCCGTATCCTTATCCTGGCCTCCGCTGGCCGACGCGCCTGAGACTTCTGGAGAACCTCACCGTGGTAGGCCTGCACGGGCCAGCACTCGATCTGCCGCCCAATCGGCTTCGCACCTTCTTGATGGTCGCCCGGCGGCAGAGCTTCACGCGCGCCGCCGATGAGCTTCATTTAACTCAGCCCGCCGTCAGCATGCACATCCGGAAGCTCGAGCGGACGCTTGGCGGCACCCTGTTCGACCAGATCGGGCGGCGCGTACACCTGACCGCGACCGGCCGCGCCCTCTACGCCTATGCGGAGCGGGTGCTCGCCCTCGAAGACGACTTCCGCGCCGCCCTGGCCGACCTCGACGACGTCTGTCAGGGCCCGTTCTCGATTGGTACGTCCACGACGATCGGGATCAGCCTGCTACCTGACCTCCTGCGCGCCTTCACCGCCGCACACCCGCTCGTCACGCTCCACGTCCGGATTGGGATGGGTGACGAGATCGTCGCGGAGCTTCTGGACGGGCAGCTCGACGTCGGGCTGGTGACGGGCGCAATCGAGGACGAGCGGATCGAGGCCGAGCAGATCACGGAAGACGAGCTCGTGCTGATCGTGCCGCCTGGACACCGCTGGGCAACGGTCGCGAGCATCGCGCCGCACGATCTCCTCGGCGAGCCGCTGCTGGTGCCCGGCCAGGGCTCGTGGAATCGCACCCTGATCGCCCGCCAGCTTGCCGAGCACGGCGTCACGCCGGAGGTAGTGGCCGAGAGCAACAGCCATATTGCCATCGCCCGGCTCGTCGAAGCCGGCGTTGGCGCGGCCATCATCTCGCGGCTGGCCGTGGCCGACGAGCTGACGAACGGGCGACTTCGCGCCACCCGGCTCCGGGACGTCGACTTGCGACGGCCGGTCTACTTCGCCATGCACCGAGGCAAGCACCCGTCCCCGGCCATGCGAGCCTTCAGGGCGCTGGTCATCGAGGCGATGGAGCGCGCGACTGACCCGATGGAGGCGGCGAACGGCGCGACTGCCGTTCGCTCAGCGAGCCGGGGCAAGGTAGCGCCCCGCCGGTAGGATGCGCTAACGGTACGGCATCAGCCTCGGCCGGGCGACAGACATCCAGGGGCAGCCTTCAGTGACCGTGTTGCCTGTGGTGGCGCTCCACTGGGTCAACTTGGCCGTCGGCAGGGGCGAGTTCTCGTATATACGGTATACTTCAGGCACTGAAGGGGGGCGCGGATGAGTCTCGTTCAGATTCCGACACCGCAGCGTGTTCGCAAGGTCGGCAACAGTCTGGTGGTCACGATCCCGGCCGACGTCGCGGATCGGTATGGCATCAAGGCGGATGATCTCGTGGCGGTGGAGCTGACCCCGCTGGCACTGGTTCCCCGGCTTGCACCTGACCTCGAGGTTCTGGTGGACGAGATGGTCGAGGAGAACCGGGAGGCATTCCGCTACCTGCGTGACCATTAGAGCCGGGAATAGACCTGGGGTCGGGAAAAGACCGGGCAAGCAGGCGCCGCGCAGAGCTATGGCGAGCAGTCTGGATCCGCTGTCTCGATGTGCAGCTCCAGCCTGCGAACGAGCGCAGCAAGTGCACGCGGCGAGGTAGGGGTGGTGGCTGAGCTTCGATACTTGACGACGGACGAGGTGATCGCACTGGCGATGCGTGCAGCGGTGGTAACCGGCGACGTGCTGCCGGGGCTACGCGATCGCGGACTGCTCGAATCGGCGGTGATGCGGCCACGATTCCTCGCCCACTACCTGGGGGCGGATCTCTTCCACCAGGCGGCAGCGCTCGGGCTGGGGATCAGCCGAAGCCAGGCCTTCGTCGACGGCAACAAGCGCGCCGGGCAGGCGGCTACGTGGATATTCCTTCGACGGAACGGCTACCGGCTGACCGTACCGGCGTTAGAACTGGCGAGGCGGTTGCTCGAGGTGGTGGAATCGACGAGTGATGCCGAGCAAGGAGTCGTGTGCCCGCTCGGCGAGAGTTCGGAGGACGAGGAGTCCGACGAGCGGGTGCTTGCGGCCTGGCTCCGGACGCACACGATGCCTGTCTGAGGCGCCGGCCAGGATAGCTGGTCCTCAGTCGTCGGCGGCGTGGTCCGTTAGCCCGAGCTTCGTGGTGGGCCAGGCCGGACGATGCGCGCTCCGCGGTTCCGGCGGGAGCCGCCCTCTGGTGACGAGGGCTTCTCGGGTGCGGCCTGAGCCTGCGATGGAACTAGCCCGTGGGCAGCACCGGGGCGCAGATGATATGGCATGCTCGTGACCACGATACCGGGGCGGAACAGCAGCGCCGCTTTGATGCGCAACGCCGTCTGATTGTGGAGCACCTGCTCCCACCAGTGCCTCGGGACGAACTCCGGAAGGATGACCGAGACGGTGGCTCGTGGGTTGTCGTGGTGGACTGAATCGACGTACGCCAGCAGCGGCCCTACCAGAGACCGGTACGGCGATTCGAGTTGCACGAGCGGGACGCCACACTGCCAGGCTTGCCACGCGTCGCTGAGCTCGGCCGCCTCGTCCAGGTCGGTGACGATATGCACGGCGGTGACGCTATCGCGGGGGCCGCGCGCGATGGACCGAGCGTAGGCAAGGGTCTGCAACGCGACGCGATTCAGCCGGCTGATCGGCACGACGATCTGATGAGTGATCTCGGCCTGATCGGTCGGAGTCTCTGGCTGAAGCTCGTGGGCGGCCACCGTATAGTGATGGTGCACCAGACGGAAGAGCGCGATCAGGATTGGCAGCAGGATCACGGCCAACCAGGCGCCGTCGATGAACTTGGTGATGGCGACGACGAGCAGCACGATCGAGGTCGCCACCGCGCCGATGCCATTGAACATGATGCTCGTCTTCCAGCCCGGCTCGCGCCGCTTCCACCAACGAGCGACCATCCCGCTCTGGGAGAGAGTGAAAGCTGAGAAGACCCCGAAGGCGTAAAGTGGGATCAGGGCGCTGATGCTGCCGCCGAAGATCCAGAGCACGAGGCTCGAGAAGACGCCCAGCGCGACGATGCCGGTGGTGTATGCCAGTCGGTCACCTCGGAAGGTGAACTGGCGCGGAAGGAAGCCGTCCCGCGCGAGGAAGTACGCCAGTCGTGGGAAGTCGGAGTACGCGGTATTGGCTGCCAGAACCAGAATCAGCATGGTGGCGAACTGGATCGTCAGGTACAGTGGCCCCTCGCCGAACACGGCTCTGGCGATCTGGGACACTACCGTCTCACCCTCGTGGATCGGCACCACGCCGAGTTGATGAGCGAGGAACGTGATTGCGGCAAAGGTGATCCCAAGCACGATCACCATCGCGGTAAGTGTCCTCTGGGCGTTGACCCACTCGGGCGGACGGAAGGCCGGCACGCCGTCCGAAATCGCCTCGACGCCTGTCAGCGCCGCGCCACCTGAGGCGAAGGCGCGCAGGGCCAGAAAGAGGGTGAGCGTCTCCGTCGCGGGGATCACCTCGCGCGGTGGGAGCGGCTCGGACAGCCCGAAGCGGGCCAAGCCGACCACGAGCAACCCGACCATACAAGCCAGAAACGCATAGGTCGGAATCATGAAGATGGTCCCGCTCTCGCGGATGCCGCGTAAGTTGATCAGCGTGATCAGCGCGATGAGCCCGACGCCGATCTGGACGAGCCAGGGCTCGAGGGCTGGATACGCCGACGTGAGGGCGAGCACCCCGGCAGTGACGGACACTGCGACCGTCAGGACGTAGGAGACCAGCAGCGACGCGCCGGCCGTCAGCCCGGGCAGCGTGCCCAGGTTGTCCTTGGCGACGATGTAACTGCCGCCGCCCTTCGGATACGCCTTGATGGTCTGCCGATAGGAGAACCCGACGACCGCCAGCAGCGCGACGATGACGCCGGCGATCGGTAATGAGGCCCACAGAGCGACACTGCCGGCCAGCAGCAAGACCTTGAGGATCTCCTCGGTTGCGTAGGCCACTGAGGAGAGCGCGTCGGATGAGAGCACGGCCAGCGCCTTGACCTTCGTCAGGCGCTCGTGGCCGGCAGCGGCTGTGGCCAGCGGCTCGCCAATGACCAGGCGCTTCATGCGCGACCAGAGGCGGGGCAGCCCTCTCTTGGGAGTAGTGGCTCCCGCACGGATCTCGTACCGGCCCGGTCCGACTCGACGGAAGCCGCGGTGGCGTATCAGCCGTACGTAGACGTCACCTGGTCTGGTGCCGTGCCGGATCGTTCGGTCTACGGCTGGCTTCTCGGCATCGCGGCTCTGGTCCGCCGGGGGGCCGGGCGGCACCGAGGGTCGGGCAGCATCGGAATCACTCGCTGCCATCGATCGCCGCTCCGCGATGGGCGAACTGGCTCTGCCGCGGCCGCCATCGGCCGCGCGGGGTCGACCGTGAAAGGCATTCCCGGTCGCTGAGGACCACGAGCGCGTCAGGGAGCCTGACGTCGAACGGCGGGCACGGCCGTCTGCCACGGGCTCGCCTGCTTGCCGCGAGCATCCGGAGGGACGGCCATGCACCGGCAGTGTAGGGCAGTTCCGCGACGCTCGTCTGCACCTGAGCCGCTCCCGCGATCCGTTGGCCCAGTGTACTACCTCATCCATTCCTGACAACATGGCACGGCCTGACTCTGGCACATGGCGTTGCGTGGAGGCCTCGGTGGAGGCGGTGGGAGCGGAGGCCTCGGTGGAAGCGGTGGGAGCGGAGGTCTCGGTGGAGGCGGTGGGAGTGGTAGGCATTGACGGCGGGTACTGGCCTCGCCGGCCGTTATGCGCCGGGTGCCCTGCAGGATTCTGCAAAGCTGAGCGAGAATGGGGGTGAGTCTGGCGAGGGAGAGCGACGGTGGCGAGACGGAAGCGGGAGGGGTTGAGCACGGCGCGGTGGCGGGAGGACGCGGAGTCG
>JADLFM010000242.1 GCA_020845495.1 Chloroflexota bacterium
AGGATGTGACTGGGGCCGCGCGCCGGCGTCAGGCGGAGGCGACGCCGTGAAGGATGGTCTCGATCACGGCCGTCAGGAACGACTGATCGAGCGTGTCTGTGAGGTGCCCCATCAGCACGGCGAAGAGCAGCAGGCGGGCAGTGGCCTGTGTGTCGTGCGGTCGCAGCTCGCTGGCCACCACGCGCGACTCGAGGTACTCGCTGAGAAGGCGTACGCTCTCGCGCTGGGCCCGCTCCACGCGTTCGGCGACGGCCGGGTTGGTGGGCGCTTCGCGAATCATCACCTGCATGAGCGGTCGGTGCTCGCGCAGCATCGCGGCGAACCCCTCGGCCACCTCGATCAGCACCGCCTGCGCTGGCCGATCCCGGTCGGGAGCAGTGATGCGGCGCAACTCGGGCAGGAAGTAGTGGCGCTCGAGAGCGGCGCGGAGCAGATCCTCCTTCGACCGGAAGTAGTGGTAGAGGAGGCCCTGGGCTACGCCCGCCTCTTCGGACAGCTCCTTGACGGTCGCGCCATCCACACCCTTCTGAGCGAAGACGCTCAGCGCCGTGTCGATGAGCTGGGCGCGCCGCTCCTCTGCCTGTCTCCGTCGGGTCATCCTGCCTCCGTTCATTGAATACTCAGTCAACAGTATAGAGGACGCCGAGGGTGTTGTGAGGCCGGGACAGGTGTCACGGCGACGAATGGATGAATGTCCCGGCCGAGCCAGCACCGTGCCGCCTAGGATGATGTCAACGGTGATTGACATGATTTCTGACCCGCTCGACGATATGGAACCCGCCGCCGTCGAGCTCCTCCAGTTGCTGGCTGACCCGACCCGCCGTCGGATCTTCCGATCCCTCTTGCGCGGCGAGACCTGTAACTGCGAGCTAACCGTCGAGCTCGGCCTAGCCCACAACCTGATCTCTCACCACTTGAAGCGCCTGCGACTGGCTGGTCTCATCCAGGAGCGTCGCGACCGCCACGCAGACCACTGGGTCCACTACGTCGTGAACGTCAAGGCGTTGAACAATGCCCTCGCGACCCTGAACGCCGCGCTGACTCCGGCGCCGACCGATGCTCGCACGCCGTGCTGCGAACGAGGTGATGTCGCCATGGGCAGCGAGCCATGTCCAACCTGTGCGTCCAGGCTGGCCGCGCCGGCCTTTCGCGGCCGGCGCGCTGGCCGACGGACGTCCTCGTCCACCGTGACGCCAGCCTCCGACTGGTAGCGGGCGGATCGGAAGAATTCGCAATGGAACAGACGGTTGTGGCATCTCACCGAAGCGAACGGTGGCTCATAGCACAACTCGTTGTCGGCGTTGCAGTCTGGATCGTGGCCTATTCGCAGGTCCAGGCGCTTGCCGATCGCATGACCTACGACGTCATCGGGCTGGAGCACGGCTCCCATCTCGGCGAGGCCGTGGCGTTCTTCCTCTACGACGTCCCGAAGATCGCGTTGCTGCTGGCCGGCATCGTCATCGTCGTCTCGGTGATCCGCAGCTACTTCCCGCCCGAGCGTGTTCGGCAGGTCCTGGCGGCGTGTGGCGAGCATGTTGGAACGGTCCTGGCGGCATTGCTCGGCGTCGTCACGCCGTTCTGCTCCTGCTCGGCCGTCCCGCTGTTCGTCGGGTTCGTCGAATCTGGCGTCCCACTCGGCGTGACGTTCAGCTTTCTGATCGCCGCACCTGTCGTCAACGAGGTCGCGCTGATCCTGCTCGCCGGCCTGTTCGGCTGGCAGGTCGCCCTGCTCTACGTCGGGACGGGACTGCTGGTGGCCGTGGTCGGCGGTACGGTCATCGGGCGGCTTGGCCTGGAGAACCAGATCGAGGAGTACGTCCGCCAGATCAAGGTCGGCGCTGCCATCGAGCGCCGCACCTCGTTCGAGGAGCGTGTCAACGAGGCAGTTGCCTACACCCGCGACCTGCTGGGGAAGATCATGCCGTGGGTGCTCGGGGGCATCGCGATTGGCGCCGGCATCCACGGCTACGTCCCGACCGACTTCGTCGCCGAGTACGCCGGGCGTGACAACCTCTTCGCCGTCCCGCTCGCCGTCATGGTCGCCATCCCGCTCTACTCGAACGCGGCTGGCACCATCCCCGTCGTCCAGGCGCTGATGGACAAGGGGATGCCCCTCGAGACGAAGCTCGCCTTCATGATGGCGATCACGGCAATCTCGACGCCGGAGATGGTGATCTTGCGTCGGGTCATCAAGCCAAAGCTGATCGCCGTCTTCATCGGGGTGGTGACCGTCGCCATCGTGGGAATCGGCTACCTGTTCAATGCCGTGATGTAGCCGCAATCAACAGCGAGGCCCGATGCGGGCCAGGAGGCATGACGTGATCGTGAAGATACGCGGCACGGGCTGCGCCAACTGCAAGACGCTCGAAATGCTCGCCCACGAGGCAGCCGCGGAAGCCGGCCTCGAACCCGCCTTTGAAAAGGTGACCGAGCTGCCCGCCATCATGACGTACGGCGTCGTGAGCACGCCGGGCCTCGTCGTCGACGAGCGGGTCGTCTCGTCCGGTCGGATCCCCTCGAAGCAGGAGGTCGTCGGCTGGCTCCGCACTGCGTCCTCATCTGCCGTGTGAGGAGCAGAATCGACATCGAGAATGAGCGAGGCTTGACCACCTCACCACGCGACCCCGCACCGTCAATCCCGAGCTAGCTCGACTGGGGCGATGCACATGCACGCCATCTCGCATGAAGCGGCCAGGCGGTACTACGACCGTCTCGCCGGAGCGCACGATCTCGCCGAGCGGTACGAGAGCAGGGCGAAGTCCCTAGCGCTCGCACTGCTCCAGGTGAGCAAGGGCCAACACGTCGTGAACGTCGGCGTCGGGACTGGTCTCGACCATATGCGCCTGGTTCACGCAGTTGGACCAGGCGGCCTGGCCCTGGGCCTCGATCTCTCGCGTGTCATGCTGGCCCTGACACGCGAGCGCACGCACGCCTCGGTATGCCAGGCGGATGCACTTCGGTTGCCTCTGGCAGATGAGATCTGCGATCGGGCGTTCTGCGCCTACGTGCTCGATCTGCTTCCCGAGCACGAAATCGCGACAGTGCTCGCCGAGCTCTATCGCATTCTTCGTCCAGGTGGGCGAATCGCGCTCGTCAGTCTCACCGACGGCACGACTCTGATGAGCCGTGGCGTCATCGCCGTCTGGCGAGCGATCCACGCCATCAATCCTCTCATACTCGGCGGCTGCCGCCCGGTGCATCTGACCGGCCTCGTTCGCGCGGCCGGCTTCATCGACGTGGAGTCCGAGACCATTGTGCAGCTCGGAATCCCGAGCGAGATCGTCGCGGCGAGACGTTGAGGTCACGTCAGCCACACGGCCCGAGCACGTGCCGAGCTGGCCGAGCAGGTCAGCTAACTTGAGAGCGCGCTCGACGTCTCGTCACGCTAGC
>JADLFM010000243.1 GCA_020845495.1 Chloroflexota bacterium
GCCTCGCCCTCGACCGCCTGGACGATCTGCTGCCCGGGCGCTCGCCGGGCCTCGACGTCATCTGCGACGGCATCCTCACTGGCACCCCCTTCGTCTACCCCGCCGAGACCCTCGGCCTCCACGACGCTTGAGCCGGTGACCGTGACTGCATGACTGGTCGCATGACTGGAGGACATATGCTGAGTCGACTGAAGGGCGCTGCGCGCCGCGTCAGGACCGTTATGTCAGGTACACCAGTGGCCGCTGGCCGAGCGAATCAGGCTGCTGCGAGTGCCGCAAGCGGTGTCGCGCCCGGTGCCGCAACCGGTGCCGCGCTGGCCTCGCCCATCGAGCGGTACCTCGCCAGTGGGCGGATGCCCTGGTCGGACGGCTACACCAAGTACAAGAACCGTTTCCTCGCCGAGGTGCTGGCGGATGGCGCACTGCTCGACCGCTTCGAACGCGGTAAGCGCCTGCCGGATGACTTCGGGCCGCGCCTGGACGAGCGGGCGGTGGAATATCCCTGGGTGCTGAGCCGGCTCCGGACACCGGGCGAACGGATCGTCGACGCCGGCTCGACCTTTTCGACCCCACTGGTGCTGGACCTGCCGTTCATGCGGGGCCGTGATATCGTGATCTACACCCTGGCCACCGACGTGGTGGTGACCCGGCCGGGTGTCCGCTGGGTGTACGGCGATCTCCGCACCCTGTCACTGGCCGACGAGGCGTTCGACGCCATCGCCTGCATCAGCACGCTCGAGCACGTGGGGATGGGTCAGTCGTTCGCCTACTCAGCCGAACGACCCTACCCAGATGCGCAGCCATCCGATGCGCTGACGGCCCTCCGCGAGATGCGGCGCATCCTACGTCCTGGCGGCCGGTTGCTCCTGACGATCCCGTTTGGCCGCCGTGAGGATCATGGCTGGCTTCAGCAGTTTGACGCCGCTGGGATCCACGAACTGATCGAGGCATTCGACGGCGACGTCCGCTCCGAGACCTACTTTCGCTACCGTGCCGCTGGCTGGCAGATCACCAGCGCCGATGAATGCGCGGACGCCCGCTACTTCAACATCCATGCGACCCCGACCATCGAGCCGGACGGTGCGGCGGCCGCCCGCGCCGTCTGCTGCCTGGAACTGGTGCGGCCATGATCGTGCAAGCAATGCGGCCGCCCACGGGCATCGACCTGGATCGGCAGTTGACGGTTGCCATCAATACCCAGGTGAATCCCCACCGCGCGGGCGGTGTCGAGTCCGCGCTCGTGCGGCTGGTCGAGACGCTCCACGAGCGCCCGGGTGACGAGCAGTACCTCCTGATCTCGCGCGACGAGTACGCGTCGGACGTCGGGGAACTGGCCGGCCCCAATCAACGGGTGCTCTCCTGGCCGTTCCAGCAGACGGGCTTTCCCGGAGCACGCAAGCGAGGTCGGCTCTGGAAACTGGCCACTCGCCTGGCCGGGCCGTTCGGGCGGTACGTGGATGGAGTGCACCGCCGGCTATGGGAGTACCGTCGGGTGCGGCCCGGCAATGCCACGGCCAGCGCGGCCGACCCCCTGCTGCGGTACCACGGCGCCCAGGTCGTGCATTTCCCCTACTCACTCCCGTTCGGCACCACCCTGCCGTTCGTGTACGAGCCGTGGGACTTGCAGCATCGTCATTTCCCGGAGTTCTTCAATCCGGCCGAGGTCACCTGGCGTGACCGAGTCTACGGTGCGGCGTGCCAGCAGGCGGCGTACGTGGCCGTGGCCACCCGCTGGACCAAGCAGGACATCGTCACTCAGTTCGGGATCGATCCGGCTCGCATCGCGGTCATTCCGCGCGGTCCAGGCGTGGGGGCGCGCCCGGCCGATGCGGCGACCATCGAGCGAGTCCGGGAGCAGCACGAGCTACCGTCCTGGTTCGCCTTCTTCCCAGCGATGACGTTCCCGCACAAGAATCACCTGCGCCTCTTCGAGGCGCTGGCACTCCTCCGCGACCGCCACGGCGTCGTGGTGCCGCTCGTGTGTACCGGGCGACTTTACAAGCCGCACTGGTCGGAGCTCAACAACGCGGTCGACCGCCTTGGGCTGCGAGGGCAGGTGCAAATCTTCGGGCAGGTGCCCGAGGAGGAGCTCCAGGCGATCTTCGCGCTGGCCCGGTACATGGTCTTCCCCTCGCTCTTCGAAGGATTGGGCCTGCCGGTGCTGGAGGCGCAGCAGCTTAGGGTGCCCGTGCTCGCGTCGTCGGCGACCTGCCTGCCGGAGGTCGGCGGTGAGGGTGCACTCTACTTCGACGCGTTGGATCCGGAATCGATCGCAGCGGCGATGCTGCGCGTCTACGAGCGGCCAGAAATCCTACCGAGCCTGATCGCGCGGGGGTCCGCGAACCTCGAGCGCTTTTCCTGGCACGAGGCCGCCGCGACGTTCGCCGCCTGTTACCGAAGCGCGGCCGGCCTGCCCCTGGACGCACGCCAGGCCGCCCTGCTGCACACCGCCACCACCTGATAGACCAGAATGATGGGCGCGCTCGTCGTCAGGATGGGCTGCGCGGGAGCACGAGTGCTCGGGTTGCGCCGTTGGCATTCTGGATCGTGAATAGCATGGTGATATCAGTGCCTGGGGCCATCGAGTAGACCTCGCTGGTCTCGGTCACGGCAATCGTCCCGTCCGGCCGGGTCAACACCAGTTGCAGCCAGAAGTCCTGCCGGTCGGTCGTCGGGTTGCCGATTCGGACCTCGACGAGGGCTGTCCCGAGCGGATAGATCAGCAGCCGGGCGTCGCCAAGCGACAGCGGAAGCGCCGCGTCAGCCACAGCCGGCCGAGCATAACCGAAGGCGAGCATCAGAGCGCCGACAAGCGCGCCAACCACGGCGCCAGAACGACCTTGCACGATCTTCATGTTCCCAGTATCGCACGCGATGGGCACGCGAGCAGTCACCCATCTGGGGCATTTCCGCACTTTACGTCGAGCGGATGCAACTCCGCCGGAAGCGAATGGCGCGGGACGGGGGGTGTGACGTGCGGCTCGCGCACGTCACGCCCCGGCCAGGGTATGAAACGTGCGGCCATTGCTCCGGCGCACCAGACCGGCGCACCAGACCGGCGCACCAGACCGGCGCACACGATCCATGTGCCGAAACATACGCGACGGAGGAGCGCACATGGCGACCGATCCCTACGAGCGAATCCGCCCTGGCATGGAGGTTCGGGACCTGGCGGGCGACCAGATCGGGACCGTCAGCGGCATCCAGGGGCGCCTGCCAAATCTCTACCGCACCGGCGACCTGGAACCAGTCGGACGGAACATGGAGGCGAAACGCGCGGGCATGGGCGAGGGCGGCCATTTGGAGATGCACTACCGGGGCCGCAAACTCTACGTCCCATTGACCGAGGTCGACGACGTCCGAGGCGACGTCGTGGTCCTGGCCGTCGACAGGGAAGCCGTCGATCAGCAAGGCTGGGACGCCGCCCCGACCACCTCGTCCTGAGCGGGACCGACCAGGAACGACCCATCACCCCACGTTTGTCAGACGGATCGGGGTGATGGGTCGTTGGCTGCTTCGACAGGAGGGAACCCTCCGGGCTCAGGCGGACGCGCTCTCCGCGACCAGGGCCGGCAGGTTATAGAGCTTGCGGGCGTTCTGAGAGTGGATCGCGTGCTTGATCTCGTCCGGGACGATGTTCGGGAGCGCGAAGTCCGGATCGTCGCTATCCCAGTGCGGGTAGTCGCTCGCGAATAGGATGTGGTCGGCGGCGTTGCCGTACTGCTCCAGCATCTGGAGGAAGTACTCTGGCTTGTGCGGCTCCTCGACCGGCTGGGTGGTCAGGTAGACGTGCTCGCGGATGTACTCCGAGGGCGCCCGCTTCAGGTGCGGCACTTCGCCCTTGAGCAGCGACCACGCATCGTCCAGCCGCCACATCAGCGAGCCGAACCAGCCAAAGCCGTTCTCGACCGAGACGAACTTCAGGGTCGGGAACTGCTCGAAGACGCCTTCGGTCACCATGCTGATGATGTTGGCCTGTACCGCCTGAGCCGGCCCGACGTGCTCTTCCACGTAGAAGGACGGCCAGCCAGCCCCGGTGATCGGGAAGCCGTACGAGCCGAAGGCGTGCGACATGATGTGCAGCCCGTGCTTCGCGGCTGCCTCGTAAATCGGCCAGTACTTGCGCCGGCCCATCGGTTCCTGGGTTCGCCCCGGGAACTGGATCTGAACGAACCGCTTATCGTGGGCGACGCGCTCGACCTCCCGCACGGCGGCTGCGGGTTCTTCGACCGCGAGGACGAGCGAGGCGCGCAGGCGGGGCTCAGGGTCGAGCCACTCGCTGATCTGCCAATCGTTCACCGCCGAGGCGAGCGCCGCACCCAGTTCCAAGTTGGACTGGTGGGCGGCCGGCGTCAGCGGGATGCACATCGCGTGTGCCACGTTGTACGGATCGAGATAGTCCTGGCGCGAGAACGCCACCTCGGACCCGCTCCGACGGCCCGAGGGCGGCTTCGCGTCCTCGCGGTGATCCATGAAGCGCGGGTAAAAGGCGCCATCGGGGCCCATCAAGCCGAACGTATCGATGTGATCGCGCCAGCGCCGTGCCAGGTACGGGTACAGATCCTTGACCGAGTCGATCTCGTTGTGAAAGTCGCAGTCGACGATGGCGGGGCGCGCACGCATGCGGGTTTCGGAACGGGGCTCGGCGACGACCATGGCTCGAATTCCTCCCGATCTCAGCGTCCCAGGTATTCACCATCTCCACAAACGGTGACGCAGGACGGTTCCAGCAACCTACGACAGTTTCCTACTCCACCACTCTCGCCGGGCGACCGGCCGCGTCCCTCCTTGACCCGCCCGCATCGCGCCCTGAGCCGACGCCGCGGCGTCAGAGGCCGTACAGTGCCCGCGCGTTCTCGCTTCGAATCTTCCGTGCTAGCGTCTCCGGTAGATGCCGCAACAGCGCCTCGTCCGGATCGGCCGCATGCTCGTGCGGATAATCGCTCGCATAGAGGAGCATATCCTCCGAGCCTAGCTGATCGACGATCTGAAGCAGTTGGCGCGGATTGTTCGGTGGTCCGTCGATCGGCTGAATGGTGAGGGAGACGTGCTCGCGGATGTACTCCGACGGCGGGCGCTTGACCCAGGGGATGAGCCGCCGAAGATTCTTCCACTCTTTGTCGAAGCGCCACATATGGGGTGGCAACCAGGTGAAACCCGCTTCGAGCAGCACCATCCGTAGCGACGGCCACTGATCGAAGACACCCTCGCTGACGATGCTCGTCAACTGGGTAGCGAACACCTGGGCCATGCCGGCGTATTGCTCCAGATAGTAGGAGGGCCAGCCAGTCGGGGTGGGCGGGACGCCCGGCGAGCCGCCGAAGTGGACCGCTGCCACGAGGTTCTTGCGGGCGATGGCATCCCAGAGGGGCCGATAGAGCCGACTCCCGAGCGGGTGTGGAGTTCGCACCGGGATCGAGACCTGTACGAAGCCTGGATGATCGCCGACGCGCTCGATCTCGCGCGCCGCAAGCTCCGGGATCTGGCTCGGGACCACGATCGAGGCCCGCAACCGCGCGTCCTTGTCGAGCCACTCCGCGATCTGCCAGTCGTTGACCGCGCTCGCAAGCGCGACGGCCGCGTCCGGATTGTGAAGGCTGTCGATCGAATAGGACGTGTTGAGGATCGCCGTCTCGACCCCATCTGGATCGAGCACCTGCTCTTGCAGGAGCGCCAGGCTAGAGCCGGCGGGCGAGCCGTCGGCCGGCTTACTGCCGGGCCGGGCCGATGTCGGGGCGTTCGGCGGATAGGCTCTGTCGACCGGGCCTTTGAAGAGCGTCTGGTTGATGTGCTCGACCCAGTATGGGGGCAGATACGGGAAGAGCGCCTGGACCTTCGGCACTTCGTTATGGACATCGCAGTCGATCAGAGCCGGTCGTGCAGGGGCCGTATCAGGAGCGACGGCCCGCGTTTCGATCATGACGACCTCCTCGTCGTGCTGGAATCGTAGAGAGTCTCGGACGATTCGTCAAACTGTGCCGATGAGTGTATGCGATGAACACGTCATGTAGATCGCACCAGAACGAGAGCGCCGCGGCACCGTGCCGTCCTCGAGCGCCAGGATGCCGCGACGACGCGATACCCTGGGTTGGCCACGCCTGGGTTGGCCACGCTTACGGCAGCACGAGCGTCGGCAGGTACCGCGGCGGCCAGCGGGGTGGTCCGATCTGCTCGAAAGCGTAGGCAAGTCGAAGCAGGGTTGGCTCGCTCCACGCCCGGCCCATGAAGCTCAGGTTCACGGGCAGACCGAACGGAGTGTAGCCGGCCGGCATGCTCAGCAGCGGGTAGCCGGCCAGCGCCGCCGGCGTGGAGCTACTGCCGAGTCCATGCGTGCCGTTGATCTCGTCGATGACGACGGGCGGGCTTGCCGTCGGCGCGACGAGCGCATCCAGTTCCAGACGATCGAGCACGGCGTCCAGCCCGTCGGCCCGGCTCAGGCGCTGGTTGGCCGCTAGCGCGTCGCAGTACGCGCTATCGCTGAGCGGCCCCTTTGCCTGAGCCTGCTCGAACAATTCCTGACGGAAGTACGGCATCTCCGCATCGGCGTGCTCGCGGTTGAAGGCGATGGCGTCGGCGAGGGTACGAATGCGCGGGTCGCCGCGCTCGGTCAGATAGGCGTCAAGGTCAGCCTTGAACTCGTAGAGCAGGACGTCCCGCACTATCGCCGACTCGCCGACCGTGCGGGACGTCGGGATGTCGGCCGGATCGACGATCGTGGCGCCGGCCGCGCGCATCATCTCGATGGCCGCGTTGACGACGGCGTCGGCGTGCTCGCTGTAGCCGAAGTAGACCTCACGTGCGACCCCGATCCGAGCGCCGCGCAAGCCATCTGGATCGAGAAAGATGGTGTAATCGGCGTGCAGGTGGTTGCGACTGGCCTCGGTAGCTGAGTCGCGTGGGTCCGGCCCGACGAGCGCCCCAAGCACGATCGCCACGTCCGTGACGGTCCGCCCGAGCGGTCCGACCGTGTCCTGACTGTGTGAGATCGGTATCACGCCGGCCCGGCTCGTCAGGCCAACGGTCGGCTTCAGCCCGACCACGCCGCTGGCAGCGGCCGGCGAGACGATCGAGCCGTTCGTCTCGGTGCCAATAGCGGCCGCGCACAGGCTCGCAGCAACGGCGACGCCCGAGCCGGAGCTCGATCCGCCGGGCGAGCGGTCGAGCACGTACGGATTGCGGCATTGCCGTCCTCGACCACTCCAACCGCTCGAGGAGCGGGTAGAGCGGAAGTTCGCCCACTCGCTCATGTTCGTCTTGCCGAGCAAGACCGCGCCAGCCGCCCGGAGCTTCCGCGCGATTGTGGCATCCTGCGTCGGCCGCGACCCCAGCAGTGCAAGCGATCCGGCCGTCGTGTTCATGGCGTCAGCGGTGTCGACGTTGTCCTTGAGGAGCATTGGGATGCCATGGAGCGGCCCTCGGGTGCGGCCCATGGTGCGCTCGGCGTCGCAGGCGTCGGCAATCGCCAGGGCATCCGGATTGACCTCGAGGACCGAGCGCAGGCCATGTGTGCCACGGTCGAGCGCCTCGATACGGCTGGCGTAGCCTTCGACGAGCGCTCGAGTCGTCCACCGGCCAGCCTCGAGCCCTTGACGGAGCGTGGCGATATCCATCTCTTCGAGATGCATGGCCGGGCGCGCGTCGGGCATGAGTCGTCACCTCCGAGGCGAGGGTGGCCGCATGCAAGCAGCCTCGCCGCATGGTACCTGACGTGGGACATGCCGTACCCGGCCGTCGCCCCCGCACCAAGACAGGAGCGCTATGGTGACTCGACCGCACCGGCTACTGACGATGGTCCGACCGAGATCGCGGACCGCTTCGCTTGCCTGCGCTCCGACGACGGTCGCCTTCCTTGAAGCCGCGCGGAGGCTTACCCCGCGCGGCAGACGTTCGCGACCGCGCAGGCCCGTCGCGGTCGGCGAGCGTTCCCGGTCCACTGCCATGCTTGTCGCTCGCTCTGCGTTCGCGCGGTGCCCGATCCTCGTCCGTCCTCCGGCCCTGGGGTGGTCCGTCGACGGGCGTGGCGGCGATCGCTGGCTCAGCGGAGGGGCCGCGTCGGCCCGCTTTGGCGGCGCTCTGCGCGGCCCCTGGTGCACTGATGCGCTCGGATGTGGGCCGTTCGGGTGCGTGCATCGTGCGCGGCTCGACATGGCGGGCCGACCGGACCTCCGCCCGGTAGGCACCCTCGGCGCGCGCGCTCGCTGACACCGAGCGCGCCCGAGCCGCTCCCCGCTCGGCGGCCAACCCGAGCGCCGCCGCCGCTACGTCGATGGGGTCGTGATCCTCGAACAACTCTTCCACGATCGGGCGGTAGCGGCCCCAGCCGCCGTTCGCCAGGCTCGCGAGCAGCCGTTCCTCGAGCGCCTGCGCCTCACGCTCCTCGACCTCCGCCACCGTCGGCACTTCTTCGCGACGGATGTGCGCTCCAGTCACACGCTCGATGTAGAGGATCGACCGCATCTCGCGGGGGTTGACGAATGTGATCGCCTCGCCGCGACGGCCAAACCGCCCGGTTCGGCCGATCCGGTGGACGTAGTACTCGGGGTCGGGCGGGATGTCGAAGTTGATGACGTGAGTGACTTCTGGGATGTCGAGCCCGCGCGCTGCCACATCCGTTCCGACCAGCACCTCAGCCTGCCCCGTGCGGAAGGCTCGCAGTACCCGCTCGCGAACGGCCTGGCTCATGTCACCGTGCAGCCCCTCGGCCTGGTACCCACGCGCATGGAGCCCTTCGACGACCTCATCCACCATCCGACGGGTCGCGCAGAAGACGATGGTCCGCTCAGGCTGACGGGCATCGAGCACCCGGCAGAGGGCATCGAGCTTCCGCGCGAAGGGCACGAGATAGTAGACCTGCCCGATGTCCGGGGCGGTCAACTTCGTCGGCTGGCTCAGTCGGATCATCTCCGGGTCACGCATGTAGCGGCGCGACAACTCGACGATGGGCGCAGGCATCGTGGCCGAGAACAGCGCCGTCACCCGCTCCGCGGGGAGGTGATTGATAATGGCCTCGACGTCGTCGATGAACCCCATCTCGAGCATCTGGTCAGCCTCGTCGAGAATGAGGGTCGTGATGTTCGACAGGTCGACAGTGCCACGCCGGAGATGGTCGAGGAGGCGGCCCGGCGTCGCCACCACGACGTGGACGCCGCGACGCAGGATCTGCAATTGCCGGCCGATCGGCTGGCCACCGTAGATCGGGACGATCTCGAGGTGACGGTGCCGCCCGAGCTTGCACAATTGATCGGTCACCTGGATCGCCAGTTCCCGGGTCGGCGCGAGCACGACGGCCTGGGGCACGAGCCGTCCTGGATGCACCCGCTCGACGATCGGGACGCCAAACGCCGCCGTCTTGCCGGTCCCTGTCAGCGCCTGAGCGATGACGTCGCGCCCTTCGAGAAGGCACGGGATCGCGCGGGCCTGGACCGGTGTCGGCGCCTCGAAGCCGATGGCAGCCAGACTGCGCAACGTCGGTTCGCTCAGGTTCAGGTCACGGAAGTCAGCCAACATGCACTCCACAGTAGTCGGATCTGGAGGATAGGCGGGGATTGAGGACGGCCGAATCTCGGGCGCGCGTCGGATCGGGGTGTCCAGGCACGGTGCCCGGGTATCAGCGAGCAGCGTGCACGAGATGGTGGTTGATGCCGACCACATGGCCAGCATGAGCGGCCTGGCTGATACGGGGTGCAGTCACCGTGCCATGCCATCTGCGTGCCACGACTGTCCCAGGACAACATACGAGCGGGGAGCCGCTGGGCTCCCCGCTCGCTCGCTCACACGAAGTGTACCGGTTATGGGCGATTCTCGGGCTTGTCGTAGATCTCCTTCGCGGTGCGCACGAACTGGGCCAGCGCATCGGCCGGCTTCGTCTTCTTGACCAGCACGTCCTGGAGCATATCGCCGATGACGAACTTCGTCGTCAACTCGGCGATGGCTCCGAGCGGGGCCGACGCGTACGACATGATTCGCCCCGTCGAGATGAGCTTCTGGTACTCCTCGTAGAGCGGCTGCTTCCAGAGCGGAGCGTTGATCAGGTCCTTGAAGACCGGCAGGAACCGGCCCTGGAGCTTGTCGTTGACGTACGGACCGTACCAGGTTGGGTCGATGAAGGACTGGAGCAGCACCAACGCTGCGTCACGGCCCTTGCCGTTCTTGAACAGTCCCTGGCCCCAGACGTCCACCTGCCCGAAGGAGCCAGCCGGCCCCTCGGGGTAGCTATAGAACTTGGTGTCCTTGGCGAGCTCGGGCTTGTTCTGGAGCAGCCAGTTGTAGATGCTGGTGGGGTTCGACGTGATGACGAGTTGCTCGCTCTGGTACCCGGTGTTGTTCTGGGTGTCGTCCCAGTTCACCGAGCCTGGCGGGATGATCTTGTCGTCCGTGTACATCCCGTTGATGGTGTTCAGGCACTGGATCCAGGCGTCGTCACCTTCCTTGACCGCGAGCGAGCCATCCTCGTTCTGAAGCTTGCCGCCGAACGTCCAGAGCATCCCGGTGAAGTGGTTGTTGGTGTCGTTGGTTCGGCCTGCCGTGAAACCGTAGTAGTAGAGCGGCGGCTTGGTGAGCTGCTTGCCCTGCTGCCGGAACTCGTCCCAGTTCTTCGGGTACTTGAGGCCAGCCTTGTCGAGAATGTCCTGGCGGACGTGCATGGGCCAGGCGTTGACGGCGTGGGGGACGGCCCACCACTGACCCTTGAAGCTCAACGTCTGCTCGACGGGCTGCCAGAAACCGCCCAGCTTCGAGGTCATCGGCTGGACGATGTCGGAGACGTCGACGGTCTGCCCCTGAATCCGCCAGTACTGGTTCTGGTAGTCGAAGAGCCGGTAGATGTCCGGCGGGGTGCCGGCTTGCACCGATGCGTTGAACCGGTCGGTGCTGGCATTGCCGGAGGGCAGTTCCTCGAAGTTGAGGGTGAAGCCGTTGTCCTTGGCAACCTGGGTGAAATGCTCGTTCATGAGCGACGTGACCTGGGGCAGGTAGTCGAGCGGCTCCCAGACCACGACCGTCTGACCCTTGGCCTTGGACGCGTCGATCGGCTTGGCGGCAGCGGCCGTCTGCGCGACCGGGGATGCGCCGGCGGCGGGCGAGGCGGCGGGCGAGGCGGCGGGCGAAGCACCAGCCGCCGGGGAAGCGGCTGGTGCTGGCGATGCCGCGGCGGCCGGTTTCGTCGCGGCCGGCGCCGCGCCCGCCGCGGCCGTTGGCTTGGCCGTCGACGGCTGCGAGGAGCCGCCGGACGTGCTCGTCGACGAGCTACACGCCGCGACGATCGTCATCGCTGCCGTGCCGCCAAGCACTCCCAGGAACCGTCGCCGTGAAAAGACCCGATCAGACGCCATAGTAGCCTTCCTTCCACCCAACCTCGTGTTGGTTCTTTGGGTACCGATTCGGGGTCCCTTAGCTCTTGACTGCTCCGGCGGTCCAACCGGCGATCACCCAGCGCTGGCCGAACAGGTACAGCAGGAGCGGCGGAAGCGACATGATCGTCGCGGCAGCCATCATCTGGCCCCAGTAGAACTGGTCGCCAACCACGTAGGCGGTCAGGCCGATGGGCGCCGTCATCTTGTCCTTCGCCTGCACGAGCACGAGCGCGTACAGGAACTCGTTCCACGAGAGCGTGAACGCGAACACCGCCACCACCACCACAGCCGGCGCCGAGAGCGGCAGCACGATCCGCCAGAGCGTCGTCCAGCGGCTGGCGCCGTCCACCATCGCGGCCTCCTCTAGCTCGACTGGCAGCGTCTTGAAATAGCCCATCAACATCCAGGTTGCGAACGGCACCGAGAACGTCAGATGAGCGAGCACCAGCCCACCCAGGCTGTTGCGCAGCCCGATGGCGTTCATCATCACGTAGAGCGGGATGAACAGCATCGTGCCGGGTGCGAGGTACGCATAGACGAGGACGCGGGCCAGCCCGGCTCGCCCCATGAAGTTGAGGCGAGTCAGCGCGTAGCCGGCCATCGCCCCGAGCACGATCGCCACCAGGGTAGTGCTCAGCGCGACGATGGCGCTGTTCTTGATCTGGGTGGCGAAGTCCGACGACAGGTTCAACACCTTGCCGTAGTGAGCCAGAGTGAAGACGTGCGGGATGAGCGAGACTTGCGGCGTGTAGAGGTCCGCGTCCAGCCGCAGCGACGTGGCGATCTGCCAGTAGACGGGGAAGATCGTCCAGATCCCGAAGATCGCTAGCAGCGCGTACCCAGCGAGGAAGTAGCCCCGGTTCTTCTGTGACAGCCAGGTCAGCACCGGGACCGAGCGCCCTGTCGCCGCGGCGCCCGGAAGGGGAGATACTCCGGCCACGATTAGCCCTCCGTCCGCAGCATGCGCCGAGTCACGAAGTAGATCATGATCCCGAAGATCGGGAAGAAGATGAGCGGGATTGTCGAGGCGATGCCCAGGTCGTACGACCGCAGCCCCTGGCTCACCGCCAGCAGCGGGAACGTCTCGGTGGCGTTGCCCGGGCCCCCGTTCGTGAGGATGTAGACGTACTGGATCCCGTTCGTCGTCCAGATCGCGGACAGCATCACGGTGACCAGGATAACGCTCGATAGGTTCGGGAGCGTGATGTACCAGAAGCTTCGCCAGGTAGATGCGCCGTCGATGTCGGCTGCTTCGTACATCTCAGACGGGATCGCCTGAAGACCAGCCAGGAACGTCATCGTCCAGAAGGGGGTGCCTTGCCAGATAACGGCCGCCAGGACCGACCAGAGTGCGAGATCCGGGCTGGCGAGGAAGAGGATCGGCTGGCTAATGATGTCGGCCCGCATGAGTGCGGAGTTCGCGACACCGTTGACGTCGCTGTAGATCCACTTCCAGGAGTACGCTGCGACGATTGCTGGGATCGACCAGGGGAGGAACAGCAGGGTGCGCCAGAAGTGCCGCGCCCGGATGTGGGCACTCAAGATCAGCGCCGTCACCATCCCGATGATGAACTTACCGATCAGCGCGCCGCACGTATACAGAATCGTGACATGGACCGAGTTCCAGAAGTCGCTAAAAATCCGGGTGTTGCTGTCGAACAGAATGCGGTAGTAATTATCGAATCCGATAAACCTGCCAACTCCGCCGACTTTGACGTCCTGTAAGCTCAACCACACCGAGTACCCGAGCGGGTAGGCGATCAGGCCGACGATGACGAGTGCTACCGGCAACGTCAACGCATACCCGAGCGCCCAATCACGCCCAAATCGCCGACGCGAGGATGAGGTGCCGAACGCTACGCCGCGAGCGGCTGCCTCTGTCACCGTCATGTGTCTAACCTCCGCAGCATCGCGGGCGCGGTGGCGCGATCCACCGCGCATACATTCAAGGTCGTCGATAGCCGCTCATCGGTGCCCGGGCCATCGTCGGCGGGTCCGATTCTCGGCAGGGCTCAGGGCCAGTTGGCATCTGGCGAGCGCAGTCCCGGCGCGCCGGTCTTGGTGTCTTGTAGCATACCATCTCATCTACGGCCTGTCTCCAATACCGACCGTCGACCAGGTCCACGCCGTTCCCTATCAATGGCATGTGGCGTGCCACGCTCGGCCGCTATGGAGCGGTCCAGGCGCGTTTCGCGCGAACCAGGGCCGGGGTGAAACGTGCATGCCTGGCCCGTACCCGTATGCCCGTACGGACGTGGCCATCAGAGAGCGACCGTGGCTGAGTCACGGACAGGGACGTAGGCGCGGCGGCGCGGGCGTGGCGGCGCGGGCGTGGCGGTGGCGATCCTGACCCAGCGGGATGGCTGACCGAAGAACGACGCCTCAGTGAGGAGGCGCTGAGGGCGACACCGGCGCGGGCTATCGGTACCATCTAGAGACGGCTCTTCGCCGAGCGCGCAGGAGGGTACACACATGGCTGAGACCGGCAAGATGGCCTGCTGGATGGGCTATGGCCAGGGCTTCGAGATTCGCGAATACCCGGTGCCAGACCCGGAGCCGGGCGCGATCGTCATCAAAGTGGCTCTCGCCAACGTCTGCGGATCCGATATGCACTACTGGAAGGGTGAGCAGGATTACGCCCGCATGGGCCGGCCGCTGCCGCTCAACACCGGTCACGAGCACACCGGGCGCGTCTACAAACTCGGTGCGGGCGTGACGACCGATTCGGCGGGTCAGCCGCTTCATGAGGGTGACCGGGTCATCTATCGTTACTTCAACCCCTGCGGCCACTGCAAGATGTGCCTGCGCCGCAATTTCATGTCCTGCCCTACCCGGCAAGCAAACTTCCTCGTGTCCTGCGAGCAATGGCCGCATTTCCAGGGTGGCTACGGGCAGTACTTCTACCTCGGGCCGAACCACGCGATCTTCAAGCTGCCCGATGAAATCTCCGACGAGATGGCGGCCGGCATTAATTGCGCCTTCACTCAGGTGTACGCCGGCCTCGACATCGCGGAGATGAAGGCCGGCTACACCGTGGTCATCCAGGGAGCTGGCGGCCTCGGGGTCTACGCCTGCGCGGTCGCACGGGAGATGGGCGCCGCCCAGATCATCGTGGTCGACGGCGTCGACGAGCGCCTGGAGTTGGCAAGCGAGTTTGGAGCCGACGATTTCGTCGACCTCCGTCAGCACAACACGCCGGCTGCGCGCATCGACCGGGTCCGGGAACTGACGGGGGGCTGGGGCGGCGAGATCGTCATGGAACTGGTCGGTAACCCGAACGTGGTGGACGAGGGGCTGCGGATGACGTCAGCCGAGGGCACCTACCTCGAGATCGGTAACATCAACGTCGGCTGGGAAGCGACGTTCGACCCTTCGTGGATCATCTTCGGCAATCGCCGCATCCAGGGCGTCGCCCACTACGAGGCCGAGCACTTGAAGGCGGCGCTCGACCTGATGGTGCGGACGATGACGAAGTACCCGTACCACAAGATCGTGTCGCACAAGTTCCCGCTAGAACAGATCAACGAGGCGTTCCGGCAGCAGGAAGATGGCCACATCACGCGGGGCGCGATCGTCCCGAACTAAACCGATGCCGTGGTGAGCGCCGCATGTGTCCTGGCTACGGCCATACGGCTTCCGCCGTGATGCTTGGGTGAGCGTGCGGTCTGGCTGGCGCTCGCGAGCATCTTCCCGAAGCCACCCGGGAAGATGCTCGCGAGCGCCAGCCCCTCCTTAGCCGTCGATCTGGTGCTTCTCCAGATACTCGACGTCGAGCCGGACACCGAGGCCCGGCTTCCGCGAAACCGTGAGCCGGTCGCCCTGGACCTGAAGCGGCTCCTCCAGGAACTGGTTATAGAAGTCGAGCTTCACCCTGCGGGCTTCTAGCTTGTAGAAGTTCGGGACCGACATGCCGACCTGCGCGCCTGCCATCAGGTTGACCGGCCCGCTGGCATCGTGCGGCGAGATCGGGATGTAGAAGGTCTCGGCCAGCGTCGCGATCTTCTTCAGTTCGGAGATACCGCCGGTCCAGGTCACGTCCGGCATCACAAAGTCGCTGAGGTGGCGGCTCAGGACCGGCAAGAACTCGAAACGCGTGTAGAGCCGCTCCCCGACACAGACGCGCGTCGGGATCTGGCTGCGCACCTGTTCGAGCGCATCGTAGCTCTCGGGCGGGCATGGCTCCTCGAACCAGGTGATGGTGTACGGCGCGAGGCGAGTCGCCAGGCGGATCGCCGTCGGGACGTTGTAGAGGGCGTGCGCGTCGATCAGCACCTCGATGTCGGGGCCGACCGCCCTGCGGATGCCCTCGATCATCGCGACGCCGGTGTTCTCGATCTCGCGGTCGATCTGCCCGTCAATGTAGGCGCTGTTGCTCAGGCCGCCAGCCGCCATGAACGGATCGGTCTTGATCGCCTTCGAGCCCCGCTCGACCTCGCCAACGGCGTTTTCGACCATCTCCTCAACGGACGTGGCGTACTTGAAGTGGGTGTAGAGCGGGATCGACTCGCGGACTGCGCCGCCAAGCAGCTCGTAGATCGGCACTCCCAGGCTCTGGGCTTTGATGTCCCAGAGCGCGATGTCGATGCCACTGATGAGCGCCGTCGTCGCCCCGCGCGTCCCGAGGTAGGTGTAGGCCCGGAACACCTTGTGCCAGATCGCCTCGGTCTGGGTCGGATCGTCGCCCTGCAGGAAGCTCTCGACTTCCCGCAGCGCTGCCGCGATCGTCCGGTTCGCGACCGGTCCGGGGTAGGTGGTGACTTCGCCCCAGCCGGTCAGCCCCTCGTCGGTATCGACCTGTACGAAGACGTAGCTGAGCCGGCCGCCGGTGGCTTGCCGTCCACCAGTCTCTTCGGGCGGCCCGCTCACGATCCAGGGCCGTACTCGGGTGATCTTCATGCGCTCTTCCCCTCCTGGTCACGTCCCGGTCACTGCGAATCCGGGCACGAGCACCCCTGATGCCCGTCAGGCGGCATGTTCGGCGTCATCGCCGGCATCGTAGCGGATCGGCCAGGCCATGCGCCGGCTGTATGGGTACGTGCTCCACGCAACCTGCTACAGTGGCCGGCCGTGACACCATCGCCCGGCGCCCCGTATGTATCAGAGCTGTCGGTAGCAGCAGGTGACTTCCGGCGGCCTGCTGGGCGCCGTCAGGGAGGACCGGCAGGATGTTCTTCAACAGCCCCGAGCGGATCGCCGAACTGACTCATCTGAATCCCTTCGAGCGATCCGCCGACGGACGCCCGCGCGTTCCGGACAATCTGCTCGAACGCATGAAACTGGTTACCAACGACGAAGCGTTCAGCATTCTGGAGCGGCGCAATGGCTACCGCTACCAGTTCGCCGGCGGCTGGCCGGTCCACCTCCACCCCGACCGTATCCTCGTCGGCCGAGCTGTGACCGTCCAGTTTGTGCCGCTTCGCCCCGACCTCGAGGACGCCGTCAACGGGCGTGGCGCAACTGAGGGCCGGACCGGCCAGCGCCACAACACCTGGGTCATCGATACGCTCGAGAACGGCGATGTGATGGTGGTCGACTTGTACGGCAAGATCCGTGAGGGCACGATCGTCGGGGACAACCTCTCGACGGCCATTCGTGCCCGTACCGGGACCGGGTTGGTCGTGAACGGTGGCATCCGCGACCTCGCCCGGATCGACGAGTTGACGGATTTCCCCGTCTTCGCGATGGGCGTCGATCCAACGGCCATCGCCGATGCCACCCTGGCCGGCGTCAATATCCCAATCAAGATCGGCCCGGCCACCGTGTTGCCGGGCGACGTCGTGCTTGGCACGCCAGAGGGCGTGACGTTCGTGCCGCCCCACCTCGTTCAGGCGGTCGTGGAGTACTCGGAGGACGTGCGCGAGCGGGACGTCTTCGGGAAGCAGCGCCTGGCCGAGGGCCGCTACACCTCGGCGCAGATCGACGTCGTTACCTGGGAGCCGCCGATCGAGGCCGACTACCAGGAGTGGCGCCGCTCGCGGTAACCCGGTTTCATGCTGCCCCGTTCCAGCGCTCCTCGGAACGGGGCAGCGCACCGGACTCGAGTCCGGTGCGCTGCCCCCCGACGTTTGCGTAGGCCCCTGGTGAGGTTCAGGTGGCTCCGACGCGATCGAGAGCACCCCGAGGCCACGCCTGCCCCTCCCCTGGTGGGATCGGGAGTTTTGCGGCCCGTGGCCGCTACGTCAGGCTACACCCCGTACTTGCGGACGGCGTCCGGATTCAACTCGAGCCCCAGGCCCGGCCGGTCGGGATACGGCGACCACATCCCGTCTTTCTGCTCGGGGAACTCGGTGTACCAGACTCGGTCTGTCTCGTCCGAGAAGCCGAGGTACTCCACCACCTTCAGGTTCGGCGTGGCGCAGGCCAGGTGCAGGTGGACGAGCTGGACGGCGTGTGGCGCGACCGGCAGGTTGAAGGCCGCTGCCATCGCCGCCACCTTCATCCACTCCGTCACCCCGCCAACCCGGCCCACGTCCGGCTGGACGATGTCGGCGCCGCCCCGGCTGATCAGCTCCTTGAAGCCGTACTTGGTGTACTCGTGCTCGCCGGTCGCGACCGGGATGGTCGTGGAGCGGGAGATCTCGGCGAGGCCGGAGATGTCGTCGGCCAGGACCGGCTCTTCGAACCAGCGAACGTCGTACTGCTCGAAGCGCTTCGACATCGCGATCGCCTGCTTCGCATAGTAGCCGTTGTTGGCATCCACGTAGATCTCGACGTCGTCGCCGACCGCCTTGCGGACCGCTGCAATCCGGCGCAGGTCTTCGGCCTCGGACTTGCCGAAGTCCTTGGCGACCTTCATCTTGATCCGTTTGATGCCCCGTTCCACATAGCCGATCTGCTCGCGGACCAGCTCGTCCTCGGTGTAGCTGGTCCAGCCGCCCGAACCGTAGATCGGTACGCTGTCAGTGTAGGGACCGAGCAGCTTGTAGAGCGGCACGCCGAACGCCTTGGCCTTGATGTCCCAGAGGGCGATGTCGATGGTCGAGAGGGCACAGAAGGCGAGCCCCTTTCGCCCGAAGCCCCGGATTCGCCAGAACATGTCCTCCCAGAGCTTCTCGTGCCAGAGCGGATCCTGCCCGATCAGAATCCCCTTCAGCGACCGCTCGATCACGTCGCGCTCGGCCGGGATGCCCGGCGCGAGCCCCTCGATGCCTTCGTCAGTCTTGATGTGGACGAAGAGGGTGCCGCGGCCGGGCTCGCGGTGGCGGATCGTCGCATCCTGAAACGCCGGCATATCCGGGACACGCATGACGGTGGTGGTTATGTCGACAATGCGCATTGGGTGGCCTCCTCGGATCTGATGCGCGAGCAAGGATCGGGTCCACCAGGGGCGGCTGGCGCGAGCGTGTAGGGCCAACACTGGCGAGCCAGATCGCCGCCGGCGCGGCCATCCAGCCGACCTGGACGATCGTGGCGGGCAGATGGACGACCTCCTCCCTAGCTTGACAGGGCTGTCAGGCCGGGGTCAAATCCCGGCCGCGTGCTGGACCGGACACTCAGTAAACGTGGTACTGTCGAGCGTCGACGTGGTGTTGCGTCGCGAGCGGTGCGTGACGGTGAGGAACACAGTGGCGACAGCGTCGCGCTTCGATGCCGTCAGAGCGCGATGCAAGGAGCGGACCGACGCGGTACTGTCAGTCGTCCAGCACGGTCGAACAGGATGGTGCTCGACATGGCCGCACGGCACGCACGCTCCACGACGACCAGGGAGGAACGATCTATGAAGATCCGCGACGTACGCACGATGCTACTGACAGCGCCGGTCCCGCCGGAGCGCCAGTACGCAAGCGACTTTGGGACGGTGACCAGTTCCAGCGCGGCGATCGTCGTCGTCGAGACGGACGAGGGGATCACGGGTTACGGCGAGGCCAAGGGGACGCCTCAGGTGATGCGGGCAATCGTCGAGCACGAGTTGAAGCCGCGCTTGATCGGTGAAGATCCACGCCGGGTCCAGTACCTCTGGGAGAAGATGTTCACCCATTCGCGGCTCGGATTGTCACTCTATTACGGGCGCTCGATGCCCGTCCCAACAGCGACCGGCGAACTGATGTGCGCGATCAGCGGCATCGACATCGCGCTTTGGGACGTTGCCGGCAAGGCCCTCGGCGCGCCGATTTATCAGCTTCTCGGCGGACCCTGCCGCGACCGCATTCGGGCGTACGCCAGTGGCGGGCACGGACGGATCGGCGAGATCGGCGACCAGTTTCTCGGGTACGTCGAGCAAGGCTTCACGGCCTGCAAGATGCGCGTCGGCGGGAAGGACCATCCCCGCATGGTGGCCGGCTCGGCGGCGCGGGTGAAGGAGGCGCGTGAAGCGGTTGGGCCGGACGTGCAGATCATGCTCGACGCCCATGGCAGCACCGGCGTCGCCGACGCCATCAAGCTCGCCCACGCCGTCGAGGAGTACGACGTCGCCTGGTACGAGGAGCCGGTCATTCACCACAACTTCGCCGGTCTGGCGGAGGTCCGCCACTCCTCGAGCGTACCCGTGGCGACAGGCGAGAACCTGTACACCCGGCACGCCTTCCGCGACCTGGCGCTCGCCCGTGCCGCCGACATCTGGCAGCCGGACGCGGCGATGGTCGGTGGAATCACCGAGTTGCAGCGGGTCGCAGCCGTGGCCACCACCTTCGAGGCCCAGCTTGCGCCCCACAACTGGGGTAGCGCCTTCTTGCTGGCGGCCAGCCTCCAGCTTGCGGCGGCCCTGCCTCACTACTACATCTTTGAGTTCGGGCAGACCTATAACCCGCTCCGCGAGGAGCTCATCACCGCGCCGGTCCGCATCGAGAAGGACGGCTGCGTCTCGATCCCGAGCGGCCCCGGCCTCGGCGTCGAGATCGTACCGGACGCTGAGAAGCGGTTCCCGTTCAATCCGGACGCCACCGAGTATCGCCCGCTGGTCGCCCAGGCACGCTGAAGGACGTCCCCTCACTCGCTCCCGTACGCAAGCCTCCTCACCCCCACCCCGCGCCCGCGTGTGGGAGCGGGGTGGGGGTGAGGAGGCTCCCCCCAGGGGTAGGGGGCAGCCCGCGGCTACATCACGGGCGGGAGGTGGTGGCGGCCGGGGATGACGTCGCTCTGGCCGGCGGCATCGGCCATGATCCGGTCGATCTCAGCAAGGACATCGTCCGTGATCGTGACCTCGAGCGCCTGGACGTTCTCCTCGATCTCGGCCGGGGTGCGGCAGCCGCTGAGCGCTACCGAGACAGCCGGGTGGCGCAGCACCCAGGCGAGTGCCAGCAGTGGCAGCGTGGTGCCGAGATCCTGAGCGACGCCACGCACCTTCTCGACCACATCCAGGTTCGCGCCGAGGTTCGGACCAAACAGGCGCTGCCCGAAGATCATCCCGTGCCGCCGCCAATCGCGCTCGTCGAACGTATTCTCCCGCGCGAGCGTACCGGTGAGCAGCCCGTGGGCCATCGGACCGTACGCCATCACCCCGATGCCCAACTCGCGAGCGGTCGGGAACATCTCGCGCTCCCAGCGCCGGTCGAACAGGTTGTAGCCGACCTGATTGGCACAGATCGGTGCAGACTTCCTGGCCTCCTGAAGCTCATGGGCCGAGAAGTTGGAGACCCCGACGTAGCGGGTCTTGCCCTCGGACCGTAGCTCTTCGAGCGCCCGCATCGTCTCGTCGATCGGCGTTTCGGGGTCGGGCCAGTGCATCAGCAGCAGATCGACGTGGTCGGTGCCGAGCCGCCGCAGGGTGTCCTCGTTGATTTGCTTGATGGTGGAGTAGCGGCCGTCGAACTTGGTGGTATGGGTGACCGGATCCCAGGTGATCCCGACTTTGCTGACCAGGACGATGTCCTTGCGGCGGGCGCCCAGTGCCCGCCCCAGCACTTCCTCCGAGCCGCCAAACCCGTAGTTCGGCGCGGTATCGAAGAGCGTGACGCCAAGCTCCATGGCTCGGTTGACGGCGGCGAAGATCTGCTGCTCGTCGGTGCTCCCGTAGCCCGGGTTGCCCATCTCCCAGCAACCGAAGCCGATTGCCGAGATCTTCAGGTCCGAGCTGCCCATCGTTCGGTAGTCCACACGACCCTCCTGGCGCCGGCCCGCCTGTCGGCGCGACGCTCCCCAAAGGTGTGCGAGCACGTGCTGCTCGCAGGCTCCCGAGGCCATTGGCCGTCGGTCGCGAGCGGGCCTCCAAGTGCTCGCCGGCTCCCCGATGCTAGCAGGCTAGCCGCTTGCAGGCTTACAGGCGGCGGGTTGTAGACGCGCGCGCCGATGTGTCACGCTTCACCACCGTGCCTCGGTCCTGGCTCCCTCTCCTTGCCCTGACGGTCACCGTCATCATTTGGGCGAGCAACAACGTCATCAGCAAGGTCATCTTGCGCGAGGCTTCGCCGGGCCTCGTCGCGCTGATGCGCTTCAGCCTTGCCGGCCTGCTGTTCTACGGCCCGGTGTTCCTGCGGCTCCATCAGGGCGACCAGCGCTTCACGCGTTGGGACTGGCCCCGCCTGATCTTCCTGGGAGCGGTCGGGATCGTCGGGAGCCTGATCCTGTCGCTGATGGGGTTGCAGACCACGCCGCCCACGGACGCAGCCGTCTACATGCTGACGACGCCGCTGTTCGTGCTGTTGCTGGCCCGACTGTTCTTCAACGAACGGCTGACTCAGACCCGCCTCATCGGGATCGGCGTGGCGTTCCTCGGCGCGTTGATCCTGGCGATTGGCAGCGGGGCCGGCATCGGGGGGGGTGACGTCTGGGGCGCGCTCGCGATCCTGACAAGCTCGGTGATCTGGAGTGCGTACACGCTGCTCAGCAAGGAGGTGCTCGCCAGACGGTCCCCCTTGCTCGTCCTGGCCACGGCCAACACGGTCGCGATGATTGCGATCTGGCCGATTGGCGGCACGATCGGGGTCTGGGAAGAGCTACCCCAGGTACTGACCTGGTCGCTATCCGCCTGGGCGGTCATGGCCTACCTGGTGGTGCTGATGAGCATGCTCAGTCAGTGGTTGTACGTCCGCTCCTTGCGCGACCTTCAGGCCAGTCAGGTCTCAGCGCTGCTCTACACCCAGCCGCTGTTCACCGCCATCATCGCGGCGGCGTTCGGCGAGCCGCCGACAGTCCTGACGGCGGCCTCGGGCATCCTGATCCTCGGCGGGGTGCTGCTGGTCAACCGCCCGGTCCGGACCCGGCAGCGTGCCGCTGTCCACGTGGCGACCGTGGCGACGCGCCATACTCCCGACGTGGTGCTCGTCTCGACGGCCGATCCTCCGGCCGCCGGGGCAACGCCTGGGACGGCCTCTGGCCCTGAGGTTGACGCCGAGGCGCCGCGTCAGGTTTGATCGCGGCCGAACGATTCTGAACGACGTCTTCCACATGAGGTCAGGCATGCGAGCACGTGTACGCGGCACCGAGTTGTTCTTCGACGTCGAGGGAGCATCGCTCGTCCCCGACGGCCCGCGCATGGTCGAAAAGCCGGTGGCATTCGTGCTCCACGGGGGGCCGGGCGGCGACCACAGCGGCTTCAAGCCGGCCTTCTCGCCGCTCGCCGACAAGATGCAGTTGGTCTATATCGACCACCGGGGCCAGGGGCGCTCGGCACGCGGCCCGAAGGAGACCTACACCCTGGACAACAACGTCGAAGACCTCGAGGCGCTACGCCAGTACCTCGGGCTCGGCAAGATCGTCGTGATCGGGGTGTCGTACGGGGGGATGGTAGCGTTGACCTACGCCTCGCGCTACCCAGGCAACGTCTCGCACTTGATCGCCGTCGTCACCGCGCCGAGTTACCGCTTCCTCGACCGAGCGAAGCAGATCCTGGCCGAGCGTGGGACGTCCGAGCAGCAGGCGATGTGCGAGATCCTCTGGCAGGGCGCCTTCGAGAACGAGGAGCAGTTGCGTGCCTACTACGACGTGATGGGTCCGCTCTACTCGCTCAAGCACGATCCGGAGAAGGCGCGCGAGCGACGGAACCGCGCGATCCAATCACCAGACGCCCTGAACGTGGGTTTTGGCGGGTTCCTGCGGACCTGGGACGTGACCGACGACCTCCCGAAGATCACCGCGCCGACGCTGGTCATCGCCGGGCGACACGACTGGATCTGCCCGCCGGAGTTCTCGGAGGAGATTGCCCGCAAGATCCCGAACGCGGACCTTCGCATCTTCGAGAACAGTTCCCATTCGGTGACCGCCGACGAGCATCAGGCGTTCATCGACGTGGTTCGGGGCTTCGTCACCTACAACAGCCGCGCCTGACGCCAACCGCCATACTGCCCCCCTGCCAGCACGGCGGCGTCGGTCCATCCGCGAGTGAGGCTGCCGCGATGTTCGCCTTCATCATGCTCGTCGGAAGCGTCTTCGGGCTCATCGGAGCGCTCATCGCCGGGCTGATCACCTACCAGGAGTACACCCATCACTTTCCAGACCGGGCGCCAGCCGCTCGCGCGGGTGTCGCCACCGGGATCGTGACGCTGGCGTTCTTCCTCGTCATGTCCGTGGTGATCGGCGCCGTCCTCGACCGGTTGATCGGCGGATAGCCCTATCATCTGGCCGTTTCCCGACCGTGCGGATGCTCCCTGATATCGCCGTGAGGAGTAAAGACGGGCGAGCGATCGATCTCCTCGGCAGGGCGAGCGTGCTGGCTCCAGACACGAGACGCTGGATCTGCCGATCGTGTGCCGACGCGCCTCCTCGCGGCGCTCCGGCGCAGAGCGTCCGTGGCGTGGTCGGCGCACCTGGCCCTGCCTCGGTCGACCTGCTGCACCGGTCGGCAGCAGGCCGCCTACCACTGCACGACCCCCGGCAGGCCCGCCGCCCAGGTCACCGCCCGAGATGGCGCCGACCGCTCCTCCTCTGAGCGCGGCTCCTGACGGTAGCGGTAGTCTTCCTTGCGGATGACCTCGTCGAGAGTGTCGATCAGCCGCTCCACCGACCGCTTCGTCTGTCGGAGGACGGCCGGAACGCCCGGGCCGCCCAGGCTCAGCGCCCGCAGGGTGTGGATGAGGCAGAGGCCATCTGAGCTGTCGAACGACTCACGCACAACGGGATCGCGGAGGCTCTCGAGCAACGCGCTGACGTACCGACCCTCAGCCTCTCGCTGTCGCTGGCAGGCCGGGCACAGCCCTGCCGGCATGTCTTCGTTCAGGGCGAGCAAGGCGCGCAGGCGGCCGAGCGATGAGCCGTTGGCGTGAGCGTGGGCGGCCCCTCGCCCGAGCTCTCGGAGCGTCGACTGGAGCACGTCGCGATAGATGATGGCCGTGCCGAGCGGGGAGTGTGCCTCGTTCAGCCAGCGGTACGCATGCTGGTTGCAGAAGCCGTGGGACGCCCGTAGTTCGCCTCTCATACCCGGATCGTTCACCTGCTCGTACGCGAGCGAGTCGATGAACCGGCCCACGGCTCGTAGGGCCAGCCGGCAGATCGGGCAGCCGGGCTGCCCGAGTGCGGCGCGGACTTCGAATGCTGCTGAATCGCGCGGTGCGGCTGAAATCGTGTGCTGGTCGGAGATCATCCGTGCCCCCTCCGGGCGAACGAGGCCGACCCTGCGTAGCCGGTTGCCGCGCCGAGCTCCCGCTCGATTTCAAGGAGCCGGTTGTACTTTGCCACCCGCTCGCCACGGGCCGGCGCGCCGGTCTTGATCTGTCCAACGCCAATCGCGACCACGAAGTCGGCGATGAACGCGTCCGACGTCTCGCCTGACCGGTGGGAGACGACGGCGCTCCAGCCGGCCCGGCGCGCGATGTCGACGGCCTCGATCGTCTCGGTGAGCGTGCCGATCTGGTTCAACTTGATCAGGACCGAGTTGGCGACCTTGCGTTCGATCCCTTCGCGGATGATGGACGGATTGGTCACAAAGATGTCGTCGCCGACGAGTTGGACCCGCTCACCGAGTCGACGCGCTTGTAGCGCCCAGCCGTCCCAATCGTCCTCGGCCAGGCCATCTTCCAGCGAGACAATCGGATAGCGATCCAGCCAACCCTCGTAGAACGACACCAGGTCGGCGCTGTCGACGGTGCGCCCGTCCCGGCGGAGTTGATATCGGCCGTTCTCGTAGAACTCGCTGGCTGCCGGATCCAGCGCCAGGGCGATCTGCTCGCCCGGCCGGTAGCCGGCAGCCTCGATCGCCTCAACGATGACGTCGACGGCTGCCGCGTTACTCGGCAGCCGCGGTGCGAAGCCGCCCTCATCGCCGACCGTGGTGGTGAGCCCTCGCTGGTGGAGGATCTTGCCCAGCGCGTGATAGGTCTCGGCTGCCCACCTCAGGCCTTCGGCGAAGGTTGGCGCGCCGTGTGGCACGACCATGAATTCCTGGAGATCGGTGCTGTTGGCTGCATGCTTGCCGCCGTTCAGGATATTCAGCATCGGGACCGGCAGGGGGCCGGGCTGGCGGCCGGCGAGCTCGGCAAGATAGGCGTATAGTGGCCGGCGGCGACTCGCCGCGACAGCGCGCGCTACCGCCAGCGACACACCCAGGATGGCGTTCGCGCCCAGGCGGCGCTTGTTTGGCGTGCCGTCCACCTCGATCAGTAGCCGATCCAGACCCTCCTGATCGTACGCGCGCCGCCCGACCACGGCCCTGGCGAGGTCGGCCTCGACGTTGGCACAGGCCCGAAGGACGCCTTTACCGGCATAGCGCGACTGATCTCCGTCGCGCAGTTCCACAGCCTCACGTGAGCCGGTACTTGCCCCGGAGGGAACCCCGGCCCAGCCAGTCGAGCCGTCATCGAGGAGAACGGTCACTGCCACGGTCGGATTACCGCGCGAGTCCAGGATCTCCTGGGCTGTGATCCGTTCGATTCGCGGCATAGTTCATCCTCCAGATCGGGACGGCCGTATGTGGGTGCCGGGCCAGATATCACGCGCTCCCACTGCCTCACCACAGTGTTCGCCCGCCCGCAAACAGTGAGCGCATGCGACGGCCGGCCGCCTCGCCCTCGATCGCAAGATCACGGCGTCGCGACCGTCCACGTCGGCAATGGAAGATAGGCAATCGGTCGGCGCATGGCGCGTCGACGACCGAGGCAGCCGAGCCCACGCCCAGCACGCTGCGTGCCCGGAACCCAAGGTGCACGCTCTGGTCAGCGGCGCCCGTCGAACGATCTGCGCGTCGAGCAGGTACCAGTCGCTGGAGCACCAGCCAACGGCCGCTCTGACGACCGTTGCCCAGGCCGTTCCAGGCGCCAGCCCGACGACATCTGGTGACGACGGCCTGGCATCTCGTTCGAGACGGTAGGGCAGGCCGCCCGTCTGCGTGCCCTCGACGTCGAGGATGGGCACCTCGACACCCGCAGCCGTGCCGTCTTCTGGGGCCGTGCCGATTCGTGCGTCCGAGGTGGGGACCATGCTCCTACCCCCTGGTAGCCAGGAGTGGTAGGAGCCATCAACCGCGTTCGGCGGCGGTTTGGCCGGCCTCGCACCGGACCGGGCGGGGTCCATCGCCCTTGGTTATCATTCTACTACGCCCACCGTGCCCGGGTAGAGACACGCTATCTGGCGCAGGCTGTATGGCGTCCCGCCGCCCGGTCAGGCCTGGGGCGCGCCTACCAGCGGCCTTCGGCGCGCCAGGACCGCTGAAGCTCGCGGATGCGCGAAAGCTCCTCCCGCGTCAGGTCGCCGTCGATGGCGCCGACGTTCGACTCGAGTTGCTCGACGGTTCGCGCGCCGGGGATGACGCAGTGGACGCCCGGCTGTGCGAGCAGCCAGCGCAGCGCCGCCTGGGCCAGGGTCTGCCCGTCTCGCTCCAGAAAGCGAAGTTGCTCGACGCGCTCCAGGCGAAGCTGGAGCCGGTCGCCAGACGGACGGCGCCATTGCTGCTCGGGCGGAAGCGGCTTCCCAACCGGGAACTTGCCGCTCAGCAGGCCGCGCGCGAGCGGCGTCCGGACCATGATCCCGATATTGTGCTCGCGCGCACGCGGCAGCAGGTTGTCTTCGGCCGACGGATCGAGGATGTCGTACTCGATTTGCAGGAAATCGGCGCCGTGCTCGATCGCGTAGATGCCGGAGGCGTGGTTGGACGTAGAGATGCCGAAGGAGTGGATTTTCCTTTGTGCCTTCAGCGTCTCGACGGCGTCGGCCCAGGACTGCTGCTCCAACTGCGCGACGCTCGGGCTGTGGAGCATGTAGAGATCGATCGTGTCGCGGCGCAGGCGACGACGGCTATCCTCGACCGCCGCCAGGATCGTCTCGGCCGAGAAGTCGCGGTTCGGGAAGTCGTTGGTCTCGACCGGCACGCCGCCCTTGGTCGCGATGACCGTCGGCTCGGGCCACGCGGACGTGACCTCGCCGAGGATGGCCTCGCTACGGCCCTGGTTGTAACTGTTGGAGGTATCGAAGAAGGTGACGCCCAGGTCGAGCGCTCGCTGGACGACCGGTGGCCACTGGGCAGGGTCGGCGCCAGGGTCACCCAGGCGATTGCAGCCCATCGACAGCCGCGAGACGCGAAGGCCGGTCCGTCCAAACGTGGTGTAACGCATGCGAAGGAACCTCTCCCGGGGATGCGCGCGGCCCGCATCAGCGGCCCGTACACCCGGCAGTGTAGCCGGGTCGACGAGTGCCCTCACTCTCGACCTCACTTCCGCGCGCGAGAGCGCCCGAAGGCGAGGGAAGTCCCGGGCTGGGGGAGGGCGTCACCCGGTACGTGCTCTACACCGAGGCCGGCGCTCCCAGCATGCGCTGGACCACGAGCCGCCCGACGCGGATGGCCTCCTCGCGGTACGGCGTGTCCGAGATGATGAACCTGGTGATGCCGAGGGCAGCGTACGCTTCGAGCGACGCGACGACGTCGTCGGCCGACCCCACCAGCCAGGTCGAGGCGGCGCCGGTCCCGACGCGCGCTGGCGCCGTCCAGAGGCAGCGGTCCAACACCTCGCCGCGCTCCATCAATTCGCGCAGCCGAGCCTGCCCCACCGAGCCGCGGCCGGTGACGTTCCGCTCGACACGGCGGTCCAGGGCGCCTTCCCAGCCGTGCAACTTCTGTTCGGCGGCACGCCACGCTTCGTCTGTCGTCTCCCGCACGACGACGGTGATCCGCAGCCCGAAGCCGAGCGGGCGCTCGCGGTCGCGGGCCATGCTGAGCCGCTTCAGGCGCTCGATGCGCTCGGCGGCCATCGCGACCGGCTCACCCCACATCAATTGCACGTCGGCCAGATCGGCGGCGACCTCCTCGGCGGCCGGCGAGGCGCCGCTGAACCAGAGCGGCGGGCCGCCCAACCGATGCGGGCGCGGCAGACAGGTAGAATGCTCGACCCGGTAGAAGCGTCCGTGGAAGGTGACGTCCTCGCGCGTCCAGAGCAGCCGCGCGAGTTGCATGAACTCACGAGTGCGTGCGTAGCGGTCGGCGCTCTCCTCGACGTCGTCGCCGTAGGCCAGATGATCGTCGCTCCCGGACACGACGTTCACTAGGAGCCGGCCTTCGCCAAGCTGATCGAGGGTGGCGGCCGCGCAGGCGAACGGGGCAGGTTGCCAGTAGCCCGGTCGAACGGCGGCGAGCGGATGGAAGGTCCGAGTGCGTGCGGTCAGCATCGCGGACAGCGTGAAGGTGTCCGGGCGTCCCCAGCCGGCCCCGATCAGCGCTCCCACGAAACCCTGCTCTTCGAGCACGGTGGCAATGGCAGCGCTGAAATCGAGCGTCCCCCAGCCTTCATCGGTATCGTCGCCACGATGGCCGCTTTCGACTGTACTCGGGATGTACCAGAGGAACTGAGGGGGCATCGTCGCCTCCGTAGCGTGAATCGTCAAGGTTTGGATCGTCAGAAGGCAGATCGTCAGCCGGCCGGAACGGACTCTACGGTCAGGGGTTCCATCCGTTGATAGGGCTGCCCGTGGGGCGCCATTCGCCAGTCTTGCGGAGCATGCGGCGACGATGACAAGGACGCCGAGCACCAACGCGCCGAATCAGGCCGTAACTCGTGACGGCGAGCCGCCGTAGCGGCGCCATTCCGGTCGCCCGCGGGCAGAATCGCTGCGCCTACGATAGTGAGATGCAGGCGAATAGTCAACGCCAGGAGAGCGGCTGGCGACGTCGCGATCGCGACGTCTGAATGAGTGTACGTGGGTGACGTCCGATCTGGGCCGTGCATCTGGTAGCGCCGCGAGGCGTCGGAGGCCGATGGCCGTCACCCACCACCCGTGTCCTCAGTATCGACGGCAATCGTAGTGCTGATGTCGACGGGCGGTTGAGGGACGGTGGTGGTTGGCACCTCTGCGATGGCTGAGCCGGCGGCTCTCGACCACCGCGCCACGACTCGTCTACGAATGTCGGTCATACCCGCGAGTGCGCGCTGCCCCGCATCTTCCTGGCGGCCTCACTGCCCCTGGGTGAGGCTCGCACGCTGCCCGCCGTTGCCTTCGGTCCTTCAAAGCCCGGCCATGCCGTTGCTTCCACACCCTGCACCCACAACAACGCCATCACAGCACCCGCCCGCGGGCGTGTCAGGGGGCGAAATGTACGTCGCCGAGCCGTACACTTGGCCGTACCGCGTTCACCTGCTCGGGGAGTCGCTTGCGCCTCCGCCATAATCGTCAGGTATGCTGACGACGCGCTGGCAGTGCACATCCGGATATCGAAGCGTGGGCCAATGAGCGAGAGATGCTATGAGCGCTGAGCCCAACCCGTCGCCTCCAGGGCCATCGATTGGAACGCTGACGTTCCTGCTCGGGCGGCTGTCCCAGCACGTCGGCGACGTGGTCGGCGAGGCGCTCGCTCCGTTGGGACTGCGTACCCGCCATTACGGCATCCTGGCCCTGCTGGCGGAAGCCGGGCCGCTGTCACAACAGGTGCTTGGACAGCGGCTCCACGTGGACCGGACGACGATGGTCGCCGCCGTCGACGACCTCGAGCGTCTTGGCCTGGCCGTGCGCAAGACCGACGAGGCCGACCGTCGGGCCTACCGCATCGAACTGACCTCGCGGGGCCGCGCGACGCTGGTCCGTGCGACGGGGGCGGTCGCAGGGGCGGAAGACCGGCTGCTTGCAGGGCTTCCAGAGACCGATCGCCGACGCCTCATGCTCCTCCTTCAACGTCTTTGGGCTGCGAGCACGGACGACGCCGTGCGTCCACCAGGGCACCGGCGCCGAGGATCGTCGCATGACGCAGCACGACCGCCAGACTGAGCCGCCGGCGGGATCGCGCCCGAGCACCATCGCCGGGGCAGGTCCGAGCGATGGGCCGCCGGGCTCCGGGTCAGCGATAGCCGAGCCGCCGGGCGTCGGGCCGGCACCTGGCCCGGAGCTACGGCCTGACGGCGTGTCACGGCCCGAGCCGAGCCGCGCCAATGGCGCCCGGACGCCACGCCCCTCGAACCACCGGTCAGAGCTCGTCGATCCTACCGCGCACCCGGACACGACGTCGCGCCGACATCCGGACGCGTCGAGAGCTCGCCCGTCCGACGCCTCAGGCACGTCCGCGACGGCACGGCGACGCCAGGTGCTTGCCGCGGTCATCGCCGGTGCGCTCCTGATCCTCACGTACGGGCTGCTGGTCGTTGGCGTGCCCCGCAACAGCCAGATGCTGGTCGCGATCGATAACCTCGGCGGCACGGCGGCGGCCCTGCTCGCAAGCGTCCTGGCCATCGGGGCTGCGCGGGCGCAGCGGCTCCCGCGCGCACGGATCTCGTGGCTCCTCCTGGGGCTTGGGATGGCGAGCTGGGCGGCCGGCGACATCTACGCGGCGTGGAACGCGCTCGTGCTCGGGGCCGCGCCGACAGTGCCTTCCCCGGCCGACCTTGGCTACCTCACGATGCTGCCGCTCGCGCTCGCCGGCGTGCTCCTCCGTCCCACGATGCGGCCCCGCGATGTTGGACCCTGGCTCCTCCTGCTCGACGCCTGCCTTGCGATGGCGGCCATCCTCGCGGTGGCCTGGGTGCTCGTGCTCGGGCCGATGTTTGACTTGCTCGACATGGACCCCATCGTTCAGGCCGTAACGCTGGCCTACCCCATCGGTGACCTCGGCATCTTGTTCTGCCTGGTGGTCACCACCCTCCGCGAGACCGAGAACCGGCCGGCCAGCGCGCTCATGCTCGTGGCGCTGGCGATGCTGGCCGTCGCGGACGCCGGCTACCTGCCGCTTGCCGCGCACCGCACGTCCTACACCGGCCATCCCCTCGACGTGCTCTGGTTCGCCGGCCTGATCGTGCTTGCGCTTGCAGCAGTGGTGGAGCACGACCAGCCACTCGAGGCATCGCCGACGCCTCCGCCGTCGGTCGGCGCACCCTGGTTGTTCATGGCGCCGGCCGCGCTCCTGGCCATCGCCAGCCTGGTCGTCTGGTTGGCTGTGGCTCGGCGCGCGGGCGAGACCGCCGATCCATCTCAGATCGCCATCGCGGTTGCCTGGGCGCTGCTGCTCGTTCGCATCTACCACGGCTACCGAGCGACCGCCACCGCGCACCGGCGCGAGCGGCAACTGCGGATCGACCATGCCGGCTCATTCCGTCAGGAGCAGAAGCGCCGTCGTCAGTTGGAAGCCGTCCGCGATGTCGCCGCCGAGTTGACCCGCGAACTGGACCTGACGACGCTTCTGGGGGTCATCACCCGTCGCGCCGCGAACCTTGTGGACGCTCCCATTGGCGCGGCGATGCTGTGGGATGAAGCGGCCGGCGTGCTGGTGCCGCGCGCCTGGAACGGGGTCGGCTCATGGTACGGCCGTTTGCGCTGGCGGCTCGGTGAAGGTGCCGCCGGCGAGGCAGCCCGCCTCCGCCGGGGTGTCATCGTCAATGGATATCCGTATGCTCGCGCGGCATTCGGGCCGCTCCTCCAACGCGCGTCGATCTCCGCGGCGTTGGCGACGCCGATCACGTACCAGGGCCGACTGGTCGGCATCATCTTCGCCGCTGACGAGCGCTCCGGCCGGACCTTCGGCCGTCGCGATCTCGAGCTACTCGAACTGTTCGCCGATCAAGCGGCCGTCGCGATCGAGCACGCACGCCTCTTCGAGCAAGCGGCGTCGGTCGAGGCACTCCGGGAGCTTGCCCGCCTCAAGGCCGAGTTCTTGAGCACGGCCTCGCACGAGCTACGCACGCCGCTGACCCTGATCCACGGCTACGCCGAGCTCTTACACGTGCGAGCCGACGCGCTCGATCCCACCGAGGTCGCGGCCATGGCGGACGAAATCCTGCTTGGCTCGCGCACGATGATCCGGCTCGTGGACGATCTACTCGACTTCTCGCGCCTGGAGAGCCGGCGGCCGGAGTTGGAGCGGCGCGATGTCGACATCGTCGGCCTGCTCGAGCGCCACGTTGCCTCCTGGCAGCAGCAGCCGGGCGGGAATCGTCTGACACTGGAGTCCACAGGTCCGCTGACAGCATGGATCGATCCGACCCGGTTCGGGCAGGTCGTCGACAACCTGGTTGGGAACGGCCTGAACCACGCACCGGCCGGACCGATCGTGGTGCGGGCGAGGCGCGCTGATGGCTGGCTAAGCCTGGAAGTGCAGGATCACGGTCCGGGCGTGCCAGACACGGAGAAGACGAGGATCTGGGAGACATTCTTTCGGGGCGAGCGAGCCGTCAACTCGCCGAATCGAGGCAGCGGCCTGGGGCTCGCCGTAGTGAAGCAACTCGTCGAGCTTCACGGCGGACGCGTCGGGGTCGAGAACATCCCCGGCAGTGGCGCCACATTCCGGGTCTGGCTACCGGCCGAGGAGCCGAGCTAGCCAGCGCTCAGCCGCCAGCGCTCAGCCGCCAGCGCTCAGCCGCCAGCGCTCAGCCGCCAGCGCTCAGCCGCCAGCGCTCAGCCGCCAGGAGAGCGGCGCGGTCGCCGCTTTCTCCTGAGAACTGACTACTTGCTTGCAGAGAGCTCGCTACTCGCTACTCGTGAACTGGCACGTCACGGTCAGCGTGCCGCCCTCGAGAGGCAGGTTGTTGTAGCGAGGATCGGTCGGATCCTGGTACTCGCGAGCGCCGCGCGCCGTCACACTCACCGTGTGGATGCCGTCCGGTGTCTTGGCCAGGTGCGATGCCGGTAGCTGGGCGATCGGTCCATCGGCGTTCGGCAGTGGTGCACCATCCAGACTCCACGCGAAGTCGAAAAGATCGGTGTAGGGCGGCGAGATGATCGCGTTGAAGCTCATCAGCGAAAACGGCCCCGGCGACTCCGGCTGGACCGTCATGCCAAGCTGATACAGCGCCGAGTCCGGGCGTTGACGCACGTCCGCGTAGCGGGCACGGGTCTCCTCATCCAGGTTCGGGTCGAACATCGCCGGATGGGGCTGGTCGTTCGGCGGGGTGAGGCCGCAGATGTTTGGGGTGACCGCGATTCGCACGGTGAACCCGTGCTGTGGGGAGAAATCACTCGCGAGCGCCGGTGCGAAGAAGTACTTGTGGGCGACGACGAGCCGGTACTGTCCGGGCTCCAGGTTCTGGAGCAACTGCTCGTCCGGCCGAACGAACTGAAGCACCCGGCGGTCCGCGCGCTCGGAGACGGCAGCGGCCTTCACCTGCCACTGGTACAGCGCCTTACAGGCGCCATGGCGGTAGAGCGCCAGATCGAGGTCATACCACTGATCGCCGACGTAGACCGACGCGGCGAGCGCTTTGACCTCGGGTGCGCTGGGGATCGTGAAGTTGAACGCTGCCTTGTCGCTCGCGGCGGCGAACTGTACCTGCCGGGTCATCCCTTCCGCGCTGGGCGTCCCGGCGTCCACCTCGTCGGTGGCGCTGCCGACGACACAGCCGCTCTGCTCGTCGGTCAATTGGGCGAAGCTCGGCGGAACACCGGGCGGAACGAGTCCGACTACGAGAGCGGCGCCGAGCAGGGCGCTGCGCACGGCGGTGAGCGGCCGGGACAGACCGGATAGGCGTCGCATCGGATGGTCCTCTCTCCGAACGTCGGACAGCGCCACGGCCACGACCTTCGCCTACGGCGGGATGGGGCCGCGTGGCGCGGGCGCCGGTGCGCTCGATGACGGCTGCGATGGTTGGGCAGGCTGCGAGCGCGGGGCGGTCGTCTGAGGCTGAGACGGCTGCGTGTAGGCAGGCTGGCTGTAGGAGGGCGGCGGGACGGGCGTCGGCGTCGGAGTGTAGCTGACGAGTCGCTGGCGGGCCTCCGGGCCGTCCGGAACGACCGCGAGAGCGCGCATCAGGACGCTGTACGCACCGTCCCGGTCGCCAGCGTTGAGGAGCCGGTCAGACTTGGCGATGAGCAGCGCATAGAGCTTGCTGCGAGTCTCGCGGTAGCTCGGGTCGATCTCCATATTCTGTTCGAGCAGCGCGATGGCCGCCTCGTCATCCTTACCCCAGATCGATTCCATCGCCGCGTAGTTCTTCGCCAGGATGACCTGATTCTTCCCGTCGCTTGCGGCTGCGTCGCCGGGCAGGAGCTTCTCGGCCTGGTCAAACTGACTCCAGCTCAGATCGACCTCGCCACGATCGAGGAGCGCGCGTCCGTAGCTGACTCGCGCGTCGTACTCGGTGCGGTCAAGACCGTCGAGACCCGGGTCGGTTTCCCGTAGGGAGCTGAGAAGCTCGAGCGCGCGCGAGTAGTCTCCCGACGTCGTCGCGGCGCGGGCTTCCTGGAGCCGGTTGGCGGGCGGGGGCGTTGGCGGCCGGGGCACGCTGGTTGCTGGCGGGGCAGGCGTGGGGATGACGGCTGTCGGGGCAGGCCGGCGCGCGGCGGTCGTGTCGGCAGCGGTCGGAGCCGCACCCGTGGCCGGCGTCGCAGCCGGAGGGTTGCTTGCACTTGTGGTGCTGGCTGCGCTGGACGTGCCACGCGTGCCGGTGTCGCTCGTACCTGCCCTGGTCCCGACGACTGTCGCAGCCGATCCGCTCGCACTGCTGCTGCTGCCAGATCCAGTCGTACCTGGGTTGGCGGCTGTCGTCGGGGCGGGGTTGAGCCGGGTGTCGACCGCGTCCCGGACCGGCGTCACGATGGCCTCACGGAGCGACGGTACGAGCACCACGGCAGCGGCGCCGAACAGGATGGCCAGTAGGGCGAGGATACCGAGCAGCCGGACGGGTGACGGCTCGGGCGTCGGCGCGGCCTGGTCCCCGGCCGGCCTCGGGCCGCCGATCTGGACTCCCCGCCCGGTCGTGGGCCAGGGCGGCGGATTCTCCTTATCGACGGCTGCTGACCCAACGGTTGCTGCCCCGCTCGCGGCCGTACCTCGCGGCGGGGTGGTTCCAACGGTCAAGGCCGAGCTCTGAGGCGGGGCCGAGTGCTGGACCGGCGCTTCGCCCAGCGGTGCGACGCCACCCGCCGCTGCGATCCCTCCCGCTGGCGTCGGGCGGCCGATTGGCGTCGGCCCGCGCGGCTCGGTCCGCTGGCTCGGTCGGGCAGCCGTCTCGGATACCGTGGCCGGACGCTGGGCTGAGCCCGGCGGGGCAGGCGGCGGGGTCAGCGTCGCCGCTGCCGGACGGTCGCCGGAGTATGGTGGGCGGCCGCCCGAGCGCGGTGCGCGTGGGAGTGGCGGCTGCCCGCGGGTGGGCGTCGGCCGGTCGGAATCGCTTGAATCGCTGGATGTGTCGAGGACGGGAGCAGCCGCGTCGGTCGTCGCATCCGATGCGGCCTCGGAGAGGTCGTCGACGAACGCGCGCGCCGAGGGGTATCGGTCCTCGGGTGACTTGGCAAGCTGGCGCAGCAGCACCCGTTCGACGGCCTCGGGGAGATTGGGGCGCAGTGAGCGCGGCGGGGGCGGGGCGTCGTGAACCTGGCGGTACATGATCGAGTGGGCAGACTCGCCGGTGAAGGGCACCCGCCCGACGATCAACTGGTAGGCGACGATGCCTAGAGCGTAGCGATCCGCACCGGGGCTGCCGCCGCCCTCGGTGACCACCTCCGGCGCCATGTACTCGAACGTGCCGACGACCACCCCGACGTGTGTGAGCCGCGACTCGTCGAGCGCACGAGCGATACCGAAGTCGACCAGCGTCACGAGGCCGTCCGAGCCGACGAGGATGTTCGAGGGCTTGACGTCGCGATGGACGACGCCGCGGCCGTGGGCGTAATCGAGCGCGTCCGCAACCTGGCGGAGCATCTGGATCGCCCGTTCGAGCGAGAGCGCGCCCTCGGAGCGGACGAGATCGAGGAGCGAGCGCCCCTCGACGAGGTTCATCACCAGGAAGTGAATGCCCTCCTGCTCGCCGACGTCGAGGATCTCGACGATGTTCGGGTGGCGCAGCGAGGCCGAGATGATGCCTTCGCGGTGGAAGCGCTCGACGACGGCGTCGTCGGTGGCGCTCGGGAGGAGCGTCTTGATGGCGCGAGACACCTGGAGCGTCCGGTGCAGCCCGACATAGACGGCGCCCATGCCGCCCTGCCCGACCTTGCGCGTCAGTTCATACGCGCCAAGTCGATGGCCCACCAGGTTCTGCTGCGCCACCATGTCCGGCCCCTCTAGGGCGTTCCGCTCCGCTCGTTCGTGACGACGGCCCCTGGCCGCCCGCGACGTCGCGCCGGACCGTACCGGTGGAGCCGCTCGTCAGGCTGGCATCAGGATGCCCGTTTTCGCGAACGGTGTCAATCCTGAGACGGCTACCGGGTGAGCCGGCGTGCCTGCGAATCGGTGACGTCCGCGTCAGGCGCACAGTCGCACGTGCCGCCCGGTCCTCACCCGCGGCGCGTTACCGCGAGGCGAATCGGCGGCCTGACGTTGGAGGCCTAGAACTGGCGGTGAGCGTCGGCAAGCTGCTCGGAGACGGGCTTACGGGCCAGCCAGTACGACTGCTGCCGTGGGTGCTTCAGGTGGAGCGGATCCTTGAACAGCTTGAATCCGACCGCGAACGGCACCAGGAGCGTGAAGTAGAACACGGACAGGAGGACGCGGGCCTGCACGTCCGCGACCTTCTGTGAGACCGCTCGCCAGCGCGACCAGCCGTGCTTCGTCCGTGCGCCAAGCCCGCCTTCGGCGTTGCGCCCGGTGATTAGCACGAACGTGCCGATGACCACCACGACCACAACGATGAAGAGGACCCACCAGGGAACGGGGAGATGGGGCATCGTGCGGTCACCTTTCGTGGCGCGGACAATCTGGTGTCAGTGCGCGGCGCGGATCGTGGCCCCATCTCCCTGGGAGAGGGTGGCGGGCGGATTCTGTCAGGGACGTCGGGCCGGCGTCAAGCGGCCGGTGGTCGGTCACCCGAGAGAGTGTTCGGCCGCAAGATCCCGGGCGGCCGCCCCACCCTGCCGCCCGTCCCGTCCCAGCGCTTACGTTCGTTGCCCCGATGGCGCTCGCTGCCGTGCCTGGCACGGTCGAACGCCGGTATAACGATACCGAGCGCCGTGGTACGGCGCTGCGTTCGGCCGGCGCGCTCCCGCCATGCGAGCGCGCGGCATGCGAGGCGCGTGAGGGGATCGAGGCGCGCTCGGCCATGACTCCTCCGCGCTGACGGATGAAGGGGTACCTGTGAACGCCACTGTTGCCGCACTCCGCACCACGCCCGAGCGGGTGCTCGAGGACTACGATCGGCTGTTCGAACTGGCCGACGCTCGCGCGCACCTTGCCGCTGGCGCCACCACGATCCTCAAGGACAACATCTCCTGGCACTTCCCGTTTCCCGCCGCCAACACGACGCCCTGGCAGTTGGAGGGAGCGATCCAGGCGCTCCGCAAGCGCGGCTACGAGGATCAGGTCTGCGTTCAGAACAAGACCGTGGTGACGGACGCCTTCAAGGGCGAGGACCTCAACGGCTACGTCCCGATCTTCAACCGGTACGGCGTCCCCGTCCTCTACAACTTCAAAGACGAGGACATGACCTGGGTCGAGTACCGGCCGAAAGCGACGATGCGCGTCCTCGACCGGATCTACCCTGAGGGCATCTACGTTCCAGACTTCTTCTTCGACAAGAACATCGTGCATCTGCCGACCGTCAAGTGCCACATCTACACCACGACCACCGGCGCGATGAAGAACGCTTTCGGCGGCCTCTTGAACACCCGCCGCCACTACACCCATTCCTGGATTCACGAGACGCTCGTCGATCTGCTAGCAATCCAGAAGGAGATCCACAGCGGCTTGTTTGCCGTGATGGACGGCACGACGGCCGGTAACGGCCCTGGTCCCCGCACGATGTTCCCGAAGATCAAGAACGTCATCCTCGGCTCGGGCGATCAGGTAGCAATCGACGCGGTGGCCGCGAAACTGATGGGCTTTGACCCCATGACGATCCCCTACATCCGGATGGCCCACGAGGCCGGCCTTGGCATCGGCGATCCGCGCCAGATCGACGTCGTCGGCGACGCGGACCTGGCGCACGAGTCCTGGGGCTTCAGCGTCGGCGACAACGGCGCGAGCCGAGTGGGCGACATCGTCTGGTTCGGCCCGCTCAAGCCGATTCAGAACGTCTTCATGCGGACCCCCCTGGTCAATCTCTTCATTCTTGGCTCGGAGACGTACCACGACTACTACCGCTGGCCGCTCCGCGACAAGCGGGTCTTCGAGGCCTGGACCAGGAAGACGGCCTGGGGCAAGCACTTCCTGGAGTACCGCCGCCAGGGCGCGCTCGGCACCCCGCAGCCAGCCCTTCAGGCGTAGCGCCGGGAGAGCGGCGCCCGGACGCTATCCGCCGCCTCATCGGAGCTCCCACGGTAGGTGAACCCGTGCCGACTCGCAGAGAGTCAGCACGGGCTCACCCCTCAATCAGATCAACCCGTCGGCCGGTCAGCCTGCTGAAGTAACAGCGGTCAGGCGCTCGGGCCGACCGCTCCTGACAACGCCTGGTAGCTCTGGACCAGCAACGTCGCGATCTGCTCCAGCAGTGGACTGCTCGGGTCTCTCCCCTCACGATTCCATCGATCCGATAGATCCATCGCCGCTGCTCGCGCCTCGCCAGCCGGTAGCAGGCGCTCGGCCGGCGCCTGATACACCTCGGCATACGTTGCCGCCAGTGCCGCCGCCAACGCCGAGTGATCTGGGTACTGGCCGCGATTGCGGTGGACCGCCCACCACGCAACCTCGAGGCGGGCGGCCGTGTTCACGTCGTACCGTCCGCCGACCGGCTCGCGGACGTAGGCGTAGAACATCCGCATATACGCTTCGGCGCGGCCATCCTGCGCGCCCTGGCGCGACCAGACCATCTGGGCCTGCACGTTGAGATAGGCCGCGTAGACGGCCTGCGGGAGCGACAGTCCGAAGACGCCACGGATCATCCGCAGCATCTGGTCGAACAGGTGCAGCCACTGACGGAGGTAGTAGGCCACCCAGGCCCGCTGTTCCAGCCGTCCGACCGTCTCCGGGTCGAAGGCGTACAGGGGCGGGCGGCCGGGCAGCGTCTTCGGCGTCGTGGCGGCACTGTACGCTACGAGCAGCGCCAACCCCGCTCCGACGATCCCGCTTGCCACCGTGCCGACGCTTCGCAGGCGGCCCATCCTGTCCCGTCGAGTGCGGTCAGCCTGCCCCACCACCTCGCCGATCGTGCCCATCTCGACCCCCTCCACCGGGCGTCACACCCTCACTCCTACACCAACGCCTCGGCATCCTTGGATATCGTGTACAGGCGCATCACGCTCTTACAGTACGACACCGCTTGCTCGCCGGATCGCCCGGGCCGAGTCGATGTGGCGAATACATCGACCGGGCCCCGGTTGGCTGGCTGTGGCCGACGCGGTATGCTGAGACGAGACTCGAAACGGTGAACCGCCTCGGGCGGGCGGTTAGCGGCGAGGCTGGTCGACCAACAACAGCGTGCCCGGCGCGCTATCATCGCCTCCGCCCGTTGCCATCGAGACCGACGAGGGAGCATTGGACCCATGTGCGTCGCCTGCGGCATCGCCACCCACATCCCCGTCACGCCCGATGGCGCACCTGTGGCTCGGGCACGGACCACCAGGTTCGCCGCGCTCCAGCACCGCGACTGCCGGTTCTACCTCGCCGGAACGATGCTCTCGATGATGGCCGACAACATCGAGCACGTCATCAGTTACTGGGTGCTCTTCCAGGTCTTCCACTCACCCGCGCTGGCTGGCTTCGCCGTCATCAGCCATTGGGTTCCCTCGCTCCTGTTGTCGGTCTACTTCGGCTCGCTGGCCGATCGGCACGACTGCCGCAAGGTGATCCAGCTCGCGCAGATCATGTACATGGGCGTCTCCGCCGCCTGGGGCTACCTCTTCCTGACCGATAGCCTCGAAGTCTGGCATGCGGTCATCTTGCTCATCATCCACGGCATGGCTGGCGCGCTCTGGTCGCCAGCCGAACAGTTGATGCTGCACGACATCGTGGGCCGCGAGGAGTTGCCGAGCGCGGTGCGACTCAACTCGACGGCGCGCAGCCTGGGTATCCTCTGCGGTCCGGCCATCGGGTCGGCACTCTTGCTCGGGCTCGGCGCGACCTACGGCATCTTCGTGAACGTGCTGATCTACCTGCCGCTCACGATCTGGCTGCTCGCCGTACCGTACACCGGCCATCTGCGTGAGGGCAGCGCGCGTCGGCCATCCATGACGTTCATGGATGCCTTCCGGGTGCTGCGTCAGGTCGCCGACAACCCGACGCTGATCAGCATGGTGATGTTGGGCGGGATGAGCTCGTTGTTCATCGGCGCGTCGCTCGGGCCGCAGATGCCGGAGTTTGCCCACGATCTTGGTACCGATCAGGCGGGGCTGGCCTACGGCGCACTCCTGGCCGCCAACGCCGCCGGGGCCGTCTTCGGCGGCGTGCTGCTCGAAGCGACTGGCTTGCTGAAGCCGAATGCCCGCACGGCAATGGTGAGCACGATCGTTTTCAGCCTGGCAATCCTCGGCTTCGCCCTCACGCAGAGCTACGTGCTGGCCCTGCTGCTGCTGGCCGTCGCAGGCCTGGCGAATCTGGCATCGCAGTCGATCGCGCAGACGCTGGTGCAATTGCTGGCCCCACCGGAGAAGCGCGGCCAGGTGGTCGGCGTCTACAACATGTCAGCGAGCGGGCTGCGGGCCGGCAGCGGGTTCACCGTTGGCGTGCTGGGCGGCTTTATCGGGATCCACTGGTCGCTGAGCCTGAGCGCCCTGGCGCTCTGCATCGTCGTGATCAGCCTGCTGCTGTACACGCTCCGCGCCGCCACTCGGATCCCCCCGGCCATCACCTCACCGGCTCAGCCAGCCACCTGAGGTCGTCTCACCCCCGGGCTTCCTTACTCATTCCCGTGCGGGAGAACCTCCCACGCCATCGCGCGGCATCGGGGGAAGGACACTGGCGGACCTGTATTCAGTCCGGGGACTGAGGCTACGGGGGGATTCCCTGGCGCCGCTACGACTCGCGCCGTTGATCGACGCCGCTCCCGGACACCCGGTCGACGCGGATGATCACGGCGATACCCTTGCGCTCGGGATCACGGTCTAACTCACCCTGGATCGTGCGGTCCATCACCTCCTGGCGCAGCGAGCCGTCGTCGCAGAGTTCGACGGTCCCCCAGAAGCGCCAGGTCTTGCCCGCGGCGCGGTTCCGGTAGACGGCGGCGATGCGCGGGTTCTCGCGTAAGTGAGCCAGTGTCTCGCCGTGAGCCCGCTCCCAGAACGCCATGTGCTCGTGATCCCAGACCATCAGGCTCCCCTTGAAGGAGAGGTTGGGCTGGCCGTCGCGCGAGGCGGTCGCCACCAGACAGGTGATACCGTCTTCGTGCGCGCGATTGACGTAGGGAGCCATCTCCGACAGATCGATCATCGTACGCCTTTCCTGATCGAGCGACGTTCCGGGCTCGACTGACCGTGTGGGGGTGAACCTGGGCGTGGCGCGCCAGGATGTCGACGAACTGAGTGTCGACGGGTCTGGCTGAACCTGAACTGGTTGCCATTCGCATCGTACTGCACGGCGCCATCATCTCGTGAGAACTGCCCCGGCACCTGGGTGCAGTGGCCTCGGCCGCGCGGCCGGCACACTCAGGTCTCGAGCCTCATCCCGGCGATGCCCAGCTACACCCTGCTGATGGCACCGCGGAGGGACACCATGCGCTGTCCCGCCGACGGCGCCGCACTCCAGATGGCGGCCAGGGCATCGAGATCGACTCTTGCCCCCATTGCCGCGGCATCTGGCTCGGCGACCCGTCCGACTTCGAGTAACGCCGCTCGCAACGCCCTTCCCCGGCGGAAGGATCCACGACGCCGCCGCCCAGGTGCGCGGCCGCCCAGGCGCGCGGCTGTTAGATGCCGCTGTCCAGACCCTCCGTGGCGAGCGGTTCGCAGACCTTCCTGGAAACGGAGTCGGCCGGTTCTGGCCTGGACACAGATCCAGCCGATCCCGGTTCGGTGCGGGTGACTCCGCGCCGGCGCTCGCGGGCTGAGTCCGGGATCAGAAAGACGAGCGGCATCGTCAGCAGGATCACCACCCCGAGCGCCGTAAACACCGCCTGCATACCGGCTGCCTTGTCCGGGCTCAATTCCAGCCACAACACGATGATGGCCGTGCCAATGACGCCGCCAGTCGAGTTGAAGAGGCCGCGGATGCCGGATATCACTGCCGCCCGCTGGGGTAGCAGGTCGAGGCCGGCGTTGTTGGCGGCCGGGATCAGCATGCCCATCCCGAACCCAGAGAGCGACATCATGAACAGCAGTGGCACGATCGGCCCGACGTCGATCGGCCCGAACGCCAGCCCGCCGATCCCCTGCCCGAGGAGCAGCAGGGTGGCCATGATGCTAACCAGACCGATCAGCATGGGAATACGGTAGCCGAGACGGGGCAGCAGAAAGCTGATGCTCGTCGACACCACGATCATGACCAGTGAGCGCGGCGTCAGGATCGCGCCGCTCTCGAGCGGGCCCATCCCGTACTGCACGGTGGCGTAGTACGGGATGAACGAGAAGAACCCCATGAAGCAGGCGCCAGTCAGGATGCCGAACACGTTCACCACCCCGAACGGATGGTGGACCACCAGGCTGAAGTCGAGGATCGGATCTCGAGCGCGGCGCTCTTGCCAGACGAACCCGACGAGCAGCGCCGCGCTGGCGACGATCAGCAACCAGAAAAACGGCGAGCGGATCAACGATGGCTGCTCTCCAAGCAGCGTGAGCGCCGTCAGGAGGCTGACCACCATGCCCGTAAACAGGACCGTGCCAAGCACGTCGATCGAACGGCGCGGCCTCCGCCGGACCGGCCCGCCCGTGGCGGTGGGCGGAGACGCGGACGCGGCAGGTGCGTCAGAGGCGAAGTCGGCCGCACGCTGGGCCGATGCATCCGCGCGGGCCTCGCGCCAGAGCAGTGCCACCACCAGCACACCAATGGGGACGTTGATCAGGAAGATCTCGCGCCAGCCCCACTGCTCGATGATCGCGCCGCCCAGGTTGGGGCCAATGATCCCGCCAATCGGGAAGATCGAGGCGAACAGCCCGATCATCCGGGTGCGGGTCCGAGGGAACTGCTGTGCGACGATGCCGGTCGCCGAGGGCATGAAGCCGCCTCCCCCGATCGCCTGGAGCACCCGACAGGCGACCAGGACGTAGACGTTCGGGGCCAGCCCGCATAGCAGCGAGCCGAGCGTGAACAGGAAGACGGACACCAGGAAGATGCGCATCTGGCCGAACTGCTCGGCCAGTTTGCCGGCCATCGGCAGCATCACCGTCTGGGTCAGCGCGTACGCGGTGATCGTCCAGCCGGCCCAGCCCAGGCTCGCCTGGAGGTCTTCGAGCAGCGTCGGCAGGGCGACCGCCACAATCGTCCCGTCGATGGAGGACATCAGCAGGCTCAAGCCGGCCAGCCCGAAGAAGAGCCAGCGGCGGTCCAGCACGAGCGCCGGACGAGACATGCGCATCAGCACGGATCTACTCCCTGGAGCGGGGGACCGCGCCGCTGCCCATCCCCACCGCGACACCACGACGATCGCATGACGACGCCATCGTGTCATACCGCGCGGCGCACGAACCATCCACCCGCCTCAGCGAACTCCCCGTGCGCATCGCTAAGTGTGGCAGAGATGGGAGGTCCGGTGCAGCCGCGGCATCGGGGCTGGCCTGCGCTCCCCCGATCGTGCTCGCACGCAGGCGAGCGGATGTCCGCTCGACACACTCGCTCGGCGGCACTCGAGGGCTTGCCTGCACGCGGGCGAGGAGGCTTCCCTGACCAAGGGGCTGACCGTCACCCACGTTTCTGGTTGAGATGGTGAGGCTTTGTGAGGCGATACCTGGTGAGCAACGACCGACGTACAGGGCTTCAGGCCCCTGCGGGCCACCATGATGGATGAAAACGCGGGAGCCGGCCCGTTACGCTGACGGGCGACGGCGCGGGTTGGAGCAGATCGGCGTAACGTGGTGATACGACCCCGCTGGGTAGTGTGATCCAGGCGTTCCTGAGGACATGCTGAGCGCTGCCATCACTGCCCGGAATCGCCACTACTGGAACGCTGTGCATGACGCGCCTTTCGGGCTGGGCCAGACCGAGCGCTGCCGACAATGTGGCCAGGCCGTGCGGCGCGGTACGGTCTGTGTAGGGAGTGCCCGACGACGGGCATCGACGACGACGCTGCTCGTGCGCGCCCCATCCGTTCCGGCGAGGAAATCAGGTGATGAGCTCCAGCCCCGAGCCGCCCAGCGACCGGCCACCCGAGCCGCCCCACATCCAGCCGCCGCACCCGCCCAGACGTACCGTACCCCGCTTCTTACAACTCCACGTCCTCCTGCCTCGGCTTGCCGTCGGGATCGCGCTGCTGCTGATTGGCTTCGCCGTGGGTCAATGGGCCCAACTGACGGTTCCCGCCTTCGGCACCACCGCCGCCGAGCCGCCTGGCATCGTCAAGACCTTCGGCGTGTTCTGGCAAGTCTGGAATCTCGTCGATGAGCATTACGTCGAGCGGCAGGCGATCGATCCGACCAAGATGACCTACGGCGCGATCGAGGGCATGCTCGACTCGCTCGGTGACACCGGCCATACCCGCTTCCTCTCGCCCTCGGACGTCAAGGCCGAGCAGGCTGCCCTGGCCGGCAAGCTCGAAGGGATCGGGGCGGAAGTCACCATGCGCGATGGCCGCCCCACCGTCGTCGCCCCCATCCCCGGCTCGCCGGCCCAGCAAGCCGGCATCATGGCCGGCGACGTCATCGTCAAGGTCAACGGCCAGGACGTCACCGGGATGACCGTCGATCAGGTCGTCAACCTCGTGCGGGGGCCGGCCGGAACGTCCGTCACGCTGTCGGTCATGCATCCGGGGCAGACCTCCCCCGTCGACATCACGATCGTCCGCGCCACTATCACCGTCCCGAGCGTCACCTGGGCGATGCTGCCAGGCTCGACCGTCGCACAGGTGCTCGTGAGCCAGTTCTCCGAACACGCGTCCGATCAGTTGGTCAAGGCGCTCGGAGACGCCCACGAGGCCGGCGCGACGGCCTTGATTCTTGACCTGCGCAACGATCCCGGTGGCATCCGCGACGAGGCCATTGATGTAGCCAGCCAGTTCCTGAAGGATGGAAACGTCCTGATCGAGGTCAACTCGAAGGGAGAGCGGACAGCGTACCCGGTCAAGCCCGGCGGCGTCGCCACGGATACGCCGCTCGTGGTGCTGATCAACGAAGGCACGGCCAGCGCGGCCGAAATCGTGGCCGGCGCGATTCAGGATCACAAACGGGCGAAGCTCGTGGGAGCCACGACCTTTGGCACCGGGACGGTCCTCGAGATGTACCCGCTCTCGGACGGCTCGGCCATCTTCCTCGGAGTGGCAGAGTGGCTGACCCCAGACGGGCGTCAGATCTGGCACCATGGCATTACGCCCGATATCCCGGTGCCGCTCCCCGCCGGAGTTACGCCGCTCACGCCGTACCAGGTCAACTCGCTGTCAGCCGACCAGCTTCACGCCAGTAAGGACGCTCAGCTTCTGCGCGCCCTTCAGCTCAGTACCCAACCTGAGACTCAACCTGGTACCCAACCTGGTACCCAACCTGGTGCTCAGCCGTCGCCAGTCGGCGGCCAGTAGGAGGAGCAGCAGACCGAACCATCCCGCCGTATTCACCCACCCCCTGACAACGGACCGCCGCTAGCTGATGACTCGCCCGGAGGTGCCATCATGTCCCAGCAGGACACCGCAAACCAGCCGTCTGACGCGCTCGTCTTCTTTGGCGCGACCGGCGACCTGGCCTACAAGCAGATCTTCCCGGCCCTTCAGGCGCTCGTCAAGGACGGACGTCTCGACGTGCCAATCGTCGGCGTGGCGAAGGCGGGCTGGGGCCTCGATCAGCTTCGCGAGCGTGCCCGCGACAGCATCGCCCACGACGGCGGCATCGACGAGGCAGCTCTCGCGAAGCTCTTGTCGCTGCTCCGTTACGTCGACGGCGACTACCGTGACCCCGACACCTTCCAACGACTGCGGGCGGAGCTAGGAGCCGCCCAGCGCCCGTTGCACTATCTGGCGATCCCGCCCAGCATGTTCGCGGTCGTCGCCGAGGGACTGGCACGATCGGGGGCGGGGGAGAACGCCCGGCTGGTCGTCGAGAAGCCCTTTGGGCGCGACCTGGCCTCGGCGCGGGAGCTGAGCGCGACGCTCCACCGCCACTTCCCCGAGTCCGCCATCTTTCGGATCGACCACTTTCTCGGGAAGGAGGCGGTCCAGAACATCGTCTACTTCCGCTTCGCCAACACCTTCCTGGAACCGATCTGGAATCGCCACCACGTCAGGAGCGTGAAGCTGACGATGTCCGAGGCGTTCGGGGTGGAGGATCGCGGCGCCTTCTACGAAGAGGCCGGCGCCATCCGCGACGTCGTCCAGAATCATCTGCTCCAGGTCATTGCGCTACTCGCCATGGAGCCGCCCTCCGGCCACGACCCGGCCGCGATCCAGGACGAACGCACCCAACTGCACAAGGCGATCCGTCCCCTCCAGCCGAGCGACGTGGTGCGGGGCCAGTACCGTGGCTATCGCAACGTCAAGGGCGTTGCACCTGACTCGTCCGTCGAGACGTACGTGGCGCTGCGAATGCAGATTGACTCCTGGCGTTGGGCGGGTGTCCCGTTCTTCATCCGCACCGGCAAGTGCCTGCCCGTCACGAATACGGAGGTCGAAGTCGAGCTCCAGCGGCCGCCTCAGGTCGTCTTCGAGGAGGTACAACGCGGACGGCCCAACGCCATTCACATGGCCGTCGGCCACGACATCGGTATCGCCGTCGACGCGCGGGTGAAGGCACCTGGCGAGGGCATGGCCGGGGAGGATGTCCGACTCATCGCCACGAAGCGCCACGTCCAGGAGATGTCGCCCTACGAGCGCCTGCTCGGGGACGCGCTGGAAGGCGACCACACGCTGTTCACGACCCAGGAGGGTGTCGAAGCGGCCTGGCGTGTCTTCGAGAACGTTATCGGCGCCGACATGCCCGTATTCCCGTACGACCCCGGCACCTGGGGGCCATCGGAAGCGGACCGGCTGGTCGCCCACGCGGGTGGCTGGCCCCGCCCCGTCTTCCCGGAGGCCGGCGGGTGAGGGCACGAGAGACCTGCCAGGCCGAGGTGACGCCCGCGGGCCGCCACGCTACGCGCATGCGGGCGAAGGCCGCCCGCGCGACGGCCCGCGAGCGAGTTGTGTTCCTGCTCGACGTCGACAACACGCTGCTCGACAACGACCGGATCACCGCGCACCTGCGGGAGTTCATCGAGCGGGAGTGCGGCGCGGAGTGTCGGGACCGCTACGTCGAGATCCTGGCCGAGAACTCCGAGCGTCTCGGCTACCGCGACTACCTGGGGGCGCTCCAGCATTTCCGCGTCGAGCAGCCGCATGTGCTGTGCCTACCACTCATATCCTCGTTCCTGATTGACTATCCGTTCGCAAACCGACTCTTTCCCGCCTCGCTCGACGTCATCGACCGCCTCAACACCTGGGGACAGACGGTCATCCTCTCAGATGGCGACGTGGTATTTCAGCCGCGCAAGATCGAGCGCTCTGGCCTGCGCGAGATGGTGGATGGACGGGTGCTGGTCTACATCCACAAGGAGCAGGAGTTGGAGGCGGTCGAGCGGCTGTATCCGGCCGAGCGCTACGTCTTTATCGACGACAAGCCTCGGTTACTGGCGGCGGTCAAGGCGGCCTGGGGGGCGCGCGTCACGACGGTCTTCCCACGCCAGGGTCACTACGCCCACGACCCGAAGGCGCTGGCCCGTTACCCGCCTGCCGACGTAACGGTCGAGCACATCGGCGACCTCCTCGACTACGACCTGTCATCCCTGCTCGCCGCGGCCCGCCCGTCGCACGTCGAAAGCGCTCTGCCCACAGCCTCCCGACGCTCAGACGACTGAGTGAGAGCTATCCAGGGTGGGGGAGTCAGTCGTACGGAGCCGCTTTCACGCGGTACGGCCCGGCCACAGCACTCTTCATGACCGTTGATCTCTCCCCACGAGCGGTGGGCAGCGGCTGCTCGGCGGAGCCTGGCAACACGCCCAGACGACCCAGACGACCCAGACGACCCAGACGACCCGGACGACCCAGACGACATCACGTAGATCGCGCGGGCCGGCACGGATATCGCGGTGATGTCCCGGAAGAAAGTCCGACCGGCGGCCGGGACGTCTCCCTGGGACGTCCTCCTGGATGGATACGAGCGCTCGAGACCTGCCCAGGGATCGGGAGTGGTTCTGGGAATGCCGAGTCTGGGCAAAGGGCGAAGGATGAGTCGTGATGGCTGACACTCAGGAAGTCCAACACCCGATCGTGATTCTGTTCGACGTGGATGGTTGCCTGATCTCGACAGGCGGAGCTGGGGCGAGGTCCTGGTATCGTGCCTTCGAGACGCTCTACGGTGTTCCGGGGGATATCGGGGCGTCCTCAGAGGCTGGCATGACCGACCCTGAGGTGGGCCGACTCACGTTTACCAGCGTCCTGGGCCGAGAGCCGACTGACCGCGAGCTTTCACGCCTGCTCGGAACCTATCTCGCTGGTCTCCAGGACGAAGTTGCGCGCTCGCCAGGGTACCGGGTGATGCCGGGCGTCCAGGAGCTCCTGCCGCGTCTGGTAGGCACCGGCGTCCTGTTGGGAATCGTCAGCGGAGCGCTCGAAGCGGCGGCCCATATCAAACTCGCGCGTGGAAAGCTAAATCACTTCTTCTCGTTCGGCGGCTACGGGTCGGACTCGATAGACCGTGGTGAGCTCACGCAGCGGGCAATCGACCGCGCCGAGCACATCCATCGCCATGCCATCGACAAGCGCGGAATCCTGGTCATCGGCGACACGCCACGAGACATCGATGCGGCGCACGCAGTCGGCGCGGTAGGTGTCGGTGTGGCGACCGGCAAATACACCGTCGAGCAGTTGCGCGCAGCCGGTGCCGACTACGCATTGGCGACGCTCGAGACTCCGCTGCCTGGCGTCCCGGAGCTCCTCGCTCAGACACACTTCGCCGGCAGCAGCCGGGAGGGCTCAGGCGACGCCGGGAAGCCAGCCACCAGGTCGGCGGGACGGCCGTGACGTAGAGACTTCGTGGCGGAGTGACGCGTTACCCCATCAGGTAACGCGAAACGGATCGACGCGGCCTCGTCCCCGTCCTCCGCCTACCTGGCCTGTACGTACCCTCAGGCTCTGCCCTCTCCAAGAACGCAGCGGTCACGTCGCCGCTGGATCGATGTGGTATCTACCATGCGCACGCCGCCACCACTCCCGCTCCGTTTTGCCCGGGGTGGTCATTGCGAGTCGCCGGCAGGTTACGGGGCCGGAACGGAGCCGCTCAGCGGCACCGAGATGGGCGCGTCTTCTTCGCTGAGCCACCAGAGGCGATCGACGGCGACACCGAGCGGCACCCGGTAGTTGGGCAACACGGTCGCATTGGCCGGCAACCACGAGATCGCCCCAGGCTCGAGGAACAGCCAGGAGGCGTTGGCCTCGACGGTGAGGGCGAGCAGTTGATGAGCGGGCAGCAGCACTACCTCACGCAGGTCAGGACTATCCGGGAGGGCGAGCGGCACGAACGTGTGGCCGCCGTCGCGCGAGAGGCGCACGGGCGCCGCCGTCGGGTCGAGCTCCGTACCGCCGGGAGCCAGCAGCAGCACATCCGTTTCGGAGAGCGCCACGATCTGGTTTGGCTGGCAGGCGTTCACGGCTGGCGCGCCCTTGGGAGCGGCCCAGGTCTGACCCCCGTCACCGGAGTACAGGAGCCGCTGAGCCGCCCCATGCATCGCGCACGAGCCGATCCCACTTGGAGCCGCGCCCCAACGGACGCAGGGACCGGCTGCCGGACAGTCGAATCCAGCCGGCTGCCAGGACGCGCCGGAGTCGAACGTCTCAAAGACGCGCGGCGGCGCGACCGGACCGGGGGTGGGCCGGAACACTCCCTCCCCGTACAGCGCTTGCACACGATTGCCCAGGACGAAGAAGCCGCCGAAGAACGGCGCGGACGTGTCATCGGGTAACGGTACGGCCTGCCAGGTCTGGCCGGCGTCACGAGTGACGAATCCCCCGAAGAAGAGCGGCGGCGGGGCGTCCTGAGGCGGCCGTACAATCGTGAAGACCGCATAGAACGTGTCCGGGTCGAGCGGATCCTGAGTGACCGCCTGACAGGCTGGCGCACTGAAAATGCGTGGAGCGAGCGGGTAGGGCGTCCTCGCGGCAGTCGCCGCGACGCCGTCGATGGGGACCAACGTCCAGGTCGAGCCGCCGTCCAGCGAGCGCCAGATTCCCTGCGTACCGCAGTAGGCAATCCGGCTGCCGTCGGGAAACGCCGTGGCGTTGTCGGTGCTCTGCTGGCCAGGGGTGGTCACGACGCTCACCGGGGTGGGCGTGCTCGGGCTGCCGGCGGGCTCCGGACTGCGCGGCGCACCTGGAGCCACGATCGCCCCGATCTCCAGATTCGGGATGGCCGAAGCTACGTCGATCTGCCGCCCGAGCAGGTCGCTGCTCCAGCGCATCCGCAGCGCCTCGGGCTGTGCGGGGAGGTCTGCCCACCCGAGCGGCGCGGTCTGGACAGGCGTCGGGGACGCGGTTGCGGCAGCAGTCGGCTCGGTAGGCGCTGCTGCTGCAACCGCTGCCCATCCAGGCATGCAGAGGAGGAGAACGGTCCACAGCGCCGCTCGGAAACTGAGCATGAGGTGGCCTCCGCAAGGTAGGAGGTGCGGCCAGGGCGGCCACGTGCTGTGACGGGTGCCGAAGGGCCGGGTGCCGAAGGGCCGGATGCCGAGAATAGGTAGATGCCGAGAGGGCGTACGGTGTGGCGACGGAGACGTCGGGACACTAGGCGGGGTTGGCGATGCGCCCCACACCCGAGGCTGTCCGATCGGTCTCCGGCGTTGGTCGCGAGCGCAGCGGCTGGAGCATCTGGCCGTGACCGCTACTGCGGCTCGTCGAGTGGCTCGGAAGGCAGATCGAGGGCGCGGCGGATCGCGCCGATCATGTCTAACTCGTCGGCACGAATCGCGCGGCTGCCGAAACCGAGGAAGCCCCCCACTCGCGAGGATTCCGCGACCTCTCGGGCAATTGCCATGAGCCAGAGCTTGAACGGCTCAGCCTCCTCGGGTGGGAAGGACGCCAGGACCCGGCTGACGTTGCGGCAGGCCTGAAGCGCCCGTTCGCGCACGCCGTCGAGGTACATATCCAGACTGACCCCGTGGTAGGCGAGCGCCCGCTGCTGGTGGCCGGTGAATGCGGAGCGCAAGCCCGCGCTCACGTCTCTGACCAGACGGTTTCTCGCAAACTCCGGGTTCGTCGCGCGCAGCGCTCGCACGAAACTCGTCCACTCCCGGTAGAGACGCAGCGCGCCGGTCTCGCCAGCCGCCATGACGCCGGCTGACACCACCAACGGCGCCTCGACGAGAACCTGCCACTCCTCGCGTGAGAACTGATGTTGATGGGCTTGACCGAGTAGCGGCGCTTCGATGAGCGCCCGCCACTGGTCATGGGTGAGCCGCCTGTGCAGCATACGCATCCTCCTTCACAACCTCGTCCTTGCCATCGTGTCCAACCACCCCGCTCCTATGGGACCGATAGGAATGTCAGGTCGACACTGACGTCCGATCTGATGCTGGTCGATCCACCTGTGCCTCTCGCTGGTGCCTCTCGCTGGTGCCTCTCGCCTGTGCTGGCCGTCGTGTCTCGGCGGGCGATGGAGAGTCGGCGGTGTCCGACAGAGCGGCAAGGCGGGCGCTCGCCGTGAGGGGCGCCTGCTGCCGACAACTCTGCCACTCCTCCGCACCCCCTGGCATCCGCTCGCCGCCTACCCGCTACCGCCCGCTTCGCTCATCGCTCGACTATCTGCTGCCTGTTGAGGAAGGGGGCCAGCCAACCAGGGCGCTTCGGCAAACCGCGCTTCGGCAAACCGCGCTTCGACGCAACACGCTTCGATGCAGGGCGCGAACCCGTCCGCGAGACCTCGAGCGCGAGCATCAACCGGCCGACGCGGAGCGCGCCGGGCGAGGCGGGAGCCCCGCGGGGGAAGACGCATGTGGTCCAGACTGCCCGTCCAGATGCGTCCCGTGGCACCCGGTCGCGATCTGGCGCGTCGCGGGTTCGGCGGGGCCACCTGGCTCGCCGCCGTTCGGCCCTCGCCCACATCAGGCCAGTATCAGCGTGCTGCATCAGTGTGCTGCAACTTTCGGGCCAGGGCTGGGGATAGGACCGAGGCCAGGGCTGGGGACAGGGCCATGCCGCCAGGTCCGTTCAGCAGGCGGCTATCATGCCGGTGAGGGGTCAGGCGAACGCCGGCTCGGCCACTCGGGCCTGTGGGATTGGCCCAGTTCAGCGACGTGCGGCCGACGGATCCGGCCAGGTGAGGGGAGAAGCAACCAGCATGCAGATCGGATTGATGATGCGGAGCGGGAACAACGGCGGTTCGGGGGCGATCGATGCCTACCGCTGGACCGCTCTCCGGGAGATGGCGCTCCTGGCCGAAGACATCGGCATCGATACGCTTGGCGCGCCGGACCACCTGCTCTTCCGCAACGCGCCGCCGACCGTATCGCTGCCGGCGGGCGAGACGCGCGGTATCTGGGAGGGCTTTACGCTCCTGACCGCCATCGCGGCCGTCACGAAGCGAGTCACGCTCCTGCCGCTCGTCGCCTGCACGTCATTTCGCAACCCGGCCCTGCTGGCGAAGATCGCCGATTCGCTCGACGAGGTGAGCGGCGGCCGGCTCCTGCTGGGCCTGGGCGCAGGCTGGCACGAGCCGGAGTACGCGGCCTACGGCTTCCCCTTTGACCGCCGCGTCAGCCGTTTCGAGGAGGCGCTCCAGATCATCGTGCCGATGCTGCGGGGCGAATCGGTGACGTTCCAGGGGCGCTACTATTCGGTCACCGACGCCGTGCTCGTGCCGCGCGGGCCGCGCCCCGAGGGACCGCCGATCTGGATCGGCGCGCGTAAGCCCCGGATGCTCGGGCTCGTCGCGAAGTACGCCGATGCCTACAACACCGACATGCTGCTCGATCTGAACGGCACCGGGGCCGCCGTGGAGCTCCTCGGCATCGTGCGCGACGCGTGCCAGAAGGCCGGCCGCGATCCGTCGACTCTCCGCATGACGTCCGGCTGCTCGCTCGGCATGGAGGGCGCCGACGAGGTTCCGGGAGGTCCACCGGCCATCATCTTGCGCGGCTCGACGGGCGCCATCGTCGACAAGCTCGGCGCATACGCGGCGCTCGGTATCGACCACTTCACCTTCTGGCTCCATCCCTGGACCACGGCGTCAATCGAGCGGCTCGCCCCGATCGTGGAGGCGGCCCACAAGCTGTAGCGCAGCAGCGCCACCGTATCACGGCGCCCGGTTCGAGCGTGGAGGACGAATGGGAAGACAACCGTCGTTCGCCGCTCCGAGCCGGGCGCCGCCGCGTTCCTGGATTTCTCGCTCGCTATCCCGTCAGGGGTTTTGCGTGGCCCCGAATCTGCTTTTAGGGTTCTTCAGCCATCGAGTCGAAAGAAGGAGCCCTCCGATGACGAGCCGATTTACCCCGGCGCCATCGCCGGCCGACGAGCAGAAGTCGCCGCCCACGCCATTCAGCCCACCCGCGTCGACGGACGCCGCCACGCCTGCGCCGCCTATCTATCTGGCAGCGCAGACGGCGGCAGAGTCGGCCCCAGTCGGTCAGCCCGCTCCAGGAGCGCTCAGCACGGTGCCCGCTCCACCAGTGCCCGGCGCGCATCGGGAGAAGGATGCCAGGCACCCCGGCTCCTGGCGCAGCACGTTCTTCACCGGGCTCGTGCTCTGGATCGCCTCGGTCGTGGTGACCGGTTTGACCGGCAGTCTGAACATGATTCCGACGGTCGTCCTCCTTGGCAGCTTCCTGGTGCCGGCGACGGCCGTCGTCTGGTACTTCGACCACTACCACAGCGATGTGGTCACGCCGGCCCTGGCGGTGCGCGGCTTCATCCTGGGCGGGGTGCTCGGGGTGCTCGCGGCATCTGTCCTCGAAGCGTGGCTGCTGAGCTCCGGCGTGCTGATCTTCGTCGGCGTCGGTTTGATCGAAGAGTTTGCCAAAGGGATTGGATTGTTCTTCGTTGCGCGGCACCTGCGGCGCTACACCGTCCGCGACGGTATCGTCCTCGGCGCTGCCGTCGGGTTCGGCTTCGCGGCACTCGAGAGTAGCGGCTACGCGTTGAACGCGCTGATCGTGCCCCAGGGTTCAGGTGTCGTCCTGTCGCTCGGGAATCTCGTGACGACGGAAGTCTTGCGCGGTATCCTGGCGCCGGTCGGTCACGGGCTCTGGACGGCGATCCTGGGCGGCGCCATGTTCGGCGCGGCTCGGAAAGTCGGGCATCTCCGCGTGAACGGGGCGGTCTTCTGGACCTACCTGCTGGTGTCGTTACTCCACGCGATCTGGGACTCGATGCAGATGATCGCCATCCTGTTCGCCACCCTGTTTCTGGCGACCCAGGGCCAGATTCTCGATCCCTGGACCGGCAGGGTGGTTCCGCCACCGGCGGCGGAGGCGTTCTCCTACCTGGGCTTCTACTTCGGCGGGCTCATCATCCTCTCGCTCGTCGGCATCGGCATTCTGGCGCACAGCTGGCGCTCAGCCGGCGCGCGCTTGCCGGCCGAGATCGGGACTACCACCGCGTCGAACGCCGGAGACGTGCCCACGATCGCCCCGCATGACCTCCCCTCATGACCTCTCCTGACGACGATCGCGCCGCCCCTGACAACCTCGTCCGGGACGGCGCATCCGACCGTCCGGCACAGACAGGCGGCTCGGGCGCACGACCGGGTGAGTCGCCCTCGATGCGACGCGAGCTGATCGCCAGTCTGGTTGTCAACGCGGCCCTGCCGTTCGCGCTCTACAAGGTCTTGTCCTCGCGCGGCGTCGCTGACGTGCCGGCCCTGACCGCGACGGCCATCTTTCCGTTCGGCTGGACACTTTACGGCTGGTGGCGCTCGAGGCGGCTCGATCTCATCGCGTCGATCTCGCTCGTCACCATCGTCGTCGGCATCGTCACGAGCCTGATCTCGAATGATCCGGTCTTCTTCATGGTCAAGGAGTCGTTGCTCACCGCCGTCTGGTCTCTGCTCTGCTTCGGCTCGCTGCTGTTCCCTCGGCCGCTCATGTTCTATTTTGGGCGGGCGTTTGTGAGCGCCGGTCATCCCGAGCGCGCCGTATGGTTCGACCGGCTCTGGCAGTACGAGGAGTTCCGCTTCTCACAGCGGCTGATCACGGCCGTCTGGGGAGTGGGGTACGCTGTTGAAGCGGGGGTGCGGGTCGTGCTGGCCCTGACGCTGCCGATCTCGACCTTCCTGCTGCTGTCGGCACCGCTCATGCTGATCGTGACGGCCGGCCTGATCGTCTGGACGATGGCGTACAGCAAGCGGGTCGGCCGGCGGGCCAGGGCCGCTCACCGTACCGCTGTCGAGCACACTTCGTCGACCGAACCCGCGGGGAACGCTTCGTCGGCTGACCCCGCGGAGAGTGCTTCGTTGGCTGACCCCGCCGAGCGCGGCCGTGGCCCTCGGAGTAGTCCCTGAAGCCGAGTCAGCGGCCGACTCAGAGGCCGGCAGTCAGTGCGCTGTCTGCTGTCTCTCGGAGCTTGGACTGTGAACTGGTCGGCCTCGACGACGTTCCCATCGCCGGCCGTCTAGATCCCGACGCGGCCTTCGGCAAGCGTCTCATCCGCGATGTCGGCGACCTGCGTGCCGTTCGCGATGAAGTTCAGGCGATTGCCGATCGCACGAGCGGTCAACTCGTTCCGCCGTGAGGCGTGCCGCTGTAGCATGTGGCCGTCGGCGTGAGCTACGCTGCCGGCCGACGTTCGGGAGGTGCATCGTGCCGATCGTGACCGCTGACGACCTGACTACGCTTGCCACCGCCATATACGAGGCGGCCGGAACCCCGCCCGAGCATGCACGCATCGTCGTCGCGCACCAGGTGGGAGCAAATCTGGTGGGGCACGACTCCCACGGTGTGATGCTGCTGCCCACCTACGTCAGTCGAATCGACCGTGGCCATATCCAGCCGGCTGCCCGCCCGGTGGTCATCGACGAGACGCCGACGACCACCGCCGTCAACGGGCAGTGGGGCTTTGGGCCGGTGGTCTCGGAATGGACGATGCAGCGCTGCATCGACAAGGCGCGCGCGTCACGGATCGCGGTGGCGACGGTCCGCGAGCAGAGCCACGTCGGCCGGCTCGGCGACTACCCGATCATGGCAGCGCGGGCCGGCTTCATCGGCATCATGATGTGCGACTCTGGCCAGTCGCCGAAGTCGGTGGCGCCGTTCGGCGGGCGCGAGGCGCGGCTCGGCACGAACCCGCTCTGCATCGCCTTCCCGACCGATCTGGCCGGCCCGGTCTTCATCGACATGGCGACGAGCGGCGTGGCGGCCGGAAAGCTCGGTGTGGCGCGGGCGCGCAAGCAGCCGATCCCGTTCGGTTGGGTGCTCGACAAGCACGGCCGTCCGACGACCGATCCGAACGACTACTACGATGGCGGCGTGATGCTGCCGCTTGGGGGCGCCGAGGGCCACAAGGGGTATGGGCTCTCGTTCGCGGTGGAAACGCTGGCGGCGCTCCTGCCGGGCCTGGGCTTTGGCATCGATCCCCAGGGCCGCCACAACGACGGCTCGTTCATGCTCGCCATCGACCCCAGCGCGTTCATGCCGCTCGTCGACTTCAAGGGACAGGTCGAGGCGTTCGTTGGCTACCTGAAGGAGACGCCGCCGGCCGAAGGCTTCGGCGAGGTGCTCTACCCTGGTGAGAAGGAGTACCGTACCGAGCACCTGCGCCGAAGCTCCGGCATCCCGATCGAAGACGACACCTGGACGAAGATCGGCGGCGTGGCCGAGCGCTTCGGCCTGACCGCGTTACTGAAGACGGCCGACTGATCGACGGGCGGGCTGGGCGGCCTGGCCGGCGCTCGCCGGTTGGACCGCTCAGGCGCCACGAAGGGCCGGCGAGCGCACCGCCATCGCCAGGATGACCACACAGCCCAGGAGCCCGGCTCCAGCCAGGACGATCGGCGCTCCGAACCAGTCGGCCAGGATGCCCTGAGGCAGCGCCCCGAGCGGCATCAGGCCCCAGGCCATCATGTAGACGCTCATCACCCGCCCACGTAGCTCGTCCGGCGTCGCAAGCTGCACCAGCGTATTGTTCGTCGCGAGGTAGATGGCCTGGGCGACGCCGATCAGCCCCATGAGGCCGATCGAGAGCGGCATCCAGGCGCTCACCGCGAAGAGCGCCAGCAGCAGGCCGAAGGCTGTGAGCGACGTGAACAGGAACAGGCCCTGCCGGCGCACGGGCAGCGCGACGATGCAGCAGGAGCCGAGCACCGCGCCGACCCCCATGGCGGTCATCAGCGTGCCCAGGCCATCCGGACCGGTGTGCAGGATGTCTCGTGCGAAGATGGGGAGCAGTTGGGTGTACGGCATCAACAGGAAGGCTGGGATCGCCTGGAGCGACGTCAGCGCCAGGACGGTCGGATCGCCCCAGACGTAGCGCACGCCCTCGACGAGGTTTTGTGCCGCCGAGCCGCGCCTGGCAAGGCCAGCGCCCGGCTGAGGTGCCAGCATCGCGGCGCAGATCAACGCCAGGACGAAGCCGATCGCCTGGACGCCGAACGACGCCGCCACGCCGAACCAGGCGATCAGCAGTCCTGCCAGGGCTGGCCCGATGACTCGCCCAGAGTTCTGGCCTGTCGACAGCAGCGCAATGGCAGCGCTCAAGAGCGAGCGCTCGACGGTGCCCGGGGTGAGCGCCTGACGGGCCGGGATGATCAGCACGAACAGGCCGCCGGATAGGAGGGCGGTCATGGCGACGTGCCACGGTTCAACCAGTTCGGTCGCAATCAGCGCCGCCAGTGCGACCGCGATCAACGCGGTTAGCGCCTGCGTCACCACCAGGACGTAGCGGCGGTCGAAACGATCGACGACCACGCCGGCTGGCAACGCCAGCAGGAGCATCGGAATGCCCCGTGCGAACGAGACGATGCCAAGCCAGGTCGGGGAGTCGGTGAGATCGTAGATCAGCCAGCCCTGCGCCACCTGTTGCATAAAGCTGCCGGTCATGGTGAGCGCCGTACCCACGAAGAGGTAGCGGTACGACGTGGACGCGAACGGCGCGAGGCCGACCGACGTTCCCGCCGCTCGTCGGGGGGCCGATCCGCCTGCGTCCTGGGGGACTGGTCCCGCATCGGGGCGGGAAACCGCACGCGATGCCATGAGGCTCCTTCGCGCTCGCCGCCCGCCTGCATGACCTATCGTGCAGGCGCCGGGTCATTGGCTCGCTCGCCGATTCTAGCGCGCGCTCACCGTACTCGCCCACCGGCGGCACCTCCCACAGGTAGCCGATGTTTCAATCCTCACCCATCACTGAAGATGGGTGCGACCGGGTATCGTGCCTCTCATCACAGCTCTGTGCTTGTTTCAATCCTCACCCATCACTGAAGATGGGTGCGACGGCTCAAGGTCATCGCGGTCAGTCTGCCGAACGCGTTTCAATCCTCACCCATCACTGAAGATGGGTGCGACGTCGACTGAGACACGGCAGCAGCGGGCACAGCAGGTTTCAATCCTCACCCATCACTGAAGATGGGTGCGACGCGTCTTGGGATGCCTCAGCGATCTCCTCGACGATGTTTCAATCCTCACCCATCACTGAAGATGGGTGCGACGTCCGTGCCCGCATGCCACGCGGTATCGCCGTCGCGTTTCAATCCTCACCCATCACTGAAGATGGGTGCGACGTCATTTCGGCGGGCAAACTGGCGAACGACCCTTTCGTTTCAATCCTCACCCATCACTGAAGATGGGTGCGACACGGCGCAAACTGTTGTGCCAGACGGTCAAGTATTGTTTCAATCCTCACCCATCACTGAAGATGGGTGCGACCAGCATCGGCGCGAATTCATCCCGTTTTGTGGCGGGTTTCAATCCTCACCCATCACTGAAGATGGGTGCGACTTTCGGCTTACGGCCGCGCCGAGATTTTAGTGGCCGTTTCAATCCTCACCCATCACTGAAGATGGGTGCGACCAAGCTGGCGAATGACCCTTTTAGACCCCCAACCAGTTTCAATCCTCACCCATCACTGAAGATGGGTGCGACTTGCACCGTCATATGCGCGACGTAATCGACCAAGGTTTCAATCCTCACCCATCACTGAAGATGGGTGCGACGGTGCTCCGCCTTCTCTTGGCGGCCGTTTCGTCGCGTTTCAATCCTCACCCATCACTGAAGATGGGTGCGACGAATCAGGGAGGATCGCACAGGCAGAAGCAGTTCTGTTTCAATCCTCACCCATCACTGAAGATGGGTGCGACATCCTGATTACGGTCAATATCGTTGAGGGATACAAGTTTCAATCCTCACCCATCACTGAAGATGGGTGCGACGCTTATTGTCCTGCTTACCCGCTCAAAGTCCGTGCCGGTTTCAATCCTCACCCATCACTGAAGATGGGTGCGACCATGGGATATCGGCAACGTTGTTGTCTACATTGACGGTTTCAATCCTCACCCATCACTGAAGATGGGTGCGACGCGGGCATAAGACGATTGATTCGTTCCGTGATTTATTGTTTCAATCCTCACCCATCACTGAAGATGGGTGCGACGGTATTGCAGGACTCATCGTCCTGCTTACCCGCTCGTTTCAATCCTCACCCATCACTGAAGATGGGTGCGACCTGCTACGCTTATCATGGCGTATTTGATTCTTAGGTTTCAATCCTCACCCATCACTGAAGATGGGTGCGACAGTTTGATTACGTTCAACGTCGGCTCAGGATTGCTGTTTCAATCCTCACCCATCACTGAAGATGGGTGCGACATGGGGTGATTTATCGCTGGAGTTTGGTACAAGGGTTTCAATCCTCACCCATCACTGAAGATGGGTGCGACATAGCGCATTACACCGATAGTTTCGACGACTCCAAGTTTCAATCCTCACCCATCACTGAAGATGGGTGCGACGGGTGGTAGGTTCCCCCCACCACCCAGAGATTCAGTTTCAATCCTCACCCATCACTGAAGATGGGTGCGACGCGAACATTGATACGGGATCGGTAACGTTATACGGCGTTTCAATCCTCACCCATCACTGAAGATGGGTGCGACGTTGAGCCTTCTGGGATCGTATCCAACATTGACTGTTTCAATCCTCACCCATCACTGAAGATGGGTGCGACGTTGTTGGGTACCTATTTGATTCGTGGGAGATAGGAGTTTCAATCCTCACCCATCACTGAAGATGGGTGCGACTTGGGTGGTAGGTTCTCCCCACCACCCAGAGATTCGTTTCAATCCTCACCCATCACTGAAGATGGGTGCGACTTGCGGAGCGGGCAGCGGAACGGGAACACTGACCAGTTTCAATCCTCACCCATCACTGAAGATGGGTGCGACTCAATTGCGAATGTCGCAGAATCAATACCCACTAAGTTTCAATCCTCACCCATCACTGAAGATGGGTGCGACTTATTTGCGCGCACTGAGACGGGTAAAACCATCATCAGTTTCAATCCTCACCCATCACTGAAGATGGGTGCGACGCCAATACCAGGGTCGATATCTGCCAATAAACCGTGTTTCAATCCTCACCCATCACTGAAGATGGGTGCGACTTGCGACCCCCACATCGTAGGCTGTTGCGCAATGTTTCAATCCTCACCCATCACTGAAGATGGGTGCGACCTTTTATCGGCAGAGATAGGGCATCCCTTTCAATCGGTTTCAATCCTCACCCATCACTGAAGATGGGTGCGACCCTGCTAGCGCGGGAATCGACGTCGGTAACGATGGCGTTTCAATCCTCACCCATCACTGAAGATGGGTGCGACCGCTCGACGCGGTCGGCAAGGCGGGCAAGGTCGAGTTTCAATCCTCACCCATCACTGAAGATGGGTGCGACGTCCAACGCCTGACGATCGAAGCCGAGGCGAAATGTTTCAATCCTCACCCATCACTGAAGATGGGTGCGACGGCGTCTACGTGGAGTTCAACATCGCCGAGAAGCTGTTTCAATCCTCACCCATCACTGAAGATGGGTGCGACGCGAGCCGACCAAGGAGCGGACGACCGCGAAGAAGTTTCAATCCTCACCCATCACTGAAGATGGGTGCGACTCCATGCGCCGCCTATTCGGGTGGCGCTCGACGAGGTTTCAATCCTCACCCATCACTGAAGATGGGTGCGACAAGGATCTCCCCGATGACATCTGGAACCCGCTCATGTTTCAATCCTCACCCATCACTGAAGATGGGTGCGACCGGGATAATCATGGTCGATTGGCCGAGCGAATCTAGTTTCAATCCTCACCCATCACTGAAGATGGGTGCGACCCGGCTCACTGCGCGAGGGATGGGAGCCGGACCCGTTTCAATCCTCACCCATCACTGAAGATGGGTGCGACACGGGCTGAGGGACGACGCCGAGCCGGCGTGGCAGGTTTCAATCCTCACCCATCACTGAAGATGGGTGCGACACGCCCTGGCCTCCAGGCGGCGGACGGCCTCGGCGTTTCAATCCTCACCCATCACTGAAGATGGGTGCGACGCCGACTCGCCGTTCAACCGGGCGAAGTCCATCATGTTTCAATCCTCACCCATCACTGAAGATGGGTGCGACTTCCAGTCACCAGCCGGCAGCTTTTTAGGAAAAGGGTTTCAATCCTCACCCATCACTGAAGATGGGTGCGACGGAGACCACGGAGGGGACCGCGCCAGGGACGGGCGCGTTTCAATCCTCACCCATCACTGAAGATGGGTGCGACAGGCGCAGATGCCAGATCACGGCTCCCGTCCCATGTTTCAATCCTCACCCATCACTGAAGATGGGTGCGACCGGAGCATCCTTACTCGGCTTGCGGACGTGATGGGCGTTTCAATCCTCACCCATCACTGAAGATGGGTGCGACGCTGGTTGCAGCCCTTTAGGCTGCCTGTTTCATACGACTTTGTGCACCTCCTGGTCGAATCTGCACGCGCTGCTACCGGCTCGACTGCCCGATCTGCGGCATATAGGCGGTCTGCAGCCCCCGAACTGCGCGGACCCTCCGCGTATCAGGGTGGCGCCGACGGTTCGCGCACGCAACCATAGTAGCCCCAACCGGGCACTCTCGGCTGCTCTCGCCCGCACGCATCCTCCTACTGGCGGCCACTACAGGCATGGCAACCGCTACAGCACCAGCGGATCGTGGAGGTCGAACGCCGGCTGCTGCCCGAACATGCGCACGAACCGCTCGCGTGGCTCTCGAAGCCGATAGACCCTCAGACTGTCTTCGGTCGGACTCATCTCACGCAGCAAGCGATGAAGCAGAAGTTCCAGGCTCGCCTCGTTCAGCGTGCACTCGAAGACCGAAAGTTGCACCCGCTGCCCATAGCCCTCACAGACCTTCGCCACACGCCGCAAACGCCGCCGACCGGCCGTTGTGTCGGTCGCCACGTCGTACGTGACCAGCACTTCCACGGCTCCTCCCTGCACCCGTCGTCGGATCGCTTGCCCCCAGCACAGACACCCGTCAAGTCAGCGTCCCAGGAATGGCGGATACTCGGTGAGGTCACCTCGAAGATGCCTTGCCAGGAGCCGGGCCTGAACGTGCGGCAACAGGCCAACAGGCACCTTCTCCTTCAAGACGCGATGCTCGACCGACTCCTCCTTCCGCTCCTGGTAGGCCACCAGCACGATCCTCCGGCCGTCTTCATTCAGGAGCACTGCCCCGCCGAGCGACTCGTCGAAATGCTCGGCCCGCAGTTGCCGCCGATTGACCAGGCTCAGCGCCAGCCGGTCCGCCACCACCGGCCGCATCTCCTCCATCAAGTCGAGCGCCAGCGCTGGCCGGCCAGGCCGCAGGCTGTGGAGGTATCCAACCTGTGGATCCAGCCCTACTCCCTCCAACGCCGCGCTACACTCCGCGCGGAGCAGCGTGTACAAGAATGACAGCACCGCGTTCGCACGGTCGCGCGGTGGCCGCCGCGTCCGCCCGTCTGGGCCGAACGCCTCGCGGTCGGCCCGAATCATTCGTGCAAACACTCGGAAGTAGGCACGCGCCGCTTCGCCCTCATCACCACGGATCACGTCGAGATCGTTCGTCTCACGCAGCCGGCCGAGTGCGTCGGCAAGCCGCCCGGCCGCCGCCCCAAGCTCGGCCCGGTCCGCATCATCCGGCGCATCACGCGCAGCCCGTAGCAGCACCAGCCGGCTGTTCTGAATCTTTGCCGCCACCATCTGCCGCGCGATCGCCATCGTCCGCTCGCGGTCGGAGAGCGCCAGATGCTGTGCCCGGCGCAGCAGGACGTTGCCGCGTGTCTGCCCCTCAACGCGCGCCTTGAACCGGCCTCGCCGGTCCAGCCAGACCAGACTCCGCCCATCCTCCGCACAGCGCTGAAGCAGGAATGGGCTGATCGAGACCTGCCCGAACATCACGATCCCAGATAGCCGTCCGAGTGGCGCCCGAAGCCGTAGCTCTCGCTCAACCTCCACTCGTACCGTGTCATGGTCCAGCCGCAGCATCGCCCCCTGTGTCTGGACGTACAGCACGTTCAACAGCTCGTGCATGTGGCCCCCGTACCTGCCTCCCGCTACGCCGCCACACCGTTGCCCACACCGCGGCACCGTCTCTCGCCACCGTCAGCTCAGTGACAGCGGCCGGAACAACGCACCTTGTAGCCCACGCAGCCGCGCCCGCTCTCCGACGACGCTCGGTAGGCAAGCATGGATCAGCGAACAGCGCCGACAGCGAGCGTCGTTTGGCGCCGCCGGCAGCGCCTGTCGCACGAGCAGCGCCCGCACCCCCACGATGGCCTCCTCGGTCCGCTGCCGCAGTGTCGCGTCGAACGTCACCTCCTCACGTCGTCGGTCGGCGTGCGTGAAGATCGCGCCCCGGCGAACCTCCACTCCCAGCATTTCCTCCAGACACAGCGCCTGGGCGCAGACCTGAAGTGCCGCATGATCGCCGTGCCGAACCCCGACCTTGTACTCGACCGGATATGGGCCCTCCGGCCGTAGCTCGACGAGGTCCGACTTGCCACGCAGCCCCAGTCGTTCGGACCAGAGCGTCACCGAGCGGAGCGCCCGTACGCCCCGCTCGGTCGTCGGCTCGCCCGCGTCAACCCGCTCGTGAGCGAGCGATCCGCGCACCGTGTAGACGTTCTCGTCCCAGGTTTGCTCGACATAGATCAGCGCACACTGACGGGCACAGTAGCTGTAATGCTCGATCGCCGAGATCGGGATATCCAGCCTGCTTTCTGGGCCGAGATCGTCGTCCACGGCCGCGGCCTCAGCCCACCAGGGGCGTCAGGGTCACGCCCTCTGGAAGACCCGCTTCGTCGATCGTCACGGCGTACTCCTTGAACGAGCGCGGTGCCTGCACACCCTCGCGTCGCGCCACGCCCACCAGGTCGAATAGCTGGTGTGACGGCGCGTTCCCGAGCGGCTTCTCGTGGCTGAAGACATACAACCCTCGACACGCCGTCAGCCCCCGTGACGCCGATCGATCCAGGTCCCACATCATCTGCAAGGCCTCCCAGAAGACGCCTAGATCCTCCACCATCGCCCCGGTCGTACGGGCGAAGCTCGGCACGAAGAAGCCGTGCGCCCGGTACAGCCCGTACGGCACCAGCGCCTTGCGCCCCATCTCCGTCCGCTTACCCCCGCGCCCCTGGCCGTCCTCGTCGCTCTCGATAACCCTGGTGTCTTCCTCACGTGTCACGGCGATGCGCGTGATCGACGGCTCCATCTGGACGATCGGGTCGATCGAGCGCGCGAACGTGAGTTGCAGCGGGCCGCGTACCTGCCCGCAGTTCACACCTGTCGTCATGACCGCGCCGAACATCCGGATGTCGTAGAAGTTCGCGCACATCCACTCGCGAGCCCTGTCCACATCCGCCGCGTTCTGCTTTGCCCCGGTCGACTTGAGGCCCAGGCTCGTGTAGGCGCGCCCATGCTGCGCGTTGAGCGCCATCCCGCCCTGGACGTAGATCTTGTAGCGCTCCTCGCCCCCACGCGCGGCATCCACGTAGTCCCGGACCTTCCGCTTGATCGCGACGTCCGTCACCAGCCCCTGCATCGTCTCGGGATCCACGCGCGGCAGGTTACCGGCGTCCGGGTCACCGTTTGGGTTGCCGTCCTGCACGTCGAAGAGCAGCACGAAATCATGGCGGCGGGCGACGTCGGCGTGGACCGGGGTCTCAGTCTCGACGGTCATCAGAGATCCTCCTCGGTGAGCGTATCGGTGTCGGTTGTCACAGTCCCGGCGCGTTTGCGCTCGGCTGCCAGGCGGGCCTGCTCGCGGTCGTGGGCGCGCTGATGGTAGAAGCCCAGCGCGAACAAACCCTGGTCTTCCAACGTCAGGACAGGTCGGAACCCGTCGACCCGGCCGAGCACCTCTTCTAGCCGCTGCTCCAGCGCCTGGTACGTCCCCGGTCGAGTCTTGCGTAGCTTGGAGAGGTGCGGTGCGCTCCCCCGGATCAGGTACGGGAACACCGTCCCCGGCGCTGACGACGCCGTGCCGAAGTACCGGTCCACCACCGTTGCGTTGACCCGGCCCAACGCCGCACGCTGGACCGCGTCGAGCACGGCAAGCAGGCGACCGCAGTGGTACGCCTGGCTCGGGTGATCGGGAACGAGACGAATCATCGATCGAATCTCCTCTCTGGACATATCCAGGCGCGACAACGTGTCGCTGCCACGCCGGCTGAGGACGAGTTTGATCAGGCTCGCCTGGGCGTGACTGACCGAGCCGTCGGCACGCGTCCGGCGGACGGCTCGCGCGAGCAGGTCGAGTGAGAGCGGCGTACCGGTGAGCGCCGAGCGCAGTAACGCGCGGGTCGTCGGAGGGGCTAACTCCTTGCTCGCGTCGCGGACGGTGGCGGCAGCGAGAGGGAACAGACCCAGTGGACGGTGATCGGCGCCGTCGCGCTCCACGACCACTTGATCCTCGAACCACTCGGCCAGATGGTGCTTCGCGGCGCCAATCGTGGTGTCGATCCAGTCTCGCACCACCGCCCGCCCGCCGCTGCCGGACAGAACCGTCGCGTAGAAAGCCACGTCGTCAACGTCGGCCCTCGGCCCTCCCGAGCGTAGACTCGAGAGCAGCGCCCGGACCTCTTCGACTCCTGGCCGATCGAAGAAGTCCCTGAACGAGAACCCGACGTCCTCACGGGTCCAGAAGACGAACGCCGCCCCCCCGAGCGTCATCCGATTCGCCTGCGAGCCGAGCAGCGCGTTGGCAGCCTTGGTGAATCGCTCTCCGCACGACGCGCAAGTCGGGGCAATCAGCGACGCTTCCAAACCATAGGACTCAAAGGCCGACGCGTTCGCCGAGATGATCGACGTACCGGTGGTCTGCCCGCCCGGTACTCCCTTCACCTTGGCCTGAAGCCGTTCGAGAACGGGGCGCGACTCGCCGCAGACGAGGCACTGCATGACCTGTGCGCCCCGAGCGGCCGGGTCGTTTTCCGCTGCCCAGAACTCCTGTACCGAGCGTGCGTCGATGGGAAACTCGCCCTCCACCTGGAAGGTGAGCAACGCGCCGGCGTCAAAATCCTCCGGCAGTTCGAGTACGTCGAGCGGGTCATGCTCCAGAAACGTCTGGATTGCCGCGATAGATGGGGCGCCAGTTGTACGAGCGCATCGGTCGACGAGCGCCAGATAGGCCGCATGACACTGGCGAACCCTCTCCGGCCGAGATTCCTCCCGTGCGAGCCCAAAGGTGTATTCGGCGTTATCTGCCAACAACAGCGGCTTGATACCGACCGATCGTGCCACCTGCGGCGCCTGCCGACGTACTCCACGCCGGGTCGCCGGGCTTGCCGGATCCGCCGTATCGAACGGCGTCCGGCTCAGTGCGCGGCCAGACGAGTCGAGCAGAACGACGTAGCGAATCGGCGTCTCACTGTAGAGCGATGGCGGGAGATCCAGGCGCTCGGAGTACTCTACGAGGCGGCGGAGCAGCATCAGGCCACCTCCTCGGCCAACCGATCGGGCACCCGCAGCATGCCGTTCTCCAGGCGGGCCTCGAAGAAGCGCGGCGTTCCAACTCCGCTCGAGCCCGACGTGTATTGGAGGTCGAGCAGCATCGGTCCCAGGTCTTCGGTATGTGAGATCGGCTGCTCGCTCCCGTCCGGCTCGCAGAAATCGGCCGCGAACTCACGGCAGCCCAGATATGGGCGGCTAAAGCACTGTCCCCGCCGGACCCGCCGCCGAAACTGATCGCGGTACTTCGCCTGATCCTCCCGCACGTCCGGCCGAAGCGCCATGCGCGCCTGGATGACATAGCCCACGTCGCGCAGGGCCAGCGTGTGCCGCTGGGAACGGTCGGCCGTCACGTCGAAGCCTCCTGACCCGGCCCTCTGCCAGGAGGCCGCCGCGCGCTCGCTCGCCCGCGAGTTGACCTCATTGCGGAGGATTGAGAAGTAGCGGATCTCGTTCAAGACCCGAATCTCCTCCACCACCCAGGCGAACTCCGGCTTCCAGAAAATCGCCTCCAGCACACCTCTAGCGGCCGAGGGCGTCATCACCGGGTAGCTCACCCGCTCGACCTTCATCTCCGGCCGGGTGAAGCACGCCAGCGGCCCCCAGACCTTCACTTCCAAAGGCCGATCGTACATAGCAACTCCTTGCTCGTATCTCTGCATGTCCGAGTACTGCGATCCAGCGGCTCCCACACCTGTCCAGGTCACGGCGACTGCCGTTCGTTACGTATCTCCATCCCGACACCCCGCCGGTCGAGGAATCGAGCGGGGCAGGAACATCCCGATCCACGCTCCCGCCTTCCCGGTTCGAACGCTACCCCGTAGATCTCGGGTCTCCGTTCACGCGTGCTCTGAGCCCTTCAGCGCAATGCCCGCCTCGATCTGCCACAGTCGGCCAACTACCGGAGCGGGACGTCACGGCATAGCGGGATGACGTCGAGCATCCGTCTCGATCGATTCCCCGCGCTGCTCTGGTAGCACCGAGCACAGCCGGTGGTGAGGAAACGTTGCCACCCTGTGTTGAGGGACGGCCAACACGGCGAGCGGTTCTCGCAAGATCGTGTCGCTCTACACCACGAACCTCTCAGCACCCGGCCCGCGCGGCGTCAGGCCTCGGATAGGGTCGTAGTCGCCATGCCACTCAGCCAGGCCGTAGGACACCTCCGGCCGGCCCGCCGGGCGGACGTCCGTCAGGAGTCCTGCCCGCCGGTAGCGCTCGGCTTCCCGTCGCCGCACCGTCACGAGGTACGGCTGAAGGCGCCGGAGCGCCTGGCGTGGCGACATCGCGGCACGGCGCGGCTCCCGCAGTCCGGCAAGGAGCGCTTCTACCTCTCGCTGCTTCACGTCTGTCCCGTAGGTCGTGACGACCAAACTCAACGTATCGTCGTCGATCATCCTGAACTTCCGCGCCACCTCGGGATAGTCGAAACTCGTCCGCAACGCCTGTATGTCCCGCGCATCGGTGGCCTCAAGCGACAGCAGTTGGCGGGAGTACGCGCCGTACACGCTCGGGTCGTTCGGATCGAGATCGCTTCCGTCGAGCGCCGCCGCCTGGCGCAGCGCGAGCGCTACCTCGCGCCCCCGCTCGTACGTGCCCGGCGGGATCCCGCCCTCGGCTGGCTGGAAGACGATGACCCGACCTGCCGCCAGCCGGCCCTCGCGGTTGCAGCGCCCGGCCGCTTGAATGATTCCGTCAAGCGGCCCCATCGCCCGCAGCACGAGCGGGAAATCGACGTCCACCCCGGCCTCGACGACCTGGGTTGCCACGAGCCGGCACGGCTCGTCCGCTGCCAGCCGTCGTCGGACCTCAGCCAGCACCGCTCGTCGGTGCGCCCCACACAGCAACGTGGACAGGTGGAGCGCGTCCGGGTCGCCCAGCGCGTCCAGTATCGAGAGAGCGTCGGCCTTGGTGTTCACGACCACCAGCGCCTGCTCTTCCGTCTGCACCAGATCGGCAAGCTCCGTCCAACCGAGCGGCGGATCGAGCCGCCATTCGTATCTCACCCGCTTCAGCGCTCGGAACAGTGGGGCCGGGTCGCCAAGGACGTCCGTCGCCGGCAGGTTCTTGAGTACGGGGATTGTCTCGAAGGCGGGCTGCGTCGCCGTCGACAGCAGCACCGTCGTCCTGTAGTGGGCGCACAACTCACGGAGGACGTCCAGGATCGGGTCGAGCAGGTGGGCCGGCAACGCTTGAACCTCGTCGAGGATCACCACTGAGTCAGTGAGCCGGTGCAGCTTGCGACAAGCCGTTCGTGTCCGCCCGAACAGGCTCTCGAAGAGCTGCACCGTCGTCGTCACGACGATCGGGGCGTCCCAGTTCTCGGCGGCGAGCCGCGGCCAGATGGCATCCGGCGAAAAGGCGCCGTTCTCCGACTCTTCGACCGCCCCGACAAGCTCGCGGCTCCCACTATGATGCTCCAGGACGACTGGAGTATCCCGCTCGCGCTCCAACACTCGACGGTAGACGTCGACGGTCTGCTCGGTGATGGTGATGAACGGTACCGCCACGATGACCCGGCGCTTGCCGTGGATCAGCGCGTGCCGCAGGGCGAACGCCAGTCCGGACAACGTCTTGCCGCCGCCCGTTGGAGCGGCAAGCCGGAATAGACCGGGCGATGTCTCGGCGGCCTCGAGGCAGGCCTTCTGGATCGCCTCGCGCGACCCGCGCACCGCCGCCGAGCCGGTCCCGGCGCCGGCCCTCAGCGTGCTCAGATATCGGTCAAGACGTGCCCACAACTCCGCCATTGTGACAGCCGTGCCACGCAAAGCTGCACGCTCGGCCGATGCATGCGCCTCGGTGTCGAGCGAGTCGGCATCCACCAGTGCCGAGAATAGCAGCCGGATGAACAACTCGGCGGCACGCTTCGCCGAGGCGGCATCGTTGGTACGCCCTTCGAGGTGGGTAGGCAATCCGATCCTCGCGGCTGACTCCAGGTCCGGGAGAGCTGCCCGCGCGAGCCGTATTGCTTCGGCCACGGCGGGTCTGGACCCCCTCTCGGCAAGCCAGCCTCGTAGCTCCCCTCCGGCGCGTAGGCCGCCATGATGCCCCTGGATAACCAGCGCCGCCGGACCGAGCACGCGTGCCAGCCCGGTCCCGGCGGCCTTGTGATCCGGCCCGCTGCCCGGCGCCACCCTTCCTGCCTCGGCGTCGAGCAGGTACCGCTGCCAGGCCGGATCGAACTTGCCGACGTCGTGCCAGAGCCCGAGGTAGTAGCCGGCCTCGCGCGCCCCCAACGGCTCTGCAAAGTCCGCCGTGCGCTCGGCCACGCCCCGTAGGTGGTCCACCAATCCCTGCCGCTCGCCCCGGTCGTTGCGGGAGTGCGCGTACGCCACGCCATACCCTCCGAAGTGCGATCTTCTTTCGCCGCTTCGCTACCCAGCCTAGCATGCCGTTCGCTCAGGTGTCGGCAGGCATGGGTCGGCAGGCATGGGTTGGTAGGCATGGGTCGGCAGGCATGGGGGCAGTGCGCGTCGCATTCACGCGCAAGCGATGGCGAGTTCTTGGGCATGGACCGGGGCCCAACCCCGAGCGGCCCGGATTCCGCTCTCGGTGCGACAGCGACAGGCGTCGGCTGCGCGCTGACGAGAGCACCGCCCGGCATGCTCACCTGGGAATTACCGACGTACGGCGGGCAGGCTGCCCCCTCCGAACGCGCCGCCCCGGGTCTGGTACCAGAACGAGGGCCACTTGCCACGTGACGCGTCGGGCGGTACCGTCCCCCTGAGGCTGGACCAAGCCGTTCGACAGCCACACCACCCAACGGCCCGACACGTCCAGAAGGTCTGACACACCCCCGATGGCCCGATACGCTGCGATGGCCCCACAGGCTGGGAGGACGCACATGAAGATCACCGACGTAAGACTGCTTCAGCTTCGCGGGACGATGGAGTTCCCCGGCGAGTTCTGGGAAGAGCGCCTGATCCGCCCGATCGACATGTACCCCGAGCACAAGTCCGAAGGCCCGGCCTGGCTCGAACCACTCGGCAATGACCGCTACCGGATGCAGTCGATCTTCCTCGAAATCCAGACCGACGAGGGCGTCGTCGGCATCGGCGGCCCGATCTCCCTCGAACAGGCCTTCATCATCGATACCCAGTTCCGGCAGTTGCTCGTCGGCCTGGACCCGATCGCCCACGAGTTGCTCTGGGACAAGCTGTATCGCTACTCGGTCCACGGTCGCAAGGGCGTCACGATGATGGCGATCAGCGCGATCGACTGCGCCATCTGGGATCTGAAGGGCCGTTGGGCCAACGCCCCCGTCTACCGGCTCCTCGGCGGCCCGACTCGTTCGGAGATCCCCGCCTACGCCAGCGCCCTCGGCTTCTCCATCGAGCCCGAGCGCGCCGCTCAGCGCGCCCTCGACTTCGTGGCCGATGGCTACCATGCCACCAAGTGGTTCTTCCGCGACGGCCCATCTGACGGCCGCGAGGGTATGCGGCGGAACGTCGAGCTTGTGGCGGCTTTGCGCGAGGCCGTTGGCGACGACGTGGATCTCATGCTGGACTGCTGGATGTCCTGGGACGTGCCCTATACCGTCGCCATGGCCGAGCGGCTGGAGGAGTTTCACCCCCGCTGGCTCGAAGAGCCGGTCCTGCCAGACAAGATCGGCTCATATGCCGAGATCCGCGCCCGCTCCCCCATCCCCATCTCGGGCGGCGAGCACGAGTACACTCGCTGGGGTCTCAAACAGTTGATGGATGCTCAGGCCGTCGACGTCCTCCAGCCGGACATCTACTGGTGCGGCGGCATCACCGAGTTGCTCAAGATCTGCGCCATCGCCTCCACCTACGACCTGCCAGTCGTGCCGCACGGCCACTCTACTCCGGCGACCGCCCACCTGATCGCCTCGCAGCCGCCCAACCTCTGCCCGATCCTCGAATACCTGGTGAAATGGAACACCATCCACCAGTTCTTCCTGAAGACGCCGCTCCAGCCCGTCGGCGGAGTGGTAACGCTGCCCGAGACGCCCGGTCTCGGCATGGACCTCGACGAGCACAAGATCGAGGAGCAGCACATCCTGTCCTGGGGTACGACACGCTGGGCCTAAACCAGGACCAGAGCAAGACCCACCTGTTGCGCCCGTACAACCTGGGAGATCCCTTTGTGGCTCTCGTGTAGCGCCCATCCGCTGAGGAGGTGACACTGACCAGGAGAACCTGGCCCGAACCCGCCGCCCGATGTCGGGAGGTGACACTGACCCGGCGATGGGGCGACGCTGACCGGCAACGGCTTCCTGACAGTCTCCCTCCAATCGCACACGTGCCGACTCTGCATTGCTCGACGACACGCAGCCGCCCCGAACGAGCGACGTTCGGGGCGGCTGCGTTGCGTCGGCCTCGGCCAGATCGCGGCTCGGGCCCTCGCGGCCTCCGTCCTCTTGCCTCATACCGTCAGTCGGAGTAGACTGTGCAGGGATGGGTGTCGCGTTAGTGCAATATACCTATGCGAGGTAGCCCATGCGAATGCCAATCCTGAGCCGCTACTCACGCCTGGCGCATGAGTTCCGTATCCCGCTCACCGTCCTGCTCGGGATCGCCGCCTACCTTGTCCTGGTATCGGCCGGCCAGTCTACCATCGCGGTCGCTATCGCCGTGGCCGTCACCGCTCTCGGCTGTGCTGGACTGATCGTCGAAACCGTTCAGGGGCTTCGTCGCCGCCAGTTCGCCCTCGACTACATCGCCATCCTGGCGGTCGCCGTCGCGCTGCTCTCGCGCGAATGGGTGGTCGCCGCAATCCTGGCGCTGATGCTCTCGAGCGGCCGGACCCTCGAGCAGTACGGCGTCGCCCGAGCGAAGCGCTCGCTGACAGCACTCATCGAGCGGATCCCCTCGGACGTTCTGCTCTGGCGCGAAGACGACCCCGGACACGGCGAGCCTTCCGAGCGGGTCAAGATCGCCGACGTGGCAATCGGGCAGCGAATCCTCGTCCGGAAGGGAGAAGTGATCCCGCTCGACGGCATCCTGCGCTCCGAGTCCGGCCTGGCTGACGAGTCTTCGCTCACCGGCGAACCGTACGAGAGCGAGAAGGTCCAGGGCGATCGAGTGCGCGGTGGCACCGTCAATCTGGGCGGGCCGATGGTGATCGAGGTCACCCATACCGAGCAGCACTCGACCTATGCCAGGATCGTGGCGATGGTCCAGGCGGCCCAGGACGAGAAGGCGCCGCTCGTCCGGCTGGCGGACCGCTATAGCGCCGTCTTCACGTCGGTCGCGCTTGCCATCGCCGCGTTCGCGTACCTGCTGGCCGAGTACGTGCGCGGCGCCGACGGCATGTACGCCGTGCTGGCGGTCCTCGTCGTCGCGACACCCTGTCCGTTGATCCTCGCGACCCCGATTGCCCTTCTCGGCGGGGTCAACGCGGCCGCCCACAGGAAGATCATCGTCAAGAGCCTGGCGGGCCTCGAGGCCCTCTCGCGGATCGACGCCATGATCTTCGACAAGACCGGAACGATCACCCTCGGCCGCCCGCGTGTCAGCGAGTTCGTGAACCTGTCCGGCCAACCTGACGCCGAACTGCTGGGGATCGTAGCAGCCGTCGAGCGCAACTCACTCCACCCGCTCGCCAAGGCGCTGGTGGAGTTCGCTCGCGACCAGGGTGCGGCTGCCACCTTTGCCGAGGGCGTACGTGAAGAGGTCGGCCAGGGCATTGGCGGGACCGTCGACGGCCGATGGTACCACCTATCCAAACTCCAGAATGGTGCGGGCATGGCGATCGAGATGACGACGCGCGACGGCGAGCGTCAGGCCGTCTTCGCCTTCGACGATCAGATCAAAGAGGACGCCCGCCATACCATCGACACCTTCAGACGGCTGGGCCTGCAATTGTTCATCTTCACTGGCGACCGTCGCGACGCGGCCCTGAAGGTCGCCGAGCAGCTCGGGCCGGACGTGGTCGTTCGAGCCGAGTGCACCCCAGAGGACAAACAGCAGGGCATCGAGGCGCTCAAGCGCGAGCGGAAAGTCACGGCGATGGTCGGCGACGGCATCAACGACGCACCGGCCCTCGCGCTCGCCGACGTCGGCATGGTGTTCAGCAACGAGGAGCAGACGGCAGCCTCGGAGGCCGCCGACATCGTCTTCCTGGGCGGTGACTTCGCGCTGGCCGGCGAAGCCGTCTCGATCTCCCGTCGGACCGTTCAGATCGCCACCCAGAGTATCCTCTGGGGCATCGGCCTCAGCCTGATAGGGATGGGCTTCGCGGCACTCGGCTACCTGCCGCCACTCGTCGGAGCCGCGTTGCAGGAAGCCATCGACGTCGGCGTTATCCTGAACGCCCTGCGCGCCAGCCGCCAGTAGCCCCCGTCGCCAGGCCGCTACGGTACCCGCCACGGTGCGGGCCGGGCCTGGCTCGCACCGTGTGGAGTCCAGGGAAGGCACGTCTCAGAAGGGCAGAGCGTGGGCTGGGAACGCTCGGCGAGGCATCCTGCTCGCCGTGGATCGCCTACCGCACGCTGGCGAGGCGCCTCGTCATGCCTCGCACGGGGCGATGCCGAACGAATAGCCCGGAGATGGGCATTCGTTCAGGCGAAAGCTCTTGACGCGTCAGGCTCGACAGCGTACCGTGAGGGTGCACGACGCGCTGGAGCGTCACATCCTCGGCGGAGGTGCTTCAATGACGAAGTTACGCGACATCATGCGACCCGGCTTCGTGGTCACCGTGCAGCGGGGTGCGTCCATCGTCGAGGCGGCCCACGCGATGACGGACCGGAATGTCGGTATGGTAGCGGTCCTCGAGGGCCATCGACTGGCCGGGCTCGTGTCCGAGCGTGACGTCGTGCGGCGGGTGGTGAACGCAGGCCACGATCCTGCCGCTATGACGGTGGACGAAATCATGACGACGGACATCGTCACTGCCAGCCCGGACGAGGACTATCGCTCGGCCGTGCAGTTGATGGACAGCGCGAACATCCGGCACTTGCCGATCTGCGAGGACGGCGTCATTCTCTCGATGCTCTCGATCCGCGATCTGCTGCGCGTCGAGCTACGGGCACGGCACGAAGAGATCCGGTACTTGCACGAGTACATGTTCCACACGCCGGCCGAGACGTTGCACGTATAACCTGCCCGCGATACACCTCCCCCCTGGGACTTTCCGTCACCCCCAACTCGGGGTGGCAGCGTCAGGCAGAATCGTGCCTGGCGTTGACGCCCCGTGGTCGGCACGCTACCCTCAGGCCTGAGTCGAATCCTGCCGTCGGAGGCATCTGTGGCTCGGGGACTGCCCGCGTTCGCCGTCGTCTTGTCCGTCATGCTGCTCGCCCCGCTCGTCGCCGCTTGTGGCTCGGCCGGCGGCCCGTCCGTCGGCCCGTCCGGCGGCCCGGCCACGGCGCCTACCACCGCTCCGGCAGGCACCCGCGAGCAGCCTCCCACGCAGGGGCCGCTCCCGACCGCCGTGGCGGCCGCTACCGCCGCGCCACGTGCCACGCCTGCACCGGCTGCGAACGGCCTCCAGCGGGGCGGGAGCCTGACCTCCGCATCGACCAGCGACGCCGTCAGTTTCCATCCCTACCTGACCTCCGATACAGCGTCCTCGTCGTACCAGGGCTACGTCTACGCCGGCTCGCTCACCGAGTACGATCCCGTCAGCCTCGAGAAGCGGCCCGAAGCGGCGAAAAGCTGGACGATCTCCGACGACAAACTGACGGTCACGTTCACCCTGCGCGACGACCTGTTCTGGAGCGATGGTACGCCGCTCACGTCGGCCGACTACAAATGGACCTTCGATCAGGCGAGCAAGCCGGAGCATCAGTTCCCGTACATCTCGAACCTCCAGCCGATCGCCTCCTACGAGGCTCCAGATCCACGCACCATCGTGGTCACGCTCAGGCAGCCGGAGGTGGTCGGGCTGGAGCGCGCCGACGCGATCTCGCCCCTTCCAAAGCACATCTGGGAGAAACTCGACTGGAGCGACCCCCAGAAGAACCCCCAGATCATGGCGCCGACCGTCTCGTCCGGCCCGTACATCCTCAAGGAGTGGCAAAAGGACAACCGCGCTGTCTTCGTCGCCAACGACCGCTTCTACAAGGGCCGGCCGTCGATCGATACCTATACCGTGCGGATCGTCCCCTCGTCCGAGATCGCCTTCCAGATGCTCAAGACGGGTGAGGTCGACATTGCAGGCTTCACGCCCGACAACTATGCGGACGCCAGGGCGCTGCCCAACGTGACCGTCTACGAGTGGTGGCCGGCTGCCGCGCAATGGATCTATCTGGGCTTTAACCTGCGCCACCCCCAGCTTCAGGACGTCGACGTCAGACGCGCCCTCTCCCATGCCATCGACCGTAACGCCATCGCCGAGCACGTCCAGAACGGCCTCGCCCGGCTGACCTACTCGGCATTCCCGCCCTCATCCTGGGTCTACAACCCGGACGTTCCAAAGTACGAGTACGACCCAGAGCAGGCGAAGGCCATGCTCGATCGCGCCGGCTGGCAGGTAGGACCGGGTGGCGTACGCCAGAAGGACGGCCAGCCGTTGAAGCTGCGGATCATCTACGGCCCAAACACCAGTAAGACGTTCGAGCGGATCGCAACCATCGCACAACAGGCCTGGGGCGATCTCGGCGTGAAGGTCGAGGTCCAGGGGATGGAGTGGGGCACCTACCTGGCGGCGGCCAAGAGCGAGCCGTTCGACTGGGACGTGACGGTCTCGGCATGGTCCGCAACGATCGAGCCGCACTGGATGAACCAGATCTGGCGACAGGACTCGATCCCACAGCTCAATCACGTCGGGTATGTGAACAAACGCATAGAGGAATTGTTCGACCGAGGCGTCCGTGAGTTCGACCGTGAGAAGCGCAAGCAGATCTACCAGGAGATCCAGGCGATCCTCTCGACCGATGCTCCGTACGACTTCCTGACCTTCAGCATGTCCTACATCGGCGTGAACCGGCGGGTCGGTGGGATCGAGCCAACGCCGATTGGCATCGGCTACAACCGCGAGCGGTGGTTCATCCGCCAGTGAGCGGCCTCCCGGCATGAGCGGCGGCCTGACCCGCTACGTCGTTCGACGGCTGATCCACACCGTCTTCTTGATGCTGCTCATCACGGTCCTGAACTTCGCGATCATGCGGCTTGCGCCTGGCGGCCCGGTCCAGTTCGCCGACGATCCGCGGATCAGCGCTGAGTACCGACAGCGGATGCTCGAAGCGTACGGCCTGACCGAGCCGCTGCCGGTTCAGTACCTCAAGTGGCTCGGCAACGTTCTGCGGCTGGACTTCGGCTACTCGTTCGTGGATCGCCGTCCGGTTCTGGAGAAGATCGTCGAGCGGATCCCGGCCAGCTTTCAGCTCTCGATCGGCGCGTTCCTGCTCGGGTTGCTCGGCATCCCGCTCGGGGTCTTCGCGGCGCTCTACCGGGGCCGCTGGCCGGACCAGCTCGTCCGCGTCTTCACGGTCTTTGGGAACGCCGTGCCCCACTGGTGGCTGGGGCTGATGCTGCTGGTGCTGAGTGCCTCATACCTGCGCATGTTCCCGCTCGGGGGTATGTATACGGTGGGGGATGGTTCGCTGCCGGATCGCCTCTGGCACCTGGCGCTGCCGTGGCTCGTCGGCGCGCTCGGCGGCTGGATCGGCTACAGCCGCTTCGTCCGCTCGGAGATGCTGGAGGTGCTCGGTCAGGACTACGTTCGCACCGGCTACGCGAAGGGACTGGGCGCGCGGACGATCCTGTACAGCCACGCGCTGCGGAATGCGATGATCCCGCTCATGACGATGCTCGGCCCGACCCTCGTCGGTCTGCTCTCGAGCGGCGTGCTCTTCGAGGTAACCTTCTCCTGGCCGGGGCTCGGGCGGATGGCGGTGGACGCGGCGTTCCAGCGCGACTTTCCGGTCCTGATGGGCCTCGCGACGATCTTCTCGTTCCTGGGGATCACGAGCAACCTGCTGTCGGACGTCGCGTACGGCTGGGTCGACCCCCGCGTGCGCTACGAGTGACCGACGAGTGAGCGACGAACGCGCGGCCGCCGGCCCGGACCCTGGGCAGCAGGACGTGCCGCCGCCCCGCGACGCCGATGACACGTTACTGGGGGAGGAGCACGCACAGCCCACCGTGCGGCGAGTGCCCACCACTACCCGCCAGATCGCGTCGGGCAGCGCCCCGCTCCGGCTGCTCCGGCCGGGCGTGGCCGCACCCGACGAAGGAGTCGACGCGGCCCGCACTCGCGTGGTGGCACCACGCGGCTACGTCGCCACGACCCTGCATCGCTTTCGCCAGGATCGCGTCTCGATGGCCGCGCTCGGGCTGCTGGCGGCGATCGTGCTGCTCACGGCAGCCGGGCCGTGGCTCGCCCAGGCGACGCTCGGGCTGGACCCGTACCGTCAGACGCTGCCCCGCCGCTACCAGCCGCCGTCTGCTGCCAATCCGTTTGGCACCGACGACCTGGGCCGTGACGCGCTGGCCCGCACGCTCGTCGCCGGACGAGTGTCGTTCTCGATTGGCACGACCATCGCGCTGGTCTCGCTGCTGGTTGGGGTGCCGATCGGGCTCGCCTCGGGGTACTACGGCGGTCGCTTCGACGACGTCTCGAACGCGGTGATTCAAACCCTCGCCAACATCCCGGCCATGTTCCTGCTGATCCTGCTGGCCGCGACACTCCGACCGGGGCCGGTCATTCTGGCAGTGATCATCGGGTTGCTCGGTTGGATGGGCACCGCGCGGCTCGTGCGTGGCATGGCGCTCTCCGTCCGCGAGCGTGAGTACGTCCACGCGGCGACGGTGTTGGGGGCGTCGGACGGGCGGGTCATCTTCCGCCACCTGCTGCCCAACGTGTTCTCGGTCATCACGGTCATCGCCGGCTTCGACGTGGCCGGCGGCATCCTCGCCGAGTCCGGGCTGAGCTACCTGGGGCTGGGAGTGCAGCCGCCTACGGCCTCCTGGGGCAGCATGCTGGCGGCGTCACTGGAGAATGTCAGTCGAGCGCCCTGGCTGGTGCTGTTCCCGGGACTGGCGATCTTCCTGACGACGCTCGCGATCTTCCTGCTTGCCGATGGCCTCCGTGACGCCCTCGACCCCCGCCTGCGCTCGTAAAGGGACTTCGTCGACCGGAACCGACCGCGGTAGTTGACGGTAGCGGCTTCCGGGCGGTAGATTTCGCGCGTTTTCCCGGGAGAGTGCGCTCTGGCACAGGCCCTTGCCGCTGCGGATCGGACGATACCGCACGTCCGCTCGTCGTCTTCGTCCCCACTGTGCTGGTTCGTCGAGGTCGGGCCGTGGCTGCTTGCCGTCGGGCTGGTCTGGGCCAAACTCGTCTACCTGAGCGTCTTCGTCCCCAGCGAATGGTGGGCGAACGAGCCGAGCATCGGACGGTGGGCCAGGCCCACGCTCGACGTCTTCGGCACCGTCAAAGCGTACCCCCACATCGCCAGCGCCACCCTGGCCGCGCTGCTGATCCTGTGCTCGCCGCTCTTGCTGATGCCGCGGGGCCGGCGCCTCGCCGCGCTGCTGGGCCTGAATGCGGCCATGACTGTCCTCGGGCTGGCCGATCTACTCCACGTCCGGTTTTACGCCGACGTCTTCTCCAGCACCAGTTTCACCACCATGAAGATGGTGCGCGACGTCGCGCCGAGCCTGATCCCGATCGTGCGTGGGCAAGACCCCATGTTCGTGGCCGATCTCGCGCTCTGGCTCATCCTGCTGCCACTCTACTTCCTGGCAGTCCGGCGCATCCCCCGTCTCGCGCGTCCGACGCGGCGACGGCTTGGGGCGAGCCTGTTCGTCGGCGGCTTGCTCCTCGGTGCACCCACCGCCCGGCTGGCCTGGGAGCCGGAGCACGGGCTCTTCGCCACGGCAAACGTTCGGCTGGAAGCAGCCGCCGTCGTGGGGCTGCTGCCCTATCACCTGCTTGACGCGGTCGACACCGTCATCTTCAGACACACCATCGGCGAGATCGAGCGCCAACAGGTTCGTCAGTTCCTGACAAACGATCGCGAGCAGCTAGGCGAGCCATCGCCGTTGTTTGGCGCCGCGCAGGGACGAAACCTCATCCTGGTCAGCCTGGAATCGCTCCAGTCGTTTCCGATCGGGCTGGAGGTTGACGGCCAGCCGGTCGCGCCCAACCTGGCGGCGCTCGTTGGCGAGAGCCTCTTCTTCAAGAACTTCCACGAACAGACCTACCTCGGCACCACGTCCGACGCGCAGTTCATGGTGCTGAACGGTCTCCACCCCCAATCGGCCGGGTTCGTGGCCTATACGGCCGGCGACCGTCACCTACGAGCGCTACCGTCGATCCTGGCTGAGCGGGGGTACACCACGCTGGCAGCCGTCGCGGCCGAGCACGACTTCTGGAACGCCGACAAGACCCACCCGGCCTACGGCATCGCGCACACGCTCTTCGAGCCAGAGTACAGCATCGGCGAGCGTATCGGGCCGTGGATGGCCGACCGCGACTTCTTCGCCCAGACCGTGCCGGCCATCGAGCGGCTGCCCGAGCCGTTCATGGCCTACCTGTTCACGTCGTCCAATCACCATCCGTTCGCGCTGCCCGCCCACGAGCAGACGTTGCAGATCGGTGCCCTGGAGGGGACGCTGCTCGGTGCCTACCTCCAGAGCGTCCACTACGCCGACGCCGCCCTCGGCGAACTCCTCGGCAGGCTACGCGAACACGGCATCCTCGACCGGTCGGTGCTGGTCATGTACGGCGACCACCAGGGCTTCCTGGGCGATCCGCCGGAACTGGCCGGCTTGCTCGGGCTGCCGGACTGGGACGAATACCAGCGGACTCGCGTCCGCAAGCGAGTGCCGCTGTTCATCCGACTGCCGCACGGTGAGCAGGCCGGCGTCCGCTCGGAGTATGGCGGCGAAGTAGACGTCGCACCAACCATCCTCAGCCTGCTCGGCATTGAGGACGATACACAGGCGATGCTCGGCCACGACCTGACCCGTAGCCACGATCCACTGGTCGTCTTTCGCGACGGCAGCTTTACGGATGGTCAGTTCTACTGGGTCCAGCGCTTCGGCGCGACCCTGTCTGCCGCCTGCTACCAAGCCGATACTGGACAGAGCGTCGACTGTGCCACGCTCGAACAGCAGCGGCGCGCGGCGCGGGAGCGGCTCCGTATCTCCGATCTGATCGTCCAGGGCGACCTCGTTCCAGAGCTGCGCCAGCACGGCCGCTGACGACCATCGGCCGCCCCGCCGCATCCATGCGTCCCCGGCGAGTCGACTCAGCGGAAGCTGCTCCGGGTGCTCCAGGAGCCCCGGCCCATCCTGCGCCTGCCCCTCCGGCGGACGCACGCGCACCCGCCGCTGCCTCTGGAACGAAGCGTGCCCGGCGAAGCGTGCCCGGCGAAGCGTGCCCGGCGCGGGTGAGGGCCGCGAGAGAGATGCAGCGGAGCGCGGATGATGGTATATTTGGGTCGAGCGGAGTAAAATCCGTCTGGAGTCAAATTCAGTGAGGATGCGGGGCGCGGCCGCCGGGCCGATGCGCCCGCACCGGGCCTGGCCAACCATGGCCCTGCGGCGCTCGGATCGAGTGCCTGGCTCCGCGGTGAGGAGGCAGCACGGTGAGCCAGATCGCGCTCACGGACGTCATGCTCGACTACCCAGCGCCGGGCGGCAGCCGGCACGAGGGCGTTCGAGCGTTGGACGGCCTGAGCCTCCAGGTGGAAGACGGCCAGTTCGTCTCGCTCGTCGGGCCGAGCGGCTGCGGTAAGTCGACGGTTCTCAAGCTCGTCGCGGGCCTGCTCCAGCCCACCGAGGGCGCTGTCGCCATCGACGGCCAGGTGGTCGACGGCGTGCCGCCGAGCATCGGCTTCATGTTCCAGAACGATGCGCTGCTGCCCTGGTCGACCGCGCTGGAGAACGTGGCGCTCGCACTTGAGCTGCGGGGTGTGCCTCGGCCAGAGCGCGTCCAGCGCGCCCGCACCCTCACCGACCTCGTCGGGTTGCGCGGCTTCGAGGACGCCTATCCATCGACGTTGTCGGGCGGGATGCGGAAGCGCGTCGCGCTGGCCCGCGTGCTGGCTTACGACCCGGCCGTCTACTTGATGGACGAGCCGTTCGGGGCGCTCGATGCCCAGACGAAAGTGCAGATGGGCGCGGAGCTCCTTCGACTCTGGAGCGGCCTCCAAAAGACCGTCTTGTTCGTCACCCACGACATCGAGGAGGCGATCGCCCTCTCGGACCGCGTGCTCGTCATGTCCCGCCGGCCGGGCCGGATCGTGTCTGACTACGCAATCGACCTGCCACGCCCGCGCGATTTCTACGACATCCGCTTCACCAACGAATTCCGTGAGTTGCACCGCGCCATCTGGCGCGACCTCGCGGCCGAGGTCGGCCCGACGTCCGGCGTCGTGGCCGTGGGGTAGGTACCGTAGGTATCGGAGTAGGAACGATGGCAACACCACACGGCGCCTTCGATATCGCGGCGCAAACGCCGATTCGGCCGCTGCCGTCGGCGCGCGCCACCCCTCGGCCTGCCCCATCGGCGCCCGCCCGGCCACTCGGGCGAACGGGCGAGCGCCGGCTTCGCCGCTGGCTCATCTTGAACGGCTGGCGGCTCCTGCTGACAGCCTTCTTGCTCGGAGCGTGGGAGATCGCCGCGACGACGGTGACGACGCCCTTCTGGGTCAGTCAGCCGACTCGGGTGTTCGTGCGCCTGGTCGACCTGACCGCGAACGGGCTGCTCTTCTGGCACGTGGCCGCGACCCTCCAGTCAGCTCTGCTGGGGTTACTGCTCGGTGCATCGGCCGGGGTCGTACTGGGGCTGCTGCTCGGGGCGCGACCCGGCGTGGCGGCCGCGATCGATCCGCTCTTGATGGGTCTGAACAGTCTGCCGCGCGTGGCGCTGGCGCCGTTGTTCATCATCTGGTTTGGGATTGGCCTGCCCTCGAAGGTCGTGCTGGCCTTCTCGCTGGTAGTGTTCCCGGTCTTGATCAACACCTACCAGGGTGTGCGCGGCGTGGACCGCGAGCTCGTCGACATGCTCCGCACCATGCAGGCGTCGCCTGCGCAGATCGCCCGTCGAGTCACCCTGCCGTCGACATTGCCCTGGATCTTCGCCGGCCTGCGCATTGGGCTGGGCATGAGCCTGATCGGCGCCGTCGTCGGTGAACTGGTCGGGTCCAGCCGGGGCGTCGGCTACTACGTCGAGGCGGCTGCCGCCAACTTCGACACGACCGGCGTCTTTGCCGGGCTGGTGATCCTGATGATCCTGACGATCGCCCTGAACGAGGCCATGAAACTGGCCGAGAGCCGGGTCTTCCGCTGGAAGCAGGCCGATATGCGCTGACCTGTTCGCAGCGTCGGCGGGTGAGTCACCAGAGGCAGTCTGACACCGATTGGGTGATGCTCGGGATGCGGCGCCGAGGAAGCGCACCACGGTTTCAGCCGTGGCGGCGCAATCACGAGTGCGTGGCGGCCGCGGCGAGCGATCGGGCAGCACTCACCACGCCGGATGCACATCGACCCGGCTACGGCTGGTACCGGGATGGCCCGGTCCAGGACCGGGTCAGGCGAGAGTCGATACGCGCGATTCTAGCGCCCGGCTGCACGAGCCGGGAAAGTGAGGGTCACGATGACCACAACAGGTAGTCGAAGCGGTGGGCGGCACATCAGCCGGCGTACGGCGCTAGCGCTGGCGCTTGGCGGCCTCCTGGTTGGCTGCACCCAGCCCGGCGGAGCCGGCCAATCGTCGACGCCATCCGCCGCGAACGCGCCCACTGCCGGCGCGGGACAGCCGTCGACACCAGCCCCCGCCACGTCAGCGTCCTCCCAGAGCGGCGGGCAGGCCGCGGCGCCAGGCGCACCCACGCCCGTTGTGAAGGCGCCGGCTGCTGGGGCAACGACCGCGCCGGCCACCGGGGCCACGCCGGCCACCGGCCCGCTGAAGACGCTCAAGGTCGCCGCCGTCTACGCCTACCTCGGCTACCTCCCGATGTACGCGGCAATGCAGCGCGGCTTCCTTCGGGATCAAGGTCTCGCCTTCGAAGTACTCGAGTTCAAGGGCGGCGGCGACGCGGCCAAGGCGTTCGTGGGCGGCGCATCCGACATCCTGATTGGATCCTACGACCATATCCTGAAGCTGCGCGAGCAGGGCCTGGACGTCGTCGCAACGGGCAATGTCGAGGCGATGTACGCGTACGCCTTGATGGCCAAGAAGGGCTCGCCCTACACCTCAGTCGAGAGCCTGAAAGGCAAGAAGATCGGAACGACCGGCCCGGGCTCGTCGACGGACATCAACGTCCGTTACGCCCTCAAGCAGGCTGGCATCGACCCGGACCGCGAGGCCGAACTGATCTCGGTTGGTGGGGGCGGCCCGATGCTGGCGGCGCTCGACAACGACCAGATCGCGGCCGGCATGTTCCTCGACCCGCTGCTGACCCAACTGCTTGGCCAGCCCGACCGCTACCAGATCGCCCACGACTTCCGAAACCTCGAGTACCCGTTGCTGTGCGTGACGATGCGCCGCGACTGGCTGAAGTCGAACGGCGACCCGGCCCGTCGACTCCTGAAGGCGCTCGTGCACGCTGAGGCCGAGCTTCAGCGGTCGCCGGACGTCGCAGTCCAGATCGCTCGCGACAAATTCGGCGACATCGATCCATCCGTGCTGGAGGCGGCCACCAGGAACACTCTGCCACGCCTCTCCAAGGACGGCAAGATCTCCGAAACGGCGCACAAGAACGTGCTGGATCAGCAGGTGTTCGCAGGCGGCATCAAGACCCAGATTCCGTACGCCCAGGCAGTGGACCTGAGCTACCTGCCGTCGTAGCGCCGGAGCCGGCCGCTCCTGTCCTGGGCGCATCCATCAGCATCGTGGCACTATCGAAGGGCGGAGAACCGACGCGGGAGGCGTGGCGATGCAGGCCTTCATTTGCCGTACTTGTGGGGTCCAGTATGCGCCGAGCGAACGGCCGCCGGAGCGCTGTCCGATCTGCGACGACGAGCGCCAGTATGTCGGCTGGAACGGCCAGCAGTGGGCAGTCATGTCGGACTTCCAGGCCCAGGGCCGGACCAACCACATCTACGAGGAGGAGCCAGGCCTCCACGCGATCGATACCCGGCCGCAGATCGCGATTGGGCAACGAGCGCTGCTGGTCCAGACGCCGAACGGAAACGTGATGTGGGACTGCATCACCCTGATCGATGACGCGACGATCGGGGCAGTCCGTCGACTTGGCGGGCTGGCGGCCATCGCCATCTCGCATCCCCATTTCTATTCCAGCAACGTCACCTGGAGCGACGCCTTCGATGGCTGTCCCGTCTACATTCACGCCGCCGACGCCCAGTGGGTCCAGTACTCAAGCCCGGCCGTTCAATTGTGGGAAGGCGCCACCAGGGAGATCTTGCCTGGCATCACGCTGATCAACACCGGCGGGCACTTCGAGGGCTCGCAGGTGCTCCACTGGGCGGCCGGCCAGGGCGGACGGGGGGCGCTGCTGAGCAGCGATAGTGTGACCGTCACCATGGATCGCCGTTACGTCAGCTTCATGTATTCCTACCCGAACCTGATTCCCCTCGGCGAGCGGGCGATCACCCGGATCGTGGACAGCCTGCGCCCATTCTCGTTCCAACGCATCTACGGCGGCTGGAACAACCGGGTGGTTTCGGTGGACGGCTCGGATGCAGTCGAGCGGTCGGCCGAACGCTACCTGCGGTTCATCCGCGAGACCTGACGCCGAGACCTGACGCCGAGACCTGACGCCGAGACCTGACGCCGAAGCCTGAGGTTCGACGTGTCACCGTCTCGAGCCAGAGGGTGTCGAATCTCGCCCGGTCGACGCCAGTGACTACGCGCAGGGGCTGGCCGCGCGGATCGACTCGTGCGCGTAGCCACTCGCCGTCTCGTGCGACGGCCAGTGACAGGGTCTCGACGGCGACGCCATCCCAGCCCAGCGCGACGGCGCAGGCGAGCGGATCGTGATGGAAATTCACGATATCGGCAGGAAGCTCCGAGCATGTTTGCGCGTACCGGTCCGCGATACGCTCGTCCTCCGCCCACCGGTCGGCCTGATGCGCGATCAGCCGACCGAGCAGACCTGCTCGGCGAAGCTTCGGTAGATGACTGCGCCGGAGCGCCGTCTGGACGGTCACTTCGATAGGGATCAGCGTGAGCCGGTCGGGAGCCGCCGACTCGAGAACACGCTGCGCCGCGTCACAATCAGCCTGCACGTTGAAGTCCATGCGATAGTCCCAGGTGGGGAATCCGGGCGGTACGGGATGGATGCTGCCGCCCATCAGACACAGCCGCGCCGAGCGCAGCACACCCGGCGAGCGGCGCTCGAGCAGCGACAGGTTGGTGAACGGCCCGAGTGCGACGACCGTTGCCCCCCGCTCGATGCTTTGGCCCAGAAGGTCCAGAGCATCCTCGAGGGGACCGGGCGCGGGCGGCACAGGCTGGGGCCAGTAGCGCCGTTCGGGCGGTAGCCCATAGGCTTCGCGAAAGTCACCACTGCTGACGTCGGCGCCAGCCGCGACGGGAACGTGCGGCTGCCCGCCCAGATCCAACACGTAGCGGGCGTAACCGGCGCGCTTCCCCCCATCGTCGAGCACGGTGGTAACGCCGGCGATCTCGACCCCAGGCCAGGTGAGGAGCAGGCCGAGCGCACACAGATCGTCGAGATCGCCGCCGATATCGGTGTCGAGGTGGACCTGAATCGCGGGCACGGAAGTCTCCACAGCCGACGGTACCGCAGCCACAGCAACCGAAGCCTCCGCGTTGCGTGGGTGCCGTGCGGCCGTCGCCGTGCGGCCGTCGCCGTGCAGCACGCGCGGCCGCGGCGCTATCGCTCCGGCGATGATGCCTCGGCGTCGCAGGCGGTGGCACGTTCGAGCAACAGTGCGCGCTCGCGAGCATTACGGGTGAGCGAAGCCGCGCGCTCGAACTCGGCGCGGGCCTCGGCGTGGCGACCGAGCTTGACGAGGAAATCACCGCGTACGCTGGGCAGCAGATGGTACGCCGCGAGCGATGGCTCAGACACGAGCTGGTCGACCAGTTCCAGGCCGACTGCCGGGCCGAACGCCATCGCCAGCGCTACCGCGCGATTCAGTTCGACGACCGGTGAAGAGGCAAGCTGGGCAAGCGCGTCGTACAGCGCCGCGATACGCGTCCAATCCGTCGCCTCGGCCGTTCGAGCGCGAGCGTGACAGGCAGCGATGGCAGCCTGAAGCGTGTACGGTCCGAGCGTGCCGCCGAGCGATACGGCGTGCTCCAGGCCGGCCAATCCACGACGGATGAGCACCCGATCCCAACGGGCACGGTTCTGGTCGAGGAGCAGGATCGCCTCCCCTGACGGACCGATCCGTGCCCGCGAACGCGACGCTTGAAGTTCCATTAGGGCGAGGAGGCCATGAACCTCGGCGTCGTTCGGGGCGAGCCCGGCCAGGATCCGGCCGAGCCGGAGCGCGTCCTCGCAGAGGGCCGGACGCATCCAGTCGTCTCCAGCGGTCGCGGCATAGCCCTCATTGAAGATCAGATAGATGACGGCGAGCACCGACGAGAGGCGCTCGGCGCGCTCGCGCTCACCGGGAGCCTCGAACGGGACGCGCGCCTCCGCAAGCGTCCGCTTCGCCCGCACGATGCGCTGTGCGACGGTCGGCTCGGAGACCAGGAACGCCCGTGCGATCTCATGAGTAGTGAGCCCTCCGAGCAGGCGCAACGTCAGCGCGACCCGCGCCTCGGTCGAGAGGACCGGATGACAGGCGATGAACATGAGCCGTAACAGGTCGTCGCCGACGCCGTCACTGGCGTCGTTCAGGGTCGCGTCAAGCCCATCGCCCGCCAGATCCTGCTCGACTTCCAGTTCGCGGCCCAGCGCCTCCTGCTTACGGGCGAGCACCGTCCGCCGGCGGATCTGGTCGATACCACGACGCTTTGCGATGGCCATGAGCCAGGCGCCTGGATTCACCGGCACACCTGAGTCGGGCCACTGTTCGAGCGCGGCGACGAGCGCGTCCTGGGCAAGCTCTTCTGCCAGCCCCACGTCGCGCACCATCCGAGTCAGCCCGGCAATGAGCCGGGCTGACTCGATGCGCCAGACGGCATCGATCGCACGATGGGCATCAGCAGCCATCACTGCCTCGCCGTGGCCCAGGACACCCATCGTCTGCTGCGAGCTTACTCGCCCTGAGCACCGTCAGCTTCGCAGTTGATCATCCAGGGCGTGCCGAAACGGTCGACGAGCATACCGAACCCACCGCTCGCCCAGAACGTTTTCTCGAACGGCATCGTGACCGTCCCGTTCTCTGCCAGCGCGTTGAAGATGCGCTCGGCATCGGCTGCCTGGTCGATCTGGAGAGACACGTAGAAGCCTTGCGGACGCTGGTACCGCTCGGGCGATGAGTCGGATGCCATCAGGATCTGATCGCCAATGGCGAGCCGCGCATTCAAAATCAGGTTACCCCAAGTGGCCGGCACATGGTCGGCAATCGGCGAGTCGGCGTGGGTCATCATCGCCTCGATCTTGCCGCCGAGCACGTCGGCGTAAAATGTGAAGGCTTCGGCGCAATCGCCGTTGAAGTTGATATAGGGAACGACTTTCACGGTCTCTCCAGAAGATGCGCCGATCGGGCGAGGCTGCTGGCTGCCCGAACGGCGGTGTTTGGCGGCGGGATTACGCCTTTGCGGCCTGCTGGGCTGCGACCTGGGCACGCAGCCGGTCCTCCTGCTCGCGTAGCTCGAGCGTGTACTCGGCGCCGAAGTCCTCGGCCTCGAACACTGGCCGAAGCTCGATCTCAGACTCACCCTCCATCGGGTTCGGGCAGCGCTTGACCCATTCGATGGCCTCGGCCATCGACTTCACCTGCCACAGCCAGTAGCCAGCGATCAACTCCTTCGTCTCGGCGAAGGGGCCGTCGATGACCGTGCGGCTCTTGCCGGAGAACCGGACCCGGGCACCCTTCGAGCTGGGGTGGAGCCCCTCGCCCGCCAGCATGACCCCGGCCTTCACCAGTTCCTCATTGAAGTTACCCATGTCGGTCAACAACTGCTTGCTCGGCATCTCGCCGGCCTCTGACTCGTTGCTCGCCTTGACGATCACCATGACTCGCATCGTTCTCTCCACTACATCCGTAGATTTCGGGTCAGCCCATCGGCCTGTCAACGTCGTCCGACTCCTGCCCCTACGTCTTCATCGAACGGACAACCGGGAAATCGACAGGCTAGACCTGGAAATGCCCGGTTTCGACGAAACCGCTCCTAACCGGCGATGTGAGCGGCCCGAAGCGGCCACCCACAACCGGACGCCAGGGCACGCGCGCCGACCGATCGAGGCGAACGGCCCGGCTACGACCGGCGCCGATACTCCGACGTCATGAGATGCAGCCACTCGCCGCTGTCGAGTTGCATGTAGGCCCTCAGAAAACGGTGGTCGTCGCCCCGGACCTCGACCACGTCACGGAAGGCGGTACGCTTGCCAGTGCCCTCGAAGCTTGGGCCGGTGCATTCGAGGGTCAGCACCGTTCCGGCCGCATCGAGGGTACCCTCGCACACCCACAGGTGCGCCATCATCGATCCGATCCAGGTGCTGACGAACCGCTCGGTCTGGGGGTTGTAGCCAAACGTGAGCAGCGACCGTTCGTCGCTGCCGCCCGGCGTCTCACTGCGGCCCTCGGCCACGATCCAGAGCCCTCCAAGCGGTCGGATCGTCTCGGTTCCCGTGAATGTTGTCGGAGTCGGCCCCGTGTCCATCGGATTGACGGTCTCATACGTCCACTCGCCGACGAGCCGCTGAAGCCAGGCGTGCTCCGGGGTTGGCTCGGGATGCATCGTGATTGGCGGGGCCGTCATGATATCGGTCACGTCATCTCCTCCTGTGGGCGCACGCCTCGGCGTACGCCAGTCATGCTCGTCGGTCGCAGCGTGCGCCCCACATATCAGCGCAGTCAGCGGGGGAGTCCCTATGGCCCGTGTCAATCCCGCGTCGATCGAACTGGGAAAAATCACGCGCATCGTAGGTGAGGGTGCTTCTCGATGTTGACGGGGAGCTTCTGAAGAACCCTCACCCCCACACGCTCTCAGCGGGAAACGTGCGAGCGGCCAGGGGGCACGGCGGCGCTGGTGCTATCCGGCGCCGCCGGCCGTCGCCGGGTCGTCACAACCCAGGGAGATCAGCCGCCGGCGATGGACCCGACGATCAGGAATGGCTCGGCGCCGGCGGCGACGGCCGCCGGCAACGGAGTGTCCGGCGCATCGTTGGACCGATCCTCGGCGCAGGCAAAGAACCGCACCAGCGCGCGCCGCCGTTTCGTCTCCCGATCCCGCACAGTTCCCCGCAGCACCGGGTAACGGACCTCGAGCGCATCGAGGATCGACCGCTGCGTGATCTGTCCGTCGACGGTGAGGGTCACCTCACCCTCGACGCGGGCCAGGTTCCGCAAGTGGTAGGGGAGCACGACCCGGATCATGGCAGTGTCTGAACCTCGACAGACACCACGGCCGGCAGGTCGCGGACGATCGGCGCCCAGGTGTCTCCGCTGTCGGCCGAGCAGTACACCTGCCCGCCGGTCGTGCCGAAGTACACCCCGCACGCGTCCAGCGAATCGACGGCCATCGCGTCGCGCAGCACGTTGACGTAGCAATCCCGCTGCGGCAGCCCCGTCGTGAGCGGCTCCCACTCGTAACCGCCGGTTCGACTGCGGTAGACGCGCAACTTGCCATCGGGCGGATAGTGCTCCGAGTCGCTCTTGATCGGCACCACGTAGATCGTCTCCGGCTCGTGTGCGTGGACGTCGATCGGGAAGCCGAAGTCGGTCGGCAGGTCACCGCTGACTTCGTGCCAGGACTGGCCGGCGTCGTCCGAGCGCATCACGTCCCAATGCTTCTGCATGTACAGCACGTTCGAGCGAGCCGGATGCATTGCGATGCGGTGGACGCAGTGGCCGACCTCGGCGGACGGGTCCGGCAAGAACTGCGAGCTCAACCCCTGGTTGGTGGGCCTCCAGGTCTGGCCGTCGTCGTCGCTGCGGAACACTCCGGCCGCCGAGATGGCGATGTACATCCGGCCCCGGTGCTCGCGGTCCAGCACGATCGTGTGGACTCCCATCCCGCCGGCCCCAGGCATCCAGCCGGGCGCTGACGGGTGCTTGCGTAGCCCGGTCAACTCGTGCCAACTCTTGCCGCCGTCGGTGGTCTTGAACAGGGCCGCGTCTTGCACTCCGGCGTAGACCGTATCCGGGTCAGTCAGCGACGGCTCGAGATGCCAGACCCGCGTGAACTCCCACGGGCGCGGCGTTCCATCGTACCAGAGGTGCGAACCAACGTCGCCGTCGTAGGTGAACGTGTTATCGACCGGCTCCCAGGTCTTCCCTCCGTCGTCGGAGCGCTGAATCTGCTGCCCAAACCAGCCGCTCGACTGCGACGCATACAGGCGGTTCGGGTCGGCGGGGGAACCATGCAGATGGTAGATCTCCCAACCGGCGAAGTGGGGACCGCTGACGTCCCACCGCTCGCGCTTGCCATCCGACGTCAAAACGAATGCGCCCTTGCGCGTACCTACGAGTACCCGTACTCCACTCATACCCTCTCCTGACCGAGCCTCGCGTCCGGGCTTCTGGAACCCCAGGCGGTCAGCCCCACCGATGGGACGGCACTCGCTGCCGTTGCCGCCCCGGCCGCGTCCACACCGGCCGCGTCCACACCGGCCGCGCCGGGCGAGCGGCTGTTGCTGCCACCGGCCGGTCTCTCCCACCCCCGACCGGCGTACCTGGCCGTCAGGCGGCCAGTTCGCGCTCCGTGCGGCGTCGAGCGACCGTACGCAGCGGCACGATCTGCCACCGGCCGTACCCTACGAACACGCACAGCAGCGCGATGACGACCGCGAACACCGCGTTCCCCGGCTCACCGGCCGCGAGTTGATAGACCGTGCCGCCGACCGCGACTAGCGCCAGTCCCGTGGCTGACAGCGGCATGAGACCCGGTCGAATGCGGACGATTCCGGGCAGGATCAACCCCAGGCCGCCGAGCACCTCACACACGCCAGTGAACGTGAGGAACCAGAGCGGCAGCGGAATCGGCATCGGCAGGTCATCCGCCATCCCAAGCAGCGGCACGATCAGTTTCGGCAGTCCGCTCGCCAGGACGAAGAACAGCCCCAGCACCACCTGGAGACTCCACAACGTTCGGTTCACAATCCCACACCTCCCCTCGCACGCCCTGACGTACCCGAGCGGCGGCGCCCGGCCGCGGTCCGAGCGCGCCGTCCCTCGGACGGCGACGTGCATATACACACTCTGATCCTACGACACGAACGGGTGTTCTGGTAGGGTTCCGGCATTACAAATAGATCACGCGTTCTACGCCTGCTCGAGTTCGCGGCCGCTAGCTGCCCGGCGTGCAGGCCGTGAGCGGCGACCTGGGCAGTGGCGTTGCACCCGGCCAGTCCGGCAACCGTCTCCGCGTCGGGCATCTCGCCTGACCCGGTCGACTGGTATCCCCGCGGGCCGTCCAGGCCATGCATCGCGCACTCAGGTTCCCCCTCTCGGTCCGATCTGCAAGCTCGGGGGCGCCCGCTCGCGGGCGACGATGTCCCTGGCTCTACCTATACGTCGAACGGAGGGTGGCAACATCGACAGCGATGTGGATCGTTTCGCGTTCGTAGCGCGAACCAGCGTGCGCGTCGAGTGGGGAGGTGGCGCGTTGCCCCTACACCCGTCCGCCTGCGATCCTCTCGCGAGCAGGCACCGCCGCGGCAACCTCGCAGTGTGCGCTGCACGCATCCAGACTCGATGCCATGAACGGGAGCGAACTATGAGCGGTCCCCTCGTCGCCTTCCTCGGGCTTGGAGCCATGGGCCAGCCGATGGCGCGCAACGTCGTCAAGGCTGGCTTCTCGACCGTCGTCTGGAATCGGACGCCCGGCCGTGCCGATGCCCTCACGACCGAGGGGGCACGCGCGGCCGGGTCTCCTGGCGAAGCCGTGGCCGAGGCGGACGTGGTCATGACGATGCTGACTGACGCGCCGGCCGTCGAAGCGGTCGCGCTTGGACCGAGCGGCTTCCTGCCATCGGTGCGAACTGGCGCGACCTATGTCGACATGTCGACTGTCACGCCGTCCACCAGCCATAAACTCGCCGAGGCTGCTGCCGCGCGCGGCGTGCGCTTCCTGGACGCGCCGGTGCTCGGGACGATCGGGCCGGCCGCCGATGGCACCCTGACGATCGTGGCTGGCGGCGAGGCAGCCACACTAGACGCGGTTCGCCCGGTGCTCGATTGCATGGGCTCCCGAATCATCCACGCCGGCCCGGCCGGGATGGGCACCTGGCTGAAGCTCCTCGCCAACGTCCTGATGGCAACCTCGATGCAGTCGTTCTTCGAGCTCCTGGCGCTTGGCCAGCGCGCTGGCTTCGAACGGGTCGCGCTGGCCGAGATGTTGGGCGGACTGCCCGTGGCGTCGCCTGCAATCAAGGCCCGAGCGGGGACCGTCGCCGCCGGTGACTTCTCGACACGGTTCCCGCTCGACCTGATGCTGAAGGACGTCCGTCAGCACCTCGAAGCGGCCGGCGAGCTGGGCGTGGCACAACCCCTCGCGGCGCTGACCCATGGGCTATTCACGCAGGCCCGGACCGGCGAGCGGGGGGGCCTTGACTTCAGCGTCGTGGCGCTGGCCGCCGAGGAAGCGGCCGGCGTGCGCCGCGGCCAGCGCTAAGCGATCGGCTGAGTGATTAGCTGAGCGCTCAGCCGATCGCTTAGCTAATCACTCAGTCGAACAGGCCGGCGATGCTTCGCGCCCGGCTGGCGGCGACCGCCTCACGAGCGGCTCGCCCCGCCAGCCGGCGGCGCAGGGTCACAGCGGCGAATGTGGCCGAGAAGAGCGCCGCCGCGACCAGCACGACCGTGGCGCCCGAGGCGACGTCGAGGAAGTAGCTCAGGTAGATGCCCACCAGCCCGCAGGCCGCTCCCACGAGGGTGGCCAGCCAGAGCATGGTGCTGAAACTGTCGGTCAGCAAGCGAGCGACGATGGCGGGAATCACGATTGCCGCCGCGATCAAGGTGACGCCCATCACCTGCATCGAGGCGATGATCGCGCTCGCCAGCATCAACGAGAAGACCGTCTCGGTGAGGCCAGCCCGCACCCCGTAGATCGGCGCGACCTCCGGATCGAACGTGGTGAACAAGAGCTGCTTGTAGAGGAAGAAGACGAGCAGTAGGGTCATCGCCGAGACACCCGCGATGACCACTAAGTCCTGGTTGGAGACGCCCAGGATGTTGCCGAAGAGGGCGGCGTCGAAGTTGCGGGTGAAGCGCCGGTAGCGGCTAATGATCGCCACGCCCAGCGCGAAGCTGGCGGTGGTGATGATGCCGATGGCGGCGTCCGCGCCGATCTGGCGCTTGCGGGACAGTGCGTTGATCAGCAGCGCTGCGCCAAAGCCCCAGAGGCCCGCGCCGACGTAGAAGTTCGCCTGGAGCACGTAGCTCGCGACGGCGCCCCCGAATACCGCGTGCGAGAGTCCGTGCCCGATGTAGCTCATCCTCCGAAGGACGACGTACACACCCACGAGGCCGCACAGCCCGCCTACCATCGTCGCGGCCAACAGCCCGCGGACGAAGAAGTCGTAGCGGAACGGCTCGAACAGGATCACGCGCCGACCTCCAATGATGCCTCGTCGAGGCCGGAGCGGGTGGCGGCCAGCCGGTCCGAGACGAGGATCAGGTCACCCTGGCGCAACACGACCATGTCCGCGCCGTACGTCCGGCCCAGGATCTCGGGCGTGAACACGTCGTCCGGAGTGCCCTGGGCCACCACTCGACGATTCAGACAGATCACCCAGGGCAGATGGGCCGCGACCGAGTTCAGGTCGTGGGTCGTCAGCAAGACGCCGATACCCTCGCGATTGAGCTCGGCCAACAGGTGCAGCACCTCGTGGCGGGTCTTGATGTCCGCGCCGGAGGTCGGCTCGTCGAGCAGCAGCAACTCGGGCGCGCGGATCAATGCCCGAGCCAGGAATACCCGTTGCTGCTGCCCGCCTGAAAGGTCGCGGATATGGCGCTTCGCGCAGTCGGCGATGCCGAGTCGTTCGAGCAGCGCCTCCATCTTGCGACGGTCGGGCCGGCGCACCCAGGGGAACGGCCCGGACTCGGCGGCCAGCCCCATCATGACGACTTGCTCGGCCGTGACCGGAAAGCTCCAGTCGACCGTTTCCAACTGTGGGACGTAGCCGATCCGCGGCCCCCCTCGCGCGGCGCCCGGGAATCGCACCGCACCGTGGTACACCTCGGCGTGGCCGAGCACCGCCCGCAGGATGGTCGTCTTCCCCGATCCGCTCGGCCCGACGATGCCAGCGAACTGGCCGGCGTACAGCCGGAGCGAGATCCGTTCGAGGACCGGCCGGCCGGCATAGCCGCAGGCCAGGTCGTCGATCTCGACGAGCGGTTGGGTGGCGTCCGCGGTGGCCGCGTCGGAGAGCATCATGGCCGGATCAGGGCAGGAACGTGTTCGACGGATCGAGCGAGTCGAGCGGGGACGGATCGCCGCCGAGCGCGGTCGCCATAAGCTGAACGTCGAACTTGAGCATCCCAACGTAGGTATTCTCGAGGGAGCCCGGCTCGCCGGGCGGGTCGTCGTCGCGAAGCTCGTCGTAGTAGCGGACGCCGGTCTCGCGGCCGATCTGTTCGAGGACCGGGCTTGGGAAGACCTCCGACCCGAAGATGGCCGGCACGCCGGTCGTCCGGATCTGGTCGATCAGCGCAGCCACCTCACGCGGCGACGGCTCGGCGAAGTCGCTCGGCTGGATCGCTCCGATCACCTGGAAGCCGTAACGAGGAGCGAAGTATGCGAACGAGTCGTGGTAGGTCAATAGCTTCCGCTGCCCCTCGGGGATCGTCGCAACAGTCGCGAAGATCGCCGTGTCCAGTTCGTTGATGCGGGCGCGGAAGCGCTCGGTATTCTGGCTGTAGGTCTCGGCGTTGGCCGGGTCGGCCGTCGAGAGCGCGTCGCGCACCAGTTCGGCGTAGCGCAGGGCGTAGAGCGGGTTCATCCAGACGTGCGGGTTCGGATCACCGTGCTCTTCGGGGAAGCTGAAGTCGAAAACCCACTGATCGCGGGTGATGGTTTGCGGGCCAAGCTCGACGATCGTCGCGCCCGGCTTCAGGTTCGCCTGTGCGAGCTTGATGGTCGTCCCTTCGAGCGCCAGCCCGTTCACCACGATCAGGTCTGCCGATGCGAGCAGCCGTGCATCCGATGGCGACGGCTCGAACGTATGCGAGTCGGTGCCCGGCGGAATGACACCCTCGAGATCGATCGAGGAGCCGCCGACGTTCTGCACGATGTTCGTGATCGGGGCGACGGTCGAAACGACTTTCAGGCGGGTCGTCTGGGCGCTGGCAGGCGGCGCGGCTGGCACGAGCAAGGCCGCGGCCATGACGAGCGAGACGACGAGGGTGAGGACGTGCATGCGGAGCCTCCGGCGGTCATCGGGGCCGACCGAGACGAGCGAGGATCAGCCCGATGAGGATCAGCCCAACGAGGCACTGTACGCCGCACACGCGTGCTCCTGCAAGTAAAAGCATCTGCGAACGCTCGCTCTGAGCGACCGGCTGTCGCGTCTCAGACCCGGTTGCCGGGTCGACGAACCAGCAGGTCGCGGTGGCCCACGGTCGCCGATAGGGCCTCGGCGGCGAGCCCCGCGCAGCGCTCCTGCTCCCAGTGTCGGACCTCCCACTCTGGCAGGTCGCCCAGTTCGCGTACGCTCTCGACCACGAACCGTAGGAGGCGTTCCAGTACGGTACGCCCGGCTGGACCATCCGCCGCCCGCACCTGCCAGACGGCGTCGGCGGCATGGACCAGGTGCAGGCCGGCCGACCCGAGCGCCGCCTCCAGCCGCGTCCCTGCCGTCGAGCCGCCGTACGATGGCTCCTGAAGGCGATGACGGTCCATATGGCGGTGGTACGCGGTCACGATCCGCTCGTCGAGGACTGGGTCATTCGTCGGCGCGAACCTCGTCTGTCCATCGTAGGTCAGGGCAAGGTGGGCGAGACCGCCTGGCCGAAGTAGCGCGGTGATCCGTCCGAGCAGCCGGTCGAGCGGCAGCAGATCGGCGAGGGCGTGGCCGAGCACGAGATCGACCCGCCCATCAGCCGGGCCGCCACGTGATACGAGTGGTGCCAGCGCATCCCCGATGACTGCCTTGACTCGAACGTGGCGGCCATCAATGCGTACATCGTACCGGCCTATCGGCACAGCGTCCGCTGACGCCACGCCTGTGGAAGAGGAGTCACCGGCGGACGGGCGGGCGAGCGTCACCGCCGCTCCGACCTCGCGCGCCCAGGCGGCGGGGCCGGCCGCAAGCAACACGGCATCGACGTCCACGGCGTAGGCATCGAGTGCATGCGGGGCCAGCCACTCGGCGGCCCGCCGGAGCGCAGCCCCGGTCCCGCTCCCAAGGTCGACCACGACGAGCGGGCGCTCGGCGGATTGTGTGCTCGCCCAGGAACGGATCGCCCAGACGATCGAGGTGTCCAGCGCGGCCCGGTCATAGGCGGTCCGCGCCGCGAGCCAGGGTGCGTCAAAGGAGCTCACGGGCGACGGCTCGTTGTCACGACGTCCATCTCGTACCAGCGGACGTATCGCGTCCCCATCAGGAAGCCGGCACCGCACGCCGTGGTGCTTCCGTACCCTCGGCGGTGCGGCCACCCTGGGCGTCGATGGGCGTGCCATCGTGCGTTCGAACGAGCACGTCCTCGAATAGCTCGACGCTCTCAGCCCAGGTTGGCAGATCCTGGGCCCGCTCGGACGCCAGGATGGAGCGGCGACTTCGCTCGGACGGATCATCCAGGAGGCGCACCAGCGCTCGAGCCATGCTGGCTGCGTCGCCAGGCATCACCAGTTCGGCCTCGGCGCCATCGCGGACGACCTCGGGCACCGCACCGACCCGGGTCGCGACGATGGGAAGCCTGGCGTCGAGGGCCTCAGCCAGCACCATGCCGTAGCCCTCATAGGTGGACGCGAGCAGGAACGCGTCGGCCGACCGGTAGAGCGCCATGAGCGCATCGGACCGAACCCGTCCATGAACCCGGACACGCCCGGCGAGAGATGGCTGGCGCAGCGCAGCCCGGATGCGTTGTGCGTGGTCCCGATCGCGATCCGGATCGCCCACGAGATCGAGGCTGATGCACGGCGGCGTCAGCGCGAGCGCACCGAGTGCCGTGAGAATACCCTTGCGGGGCGTCCAGTGCCCGACCAGTAGCACGCGCAGGCACGCGTTGGGCCGCTGGCTCTCGCCTATCCGCACGAGGGCGCCCCCAGCCCTCTCTTCTGAAGGTAGGCGAGCGAGGGCTGGGGGCTGAGGAGGCTCCCGCCGGACGTGCGGGTCTTCCACGGTTCCGCGGCCAGCGTGGGTATCGAGCCCGGGCCGTATCACGTCGACCGGGCATGCCGCTCTCAGCAGCGGGCGCACCGTCCCGGCAGTGGTGACGCTCGTGCAGATCACCGCATCTGCAGTGCGGAGGGCAAGCCGCTCGACGGCTCGGGCAACACTGCGCGGCACCATCGGCCCAGGCTCCGAGCAGCGAAGATGGTGGACGAGGACGACGAGACAAGGGACACAGGCTCGGCGGCCTCGTGCCGCGCTCCGAAGGCCGCGCCGGTGAAGGAGCGCGGCAACGAGCGCCGGGTGCGCCAGTTCGTCGACGACGGCGAACGCGTACGCGCCGCCTCTCACGGCTTCGAGCAGCCGTCGTCCAGCCGACAGATCGAACGGCCAGCACGATACCCCGATGTCATGAACGTCGACACGGTGGCCTCGGCGCCGAAGTCCGGCCACGATGCGGGCGTCGTACAGGTAGCCGCCGGTCACCTGATCGATCGGGCCAGGCACGACCCAGGCGATGCGTAATGGCGTCGGCTGGGCTCCATCGACCATGACAGGCGTATATCAGACAGACTACCGGCTTGCCTAGAGATGTGAGATGGGCACGCTGAGAGCCGGCCGCGGTGATCTGCCATCATTGAGCCGCACGGCCGGCATCGGCGAGGGCGAGCATCGGCGAGGGCGAGGCCCGACCGCGCGGATTCTGCCCGCGCAGGCCAGCGCCCGTACGGGCCAGCGCCCGTGCGGGCCAGCGCCCGTGCGGGCCAGTGGGGGGAGTGATGGCGCTCTACGATCTGACGGTCACACTCCTCCCGGGCATGCCGACCTGGGACGGCGAGCCCGGCCCGTCGCTGCAACCGCTCCAGGAGATTGGCAAGGAGGGCGGGACCGCGCGCGTCTCGGCCCTGACGATGGGCCTCCACTGTGGCACCCACGTCGATGCGCCCTGCCACTACTTCCCTGGCGGCGCGGGCGTCGAAGCGCTCCCGCTCGACGCGATGATCGGGCCGTGCCGGGTGATCGTGGTAGGGGCAGCATCACAGATCGAGCCGGCGGACCTGGCGGCGGCGCGTGGCGCCGAGCGCGTGCTGCTCAAGACCTCCAGTACCCACTTATGGGACGATCCGACCTTTCGCCGGGACTTTGTCGCGCTTGGGCCGGCGGCTGCCCGCTGGCTCGTGGATGCCGGGGTCCGACTGGTCGGCATCGACTACCTCTCGGTCGATCCGTATGCAGCTGATCCGCCGGCTGCGCATCTGGCGTTGCTCGGGGCCGGGGTCGTGGTGGTGGAAGGACTCGATCTGCGAGCGGTCCCGCCCGGTGAGTACGATCTGACCTGTCTCCCCCTCAAGCTTGCCGGCGCGGACGGTGCGCCGGCCCGCGTCGTGCTGCGAACTGACCGCCGTACGGACTCCTGAGGCAGCAACGCCCTTCCACCTGATGAACCACCCACTATGAACCACCCACTATGAACCACCCACTGGTGTGGAGCCTCGCTCTGCGCCACACACGCTGCGGACGGAGGCGGCACGACCTCCCGTATCAGGCGTGGCCTCCGCTGCACGCTCCGCCCGACGTGTACGCTGTAGGCGGATACGTTGTAGCTGTACGAGATGGAGGAGCCAGGAATGCCCCCACGCCGCCGCGCCAGGATCGTTGCCACCCTCGGCCCCGCGACCGACGACGCGTCGACGCTCGAAGCCCTGCTGGCCGCTGGCGTGAACGTGGTTCGCCTCAACTTCTCTCATGGCACGCACGCCCAGCATGCCGCGCGGATCGAGAAGGTCCGCGCCATCGCGCCGAGACTCGGCCGACCGATTGCCATCATGCTCGACCTTCAGGGCCCGAAGATCCGGACCGGCACGCTCGTCGGCGGCCAGCCGGTAGCGCTCGATCGAGGCGATGTGCTCACCATCACCACCCGGCCCATCGAGGGCACCGCCACCTGTGTCTCGACCACCTATCAGGGTCTTCCTCACGATTGCCACCCTGGCGATACCGTGCTGATCGACGACGGGAAACTCCGAGCCGTGGTGTTGGACACCGAGTCGGACTCCGTCAGGCTTCAGATCGTCGACGGCGGCGTCCTCAAGGAGCACAAGGGTATAAACCTGCCGGGCGTGGCGGTCTCAGCGCCGGCCCTGACTGAGAAGGATAAGGTCGATCTGGCGTTCGGGCTCGAGCAAGGCGTCGATCTCGTCGCCCTGAGCTTCGTCCGTGCAGCGACCGACATGCATCTAGCACGTGCACTCCTGGCCCAGCACCAGAAGACCGTGCCGCTGATCGCCAAACTCGAGAAGCCTCAGGCTATCGAGCAGTTGGACAGTATCCTGGCCGCGAGCGATGGCGTGATGGTTGCGCGGGGTGACCTTGGCGTCGAGTTAGCGCCGGAGGACGTACCACCGCTCCAGAAGACCATTATCAGGAAGGCGAACCGGCGCGGTATCCCAGTCATCACGGCCACCCAGATGCTGGAATCGATGATTACTGAGGAGATGCCAACGCGCGCCGAAGCCTCGGACGTGGCGAACTCGATCTGGGATGGGACGGATGCCGTCATGCTCTCCGGAGAGACGGCGGTTGGGGCGCACCCGGTCGAGGTCATCAAGATGATGCATCGGATCGTCTGCCGCGCTGAGGCCGCCCAGCCTCGCAGCGATGGCCTCGATCACCCCCGTACCAGCCACGCCCATGCCATCAGTCACGCCGCCCGCTCGCTGGCTGAGGATCTGAAGGTCACGGCTATTGCCGCCTTCACGCGCACCGGCCGCACCGCGCAACTGCTCTCAATGGACCGGCCACGCGTGCCGATCTACGCCTTCACGCCGGATCAGTCGGTGTATCGCCGACTGGCGCTCTGGTGGGGGGTCACCCCGGTGCTTGACGACCTGCCAGCCGACAGCGGAGCGATGATCCACGAGATGGAAGCCCGGCTCGTGGAGCGTGGTCACGTCGCATCGGGTGACATGATCGTCATTGTGGGGTCGATGCCGTTTCGGCAGGGTGTCCATACGAATTTTTTGAAGTTGCACACGGTTGGCGGGCATCGCCGCTGAGGCTCCCCGCCCGACGGTCGCGCCGTCGGCTCGGTGAGGCCAGATGCGCCTGACCTTCCACCTGGCCGACTTCCATTCGTCAGGTGAGTCCCTGGTATAGTCCCGCGGGAGTCAACGCGGTGCGAATTGGTATCAACGCCCTCTTCCTGCAAAAGCCGGCCTCGGGCTCCGGCCAGCATCTGTTCTATCTGCTCGAGGGCCTCGACGCTTACGACAAGCGAAACGAGTACGTCCTGCTGAGCCCGCGCTTCCGCAAGGCCTACCAGGTCCGCTTTCCTCAACTCCCGTCCGACCGCTTCCGAAACGTCGAGGTCTGGACCAAGATGGCCCGCCTTGGCGAGAACTTCGAGAAGCTCTGGTGGGAGCAGATCGGGCTAGTCAACGCCGCCCGGAAGGAAAAGATCGACCTCCTGCACTGCCCATACTTCGCGGCCCCGGCCATGCGGATCTGTCCGACCGTCGTGACCATTCACGACGTCATCCCGCTGGTCATGCCGGAGTATCGCTGGCGCGAGGCGAGCCGGTTGTACACCGGGCTGGTCTCGTTCACCTCGAAGCGGGCCGATGCAATCATCGCCGTCTCGGAGTGCTCGCGGCGCGACATCGTCGCCACGCTCGGCATCCCGGCTGACAAGATCCACGTCATCGGCAATGCCGTCCACCCGAGCTACTATCCGATCACCGACTCCTGGCTGCTGGCGGCGGTTCGCGAGCGCTACAACATCGCCCGCAAGTACATCCTGTATTTTGGCGGGTTCGACTTGCGGAAGAACGTGCACCGGATCATCCGTTCGTACGCGGCCCTGCCGGCCACACTGCGCGCCGAGTATCAACTGGTGATTGCCGGTCGACTCCATCTGCTGGGGCACCCGCTGTATCCGGACCCGCGTCCGCTCGTCCGGGAACTGGACATGGGCGACCGGATCATCTTTACAGGCCAGATCCGGGAGCAGGACAAGGCACCGCTCTACAGCGGCGCGACCGTCTTCCTGTTCCCGTCCTTGTACGAGGGGTTCGGGATGCCGGTGCTGGAGGCTATGGCCTGCGGGGCGCCGGTCGTGACCTCGCGGGTCTCGGCGCTGCCAGAAGTGGCGGGCGACGCCGGGGTGCTGGTCGATCCGTACAGCGAGCCGGCCATCACCGAGGCCGTTGGAGAACTGCTTACCAGCCCGAAGCGCCGCGCCGAGCTCGGCCAACGGGCGCGCGAGCGGTCGCGGATGTTCTCCTGGCGGCAGGTCGCCGAACAGACCGTGAAAGTGTACGAGCAGGTCGGCACTCAGACCTAATGGGTCACGTCGCAGTTGGCTGAAAGCCCCCCACCCCCGTGCGCGGGAGAGGGGCGGCTGATCCGAAAGCGCCGATGCTCAAACACTGGTGGCGTGACCCGCCAGTCTCGACTTCCGCCATTTCTCGTCAGGGCCACCGGATCCAGATAGCAGGAAGCGGTGATCTTCGTCGTCATCGCGACGCAGACGCCGGCAAGGAAACTCCCGACGAGGCCATCCCCGCCTGGTCGTCATCTCATCTGGTGCTCCACCAATGGCCGAGGTCTGCCCGAGGCGCGAAATGGCGGAAGTCGAGTCTAGAGCGCAGCGAGGAATTTCCTGCGCCCCTGCCCGTCAGGAGCCTCCTCGCTACGCTCAGGTTGGCCGATAGCGCCGGGATGCCGGTGACCGTCCGGGTACGGTGCTGCAATAGGGTGCTACTCTCGGAAGCCGCTCTCCTCGGCCGCCACGATCGCCGCCTGAAGCTGTGCCAGAAGCGCCTTGCCGGAGGCGATGTCGAGCTCCACCGCGACCCGCGCGCCGGGCTCGAGCGCCGGGTTCACGAAGTCGAGCAGCAGCGCGTGCTCGTTGCGGAAGTACGTCGTGTGGTCGTAGCCCACGTTCGCCTGGGTGACGGGGAACCAGCCCCGTGCGCCCTTGCCGCCGCCGGTGACGGCCGTCTTCAACGCGATCGTCGTGCACATCGTGCGTCTGTCCCTCCTGGTCGCCGATTGGCGCCCGTGCTCTGTCAACTCGTGCTACGCCGGACTGCTGCGGAAGGAATGCCCTGGAGGAGCAATCCCGCCCACTCGAGGTGTGCGACGCGGTGGGTATCAGGTGAGGTGCTGGTTGAAGAACTCCAACACCTTGGCCCAGCCGTCCATCGCCTGCTGCTGTCGGTAGGCCGGTACGTGGTAGTAGAAGAAGCCGTGACCGGCGCCGTCATAGCGGTAGAACACGTAGTCGTTGCCATGCTGCTTCAGCGTTTCCTCGTGCTGGTTCACTTGCTCGGGAGTCGGCGCCTGGTCGTCGTTGCCAAACAGGCCGATCAGCGGCGCATTCAAGTTCGCCGTCAACTCGACTGGCGCGACCGGCCGCTGCGGAGTGGCCTGGTCCGGCCGGGTCACTACGCCACCGCCCCAGAGGTCACCCACCACGTCGAAGCCCGGGACGCTCGACGCCACCAGCAGCGCGTGCCGGCCGCCGGAGCACGTGCCGATGACCCCGACCTTGCCATTGCTCGACGGTTGGGCCTTGACCCACTGCATCGCGGCCTCGGCGTCGGCGATGACCGTCGCATCCGGAACACCACCGTCGCCCCGCACTCGTGCGGCGACGTCGTCCGGCGTGCCGTGGCCGAAGCGCTCGTACAGGTCAGGGCAGATCGCGATGTAGCCGTGCTCGGCGAAGCGGCGGCTGAACTCCCGATAGAACTCGTCCCAGCCTGGCATGTGGTGGAGCAGCACCACGCCTGGGTACGGCCCGGGACCGTCGGGGCGGGCGATATAGGCATGCACCTCGTCGCCGTTACCACCGGCAATCCGCTGGACCCCGGCGATCATCCCACCCTCAGTGCCGGTCGAGAAGTCGTTCCACATACTGACCTCCGTTACCAGAGGCATGGTAGGTCAGCGGCGCGCTGACCGTCGACCAGTCCGTTGGCGCCCGCCGCTCGCATGGTAGAGGGATGTAGCCAGTGCCGACGTCGACTATGCTGCCAACGCCCATCGGCAGACGGCGCCGCGGGCGTGTGCGTACCGCCAGCGGAGGTATCGACTACCATCTGCCTCACCTCAGCCCGTCTGATGCCGTTGCCTGGCCAGTCTGGTACCGTTATCAGCGCTGGCCAGGCGGCCGGCGAGACACGGCTGTGACGACCTCACACAAGGGTGGTGGAGGAGATGACGATGAGCGAGCGGTCGACGGATGACCCGGACATGGACGGCCTGTCTAGGAGCGACCCGAGCCGGGGCGGCGCGGCCAGGGGCGCGGCCAGGGGCGCGGCGATGAGTGCTGCGGCGCTGAAGGCTGCTCCCGGGGGCACGCGGCTGGCACGGCGGCGCTTCCTGCGGCTGCTTGGGCTGTCCGCGAGCGCATCGCTGCTGGCCGCCTGCGCTCCGATTAGCCCCCCGAGCCCGACGGCGGCACCGGCCGCCAGCAAGCCGGCTAGCGCTGGTAACGCCCCGGCGAGCAAGCCCGCGGCTGGCAGCACTCCAGCCTCCAGCACGCCGGCCAGTGCGGGAAGCGCACCCGCCACAACCGCACCGGCCCCCACTATCGCGGCCGGGTCCGGGCCGAGGAGCGCGGCAACGCCGGCCCCTGCCCAGCAGCAAGCGCGCGGCGGGACGCTACGCATCTCGACCGGCGGCCCTCTAGAGTCGCTCTTCCCGTTTCGCTTCGTCGAGCCAACCCTGGTCGGCCAACTCTACGACCCGCTCATCCGCTACGACGACAATCTGAAGCCGCAGCCTCGGCTCGCCGAGCGCTGGGAGTTCAGCCCGGACAAGACGCAGATCACCTTCACCCTTCGGCCGAACGTGAAATTCCACTCTGGCAAGGCACTGACCTCCGAGGACGTCGCCTACACCTACAAGTTTTTGACCGATCCCAAGAACTCGAGCAACATCAGCGACTACATCAAGCTGGTCAAGGACGTCTCGACGCCCGATCCCCATACGGTCGTCTTCAGCTTCAAGGCGCCGACGCCTGCCGCCCTCGACATGTTCGACCTCTTCTGGGTGATCGAGAGCAACCCCCCTGACCTGACGACGACGCCGGCCGGCACCGGACCGTTCGTCCTGAAGGACTGGAAGCCAGGGCAGTCGGCGCGGGTCGAGCGCAATCCAGCCTACTGGGAGGTGGGACGGCCACTCCTCGATGCGATCGAGTGCCGGGTCGTCGGAGACGTCGAGACCCGGATGCTGAACCTGCGGGGCAAAGCTAGCGACTTCATTGCCCAGGTACCAATCAAGGACGTGCCTGACCTCCGAAAGGACGGCTTCGAAGCGGTGCCGGCCGGCGGCGGCTACTTCGACGTGCTGCTGAACGTGACCTACCCGCCGCTCGTCAAGCCGGAAGTGCGGCAGGCGATCTCGCGCGCCATCAATCGCCAGCGCTTCACCGAGACGATCCTCCAGGGCAATGTCCCGCCATCCTGCCTGCCGTATCCCAAGGCGTCGTTCGCCTACGACGCCATGCTCGATCAGAGCTGCAAGTACGACGTCGGGGAGGCGAAGCGCCTGCTGGCCCAGGCCGGTATGGCAGATGGGTTCGACGTGACGCTGCTTTCGAGCTCCGGCATGAGCCAGGAGTCGGTGAAGCTGGCTGAATTGATCCAGAACGACCTGCAAGCCGTGGGGATTCGGGTCAAGATCGACAACGTCGAGTTGGCGGCCCATCAGGCGCTCCAGAAAAAGGGCGACTTCCAGATGGCGATTCACACCTTCGGCTTCTCGAACCGCGATCCCGGCTCGCTCTTCTTGACGGCCTCGGTCTGGAAGGCCGAGGGCAACTCCAGCCACTACCAGAATGCCGAGTACGCGGATCTCATCACCCGCGCCGCAACGACCGTCGACGATGCCCAGCGGAAGGCGCTCTACGAGCAGGTCTCCCACCACATCCTCGACGACCCGTTCGTCCTGGTCATCGCCCCGAGCGCCCGCCCCAACGCCTGGACGAAGCAGGTCCATGACATGAGCTGGAACGCCGATGGCTACCTCCAACTCGATCAGACCTGGCTCGCACAGTAGGCGGCGCCACACTGTGGGCGGCGCCGGGCGTGGCAGCCGCAGGAAACGGCATGGATACTGCTAGGCGGTCGTTCGACGGGTAGTACGGGTAACTGCCCGTCTGCGGTGGGTGTCTGGCCAGTGGGGGCCGGCCAGACACCCACCCTGGTGCAATGGCCAGGGGCGAAGGGGGTCCCGACGATGGACGTCTTCGAAGCAGTTCGCACGGTGCTAGCCGTGCGGCGGTATCAGGACCGGCCGCTGCCGGAGGATGCGCTCCGCCGGATCGTCGAGGCCGCGCATTTGACCGCAAGCTCGCTGAACCTGCAGCCCTGGCATTTCATCGTCGTGCAGGATCGCGACACGCTCCGAAGGCTTGGAGAGCTCGCGCCGACCGGCCCATACATCGCCCAGGCCGCCGCTGCGATCGTCGTCGCGGTGCACCGCTCGAAGTACGCCATCTCGGACGCAAGCCGCGCGATCCAGTCGATGGTGCTCGCCGCCTGGGACCAGGGCATCGCCTCGAACTGGGCCGGCTTCAACGGCCTGGAGCGCGTCAAGCCGATCCTGGGCATTCCAGACGACCTGGACGTCCTGGCGATCGTGCCCCTCGGCTACCCGGCCGATGCGCTCGGGAAAGGCAAGAAGACCCGCAAGCCGCTCGGAGAAGTGGCCTCCCGCGAGCGGTTCGGTCAGCCCTTCGCGTAACCCCACGATGTTGATACGCGCCGGCCTTGCAGGCCGGACTGGCACCCTGGCTCAGTCGGCCAGCGTCGTCTCCCGGCGCGCAGCGATCTCCTGGCGGTACACGAACTGGACGATGCGTTGCCGGTCAGGCTCCTCCAGATCCGTGAACCGGCCGCGCACGGTGGTGCCGGGCGCCCGCGGATCCAACAGCATGTCGACGATCGTCAGCGTCGGCGTGATCGGCGGGCCGTCGTCCAAATTGAGCACGAGCCGAATCCGCTCGACGACGCTCAGTTGCGCCTGACAGTTGAAACGCGCGCCGCCCGCGCTGACGTCGAGCAACTCCGCCCCGAGCAACCCGATTGGTCGGCCGTCCGGGCGTAAGCGAATGGCACTCGCGCGGGGCAGGGCGACCGTCGCGCGGACGTTTTCGCGGCGCTGAATCCGGAGCACCCGCCCGCTCACCGTCAGGAGCAGCGAGCCGCCGTGGCCCTCCTCCACCACCCGGCACGGAATCAGCCGGAGCGCGTCCGCCCGTGGCGCGAGCACCTGGACCGCCTGTCCAATCACGGGGCGACGGCCGGACGGCACGTCACAGTTCAGCCAGATCCAGACCCGGTCGTCGACCATCGTGCGGACCCAGCCGTCAGCGAGTTGCTCCTCCTCGCTGGTAGCGCCGGCCACTCCCCAGGTTGCCTGGACCCTCCGTCCAGCTCGGAGCAGGTCGCGCCAGTCTTCTCGGAGCGTCGCGTCGAGGCCCCGAAAGATGACTTCGCTCAGGTGGACAGGCTCGCGAGCGGAGGCAGGGCCGTCGATTGGCGTGGCCGCCGCGAGCGGCTGGGCGGCCAGGGATGCACTCGTCGGAGGTGCACTGGTCGGAGGTGGACTCGCCGGAGGTGCACTCGACGGGCCAACCTCGGTCCGTCCGACGACGACATCGAGCAAGCGCTGGATCCACGAGCCAGGGGTATCCACCATCGATCGACCTCACGACGCGCCAGGGCGCACCAGTCACCTGACCGAGCACGCCGCCCATGCTCCACAGGATACCGTTGCCGCCAGTTCTCGGAGTTCCCCACTGGGAGCGGGCGCGTTGAGATCCCGTTCGCCTGCGCCCACCTGAAGCGGTCTCGGTCCGGTTCCCGGCGCGTGGGCCTATCCCTACCTCCGGCTCGGCTGACGTGCCAGGACCGCGCATCCCATCCAACTGGGCGGTTATCACCGGTGTCGACGCTCGGTCGTCTGAATCAGGCTCTTGACCCCTCAGGCCGACTCTTGCTGATGATGCATCTACGCCACGACCGCCCATCGAGTGTCTCGTCAATGCATTGTCGCGCTGCACAGTACAGCGAGGCCGTCAGGGTTGAGATTGCGTTTCCGCATCAGTCCCGCGCTCCAGGCTGGGCTATAATCGAGCGGCGTGGCGGGCGGGGGCCTGGTCGGCCGCTCAGGCTGTGCCCTGCTGCACCCTGACCCTGGCCGGTACGCCCGCTCCGATGCGACGTCGTACGACGGCCGCCCGCTGACCGGTTGGGATGAACCGGTCGGGTCCGACGTACGCTGGTCAGGATAACCCGGCCGCGAACGCTATCCTGGCACGTGGCTGCGAGGAGGCTAGAGCGATGATCCACGAGCTTCACCGGCCAGGCCGAGGGCGGGTACCACGCACGGTGCTCGGCGCCGTCTGTTCGGCGCTGTTGGCCGCGGCGCTCCTCGCGACGCCATCCGCTCCGACGATCCGTGCCGCCGACCCTCCGCCCGGAGAGTTCCTCGAGACGTTTACCGGGCGCCCGCCCGACCCGACGCCCTGGCAACCGACTAGCTGGGACGTCACCGTCCACTCGCGCGACCGCGAGACCTGGAAAGAGCTCCAGCCGATGATGGCGCATCACGGCCCGGACTGCTCGGCCTACCCGGGCTTCCATCCGACCAGCGCCTACGACGACGCCGTCTTCCTCTGCAACGATCACATGATGACGGCGATCAACGCGAGCGGCTACGGCGTCATCTACTTGACTCCGAACCAACTCGTCGACTTCTCCTCTGGCGAGGCTGTCGTGCGATTCGACGCCTCGACCTTACGCTCGTCGGGCCGGGACTGGTGGGATCTCTGGCTCACCCCGTACGACGACAACCTTCAGCTCCCCCTCCATCGCTGGCTGCCGGACCTGACCGGCGAGCCACGCCGCGCCGTCCACGTCGAGATGACCGACTTCAACGGCGAGACCGTCTTCCGAGCCGCCACGATGCAGGACTTCGGCGTCAGCGACCTGGACCGGGCGAGCTACGAAGGCTACGAGAAGATGTTGACGCCGAGCGGCGTGACCCGCGACACCTTCGAGCTACGCATCTCGCGGACCTCGTTGAAGTTCGGGATGCCGAAGTACGGGCTCTGGTGGATCGATACGCCCATGTCGGACCTCGGCTGGGACCGCGCCGTGCTCCAGATCGGCCACCACTCCTACACCCCGACGAAGGACTGTGACCCGACGCGCTGCGGGCCCAACACCTGGCACTGGGACAACGTCAGCATCAGCCCAGCCCAGCCATTCACCATCATCCGTGGAAACCAGCACTGGGTAGACGGCGACGATGCCGTGCCCGTTGAGTTCGCAGCACCCGCGCCGACCGACGCACACCTGCGCTTCGCGGCCATCGGCGCCGCGATCGAGGTGAGCTATGACGACGGAGCGACCTGGCAACTGGCCGAGGCGCGTCAGGTCGTCAAGTCGCCGGAAGAAGCGTTCCACTCGTACTGGACGCCGATTCCAGCCGGTACGACGCAGGTTGAGGTGCGTGGGCGTGACTGGTGGGGCGGCGGCTGGATGGCGCGCGACTTCTCGATCTGGTCGCCGGTTGCGCCGTCCGATGCCGCCGCGTCACCCCCGGCCGAGCCGGCGTCGGAGGCCGCGGCCTCCGACGAGTAGCCGCGGGGGTGCAGTCGTAGCGCCCCCGCTCGCGCGGCTCAGCGGGCTTATCGCCGGAGCCGCTCCAACGCTCGTTCGTCGATCTCCAGGCCAAGGCCGGGGCGGTCGGGGAGCGTGACCATGCCGTTCCTGGGCAGGATCGGCTCGCGGTACAGATCGAGGATCTCCGGATCCCACACCTGATACTCATGGGGGCGAACCGCGTTCACGAAGGTCGAGTACAGATGCAAGCTGGCCGCGCTGGAGACGCCGGCCGATGGGCAGTGCGGCATGATCGGCTTGTTGAACGCCGTGGCCAGGTCGAAGATGCGCCGGACCTCGCTGATGCCGCCGGCCATCACGATGTCCGGCTGAAGGATGTCCGGGTTCCCGATCTGGATCAGGTCGCGGAACTGCCAGCGGGTGTGCTCCTGCTCGCCGGACGAAACTGGCACGTCGAGCGCATCGGTCACCTGTCGCAGCCCGAGATAGTCGTACTGGGGCAGCGGCTCCTCGAAGTGGGCGATGCCAAGCACCTCGAACGCCTTACCCTGACGGATCGCCGTGCTCACCGAATAGCCGTTGTTGGCGTCGAAGCTGAGCGGCACGTCTGGTGGCAGGAACGAGCGGCATAGCTCAAACATTCGCAGGTCTTTGGACGGATTCGCGTCCTGGCGGTTCGCGTTCCAGTCCATCCGGATCTTGAACGCCCGGAACCCGTCCGCATAGCCCTGCTGTACCCGCTCCAACATCTGCTCGGGCTGCTGCTCCCAGCCCATCCCGAGGCTCAGGTAAACGGGCATCGTGGTGCGGGCGGGGCCGCCGAGCAGGTCGCAGAGCGGCATCCCCGCGGCCTTCGCCGCGATGTCCCAGCACGCGATGTCGATGGCTCCGATTGCCGAGGTCTGGAGCCCCTTCGAGCCAGTCCGGCTGGTGCCGTAGAACATCTCGTCCCAGAGCCGGATGGCCTTACGCGGATCCTTACCCTGCACGATCGGCAGGAGCCCGTCCTCGATCAGCCCTTTGAGGCCGGGAAAGCCGGGCGCCTCGCCAAGACCCACCAGCCCCTCGTCGGTGAACACCCGCACCAGGGTGCCCCGAATCCGGAGCGGCTCGACCCGTATATCGGTGATCTTCATGCCTGTTCCTCCGCGCGCCGACGCGCCATGCCAGCCACACTATACGCAGCCCGGATGCTCGACCGAACTGCCCCGCGCCCCGCGGTGAGGGGCTGACTGAGTTGGGCGGGGCGGTCCTGGCCTACCGAACTGCCTCGCACCCCGGTTGAGGGAAAACACACGAGGCGCCCGGTCGAGAGACCGGGCGCCTCGAAGTCCGCTGGAAGCACGACGTTGGGGCTCGGGGCTAGCTCCGGGCGGCCGCGAGCTCCTGGCTGATCCGCTCCAGGCGCTGGGCGCGGGCGCGAGCGAATCGCTCGATGCCCGCGAGCAGCCAGTCCTGGGACAGATGCGCCTCCTCCAGCACCTCGTCGACGGTGCCGCCGGTGCGCCAGCGATTGTCCCAGTCGCTCGACATGGCGTACTCGTCGGCGATGCGGTGAGTGACCCAGTCCCGCATCAGGCGCCGCGCGCCATTGGTGATGAACGTCATGTCCACCCGGTCGCCCGGCGACACGATCGACTCCTGGTAGCTCTTCGGCTGGAGCCGGAAGAGCTCCGGACTGACGGCCGCCACGAGCTTGACGTTCAGGCCACGTTCGTCCAGCCTGGGCAGGATCCGCACGACGTTGTACGTCGACATCGTGCCCTGCACCAGGATCGTGCCCATCTTCGGCTGGTCGGGGCGGTAGTCGCGGATCAGATACGCGCCCTTTGCCGCGTCGAAGTACGGGGCGATGCCGAGCGCCTCCCGATCCGGCACCTGGATCGGCGGGCGAGTGAGGTGGAGCGCTACGATGTGGGCGTCGGTCGCCATCGCCGCCGCGATCAGCACCGGAACCTCGTTGTGCTCCCAGGGGATGATATTGATCGTCTGCCCCTCGGGGAAGAACTGGGTCACGCCGGGTGAGAAGATGCCGAAGTGGGTACGGGAGTCTTCGGCCGTCTCAGGCCCGGAGTGGCCAGCCACCCAGAGCACCTTCCCGACCTTGATGTTCGAGTCCTGCGCGACCTGACTGAACAGCCGCATCGGACCATACTTCAGGTAGCTGAACGAGGCGTAGGTCGAGTGCGCCGCGAAGAAGCCGTCGAACTCCTCGAACGGCCGCTCTGAGACGTTGACGCAGGCGATACCTGCCGAGATCCCGGAGTTCGTGAACTCGGTGATCTCCTGGGGCAACAGCGAGCCCTCGAGGTTGGTGTTGCGGTCGTAGCGGCCCCAGCCCTGCTCACCGCCGCTGCCGTGCGCGAAGCCCGCGATGTTCGTGGACTCGGCAAGGTCCGCCGACATGGCGAGGAACAATGGGCGCCCGTACTCGCGCCGCCCAAACGAGTTGATCCAGGCACCCCACTTTGCGAGGCCGGCTCGGTTTGGTGCGCTCGTACCTGGCTTGACGAAGAGATCGTCCGGATAGCTTTTGAAGTCCCAGAGGCGGGAGTCCTTCCAGGGATTCCGCGACGTATCCAGCCGGAAGCTCGGGATCTCCTCCGGCACCGAGTCGCCAAGCTCGACAAACCGGTCCGAGAGATAGTCGACCAGGGCATCATCCGACGCGATGACGTCCGCGATGGCCTGGAGGTTCGCCTCGAACTGCGAGCGGAGCGCCGCCACATCGGACGTGGACGTCTCGCCGTTGCCGCTCCACCGGCAGCCGTATTTGTCGGCGAACTCCTGGCGACCCTGCCAGTACAGGTCGGAGTTCAACTTGTGCGGCGCGCCATGGGACTTGTAGCCGGTGACGCCGTAGCCGTGACCCTTGGTCGTCTTGAACCAGACCATCCCTGGCCGATGCTCGGGGTTCGGTGCATTGACGGCTTCGAGGATCGCCTCGGCGGCGGATCGCATGTCGTTGCCGTTCTCAGTCCCAAATACCCGAAAGCCGTACGGCTCGAACCAGTCGCGCGGCGTGCCGTTGATGACGCTGCTCGCCCTGAACTCGTCGATCCCGAAGTCGTTCCAGTCGATCAGGTAGTAGAGGTTGTCGAGGCCGAGACCGAAGGCGCTGTTCTTGGTCTCGTGGCTGGCGCCGGCGGTGAGGCCGCCCTCGCCCTCGATGGCGAAGACCTTGACGCCCTCAGCACCCGCGCGCTTGAGGGCAATCGCCTCGCCGGCGGCCGGCGGCGAGCCGTGGCCGCTCGGGCCGGTGTTGAACTTGAGGAAGAGGGTCTTGCCCTCCATCTCGGCGTGGCCGGCCAGGCCGCCGTGGCGGCGGAAGCCGAGCAGATCGCGCGGGAGCAGTTGCCGAGTATCGGCCTCGGGCACGGCGTAGCGCTTGTCCCCGGTTCGGTCGTAGCGGGCCTTGAGCGCCGTGTTGTAGGCGGCCAGCATGGTGTAGATCAGGGGGACGGTGTGGCCGGCGACGAGGATGAACTTGTCCCCGAAGCGCTTTTCGGGGTGGCGAATGTCCCAGCGCATCGCGCCACTCAGGGTGAGCGAGACGAGCATCTGGATCTTGGACCGCGATCCGCCCGGATGGCCGCTCTGCCGGTAGTTCAGCGTCACGTCGATGAACTGGGCGATGCAGTCTCCGATCTTTTCCCAGTGGGCGATGTGCGGCTCGATCGCCCCGAGACGTGCGTCGACAGGAGCCAGGGTACCATCACTCATTGGCATACCTTTCATAGTGACATCCGAGTCGGCGCCCGCCGCGCATGGATCGTTCCATGCCTCCGGGCGACTGCCCTCGATTCTACGCACTCGGCAACAGTATGGCACGCTTCGCCGAGCGGCGTGGCCGTGCGCACGCGCCTGATGAACGGCACGGCGTGGCGCCGAGCGCTGGACAGACGGGCGGGAGGCTCCTCAGAGCCTCCCGCCCGTCACCGCCGGGGTTGCGCGGCTGGCCGCGCGTGGTAACGGCGCCGCCCAGATGCGGCGCCACGGTGGAGGTGCTACGACTTGAAGAAGTACGTCGACGGGTGCACCGCACCGGGCGTCCGGCAGCGGGTCAGCCAGGCGTATCGCTCCGGGACGTTCTCGAGCTTGTTACTGACGACCCGGAGGACCGGGGCGAAGCCGACCGTCCCGATGACCCACTGCTGATCGACGATGAGCTTCTTGAGCTCCTGACCGAGCTTGTTCCGCTCGGGCGTCTCCAACCCGGCCGCCTTCCGGAGCATGTCGTACGCCTTCAGGAGCTCCGGATCGTCGGGCTTCTTGCCCGCCGTGCCGCCCGAGGCGTACCAGGAGGCGTAGAGCGTGCCGCTGAACGGCTCGTTTGGTTCGGCCGGCATGTCGTGGCGGGGCCAGAGGAAGATGTCCGCGTTGCCACCGCCCCAGACGTACAACTGCTGCTCGTTGTTGGCGACCTTCCGGACCGACAGCGCCCGCTCAGTGTCCTTGACGTCGAGCTGGATGCCGATCTTCTTCCACTGCTGCGCGACCATCTCCATCATCTGGGCGTACGGCAGGAAGGCAGCGGCAACGGTCGTCACTTCGACGCGTAGGCGCTGACCGTTGTCGGTGCGGACACGGAACCCTTCGGAATCCTTCTTGGTGAGGCCGATCTTGTCCAGGAGTTGATTGGACTGGCTGACGTCGAGCGTCGACCACTTCGTCCGCCACTCCGGGCCGGCGTTCTCGGGCGACGCGTCCTCGGACATCAACGAGCTCGGCGTCGCCATCCCAAGGAAGAACGCCTCGTTGAACTGATCGCGGTCGATGCCCATCGAGAGCGCCCGCCGGAAGTCGACGTTGGTGAGCCACTTCCGGATCTCCGGATCGGCCTCGAAGCTCTGGTTGACGTGGATGGCGACGGCCGCCGCATCGGAAGACAGGTCCAGCCGGACCTTGTAGTTGCCCTTCTCCTGGTTCTCGAGGAAGATCGGCAGCTTCGCCACGTCCATGTGGCGGCCCATCTCGTCGAACTCGCCGGCGATGCCGCGCAGGTTCGCGACTTCCAGGTTCTCGGCGAGCGTCAGCTGAATCTTGTCGATATACGGAAGCTGGTTCCCCTCGGAGTCAACCCCGAAGTAGTATGGGTTGCGCTCGAGCGTCCAGACCGGCGTGTTGATCGGCTGGACCGTCTTCCAGGGGGTCAGGACCGGCACTTCCGGATTCAACTGGTAGTTGTTCTTGAACTTCAGCAGTTGGATCCAGCCGTCGATGCCGGCGTCGCGGGCGATCTGAGTAGCCTTGTCTGCGCCAATGTACTTGGGATGGAACTGCTTCAGGTAGTGGGCCGGGGCGTAGAAGCCCATGAAGCCGCCCCACTGGCTACCGCCGAGGGCATGGCCGCCGCCGACCTGGGTGAACGCGGAGAGGATGTCGACGAACATGGGGTACGGCTCAGGGAACCGGGCCTCGACGGTCTGGTCGTCGACCTTGACGATCTCGCCGGGCTTGCCGTTGATCGTCATCTCGGCGGTGCCGACCGGCGTGATCTCCTTGTTCATGTAGAAATCTTCGTACCAGAACATGACGTCGTCGGCGGTGAACGGCTGGCCGTCCGACCACTTCATGCCCTTGCGCAGCGACAGGCGGATCGTCTTACCGCCATCGCGCAACTCCCACGACTTCATGACCGCCGGAATGACCTTGTAGCCGGTGAAGTCGACGTGGAGCGGCTTCTCGGCACCCATGACCCGGTTGAAGTTCTCGCCATCGGCCGGTCCGGTGAAGGCCCGCCGCCACATGCCGCCGTACTTGCCGATCTCGTGGAGCGGCTTGACCACCAGCGGCTCTTCGGGGACGCGCTGCTCGACGGGTGGCAGCTTGCCAGCCTTGACCAGTTCTGCCAGCATCGGCGCTTCGGCGAGCTTAGCCGGGCGCTTCGCGTCGGGGAGGATCGTCGGTCCCTCGACCTTGCCGATCAGGTTCGCTCCGAGCTTCTCGCCCGGCTTGGGCGCCGCCTGAGCGGCCGGCTTGGCGGCTTCGGCTGGCTTGGCCGCGGCCGCTGCTGTCGGCTTCGCGGCTGGGGCGGTCGTCGCCGGGGCGGCTGGCTTGGCGGCTTCGGCTGGCTTCGTCTCGGCCGGTTTGGTGGCGGCCGGCTTCGACTCCGCCGGCTTCGACTCCGCCGGTTTGGTTGCTGGCGCCTGGGGGGCGCAAGCCGCGAGCAAGCTCACCCCGGCCACGCCGATACCCGCCCGCAAGAACGCCCGCCGCGAAACTCCACGCTCCGATGCCATCTCGTCTACCCTCCTGGTAGCGCGCCGACGGCCTGCCCGGCCGCCAGACCACGAGCTCCATCGCCCGGTCACGTCGCCAGGGCGTTGGGTCCGTGTATCAGGAACTCGCCCGGCGCGTCAAGGATTGGGCGAGCTAGCGGGGCATCTTGCGGGCCCTGCGGGCACACGACGGGGCGCCGCGTGCCGGCTGAGTTGCCTACCATCGTCCCAACCGGTCCTCAACAGCGTCGCCGCTGCCAAGGGCGTATCGTGAGTGCTGGAAACGACGAAGGGGGTCGCATGGGACGCTGGCCGAGGCTCGGGGTGAGCGTGCTGACAGCGGGCTACCTGGCGGGGCTGGCCGTCGCGCTGGCGGCGCTGGCGCTTGGGTCGGGCCACACTGGCTGGGGGGCGTTCCTCCGCGAGATCGTGCACCTGCTGTTCGTGCCCGTGCCAGTTCTCCTCGTTCTCGCCGGCCTGGTGCGGGCTCAGCGTACGTTTCTCGCGCTTCTGGTCCCGCTCGCCGTGTTCGCGGCAGGGTGCGGACCGCTGCTCGCTATTCGGACGCCCTCGGCCCCGACTGGCCCGAGCTTTCGTGTGATGACGTTCAACGTCGGAGCGGCCCGCGGGCTCGAATCACCCGAACGAGTGATCGAGACGGTCCGTGCAGCCCGCCCAGATGTCGCTGCCCTCGTCGAAGCACGGCGGGATACGCTCGCAACGCTCGGGCCGGCGCTCCGAGCGACGTATCCCTATCAAGCCAGCAGCGCCCAGACCGCGATCATCAGCCGCTTTCCGCTCCTCGACGACCGCGACAATCCCCACCTCGCGGGTGCTCACGACGTCCTAACCGTCACCATCGTGGTGGGCGACCGACCGGTTTCACTGACTGCCGTCCACCTCCGCCGGATCGACGGCTACACCGGCCTCGGGTCCGGCCCGCTGCCGCTCCTGCGGGCAATCCGCACCTTCTCCACAGCCGAGCGAGATGCTGCCGTGGACGCACTCATGTCGCAAGCCGACTCGGTGGACTACGCTCGGGTGATCGTCGGCGACTTCAACATGACCCCAACGAGCCGAGCGTACGGCCTCATGACAGGAGCGATGCGGGACTCGTTCCGGGAGGCCGGCTGGGGTCTCGGCCACTCCTACCCCACCACCCTTCGCTCGCTCCGATCCGGCCTATCGGTGCCGCTGCTGCGGATCGACTATGTCTTCCACTCGGACGCGTTGGTCGCCACGAGCGCCCGAGTCGGCCCAGGCGGCGGCTCCGATCACCTGCCGGTCGTGTCGGATCTCGCGTTCCGCTAGCCTGGACTGCGCATGAGGCCGGGCGGGCGCAGGTCTCGTTCGCCTCTCCCTCTGGGAGAGGTCGCGCGTAGCGCGGGTGAGGGCTCTTGGTGAGCGTACCCTCATCTCAGCCCGCCTCCCTGCCAGGCTACCCAGTACCCACAAGTCCAGGAGGGCCTTCCCCCGACGTTCCCGAACGCCTCGGCGAGGGTCTGCGTGGCAATCCGCACGTAGAGACCGGCTCTGACCAGGCCCGTTGTGGGGTCACAAGTGGTCTGGGGCGGTACATGAAGGCACTCGGTTGCCCATTCATGGCCGAAAAGGGGCGATGAAAACGTGGGTGGTGGGTAGCCCTGCTGACAGAAGGAGCGGATGCGTTAGCCTGCGAGCGGCGGGACGCGTACGCCCCGCCCGTGGCGCTGGATGATCCGCGCCGGCACGCCAACCACGGTGACATGGGATGGCACGTCGTCGATGACGACCGCGCCGGCGCCCACCACCGACCACTCGCCGATCCGGACGTTATCGATCACCGTCGCACTGGCCCCGATGAAGCAGCCCTCACCCAGGGTGGCGGACCCGCAAATCGCAGCGCCCGGGTTCACGTTGACGAACGACGCGACGGCGGTATCGTGGGAGATCGAGCTCCCGACGTTCACGATACAGTGTTCGCCGATGGTGACGTGCGCGGTGACGATGGCACCGGGCGCGATGCAGGTGCCCACTCCGACGCTCACCGGGTCGCCAATCGTTGCCAGCGGATGCCGCATTGTCCAGGCTCGCAGGTTCTCGGCCCCAAGTCCCTCGACGCGCCGGACCAGCCGTGCCCGTACCCGATTGTCCCCGACGGCCGTCATGTACGAGAACGCGACGTCTCGATGTGCTCTCAGGTAGTCACCCAGTTGCTCGACGCCGCCGAGCAGAGGTGCGCCCTCGTAGGTGTCGTCGAAGCGGTGGTCGTCGACGAAGCCGCAGAGGATGATTGGCTCGCCCTCAGCCTGGAGGGTGCGAACGTAGGACGCCACTTCGCGGGCGTGGCCGCCGGCGCCGACGACGATCAGGGCGCGCGAGATGTTCTCGTCCATCACTCCCACCATCCTCATGCCCAGGCGGGCATCCTCGCTGAGGTTATCGCGTCCGCCTGGCCGGCGCCCGCCCGGGGAGACAACGCTGCGGACTGGGTACCCACTTCAAGTGCTGGGGCGTCCCGCTGGAGGATCGGCTCCAGATCGCGGATTCGCCCGCTCACGATCGCCTCGACCAGTTCTCTCGCTCCGTCCTCGACGCTGCTGCACGCCGCGAATCCCTCGGCGCGCAGCCGCCGTGTCGAGACACGGTAGTCACGGCGATCGAGATCCGAGGCGGCGCGATGGCGAACGATCAGCCCTGGCAGCAGGCGGCGGAACGTCGCGGCCAGATCGATGACTCGCAGATTCACGTGTGCGATGTTGTAGACTGCGTGGCGGAGCGCTGGCCGCTCGGCGACGTGAACGAACGCCTGCGCACAGTCACGGACGTGGAGCAGCGGCCGCCATTGGAGGCCGTCACCAAAAATGTTAATCTCGCCGGTGCGCGTGCCCTGAAGCGCGAAGATATTGGCCACCAGGTCGAAGCGCATCCGTGGCGAATACCCGAATAAGGTGCCGTTCCGTAGGATGGTGGGCCGCCAGGCATCGTCGGCAAGATCGAGCAGGGCGCGCTCGGCCGCGGCCTTGGAGGCGGCGTAGGTGGTGAGCGGCGCAAGCGCCCCGTCCTCGTCTTGCTCGCCGGCCGCCTCGCCGTATACCGAACAGGATGACGCAAACACGAAGCGCTGGCGGCGGGCACGGCTGAGCCGTGCAAGTTGGACGGTCGCGTCGACGTTGAGGCTCCAGGTCAGTTCAGGATTCACATCGGCCGATGGATCGTTCGAGATGGCCGCGAGGTGGATAACCGTCTCGCGATCGTCGAGCATCTCGGCGGCAAAGCGCCGATCCGCACCCAGGCGTCGGACGTCATCGCGAACCAGTTCGATTCGGCCGCGGAACGGACGCGCATGTTCGAGGCCGCCGTCACCGGAGTCCAGCACTCGGACATGGTGCCCGCGCCCGATGAGCTCGGGCACCAGCCGCGAGCCCACGTAGCCGGCGCCGCCAGTCAGCAGGATGCGCATCGGAGACCTCCCCTGCCTGGCCAGCCGGCTGGCCGGACCTCACGGTGTCGCCGGCGGGCGGCAGGCTGGCTTACCGGCATGCCAGCTCGGCCTCAGCGTCGGCCAGCGCTGCTACCACGTAGTCCATTTCGTCTTCGCCGATCGAGGTGTAGAAGGGGAGCGTGATGACACGCTGGCTCAGGTGCTCTGTCCGGCAGAGCGGCCGGTCGGCAAGCCCCCTGAAGCTCGCCTGCTGGTGGACGGGCGGCGAGAAGTAGGCGCGCGTCTCGATGCCACGGGCGGCCAGAAACTCGATGACCCGGTCGCGGCAGCCTTCGAGCGCGGCGGGTACTACGACGGTGAAGTCCTTGAAGGTGTGCACGACCGTCGCCGGCCAGGGGGTGAGGCGAAACGACGTTGCCCGTTCGACGCGGTTGGCGTAGGCCCGCGCCTTCCGCTGGCGCTCCACGATGAGCGCTGGCAAGCGGCGGATAGTCGCCAGCCCGACGATTGCGTGAAACTCACTCATCTTGCCGTTGAGGCCGGGCCAGAAGGCGTTGTAGTCCGCCTCGATGCCGTAATTGCGCATCTTGCGGAGCCGCTGAATGAGCCCAAGATTGTGGCTTGCTACCATCCCGCCCTCGACGCTGACCAGGGCCTTGGTGACGGAGAGCGAGAACACCTCGGCGCTCCCGAACATTCCTACCGGCCGGCCCTCGATTGACGAGCCAAACGCGTGAGCGGCGTCGTAGACGATGGGAATCGGTCGGCCAGCCTGACGGGCGGCATCGCTCACGATCTGCTCGAGTGCATCTACCTGGCAGGGCAGCCCGAAGGTGTGGACAGGCACCACGGCCCCGACGTCGTCGTGCGTCGCCAGCAACATGGCGAGGTCGCCCGGGTCGAGCGTGAAGTCCTCGCCGATCTCGGCGAATGTCGGAACCCCGCCGGCGTACCGAATCGCCTGGGCAGTCGCCATGAAGGTGAAGCTCGGAACGATGACCCGTTGTCCCGGCTTCAGGCCGAGTGCCTGGAGGGTGAACAGCAGCCCGAGCGTCCCCGACGAGACGGCAACCACGTGCGTGCCGAGCAGAGCGCTGGCGGCCTCCTCCAGCCGTCTCACGTAGGCGCCGAAATTGGTGACCTGACCGTTTTCGAGGATCTCCCGAATCGGCCCAGCGACCTCCTCGAACGAGGGCAGGTCTGGGCGGATGAGCGGCACCCGCTGGACCGCTGCCACAGTCCGGGTGCTGACGGAGACCTCGGCGGTCATCATGCCACTCTCCTTGTCGGGCCGATTCAGGGCGATCGGATGCGCGCGCGCCTCGAGCATGGAGGTCGTCAGCGCCGTGCTGCACGGGGGCGGGCGAAGAGGAAGGCCTTTTCGCCGTGGGCCGCGACGCACTCGAGGAAGAAGTCGTAGCCTGAAGTCAGCGCATCCAGATGGCGCGGGATCGTCACGAGATCACCCTCGTCATGGGAGAGCGCGACGACGAGCGTCGGCCGATGGCGCAGGATCGTCGCACGGGCGCCGACGAGCGCTGCGAGCTCGAGCCCGTCGACGTCGAGCTTGATCGAGTCCACGCGGTCGAGCCCCATATCCGCAATGAGGTCGTCGATGGCGACCGTCGGAACGTCCGCGACGAACGATCCCCAGGGGTCCATTCGCACTGGCGTTGGCGTGGCCGATGGCCCGTCCGGCTCGTAGCCGACCGTATCGCCGGAGCGATCGCTTACCGCCCGCTCGATGACGCTGATACGCTCGCGGAGGCGCGGGTTGAGCGCCAGGTTCTCTTCGATCAGGGCGCACTTGCTCGCGACGAGTTCCACGGCGTAGACCCGCCCGTTCGGTCCGACGAGATCGGCGAAGTAGAGTGCGGCGTCCCCCCAGCAGCTTCCGGCGTCGATGACGACGCCGCCCGGCTGGGCGCGCACGGTCGTACTGCCGCGGACGTAGGCGTACTGTTCGAGCAGGAACGTGTCGAGGACGCGCCCTCGGTCGGCGTGAAGCTCGATCGGACCGTGCATGCCCGGGATGCGGTACCGATTGAAGTCTGGCCGCCACGGATGCTTTGTACGCTGGGCGAGCAACAGATCCTGGTCGACGCGCGCCTGCATCGACTGATACGAGGGACGGGCGCCCGGTCGCGCCAGGTCAGTTCGTCCGACGATGCGGCAGCGGAGCAGATCGACGAGCACGCTGCGTGAATAGTCATCAGCCAGGCGGTCATGCAGCCACGCGAGCTGCTCGAGGTTGTCGACGGCGAATTGCCGATGCCGCTCCGTATCGACGGTGGATGCGTGCAGCGTGCCGATACCCAGGCTCGACACTAGCGGTCCGAGGGTGCCGGTGACTGCCTCACGCACCCGGCGGCCAAGCGCGCTGCCAGCGTGCGGAGGTTCGACAGGCCGACGACGCTGGTGGTTGTCGTCTCCGTTGAGGTCCGGGGCGAGCGCCGTCACGAGCGGATGCGGGGCGGCGTCGGGTGCGTCGGGAAACGGAGTAACCGGCAACTCGGGCATGGGGCTCGCCGCGCCGATCATCGGATTACTCCTGTCGCTGGTGTCGTAAGGCTGCGCGAGACGTTACGGTTTGCGAAGGTCTGACAAGACCAGAGATGCCACGGCCCCGCGGCCAAAACGGCAACGAATCTGCTCGACTTCGTAGTGTGACTGCCCAGGAGTGTAGGGGCGCGAGAACGATGTCCCTGTGAAACAGCCGTTGAATGTCGGTTGACAAGGCCGCAGTTCGCCGGCAGCGTGGGCAGGGAGGTGCTCGAGACGGATGTTGGCGGCAGAGACGGGCAAGGAGGCCGCCTGGCAGACGTCAGGAGTGCGATCGGGCTGGCTGAACCGCGCGGCGCACCGAGCCGCCGTCGGGTAGGCGCAGCAGGACGTTGACGCGCGACAGGGCCGGAGCCCGCGAATACTCGACGGCCCGAATCGTCTGGGGGCGCACTGGCCGGCGCGACCGCGCGATCCTCGGCAGCGCCCGGAATGCATGGTACACGGCCCGCGCGTAGCAGTTCGGGCCGTCACCGCAGCCCACGACGACGGCCCAGACGGCGCATTTCAGTACCGTTCGCCAGACCGCCAGCCCGAGCGGGTAATACTTCCAGATCGTCCAGAGCTCGTTCCGGAGCTTGAAGTACATCCGGTGCTCGTCAGGGAGCTCCTGGCGGTAGCCGGGTCGGTGGCGGCGGCCGCCCGGCTGGCGTTCGGCAGCATCGGCCGCGAAGAGGCCGCGCCCGACTCGGCCTGACCGCAGGAACGTCACGTCCGGGAGGTACATGATGTCGTAGCCGGCGTCGACGAGCCGAATGGCGAGGTCACGGCCCTCCGACACGCCGACGTACTCCTCGGGGAAGCCGCCGACGGCTCGGACGGCCGCGCGGCGTAGCGCGCACATCCCTTCGCAGATCGTCCAGGGCGTCGAGAACTCGCGTCGGCTGTACCGAGCGCGGTCGTGGCCGTACCAGTCCCACCACCAGTCCTCTGAGCGGTCGGCGTCGTCGACCATCCGCCCGTGGACGGCGGCCAGGTTCGGGGACGACTGGAAGCGTGCGACGATCGCCTCGATGGCGCCCCGGCCGAGCCGGACGCCATCGTCGAGCCAGATAACGATGTTGCCTCGGGCCTCGGCCAGCGCGAGGTTCAACCCGGCGCACTCGCCTTGATGTGGCGGTAGCTGCAAGATACGCGCTTCGGGGAACGCGGCCTCGACGGATGCCCAGTCTTCAGCCCACGATCCATCGTCGCTCGATCCGTCGCCGACGACTAGCACCTCGAGGCCGGAATCGTGAGAGCGGCGCAGGTCGGCCAGCGCCGCGTGGACGTTCTGGGCGTGGCCCCAGTTCACCAACGCAAGTGTGACACCGACGGTGGATGGCGCCGGTACCGGTGGTGCATCGTGGAGTACCTGCATGCCCGGGACGCCTCCCGCGAAGTTCTCGCCGAGTCCGGTCGTAGGCAGTCACGACGCCGGCCTCGACGTCAGTGTCGGGTGTGCCGATGCAGTCGCCGTCAACGACCGATTGAGCGCCAGTTGCCGTTGTGGGCCGTTGCCGGCTCGGCAGCATTGGCGGGGTACCAGTGGCCCGTTGTCTGCCGCCCCTGGGGCTACCGGCACGACCGCGTGTGTCATTTCGAGGCCATCGGTCTGTACCGCTTCAACGTGACCCCGACCGGCGCGCCGTGGCGCGGCAGCAGAGCGCCTGTCTGTGCGACTGGCGCGTTCTTGACGCGCACTCATGGCACGTCGCATTGTTGACGCAGGGTCGCCGACCGGCTAGTCTGCTTCTCAGGAACGCATCGGCGTGGAGAGAGGGCCATGGCCGATCTGCCGACCGGGATCGTCACCTTTCTGCTTACCGATATCGAGCGCAGTACCGCGCTCTGGGAGCGCCAGCCGGATGCGATGAGGCTGGCCGTAGCCCGTCATGACGTTCTCGTGCACGGCGCCGTCGAGCAACACGCCGGCATCGTGGTCAAGAGCCGAGGCGAGGGCGACAGTGTGTTCGCGGTGTTCGGCCGAGTCAGCGACGCCGTTCTGGCCGCCGTGCAGTTGCAGCGGGCGCTACAGGCCGAGCCCTGGCCAGCTGGCGCCGCGCCGCAGGTGCGGGTCGCGCTCCACACCGGCGAGGCCGAGCTGCGTGACGGTGACTACTTTGGGAGCGCCGTCAATCGCTGCGCCCGCCTGCGTGCTGCTGCTCACGGCGGACAGATTCTGCTTTCGCAGGCCTCGCGCGATCTGCTGGACAACACCAGACCAGCGAACATTACCGCGATCGATCTGGGCGAACATCGCCTGCGGGACGTGCCACACCCAGAGCGGATCTATCAAGCGGCGAGCCCGGACCTGCCGCTCGCGTTCCCGCCACTGCGGGGTCTGGATGCGCACCCTCAGAACCTCCCGGTGCACCGGAGTGCCCTGATCGGGCGCGAGCGCGAGATCGCCGACGTTAGCAACCTGCTGCTCCGGCCGGACATCGGGCTCGTGACGCTGATTGGGCCAGGAGGAACGGGGAAGACTCGACTGGCCGGTCAGGTCGCTGCCGCGGTGCTCGGCGCCTTCCCGGACGGTGCGTTCTTCGTCCCGCTGGCGCCGATTCGCGAGCCCGAGCTAGTGGCATTGACGATCGGGCAGGTGCTCGGCATCGCCATGGATGCCGGCCGGCCGCCGCTCAACACGCTCGGCGAGTATCTCCGCGATCGAGCGATGCTGCTCGTGCTGGACAACCTGGAGCAGGTGATCGAGGTCGGCTCCCGGTTCGCCGAGCTGCTGGCAACCTCGGCCCGCCTGAAGCTGCTGGTCACGAGCCGTGTGGCGCTGCGAGTCTCCGAGGAGCACGCGTACGATGTGCCACCGCTGGCGCTACCACCGCCAGGGTCGCCCGTGGACGGCAATGACGTCGTGGCGGCCTGCGCGCGCTACGACGCCATCCGCCTCTTCGTCGAGCGGGCGCAGGCCGTCCGCGCTGATTTTGCACTCACCAGCACCAACGCTCGTGACGTCGTGGAGGTGTGCCGCCGCCTCGATGGATTGCCGCTGGCAATCGAACTGGCCGCCGCTCGCGCACGGTTGCTGCCGCCGGCGGCGATGCTCGCACGACTGGCCGGACCTATCGACGCGCCGTCCCTGCGGCTCCTGACCGGCGGCCCGCGCGACCAGCCGGCGCGCCTGCAAACGCTTCGTGGCACGATCGGTTGGAGCTACGACCTCCTCGAACCGGAGGAGCAGGCGCTGTTTCGTTGTCTGGCTATCTTCGTGGGCGGTTGCACCATCGAGGAAGCCGAAGCGGCTTATGCGGCCACAGCGCGAGCGCACACCCCGAGCCTCGATGTGCTCGACGGCATCGACTCCTTGCTCGCGCAGAGCCTGTTGCGGCGACAGGACGGCCCCGATGGCGAACCGCGCTACACCATGCTCGAGACGATCCGCGAATTCGGGCTCGAGAGCCTGGCGTTGACCGGCGAACTGCCGAGCCTCCGCCGCTGGCACGCCGAGTACTTTCTGGCGCTTGCCGAGACCGCCGAGCCGCGCATGCGCGGCCCCGAACAGGCTCGATGGCTCGACCGTCTGGCCGCCGAGCATGATAACCTGCGCGCGGGCCTCGAATGGGGCCTCTCGCCCGATGGCACTGACGAGATAGCGCTCCGGCTGTGCGGGGCGCTCGCCTGGTTCTGGTACAACCGGTCTCATCTCGAGGAAGCGCGCCGCCGGCTGGCACAGGTCCTCGCGCGCGGGGCAGGCGCGTCGCTGGCACGCGTCAAGGCGCTGGCCGGGGCCGGCCGGCTGGCGCACATCCAGCACGATTCGGCGCAGGCACGCGCGCTCCTCTCCGAGAGCCTGGCCCTGGCGCGCGACCTGCGCGACCCATGGTGGGAGGCCTGGGCGCTCCACCTGCTCGGGCGGGTCGCCTACTTCGACAGAGACGCCGAAACTGCGCGATCGCTCGGCTTCGAGTGTCTGGCAGTCGCGCGGGAGATCGACGACGCGTGGCTGGTCGGCTGGGCGTTTCATCTGCTCGGCCTGGCATCGCACATCGAAGATGACTTCGTGACAGCCCGACGCTATTATGAGGAAAGCCTGACCATCCGGCGCCCACTCGACTTCCGTGAGGGGACCAGCACCCTCCTGACGTTGCTCGCTCTGATCGACTTCCGCGAGCGCGACTATCCATCGGCGTGTGCTCGGCTCCAGGAAAGCCTCGACTTGCTGTGGGGAATCGACTGGGCGTGGCTCATGGGGAACCTCATAGCCCAGTTCCTGGCAGTAGCTGTTGCCATCGGGCAGCTCGAGCGGGGCGCCCGCCTCTGGGGCGCACTCACGACGTTGAGCGAATCCGTCAGCACCCGCCCGATTCCGCTGGTGGAAGCGTTCCTCGGCCCGGCACTCGAGTCCGCACGGCATACGCTTGGCGAGGAAGCATTTACCGTTGCCCGTCAGGCGGGGCAACGGATGTCCCGGGATGACATCATGGCCGAGATCCGCGCGATCTCGGTGGTGACGCCTCCGAGTGTCGCGGCAGGTCACGCGGCCGGTGGCGCGACGATGGCTGCGCTCGCTGACCCGTCGTCCGATGCGCCATCTGGCACCGGGGGCACGCCGACTCCCTCAGCGATGAGCTCGGCGCTGGCCCGCACGCGCGCTGCTTTCCCAGCGGGCCTCACCGCGCGTGAGGTCGAGGTGTTGCGGTTGATCGCAGCCGGCGCCACGAGCAAGGAGATCGCTCAGCGTCTGGTGATTAGCATCCATACGGTCGAGCGGCACATCACCCACACCTACCAGAAGATCGGTGCACGCGGCCGTGCTGACGCGACAGCCTACGCGCTCCAGCACGGCCTGGCCTGAGCGGCGCACGGATCTCTTCATCCCGGCCCGTACGCAAGCGGGGGCTTCCTGGCGTCTGGGATACCCCGGAATATAGTGGCCCGGATCACGGCTTCCCGCGATGGTCGGCGGCCAAAGACCGGCCATGCTTAACCTACACGGCTCGGCGCGAAGCATCAGGTCTCGCTGCAGCATTCGAACGAGCCAGGAGGGGCATCATGACGGTCGCCGAACGCATACCATCCGTCCTGACCGACAGCTTGATCGACCGCTGCGGCCAGCGCGCGCCGGGGTACGACCGCGAGAACCGCTTCTTCTCCGACGACTTCGAGGAGTTGAAGGCCGCTGGCTACCTGCGTATCAACGTACCGACCGAGTTTGGCGGCCAGGGACTATCGCTGCTGGAAACCTGCCACGAGCAGCGTCGCCTCGCCTACCGCGCGCCGGCAACCGCGTTGGCGGTCAACATGCACCTGTACTGGGTCGGCATCGCGGCCGATCTGTACCGCATGGGTGATCCGTCGTTGACCTGGATGCTCGAGGACGCCGCCAATGGCGAGGTGTTTGCGGCCGGGCACGGCGAGGCCGGCAACGATCTGCCGGTCCTGCTCTCGACGAGCAAGGCTGAGCCGGTCGAGGGCGGCTACCGCATCACGGGGCACAAGATGTTCGGCAGCCTGTCGCCAGTCTGGACTCGGCTGGGGATCCACGCCATGGATACGTCAGGCGGCGGGCATCCGACCATCATCCATGGTTTCATGACACGCGATGCCGAGGGCTACGAGATCCGGCGGACCTGGGATACCCTCGGCATGCGGGCGACAAGCAGTGAGGACACGCTTCTGAACGGCGTGTTCGTGCCCGACCGGTACATCGCCCGCAAGATCCCAGCCGGCGCCCTCGATCCGTACATCGGAGCGCTGTTCGCCTGGGCTGACCTGACGATGGGGAACGTCTACTTCGCCATCGCGCTGCGGGCGCGCGATCTCGCCGTGGCATCCGCGCGCAAGAAGACGTCGCTCGCCATCTCGCGGACGATGGCGTATCACCCCGAGATTCAGCATCAAGCGGCCGAGATGACGCTCGAGATCGAGGCGGTCCAGCCGCATCTCGACCGGATCGCTCAGGACTGGTCGGAGGGCATCGATCACGGCGCGCAGTGGCCGTCCAAGATCTTTTCGGCGAAGTACCACGCTGTCGAATCCGCCAAACGCGTCGTCGATCTGGCGATGGACATGTCCGGCGGCGCGGGCATGTACAGGGTTCACGAACTGGAGCGGTTGTACCGCGACGTGCGGGCCGGCGGGTTCCACCCCGCGAATGGGGCGCTGGTGCACGAGATCGTCGGCAAGACCACGCTCGGCATCGATCTTGGCGAGCAGCCGCGCTGGGGCTAGTCCAGCAGCGCCTCGGCCACGTCCTCCCGCGCGACCCGGACCATCGACCGTGGCGCTGAGGACGCGGCGAATTGCCCCGCTCGACTGCGGTCGCCGGGGACTTGGCACGCGAGCGGGGACGGCGGATGCAGCGATCTGCACCATTGCGAAAGAGAGGCTACGATGCGCGCGACGAAGCACGAACTGCCCATGCTGATAGATACGGGCGCGGCCACGGTACGGGGGGCGGACTGGGACGATATGCGTACCGCTATCGTCTCGGTCCCGGCCGGCACGGACTTCACTCCGCTGCTGAAGGGCTTGCCTGACGACAGATGTCAGTGCCCACACTGGGGCTACGTCATCAAGGGACGCCTGCGAATCCAGTATGCCGATCGCGATGAGACGTTGCGAGCCGGCGACGTGTACTTCATGCCGTCCGGGCACACCGGTGTCGCCGAGGAGGACACCGAGTTCCTCGAGGTCGCGCCTGCCGGTCAGCACCAGCAGTTCGTGGAGAACGCGCGCCGCATCCTTGATGCGGCCCAGTCGTCCTAGCACCCTAGTCGGCGACTCGGACCCCTACGACAATGTGGGCACGCCTGAGCTCACAGCCTCTCCACGAGCGCGATCGACGGGGTCCCGCGGCCCGTGAAAGCGGATGCCGTTGCGCACAGCATCCGCTTTCACGGGCAGTTGGATCCTGAGCAGCCGAGCTAGCAGGCGAACCGCAGGCGGCGCGCAAGCCAGAGTGACAGGTAAACCAGGCCGATCAGGGCGGGCACCTCGATCAGCGGCCCGACCACGGCGGCGAGCGCCTGCCCGCTGGCGACCCCGAAGATGCCGATGGCGACGGCGATAGCGAGCTCGAAGTTGTTGCCTGCGGCCGTGAACGAGAGGGTAACGGTTTCGGGGTACGAGAAGCCGGCCCGCTGGCCCCACCAGAATGCTGCGCCGAAGATCAGCGCGAAGTATGTGAGAAGCGGTAGCGCGATTCGCACCACGTCGCCGGGGAGCGCCAGGATGACGTCACCCTTGAGGCTGAACATCACGACGATCGTGAACAAGAGCGCCAGCAGGGCGGTCGGCGCGAGCTTTGGCATCGCCACGCCGTCATACCACTCCCGGCCCTTCGTCTTGACTCCGACCAGGCGAGTGACGGCGCCGGCCGCGAGCGGGATGCCGAGGAAGATCAGCACGCTCCGCGCGATGTCCCAGAAGGCGATGTCGACACGCTGGCCAGCCCCGAGGCCCAGCCAGACCGGCAGGACCGCCAGGAAGACGTAGGCGTAGAACGAGTACGCGAGCACCTGAAATACGCTGTTCAGCGCGACCAGGACGGCGGCATCCTCCGGGTCACCGCCAGCAAGCTGATTCCAGATCAGCACCATCGCGATGCAGCGGGCCAGCCCAACCAGGATCAGCCCGGTCCGATACTCGGGCAGGTCCGGTAGCAGCAGCCAGGCCAGCCCGAACATGACGAGGGGTCCGACGACCCAGTTCAGACCGAGCGAGACGGCGAACAGCTTCCAGGCGCGCCCGACCCGCGACAGTTCTTCGTACCTCACGCGGGCGAGGACCGGGTACATCATCCAGAGCAGCCCGAGCGCGATCGGCAACGAGACGCCCGCGACCTTCAGCGAATCGAGTGCCTGCGGCAACCCGGGCAGCGTCGCCCCAAGCCCGAGGCCGATGCCCATTGCCAGGAAGATCCAGAGCGGCAGGTAGCGGTCGATGAGCGAGAGTTGACCGGCGACCGCACGTACGTCTGGGGCTGCCTGCGCTGAAGCAGCATGCGCCGAGATCGTCTTCACCTCGGGAGACTGCACGGGCATGATGTCAGACATCGGCGATTCCCTCCCGAGCCTGCTGCTGTAGGTATAGGGCGTCCAGTGCCCCCGCGCGACCGCTCGCCCGTGGACCGGGAGGAATGCCCGCCCCGTTCGAGTACCCCCCGTCCGTTTGCCATCACGATCTGGCCTATCGGGCGCGGTCACGCCCGGTGGAGCGTGCCCCGAGCGGTTCGGTTGGGGGCAGACGGCGGCCCGGAGAAGCCGCCGTCTCGCCGAGACGTGCAGGGAAGGCCGGTCGGGCGAAGGCTAGTCAAGTGATGGGCGATGCTGCGCCCAGGGCTGGGCAGCCTCGAAGCAGGCGGCGGCACGGAACACGGTCGACTCGTCGTGCCAGCGCCCCACGATCTGCAACCCGACCGGCAGTCCCTCAGAGGTGAAGCCGCAGGGGACCGTCGCGGCTGGCTGGCCGGTCAGGTTGAACGGGTAGGTGAACGGTAGCCGGTCGAACATCGTGGGGGTCGGGCGGCCGCCGATCTCGCGTGGACCTTCCTCCGGGCCGGGCTGCTTCGACCACGCTCCAACCGGCATCTGGGGCGTCAAGAGCAGATCGTGGGTCTCGAAGAAGCGGTGCGCCTGCTCGTAGAAGGGGGTCCGTGCGAGCAAGGCCTTCCCGTGATCGATCGCCGAGACCTGGCGCGCGTTGTGAATGATCTGCTTCAGCGTCGCCTCGATCCACTCCGGATGCTCGTCATAGCGGTCGGACAGGCGGCTGGAAATTCCGACCTCATAGATGGTCTTGTGGAAGTCACGCGGGTCCGGCCAGCCCGGCGCGCGCTCCTCCAGGTCGCAGCCGAAGTCAGTGAAGCGGCGTGCGGCAGCCTCGGCGAGCGATTGTACCTCCGGATCGACGGCCGCGTAGCCCAGGTCCGGGCTCCAGGCAACGCGCAGGCCGCGCAGGTCGCCATCACAGGCAGCCAGATAGTCGACGGGCGGCGCGTCGATGGAAAGCGGGTCGCGCGAGTTCGGGCCGGCCAGAACCTGGAGCAGTAGCGCGGCATCGCGAACTGTCCGTGTCATCGGGCCGTTGTGGGAGCGGGCGCCGAAGAGGTCAGCAGTCGGCGCGTACGGCACCCGTCCCAGCGACGGCTTGAGGCCGAAGATCCCGCACAGTGACGACGGGATACGGATCGAGCCGGCCCCGTCGGAGCCGTGCGCGATCGGCCCCAACCCGGCCGCGACCGCCGAACCGGCGCCGCCCGACGACGCCCCAGACGTGCGCTCCAGGTTCCAGGGGTTTGAGCACGGCTCGCCGAGCATGTTGTCGCACATGTCTTTGTAGCCGAAGTGCGGAGTGTTGGTCTTTCCGAGCAGGACCGCGCCCGACGCCTTTATCCGGGTCGTAACAGTGCCGTCCACGGTCGGGACGTTGTGCTCGAACCACTTCGAGCCGAACGTCGTACGGATCCCGGCCGTCGACTCCAGGTCCTTCAGTGAGTACGGAATGCCGTCGAGCGGGCCGATCAGTTCGTTGCGGCGTGCCCGCTCCTCGGAGGCGCGTGCCTGCTCGCGGGCCAGGTCGGCGGTGACGGTCAGGAAGGCGTTGAGCTTCGGGTTGAGCCGTTCGATGCGCGCCAGCACGGCGTCGGCGATCTCGACCGGCGACAGGTCGTGCGAGCGGATCATGCGCCCCAGGTCGGTCGCGGAGGTGTAGCACAGCTCAGTCGCGTCCACGATGCCCCCTCAGTCGCCCGGCGCTGGCCGGCGAGTGCCCTCACCCGCCCGGCAGGGCCGGCGGTCGGATGCACGATGATGCTTGGCCGGGCACGGTTTGGCAAGGCGGCGGCGCTCCCAGGCGGCAGCGCTCCCAGGCGTCGGCAGGTGTCAGCGCGCCTCGGGTGGCGTGAGCCGTCCGAGATGCGAGCCGTCCGACGCGCGAGCCGTTCGACGCGCGAACCGTCCGAGGTACCAGGCATCCGTAGTCCCAACCGGAGAATCGCTGCCACGTCCCAACCGGAGAGCCGCTGCCGCGAGCTCGCGTACGCCGGCCTGTACCAGCCGCGCGGGCAGATGGCGGAGCGAGACGTGTGGAGACGCCGGGCACGCGCCATCTCCGACGGGCGCTCGCTGTGTCATTCGTTGACATCACTCCCGGGGGTGCCTATGATCGCGCCATCCGGCCCCACACTCGGCGCCCCTTATCCTGCACGGCGGCCGGCCCGGAGGGAGCAGACGATGTCTACGGACCACGGTGCCCTCACGACGCGCACGCGGATGCCACGGCGACGGTTCCTGCGCGTCGGGCTGGTGCTCTCCGGCTCGCTCGCCGCGGCCGGTCTGCTCCAGGCCTGCGGGTCATCAGGGCAGGCGCCGCCGAACCCGCCCACCGCCGCCCCGAAGCCGACCGAGGCCCCCAAGCCAGCGGCAGCAGCGACCGCAAAGCCGGCCGCCCCTGCTGCCGCCCCGGCCGCTACCCAGGCCGCACCGGCCGCTGCAAAACCCACCCAGGCCGCCGCTGCCAAGCCGACCGAGGCTCCGGCTGCCAAGCCGGCGGCAGCCGCCGGGACGCCGAAGCGCGGCGGCGTGCTGATCGTCGGCGCGACCGACGAGGCGGCCAGCCTGGACCCCCACTGGCAGAACGCGCTGGCCCGCCAGCAGCGGACCCAAAACATCTACAGCTATCTCGTTCAGGCCGACAACGACCTCCGCATTCAGCCAGATCTCGCCGAGAAGTGGGAACTGTCCCCGGATGGGAAGATCCACACCTTCTCACTCCGGAAGGGCGTCAAGTTCCACAACGGCCGTGAGCTCGTCGCGGACGACGTCAAGTACAGCCTCGAGCGCATCCGCGACCCGAACAAGGCCTCGCAGGGCAAGGGACTGATGGCCAGCATCGACGGCATCGAGACGCCCGACAAGTACACCGCGAAGGTGGTCCTCAAGGAGCCGGACTCCGGCCTGCTGGCGGCACTCGCCTCGGCCTGGGGGGCTATCGTCGCGAAGGAGGACGTCGACAAGAACGGCGGGTCGCTCGACAAAGCGGATGGCGGCAGCGGTCCCTACACGATCGAGGAGTGGATCCCCAATCAATCGTTGAAGCTGAAACGCTTCCCGGACTATTACGATAAGAATGTCGCCTTCCTGGATGGGATCACGTTCCAGATCATCCCTGAGGAAACGGCGATCATCGCTCAGCTTCGGAGCGGCAACGTCCACCTGACGGCACTGAAGGACAACAAGAACTATCAGGTCGTCAAGGACGTACCGAACCTCGACACGCTGCGCGGCCCGCGCCTCGGCTTCGACTACCTCGACATCGACAACCAGCGCGAGCCGTTCAACAAACTCGAGGTGCGCCAGGCCATACAGGCCGCCCTCGACCGTCAGGAGTTCCTCTCGGTCTGTACGTCCGACCTTGGGAAGTTGATCGCACCGGTCCCGCCGGCTCTCAAGGACTACGCCCTCGATCCGGCCACCCTCCCGGAGTACAAGCAGGACCTGAACAAGGCGAAGGAGCTGTTGGCGAAGGCGGGCGTGCCGGACGGCTTCAAGACCTCGATCGAGATCATCCCCCAGTTCGCGACGATGGTCACTGGCGCGCAGGTGCTGGCCGATCAGCTAAAGAAGGTCGGCATCGAGGTGGAGATCAAGCAGTACGAGTACGGCGTCTGGCTAGACCGCTTCAACGCCCACCAATTCGACCTGGCCTGGAACATCACCGGCGGCAACGCCGATCCGGACCCGCTCCTGCGCAGCCGGCTCCACTCGAAGACCGGCGCCAACCAGAACAACCTGACCGACACCGAGATCGACAAGTTGTTGGAAGAGGGTAAGGCGATCTCAGACCTGGCGAAGCGCAAGGAGCACTACGCCAACGTCCAGCGGGTACTGGTGCAAAAGGTGCCGCAGATCTGGATGTTCTCGAGCGATCTGATCCACGTGATGAAGAAGAGCGTCAAGGGGTACGAGTCGCACCCGTCAAGCTTCTTCCAGGGGCTGGTGAAGACCTGGCTGGACGGGTAGCCGGGCGTAGCGAGGCGGCCTCCGCTCGCTCTTCCCCGCGCCCTGGGTGCTCGCCTCGGTGGACGGCGCGGGCCGCATCGCTGGCGAGAGCGGCAACATGGAGCGTATACAGGCCCAGATGGAGCGACGAGCCAGGGAGCGCCCCGGGGTATCGGGGCGCTCCCTGGCATGCCAGTGGGTCACGTCGCATGTGGCTGAGAGCCCCCACCCCCTACCCATCTCACGCGCACGGGAGATGGGTAGCTGATCCGGAAGCGCCGATGCTCAATCAACGGTGGCGCGACCCACCAGGGGGTAGTCTGGGCGGGCAGCGGCGTCGCTCGGGCTGCCCGTGGAGGAGCGGGATGTGCCGAAACATCCGGACGCTAGCTAACTTCGAGCCGCACGCCACAGACGACGAAATCCGAGCGGCCGCGCTCCAGTTCGTCCGCAAACTGAGCGGCACGACTCGGCCTTCGCGTGTGAACGAGGCAGCCTTCGAGCGCGCCGTCGACGAGGTCACTCTGGCTGCCGAGCGGTTGATCCGCTCGCTCCAGACACACGCTCCGCCCCGCAACCGCGAGGATGAGGCCCGTAAGGCCCGCGAGCGGACCGCCCGCCGCGAACGCGATAGCCGTCAGTCATCAGCGGTCATGAGCGGCGCGACGATAGCGCCCTACCCTGCCCTTGACGCCTTCGACTGACGCCTGTTACCTCGCCTACTCGCCGCGCGAGCGCGGATCCAGTGTCGGCGGCTCAACGCCCGGCTGCGGGGGCCGGCTACTCGCCGCGCGAGCGGGGATCCAGCACGTCGCGGATGCCGTCGCCGAGCAGGTTGAAGGCGAGCACCGTCAGCATGATCGCCACACCCGGGAAGATGCTCATCCAGGGCGCCGTCTCCAGGAACGTCCGTCCTTCCTGAAGCATCGTGCCCCAGGAGGGGAACGGGGGCTGGGTGCCGAGCCCCAGGAAGCTCAGGTACGCTTCGAGGAGGATGGCCTGCGACAGCGCGATCGTCGCCTGGACGATCAGTGGCGAGAGCACGTTCGGGAAGACGTGTCGCAGCAGGACGCGGACCGACGAGGCGCCGATGACCCGCGCCGCCTCGACGTATTCCCGGCTCCGCTCCACCAGGACCGGCCCGCGCACGACCCGCCCGAAGACCGGCCAGGACACGACCGCGATGGCCAGGATGGCGTTGTTCAGGCCCGGACCGAGCATCGCCGCGACGCCGATCGCCAGCAGCAGGGCCGGGAAGCTGAAGAAGATGTCCATCACCCGGCCGATCAGGTTGTCGATCCAGCCCCGGTAGTAGCCGGCGATCAAGCCCAGCGTCACCCCGACGATACCGGAGAGGGTCACGCTCACGAGCGCGACCAGCAGGCTCAGCCGGCTGCCGAAGACGACCCGGCTAAAGACGTCTCGACCAAAGCGGTCCGTCCCAAAGTAGTAGAAGGACGAGGGCGGCTGGAGTGCCGCGCGGACGTTGTTGGCGATCGGGTCGTACGGGGCGATCAGCCGAGCCAGCGCCGCGAGCAGGATCAATCCGACCACCATCACGAGGCCGGCCAGGACCAACCGATTCCGGGTCAGGGTGCGGGCCGTGCGCCGCCACTCGGCGCGATGAGCCGCCGGCGCGACGACGGCCCCGACCGGCGCGGCAGCCTCGCTCATCGCCAGTCACCCGGCGCGGCGTCGCCCGGCGCGCGGCCGGCCGTCGACGTAGTGCCCTGGGCTGCATCACTCATAGCGGACCCGTGGATCGAGGTAGGCGTAGAGCAGGTCGACGATCAGGTTGCTCAGCATGAACAGCACGGCGATGAACAGGATCGTCCCCTGGATCAGCGGGTAGTCGCGCTCGTAGACCGCGTTCAACACCAGCCGGCCGATGCCTGGGAGGGTGAACACTTCCTCGGTCACCACCGCGCCGCCGAGCAGGTAGCCGACCTGGACGCCGATGACCGTGATGATCGGGATCAAGGCGTTCTTGAACGCATGGCGACGGACCATCTTGTCCTCGTCCAGGCCCTTGGCCCGCGCCGTTCGCACGTAGTCGTGACGGAGCACCTCCAGCAACGACGAACGGGTCATTCGCATCACCTGAGCCGCGACGACCGTCCCCAGCACGATGGCCGGCAGCAGCATCTGGGTGAGATTGCCAAGGGGGTCTTGTGCCGGCGAGGCGTACGCGACCGGCGGAACCCAGTTGAACCAGAGCGAAAACGCCAGGATCAGCATCGCAGCCTGCCAGAAGATCGGGATCGACAGGCTGAACAGGCTCGCGATCCGCGCGACATGATCGAGCGGGGTATTCTCGCGGACGGCCGAGAGCGTCCCCAGCGGAATCCCGACCAGCAGCGAGACGATCAGTGCCAGCAGGCCGAGTTCCGTGGTGACCGCCAGCCGGTCGAAGATCATCTTGCTGACCGGCAGCCCGGACCGCCAGCTCTGGCCGAGGTCGCCGCGCACGATGCCGCCGACCCAGCTCAGGTACTGGACGTACAACGGCTGATCGAGCCCGAAGTACGCGCGCATAGCGGCTTTCGTAGACTCGTCGACCTTCGCCTCGGTCCCGATCAACTGATCCACCACCGTGCCGGGGATCAGCCGGATCATGAGGAACACGAGGATCGTCACCCCGATCAGCGTCGGGACAAGCGACAGGACGCGCTTGAGCACGTACGTCCGCATGGGCCGATAGTACACCAGCCTGATTCGAGGTGAAAGAGATCTGTGGCCCGATCTTCCACGAGTCGCGAAGGCCAGTGGCGTCCATGCCGCCCCCGCGCAGGCGTAGGGGCCGGCTCCTGGCTGGAGCCGGCCCCTACGCCTGGTCGACACCTGGTGGCTGGCTCGCTCAGAAGCCGGCGTTCACCCCCCCGCCAGCGAACGACGGCCAGGAGCCGCAGTCGTCCACCACGGTGAAGGGCGCCAGCGTCGGCTGGCCGGGGGTGGCCCGCTGGATGGTGAAGGTCAGCGTCGTGGGCTGGCTGGCGAGCGTGATGCCCTGGCCACTCGTGACCGTCTGGCCGTTGACCGTCACCCGTGCGTTCTGAAGTTGCCCGAAGTGCAGTTCGCGGAGCCGATTGCTGGTCTCCGGGTTGAGCGCGCTCGCCACGATCGTCACGTCCAGGTGGTCCCCGCGCGGCGTCGTGAGGGTGGTCACGGACGGGCGTGGCTGGCAACTAGCTACGCCCACTCCGATCACCACGTCCGAGGTTGCCAGCGTGCCGCCGCCGACGCCGCTCAGTAGCCGCAGGTCATAGCGGCCCTGGGTCAGCCCAACGGGTATCGGGAGGGAGAGCGAGCCCGCCGCGCTACCTGTGCCACCGGGGCTCTCAGTCCCATTGGTGAAGCGACGGAGGAGGGGCTCGCTGTCCGGCGCGCCCGGGCGATAGAGCCCGATGACGTCGTCGCCGCTCGGGCCGGTGATGCCGCTCCAGCGTACCGTCACCGGCTGCCCGAGCGTCACGATCGTCAGGTCGGGCGTCAGTGTGGCGCGGGTCACCGCGAGAGACGTGACCGCCATCTGCTGGAAACTGCCGTTCGAGAACAGCCGTAGCTCGTACGGGCCGGGCGCCAGATTGGACGGAAGCGGCAGGCTGAGCGTGCCCCCCGCCGCGCCAGGGCCGCCCGGCGTCTCAGTGCCGTTGGTGTAGCGGCGAGCCAGGAAGGTGGGATCCGCTGCGCCCTGCTGGTACAGCCCTACCCAGTCTCCGCCAGTCGGTGGCACGATCCCCCCGAAGGTCGCCTGCACCACACTTCCCGCCGCGGCCGTCGTCGGGACCACGCTCAGGCTCGCCTGTCCGATGGTCACGGGCGCAATTGCCAGCCGAGCGGTCGGGCTGGTATTGGCGAGGAGCCGCACCTCATAGACGCCGGGCGTCAGCCCCTCGGGCACAGGCACGGTGACCGAGCCAGCGGCCAATCCGGAGCCGCCAGGACTGGCCGCACCGTTGGTGAAGCGGGCGCTCAACGGCGGTCCATCAGGGGCGCCCTGGGGGAACAGCCCTACCCAATCTCCACCTGTCGGCCCAGACAGGTCGCTCCAGGTCGCCGTGATGCTGGCCCCCACGACGCCCGGTGCCGTCGAGAAGGGCACCCCGAGTACCGTGACGGTATCGCTGCCGTTATTCGTCACGTAGATTCTGTTCAGGACCGGATTGACTGCTACCTCGATTGGCGCGGTCCCCACGGGAACAGCGGAACCGAGCACCAGATTGCTCGCTCCGTCGACGATCGAGACAGAATTGCCGCCGTTGTTGACCGCATAGATGCGATGCGTCGCCGGATTGACCGCCACCCCATTGGGCGTGGGGCCGACCGAGATCGTGCTGGCGATCGTGTTCGTCGACCCATCGATGACGCTGACGGTGGCAACGCTGGAGTCTGTGACGTACACGCGGTTCGCGATCTCATCGACCGCGATGCCAAGCGGGCCAGCAGGAGTGCCGACGACAGCCACTGCCGTATTCGTTGCCCCATCGACCACCCCAACCTGGTTAGACGCCAGCATCGTGATATAGATACGGTTGGTGATGGAGTTGACCGCCACCCGTGCTGGCGACCCACCGACGGGAAAAGTCCCGACGACCGTGTTTGTTGCGCCGTCGACGATCGACACGTCTTGACTCGTTCCATTCACGACGTAGACCCGGTTCGTCGACGGGTTGACCGCCACGCCACTGGGCCCTGGGCCGACCGCGATCGTGCTGACGACCGCGTTCGTCGCCCCGTCGATCACGGCCAGAGTATTCGCGGTTGGGTCGGTGACATAGATGCGGTTCGTCACCGGATTGACCGCGACACCCGCGGCTTCCGTGCCGGTGGTGATGGCAGAACCGACCAGGCCGTTGGTCTGCCCGTCGATGACGGACACGGTGCCCGCGGAACGGTTGGTGGCGTAGATGCGGTTGGTGGCTGGGTTCACCGCTACGCCCCAGGGTTGCGTGCCGACCGAGATCGCTGTGCCCAGCGGCACCTCCGCGCGGGCAGGCGCCGGCAGGGCAGTGGTCAGCGCGAGTGCGAGCGTTGCCAGAAGGGGTAGGCGCCTGCGTATCGCGAATCCGAGCCCGCTCCCCGGTGTGCCGCGATCGACCCCGGTGCCGTTGGTCCAACCTGCCTGCCGCATACCCGTCCTCCCACTGCCTCGTCACACCACGTGTGAGGCTGTCGTAGCGTCGGCCGTCGCTTCTCCCAACACCGCATCCGGCGGGAACAGCGCGACGTCACCGCCTCACCTACCGTTCCAGGTCTCAGCGCGCCCCCAACTTCCTCGCCCGGCCGGTCTCTCGCGTAGGCTCGCCGTATCGAATCGTCTGGGGGATGCGATATCCAAGATCGACAGAGCTGTGCTGCGTCATCGTTTCAGCCGGATGAGCGACGTTACGACGACGCAGCGGCCCTGCCGTGCACGTCAGAAGCCGGCGTCCACCCCGCCACCCGCGAACGACGGCCAGGAGCCGCAGTCGTCCACCACGGTGAAGGGCGCCAGCGTCGGCTGGCCGGGGGTGGCCCGCTGGACGGTGAAGGTCAACGTGGTCGGCTGGTTGGTGAGCGTGATGCCTTGACCGCTCGTGACCGTCTGGCCGTTGAACGTCACCCGTGCGTTCTGAAGCTGCCCAAAGTGCAGCTCACGGAGTCGATTGTTGTTCGGCGGGTTCAGCGCACTCGCCACGATCGTCACGTCCAGGTGGTCCCCGCGCGGCGTGGTGAGGGTGGTCACAGACGGGCGCGGCAAGCAACTAGCTATGCCCACCCCGACCTCCACGTCTGTGGTTGCCAGCGTACCGCCGCCGATGCCGCTGAGCAGTCGCAGCTCGTACTGCCCCGGGGTCAGCCCAACCGGTATCGGCAGTGCCAGCGAGCCTGCTGCGCTGCCCGGGCCGCCCGAGCCTTCGGTGCCGTTGGTGAAGCGCCGTACGTAGGCGTCGGTATTGGCTGCGCCCAGGCGATACAGCCCGATCGCATCTCCGCCATTGGGGTCAGTGATGCCGGTCCAACGCACGGTTACCGGCTGTCCGGGCGTCACCACTGACAGATCGGCCGAGAGGGTGGCGCGAGTCACACCTAGCGGCGTACTCGCGAGCTTCTGGAAGCTATTGTTCGAGTACAGGCGCACTTCGTACGAGCCGGGTGCGAGATCGGACGGGAGCGGCAGGCCGAGCGTGCCACTCGCTACCCCACTACCGCCCGGCGTCTCGGTGCCGTTGGTGTAGCGGCGGACCAGGAAGTCCGGATCGGCGGCCCCTTGCCGATACAGCCCGATCCAGTCGCCGCCGCTCGGAATGGCGATACCGCCGAAGCTCACTCGCGGGAGACTCCCCGCCGCGGCCGTCGTCGGCGCTACGCTCAGGCTCGCCTGCCCAATGACCACGCTCACAAGCGCCAACCGAGCCGTCGAGTTGTTATTGGCGTAGAGGCGTGCTTCGTACTGGCCGGGGGCGAGCCCGGCGGGTACGGGCAACGTCACGGACCCCGCGGCCAGCCCGGTGCCGCCCGGATTGGCGGTGCCGTTGGTGAAGCGGGCGCTGAGCGGCGGCCCATCGGGAGCGCCCTGCGGATACAGTCCCACCCAGTCTCCGCCTGTCGGACCAGACAGGTTGCTCCAGGCCGCCGTGATGTCGGCCCCGATAGCGCCGGACGTCGCCGACAAGGGCACGCCGAGTACCGAGATGGTGCTGTCGACAAAGTTGGTGACGTAAATGCGGTTGTTGGTACGGTTGACCGCTACGCCAATCGGAGTCTTCCCCACGGGAACGGCGGGGTCGAGGACCGTAGCACTCACCCCGTCGATGGCGGTGACGGAGTTGCCAGCATTGTTGACCACGTAGACACGGTCGGTCGCCGGATTCACTGCGATGCCATTCGGCGAGGCGCCAACCGGGATTGGGGCGCCGATCGCCGCGTTCGTCGATCCATCGAGGACGACCACTGTGCCCGAACTCTGACCTGCTACATACACGCGATTCGTGCTCTCGTCGATCGCTATCCCATAGGGGCCGATCGGCATCGGAAGTGTCGTCAGCACCGTGTTACTCGCCCCATCGATCACCGTCAGGAGGCTTCCAATAAGCTGTGTCACGTAGACCCGATTGGTGGACGAGTTGACAGCCACACGGATTGGCGGGGCTGTGAGCGGGATGGAGCCAATGATGGTATTCGTCGCTCCGTCGATCACCGATACCGTCTGAGAGTTGGTGTTGCCCACATAGATGCGGTTCGTCGCCGGGTTGACCGCGACGCCCTCCGGCAGAGAGCCAGGCGGAAGGGGGATCGTCGTCGCTAGAGTGTTCGTGGCCCCGTCGATCACAGCCACACCATCGGCGAACGGTTCGGAGACGTAGACGCTGTTCGTCAGCGGGTTGACGGCGATGTCCACGACCGCCTGGCCGATGGCGATTGCAGGGCCAAGCGGGGTGTTGGTCTGCCCGTCGATGACCGACACCGAGGCCGCCACAATATTGGCGACGTAGATGCGATTGGTGACTGGGTTGACGGCGACGGTCCCAGGTAGGCTCCCGACTGGGATCGCCGGGCTGAGCGGCGCTTCGGCACGAACTGACCCCGGTAGGGCGGTCACCAACACGAGCACGAGCACCACCAGGATGGGCAGCCAGCGCTTTGGCGTCACACCCAGCCGTCGCTTTAGCGTGCCGCGATCGATGGTGGCGCTACCTATCCAAGCTGCCTTCCGCATGCCCGTCCTCCCACTGCCTCATCACACGCAGGCAACGCTCCGTTGCGTTGCTTCCCGTGTGCGCTACCCTCGGCGGCGCACGTCCGTGCCGGCTCACCGAGCCCGTACGGCTGGTGAGCGTTCCCCCCGATGAAGACCGCCGGCCGATTGTCGCGGGTGCGCAGTTCCACAGTTGCGCGCCTCAGCCGTCGTCTGGTCGAATTCCAGCGTAAAGCGGGACCACTCATCCGTCAAGTGGATGCATCTATCCAGTGGGCACACGGAACCATAATTCAACGCTTTCCTGACGATGAGCTTATCCCTGTGGCGAGTTGACAGCCCGACAGGAGGCGGTCATAGTACGGTGGTGCTATCGGCCGGTATCGCGCCGCAGCGACCGTCGAATCACGCCGTAGCCGGTCTGCAAGGCGTCGCATCCATCAGTCTACCGTGTGTCTAACTGGCACCCCTGGCCGCCCCGTGATACACGGCACACCGCCGGGACGTTCCGCGACCGGCTATCTGAGTGACCATGCCAGTTGAGGTCCGGGTACACATCGCCACGGCTCTATCCGTCGAGCATCTCGCGCGGATTCGTGCCGTTTCGCCGCGCCTACGGGTGACCTATCACCCGTACATCGTGCAAGAGCAGCCGGTCGGGATGGAGGCGCTCCTCCCTGACGTCGAGGTGCTGCTGACGTACCATGCCGGCTTCGATCTTGCCGCCGCGCCTCACTTGCGATGGGTCCAGCTTGCCGGCGATGGCGTCGACTACCTCCAGGGTCGGCCGATCCTCGCCAGCGATGTGACCCTCACGAACGCCCGGGTCTTCGCTGCGCCAATCGCTGAATATGCCATCGCCATGATGGTGATGCTCGGACGGCTGCTGCCGAAGGCGCTGCGTGAGTTTCAGACGGAACGGCGCTGGCCGCGCGACCACTGGTCGGAGTACGCCGGCACCGAGCTGTCCGGGCGGACGCTGGCGATCCTCGGCTACGGCTCGATCGGGCGGCACCTCGGCCGCGTGGCGCAGGCACTGGACATGCGAGTCATCGCTACCCGCCGGAGCCTCGACGCGCCCACAGTTGAAAACGGCGTTGAAGTCCTTCCGTCCAACGGCCTGTACGACGTGCTGGCGCAGGCCGATTACGTGGTGGTCTGCCTGCCGCTCACTCCCGAAACGGAGGGGCTCATTGGCGAGGCCGCGCTACGGCGGATGAAGCCAACCGCCTACCTGGTGGCGGCCGGACGTGGCCGCGCGATCGACGAGCTAGCGCTCGTGCGCTGCCTGCGCGAAGGCTGGATCGCTGGCGCTGCACTGGACGTGTTCGCCCAGCGCCCCCTGCCGCCCGATAGCCCGCTGTTCGATGTGCCGAACGTGATCCTAACGCCGCACATGTCTGGGATCAGCGCGAGTTATCCCGAGCGCATGACGGCGCTGTTTTGCGACAACCTCGGCCGGTATCTCGCCGGCCAGCCGCTGCTCGGCCTCGTCGACAAGCAGAAAGGATACTGACGTGACAGGTCGTTTCCTGGCAGGTGCCGCCCGCACGTCGATCGCGCCGCCGCTCGGCATCCGGACGATGGGCTTCAGTTCACGGGTCGACGTGGTCCGGTCGATTCAGGAAGACCTGACGGCGACAACCCTCGTGCTCGCCAACGATGAGACGACGCTGGCCATCGTCGCGCTCGACATCTGCCTGCTGCCGATCTCACGGGCCGACGTCCTACGGCGCCGAATCGGCGAGGCTATCGGTGCGCCGGCACAGCACGTCCTGATCAACTTCAGCCACACCCACAGCGCGCCAGCCTTCCCTGGCTGGCAGCCGGAGCCACCGGACCAGCAGCAGCTACAGGAGGACTACTGGGCGCTGCTGACCGAGCGGACTGTTGAGTCGGCGGCGCGTGCTCGGGCGGTACTCCAGCCGGCGCGGGTAGCGGCGGGTTGGGGCGAGAGCCGGATCGGCGTGAACCGCCGCGAGATGGGGCCAGATGGGCTGGTCTTCCTGGGCGAGGTGCCGGATGGTGAGACCGATCCGGCTGTCGGGGTGATCAGGGTGGATGACCTCGACGGCCGGCCCATCGCGATCCTGTGCAGCCTTGGCTGTCACACGGTGGTGGTCGGGCCCCGCGACCTGGCGGCCTCGCCGGACTATCCGGGTCCGGCCCGGCGGCTGGTCGAGTCGGCGCTGGGCGGCCTCACGCTGTTCCTCCAGGCCTGCGGCGGCGACGTCATGCCGACCGGCGGGATGGGCTACGAGATGGATTGCTCGGACGCCAACGAGCGGGTCGGGATGATGCTCGGGGGCGAGGTCGTGAAGGTGGCATCCGGCCTGCGGACCCACCTGCGGCGGGGCGAACGTACCTCACTCGGCTCGGTCTCTGGCATCTCGCTCTGGCCATGGATACCCGTCGAGGACGATGGGCGGCAGGCCACCCTCGCGGTCCGCTCAGAGCGTCTCTGGCTCGACTTCGTGGACCTGCCGACTCTGGAGGACGCCCAGGGCATCCTCGACGAGAAACGCCGCCTGCTCGACGCCGCACAGGCGGCCGGCGACGAGCGCCAGATCGCGCCGGCCGCCCGCTTCGTCTCCTGGGCTGAGGCGCTGGTCGACGCGGTTGAGACAGATCGCCGGACGATCGACTTCGTGGTGCAGGCGCTGCTGATCGATGATCTGGCGCTCGTCGGACTGAGCGCCGAGGCGTTCTCGGGGACCGGCAAGGAGATCAAGGCGCGCTCGCCGGTCCCCTTCACGACTGTGCTCGGCTACTCAAACGGCTGCGTCATGTACCTTCCGCGCGCCCAGGACTACCCGCCCGGCGGCTGGGACGTCCACGTGCGGTACAAGATCCCGGACATGCTGTTCCAGAACTACCTCGTGCCGGTCGCGTTCCATCCGGACTCAGAGCGGCGGGTAGTTGCGACGGCCCTGAAGCTGTTGCACGAGCTACCGCAGGCGTACCCCAGGGCCGGAGGCGTGAACGCCTGACGTCAGTGGATGCATGATGCCAGGGGATTCGAGGCGCGGCGGGGGCTGCGTGCCGGAGGTGTGGGATGTCGTGGAGTCAGACCTACAAGGACCAGCGGCCCAGGGCGGTCGAACTGTATGCGGAGGCGCAGCAGGTGATCGCCGGCGGCGTCGGCCACGACGTACGCCACAACCCGCTCGCCCCGATCTACATTCAGTACGGGCGCGGCTCGCGGAAGTGGGACGTCGACGGCAACGAGTACATCGACTACGGCATGGGCAACGGTGCGCTGTTGCTCGGGCACGCCCACCCCGGCGTCCTCCAGGCCGTCCAGAGTGTCGTGGAGAGCGGGCTTCACTTCGGCAACGACCATCCTCAGATGCTGGTCTGGGCGAAGCTCATCCGCGACCTGATCCCCTGCGCCGAGCGGGTCCGCTTCGACAATTCCGGCACCGAAGGGACGATGCTGGCGCTGCGGCTGGCGCGGGCCTACACCGGTCGCACCAAAGTCTTGCGCTTCGAGGGTCACTTCAGCGGTTGGCACGACTACGTCGGGCGGGGCGCCTATCCGCCGTTCGACCGGTCGGTGTCGCTCGGTATTCCGCAGTCGACGCTCGAGACGATCGTGGTCATACCGGCCGACCTGGATCGGGTCGAGCAGGTGCTCCGCCAGGATCCCGACATCGCCGCCGTCATGTTGGAGCCGTCCGGCGCGTCCTGGGGGACCGTCCCGCTCACCGCGGACTTCAATCGGGGCCTGCGCGCTCTGACCAGCCGCTACGAGGTGCCGTTGATCTACGACGAGGTCATCACCGGCTTCCGCTACAGCCCCGGTGGCTACCAGGGGCTCATCGGCGTGACGCCGGACCTGGCAGTCTTAGGCAAGATCGTGACGGGCGGCCTGCCGGGCGGCGCGGTGGTCGGTCGGGCTGACATCATGCGGCTGTTCGACTTCACTGGCGACGCCCAGCACGACCGCTTCGGGCGCGTCTCCCACCTGGGGACGTTCAACGCCAACCCGCTCAGCACGGCCTCTGGCATCGCCAGCCTGCGGCTCGTAGCTGACGGCTCGGCGCAGGCCCACGCCGACCGCATGGCCGATCTCCTACGGCGGGGGATGGAAGAGATTCTCGAGGAGGAGCACGCGGCCGGCTACGCCTACGGCGACTCGTCGGTGTTCCACGTCTACCTGGAGGCGTACCCCGGCCGCGGCGCCGCGAGCCGTGCTGACCTCCATACCACCGACGCCCGGACCCTCAAGAGCATCCCCGGCTCGGTCGTGACCGCCTTCCAGCGGAACCTGAACATCCGGGGCGTGGACCTGATGTCCTACGCCGGCGGGGTGACGTCGGCGGCCCACACCGAACAGGACGTTCAGGAGACCCTCGACGCCTTCCGCGAGACGATCCGGGTCATGCTGGCCGAGCAAATCCTGGCGCGAGTGGGGTAAACCGACCGACGGCAACAAGGCAACCCTGGGATGCAGCATGACAGTGGATATCGCACGCCGGCACGACCGAGCCACGCCCGATCCGCACCAGTGTGAAGGCGCGGTTGGCATCGTCGACGGAGGTGGCAGGGTCGTGCCGAGCCACACGTTGTCAGCGGAGGCGGCATCAGGCGCGGCGCCAGCGCAACGTGAGGTGACGGCGGCCAGGGCGCGAGTCTGGAAGCTTACGGAGGCGGCATCGGGTGTGGCACCGGTGAAACCCTCGCTGGGGCGCCTGTGAGTGGCGATGATGTCGGGCTCGTGGGGCGAAGCGCGCTCGTCACCGGCGGCAGCAGCGACATCGGGGCGGCGATCGTACGGGCGCTCGCACGGCGCGGAGCGAACGTCGCGCTGCACTACCACCGTAACGAGGCGCGCGCCACTGCCATCGTCAGTGAGGTCCGTGCGCTCGGTCGGCGAGCGCTCACCATCCAGGCCGACCTGAGTGACGCCGCCGAGCCCCGCCGAGTCGCGGCCGAGGCAAGCGCCTGGGCGCCAATCGACATCTTGATCAACAACGCTGGCACTCCCGTGCGTCGGGTTCACTGGAGTGAGCTTGACGGACCATTCCTGGACACCGTCTTCGGGCTGAATTTCCGTGCCCCGCTCTATCTGGCTCAGGCGCTCGCGCCGGGCATGCTCGAGCGGGGCCGGGGCGTGGTGGTGAACGTGCTGTCGACGGCAGCGGTGCTGGGCGGGACGGACACGGTGTACGCCTACGCTTCAGCCAAGGGCGCACTGCTCACTTTGACACGCGGGCTGGCACGGTCGCTGGCACCCGGGGGAGTGCGGGTGCTGGCGGTGGCGCCGGGCACGATCGACACCGAGTTCCAGCGCTCCGGAACACCGCCGGAGATGCTCGACGCGCTCGTCCGGAGCAACCTGCTCGGACGCATGGGCCGGCCGGAGGAGATCGGCGAGGTGGTGGCGTTCCTGGCCACCGATGCCGCCAGCTTCGTCGTGGGCGAGACGATCCACGTCAACGGGGGCTTCTACATGAGCTAACCTCGCCTCCATAACGACGGGGCGAGTAGCTCCAGACGCTCGTCAGCTACCGTCAGACTCGTTGAAAGTCTGGATAGTTTCGAGCGGGTCGATACCGGGATGTGCGTAGCGACGCAGGTTGCCTGTCTCCTGGAGGACGAGGACGGTGATCTCGGCGCAGTCGCCCCAGGAAGCGCGCTTCCGGCCCCGCCGGGCGTAGACGTCGGCGATGAGCCGCTCGCCCGCATCGTTCAACACCCGGGGCCGATCGATCGCTGACCGTCTCATACTTTCTTTGTCTCCAATCACCGTAGCGGCGCTCCACACGGTCACTCATCCACGCTCGGCGACGTGGCCGGCATCCTCCGGCGGCTCATGCTCTCGTTCCGCGTTGGCCGACCACAGTTCGACACCCGGACGAGACGTGTGATCGACGCCGGCGCGTGGCACGGCGTGAAGGACGCCATGCTGCGCGGCGTCTCGAGGTCAGGTACGTGTGGTCGCTAGTGGACCTGGGCGCTCGATAACGCGCCTGATGGCGGCTGCGCGGCGCCTCGAGGTCAGGTACGTGTGGTCGCTGTGCCCAGATACCAGTTCAACGGTGTCCGGATTAGTCCACCAGCCGGAGTTGGGGGGGCGCCGGGTCCATCGCCACCAGCAGCGGGCGTGCGAGGTGCGTGAACGCCACGATCGCCTGGCCAGGCGCCAGCCCCGGTAACCGCTTCCAGAGCGAGTCGTCGATCCCGCTCACCGTTCGGCGCAGGACGTCGATGACCTGGGGATCGGCGATCTTGTGAAGGATGTAGCCGTTTACCAGTCCGAACAACTCGCGCGGCAGGTGCTGAGGCAACTGGGTCACGAATACCAACCCCAGCCAGCGCTTTCGGCCGCGACGGGCGATCCGCGCGACCTGCCCAAACAGCACCGGCATCGACGAGATGCGCTCGGCGCTCAAGAATTCGTGCGCCTCTTCGATCACGATCAGTACGCGAGTCGGTGCCGCAACGTCCTCATGCTGCCGCCGAGCCGCCTCGAAGTCCGCGTACGCCGTGTCCTGGGCCTCCTGAACCCCGCGTAGCAGATCGGCGATCACCAGATTGGTGACGATCGGCGAGCCGGTGTCGGATAGATCGAACACGCTGACGGCGCCCGGCTGGAGCAGCTTCTTGAAGCTCAAGGGCCGGATCGGATGGCCGCCGTCATCGTCGTTCCGGTCGAATACTTTCAGGCGGCTCAAGGTCGCGAGCTTGCCAAGCATTGCCCGCCACGACGCCGGGCTGGAGTCCGACTTGACGACCGCGGCGACTCGTGAGAACAACCTTCCCTTCGCGTCACCAGACTGGAGCGCGGGATGCCCCGGGCGGAAGCTCTCCTTCTCGCCCTTCTCGACGAGCAGCCGGCCACCGGCGATCACGTCCATCAGGAAGCGCAGCTCCATCCCCGGGTAACCGGTCTCGAGCTCGTCCCACTCGAGCGCCCGCCGCTCGTCCTCCGTGTCACCAGGCAGAGGAAAGACGCGAAGCTCCCGGAGGAGCGCAGTGGCGACGTCGTACGCTTGCAAGAAGCGATGGCGCTGCGGCTCGGTCAGATCGAGGAGTTCGACGACCGCATGCGGCGAGAGCCGCTCGAAGCGCAGCGAGAACTCCGCTCGCGCTGGATGCTCCGGATTCGCCGTCTCCCGCCCGACCAGATGACACAGCCACATCTGGCGCAAACCCGCCGGCGCGATGCCACGCCGCTCCAGTGCCGCGAGCATGCGGCGGTCGTCGGTCGGCTGGTGGAGGAAGCTGTATTCGCCTTCGACATCGAGCAAGACTACCGCGCAGCCGGCCTCCTGGGCCTGCTGGATCAGCCGCGCCACGGTCGTGGACTTGCCGCCGCCCGTCGTCCCGAGGATCGCGGTATGACGCGGTAGCACGTCCTTGCGATCCGAGGGCACCGCGACCGCGATCCCTTCGCACCCCACTACCTGCCCGAGCCGGATGTCGCCGTCCGCTCGCAGCACGAGCGCAGCCTCATCATCGTCCAGCACGAAGACCGGGCTGTTCGGCAACGGCCGGTAGCGTGGTGGGACAAGCGTGCCCGGGGCGGCTCGTGCGCTGTCAGCCGCCTCACCGTTCGGCTCACTGGCGTAAGGCTCACTGGCGTAAGGCTCACCGGCGTTGGATTGACTGACGTAGGACTCACCGGCGTGAGGCGACTGAACCCGAGGCGCCTGAACCCGAGGCCCGGGGTCACCCTGCTCCTCGCCCAGGATCTCGACCTGCACCCGCCCGTGGTACGGCGGGACGAAGATGCCGCCACGGGTGACCGTGGTCACCAGGATGGTGGAGTCCGCGCGCAGGCCATCCGGCTCCGCGAATGGCCCGGCCGTCACGACCCCGAGGTAGCACCGGCCATCCTTGCTCTTGATCCGCACCAGCGACTGAGACGGAATGCTCGCAATGTGCTGGTCGGCGAGCAGTACGGTCACCGAGTTGTCCTGACTCGCCGGCGAGTCGAACATCGTGTAGCCGAGCGCGCCCACGCTGTCGGGGTCGGCTGCGAGCGGCCCTCCGACCGCCTCGATGTCGGCGTCAAGCTGGCGCAGCGCATCCTCGGGCACCACCTGGGCCGATCCGAGTGCCGTGCTAGGGTCGCGTGACAGACGATAACGGTCATCCGGCTTGCGGTGAATCGGCTGGCGATCCGGCCGAGGAAATGCCTGGACGTCATCGTCGTGCACGCTCGTTTCTCCTCCATCGTCCCTGGCCCCTACCGGCCCCCGGTTGTCAACGCTCACGGGTAACGCGCTCGCCGAGGTACCGTAGCGGCACGCCGGCCTGGGTATAGGCCGCCTGGAGCGGGCCAGCCAGCGTATCCGGCCCGAGCGTCGCCCGACAGACGTGATGAGCCACGTCGATCAGCATCGGAAAGCCGCGATGGGGCTGAAGCAAGCTATCGGCCAGGACAATCAGCGCGGCCTCGTGGGCATGCTCGACATGGGCGTAGAACAGGCGGGCCGGCGCGACGGTGCTGGCCCGGTAGACGCCCACCGCCACCTGCCCGGCGATCTGGTCGCGGAAGCGCTCCATCCACTTGCGCGGGCTGAGCGCGCGGCCATCGACCGTGGTGTCGCTCGACGTCCGCAAGTCGTAGTCGGCGCCCGCCAGAAACGGGGCGATCTGGTCGGACAGCGGCCGAACGATGGCGTACTCCAGCGGACGGAGTGCGTCGCCGATCGTCATCAGCAGCCGGTCGGACGGCTCACTGGGGACGAAGAGGAACTTCTTATGCCGGCAGATCAGCTCTTCGAGCACGCGGGTCGACTCAATCAACAGGTCGATGCTACCGGCGGCTCCGCTCAGAAGCTCGTGGGCAGCCGGGTTGCCATGACCCATCCGCCAGGGCGCGCGGGAGCGCTTCAGCAGGATCGCCCGCTCGGCATAGGTCATGATCGCCCGTTGCAGGAGCTGGCTCGGTTCGCCGCGATTCTCCGCGCCCCGGGCATCGCGCCGCTCCAGCAACGCCAGCGCCTCCTCGATCGGGTCGGGCAGGCACTCCCGGAGGTCGCGGCGAAACAGTCTCTGGGTCCAGGTTCCGAGGCTGCCGTTGTAGGCGACCAGGCTGACGCCGATCTGGATAACGGTCAGGGGCAAGGTCGCATGAGCGTGGCGGGTCGCGTCGCACGCCTCGACGGCGCCCGTCATCAGCAGCCCTTCGTGCGCCCGCTTGATCTGCTCGACGGTCGCGCGGAAGAGGCCAGCCCCCGGCACCAACTGACGCCCCGCGATCTGCTCGAAGACGATGTGCCGGACCTGCTCGCGGATGCCAAGCTCCTGGCTCACGGCGCTCGCGACCTCGGCGGTGATCCGTTCGTACATCGCGCCCAGATCTACACCGCTGTGCCAGCTTTCGACATCCAGCACCGAGCGCAACGACTCCCCGTACGTCGCCGCGAACTCGTCCTGCGGTAGGCGGCCGCCTTCGAGCAGGCCCGCGTCATCCGGCCTGCTTCCAGGTGGTCCAGCGGTGGCAGTCATCGTCGCCTCACGAGCCGCCAAACAACTGGCGGAACAGCGAGCCGGCTGGCGGCCTCGGAGCCAACCGGCTGGCGTAGCCGCGGGCCGGCGCCGCGGGGAGGCCAAACGTCGCGCGCAGCGTCGCCTCGATCAGCGTCCGGCGGGCTCCGTGCGGCAGGGCGGTCCGAACTTCGTCGACGGGCGCCAGCAACTCGAAGGCCAGATCGTCCGCACGGCGCTCGGCAGCCAGGAGGCCATGCCCTGGCGCGTGCCCGTCCGACGTTCGCTCCATGAGGTGCAGGCGCAGCCCGAGCGAGACGCCGCTCAGGAGCGCGCCGATGCGCTCGTCTGGCGAGGAGGTCCGGCGGCCGTCGAGCACTGGCAGGACGTCGTCCCCCAGCCGCGCACGTGCGCGAGCGTGCGGGACGGCGTACTCGACGAGGTAGTGCGCGGCCTCGTGTGCCAGGCTGAAGCGGCGCTCGTCCTCCTCATCCGTTGCGTCGATGAAGAGCAGCCCGTGCCCGTCGATGGCGAGCATGCAGGCCCGGAGCGGGCGGTTGGGGATGTCGAGTTGCCTGCCGGCCGCGTGCTCGGCTAGCCAGCCGTCTACCCGCGCGACGCTCAGCCTCGACAACTCGACCGTCGTGACTGGCAGCGCCCAGGCCAGCGCATCGCGGAGGTCGCGCGGAAACCTGGACGGCGCGCCGTCCGCGTGATGCCAGAATTGCTCGGCAACTTCGTGCACCCAGAGCGCCGTCATCGCTCGCCCTCGTCACGCCCGGAATCATCCTCGGAGTCGCGCTCGGTCCGCCTGATGCGGGACGGCGGGGGGCTGGCCGAATCGCCGTGCGGTGCAGTCGGGGGCGCCTCGTGACGGTCGCGGGCGGCGGCGAGCAGTCCGCCAGCGGTGTCCGGCGCACGGCTCAAGGCGACGTGCACATCACCCGCCCGAACGGCGCGCGCCAGCCGCGCGGCGTCGAGCCCAAAGCGTTTGGCGATCGCCTCGACGTCCTGTCGAAACACAGCCCCACCCCCCGTTGGTCGACGGCACAGGAGCAACGCCGGCAGATCGGCCGGCCCACACCCGAGCGCAGCGGCCAGAGCATCGTCGTCGAAGCGCTCGGCGCGCGCGAACGCCAGCAGCGATGCCGCCAGGTAGAAGTCGCGCAAGCTCGCACGCTCGGCGGCGCGTCGCAGCAGGTCGCCGTCGGGCTGCATCTCAGGCATCGTCGGTGAGCTCCAGCCAGTGCCGTTGCAGGTGCTTCTTCAGTCGATCCTTGACGCGCTTGACCTCACGGGCCTGCTCCGCGGGCGGCCGGTCGTGCACGCCAAGCACGTCGGCGAAGATGGCCGTTCGCCGCTCGCGCTGCATCATCAACCGGACGACCTCCCGATCTCGCGCATCGAGGTGTTCCAGCGCCGACGCGATTGCCGCGCCGTCAGCAGCGTCGGCAACCGCGTCGGCGGGGTCCGAGGCGCCCGCCCATGACGTGTTCCGCGCCGGCGGCCGAAGTTCGACAACCTCCAGCGGCATCTCGTGACTGGTCCGCCGGCGCTCACGTTTGAGCGCGTTCAAGACATCTGCCTTCGCCGCCATCCGAAGGTACGCCATGAGCCCGCCCTTGTCAGGGTCGTACTGCGTCGGCCGCTGGCCCAGGTTCAGAATCAGGTCAGTTGCGACCGACTCCAAAACATCCGGATCAACGCGACGGAAGGCACCCCTCAGCCAGTCGGCAAGCGGCGCAAGGAAGCGGATGGCGAGGTCGGATGTAGCGGTCGGGTCGGCCTGAAGCAGGCGGGCATGGAGCGCTCGATCGTCGCCGCGCTCGCTGCCCTCCTGCTGGTTCCCTGCGCCCGCTACCATCCTCGGTCCCCCAACTAGACGGACGGTCGCATTGTGGCACAGCGTGCTGGCTCGGCGCGAGTACGCGTCGAGCACACTCCCAGGGGCTCACGTTCGCGGCGGGCCGGCGCCCCGTACGAACGGCTCAGTCTGGGAAGGCCGACATCACTTCGCGAGCCAGCAGGCGTAGCTCTTCCATGATGTGCTCGTGAGGCAGGCCGGGGAAGAACAACCGGCAGATCAGTTCGTCGGCGCCGAGCGCGTCGCGGAACGCCTGGATCTTCGCGATGCACTGCTCCGGCGTCCCGATGATGAAACGGTCCTTCTCGACCGCCTCTAGCCGGCTCGTCAGCGCGGCCGTCTGGCCATGCAGGAGCGGGTGGTGCCAACTACCGCCGCCGTATTCGTCACGGTAGTTGATAAGCAGGTGGCGCTCGGCAAGCTCACGGGCCCTGGCCTCGGTCTCCGCGATCACGACCTCACGGGTCAGTGGCCGGGGCACAGTGGCCGGATCCTTGCCGGCTGCGCGCAGGGCGGCGTCGTACTGCTCGCGGGCGGCCAGGATCTTCGGCAGGTCAGCGGTCGGACCGGGAATCCAGGCATCGGCGAGGGTGGCCGCTCGTGACATCCCCAGCGGCCCCCATGCCCCGATCCAGATGGGGATGCCGCCGGCCTGGACTGGCTTGGGCTCGATGCACGCGTTCTGAAGCTGGAAGAACCGGCCGTCGAACGTCACGGCATCCTCGGTCCAGAGCCGCCGCATGATGGCAAGCTGCTCCTCAAAGCGGGCGCCACGCCGCTCGGGTGAGACGCCAAACAGTGCGAACTCATCCGGGCGGTAGCCGATCGCCACGCCGAGGGTGAGGCGGCCGCCCGAGATGACGTCGAGCATCGCGGCGTCCTCAGCTACCCTGGTCGGATGATGGAAAGGGAGCACCACCACATCGGTACCGAGGCGGACCCGGGTGGTCCGGGTCGCGAAGCCGGCCAGCACCAGGAGTGGCGTCGGCCAGTAGTGGTCCTTGACGCCGTGGTGCTCCTCCATCCAGACGGAGTCGAAGCCGAGCTCCTCAGCCAGCACGACTTCTTCGAGCGCCTCGCGGTAGAACCGGCCGCCCTCGGTCGGGATGACGCCGAACTTCATCGCTCCGACCCACGCGCCATGGCCGCGTCGAGACGTGCTGAGATCTCGCGCAGGACCGCCACGTCCGACTCGGGGCGGGTCGGCGAGGCCGGGTGCGCCGACGGGTTGGGGATGCGGCCACGCAGGTGGAGGAACTGAGCGGCGCTGTGCTTATAGGCCGGCACCGGTGGACGGAAAGCAAACGCTCCGAGATACTGAAGGACGTCATTCAGTTCGAAGAAGCGGCCGTCGCCAGCGGCCCAGAGCCGATCGCGCAGGGCGAAGGCGTCCGGAGCGAACGCCGACAGCCCGAGCAAATAGTCGCTTCCGTACATGACCATATCGATGCCAAGGTCGTTCCCGGTGTACAGCTTGAAGTCCGGGCGGATCTTGTCGCGTAGAGCTAGTCGCTGCCACTCCAACCGCCGGTCGAGCGACGAGTGCTTGATGCCGACGAGGCCGGGGATCTGAAGCAGGTCGGCGAACAGGTCGAGCGAGTAGATCCGGCCGAACGGCGCGAACATCGTCCCAAGCTCGAAGCCGAGGATCGGGCCGGATCGCTCGGCGACGCCTCGGTAGACGGCAGCGACCTCCCGATCGCCGAGCGCGGTGAGCGCCGCGCACTGGAAGACGATCGGTGTGCCGCCGGCCGTGCGGATCGTATCGGCCGCTCGACAGTACCGGTCGATCAGGCTGGTCACCCCAGGACTACCTGCGCTGTCGTGGTCTGGGGCAAGGAACGCGCCCGCCACGAACCGCTTGCCGCGCAGCGTCTCGGCCGCCACGGTGAGCGTTTGCGTCCGCTCGTCGGCGGTCAGGAGATTAACGTAGCCAGTGTCCATATTCACGGCTGGCGTCAGGCCAGCGCTGGCGGTCTCGGCGAGACAGACCGCGAAGGCGTCCCAAGCGGGTCGTCCGCGGGTGTCGTAGGGGAGCAGGTTGGCGGAGATCCCCTCGATCGTGCGCGGACGCACCAGGGCCTGGAGCCGTTCTACCCCGATCGCGTGCAGATCGGTCATGGCGTGCAGATCGGCGGTGAGCATGCTACCCCCTTCCTGCATCAAACAGCAGGCGCTCCCTACATGCTAAACCGATATCACGGTGAGTCCCACATGCGCCCTGGCGACAACCAGGAGATGCCACCGCGACGTTGGTCGAGCAGATGCTACTCAGTGGGTACTGATTCTGACGCATCCGCAACTGGGAGATGCCACCGCGACGTTGGTCGAGCAGATGCTACCCCGTCGACAAGCGGCGGGCGGATACGCCAGCACGCCCGTCGCCTAGTCGCGGTCGAGGATTCGGCGCTGCGAGCGGTACACCGTATGACGGAACGAGCTACCCTCTCCGAATCGGGCACGAGCAGGCTGGGATGACGCGACGGCTTACCGGGTGGCGGATGCGGCCGGCGCGGCGGCGCAGCGGCGCGCCCGGACGGCGCTGGCAAGCTGGTGCAGCACCGGCACAGTCATCTCCCAGCCCATGCAGGCATCGGTGATGCTCTGGCCGTAGGTCAGGCTGGTAGGGTCGCCGAGGTCCTGGCGGCCGTCGACGAGGAAGCTCTCCATCAGCACGCCGACGATCCCGCGCTCACCCTGCTCCAGCTGGGACGCGATCTCGCGCGCCACCAGGGGCTGACGACGGTAGTCCTTGCTGCTGTTGCCGTGGCTCGTATCGATCATCAGCCGCCGCGGCAGTCCGGATGCGTCCAGCGCGGCAAGCGTCCGCTGTACGCTCTCGGCATCGTAGTTCGGGCCGGCCTGGCCGCCCCGCAGGATGACGTGGCAGTCCGGATTGCCGCGGGTCGTGACGATGGCGGCTAGCCCCTGCTCGGTGACGCCGAAGAAGCTGTGGGTATGCGCCGCCGCGCGGACGGCATCCATCGCTACCTGTACGCCGCCATCGGTGGCGTTCTTGAACCCAATCGGCATCGACAGGCCGGAGGCAAGCTGACGGTGTACCTGACTCTCGGTCGTGCGTGCACCGATGGCGCCCCAGACGACGGTGTCCGAGATGAACTGTGGCGAGATCGGGTCGAGGAACTCGCAGCCGGCCGGTATCCCCAACTCGATCAGGTCGAGGAGCAGGCGGCGTGCCATCCGGAGGCCCTGGTTCGACGCGCACGTGCCGTCGAGATGGGGATCGTTGATGAGCCCCTTCCAGCCAACCGTCGTGCGGGGCTTCTCGAAGTACACCCGCATGACGACGTACAGGTCGTCGCTGAGCTCCTCAGCTAGCGCCTTCAGCCGGTGGGCGTACTCGAGGCCGGCGGCCGGGTCGTGGATCGAGCAAGGGCCGACCACTACGAGCAGGCGGTCGTCCTGACCGTCGAGGATTCTGGCGACGCGCTCGCGGCTGCGGCTGACCATGACCGAGCCCGCGTCGGGGAGAGGCAACTCTTCGAGCAAGATCGCCGGCGGGACGAGCGGGCGGTTGCTCTCGATGCGGAGGTTACTCGTCTTCATGGGCGTAGCAGCGGCTCCTCGGACGGGCAAGACGTCGGCTGGTAAGCTGGTACGGGCACCTGCGAGTGGATAGGGCATGAGTGCAGGCGTAGGATACGGCATCCGACCCCAGGGAGCGCCAAGCCGTTCACACATGCTCCTGCTACGGGAAGAGTAGTGTCGGGCGGCAGTCGAATGATATGTCTGCCCCAGAAGGAACCGAGAGGTGACGGCAGCCGCGGGGTGTGGCGAGCCGAGAGGTGACGGCAGCCGCGGGGTGTGGCGAATCGCGGGGTGTGGCGAACCGCTTTCGGTCGACCAGTCACCGGCCGACCGGTCAGTAGAGAACGCCGTCGCTTCGAGCGGCCACACCCCCGAGACGGCCATCCGAAGATGCTAGACTTGACGTGCTCTCCCGCACGGGGTACGCTGAGTATGCACTGGCGGAAGATTCCCTAGATTTCCGCAGATTTCCCCCTCCGGCAGATTTCCCCCTAGATTCCCGCCCCCACTCCATTTCTCCAGGGCGACGCTCTCTCCAGGCTCGCGCCCCGGCGACCCCCGCGAGGCCCTCTCCGCGTGTTGCTTCTCGCCCTTCGACTCGACCATCAGCATGCTGATGTCCGGCTGCGTGAGCGGCTGGCGGTGCCGGCGTCCGAATTGCCGGCTGCCCTGGCGGTGCTTCGCGAGCACGTCGCTGAGGGCGCGATCCTCTCCACCTGCAACCGCACCGAGTTGTACGCCGTTGTCGGGCATCGTGATAGCGGCCGCCGCGCCGTCCTCCACTTTCTGGCTGAGGTGAGCGGAGCGCCGGTTGAGGAGTTCGGCCCAGCACTCGTCGAGGCGTGGCAGGAAGACGCCGTTCGCCACCTCTGCCGGGTCGCGGCCGGGCTCGAATCGCTTGTCATCGGCGAGCACCAGATTCTCGGACAGGTTCGGATGGCGGCCGATGCTGCGCGCGCGGCCGGGAGTGCCGGCCCGATCCTCGGGCGGCTGTTCTCCGATGCGCTGGCGTTCGGCAAGCGTGCCCGCACCGAGAGCGGCATCGGACAAAGCGCCGCATCGGTTGGTACCGCCGGTGTGGACGTCGCGCGGCAGGCGCTCGGCCAGTTGGACGAGTGCACGGCGCTGGTCGTCGGTGCAGGCAAGATGGCGACCCTCGCCGCTCGTGGACTGTCGGCGCGGCGATGCGGCCGCTTGCTGGTGACTACCCGCCGCTACGAGCGCGCGCAGGTACTGGCAGAGCAGGTAGGCGGCGAGGCCGTCCCGTTCGAGCAGCGCTCTGATGCTATCGCCAGGTGCGACCTGGTGATGTCGGCGACGTCTGCTTCCGGCTACGTCCTCGACGAGGCAGCGGTCCGTGCGGCCATCGCCTCTCGCCCGGAGCGCCGGCTCGTCCTCGTCGACGTGGCGGTCCCGCGCGATATCGAGCCGTCGATTGCCGACCTTCCGGGCTGCGCGCTCTACAACATCGACGATCTCGTGGCGACGCAGCAGGCCAACATCGCGGCTCGCCGCCTGGAGGCGGAGAAGGTCGAGGCCACGATTGGGCCAGCCGTCGAGCGCTTCATGGCCTGGTGGGCAGGGCGGGACGTCGCGCCCGTCATCGCCGAACTCGTGGCCCGTGCCGAAGAGATTCGCGCCGCCGAGACCGAGCGCGTCCTCACGCGGCTCGGCCCGCTGTCGGAGCGCGAGCGCGAGGCGGTCAACGCCATGACCACGGCCATCGTCGGCAAGCTGTTGCACGGACCGATCATCCAACTCAAGCGTCGCGGTGGCCGTCACGACACCTCAGTCTACCTCCACGCGGTCCGCGAGTTGTTTGGCTTGCCAGGCAGCGCGGGTCTTGGCGGCCGGAGCGACGTGCTGGCGGAGCCTGAGGGGGATGGTCCGACCATCGCCCTGGGCTGAGGCGAGCCGGCCAACAGGGAACAGCAGGCGGTTCAGCCCGGCGCCGATCCCCGGAGCACCCCCGGAGTGCGCCGTACACCGTTCGGGGTACGCGGTGAAGCCGGCAAAGCTGGCAGACTATGACACGCTCTCCGTAGGGCGGGGCAACCGTGACCGGACGGCCGTGACGTTGGCGGCTTCCGTTCAGGGGACTGGTCACCAGGGGACGGGTGACCAGAGAATTGACAACACACAGGACAGGTCGCTGTGGGGCCGGGGCCGCAGGGCCAGCGGATGCTCGCGGCCCACGGAAGGATACGGAAGGATGAGGAGGCAAGCTCGTGGGTGACTCGGCGGAACACGGACGGCAGGCAGGGAGCGCGCGCCAGACGACGCGCTCGGCCGAACTGTTCGAGCGGGCGCAGCACGTCCTGCCTGGTGGCGTCAATAGCCCCGTGCGCGCCTTCAAGGCAGTCGGCGGCAGCCCGGTCTTCATCAAGCGTGGGAGCGGCTGTTACGTCGAGGACGTCGACGGCAACCGTTACATCGACTACCTCGGCTCCTGGGGACCGCTCATCCTGGGGCACGCAGCGCCGCCCGTCGTGGAAGCGGTCCGCGAGGCGGCCGCTGAGGGCACCAGCTTCGGCATGCCCACCGAGCGGGAAGTGCTGCTCGGGGAGATGATCGCCGAGGCGTTCCCATCAATGGAGCTGACGCGCCTGGTCAGTTCCGGCACCGAAGCGGCTATGAGCGCGATTCGTGTGGCGCGGGCCTTCACCGGCCGCTCGAAGGTCGTCAAGTTCGACGGCTGCTATCACGGCCATTCGGACGGCCTACTCGTCCAGGCGGGCTCCGGGGCGTTGACCTTCGGGGCGCCGGATAGCCCCGGCGTGCCGGAGGCGATCGCTCGCGAAACCGTCAGCCTGCCGTACAACGACCTCGGCCCACTTGCGGCGGCGTTCGACCGCTACGGTGCGGACATCGCCGCAGTGATTGTCGAGCCGATTGCCGGCAATATGGGCGTGGTACCGCCCGCGCCCGGCTTCCTCCAGGGGCTCCGTGACGTCACTCAGCGGCACGGCGCCTTGCTGATCTTTGACGAGGTCATCACTGGCTTCCGAGTCGCGTACGGCGGCGCACAGCGGATGTTCGGCGTTCGGCCGGACCTGACCTGCCTTGGGAAGATCCTCGGTGGCGGGCTGCCGCTCGGTGCGTACGGCGGGCGCCGCGATGTGATGGAGCAGATCTCGCCGCTCGGTCCGACCTACCAGGCCGGGACGCTCTCCGGGAACCCGCTGGCGACGGCCGCCGGGCTGGCGATGCTGCGTACGCTCCGGGCAACCGATCCCTACGCGAGCCTGGAGCGGCGTGGCGCCGCGCTCGAAGCAGGGCTGGTCGACGCGGCGGAGCGGGCTGGCGTGCCGCTCACAGTCTCGCGGGTCGGGTCAATGCTGACGGCGTTCTTCACCGCCGGTCCCGTGACCGACTACGTCTCCGCCAGGCGCGCCGACACCGCTCGCTACGCGCGCTTCTTCCGGGGCATGCTGGATCGCGGCGTCTACCTCGCGCCCTCGCAGTTCGAGGCGGCGTTCGTCTCGACCGCGCATGGCGACGCCGAGATCGAGCGGAGCGGCGCAGCGGCACGGGCGACGCTGGAGGCGCTGGCCGGCGCCTGAGTGCGCTGTCGGCATCGCCCCGTCGGACTCGAGATGCCACCCAAGCCCCGCTGGCACGACTGCCGGCGGGGCTGCTTCTTGCCGGCCCGCGCTCCGCCGGTTGCCGGTTCGGGCTCCAACTCTGCTCGACCTGGCGTTTGCAGCCGCGTCAGTGTGTCGGCGGTGGCCCGCGTCGCTTCCCGCCATGATGCGGCTCGTAGCGCCGGATCTCGACCGGGTCGGTGGTCAGGAGTCCGCCGGTGCCCTCGAGGATGGCGCTGACACCGGGCAGGACCTGTTCGACTCGCTCCTCGCTGTCGATCCACTCGAGCACGAGCGGCAGGTCGCTCGAGAGGCTGACGAGCGCGGCGGTATGCACGACGCTGTTCGCCCCAAAGCCGGCCACGCCCCGGGTGACTGTCGCGCCGGCCGCGCCCTCGCGACGGAGATGGTCCACCAGCGTCTGCCAGAGCGGATGGCCGTGCAGCAACCCGTCCGTATGGTCGTGTTCGCCGAAATAGATGCGCACGCGCACGCCACGCCCGACGATCGCCATGATCGTTCTCCCTCTACCGCCAGATTGCCCGCGCGAACATCATCCCGACGGCGGCAGCGCCCAGTCCGATGACATTGCTTCCCAATACGTACCCGACCGCGCCGAGCCACTCGCCCTCCTGGACCAATACGAGTGCCTCCATGGTGTAGCTCGAAAACGTGGTATAGCCGCCAAGGAAGCCCACCACGAGGAGCAGCCGCCAGGCGGGGTCGGCCACGATCTTCTCGGTCAGAAGCGTCAGGATGACGCCGATGAGCAGGCTTCCGGTGACGTTGATGAGCAACGTGCCCCAGGGGAACTCCGAGCCAAGGCGCCCGGCGATCCAGACGCCGAGCGCGAAGCGGACGTTCGCTCCGAGAAACCCGCCCAGACCGATCCATAGCACATCCATCCTCTGCCTCACCCCACGTGCGCCTGGTCGACTCGCAGCCTTCGCCTGGGCCATCAGTTGGCCCGCTGCTATCGCACTGACGGCGTCGCGTTGCCATGCTGTTTGCGCGACCTTGTTTCCCTCCACCGATCTCCCTCACGTATCCCAGTCACACGAAAACGGCTCCTGACGAACGGCGTCAACCGTCGGTCAGGAGCCATCAGCGGCAGGGCCGCGGTTCGAGCGCCAGACAAGAGTGCCGGGTGCTCGGGCGGGATCCATCACCCGGATCTCAGTGTAGCAGGGTCAGTGCCGGCGTGAGACGCCGGAACGGCAGCCCTCGGCGAACCAGGAGCTCCAACACCTGCCTGCCTGTGTGAGACTGGCGCGAATCAGGTGCGGGCGGATCGATGGGGGGCGACGGCCAGGCCCAGGCGGCGGTCAGACCTAGGCGGAAGTCAAGTGCGGGTGACAGTCAGACGCAGGCAACGGCCAGACGCCCGCGGCGGGCACGGGCCGTGAGGCGGGCGCAGGCCGTGAGGCGGGCGCAGGACCGGCCTCGGCTCGGAGCCGCCTTCAGGTGTCCCGCTGGCAGTCTCCGCAGACCCCCACGATCTCCAGATGATGCTCGCGCGCCCGGAAGCCGGCGTCGACTGCCATGGCGCGGACTGCCCGCTCGATGCGTGCGTCGCTGATCTCCTGCACCGCCCCACAGCGCTCGCACACGAGATGATGGTGATGCTGCGCGGCACAGACTACGTAGGCACTACAGCGCTCATCGGTGTGCAGACGATTCAGCACGCCAAGCTCGACCAGCAGATCCAGCGTCCTGAACACGGTTGCCCGGCCGATGCCGTGCGCCTCCAACTCCTCGTGAAGTTGCCGTGCTGTGAACTGGCCGTCCTTGCCCAACACGGCCTCGACGATCGCGCCCCGGGCATCTGTCTCGCGGAACCCGCGCGCCGAGAGCAGCCGCAACACCCGCGCTTCCTCGCCCTGCCGATCGTCGACAGATCGGCGTACCGTCTCGACCGTGATCGGCTCCCCTCAGCCCCTTCAATCTCAGCAAGCCCGTACGTCCTGAGATTGTACCATCGCCAGCGTGCCAGTCTCGACGTCCGGCCGGGTGGGCCGCCGGATTCGCCCGAGCGCGAGACTCAGCGCGAAGCAGACGGCTGCACAGAGGACGATACTGGCGCCGGAGCCGACGCTCAGATGAAACGACACGAGTAGGCCGGCGACGGCGCTCAGGATGCTGACGATGACGGCCGCAAGCATCATCGTCGGGATGCGGCCGGCAAGCTGCCGCCCAGCCGACGCGGGGATCACCAGGAGCGCTGTGACCAGGATCACACCGAGCGTCCGCAGGCTGATGACGACGGTCAGCCCGATGAGCCCGAGCAGAAGGTAGTAGAGCAGGCGCGTCGGAACCCCGACCACGCGGGCCATCTCTGGATCGAAGGCCAGCAGCGTCAACTCCTTCGAGAGTAGCAGCAGCGGGACGAGCACGAGCAACGCCGCGATGGCCAGCGCGAGCAGGTCGAGCGGCCGGATCGCCAGGACGTTGCCGAACAGGTAGCTGTTCAGGTCTGGGAAGACCCGCACCGCGCCGATCAGGGCGATCCCGAGGGCCGCCGAGGTCGCGAAGACCACACCGACCGCCGCGTCGAAGCGGGTGCGAGTCCTCTCGGCCAGATAGCCGATCAGCAGCGCCAGCCCAATCCCAAAGGGAACGCTCGCCAGGAGCAGATCGAGCTTCAGGACGTAGCCCAGCGCCAGCCCGGCGAGGCTGCCGTGCGAGACGCCCTCGCCGATGAAGGCCAGCCCAAGCAGCACCACGAACGTCCCGACCACGGCACACAGCACCCCGACGCCGAGCGCCCCGACGAGGGCGCGCTGCATGAACGGGAGCGCGAATGGCTCCACCAGCCAGCCCACGAGCCCGTCCGCCAGCGGCTCCAACAGATTGTCCATCTCCAGACTCTCCATAGGCTCTACGATCCACGCCCACCGCGCCGACTCAGCGACCACCTCACGCTTCCGAGTAGGGCAGCACGGCCGCGGCAGGGCACCGCTCACGTCCTCGCCATCCGCTCGTGTCGCCCGTCAGCCGAGACGTCACCTGTGCGCGCGGTAGTCAGGTGCGGATCGGTCGGCCGTGTGTGAGCCTGGCGTGCCCTGGCCCACGCTATGGCCCACGCTATGGCCCAGGCCCTGGCCCACGAATGGCGCGTGGCATCTCGTCTGCTGGTAGCACGAGCGAGCGGGCGCGGCATGGATCGCTTCATCGCCAGCGCCGGTGCAGGTGTGTGCGTGCGGGTGGACGTGGTCGGGCGATGACGGCTCGTCGAGGAGACGCCCGAGGTTCAGGCGCCAGTGCCGGTCAAACGTGAACGGGGCGAGCTCGTCGAGGTCGTGGGTTGCGACCAGCATCGGTACGCCCTCGGCCCGGAGGCACGTCAGGAGCGTGCCGATGCGAGCGCGGTTCTCGTCGTCCACCCCGGCCGCCGGCTCATCGAGGACGAGCAGATCTGGCTCTTGGGCCAGCGCGCGTGCCAGGAACACTCGCTGCTGCTGTCCGCCCGAGAGGGCACTGAACTGCCGACCGGCCAGCCCAAGCAGCCCCACCCGATCGAGCGCCTGGCGCACGATGGCGCGATCGCGCCCAGATGGCCGCCGGAGCAGCCCGAGCCGCCCGATCCGGCCCATCGCCACCAGATCGAGGGCGGTGGCCGGGAACGCCCGGTCGACGTCGCGCAGTTGGGGCATGTAGCCGATCTGATAGCGGCGCCGGTCGAGTCGCTCCGGACGTGCGCCGTATACCTCGACGTGTCCGGCCATAGGGACCAGGAGTCCTAGTATGATTTTGAGCAGCGTGCTCTTGCCGGACCCGTTTGGCCCGAGCAGCGCGACGGTCTGACCCCGATCCAGGCGCGCGGTCACGCCGTCGAGGACGAGACGCTCAGCGTAGCCAGCCCGGACGGCGTCGAGGCGGAGGGCCGGCGAGCCGGCCGTGGCCGCGTCCGTTGTCGCGTCCCTGGCTGCATCCCCGGCCGCTCCCGCCGTTACCTGCGCCACCGTGAGTGTCGTCAGCTCTGGTGCTTCGCTCGTCGCCACAGCCACCGCGGTACCTGCCGCATCGTACTGTGTTGTGCGCGTCACCGCGGCCATCAGTTCACGCAGCATCGTCCTCATCGGAGGGATGCCACGATAGCGTTGGCAGTGTGTTGCATGGCGCCGAGGTAGGTGTTGGTTGGAGGATCCTGGCTCAGTGTGTCGGTGTACAGATCGGCGACGAACGCGGATCCAGTATCGGCCGCCAGTTGTGAGACGAACCGTTCGCTAAAGCCAGCCTCGCCGAAGATGGCTTTGACCTGGCGCTCGCGGACGACCGCGACGAGGTCAGCATACTCCCGCGCCGAGGGGTCGGCCTCGGGGTTGGCGCTTACGACCGCCAGGTAGGTCAGCCCGTAGCGGCGGGCGAAGTATGGCAGGCTATCGTGGGTGGTCACGAGCACCCGCTGGTCCGGCGGGATGGTCTGGACCTGCTGCTCGATGGCGGCGTCTAGCTCCTCGAGCTGCGCCGTGTAGCGCGCGGCGTTCGCCGCGTAGGCGTCGGCATGGTCCGGGTCGATGCGGCTCAAGGTCGCCCGTATCACCTCGACGTACTGGATGGCGTTGCGCGGGTCGAGCCAGAGGTGGGGATTGCCGCCCTCGTCGGCACCCTGCCCGAAGCTGGTCAGCGTCGGCAGCCTGTCAGAGAGGGTGACGACCTCGAGATCCGGGCGGCCGGCCGACTGGGGCAGGCGTTCGAGATACCGCTCCAGGCCGAGGCCGTTTGCAAAGAACACGCTCGCGCGCCCGACGGCAGCGGCATCGGCTGGCGTCGGGTCGTACGTCTCCGGCTCACCGCCCGGAGGAACGAGCGTCGCGATCGCGACGAGGTCCCCGCCGACATTCCCGATCAGATCGGCGAGGGGTGAGATGCTGGTGACGACCTCGATTGCGGCCGGCCCCACAGCCGGCACGTCGTGGGCCGCTGCCAGCGGTACGGCGCTCCTGACGAGCAGGGAGCTCCCGACCGGCAGGGCGCTCCCGGCCAGCAGGGCAGGGAGGAGCAACAGAGCAAGGCGGAGCACGACAACCTCCACAGCAAGCAGCCGCTCATATGACTTGTTATGAAACCGAGTATCAGAAATAGCAGTGTACACATTCGCCGGAAGAGTGTCAACTCCGATGGTGACCATGGGTAGTACTTGATAGTGACTCGGAGATACTTCTTGAACGATACCTGGCCCGAGTATGAGGGAAAGTCTTGATGTCAGGAGAGAGTGAGTACCGATACTAGAAGTGGTCAGGCTGGCGGATAGGGCACACCCTCGGCCCCGCAAAGCGGGCGTTGACGGTACGGCGCGAGCCCCGCTCAGGGGCGCGCGCGCTCACCTGGCTTGCCGTCGCCTACCCGTGTGGAATGCCCAGTTCGTGGCAGACGTCTTCGACGGGCCGGTTCTGCCAGTGACGGCGGTAGCTCGCGCTGGTCGTGAGGCTGCGCGACAGCATCCGGTCGACGTAGAGCCGTCCGTCAAGATGGTCGATCTCGTGCTGAAGAATGCGCGCGTACCAGCCGCTCGCCTCGAAAGTGATTGGCTCAGCCCGCGCGTCAAGTGCCTCGATGCGGACACAGCGGGCGCGCGGCGTCAGCGCGACGAAACCCGACAGGCTGAGGCAGCCCTCGAAGAAGAGGCGAGACTCCTCCCCTACCACTGACAGCCGAGGGTTCGCCAGCGTCTGGAACGGGACCGGCGACCGCTCGCGCTCGGCCAGCAGTTCGGGTGGGACGTCGTGGGTGTACTCGGCCCGATCTTCGATGACCACAAGGCGGATCGGCTCGCCGACCTGCGGCGCGGCCAGTCCGACGCCGGGTGCGCCACGCATCGTCTCGCGCATCAGTTCGACGAGTCGCTGGATCTCGGCGCTTCGGATCTCATCGGCGGACAGTAGCCGCGCCGACTGCCGTAGGACCGGGTCGCCAACCTGAACGATCTCGAGCTTCATGTACCCACCTGATGGGACAGACTGGATGGAGGGCTGCGTCAAGCCCTCTCGCTGTAAGACGAGAGATCCAGCGGCCCGGCTGGCTGAAGCACCGCGAAGATCGCGGCGGCCCCTGGCGGATCGATCGCTACCAGAGCCACGTGCCACCAGAGCTACCCGCTGCTCAGGCTGAGCGGCAGGCCGGATGATGATCCGTCTCGACGGCACGGCCGCCGAGCGGGATGATCGGCAAAGTAACGGGCCGCTCCGTTCAGCGCGACCCTGTCATGTTCGCACGATCCGTGTGCCTCCGAACCAGCCGATGCGCACATCGTACACCCAGGTCGAGTTCTCGTTTAGTACAGGCCGAGCAGCTTGAGGATGACGATGATGACGATGATGGAGCCGATGACGTACAGGATCGAGTACATGCTGGCGACCTCCTGGTCGGCCCTGGCGAGGCACGACTCATACCGGCCGAGGCCAGGCAGACCCTACGCCAGGCAGCCCCTACGCCAGGCAGACCCTCCGTCTCGTGGCGGAGGGTAGTCTCGTCGGCGGCCAGCGATCTGGGGGCTGTGGGCTGGAAAGAACCTGGGAGGGCATCGGCTCGCCTTCGTATCACCCACGCGGTACCCTAACGACGACGAGCCGCTCGGCATGACCGGCATGACCAGCAGCGCGCCAACAGATGGCGGCGCGGTTGTGGACGATAGTCAGCCACTACCCGCCCACACTACGGCCGGAATCAGTTGGCGAGCAGTTGGCCGTGCTGCGCGCTCAGGTACGACGTGGGTGGTGGGCGATTCACTTTTGGGCGCGTGAGTCTGGGAGCCGCAAGGAGTGAGCTGACGTGGCCTACGATCTCCTGTTCACCAATGCCCGCGTCGTCGACGGGACGGGCAGCCCCTGGTACCGTGCGGATGTGGCGGTCAGCGGCGGCCGGATCGTCGCGATCGGCAGGCGCCTCGACGGCGAGGCCGCGCGTACTATCGACGTCGCGGATCGAGTGCTGGCACCGGGCTTCTTCGACATGCACTCACACTCGGACGTCATGTTGCTGGCCGAGCCGCGCCACGAGGCGAAGGTGTTCCAGGGTGTCACGTTCGAGTTGCTCGGGCAGGACGGCCTCTCCTACACGCCAGTCACGCCCGAGGTCCGCGAGCAGATCCGCCGGCATCTGGCTGGCCTGAACGGCGACGACCCTCGGGCCGGCTGGGGATGGACGAGCGTCAGCTCCTACCTCGACCGCTTCGATGGGCGGGTGAGCGTCAACGTCGGCTACCTGGTGCCCCACAACGCGATTCGAATCGGGGCGCTCGGCTGGGCCGACCGTCCCGCGACGCCAGCAGAGTTGGACCGGATGCAGGGAATCGTCGAAGAGGGGATGCAGGACGGCGCCTTCGGTATCTCGACTGGCCTGACTTACCCCCCCAACGTCTGGTCCAATACCGATGAGATGGTCGCCATCTGCGAGGTTGCCGCCCGCTACGGCGGCATCTACGTCACCCACATGCGCGGCCACGGCGACGCCTTGCTCGACCCGATCCGCGAGAGCATCGAGATCTGCCAGCGGGCGGGCCTGCCGCTCCACATCTCGCACCTGAAGGCCGCGCGGCTCGGCAGCGCAGCCAACGTGCGCGGCGTGATCGAGTTGCTGGAGGGCGCACGCACCGCTGGCCTCGATGTTACCTTCGACAGCTACCAGTACAACGCCGGGAGCTCGATGTTCCACTCAGTGCTGCCGGATTGGGTCCATGCGGGCGGCCCGGATGCCGAGCTGGCGCGGCTGAGCTCGCCGCACGTGCGGGCCAGGATCCGCGCCACCTGGAGCGAGCAGGCACCGGCCTGGGACCGGCTGACGCTCTCGTACCTCCGCTCGGAGGGGCGTCGCTGGATGGAGGGCATGACTGTGGCCGGCGCAATCGCAGCATCCGGCAAAGACCCGACTGACTTCGTGTGCGATCTGCTGCTCGACGAGGAGCTTGGCGTCGGGCACGTTAGCCAGGCAAGCGGCGGCGACGAGGATCTCGTGGCGCTGCTGACGCACCCGTACCAGATGATGGGCAGCGATGGCATCCACCTCGGGAGTGCTACCCACCCGCGCACTTTTGGGACGTTCGCGCGAGTGTTGCAGCACTATGTCCGCGAGCGGCGCGTCCTACGGCTCGAGGAGGCGATCCGCAAGTTTGCCGCCTTCCCGGCTGCGCGGCTCTCGATCGCGAATCGCGGACTGGTCAAGGTCGGGATGTGGGCTGATCTGGTCGCCTTCGACGAAGCGACGGTCGCCGAGAACGCCACCTTCGAACGGCCGCGCCAGTTGGCGAGTGGGTTTAGCCACGTCGCAGTGAACGGCCGACTCGTGCTGGATGAGGGCCAGCATACTGGCGCCACGCCCGGCTGTCCCGTGCGCCTGACCGACCAGCCGGGCCGGCGCTCCGAGGCGCGGTAAGGGGGTATCTGGCTGGGGCGGACGGCCTGACGCGTACGAGGGAACCGGACGGGTATCCTGGCTCGGCTAGACCAAAGCTACGAGAGGCTCTACCGGGCCGTACGGACAACTCAGATAGGTTTCATCTGGGACTTCATCGTCGTTTCGCCTGCGGCACCGAGACACGCGGGCACCGAGACACGCCCCACAGACGGGGTAAGGGGGATGCATCATGGCGACCACGCTCGACCGGGTGACCGGGCCGTCCACGTTCGAGGAGATCCGTGCACGGGTGGCTCGCGTGCCCCGTGTCTCGCTCGCGATCGCACCGACGCCGCTTCAAGAATTGCCGCGCCTCGCCAAGACGCTTGGCATTGGCCGACTGTTCGTCAAGCGCGACGACCTGACTGGGCTGGCGTTCGGCGGCAATAAGACCCGCAACCTCGAGTTCCGGCTGGCCGAAGCTGTCACGCTTGGCGCCGACGTCGTGATTGCCGGCCTGGAGGCGCAGTCGAACTCGGCCCGCCAGACGACCGCTTCGGCCAACATCCTGGGGATGCGCACCATTCTCGTGCTGCGGACGGAGCGCGACTGGGATTGGCAAGGCAACCTGCTCGTCGACAAGATCCTCGGCGCCGATGTTCGGCTCGTCCATGCCGAGGGCGGCGCGGCCCTCGATCAGATCCTACGGGACACCGCCGAGGAGCAGAAGCGGCTCGGTCATACGCCCTACGTCATGAACCACATGCCCGGCTTCGCGGTCGGATCGGCGCTCGCCTACCTGCTCTGCACCCTCGAGATCGTCGAGCAGACGGCGGCGCTCGAGGTCACGCCGACGCATCTCTACATGACCTCCGGCAACAAGGGCCACGCCGGCCTCATCCTCGGTAAGAAGCTCCTGGGCGCATCCTTCCGGACGGTGGCGATCTCGCAGCGCCGAGGCGAAGACCGAGTGCCTGGTGCACTCAGCGGCGCCCGCGACGCCGCCCGCCAGCTTGGCTGGGACGTCGAACTGCGTGAGGGCGACGTCGAGAGTTATGACGACTACGTCGGCGAGGGCTATGGCATCCCGACGCCCGAAGCGATTGACGCAATCCGTCTCGCCGCCCGCACCGAGGGGTTGATCCTCGACCCGGTCTACACTGGCAAGGCGATGGCCGGGCTGATCGATCATGCCCGCTCGGGGCGCCTGGGCGCGGACGACACCGTCGTGTTCATCCACACCGGCGGCACGCCGGCCCTGTTCGCTTTCAAGGACGAGATTATGGCCGGCCTGGGCATCGTCAAGGCCGATGCATCGGCCGATGCCAGGGCCGGCACATGAGTGAACTGGTGTGCTCCGTGGTGGTGTCGCCATGACCCAGCCTGCCCTGGAAGGGATCGCCCCCGCTCCGGTAAGACCAGGCCAGGAGCCGTTCCGGCTCGACGGTCGTGTCGCGCTGGTCACCGGGGCCAGTCGGGGGCTAGGGGCGGCCATCGCCCTGGAAGTCGCGCGGGCGGGCGCCGACGTGGCGCTCATCGCGCGGGATGCTGAAAGGCTCGGGGAGGTAGCCGCCCGAATCCACGGCCTCGGCCGGCGTGCGCTGGTAGTGGTCGCCGACGTCGGCAAGCCGACCGAGGTCAGAGCGTCGGTCGAGCGTTGTGCCGAGGGAGTCGGCCCGGCCGACGTGCTGGTGAACAACGCCGGCATGGCCACCCGTAAGGGCGTCGAGCAACTCTCGGACGACGAGTGGGATGAGATCCTGCGGGTGAATCTGACCTCGGCCTTCACCTACGCACGGGCCGTCATCCCGGCGATGCGCGAGCGCGGCTGGGGCCGGATCGTGAACATTGCCTCGATCTCGGCCCAGACCGGCGGCCTGCGCGGCTCGCCGGCCTACGGCGCCTCGAAGGGCGGCATGATCGCCTTTACCCGGGCCCTTGCCCGGGATCTGGCGCCCCACGGCATCACCGTCAACGCGATCGCGCCTGGTCAGATCCGGACCGACATGAGCGCAGCCCTGACCCCCGAGCAACTCGCCGCGACGACGGCACTGATCCCAGTCGGCCGGCTGGGCGAGCCGGCCGAGATCGCCTGGGGCGTCCGCTTCCTGGCCTCAGACGAGGCAGCCTACATCACCGGCGCCACCCTCGACATCAACGGCGGCGTCAACCGCCGCTGATACCGGACACGAGTGCTGCATGTCGCCACTCGTGTCCTCAGGCCGTCTTCTTGACCGCGCCTCGACGTGATTCCCAGTTGGGCTCAGACCTGGCTGACCTCGAAGTCCACGTTCACCTGGGTCGCCACGGCGACCGCACGGTAGAGCGGTCAATGCTTCTTCCAGACGTCGACGTAGTAGGCCGCCTGCTCTCGGTCGACGCCAGTGAACGCGAAGTGGACGTCGATGCGGGCGAAGTCCGGCATGCTGGCCTCGGTCCGCACACCCTCCGCGGAGACTTCGAGCGTTCCGAAGGGCAAGCCCTTCTGCTGGGCATGCAGTTCCACGAGCGTCACGCCACAGGCGGCGATGCCGGCCATGAACGTTTCGCCGGTCGTGACCGCCTCATTCGGCCCAGACGGTGAGTCGATGATCCAGTGATTCGTCCGCGCGTGGGCGAGCGATCGCCCCGGGACGTCCGTCGACTGACAGCGGACCGCATAGCGGCCCTTGATTGGACTGGTATCGGCGTGGCTCATCGTTGCCCTGCCCCCTTCACATGGTGTCCGACATCCGCTCTGGTGTCTGATGCACCCGGGTCGCGCACCCCTGGCTGCTCCCGGCGAGTATAGCCCGGCAGGGAAGCCGGCCTGACGGCCTCGCCCTTCCTCCCGTGGCGATGCCCTGCTCCGTCCGACTGACGGTCAGGTCTACGATAAGCCGCCCGGGTTGCTTCCTGCTCGTGGCCTCGGAACACCTCCTCCAGCCACTCCGCGACGACCGTGGGGATCACCGCCGCGTCGAGGGCGAGAGCGCGGCGGCTGCTGCTTGCAAGCCAGGCATCGAGCGCCCACAAGTCGACGCGCGAGCGACTCGTCGCGCCCTCCAGCCCGGCCGCTCGCCCGGCCGCTCGCCCGAGCGTCGCGAAGAGCGTGCCGACCAGTTCGCTGCGCCGTTCGATGGGCGTTCGCGCATCCGCCAGCACCACGCCACGCCCGACCACGAACAGCGGACGCCTGGCACGGGACACCTCGGACGATGGCAGGCGTGGCGCCGGGGTATGCTTGGGGACGCGCGGCGTCCGGCTGAGCGACCTGGTTGCTGAATGATCTGGCGGCGCCGCCGTGCGATTGAGGAGGGACGAATGCGTCCGAACAAGGTCAAGCAGTTCTGGCAGGACAAGAAGCCGCTCGCCATGGGCTGGCTGGGCAGCCCGGACACCTATATGGTCGAGACGATGGCGCACTCCGGCTTCGATGCCCTCGTGCTCGACATGCAGCACGGCATGGCGATCGGCCCGGACCGGGCGGCGTTGGCGCTCCAGACCATCAGCACGACCGACGTCACCCCCCTGGTGCGGGTGCCCTGGAACGACCCAATCTACATCCAGTACGTCCTAGACGCCGGCGCTTACGGCGTGATCGTGCCGATGGTGAACTCGCGCGCCGAGGCTGAGAAGGCGGCCGGTGCGACGAAGTACGCCCCCCTCGGCTACCGCTCGAACGGGGCGAACCGTGCCCGCTTCTACGCTGGTTCGGACTACTTCGCCCACGCCAATACAGAGATCCTCTGCTTCGTCATGATCGAGACGACGCAGGCGATCGAGAACCTGGAGGAGATCGCGACGACGCCCGGGGTCGACGGCTTCTACATTGGCCCGTCCGACCTGGCGATCACGATGGGCCTGGAACCGAAGCTCGACCACGACGCCCCACGGCACATCGAGGCGGTGCAGAAGATCGTCGATACCGCCAGGAAGCACAACCTCCAGGCCGGCATTCACACGACTGGACCGGAGGAAGTAGCCCGCCGCTACAAGCAGGGCTTCAACCTCTGCCCACTGGGCTCGGACGCCGGGTTCCTCGGGGCCGGTGCCCGCAAGGCCATCGCGGATCTGCGGGGCTCGGGGCCGGCGAGCGGCTCGGGCAGCCCGTACGCCTGATTCGCAGTAGGCAGGTGCGGCCGGTCTTCTGGCCGCGCCTGCTCACCACTGAACGTCCGGCGGACACCAGGCGCTGACGAGTGCTACGCGCCTCTCCGTCCCGGCCTATACTCGCGAAACACCGTAATCGGGAGCGCACGTGGCAGAGCAGCGGCTACGGTTTGGCATCAAGGTCGCCCAGATGACCGGTACCTACGAGGGCATGCGTGACGCCTGGCTCGAGGCCGATCGCCTCGGTTTCGACACCGCCTGGGCACACGACCATCTGCTCAATCAGAACGACATCTCCCAGCCCGAAGAAGAGGGCTGGACCATCCTGGCCGTGCTGCTCGCGCTCTCCACACGGATCCGAGGCGGGCTGATGGTCACCGCCAACACGTTTCGTCACCCCGGTGTGCTCGCCAAGATGGCGACGACTATCGACCGCATCTCCGGCGGCCGGCTCGACGTGGGGCTTGGGGCCGGCTGGATGGTCGACGAGCACCAGCAGTACGGCATCCCACTCCCGTCCCCAGGCGAACGGCTGCGGATGCTCGACGAGGCATGTCAGGTCATGATCGCGCTCTGGACCCAGGAGCGTCCTACCTTCGACGGCCAGCACTATCAGTTGAAGGCGGCGTACCACGAGCCGAAGCCGATCCAGCAGCCCCACCCGCCGCTCGTTATCGGCGGGGGCGGCGAGAGAGTGACACTTCGCATCGTCGCCAGGTACGCCAGCGAGTGGAACTTCAACGGTAAGTCGCCGGAGGAGTTCGTCCACAAGCAGCGCGTCCTGGCCGAGCACTGCGCAGCCATCGGGCGGGATCCAGCCGAGATCGTGCGTTCGGTGCAGTTCCGAGCCGGCCCCTCTGCTGCTGAGTCGATCGAGGTCGGCCGTCAGTACGTTGCAGCCGGGGCGACCCACCTGATCTTCACCTGCCCCCAGCCGTACAGCGCCGAGCACGCCCGCTGGCTCTGGAACGAGGTGGTCACGCCGCTGCGTGAGCCCGTGCCGTCAGCGCGATAACCTTGCCCGCAGGGTACGCCGCACGCGCGCGGTGTACCTCATCCCGACTCTCGGTGCGCGGTACACCAGGAGGCCCGCCCCCGAAGCTTCGGGGGCGGGCCTCCTGGCGAGCGAGACGCTACGCTGCCGGGTGCGAAAGCGAGTGGCGAGTCAGGGTCAGCCCTTGACGCCGCCGAGCACGAGGCCTCGGATCACCAGCCGCTGTGCCAGCGTGTACATCACGACCGGTGGGATCGCAGTGATCAGCGCCCCGGCCATCATCTTGCCCCAATAGAACACGTCCTCGCCGAGCATCAGCGTGAGCCCGACCGTCACCGTCCGAGAGGCGAGCGAGTTCGTGAACACGAGGGCGTACAGGAACTCGTTCCAGGCCTGAGTGAACGAGAACAGCGCGACCACGACCAGGGCTGGCGCGGCCAGTGGCAGCACGATCCGGAACAACACCCCGAACCGGCCACAGCCGTCGATCAGCGCGGCCTCTTCCAACTCGACGGGGATGCTCCGGAAGTAGCTCGTCAGCATCCAGGTGCAGAACGGCAGCGTGAATGACGGGTACACCAGCATCAAGCCGAAGATCGAGTCATTCAGGCCGGCCGCCGCCACCACCTGGAAGAGCGGGATGAACAGGAGCGAGGTCGGCAGCAGGTAGGTGAACACCAGCCCGACGGCGATCGTCTTGCGGCCGGTGAAGCGCAGTCGGGTGATCGCGTAGGCCCCGAGCGAGCCGAGGATCAGCGACAGCAGCGTGGCCGCGACCGACACCGCCGTGCTGTTCCGCATCCAGATGGCAAACGGCCCAGACAAGAGGTCGACGTAGTGCCCGAGAAACACGTGCTTCGGGAAAATCGTGAAGTCCTGGTAGATCTCCTTGTTCGTCTTGATCGAGGCCAGGAACATCCACAGGAACGGAATGATCGTCCAGAGGGTAAAGAAGACCAGCGCGACGTAGGTCGCGACCACCCAGCCGGAGCCCATCGTGCGGCGTCCAGCCCGGTTCGCGCCACGCAGGCGGCGAGCGGCGACAGCCATGAGTTACTCCTGCCTCAGCATGCGGCGCGTCAAGAAGTACACGAGCACCGCGTAGAACGGCACCAGCGTCATCGAGATGGCCGCGCCTGCCCCAAGCTGATGCCCGGGAATGGCGACGAGGTACGACAGCAGCGGGACGGTCGTCGTCGCGTAGTTCGGGCCGCCGCCGGTCAGCACGAAAATCTGGGTCAGGTTCGCGGACGTCCAGATCGTCGAGAGCATCGCCGTGACGAACAGGACCGGCTGAAGGCTTGGCAGCGTGATGCTCCAGAAGCGCTGCCAGGTCCCGGCCCCGTCGATCTCGGCCGCCTCGTACATCTCCTGACCGATCGCCTGCATCCCGGCCAGGATGTTCATCGTCCAGAACGGCGTACCCGACCAGATTGTCACCAGGATCAGGGCCGGCAACGCGACGCTCGCATCGTTGAAGAAGTAGATGTAGTCGTCGAGCAACTGGTAGTTCGCGATCAGCCCGTTGATCGGGCCGGTCGTGTCGAACAGGAAGCGCCATACGTACGCTGACACCACCGCCGGCACCGCCCACGGCAAGAACATGATGCCGCGGAAGATGTTGCGGAGGGGGATGTCCTGGTTCAGGACGCTCGCCATCGCCAGCCCGATGAGGAGCTTGCCAAAGATGGCGCCGCCGGTGACCGCGAACGTCACGAGCAGCGCGCGCAAGAACAACCCGTCTCGGCCTGAGAGGATGTCCGCGTAGTTGCCGAGCCCGATCCAGGTGCCCTCTTGACCGATGAAGCGCTGCTGGAAGCTCAGCAAGATCGCGTCGACGAACGGGTAGATCAGCAGGGCCAGTACGATCAGGACGACCGGTGCCACCAGGCACCAGGCCAGGAGACCATCCGGCCCAAGCACGCGGCGCAGCAGGGGTCCTGGCGACGCGCGTGAGACTCTCGCAAACGTTGGAGCAGCCCGCTGGGCCACTGAAGTGCCTCCTTGCACCGCTCTGTCGTGATGCACTGGCATCGCCGGGTCCGTGCTGTGCGCGTCAGCCCGACGAGTGCCTGCGGCGATCGCGAGAGAACGAGATGGGCCGGCAGTCGACGACGACTGCCGGCCGCTGCCGCCCGGACGTCTGTCAGGCCTTCTTGATCTTCTCGTACGAGTCCATCATCTCCTTCTGCGCCCAATCTTGGGCATCCTCAATGGACATCCCCTCGTTCACGATCTTGTTCATCATGTCGGAGAGGGTGTAGCGCGCATCGGTGATGTCCGGGATCCAGGCCTGCGGCGGAGCCGGCCACTCGCGAATCCGACCGTTCTCGGCGATGATCCGCATCTCAGCAAACTTGCTCTTCTGCCAGAAGTCGCCCTTGGTGTGGTCGCGATAGAGCGGCACGAATCGCCCTTCCACCGCCTTGGACGTCTTTTCGAGGTTCTCTGGCTGAATGAAGAACTCGAGCGCGGACGGCGCCTTGTCGGCGAGCTTCGCCTTCTTGAAGATCATGAAGGCCAGCGACGCACCTTCGGCGAACGAACCCGCCGGACCCTTCGGCGCCTGTGCGATGCCGGTCTTCTCGGCCAGTTCCTTGTCGTTGACGAGCAGCCAGCCCATGATCGTGGCCGGATTGATCGCCATCAGCGAGCGACCCTTCTGATAGGTCTCGTTGTTCCAGGACGTGACGGTCTGGGCAAACGTGTCCGGCGGGATGACCTTCGCCTTCCACATCCGCGCTATCGCGTCGATCCCGCCCTTGTTCGCCGGGTTCTTGATGTCCGGGACGCCCTTCTCGTCCGCGAGCCGGCCGCCGTAACCCCAGAGCACAGTGACCATGTTGTTGACATGGTCGCCCTCATGCCCAAGCGCCATGCCGAAGGTGTAGGTGCGAGGTGGCTTCTGGATCTTCGGCCCGAGTTCGATCAACTGATCCCAGGACTCGAAGAACTTGCCGTTATTGGCCGCCCCGATCTCGTCGATACGCCACTGAGGCGGCCAGACGTCGATCGCCCAGGGCACGCCGATCACCCCACCATCCGCGACCGTCTGGGAGCTGATGGCGATCGGGTACATGCCGCCGGCCTTGTCCTTGTACTTCTCGACAAGATCCTTGACGTTGGCGGCCTCACCCTGGCTGTACCAGTAGGTCAAGTTGCTGCGGTTCACCTCGGGCGGCTGGCCAGCGGCGACGGCAGCCGACTCCTTGGCAAGCTGCTGCGGCGAGCCGGGAATGGACTGCCACTCGACCTTGAGGCCACCGTTCTGCTTGCCCCACTCCACGAAGGTGTTGCCGACCGCCTCGTCGGTGACGGTGTTCCAGTTGGCCGAGAACCAGACGTTGAAGACGCCTGTCGTCGCCGGCTTGGTGTCGGCGGCAGGCTTGGCCGCCGCAGCCGTGGTGGGCGCTGCCGCTGGAGCCGCTGGCGCGGTCGTCGCAGCAGGCTTGCCCGAGGGAGCCGCACCACTGGCGGGCTTGGTCTCGGCGGGCTTGGTCTCGGCGGGTTTGCTGGCCGGCGCCGACGGCTGGCTGCACGCGGCCAGGACCAGAACGGCGCTCAGCCCTCCCACGCGCCGGAAGAACGTCCGGCGTGACCAGGCCGTCACGCGGCGTTGCGTGTCCATAACTCAACCTCCTCTATCGCTACGAAGACTCGCGGCGGGCGCGGCACCAGAGCCACGCCTTCGGATCACTGAGGTCAGTTCGAGTGAGCGTTCACCTGGGCTTTCGAATGCCAGGGGTCTTGAATGCGGGCCTCGGCGACGGTGTCCGTTCGCCCATCACAGCGGATTGTCGATAGGGCTCGATGTTGTCGAGCAGGGCGATATAGGGGCCATTCTACCCAAGGCACAGCAAAAGTCAATTGATTTGCGCAATGCTAACGCCGCATCGATGCGCGATTGTGGTGAGCAGCGAGCGGCCAGCGTTTGCCGCCACTGACTCGCTACTGCCTGACGGCCGCTGAGTGAGAGCTCGAATCGGGTCGATATCGGCAGGCCCGCCTCCCAGCGGTGGGAGGCGGGCCTGCCGATATCGGAGGTGGTGAACAGAGGCGGGCTGCATGCCGGCGTGCGACAGGCTGCGATCGATGCGCGCTGAGGCCGGGTCAGCCTTGCTTCTTGGTGGCCTTGTTGTACGAGTCCATCATCCCTTCCTGGGCCCAGGCCTGGGCATCCTCGATCGCCATATTCTCGTTGATGATCTTGTTCATCATGTCCGAAAGCACATACGTCGAGCTCTCGATGTCCGACTCCCAGGGCTGCTGAGGGGCGGGCCAGTTGCGGTCACGACCGTTCTCGGCGATCTTCTTCATCTCCGCGAACTTGCTCTTCTCCCAGAAATCGCCCGTCGCCTGGTTGCGGTAGACCGGCACGAACCGCCCTTCAACCGACTGCGAGATCTTGTTCTGGTTCGCGGGCACCATGAAGAAGTCGAGCGCGGACGGCGCCTTATCGGCCAGCTTCGCCCGCTTGAAGTAGTTGAAGCCGATCATCGCGCCCTGGGCGAACGAGCCGACCGAGCCGGCCGGGTTCGGCGCGATACCGGTCTTGTCGGCGAGTTCCTTATCGTTGACGAGCAACCAGCCCATGATCGTGGCCGGGTTGATCGCCAGCAGTCCACGGCCCTTCTGGTAGGTCTCGTTGTTCCAGGACGTCACGGTCTGGGCGAACGTGTCCGGCGGGATCAGCTTGGCCTTCCACATTCTGACGACGGCGTCGATGCCGGCCTTGTTGGCCGGGTTCTTGATGTCCGGCACGCCCTTTTCGTCGTTGATCCGGCCGCCGTAGCTCCAGAGCACGCTGAGCAGATTGTTGACGTGGTCACCCTCATGCCCGAGCGCCATCGCGAAGGTGTAGGTGCGCGGCGGTTTCTGAATCTTCGGTCCGAGCTCGATCAACTCGTCCCAGGTCGCGAAGAACTTGCCGTTATTGGCCGCTCCGATCTCGTCGATGCGCCACTGCGACGGCCAGACGTCGATGGCGTAGGGCGCGGCGAACATCCCGCCGTCCGTCGCCGTCGCGGAGGAGATGGCGATGTCGTACATCCCGCCGGCCTGGTCCTTGTACCTGGTGGCGATGTCCTTGACACTGCCCATCTCACCCTGGGTGTACCAGTAGACCAGGTTGTCGTTGATCGCCTCCGGTGGCTGGCCGGCGGCGAGCGCGGCCGACTCCTTGGCGAGCTGCTGCGGCGAGCCGGGGATGGATTGCCACTCGACCTTGAGGCCGCCGTTCTGCTTGCCCCACTCCACGAAGGTGTTGCCAACCGCCTCGTCGGTGACGGTGTTCCAGTTGGCGGAGAACCAGACGTTGAAGACCCCTGACGCCACCGGTTTGATCTCGGCAGTGGGCTTGGCTGCCGCGGCCGTGGTCGGAGCAGGCGCCGCCGCCGGAGCGGCCGGCGCGGTCGTGGCGACGGGCTTGCTTGCGGCTGCACCACTGGCGGGCTTGGTCTCGGCGGGCTTGGTCTCGGCGGGCTTGCTGGCCGGCGCTGCTGGCTGGCCGCACGCCGCCAGCACAAGGACGGCGCTCAGCCCTCCCACCCGCCGGAAGAACGTCCGGCGCGACCATGGCATTACGCGGCGCTGCGTGTCCATAACTCGGCCTCCTCTGTACGCTGCGAGATGTCGCGGCGGGGGTGGCGCCTATGCCACGCCGTAGGATGACTGAGGTCGGTTCGGGTGAGCGTTCGCCTGCCGAGATCGTCGACGAGGGTCTCGGCGACAGTGTCCTATTCGCCTGTCACTGCGGATCGTCGGACGGGCCTGATGTTGTCGAGTGGGGCGATATAGGGGCCATTCTACCCATGGTGCAGCAAAAGTCAATCAATTTGCGCAATGCAAACTTCGCGTCGATGCCTGATTGTGTCGAGCAGCGAGCGGCCGGCGTTCGCCGCCACTGTCTGACGGCCGCTGATTGAGACCTCGAATCGGGTCGAGATTGGCAGGCCCGCCTCCATCAGTTGGAGGCGGGCCTGCCGACGAGAGACTGTCTGACGAGGAGGGTGCTCACGAGCGGGTACGTGCCGCGACGGGCTGGTTCAGTGCGGCCGACCACGTGCGGCGTCCCGGCGACGCGCGGTCGACAACCTGCGGCGGGGTCAGCCCTGTTTCTTGGTGGCTGAGTTGTATGAGTCCATCATCGAGGTCTGCGCCCATGCCTGGGCGTCCTCGATCGCCATGTTGTCATTGAGGATCTTGTTCATCATGTCCGAGAGCACGTAGGTCGAGCTTTCGATGTCCGACTCCCAGGGCTGCTGGGGAGCGGGCCAGTTGCGGACCCGGCCGTTCTCGGCGATCTTCTTCATCTGCGCGAACTTGCTCTTCTCCCAGAAGTCACCCGACGCCTGGTCGCGATACACCGGCACGAATCGCCCTTCGACCGACTGCGAGATCTTGTTCTGATTCTCGGGCACCATGAAGAAGTCGAGCGCGGACGGCGCCTTATCGGCCAGCTTCGCCTTCTTGAAGTAGTTGAAGCCGATCATCGCGCCTTCGGCGAACGAGCCGGCCGAGCCAGCCGGGTTCGGCGCGATACCGGTCTTGTCAGCCAGTTCCTTATCGTTGACGAGCAACCAGCCCATGATCGTGGCCGGGTTGATCGCCAGCAGTCCACGGCCCTTCTGGTAGGTCTCGTTGTTCCAGGACGTCACGGTCTGGGCAAGGGTGTCCGGCGGGATCAGCTTCGCTTTCCACATCCGCGCGATTGTGTCGATGCCGGCCTTGTTGGCCGGGTTCTTGATGTCCGGCACGCCCTTCTCGTCGTTGATCCGGCCGCCGTAGCTCCAGAGCACGCTGAGCATGTTGTTGACGTGGTCACCCTCGTGCCCGAGCGCCATCGCGAAGGTGTAGGTGCGTGGCGGTTTCTGGATGCCTGGGCCTTTCTCGATCAACTCGTCCCAGGTCGCGAAGAACTTGCCGTCATTGGCCGCTCCGATCTCATCAGTGCGCCACTGCGACGGCCAGACGTCGATGGCGTAGGGCGCGGCGAACATCCCGCCATCCGTCGCCGTCGCGGAGGAGATGGCGATGTCGTACATCCCGCCGGCCTGGTCCTTGTACCTGGTGGCGATGTCCTTGACGCTGCCCATCTCACCCTGGGTGTACCAGTAGACCAGGTTGTCGTTGATCGCCTCCGGTGGCTGACCGGCGGCGAGCGCGGCCGACTCCTTGGCGAGCTGCTGCGGCGAGCCGGGGATGGATTGCCACTCGACCTTGAGGCCGCCGTTCTGCTTGCCCCACTCCACGAAGGTGTTGCC
>JADLFM010000244.1 GCA_020845495.1 Chloroflexota bacterium
GCCGTGCGTTGTCGCCGTGCGTTGTCGCCGTGCGTTGTCGCCGTGCGTTGTCGCCGTGCGTTGTCGCCGTGCGTTGTCGCCGTGCGTTGTCGCCGTGCGTTGTCGCCGTGCGTTGTCGCCGTGCCGCCCGGACGACCCGCTCGCGGGGTGTAGGTCGCTCGAGGTATGCCGAAATCTCGGCATCCAAATCAGCGCCCGCGGCTCACCGCTCGTCGCCAGAACTGATTCAGGCGCGTTCAGGGGGGTGTTGGTCGAAGCCAAGGATGTCCTCGATCCAACTCGCTGCCCGAAATACCGTCGACTCGTCGAGACGCTTCCCGATCACCTGAACGCCAAACGGTAGCCCGTCGTCGGAGACGCCGCTCGGGAGGGTGATGGCCGGCAACCCAAGCAGCGACCAGGGGGACTGGAACGAAGGGTCGCCGGTGGTCTCCGGCGTGGGTGGCAAGTTCGACACGCTCGGAGCAAGGAAGCCGTCAAGGCCGTCGAGCGCCGCCGCGACCTCGGCCGAAAGCAGGCGCCGCAGCCGCTGGGCATGGAGGTGCGCCCAGGCTGGCACCAACTGGCCAGCCATCGCCTGAGCACGGATCTTCGGGCTGTAGTCGTCAGGGTTGCGGGCGATCCAGGCGAGATGGACGGTGGCCGCCTCGGTCTGCATTGTGAGCCGATGGACTTCCTGGAACAGGTCGTAGGCGGAGGGCAGGCGCCTCGAGACGATGTCCGCGCCGGCCGCCGCAAGCCGCGCGGCGACGCTCTCCACGTGGGCGCGCACATCCGGTTCGGCTCGCTGGACGAACTCGGCGAGCAGCGCCAGCCGTGGCCTACGCAGCGGCACCCCCAGCGCCGCCAGATAGTCCGGCACCTCGGCGGCGAGTGAGTGGGGGTCGGCCGGATCGTGGCCGGCCAGCACGCCGAGGACGAGTGCAGCATCCTCGACGCTGCGAGTCAGCGGCCCGGCGTGATCGAGGCTCCAGGCCAGGGGAACGATGCCGCGTCGGCTGACCCGCCCGTAGGTCGGCTTGAGGCCAACGATGCCGTTGTACGCGGCCGGCCTCAGGATCGAGCCACCCGTCTGGGTGCCGAGTGCGAACGGCACCAGCCGTGCCGCGACCGCCGCGGCGGACCCGCTGCTCGATCCGCCAGGTGTTCGGTCGGCGCGCCAGGGATTCGTCGTCGGTGGCGGATCGGCCGACGCGAACTGCGTCGTGACCGTCTTCCCGATGAGGACCGCGCCGGCTTCCTTCAGTCGCACGATCGTCTCGGCGTCACCGCCCGGCACGTTATCAGCGAGCGGCGGGAAGCCGGCTGTGGTCCGGAGGCCGGCCGTGTTGTAGATGTCCTTCGCGGCGAACGGGACTCCGTGCAGCGGCCCGACCGGCGTGCCCTGACGGCGCAACGTCGTGTCAGCCGCGAACGCCGCCGCCCGCGCACCCTCGGCGTCGACAGTCACGAACGCCTGCAACGTCGGCTCTGAGCGTTCGATGCGGCGCAGCAGCGCCTCGACGAGAGCTCCCGAGGAGACCTCGCCGGCGCGGATGGCAGCGGCGGCCTGCGTCGCGGTCAGGTCATGCAACTCGACCTCAGGTCGCTCGACAAGCTGTACGTCGGTCATGTTACGGCTCCACGTCCATCGGCTCGAGCGGTTCGCGCTCGATGCGCCAGATCGCGCCGGCCGTCAATTCGAGGGTGGCACGTAGCTCGCCGAGGCGCTCGTCGCCCCAGGTTGCCCGCGCCGCCGCCAGGAGCGCGTCGAGGATCTCATCCCGCGTCATCGCTGGATCGAAGCGCACGCCCGCCACCTCACGCCGCAGTGTGCCGGCATCGTGGCACGCCCGATCGCCCTGGTGCAAGGCAACGACTCCGAGGTCCTCGAGGCCAGGGCTTCAAACCTCGGTCCTCGCACACCTGGCTGGTGCGCGCCAACTACTGCCAGAGGTCGTCGAGGGCGATCTCCAGGCCAGGGAACAGCACCGGACGGAAGGTATCGCTCGCACCGGATGTTCCGATCAGACGGTAGCCGTCGTCACCGAGCACCCGTTCCTCCAGCACCCGCTCGATGGGATCGACAATCCAGTAATGAGGGATGCCGGCAGCAGCGTAGCGTCGGAGCTTGATGCCTCGGTCGTATGTGGCTGTGCCGGGCGAGAGCACCTCGACGACGAGATCGGGCGGCCCCTCGACACCGCGCTCGGAGATCAGCGAGCGGCGCTGGTTGGAGATGAAGAGGATGTCCGGCTCGACGCCGGTGCCCTCGTCCAGCACCACGCCCGTCGGTGCAGGAACGATCTCTCCGAGTGCGTACTCGACGACCCAGGTGCTCACGACACGGTAGAGCGCCCCAACGGTGCGCTGGTGGCGCCAGCCCGGTGCCGGGTTCACGTACAACTCACTGTCGATCACCTCGTACCGGTTGCCATCGTCTGGTGCGTCCCAGATGTCGGACGCCAGGAACCGCACACCGCGCGTTGCCATACTGGCCTCCCGCCGCATTCTACCGCGCGTGTCGTGCCATCAACGTGCTTCCCCCTCTCGCCTGACCGGCACAGAAACAGGCGAGTACAGATACTGACGGAGCGGGTATAGTGCCGCGAGGCTCCGGTGAAGATTCGCTCGATCTGCGTCGGCATCGATGCATCCTGGCCCCTGGTCGTCGAGGACGTCCAGGGGGCCGGGCGATTCCTGCGTGCCGCCCGCGCACGCTTCGAGGACGCCGGAGTCGAGGTTCAGACCACCCGACTCGCCCTCTCGCCGTTCGCCGAGTTGCGGCCGGAGGCAAGCCCCGATTGGGTCGTGCCGATGGCCCAGGAAGTCGAGGCGGTGTGCCAGGCAGAGGGCATCGAGTTCACCACGCTCGGGCCGGTCCGCTGGAGCCGCCTCGATCCGCCTCGTGCGACCGCCTACGCCGCCATGCTGCCCGACGCCATCGGCGCGACTGAGCAGGTGTCGGCCTCCATCGAGACGGCTGCGAACGGCAGGCTCTACCCGAGCGCTGCACGGGCCGTCGGCGAGACGATCGCTCGTCTCGCGCATGAGACACCGCTCGGCTTCGGCAACTTCCGCTTCTGTGCCGTCGCCGAGTGCGGCCCGAACATCCCGTTCTTCCCCTCCGCCTATCACGCAGGCGGCCCGCCCCGCTTCACCATCGGGCTGGAGGCGGCCGACGACGTCCGCCGAGCCTTCGTCGAGGCTGGAGACGTGGCGACCCTCGAACGGCGTCTCGTCGAAACCCTCGGGGCGAGCGTCCAACGAGTTGAGACTCTAGCGCGCAGACTGGCTGAAGAGACTGGTGTCAGCTATGGCGGTACTGACCTGACGCCCGCGCCGTTCCCCGCCGACGCGGTCAGTTCAGCCGGGATGCTCGAAGACCTCGGCGTCGGCGTTTTCGGCGGGGCCGGCACGCTGACCGCCGCATCGATCCTGACCGGTATGCTCAAGCGGCTGCCGTTCCAGCACGTCGGGTTCTCGGGGCTGATGCTGCCAGTCCTCGAGGACTCGGTGCTTGCGGCCCGGACCGCCGGCGGACACCTGACCTGGCGGGATCTGCTGCTCTACTCGGCTGTCTGTGGCACCGGCCTCGACACCGTGCCGCTGCCCGGCGACGCTGCGCCGGCCGCGCTCGCCGCGGTCACCCTGGACGTTGCCGCACTGGCAGTGGCGCTCCACAAGCCGCTGAGCTGTCGGCTGTTTCCGGTCCCCGGCAAGGCGGCCGGCGATCTGACCGAGTACGACTTTCCATACTTCGCCAATGCGCGGGTGCTAGCGCTCCCGGGAGGGGGAAGTGACCGTCTGCTCGACCGTCTTGAAGGCTGATGGCCTGCTATGAAGAGTAGTCTCGTCCTGGCCGCCGGCATTCTGCTCGTCCTCGGTATCTTCTTCGCTCGTGACCGCCTGAAATTCGCCTTCAAAGTTGGGGCGGTCCTGTATGCCGTGTCACTGGTGGCGCGGTTCTTCCTCTTCGGCGCGACCGACCCGGACAACCTGCTGGACATCGCGATCATCGCCGCCGTCTTCTTCGGGATCTGGGCGGTTGGCTGGCTGGCGACGCACCTCACGCTACGCTATCGCTCGCGCCGCGCCGCCACCGAGGGGCCCTCGGCCTCCCCGCCCGGCCGGTGGCCGGGGCGATGGCGCCGACGGTGACCGAGCCGCTTGTCGAGCCGACGCGCCGGCCGATGCCGGGATCGCGCAGGGCACGCCTCCTGCACTGCCCGCATCTTGATGTGACGCATCTTCACCTGGCGCTATGTCCGCATCTTTACAGAAGGTCTTGAGCACTAGCACTCGAACCGCACATGGTATCCACGTACGTGACCTTTGCCATGATCCTCCGTCCGGACCGCGGCCGTTCGAGCGCCAGTGCGTGTCAGCGGCCCGTGACCGTGACGTAGGGCAGGCCGATCCTGAGGCTCCGTGGCACACCCGAGCGCCCTATCGTCATGGCTCCCGTCGTCCGCTTGCCTGAGAGGACGATGAGATGACGAGATGGAGATGAGCGGTCGCTATTGTCGTCTGACACCGCCGCTCTGCGTGTTCGTCGCACTGCTGCTCACCCTGATATCCGCCGCGCCGCAGGCGTTCGCACAGACAGCCGCGCCGGCCACCCCTGCCACACCAGGCCCAGAGGTGGGGGCCGGCACGCCGGCCCCTGCGCGCACTGATACCGCGTCCTACGACATCCAGGCCCGCTTCGATCCGGCGACGTGGCAGATCCACGCCACCGAAACCATCAGCTACCGCAACCCTTCGGCCAACACGCTCTCGGAGATCTGGCTGAAGCTGTACCTGAACGCCTTCCGCGACCAGAACACCATCTGGATGCGGGAGGCTTCGGGCATCCACCGAGGCAACGACTACGATCCGAGTCATCCGGGCTGGATCGCCCTGGAGCGGCTGCACGTGCTTGGCGCGGACGGCTCGACGGTCGACGTTCTGCCAGCCGATGCCGCGTCGGCCGAGACCGTCCTGCGGGTTCCGTTGCCCCGGCCAATCGGTCCCGGCGAGACAATCCATTTCGCCGCCACCTGGACGAGTCAGTTGCCGCGCGTGTTTGCCCGGACCGGCGTCGCGCCGGATTCGAGTGGGGCCGGTCTGTTCGTCATGGCGGGTCAGTGGTACCCCAAGCTCGCGGTTTACGACCGGGGTACCTGGGATGTCGAGCCCTGGCACGCGAACTCCGAGTTCTTTGCCGACTTCGGCGATTACACGCTGGCGCTCACCGTCCCGGGCGGCTACGTGACCGGCGCCTCCGGCGTCCGGGATTCTCGCACCGAGAATCGCGACGGCACCGCCACCGTCCGCTACCGCGCTGAGTCGGTCAGCGACGTCGCCTGGACGGCCTGGGCCGGGTACCGTCAGGTGACGCGTTCCATCATCGCGGCTGGCCAGCGGGTCGAACTGGAGCTCCTGGCACCGGCGGCCAGCGACCGGGCGTCGGACGGCCGCTACTTCGACACGGCGTCGGCCACCCTCGACATGCTAGGCCGCTGGTTCGGCGCCTACCCCTGGCCGAAGCTGACGCTGGTGGTTCCGCCGGCGAATGCATCGGGCGCAGGCGGCATGGAATACCCGACCCTCGTCACGCTTGGACTGGCGACGAGCGGTCCATTTGGTATCGAACGGGGCATCCGCGATGTCGAAGTCGTGACCGCCCACGAGATCGCCCATCAGTGGTCGCCGATGCAGACGGCCACCAACGAGGGCCGTGAAGCGTGGCTCGACGAGGGCCTGGCCGACTATGCGACCACCCGCGTGCTCGCCGCGCTCTATGGCACGCGGAAATCGCTGGTGGCCATCGGGCCAATCGAGCTTGGCTACGGCACGACCCATCGCGCCCAATTCGAGGCGATCGCCGCAACCGAGCGGCTGGATCAACCGTCGTGGACCTTCCCGAGCTACGTCGCGTACGGTGCGACCGTCTACTCGAAGGGCATGCTCACCTTCCAGACACTCGAGCGCATGCTCGGTACGGATCGCTTCACCAGCGCGATGCATGGCTATTTCGACCGCTGGCGCTGGCGGCACCCGACCGCCGCTGACCTTCAGGCCGCACTGGAGGCCGGCACCGGCGAATCGCTCGGCTGGTTCTTCCAGCCACTGGTCTTCGGTACGGGTGTGGTCGAGTATCGGATCGCCGGGGTGAGCGAGCGGGGCGCGACCGTCGCGCGGACCGGCAGTGTTGCGTTCCCAGTCGACGTGCGCTTGACTCTTGCGGACGGTACGACCGCGCGACAGACCTGGAGCGGCGCCGACTCGTCGCTCGTGCTCGACACAGGTGGTCGGGAGCTCGGCCGGGTCGAGCTCGACCCGGACCAGACCATCGGCCTGGAGCTCGATCGCCTGAACGATAGCGTCGACGTGGTGCCGTCTCGGACGCCGCTGGTGGCACTCGGCGTCCGTCTCCTCGGGCTAGCGCAGACGGCCTTGCAGCTTTTCGGCACGATCGGTTGAGCACAATGGGGGGGGCGGGCGTGTACATGACCGCACGCGCGTGCGAATGACGGAGTGAATGACTCGATGATGGGCGCGAGGGCGCGAGTGGCGGCGGGGCAGGCGGCCGGTGCGGCTGTGGGCCGGCTGCTCGCTCGGGCGTTGCGCTTCGCCGCTCCGCTGTACCTCGCGACGCTCGCCCTCGCGGCCGTACCGACCGCGATCGTCATAGCGGCAGCTCACCTCGCTGCTGGCAACCGGCCCTGGCGGACTGGCCTGCTCGATCCCTCCTGGCTGAACCTGGTCGTCGAGGCGCTGGGGGAAGTTGGAGCGCCGAGTAGCTACGTCGACGATACACGTCTCCGCGCGGGGCTGTTGCTGATCTTGCTGGGGCTGCTGGTCGGAGTGGTGGCGTTGATCCTGAACGGCGTGGTGTATGCATTCCTGGCCGGCGGCATCCTCGAACGTCTCCAACTCGCGGTTGGACCAGTCGGCGGAGCACACTCCCGCGTGCCACCCCTCGAGCAACGGGCGACCGACGAGCGGTCCAGCGTGGGCGTGCTTCGGGGGCGCCGCATGGCACCGGGGTTCTGGGTGGCCTGCCGCTGCTGGTTCTGGCCGTTCGTGCGGCTCGGGCTCCTCGGCATGGTCGTCTACGGTGTGCTCGCCGTTGCGGCGGCCTTGCTGCTGATGTGGCTCCAACGCGTGCTGACGCCGACCGTAGCCTTCGTACTTCAGGTTGCCTGGCTGTCGCTACTGGCAGGCTGGCTCGAGTTGGCGCGAGCCTGGATGGTGCGGTGCGGCGACCGCGCGGCATGGCACGGATTGCGGGCTGCGACGCAGCTGACGTTCCACCCCCGGCCGCCTATCATCTGGCTCGCGCTGGCGCTCCCGAGCATCGGGCTGCTGCTCGTTCAGACCTGGATGCCGTTCGTGGGCGATCCTTCGTCGCCACTCGCCATCCTTGGGTCGCTGCTGGCCGCTCAGGTCACCGCGTTCGCTGGGGCCTGGTTCAAGGTGGTGCGGCTGGGCATTGCGCTGCGGCTCGTCCCGGCCGTGCTCTCCGAGCACGAGGGCGCACCGTCTCCGGACGGGCGCTGGACCGGCTCTGAGCTATCCGGGCGGCGACCGCTTCCCACGATTGCCGAAACTCGTCCATCGTCCGCAACGTGACGCCGGGCGAGGTTGGCTCGGCTCGTGGAAGGCCGCGCCAGGCTCTCAGAGGATCCGAGGGACCGGTCGGGTGAACTGCCCGTCCGGTCCACGGATACAGCCCCATCTCCTGGCCGGTCACCAGCACCCGCCCGTGCCACACGCCGCAGTGGGCGGCACGGCAGTCCGGCTCGTCTGGTTCTCCGTGAGTGGGGTGATGGTGCTGAGCGGGGCGGACTGGAGCTCGGTTCTGATGGGTGGTGAGTGGCGAGTGGTCAGCCATTAGTCAGGCATCGGAGGATGGACGACGCGCCGGCCCACGCTCCCGATCTCTGACAACTGATAGCTCGTTCGCTCGTCACTCACCCCTCGTCACGCTCGACTCAGTTGTAGACGATCACGCTCCGGCGGACCTCGCCGCGCTCCAGTTCCTCGTAGGCCCGGTTCAGGTCTTCGAGATCGATCTGCTGGGAGATCAGTTCGCGGAGCTTGTAGGTGCCGTCCATGAACATGTCGACGATCATCGGCAGGTCGACGCGCTGTCGGGAACTCCCGAACGACGTGCCAGTGACGATCCGCTCCTGAAGGAGCATCGGCGTCTCGATGCTGATCCGAGTGCCGGTCGGCGCGACGCCGATCATGACCGCTGTGCCGCCGCGATGGACCGCCACCACGGCCTGCTCCATCGTCTTCTGTAGCCCGACCGCCTCGATGGCATAGTCGGCGCCGCCCTTGCCACAGATCTCGTGAATGCGCTCGACCGGGTCTTCCCGTGAGGCGTTGACCAGATGGGTCGAGCCGAACTCCCTGGACCATTCGAGTTTCTGGTCGAACACGTCCACGGCGATGATCTTCGAGGCGCCCATGATCTTCGCCATCTGAATGGCGTTCAGCCCGATACCGCCGCAGCCGAAGACCGCTACGCTCGAGCCGGGCGTGACCTTGGCGCGGTTCATGACCGAGCCAGCGCCGGTCATGACGCCGCACGAGACCAGGCAGATCACGTCGAGTGGGGCGTCCTTACGGATCGGAATCAGGCTAACCTCAGGGACGACGGCGCGGTCGGCGTAGGTCGAGACCTGGAGGTACTGGTAGATCTCCTGATTGCCCTTGCGGAAGCGGCTGGTGCCATCGTGCATCAAGTGGCGGGGCAGATCGCGTAGGTCGCAGAGATTCGGACGACCAGTGATGCACCAGGAACAGCGCCCGCAGGATGGAATGTAGGACGTCAGGACGTGGTCGCCGACCTTGACCGACGTCACGTCCGCCCCGACGGCCTCGACGATGCCCGCGCCTTCATGCCCGAACACGACCGGCGTGGGGTGGGGTACCTTGCCCTGGATATGGTGCAGGTCGCTGTGGCAGACGCCGCTCGCCACGTAGCGCACCAGGACTTCGCCCTTGCGTGGCTCGAGGACTTCGAGCTGCTCGATCTCGAGGCCCTGCCCGGCCTCGTAGTGGACTGCCGCCTTTGCCAGCATCGCGATGACCCCCTTTTTCGGTGTCAGCCGCCATTATCCCTGATGCGCCGCCAAATGCCAGCCCCGAAGCGCGCATGTATCTGACGAGAGTACGACGATGCTAATGCCTCTTCGCACGCCGAAGGGTGTGACTACGCCCAAACCGCCTACTTCGGCGCGAGCGCAACGCTCTCCACGGCGGGCGGGCCGTATGACGGGAAGCAGTTATACTGTTAGTATGAAGACAGCCGTGTCCATCCCTGATGATGTCTTTGCGGAGGTCGAGCGCCTAGTTCGCGAGCGTGGTGTGTCGAGGAGCCAGTTGTATGCTGAGGCGCTCCGAGAATATGTGGCGCGCCATCACGCCGATGCGGTGACGGAGGCATTGAATCGGGTCTACTCCGATGAGCCGGACGGTGTCGATGAGTTCGTGTCGGCCGCGAGTCAACGGCTTCTCCGACAGGCCGAGTGGTAGTCGCTCAGGGACAGGTCTGGTGGGCCGACGTGCCAGAACCTATCGGCTCTAGCCCTGGCTTCCGTCGCCCAGTCGTCGTCGTCCAGGGTGACTCCTTCAATCAGAGCCGGATCGCGACGATAGTCTGTGTCATTGTGACCAGTAACCTTCGACTGGCGGGCGCACCGGGAAATGTCCCGCTCAGCGCCCGTTCGACTGGTCTACCGCATGATTCCGTAGCTAACGTCTCGCAACTGATAACAATAGGCCGAAGCCTTCTGACCGACTGCGTGGGACAACTACCTCGTGGTGCGATCGCGTCGATTCTGGCCGGGATCGATCTTGTACTCGGGCGTTGACCGCCAATCGTCCAGCGTACCAGTCCGGTCCTCAGCGTCATGGTTTGGACGTGGTCCAGGGTAGGCACGGCGGTCTCCAGGATGGCTAGCGATCGTTCAGGCGCGTGAAAATTGCACCATCGATTACAGTGGCTGTGTCGAGTGGTAGGGCGAGCTGTGGACCGCGCCGGCCCCGGAGATGGGTAGGTAGCAGGGTGGGAGGGTCATCGATTGTTGCGGTGGCGGGGGCGAGCCGGCGCGATCGCATGGACTCCTCGGCGAATCCGTAGCGGGCGCGGACGCGCTCGACGCGAGCGGCGAGCTTCGTCTGGTACTCGCGGGGCGCATTGACGCTGGCGTAGGCTCGTTCGTAGCGGGGCAGCAGGTCCGGGAACGTCTCGCCCACGAAGTCGAAGTAGTGCTCCCGGACGACCGGCGTCAGGCGCAGCGACGACGAGCCGAAGAAGGTGGCCTCGTGATCGGCGGCCGCCTGGGCAACCGCCTCGATGCTCTCGACCGAGTCGGTGATGCCCGGCAGGATCGGCGCGAGCAGAACGCCAGCCGCGATGCCAGCCCGCACCAGTTCCCGCATGACCTGGAGACGTTTGTACGGATTCGCGGTCCCCGGCTCGAGCGTTCGCCAGAGCGACAGATCGACGGTCGTGATCGTGAAGAAGATGCGCACCTTCGCCATCCGTGCAAGGTCCGCCAGCACGTCGAGATCGCGGTAGACCATCGGCGACTTGGTGACCATCCCGAGCGGGTTGGCGTAGTCCCGGAGCGCTTCGAGAATCTGGCGGGTCAGACGGAAGCGGCCCTCGGCTGGCTGGTAAGCGTCGGTGGCCGTGCCGAGGGCGACCTGCTCGCCGTGCCAGGACGGTCGTCCAAGCTGGCGCCGCAGCACGGCCGCGATGTTCGTCTTGACCAGAATCCGGGTCTCGAAGTCATGGCCCGGGTTGCCATGCTCGGCGGTCGCGTAGTACGCGCGGGCGTAGCAGTAGACGCACGCGTGCACGCAACCGACATACGGATTCAGGGACCACTTGAAGGGCATCCCCTGAACCCGGTTCAGCGCCGACTTGCACTGGACCTCGACGTATTGGACCCTCGCCACCTCTCCAATCTAGATCATCCGTTCTAGGTCTGTCAACAGGCGAGTGGCAAGAAGCGCGTGTCAGGCGGTCTTGGCGGCGGCCCGGATCCGGCGCGGGTCGCTGGCGTCCTGGAGCGTGACAATCACCATCTGGGCGATCGGTTGAAGCGGCAGTCAGGGCGATGCGCTCCACGTTCGCTGGTCCGGCAGCCAGGTCTGGTGGATGACGCTCGCCGATAGGAACGGATTCCAGAACAGCGCCGCGAGGGAGTAGCCACTCTGGAGATTGGTCTCGGGGAGTTTCGCGGTCTCGGCTGCAACGCTGGCAAATGGCTGTATCCAGGAGGATGGAGGTTCGGGCAACCGCTTTGGAATCGGGTGGGTTCCGCGGATTGCAAACGTTGCTTCAACGCATCTGAAGAGGCGGTCGGCCTCGATCTGCTCGGTGACAGCAATGATGGCGAGGTCGACCAGATCTCTGACCCGTGTGTTCTCCTGGCTACGCGGGAGCGTATAGGCGTGTAATTTCTCGGCGAGATGCTGGGCGATGGGATACACCGGAAATTCCACCGGGGCAATTGCGGCGAACTGGAGGAGATCCGAGCCGCTGAGGAGTTCGGGCGAATCGACGAGCGCATCTCCGCTGGAGACGTCGAGGTGGAACGTCACCAGCTCCAGCCCGGCGACGCGTGCAACGACCCGGATGCGCAGTGAGCCGCCGGGCGCCCCCTGCATCTCCTGGCCCACCTGGCCAAGTTCGAAGGTGAAGTTATCAGTGTCCGTAGCTGCTGCGATGCTTCGACGCAAATGATCCAGTGCCGTCGCCGGGTCGAGCGTCGTGCGAAGATCGACGTCTCTGGTCGGGCGCGCCTGTAACCCGTAGCGAAACTGAAGAGCGAAGCCGCCTTTCAGTACCCACTCACCGCCGCGCGGAAGTCGTGCCAGCAGGCGCTCGTACGCGATGCGCTGCTGGAGGCTGTGGGCCGGAACACCGGTCGCGAGTGCCTGGTTCCGTAGACGCTGGAGCAGTTGCGTCCGGAAGCCGGCCGGCGTCCTACCGCGTTCCCGTGGTTGCACCAGACAACGCCTCTTCGAGCAGGCGGCGGACGTCCCGCCTGTATTGATTAGGGCTGCGGGTGGCGGCGGCAGCCCGGAGCGCATCAGGATCGACGAGACCACGTGCAAGTGCCTCGCGCACGGCCTTGTGGATCTGGGTCGGGTCCGTTCCGGTTGCGGCGGCATCGACGATTGCACGGGCGGGCGTGGTCACGCGGACGCCGTTGTAGGTCTGCACCTCGCCCTCGGGGAGTGGAGCCAGGTGCACCTGGAACGGTGCCGACGTGCGATGGAAGGAGCGTGGCACCGTGACATGGACGCGCGTCGGCAGAATGTCGGCAAGGTCGTATAGAGCAAGCGCACTCTCATGGGAAATGGCGCCGCGACAATTAGTCCAGACCCAGGCGAGTAGGTACTCGTCATAGGGGCTGATCGGGGCCACGCGCAACCGGTACACCCCAGGTAGGACGCGTTCGAAGCGACCTGTCCGTGTGTGATAGCTCAGGAGTGAATCGGTGATGCCATGGCTATGGGCATCGCGCCGATCGAAGTATCCTCCTTGCCCGAGGGCAAGTGTTTCGAGGCCGCAGAGATCGGTTCGCCTGGCTGAGTTCGGCATGGCTATCACAATAACTACAATATCTTGATAGGTATTGTAGCAGCCACGACGATTGCCACTGCCCTTCGGTGCCGTGTCATGGTGAGATCGGTTGGCAAGAATGCGAGGCGAACCGCCAGTGACGGGTGTCAGGCGGCCTTGGCGGCGGCCCGGATGCGGCGCGGGTCGATGGCATCCTGGAGCGCGTCGGCGAAGTAGTTGAGGCCGATGACCGCCAGCGTGATCGCGAGGCCGGGGAACAATGCGTAGGTCCAGGAGCGGGAGAGGTACGCCTGGGCCGCGCTGAGCAGGTTCCCCCAGGTCGGGGCTGGCAGCGGCGCGCCAAGACCCAGGAACGAGAGCGTCGCCTCCACCAGGATCGCCTCGGGTGCGGCAATCGCCATCTGGACGACCAGTGGGGCCAGGCAGTTTGGCAGGATGTGGGCGAGCATGATGCGCCAGTCCGAGCAGCCGAGCGCCCGCGCCGCGTCGACGTAGTCCGAGCTGCGCGCCCCAACCGTCACGGCGCGCACCAGCCGTGAGGCCACCGGCATGTTGATGATCGCGATCGCCAGGATGCCGCTCCAGTGGCCCGGCCCGAGGATCGAGACGATGCCAATTGCCAGGAAGATCGCCGGGAACGCCAACAGTGTGTCCCAGATCCGGCCGATCACGCCGTCCAGCCAGCCCCCGAAGTAGCCGGCCGCAAGCCCCGTGATACTTCCAACCAGGCCCGCCAGGACGACCGCCAGCACGCCCGCCTGGACGGCTGGCCAGGCGCCGTACATGACCCGGCTGAAGATGTCCCGACCCAGTTCGTCGGTGCCGAACCAGTAGGCGGCTGAGGGCGGCTTGAGCTGATCCACGACGTGGACTTCGTTCGGGTCGTAGGGAGTGAGCACCTGACCGACGGCTGCAATCAGCAGCAGCCCGGCGAGAAAGCCCAGGCCGATCAGGCCCTTACGGGTCCGCAGCAGCCGCCGAAGCGTGCCGAGCAGTGGCGATTCCGCGGCCGGCGCGGCGCGCATGGTCGATGTGCCCACCGTTGGTTGCGCCGCCGGCGCAGTTAGCATCGTCGGGCGGCCGGACGCAGGCTCGACCGGCGGGCGGCGCTCCTCGGCAGCGCTCACGGGTTCACCATCGGTTCGCCATCAGCGGGCCTGCCCGAGCTTCACGCGCGGATCGAGGTACGCGTACGAAAGGTCGACGATGATGTTGGTCAGCAAGAACACCAGCACCACCAGCATCAGGGTCGCCTGGACGACCGGATAGTCGCGGTTCAGGATCGACGTCACGATCAACCGGCCGATGCCCGGATACGCGAACACCGCCTCGGTGACGACCGCCCCGCCCAGCAGCCGCCCGAACTGGATGCCGAGGATCGTGACGACGGGGAGCAGCGCGTTCCGCAGCGCGTGGCGAGCCAGCACCACCCGCTCGGCCAGCCCCTTGGCACGGGCCGTTCGCACGTAGTCCGCGCTCAGCACGTCGATCATCGCCGAGCGGACGTAGCGCGAGAAGACGGCCATGTTCGAGACCGCGATGGTGATGACCGGTAGGATCAGATACTGGAGGCCGGTGTAGAAGGGCTCGTTGGCCTGGGCAATCCCGGAGGCCGGCAGCCATCGTAATTGGACGCTGAAGAGCAGGATCAGCAGCAGCCCGAGCCAGAAGGTCGGGGTTGCCAGCCCGAGCGAGCAGATCGCTGTGACGATCGCGTCGATGCGGCGGTTCTGATTGACGGCGGCCAGCACGCCGAGCGGAAAGCCGAGCAGCGCCGCCAGGACGAGCGACGACAGGGCCAGCCGCAAGGTGTTCGGGAAGGCGTCGCCCACGAGCGAGGCGACGGTCCGGTTGTTGGACTGCGAGCGGCCCAGGTTGAAGCTCGCGACGTCGCCGAGCCAGATGGCGTAGCGGACCGGGATCGGCTTGTCGAGCCCAAGCCGCGCCCGCTCGACGGCGACCTCCTCCGGCGTCGCCTGGGTGCCGAGCATCATCCGGGCCGGATCGCCCGGCGCCAGCGTGATGATGGCGAACACCAGGATCGACGCCAGGACGAGCGTCGGAACGAGTTGGATCAGCCGACGCGCCAGGAAGCGCTGCACCGGTCATCCCCGAGCGGCGGGCGGCTCAGCGCATCATCGATGCTGGCCGCCCGTCGCAGTACTACGTGCGTTTTGCGTGACGCGCCCCGACGAGATCGACGTTGCCTCACCGCCCGACGTGGGCTGACCCGAGCATGATGTTGCCGCTCAGGTCGTAGCCGACGCCGGTCACCGCCTTGTTGAAGGCCCAGACGCGTGGATCCGTCGCCACCATGATCATGTTCGCCTCGTCGATCACCATCTCGTTGAGCTTCTGGTAGATCGACTTGCGCTTCGCCGGGTCCAGTTCGACCGCGCCATCGGCCACCAGCTTTTCAAGCTCCGCATTGCGGTAGCCAAAGGGGTTGCGATCGTTCCCTCGGAAATTCGTCTGGGTGCTCCAGAAGATCGCCGGATCACGTGTGGTGCGGGCATTGAGCCAGGGGTGCAGGTCGTTCCCCTGCAAGTCTTTGTCGGCGTAGATGTCGTAGAACTTGGCGGTTTCGACCTCGTTGACGGTCAGTTTGATGCCGATCTTTGCCAGATCCGCCTGCCAGAGCAGCATGAACAGTTTCATCTGGGGCCAGCGTGGCGTGACGTTGGTCGTCATCTGGAGGTTCTTCACGCCGTTGGCTTCCAGCATTTTTGCCGCTTTGTCGAGGTCGAAGGCGTACGCCATGACCAGGTCTTCGCGGTAGGCGATCGACGAAGGGCTGGGGAAGGCTGAGACGATCGGCCGCGATACGCCGAAGAACGCGCTCTTCGCCATCTCCACCCGGTTGAGCGAGTACGACAGCGCCTGCCGGACCTCCTTCTTATCGAACGGCGGCTTCCCAACGTTCACGACGATGTCGAAGGTGCTGCCGGCGCTCTCGTTGATCTCGATGGCCAGGTCTTTGACCTCGCGCAGCGGCGCGACGTCCGCGGTACTGGTGACCTGGATGCCGTCGATGCCGCCGGACTGGAGATTCGGGATCAGCGTCTCAGCCTTCTCCAGGCGCTTGAACATCAGTTCCGCGACGCCCGGCTGGTCCTTGAAATAGAACTCCGGATTCTGCTGGAAGCGCGCAAACTGGTTCGGCTGCCACTCGATGGTTTTGAAGGGGCCGGTCGAAACCGGCGGCTTCTTGGTGAACGACGGGTCCGATGGATCGTCGATGCGGATGGCATACCAGTAGTCGAGGATGTCGGTGATGTACGGCACCGGCGACCCGAACTGGAACTCGACGGTGCTGGCATCGGGTGCCTTGACGTCCTTGATCGGCGAGATCAGTCCCTGATGCTTCTTGATCGCGGCGTCCTTGATCAAGGTCTCGTCCTTGGTGTACCCGAACATGGTCACGAAGTCCTGCGCGGTGACATCTTTGCCGTCCTGCCACTTCGCGCCCTGGCGCAACTTGGCGCGGAACGAGAGGCCGTCCGGCGCCATCTGCCAGGACTCGGCAAGATCGGGGTTCTCCTTGCCGTTCCCGTCCTTCCAGAGCAGGCGCGAGAACGCCTGGTTGTACATCCCGGCATTGGTGGCGGTCACCGACCAGGGATTGAAGTTATTGAAGTCGCCGGCCTCAGCGTAGTTCAGAGTGCCGCTGCGCTTCGCCGCGGCCGGGGCGCTCGTCGCGGCGGCAGGCGTGCTTGCAGCCGACGTGTTGGCCGCGGGCTTTGATTCGGCTGGCTTGGCAGCGGCCGGCGCGGTGGTTGGCTTGGCGGCGGCCGCGGTTGGCTGGGCCGCTGGCTTCGACTCGGCTGGCTTCGACTCAGCCGGCTTGGCGGCCGGCGCTGGCGTTTGCTGGCAGGCAGCGAGGAGCGCGCTGCCGCCGGCGATCGTGGCGACGCGGAGGAAGTGGCGACGCGACAGGCGTCGGGTCGGAGTGTCGGCACTCATGATGCTCTCCACGGGGGTAACGGCCAGTCCTGGCCCGGGCGACAGGTTAGCATCGTAAACGCGGCTCGGGTGCGTGTCAACGTTCAATTCGGCAACAGGTCTGACGGCGCACCCCGTCAGGGTCTATGGCTCGGACCAGATCGGCCGCCAGCTACGGGACCGGCGTGCACGCATGGTCACCACGGACGGCCGACACGGCACTCAGCCCTCCCGCGTGGATGGGCGTGCACGCATGGCCACCACCCCTACCCGATGGCAGCAACCCTTCCAGATGGCCGCTACCCTTCCCGGTCGCAGTGAACCGGACCAGGACAGTTGACAGGCCAGTCGGTTCCTGACGCGTACGTCAGGCCGTGGTGTGGTCGAGAGAGCGTCCGAGGCGATGCAGCGACCTGCCCAACGTCGGGCCGTTCACTCCTCGACGGCACCGCTCAGTGTCGGAAGCGTGATGCTGCCAAAGTAGTCCCAGGTGAAATCGTCGAGGCAGGTCATACAGCGCAAGGTCAGGATCCGTCCAGGTGTCCTGGGACGCCAGGGGCTCGGCGTACCACCCGGATCAGAACGCAGCGTGATGTGCCCGCGATCGGTCGCACCGGTCGCCCCGTAGTTCGTGCCGCATTTCGGGCACTTGCGTGGATACGCCACCTGAATTCCATTCCCCCCTGGTCTCCGGTCCGTCTACAACGAGCGTCGGGGGTGATAGCATCTTGCCCCCCGTCAGGTGCAACCAGGAAGCGACGACGTCGAGCCGAGGTGTGCCAACGCTCCGACGCCATGCGGGCAGCCGAGAGGCGGGCTATCCCGCGCATTACCAGGGAAACGGGCGAACGTACGGATGTGAACCGTATACCGCTCTGGTATCCTGGGGCCGAATTCCCCAGGAGGTGAGAAGATGAACGGCTTCAAGAAGTTCATCTTGCGCGGAAACGTGGTCGATCTGGCGATCGGTGTGGTGATCGGCGCGGCCTTCACCGGCGTCGTCCAGTCGATCGTAAAGGGCCTCATCACCCCGCTGATCGGTGCGTTTGGTGGCATCCCGGACTTTTCGGCGTGGGCGTTTACCATCAACAACAGCCGCTTCGCTGTTGGGGACGTCATCAATGCCATACTTTCGTTTCTGATCGTGGCGCTCGTCATCTACTATCTGGTCGTGCTGCCGGTGAATACCCTCATGGACCGAGCGCGAGGCGCCCCGCCGGCCGGGCCCAAGACCCGGGAGTGCCCGGAGTGCCTGAGCAAGATCCCACAGGCGGCCCGGCGTTGCGCCTTCTGTACGTCGGAAGTCCCGGCGGTTGGCGTGCCGGCCGTGCCGGCCTGAGGGGGTCCGCCCGTACTCGACGCGGCCGGGCGATGAGGGGCCGGCGAGTGAGTGTGTGCTCGCGACGGTCAGTTCGGGTCCGAAGGTAGCGGGCGTCGGACGCACGGGGCGCACTGGAGCAAATGGTAGGGCCTCCCTCGCGTCAGGAGCGGGTCGAGCGGCGAGATGTAGCGGCCCGTTACGAGGTTGCACCAGTCGCGACCGTTCAATGCGAGGGTGGTCTGTTGCGCGTTAAGGTGCATGCCAGTCAGCCGCTGGAGTGCCTTCCAGGCAAGCCCGCGTAGCTTCCAGACTGGGCCGGGCGGCGCGTAGCGGCCCCACTTCGCGGCGTAGCGTTGTTTGTACGCGCGCTGCCGCTCCCGCTGCGCCACGCTCGCCTCCGAGCCATCGGCCCAGGCACGGTAATGCTGGAGCGCAACCCCCCGCGTGTAGGCGACGTCGTGGCCGCTGAACAACACTTTGGCCGTCAGATCGGGGTCGATGCCGTAGTCGCGGAACGCCTCACTGAAGCCGCCAACCTGTTGGAGGATCGGCGTCCGCAGTACGCCCTGGTTCACATTCAAGATGCCGATCGACGAGATTGCGCCCAGGTACGGGGCGATGGCGGACGGACCTTCCACCTCGCGCGTTTTCAACCCGACCATGCCGATCCGTGACCAGCGCTCGAGGATGTCGACGGCCACGTCCAGGCCCCGATTGATGACCCGATTGTCGTCGGAGAGCCAGGCGACGTACGGCGTTCGAACCAGGGCGAAGACCTCGTTGTACGCGCGCGCCTGACCGAGCTTCTTGCCGGCGAAGATCGGCACCAGCCGGTCGGAGGCCAGCGACTCCAGGTAGTTGCGCGTGCCATCGGTCGAGCCAGCATCGGCGACGTAGACGACCGTTGGCGTGCGGGTCTCGGCGACAATGCTCTCGATGCAGCGCCGCAGGTAGGCGAGGCGGTTGTACGTGCCGACGACGACAGCCAGCCTCATATCAGCCGGCCGCTCGCTGTGTCGGCACTGGGCAGGTGCCGCAGCCGTACCGGTACGGCGTGGCAGCCGTCGGCGTGACTGAAGCTCGTGCCCTGGGGAGCCGTATCGGCCAACGGGGTCTGATGCGCCTCATGCGTCGACAGCTTCGGCGAAGAGGGCTGACTGCGCGGAAGTCAAGGAGCGCCCTGCTGCTACCCGGTAACAGGCCACGAACGTGGGGGCGGCGCGTTCCCAGGAGTACCGAGCCAGGACGCCCGGCGCCCCGTGTCGGCAGTGCTCCAGGATGTCCGGGCGGCGCTCGGCGGCGAGCAGCGCTTCCACGATGGCTTCGACATTCGTCGGGTCGAAGAAGAGGGCGGCATCGCGCCCGACTTCTGGCAGACAGGTGGCGTTCGACGCCAACACTGGCAGACCAGCGTGAAGCGCCTCCAGCACCGGCAACCCCAGCCCCTCGAAGAGGGACGGAAACACCAGCACCCAGGCGGTGTGGAACAGCACGGCGAGCGTCTCGTCGGGCACCGGCCCGAGCATCCGGACGTGCCCCCCGAGGCCGAAGCGCTCGATGCCCGCTTCCACAGCCGGCCAGTGCGGCTCGTAGCGCCGCCCGGTGCAGACGAGCGGTACGCTGATGCCATGCCGATCGCGAAGGATCGCCAGCGCTGCGAAGAGGCGGAGATGGTTCTTGTGGGGAAAGGTCATCGCCGGGTAGAAGGCGAAGCGCTCGGGTAGACCCAGGTCGCGGCCGATGCGCGCTACAACCTCGTCCGTGGGCCGCGCCCTGACGGCCGGACCACGCGGCACCACCGCGATCTTCGCGGGGTCGATCCCATACTGCGCCACGATATCCCGCTTCGTCCACTGAGTCGCCGTGACGACGAGGCGGGCGCCCTCGCAACCCGCTCGGTAGATCCGATCGCGCCAGTGCCGCTCGCCGTCGGTGAAGAACTCCGGATGGTGGCGATGCTGAAGATCCCACGGCTCGTAGAGATACGGCAGCCGGGTGTCGAACGCGACAGGATAGGGGAAGTGGACGACATCCACGGCCTGCTCGAGGAGCGCCGGGTCGATCTGAGCGGCGGTCGGCGGGCGGGTGAGGGCGCGGCGGGTGTGCCACCAGGCCCGATGTGCCGCGTCTACCCCGATGCCGAGGCGGCCAGCCCGGCGGTGCAGGCGCTGCCAGCGCCGCGTCATCGTTCGATACGGTGCAGCGGCTTTCTGAGGATATGGCCACGGGATGACCCGCTGTGCACTGCCGGCGAGCGCTTGGAGATCCGAGGTATAGCGGAGTGTCGAGAGCAGGGCGTACCGCTCCGGCCCGGGCGCTTCGGCAAGCGCTCGGAGCAGCCCGACGAGCGCGGCCTCGACGCCGCCCGGATTCGCCGGGTTGATCTGGGAGTCGATTGCCACCGTGAGCGGGCGGTCGCGATCGACGACGGAAGCGCACTCCACTGACTCTGGTCGCAGCGGCCCTGTCGGCGAGATCATGCGTCGTGGAGGCCGAGGGTCTCGGCGGGGTAGACGAAGGGGGTGCCAGTGAGGATGCCGTCGCAGATGACGTCGAGGCCCGGCGAGCGCCCGGGCAGCAGATCGTCCAGGCGGTCGAGGGCGAGGC
>JADLFM010000245.1 GCA_020845495.1 Chloroflexota bacterium
ATCCCGCCCACCACGGCCTCGATCTGCTCCGCCCACCGTGCCTCTTCGGCGTCCCAATCCGTCCGACCCATCGGCGCCCTCCCACGCCTCAGGGTACTTGACGCAATATCCTGTGGGACACCCCGGCGGGCACGAAAGCTGGCTCGGCGCACCCGTTGCCCGGTACACTGGCGCTGATTTTCGGCTCCTGGCAGGCTTCATGCTCGATTCCGGCGAGCCGCGCGGCACGTCGGCGCTCGCCCCCCACCTCTTCCGAGGTGCCGTCCTGCTGCTCTTCATGGTGCTGGCGGCGCAGCTTTGGCGTCTCCAGATCGTCGAAGGGGCACAACTGCGGCAGCGCGCCGACAGCAACCGGGTTCGCGTCAGCCCAATTCCGCCCCCACGCGGTGTGATCTACGACCGCGGCGGCACGATCGTCGCCTCGAATGCCCCGAGCTTCGTGGTGTCGATCGTGCCGGCCGATTCGAAGCCGAGCCAGGAGGCCGAGGTGTTCGGTCGGCTCAGCAGCCTGCTCGGCGTGCCAGTCGGTGACATTCGGAAGGCCGTAGAGAAGCGACGAGCGGACGGCCATGACTTCACACCAGTGCCAATCCGTTCGAGCGTGCCGCGTGAGTCGGCACTCCTCGTCGAGCAACAACTCGCGAACATGCCCGGCGTCACCGTCACCGTGGAGTCGGCTCGCCGTTACGCCGAGGGGCGGCTGCTCGCGCACATTATTGGCTACCTTGGTCCGATCTCCCCGTCCGTCCTGACGCCGGCCGACTACAAACAGAAGATCGAGCGCGAAGGCTACTCGATCAACGACCGCATCGGGGCAGCCGGCCTGGAGGACGCGTACGAGTCGATCTTACGCGGCAAGCCCGGTCGTCGGATGTACGAGGTTGAAGCGTCCGGCCGTGAGGTCAGCGTCCTGCGCTCCGAGAACGCCGAGCCGGGCAAGAATCTGTTGCTGACGGTCGACCTGGATCTTCAGCGGCGCGTCACCGAGATCCTCAGTGAGGGTCTGCATCAGGGCAACGTCGGCGCGGCCATTGTGAGCGACGCAAAGTCTGGAGAGATTCTCGCGCTCGTCAGTTTGCCGAGTTACGACGACAATCTCTTTGGCGACGACAGCCGCGAGGAGGAACTGGCGAACCTGCTCAAGGATCCCGAGCAGCCGTTCTTTCACCGCGCCATTGCCGGGAACTATCCGCCAGGATCGACGTTCAAGCTCGTGACCGCGCTTGGTGCGCTCCAGGAGCACGTTGCGACGCGCGATACGCGTATCAACAGCAAGGGCGTCATCTACGTCCCGCACGATTTCTACCCTGGCGTCAGCCAGCGCTTCCCGGATTGGCCCGGTGCGCCGCAGGGCCGCCTCAATCTGATCCAGGCCATTGCCAACTCGACGAACGTCCATTTCTTTTATCTGGGCGGCGGTTACGAGCCGGAGGGGTTTGTCGGGCTGGGAAACGAACGGCTCGCCCGCTACGCCCGGATGATCGGGTTCGGCTCGCCTACCGGCATCGACCTGCCGGGCGAGTCGGCCGGCACCATCCCAGACGAAGACTGGAAGCTTCAGCGAATTGGCGAGAAGTGGGTGAAGGGCGACACCTACAACATGTCGATTGGGCAGGGATACGTTGAGGCGACGCCCCTCCAGGTCCACGGCATGACGATGGCCATTGCCAACGGCGGCAAGGTGCTCCGACCGCACGTGGTGAAGAAGATCGTGGACGCCGATGGTAACGTCGTCATGGAGGCACGGCCGGACGTCCTCCGAACGCTCGAGATCGATCCGCAGCACTTCCAGACGATCGTCGAAGGGATGGAAGCCGGCTTCAGCGGCCCGCTCCTCCGTGACTTCCGCGTTCCAGGGCTCAGGATCGCTGGTAAGACTGGGACGGCTGAGTACGGCCAGGCGGCCAACCCACAGGGCGAACTTCCGACCCATGGTTGGTTCACCGGTTTCGCGCCGATCGAAGACCCGAAGGTCGTGGTGACGGTGTTCGTGGAGCGCGGATCGAGCAGCCGCGACGCCGCCCCAATTGCCGCCCGCATCATCCGCCACATCTTCGGCCAGCCCGACATCCCGGCCGGCCCTGGTTCTCCGCCTCCGCCGGCGCCCGCGCCGGCTGCGTCGCCCGGGCCGAGCGCTTCACCCGCACCACTCGTGCCGCCGGTCGCCGCTCCACCGCAGCCGGGTGCGCGTCCCCCGGCGCCCGAGCAGGCAGCACCGACGCCAGCGACACGAAGCGGCCTCCCAACGAGTGCCCCCTCGCGGCAATCACCCGCCACCACCCCGGCCACGGCTCCCACCGCCGCGTCCACAACGGCTCCGGGAGCAGCGCCGACTCGTGCCAGCCCGCCCACCCCGGCGAGTGTACCGCCGCGTCAGGGAACGTCCGGAGCGCCGTCGAGCGCGCCCCCGGCGAACAGCGGGCCCGCGAGCGCCCCAACGGCGAATCCGGCCGTCGTTCCAAAGCCGCCGTCGCTGTTCCAGCCGGGGAATGGAGTGGGGCCGGCGCCTACGCCGAAGCCGCGGAACTAACCGAGCGTCAGGCCCGGCGCACGCTCCACCAGGTCCATAGCGAGACCCACATGTGCCGCGCTCGAGACCCCATAGAACCCAGCCTGGTGTGGGTTGAGTACTGTGAGGTACGCAGGCACACTGAGGGTTCAGGGTGTGGCTGGCGTGCGCAGAGGTACCCTGGCACCCTTCCGGGCACGCTGGTATCCCCCAAGGGGGGTGGAGTGCCGGGTGCGCCGTCACCCACCGGGCCGGCACAAGGAGTACCCGGTGGGGTACTCCTTGTGCATTGACGGTGCGCGCCAGGGATGGCCGCGCTCGCGCGGCGTGCCTAGCCCTGGCTGGCAGCAGGCGCCGGTGGGCGCGGCGCAGCCGGCCGGGGCCGCGGGCGCCGGAACAACTGCCGAACCGCGTTGCCGACCTTTGCTGGCTCAATGCTCTTGGCCAGTTGAATGGCCTCGACCACTCGCTCAATCGGCGGCAGCGCGCCGGTTTCCACCGTGAGATCGGCGAGGAACTTGTCGTAGACCTCAGGCGTCGCCTCGACACCGCCGGTCGTCGACAGCAGTCCGAGGAGTTGCTCGCGCAGTTCCTCGTCTCGACGGCGCTGTTCGGCGCGTTGCCGCAGTCGATCGGTCGTGCCCATGCCGGGGCCGCCGGGCGCGCCGGGACCCCCGGGGCCACGCTGGTCGCCCATGCGCGGAGGCCCGCCCATCGGTCGACCGCCGGGGCGGTCGCCGAACGGAGGCCGAGGCCCGACAGGACGCTCGCCGAATGGGGGTCGAGGTCCGGCTGGGCGCTCGCCAAACGGCGGACGCGGCCCGGCGCCCGGACCGCTGCGCAGGGCCGGCGGACCGCCAGCGAGATCTTCCATGCCGGCTGGCCGTTCGCCGCGTTCTCCACGACGGAACCGCTCGCCACCGCCTGCTGGCGGCCGGCCTGGACCCCGCTCGCCGCGCTCACGACCACGGCGAGGCGAACGCGGCCGGATCGGCACATCGCCGCCGCGACTGAGCTCGTCGTCATACATGGCACCGCGATTCGAGCGCTGGCGCCGTCCTCCGGACTCGCCGTAGCGCTCCGAGCCCATCTCGACGACGACGGCGGGGAGGTCGTCTTCGACCGGCGCCGTCGTGGGCGCAATTCCAAGCTGCTGGAGATCCGAAAACTTCTCCAGCAGCGCTTCCTTAAGACTCTTGGCCATCCCGTCTCCTTACTCGCATGAGCCGTGCCGGCACTGCTGCCGTGGCTCAGGCGGACAATCGACATCTCCAGATACAGTGCATGTCTGCCGAACGTCGCTCCCTACGATGTCCATGGCGTCACGGTCCACGGGCAATCCTGGTGCGTGGCCGGAGCAGTGCACGCACGGTCACGATGGAACGCCCCGAACGGGCGCTACTTCGACGAGGTTCGAGAAGAACGTCGCTCCCCCGCCCATGTCGGCGAGGCGCTGTGGGGTGGTCGTGTTGACGCCACGGCCTCCGGGTGAGTGCTTGCCCCACCATAATCCGCGACTCACGACCACACCGGGCCGGACGTCCTCGGTGTGCTGCGCCGTCAGGTGGACGTCACCACGGTCGTTGAACACCCGAACGAGGTCGCCATGCTGGATGCCGCGCGCCCGAGCATCGTCGGGGTGGATCTCGAGGCGCGGTTGCTCTTCTGAGCGGATGTTCGACGGCATGTTGGCGTAGGTGGAGTTCAAGAAGAAATGGTTGGGCGGTGTGATGAAGAGCAGTGAGTACGGCCCATCCGGCTGATGCTCGCCGTCTCCACCTTCCTGCAACGGGATATGCGTCGGCAGCGGGTCGTATCCGGCCGAGGCCATCCGCTCGGAGGACAACTCGAGCTTGCCTGACGGTGTCGGAAAATGCCCGTCCGCAAAGGCCGGGTGTGGCTGCTCGACGTTCAGGCGGACCGGACCGCCTTCCTTCAGCCGTTCGAGGGTGATGCCGTCGAGGAACGGATTGGCGGGGTTATCCAACCCTTGTGCCAGGATCGCTTCCACGTCGTCGTCGAAGCAGGCGTCCTCGAAGCCCATCCGCTTTGCCAGCAGGGCGAACACCTCGACGTTCGGCTTTGACTCGCCTTGCCGCTCGATGACTGGTTGAGCGAGGTTCAGGTACAGATGCCAGTAGCTCGAGAACAGATCGGTCTGCTCGAAGTGCGTCGTCGCCGGTAGCAGCACATCCGCGTAGCGTGCGGTGTCGGTGAAGACCTGCTCGTGCACGACGGTGAAGAGATCCTCGCGCTCCAGGCCGGCGAGCACCTGCGTCTGATCGGGCGCGATGACCGCCGGGTTGGCGTTGTACACCAGGAGTGCTTTCACCGGGGGATCGCGAAGCTCGGTGAGCGCGTGCCCGAGTTGATTCATGTTGACGGTGCGGACTCGGCGCTCACCCAGCAAGTCGGGACGCGTGAGCGCCCGGGTATTCATCGCCGCATAGCCGCTGTTACTCTTGACTGCGCCCCCGCCGACATCCCGCCAGGCGCCGACCAGGGCCGGCAGGCAGGCGATGGTGCGGACCGCCATGCCGCCGTTGTCGTGGTGCTGGAGACCGTTCCCAATTCGTATAAACGCCGGCCGGGTGGTTGCGTAGTCCCGCGCCAGCGTCTCGACGATCTCGGCCGGCACGCCGGTCACGCGCTCGACGCGCTCAGGCGGGTACTCCGCTGCTCGCCCCCGCAGCGCGTCGAAGCCGACGGTGTTGGCCGCTACGTACGCCGCGTCATAGAGGCTGTCGCGGATGATGACGTGCATCATCCCGAGCGCCAGGGCAGCATCAGTGCCCGGCCGTAGCTGCACGAAGCGGTCTGCGAAGGCCGAGGTCCGATTGCGATGGACGTCGATGTGGACGAACGTGCCGCCGTTGCGCTGAGCCTCGCGCACGTAGGTCATCTGATGCATGTTCGCAGAGACGAGGTTCGCGCCCCAGGCGATGATATAGCGCGCCCGGCCGGTCGTCTCTGGATCTGTGCCGCGCTCGCCGCCGACGGTGTAGCGGTACCCGACATTCCCGGCGACAGAGCAGACGGTCTGCGCCAGCCGGCTCGCGCCCAGGCGGTGAAAGAAGCGGCGATCCATGCTGGCGAAGCCAGCGACACCCATCGTCCCCGCGAAGCTGTAGGGGAGGACCGCCTCGGCGCCATGGTCGTCGACGATGGCTCGGAAGCGCTCGGCGATAAGGTCGAGCGCCTCATCCCAGGAGATTCGCTCGAACGCACCGCTGCCCTTTGGCCCACGACGCCGCTGCGGGTAGAGCACCCGATCGGGGCCGTAGACCCGCTCGGCATACCGCGCAGCCTTGCCGCAAATCGCGCCACGGGTCACCGGATGCTCCGGATCGCCGGCCACCCGGACGATGCGGCCGTCCCGGACGTGCACCAGCATGCCACAGGCATCCGGGCAGTCATGGGGGCAGACGGATCGAAGGACGTGAAGCTCAGTCATCGCGGCGCTCGTGGCTGCGCGGGCATCACCACGCAGGGTGGGGAGATGGTGTCCTCGGGCATCATCCAGAAGGGGGGAACGGCCGGCAGACCCTCGTGGCGCGTTCCTTTTCGCAGCGTAGGCGGACAAACGCGCACATTATAGTGCAATCGGCGCACCTGCCAAGTCCGGCCCCAGCGCAGCTATCCGGATCCAGGCTGCTCTGCACCCAGCACGTTCTGTGCCGAGGCCCAGCCCATCGCGCATCCGGCCCAGATACAGCGGCATGGATCCCGGACGCGAAACACCGCGCACACGCCCACTCATCGATGGAAGGGCATGGTGCGCGGATCGTGTGAATGGTGCTGCACAGGGTGGGCCAGCCTGGAATCGAACCGGGGACCTCAGTCTTATCAGGACTGCGCTCTAACCGACTGAGCTACTGGCCCGAGGGGTGGCGGCGCCACCGGCGTGGAGCCGTGCCCAGGAGGGAGACCCTCGAGGGCTGGCCCAGGCGGGCGGGGGCGGGCGCGTCGACCGCCGAAGAGTGGTGGGGAACTGGAGCGTCGTGCCGAGCACCCCTGGGGATGCCCGATCGACCTGGGGCTGGGCGAGCGCGCCTCGTGAG
>JADLFM010000246.1 GCA_020845495.1 Chloroflexota bacterium
CGCCGAGATCTGTGCTCGCCTCGACGGCCTGCCCCTCGCCATCGAGCTGGCGGCGGCGCGCATCCGCCTGCTCCCGCCCGAGGCCCTCCTGGCCCGCCTGGGTCACAGCCTCGACTTTCTCGGCGGCGGCCGTCGGGACTTGCCACTGCGGCAACAGACGCTCCGAAGCGCAATCGCCTGGAGCTACGACCTGCTCCATGCACCCGAGCAGCGCCTCTTCCGTCGGCTTGGTGCATTCGTCGGCGGATTCACGCTGGATGCGGCCGAGGCCGTCTGCAACGCGGAGGGCGACCTCGGCAGCGACATCCTGGATGGCGTCGGGCTGCTCGTGGAGAGCAGCCTCGTCCGATCCAGCGGAATGTCCGACGGCGAGCCGCGCTTCACGATGCTGGAGACCGTTCGCGAGTACGCGGTAGAGCGGCTAGAAGCCGGCGGCGAGGCGAACACGGCCCGCCGCCAACATCATGACTACTACCTGGCGCTTGCCGAGCGCATCGCGGCCGAGTTACGCGGGCCGCGAGATGCCGAGTTGTTCGACCAGTTGGAGGTCGAGCACGGCAACCTCCGGGCGGCCCTGGACTGGAGCGAGACTGACGCCGACGAGTTCGAGTCCGTCGCCCGGATCGTTGAAGCCCTGGCCTGGTTCTGGGTGTTGCGCAGCCACGAACGGGAAGGACACGCACGAGTAGCACGTCTCGTGGAGACCGGTGCCGGGAGTGCCGGTGCGCGGGCAAAGCTGTACCGCGTGGCCGCGTACCTGGCGTATTTCCGGGGTGCCCACGCCGACACGCTGCGCCTGATCGAGCAGAGCGAGGCGCTCCGGCCTGCTCAGGGCGACCAGACCGGCCTCGCGACCTCCCTCCTGTACCGAGGGCTCGCCATCTGGGCGGGCGGTGATGTCGCGCAAGCCGAGGCCCTGCTCGAGGAGAGCGCCGACCTGATCCGCCGTGTCGGGGCCACCGCGGCCTATGGCACGGTGCTCAGCACCTACGCCGAGGCACCCTTCGCCAACCTGGTCCGCCTCGCCGAGCAGCGGGGGGATCCGAGCCGAGCCAGGCAGGTCTCCGACGAGGCGATGGCCTTCAGCCGCGCGCGAGGCGATGAGCACGGCGTCGCCAACGTGGTGCGCGTCCTGGCAATAATCGCGTACAGACAGGGCAACGTGGACGAGGCGATGCGCCTGCTCGCGGAATCGCTGCGCCTGTTCCGAGACCTCGCAGACACCCCTTGTAGCTGGAACCAGTTGATCCTCGTGGCCTACGTGGCGACGCTGCGAGGTGACAACAGACGTGCGGCATGCCTGCTCGGAGCAGTCGAGGTCCAGCAGGGCGGCTCCGGGCTCGTTCCGCTCGCCACCGCACTGGCCGTGCATGGCGACGCCATCGCGGCATCTCGCGCCGCCCTGGACGACGGGGCGTTCGCAGCGGCCTGGCAGGAAGGTAGGACCATGACCCTGGACCAGGCCATCGCCTACGCCCTCGAAGGCGGCGCATGAGCGCGGACGGTCGGGCGGACGTACTCGTTCTCGGGAACGGGATCCGTCCATGCCCTCGGGTTGTTGTCGATGTTGCCCGATGACTGAATCGAGGCGCAGGCTTCCGTCGCAGCCGACGCCACTCGTCGGGCGGCAGTCCGAGGTCGAGGACGTCTGCGCGCTGCTCGCTCGCGACGACATCCGCCTGGTGACCCTCACCGGTCCGGGCGGCGTCGGGAAGACGCGGGTCGGCGTCGAGGCCGCCGCGCGACGGGCGGATCACCTCGGCGATGGCGTGGCGTTCGTGGACACCGCCCTCATCGACGACCCGGCCCTGTTCATGCCGACCCTGGCCGGTGCTCTCGGCGTCTGCGACACGGGGCGGCGGCCACTCGTTGAGGTGTTGGTCGACTACTTGCACGAGCAGCATCTCCTGTTGCTGCTCGACAGCTTCGAGCGGGTCTTGCCGGCGGCCACGACCGTCGCCGACCTGCTCGCTGCCTGCCCGCATGTCAGGATCCTCGTGACCAGCCGGGCGCCGCTCCGGATCCGCGGCGAGCACGAGTACGCGGTGCCGCCCCTGGCGCTGCCGGAGTCCGGCCCGCCGGTCACGGTCGAGGAGCTGTCGGCAATCCCGTCGGTGTCGCTCTTCGTCCAGCGGGCCACCGACGTCCGCGCCGATTTCGCGCTGACCGATGCGAACGCGTCGGCGGTCGCGGCGATCTGTCGCCGCCTCGACGGGCTGCCGCTGGCGATCGAACTGGCGGCGGCGCGCGTGAAGTTGCTCCCCCCGCAGGCCATGCTCCGGCGGCTCGACCGGAGCCTCGCGTTCCTGGCCGGCGGGGCGCGGGACTCGCCCATACGGCACCGGACGCTCCGCGCCACCATCGCCTGGAGCTACGACCTGCTCGGCGATGACGAACGGCGGCTGTTCCGGCGGCTCTCGGTGTTCGTCGGCGGCTGCACGCTGGAGGCCGCCCAGGCCGTCGGCGTAGGCGCCGACGCGTACGTGGACCAACCGGCGCCGGCGGTGTCTCCCGGGTGCCTCGAACAGATCGCGTCGCTGGTTGACTTCAGCCTGCTGCGTCAGGTCGATGGTCCCGGCGGCGAGCCGCGCTACACCATGCTCGACACGGTCCGCGAGCACGGCCTCGAGCAGCTCGCGCTTGCGGGCGAGGAAGCCTCGGCCCGACGCGACCACCTGGCCTGGTGCGCCGCCTTCGTCGAGGACGCGGAGGCCCGGGTGCGGGGGCCCTCGGGTCCGGAGTGGCTGGACCGGCTGACCGCCGAGCTCGACAATGTCCGGGCGGCCCTCGGGTGGAGCCTGGCAGACTCGGAGGGGGCCGGCACCCACGTCGGCCTTCGGCTGGCGGGGGCATTCTTCGCCTTCTGGTATTTCCGCGACCACCTCGACGAGGGCCGGCGCTGGCTGGAACGCGTCCTCGCGGCTGATGGCGACGGGATGCTGACGGACGACTTCGTGGACGGGGAAGCCGGCGGTTCCGGTGCCGGCACCGCCGCGAGCCCGGCTCTGGCGGATCATGAAGGCTGGTGGTTCGCCATCGATCCTCGGGTAAAGGCGCTGATCTGCCTCTGCAACCTCTGCCAGAAGCTCGGGCGGCTGTGGGACGCGGAGTCGGCGATCGTGGAGGCGATTGCACGCGCGCATCGTATCCGCGACGAGCTCGGCAAGGCCCGTGCGACGGTCTGGCTTGCGATCGTCGCGCGCTCCTCGGGCGACTACGGGCGCGCAGTGTCCCTCTTCGAAGACGGCCTCGCGACGTTCCGTCGCCTGGACCACGCCTACGGCGTCTGGTGGGCCCTCGATCAGCTTGGCGAGACCGTCATGCGCACGGGGGAATACGCACGTGCGCGGCAGCTTCTCGAAGAGTGTGTCGCCGTGGCCGAGTCGATCGGCTCCCTCTGGGGCGTCGCGGATTCGCGCAACCGTCTGGGCATGGTCATCTTCCGCCAGGGCGACCTCGACCGCGCGACGACGCTCCTCGAAGAGAGCCTGGCCGCGTACGCCGAGCTGCGGGCGCACGGCCACCACACCTGCCTGCTGGACCTCGGGTCGGTCGCCCTGGCGCGAAACGACGCAGGCCGTGCGGCCGAATACTTCTCGCGAAGCCTGACTCGCTGCCACGAGATCGGCGATCGGTACAACATCGCCCGGAGCTTCGAGGGACTGGCCCAGGTCGCCTCCGCGCCCGATCTTGCGGGCCAAGTTCGCCGGCCGCACGAGGCGGCCCGACTCCTCGGGGCGGCGGCGGCCCTGCGCGCGGAGATCAACTTCGCGGTCGCTCCCGTCGAACGCCCGGCAGTCGACGAGGCCGAGGCAAAGGTGCGCGCCGTGCTTGGTGACGCGGCCTACGACGCGTGCTGGTCCGAAGGACGCGGCCGCTCGCTCGATCAGGCCGTCCAGCATACCACGGCGCTGGCGGCCCAGGTGCAGGCGTCGGCCGCCGTGTCGGCGCCGAGTCATGCACTGGCTCTGGCACCGGTTGCGGCGTCTGCCTCCGCCGACTCCCCGCTCTCGGCCCGGGAGCGGGAGGTGGCCGACCTGCTGGCGCACGGGTTGAGCAACCGAGAGATCGCTGCTCGTCTCGTCATCAGCGAGCGCACCGTCCATGCCCACGTCGCCAGCATCCTGTCCAAGCTCGGATTCAGGAGCCGCTCCCAGGTCGCCGCCTGGGTCGTTCGTCAGGGCCTCGGGGCGGCCGGTAATGGGTGACGCTGACCGAGCGTCAGCCGGTCGGCGACACGCCGGCCCAGGCTCGCCCCGCCTCGTTGGCGCGACGGGGTAGGTATTTCTGCTGATCCGTCCCGTCCGAAACCCGGCGAGCGAATAGGCAGTCACGGTAGACCGGCTTGCCGATGTGCACCGAACCAGCGTGCCCATAGGCTGGTCTTGGGCGCCATCCTCAAGAGGGGCCGCGCTCACAGTCCGAGCCCGAATGGAAGCTGGTGGATCCTATGCACGTCGTCAAAGCTAGCGAGTTCCTCTCGATAACGAGTCCACGCGCACCCGGCGTCCCGCTCGCCGAGCGATGGGGCGCCATCGTCGATGGCCACCGCCTCCCAGCGGCGCCGGTTCGTCGCCTCGCCGTGGAGGCCCTCGCCCCGGCGGTCGCGGGCGTCATCATGTCGCTGATGGTCCTGGTCGGGGGACTATTGGTCATGCGAAGCACCGCCCACGTCGTCATCCCGCCGTCGCCCTCCACCGTCGATCCGGTGACCGGGGTCGATCCGCGAGACGGGGTGGTCGCGAACGGCTGGGTGACCCCTTGGATGGAGCGCGCGAACGCACCTGATCCGTCGGTCACACCGTAGGATCACGATAGAGTCCCAACCGACGCCCAGATGGACCCTACCTAAGGAATTGTCTGGTAGGGCCCGGCGTCCTCCTGACACCAGACCAGGATACCGGCCGCCTCAACTTCGCCGGTGCGTCAGGTCGATGGCCCCTTTGATAGCAGCAGCCGCCGAAGTGGGGCACCAACCGGTGCTCCGGCCGGGTCCGCCCGGGTGACGGCTTCCTCCCCTGGCCCCACGAGAGCTCCAAAATGACGGCCGCCCCGGGCGCGACTGCCGACGGTCGCCGACCTGTGAGCACGACGCGCCGCGAGCGCCGGTACATCAGGCTGGTCGCTCCCCTCGGTGCCCGAACATCGCGCAGGAGGTGGCCGCCATGGTGTTGGTCGGCGTCGACTGGGCCGAGGCTTTGCACGCCGCGTGTCTGATGCAGCCCGCCGGGGCGGTAGACCAACGGCTGACGATCCCCCACTCGGCAGCCGGGCTGGCGCGGCTGCGCGAGGCGATCACCACGGTCGAGCCGGAGCCGGCTGGGGTGCCGATCGCGGTCGAGCGCCCAGATGGGCTCGTGGACGCCGGCTACGCGGTGCATGCCCTCAACCCGAAGGAGGTCGACCGGTACCGGGAGCGGACCCGCGTCGCCGGCAGGAAGACCGATCCGGCCGATGCCGAACTGCTGGCGCGGGCCCTGGTGACCGACCGCGATCGGCATCAGCCGCTGCGGCCCAGCAGCCTCCTGCCCAACAGCCTCCTGGTTGAAGAGATTCGGGTGCTGGCCCGCCTGGACGAGCGCGCCAGCCGCGACCAGCGTCGCCAGCTCAATCGCCTCCGGCATGACCTGCCGGCCGTGCTCCCGGCTGCGCTCGACGCATTCCAAGGCCTCACCGCCGTCTTTTCTCTTCTGTGTGCGGATCGACCTGACAGCTTCTCCTGAAAGGATGCGTCGCATTCGATGGAAGGGCACTGCTGGCGGGGCTAGGGCAAGCGCAACGGCAGACTCAGGATCATGCCGATCGCAGCTCCAGCCAGGAGCACGAACACAGGGTGTATGCGCCGGGTGGTCGCCACCGCCGCCGCGCCCGCGATGACGATGGTCGGCCACCCGATGAAGCTCGCCCGTCCAACGTCGAAGGCACTCACCACCAGCAACGCGACCACGGTCGGCGCAGCGCCGCGGCCGAACGCACGAACCCACGGTCGCTGTGTTGCGGTCCGCAGCAACCGCGCCGATCCGGCTGCCAGGAACCACGGGATGAGAAACACTCCGCAGGCAGCGACGAGCCCCCCGGCGACGCCAGCGACCTGATAGCCTACGAATGGCGCGAGGATCAGGACCGGGCCCGGAGTCATGAAGGCGAAGGCGATCGCCGTCGAAAGGTCGGCCGGGGCCAGCCAGCCGGTGTCGGCGACAACAATCCGCTCTACGAGGGAGAGTGCTGCCTGGCCACCACCAAAGGCCAGGGCGCCAATCAAGAGCCAGCGCCAGAACAGCTCGAACAGTATCTCGCTCATGGTCGTGCATCCTGCCGGGTGGAACCCGTCTCCTCAGAAGTCGTGTACGCCACGATCCCGATGAGCCCGGCCGCGACCACCAGCAGCGCGGCGCTGATCCCAAACACCCCACCCGTGATGACAGCTGCCAGGGCCAGGACGATACTGAGCGGTTGCCGGGGAGTGATCGAGCGCTTGCCCAGGCGCCAGGCCGTCGCCAGCAGGAGACCGACCGCCGCAGCGGTCAGACCGTCGGCCGCCGGTCGAAGCAGCGGCAATCCGCCCACCGCGAGGTAGCCTGCCGCCAGCGCCATCATCGCCACCGTGGACGGCAACAGGTAGGCGACTGTCGCCACCGCCGAGCCGGTCCAGCCACCAAGCTGGTAGGCCAGGTACGCCACGATCTGCACGACGGTAGAGCCTGGGAGGGATTTCGTGTAGGTCAGGGCATCAGTCAAGTCTTGATGCGTCAGCACGCCGCGACGGTCGAGCAGCTCTCGCTCGATGATCACGAGCTCCGTCTCGCCAAAGGCCGTTGCACCGATCCGAAAGAACACCCACGCGAGCGTACCCATGGACAGTGAGGGTTGCATTTCGGTAGCTTTGGCCATCGCCGCCCCTCCACGATGAATGTCACTAACGTTACATAGAAGAGTTGTGACTTTCAAGCGATGCGGTAGGCTTCTGCCATGAGTGACGAGCGCTACCCTCGACGCTGGCTGCTCCTGATTTATCGCGTCCCGCAAGACCCACCGGGCCGGCGCACCTACGTCTGGCGCCAGCTCAGGCAGCTTGGCGCCGTCTATCTTCAGCAGGCGGCAGCGATACTTCCCGAGCGGACCGAGCTGCACACCGCCCTTGATGCGCTGAGGGAGCGGATCCGCGAGTACGGCGGCGAGGTATCACTCCTGACGACCGCTTCCCCCGACGAGCGCTGGGAGGCCGACCTGTTGGAGCGGTTCAACCAGGCTCGTGATGCCGAGTACACCGAGGTCGTCGAGAACGTCGAGCGGTTCGAGGACGAGATCAAGCGCGAGCGCCGCAAGGGGCGGTTCACCTTCGCTCAGCTCGAAGACATTGAAGGTGAGTGGGAGAAGCTTCAGCGCTGGCATGGACGCATCCTCACGCGTGACTTCTTCGGCGCACCTGGCCGCGGAGGTGCTGACGAGGCGCTCACGCGCGGGCACGCTGAGTTGGAAGCGTTCACGGAGGACGTGAGCGCTCGTGAAGGCGCCGAGGCGAACGCCGACAGGACGTGAAATGGTGGTCCCTCTCCACGCTCGATCCGGCGAGACCTCTAGCACGACGGACCCAATCAGCAGTTGACGTCGGACGATGACGGTAGGCAGGCAGGCATGGCCCGGAAGTGCGGATCACCATGATCAACGTGGCGGACGCACGCCTCCGCTCAGGCCCTGGCACTGCTCGTGCAGGCCGGCGTGCTGCTGCCTCAACCGCCCCGAGCCCTGTCAAGACTCCACGCAGCCGAGGCGGTTCAGCCGTCGCTACGGAAGGAAACGATGGACGTCTCTTCGCACACCATCGCGACATCGTCCGAGGCAACCGAACGCCAGCGGCGGGTCTGGGACAAGCGCGCACCGACGTTCGACCGCTCGATGGGGCTGATGGAGAAGCTGCTGTTCGGCGATGGCCGGCTCTGGATCAGTTCCCGGGCATCAGGCGAGGTGCTTGAGGTCGCCGTCGGCACCGGTCGGAACTTCCGCTTCTACCCGGACGGCGTCCGCCTGACCGGCATCGAACTCAGTGCGGAGATGCTCGCCATCGCCCGGCGCCAGGCCGCCGACCTCGGGATCCCGGCTGAGCTACATCTAGTGCTGGTCCAAGGCGACTCGGAGGGAATCTCCTTCGCGTCATTCCCTAAATTGTCTCGTGGTCATGCACTAGGTGACGCCCAGGTGCTGGCATTTCCTGACGCGGCGTTCGACACCGTCGTCTGCACGTTCTCGCTGTGCGGTATCCCGGACGATCGTCGGGCAGTCGCCGAGATGAAGCGCGTGCTTCGGCCAGGAGGAAGGCTGCTCCTGATCGATCACGTCCCGTCCTCGACGTGGCTGTGGCGGGGCATCCAGTGGCTGCTCGAACAGGTGACCGTCCGCGTCGAAGGCGAGTACCTGCTGCGTCGACCTCTCGAGCTCGTGCGGGCGGAAGGATTCGAGATCGAGCACGCCGAGTGGCTCAAAGCCGGGATCGTCGAACGAATCTCCGCGCGAAAGGTCCGGTAGTCGCGCGCAGCAGGACCGGCAGCGAGATCAGGAACGTGGCAATCTGCTCACCTGGACTGTCGTATTGTGCGGACTGCCGTTCGTCTTATGGCAGGAGGTACACATGAAGTACGTGCTGCTGTTCTGCGACACCGAGCAGTCGGAGAAGGTCTGGGAGGCGATGAACGACGCCGAGCGCACTCGGGCATTCGAGCAAGTTGATCGCTGGTTCGCCGAGCACGCCGGAAAGATCACCCACAGCGCCAGGCTGCAGTCGCCGCGGACCGCATCCACTGTTCGGCTGGAGGCGGGGAGCGACCCGATCGTGACCGATGGCCCGTTCGTTGAGGGCAAGGAAGTCATCAGCGGGTACGTCGAGATCGAGGTGGCTGACTTCGATGAGGCGCTGCGCATGGTGAGGACCTGGCCGGCCTGCCCGACCGTCGAGATCCGTCCGCTGCTGTGACGCTGGGCGGGGCGCACGGAGAACTGGCCGAGGTCGTCCGAGAACATGCCGGCCGACTGGCGGCCTCGCTGGTCTCCGTCCTGGGCGACTTCGGGGCGGCTGAGGATCTGGTCCAGGACGCGATCCTGGTAGCGCTGGAGCGGTGGCCGGTTGAGGGCATCCCAGACCGACCCGACGCCTGGCTGTTCACGGTGGCGCGTCGGCGGGGCCTGGACATTCTGCGCCGCGAGAGCCGCTACCGTGAGAAACTTGCGCAACTGCGGTGGCCTGTGCACGCCGAGACGGATGACCGGCTCCGTCTGATGTTCACCTGCTGTCACCCGGCGTTGCCGCGTGAAGCGCAGATCGCGTTGACGCTCCGCACGATCTGCGGACTCACCACCGCCCAGATCGCCAGCGCGTTCCTGGCGCCAGAGTCAACCGTGGCCCAACGTCTCACCCGCGCCAAGCGCAAGATCGCCGACGCCGGCATTCCGTATCGCATCCCGAACGCCGACGAGCTGTCGTCTCGTCTGAACGAGGTGCTCACCGTCGTCTACCTGCTGTTCAACGAAGGATATCTCTCCAGTACCGGGAATCGGCCGCACGCTCCTGAGCTGGTTGAGGACGCCGAGTGGCTGGCGTCGCTGCTGGCCGGACTGATGCCCGACGAGCCGGAGGTGGCCGGATTGCTAGTCTTGATCCGGCTCCACCGCGCCCGAGCCGGGGCGCGATTTGGTGCCGACGGCAACCTTATCCTGCTGCGCGATCAGGACCGGTCGCTCTGGGATCGGGCGGCCATCACGCGAGCGACGGAGCTGCTCACTCGCGCGGCCCGCCGCCATCGCCCCGGCCCGTACCAGCTTCAGGCCGCCATCGTGGCATGCCACGCCGAGGCCATGCGCTGGGAGGACACTGACTGGCCGCAGATCCTGCTGCTGTACGACATGCTGCTGCGCATCACCCCGTCGCCGGTGACCCGGCTTCATCGGGCGGTCGCGCTGCGCTACGCGGCCGGGCCTGAGGCCGCGATGAGCGAACTGGATGCCCTGGCCGACATCCTTGACCACCACCATCTCTACCACGCCACGCGAGCCGAGCTCCTCCGGGACCTCGGCCACGCCGAGTACGCAAGCGAGTCTGATCGCCGCGCCCTGGAGCTCACGACGAATGCCGCACAGCAATCATTGCTGGAGCAGCGCATCTCCTGGGCATCGGCATAGAGGAGCAGTGGGAGCAAGGCCTGTCCCTGCCCGGACTGCCTCAATCGCGCCGATCTCAGCGCTTCGCGGGCGAGTAGAACGGGTTCGTGCCGGCGGCGTGGTCGGTGACGTCGACCACGCCGCCGATTTCGGGGATTTGCTCGCGCAGGACGGGTTCGATGCCCTGCCAGACGGTCACCGCCGCGAGGCTGCAGCCCTGGCAGCCGCCCTCAAGGCGCACGTGTGCCAACCCGTCCACCATATCGACTAGCTCCACCCGGCCGCGATGGCTGGCGATGGGCGGGTTGACCTCCTCTTCGAGCACGCGGCGAACCCGATTCGGAAGGTCAGTGGACTCCTGGACTCGAACTGACTCAGCTTCGGGCCAGGTGAAGCGGACGGCGGTCACTTGCGGTAGGGCTACACGCAGGAGTGCCTCGATCTGCCGGATCACCGGGCGGAGCGCGCCGGGCGACCCGCAGGCCTCGATGGTCACGACCCCGTCGCGTACGTCTACGAGCCGAATCTCTCCACCGCGCGCGATGACCAGGGGCGCCGCGCTTCGCTCGAGGATGGCGTTGACTGACGCGACGAGGTCGTCCACCCGCGCCGGTGTGGTCTCGCTGTCGAGCGGCGGTGTCGGCGTGCTTACCGGCTGCTCACGGGCTGCCGCATCGAGTGCAGTCTCCAGGTCGGCGATCAGGTCCGCCGGCGCTTCGAGGCCCACCGACAGTCGCAGGAGATCGTCAGGGACCGGAGATGACGGCCCCTCGGCGCTACGTCGATGCTCGATCAGGCTCTCGACGCCGCCAAGCGAGGTGGTGCGCTTGAACACGGAGACGGCGGCCAGTACCACTCGTGCTTGGGCCTCGCCACCCTGCAATCGGATGGAAAGCATGCCCCCGAACCCGCCCGACATCTGCTGCGCGGCGATGGCGTGCCCAGGGTGTGACGGAAGGCCCGGGTAGAGCACCGCCCGCAACGCAGGATGTGGCTCGAAGTGGCGAGCCAGCGCGAGCGCAGTCTCGCACGAACGACGGACCCGGATGAACAGCGTCCGCATGCCGCGCTGCAACAGCCACGCTTCGAACGGACCGGGCACGGCACCAGCGTTCCGGCGCCACGACCGGATCCGCTCCCAGAACGGGCTGTGCCGGGCCGTGACCACGGCACCGGCGAGCACGTCGCTGTGACCGTTGAGGTATTTGGTGGCCGAATGGATCACGAGGTCGGCGCCGAATTCGATCGGCCGCGTCAGAACGGGTGTAGGCACGGTGTTGTCGACCGCCACCAGCACGTTCGCCCGATGCGCGATCTCGGCGAGCGCGCGGAGATCGGTGATCTCCCAGGTCGGGTTGGCCGGCGTTTCGAGCCAGAGAAGGCGCGTGCGCCCTGGACGAATCGCCGCCGCAACCAGGGACGAACTCGCCGTGTCCACGAACTCAACGTCGAGACCCCAGGTCACCGCGAACTCGGCCAGCCACTTGCGGATGCCCCAGTACAGCACCCGCGCCACCACGACGTGATCGCCAGGCAGCAACGATTGGAAGACGGCCGTCGCCGCGGTGTTGCCTGAGGCGAACAGGGCACAGTCGGCGCCGCCCTCCAGAGCGGTCAAGAGCCGCTCGGCCGTGTCGTAGGTCGGATTGTCAGCCCTGGTGTAGACCCGTCCCTGTGGGTACACCCCGGCAGGATCGCTCTCGTAGGCGGTTGACGGATGAATTGGCGGCACCAGCCCGTGAAGGGCGGCGCCGGCACTGAGCTCGGCCTGGGCAGCTAACGTCTCGGGCGAGAGGCTCCGGTCCATCGAAGAGATCCCCCCTGCTGGAGATCGAGAGTGAGGCATCATGCTCCACTTCATGCTATTGAACTCAATAGATCTGTTGAACAGTGGAGTATTAATGGCGAGCCGCGCATTCAAGGACCGTCTCTACGGCGAATTCGCCGTGATCGGCCGCGCCCTGGCAAATCCTCATCGGCTAGAGCTACTCGACCTGCTCGGCCAAGGGGAGCGCAGCGTCGAGGCGCTAGCCCAGGAGGCTCATCTCACGCTGGCGAATGCGTCTGCTCACCTTCAAGTCCTGCGCCGGGCCCGATTGGTCGAAGCGGACAAGCGCGGGCTCTTCGTCGTCTATCGTCTTGCCAACTCGGAAGTCTCAGCGTTGTGGCGGACACTCCGTGACGTCGGAGCGAGCCAGCTTGCAGAGGTCGATCGCCTCGTCGAGACGTATCTGACCGATCGAGAGGCCCTCGCCGCCATCTCGAAGGAAGAGCTCGTTCAGCAGATCGCCGTTGGCACGATCGCAGTACTCGACGTCCGACCAGGCGTCGAATACGAGCAGGGCCACATCGTCGGTGCTCGCTCGATTCCGATTGACGAGCTCGAGCGGCGCCTGACCGAGCTCTCGCCCGATCGAGAGATCGTGGCCTACTGTCGCGGACCGTACTGCGTGTTTGCCGACGAGGCGGTCAGCCTCCTCGTGGATCGCGGTTACCGGGCACGGCGCCTCACGGAAGGACTGCCGGAGTGGCGAGCGGCCGGTTATCCGGTCGAGATCGTCGCGGCAGCGTCGTAGAGCAGTTTCACGAGCGCACCGGAGGGGGCACGATGCAGGTCAGACAGTTCGTGGACGAAGGACTCGGCAACTCCGCGCATCTGGTGATCTCGGAGGGGGGTGGAGTCGCGGCGCTGATCGACCCGCTCCGCGATGTCGACCGATATCTGGAAGCTGCGGCAACCGCCGGGGTCCGCATCAGCCACGTGCTCGAGACGCACATCCACAACGATTTCGTCACCGGCAGCCGGGAACTGGCCGCACGCACCGGAGCGCGCATCGTCGCCAGCGCAGCCGTCGGGCTCGAATTCGATCATGAACCCGTTGTTGATGGGGACGTCATCGCCGTCGGCGACGTCAGCTTCACCGTGCTGGCCACGCCGGGCCACACGCCCGAGCACGTCAGCTACCTCGCGCGAGACGCACGCTCACCGGACGCATCCGCCGTCCTGTTCAGCGGCGGGAGTCTGCTCGTCGGGGCGGTCTCACGAACCGACCTGCTTGGCCACGAACATGCCGCCGGCCTCGGTCGTCAGCTGTTTCACAGCCTGCACGAGAAGATCATGCCGCTGCCGGACGACGTCGCGGTCTATCCGACGCATGGGGCCGGATCGTTCTGCACGGCCACACCGGGCGCGGCGCGACAGACGACCATCGGCGAGGAGCGGCGGATGAATCCGTTCCTCGAGCTCGCTACGCCGGAAAGTCTCATCGCCGAGCTGGCGCGGGTGATGCCCAGCTACCCGACCTACTTCCACCACATGCGCGAGATCAATCGACGCGGCCCGAAGCTGCTCGGCGGCGTACCGGACCTGGAGCCGCTCGGACCGCACGATGTCGCGGCGCGGATGCGGCGTGGCGAGGCCGTCGTCGACATGCGGCCGGTCGCACGCTACCTGGAAGGTCACATCCCGGGCGTTTATCACGTCGAGCTGCGCCCGGCCTTCGCCGCGTGGGTCGGCTGGGTCGTGCCGTTCGCGACGCCGGTCATCCTGGTGTCAGACACGATGGACGTTCACGACGAGGCCGTCCGCCAGCTCGTGCGGATCGGCTACGACGAGCTACCCGGGTATCTGGCAGGCGGCATGCAATCCTGGGAGCAGGCCGGACTGTCGATTTCGAAGCTGCCGGTCCTGACCGTCGCGCAGGTCCGCGAGCGCCTGGAGCGCGGCGTGCCACTGGTGGTGCTGGACGTGCGCCAGGATGCCGAGTGGGCGGCCGGGCACATTGGAGGTGCGCGCCAAATCGAGGCCGGCGCACTGGCTACCGACGACCATGGCCTACCCAGAGCGGACCAGATTGCGGTCCACTGCGGTCACGAACAGCGGTCGGCGACGGCGCTCTCGGTCCTGGAGCGCCACGGCTATACCAACCTGAACCTGATTGAGGGCGGCTGGTCGGCCTGGCAGGCGGCGGGATACCCCATCACAGACGAGGCCGGAGCCCGATGAGCGCGGCTGAGTCAGCCACGTCGCCCACGTCGCGGCCTGCTGAGCCGGGCGTCGTTCAGCTCGGTCTGCTCGCGAACTGGCGGCAGTTCTCGCTGCTCGTCATCGTCAACGCCTTCGTCGGCGGGATGGTCGGGCTGGAGCGCGCGGTCTTGCCGCTGCTCGCCGAGCAGGAGTTTGGTCTCGCGTCCCGCACGGCGATCCTCTCGTTCATCGTCAGCTTCGGCGTGGTCAAGGCGGTCGCCAATCTGTTCGCCGGCCGACTGAGCGACCGCATCGGTCGCAGGCAGATCCTGATCGTCGGCTGGCTGTTCGGCATCCCGGTGCCGCTGCTGGTGATGGTCGCGCCGACCTGGGAGTGGGTCGTCTTCGCCAATGTCCTGCTCGGCATCAACCAGGGCCTCTGCTGGTCGACCACGGTCATCATGAAGATCGACCTGGTCGGACCAGCGTGGCGGGGCCTGGCGATGGGGCTGAACGAGGCGGCAGGGTACGGGGCCGTCGCGCTCGCCGCGCTCGCTTCGGGTTACCTGGCCGCAACGTACGCTTTGCGGCCCGAGCCGTTCTACCTCGGGCTGGCGTTCGCCGTGGCCGGGTTGCTCGTCTCGGTGTGGTTCGTTCGGGAGTCGCACGGTCACGCGAAGCACGAGGCGCAGCGAACGGCAACGCCCGGGTCGTTGGACACTGCGCAGTCTGCCCCGTCGTTCGGTGAGGTGTTCCGGCTGACCTCCTGGAAAGACCGGGCGCTTTCGGCAGTTAGCCAGGCCGGGCTGGTCAACAATCTGAACGATGGCATGGCCTGGGGCCTCTTCCCACTCTTCTTCGCCGCTGCGCAGCTCGCGATGATCGAGATCGGTTGGCTGGCGGCGATCTACCCGGGCGTCTGGGGGGTGGCGCAACTGGTCACCGGCGCGCTTTCCGACCGGTACGGCCGGAAGGGGATGATCGTCGGCGGGATGTGGACGCAGGCGGTCGGGATCTGGCTGCTACTTGTGACCGACGGCTTCTGGCCGTGGGCCGCGGCGATGGCGCTGCTCGGGCTGGGTACGGCGCTGGTCTACCCGACCTTCCTGGCGGCCATCGCCGACGTGGCCCATCCGAGCTGGCGAGCATCGGCGGTCGGCGTCTACCGGCTCTGGCGCGACCTGGGCTACGCCGTCGGCGCGGTGCTCGCTGGCCTGCTGGCCGACCTGTTCGGCGTCGGCGTCGCAATCGCCGCCATCGGGCTGCTGACGTTCGCCTCCGGACTCGTCGTGCTGGTGCGCATGAACGAGACGCTGCGCAGTCATCGTCTGCCTGAGACAAGTTCGGTCAGCACTGTCGAGCAAGGCAACACCACTGCTACCAGCTCATGAGGAGGAACAGATGAATCCAAAGACGCTCTCAGTCTTCCTTGGTACGCCGCCGTACGGCTATCAGAACGCCGAGACGGTGCGTCGCCTCGCCGAGGCCGCGCTTGCCAACGGCCACCGGGTGCGGATATTCGCCTCCGCCGACGCGGTCCACATCGCGGAACGGGGCCAGCACCCTGCCGGGTTGCCCGATGCACTCGCCGGTCTGACCGCGCTAATCGAGCGGGGCGCGCAGGTCGAGCTCTGTGGGTCGTGCCTGCGAATGCGTGGGCTCTCCCAGGAGCGGCTGGCCGAGGGCGCGCGGCCAAGCTCCTTGAAAGGGCTGTTCACCGCCGTCGGCGAGGCACACGCCTTCCTGAGTTTCGGGGGCTGACCATGCGAAAGCGGTTCTTGATTGTCTTGCGGCACGCGCCGTACGGCTGGCTCGACGCCGCCGAAGCGGTGCGGCACCTGAATGGGGCCGTTGCGAATGGCCTGGACGCCACGCTGCTATTGCTCGACGACGGCGTCTACCTCGCCCGAGCCGGCCAGGAGCCGGCGGCAGGCTGGACCGGGCTCGCATCGGCCCTGGAACAGGCACTCTCCGGCAGCGCGGCGGCGGCCAACCGACCGACCTGCACTGCCTTTGTGCATCGGGCGTCGCTCGCGACACGCGGACTCGACGGCGCCGATCTGGTGGCCGGCTGCGAGATCACCAACGATCGGGCGACGGCGGACCTGCTCGCATCCGCCGATGCGACGATGATCTATTAGCCCGATCACGCCTCTACCTGGTAGGAGCGCACTATGACGATCGACACATCAGTACAACACCTGATGGTGCTGCGAAGCGGGCCCGGCGCCACCGAGGCCACAAGCGCCCTGATGCTCGCCGCCGAGCTTCAGACCCAGGGGCGACCGGTCACCCTGGTGCTCGTGCAGGACGCAGTCCTGGCCGGGCTCGCGGCGAGCCAGCTTGCCAGCGCACAACAGGTACGTGCCCTGCTGGCAGACGGGGCTGCCTGTTACGTTCTGACCGACGACCTGGCGATGCGAGGCTTCCGCCCCTCAGACCTCGTGGCCTCCTGCACGACGATTGACGACGCCGAACTGGTCGATCTCCTGCTAGCCGACGGCGCCCGCGTCAGCGGCGCTTTCTAACACGACGTTCTGTGAGGTTCAGGTCATGACCACTGCCCAGCTCGCCCTCTATCCCATTCGGACCGAGCATCTTGGACCGGCCGTCGGTGCCGCACTGGCTGCCATCCGCGAGTCAGGGCTCGCAGTCGAGGTCGGGCGGATGTCGACGACCCTGGTGGGCACAGACGACGACGTATTTTCCGCACTGAAGGCCGCGTTCCAGGCCGCGGCCGGGCACGGCGAGGTCGTCCTGGTGGTGACCGTGTCGAATGCCTGCTGAACGGGGAGGACGGCTCATATCGTGACGGAGCACAACGTGCGGAGCGTCTTCGATCGGCTGGTCGAGCGTTATGACGCCTGGTACGACTCGGAGATCGGGCGGGCCGCGCTCGCCGAAGAGCTGGACGCCCTGCGCCCGCTCGTGGCCGGTCTGCCGCACCCCTGGCTCGAGGTCGGCGTTGGAACCGGGCGCATCGCTGCGGGGCTGGGCGTCGAGTTGGGCCTCGACCCGGCGTCTGATGCCCTCGTTCTGGCACAGCGGCGCGGAATCAGCGTCGTGGCGGGCGTCGGCGGGGCGCTCCCCTTCCGCGATGGCGCCGTTGGGCTGGTGCTCTTCGTCACGACGCTCTGCTTCGTGGCCGATCCGCTCAATGTGCTCCGCGAGGCCGCGCGAGTGCTCGGGCCGGGCGGGGCAATCGTGCTCGGGATCATCCCGGCTGACGGACCCTGGGGCCGTCACTACCGCCAGCTCGCCGCCGAAGGGCACGCCTACTACCGGGAAGCCCACTTCTTCACCCGGCCGGAGCTGGCTGCCCTGCTTTCGCAGGCCGGGCTCCGTCTGACGCGGGCGCGCTCGGCGCTCCGCTGGTCGCCAACCGAGCCACCCTCGACAGAGTTGGCACGGGAGGGGGACGACGACATGGCCGGATTTCTGGCCGTGCTCGCACGACGCAGTTACCCGGAGCGGTAGAGAAAGGAGGGTGAGGCAGCCGTTACGTGATCCGGATCTGGCTCCATGGACGCCCGACGCGGCGACATCACCAGATGACGCGGTCTGGGCAGGTCGGATTGATCGTGGTCGTTCACCGATAGCAGAGGGGGTGTAGGGATGACAGTACCGATCAAGGTTGACGTGCAGGCACTACGCTCGGCAATTCAGGACGAGTACGCGGAGGTCGCCACTGAGCCCGAGAAGGGCTTTCATTTCCACACCGGCCGGCCCCTGGCACGGCTGCTCGGCTATCCGGCCGAGGTCACCGATCCGCTGCCGGACTCGGTCATCGAGTCGTTCGCCGGCGTGGCCAACCCGTTCATCTTCGGCGAGGTCCAGCCAGGTGGGACCGTCGTCGACATCGGCTCAGGCGCCGGACTTGATGCCGTTCTGGCGGCGCAGCAGGTTGGCTCCACCGGCCGCGTCATCGGGGTGGACATGACCCCGGCAATGCTGGAGAAGGCATGGGCCAACGTCGGTCGCCTGGGGCTGACGAACGTCGAGTTTCGCCAGGGGTACATGGAGGAATTGCCGATCACTGACGGCTCGGCCGACGTGGTGATCTCGAACGGGGTCATCAACCTCAGCCCGGACAAGGAAGCCGTCTTCCGGGAGATCGCCCGGGTCCTCAAGCCGGGCGGCCGCATACAGATTGCCGACATCGTCGTAGCGCGGGCAGTGCCGGACGCGGCGAAGGAGAACATCGACCTCTGGACTGGTTGAATTGCGGGTGCTCTGCTGGAAGCAGAGATGCAGGCGATCGTCGAGGCCGTCGGCCTGGTAGACGTGGCGTTTAGCTCGAAGCGCTGGGACACGTTCTCCGACGCGCCGAGTGCGTCGAGCGCTGCTGCATTCGGCACGCAGGGTGTCGCGTTCCGCGCCTCTAAACCGCGTGCGTGACTGCGCCTTTTGGCGAAAGAGCCCCGACTCTGGCGAAGCCGGGTGAGATCCCGAACCGCCGGAAGCAGCGTGCAGGCCCTGCCAAGCCTGGCGCCGGGTGGCGGCAGCTCTCGTCAGTTGGTCTGACACGAACCCGTCGGGTCCGTTGATCGCCATGGCGCACGTACAAGCTGGTACGACTGAGCTTCCGAGATCAACATGACGGCATCACGCTGTCGATTTCCCATGCGGCGGTGAGGCCGCCGCATGGGCGGCGCCCCGGCCAGCGGGTACATGATTCGGCCAGGGATCGCCATGGCCGGCAAGCGTCAGTGCGTGGAGCGCGCTTCGGCGCTCAATGTGACGAATGTCAGGGCTTCGGCGAGGAGCTCCGACCAACTCTCAGAATCAGTGGCAGGAATCGCAGCCCACTCGCGAAACGTTCGGCCAGCGGGTGCGAACGGAAGCGCCGCGCCGGCCGTGACGAGCTCTGCGACACGCGCTGCTGGAAGCTTGACCACCATCTGTTCGTGCTTCCGGTCGAACGAGGCAAAGAACCCGCCGTTGACCCGAAGACACGGAAAGCCCATCATCGTCGAACGAGTCACGCCCGCTCTCGTGAGCATGAGGGGCTCGGCCAGCTCCCAGAACTTGTCCTCAGGATCCATGTGTCACCTCGGGAACAGATCGACGGCCATGGAGTAACCATCGTAGGCATCGTGCCTAGCTGAGACGAGTTAGAGAAAACTCGGCACGCGCTGGTCCGCCCACGGGTCTGGGCCGGGATCACCGCCCTGGGCGCGGATCGCGAGCCGATCAAGATAGTGTCGCCAACCGACTGCGTGAGCGTCTGCGGCCGGCGCCGAGAGCCCACGATGAACCAGGCGGAGGGTCGTCACGCCTTCTGCCTCAATCAGGTCGATCTCGACCGTGGTCGAGCCGGGCGGGATGCCGACGTCAGCGCGCTCCCAGCCGTAGGTGAACGCCACGCGACTGTGCGGCACCAGTTCCGTGAACCGCCCCTGGCAAACGTCGCCGTTGGCGTGCTGCCAGCGGACCATTCCATTGCACCACGGCTCAAGCTCAGCAGCGACGGCCATCCACTCCGCGAAGGCCCGCGGATCGGTCAGCAGCTCATAGACGATCCGAGCCGGGGCACGGATCGTCAGCTCTTGCGTCAGGATCTCGCTCATTCGGTCAGTTCCGTGCGTCCAGTTTCGGCCTGTGCCCGTGTCTCGGCCAGCTCTTTGAGCCTGGTCAACGGGCCGCTCCAGAAGTCGTCCAGGACGTCTCGCAGCTCGCGGATTCGGTCATGGTCGACCCGATACAGCCGTCGATTCGCGGCCACGCGGACGCGCACCAGTCCAGCATCTCGAAGCATCCTAAGGTGCTGGCTGGCTCCGGGCTTCGTCATGCCGGTTCGCTCGGCGATCTCGCTCGACGTCAGTTCAGCATCCCAGACCAGCCGCAACATAGCACGCCGCCCGGGGTGGGCGAGCGCCTTCAGCGCCGCGTCCATCGCCCTGTTCGCCTCATGGTTGCCGCCCCATGGCGCCTAACAGCTTCGCCTGTGGGCTCGCGTCAGGCGCCACCGCGACGGCTGGACCGACGAGGCCTCCGGCCCTCCCCATCTCCGGCATGTCTGGCAAGAACATCGCCGAGCAGATCGCGACGAGCTCCGGGTCGAGTGTCGTATCCTGCCCTGTCGCGGTCGCCAGATCCCAGGTGTGGATGATCTGGTCCATGAACGTTCCGGCCACTGCCTGCCCGACCGTCCACTCGAAGTTCAGCGGCGACTGGCACGTCCGATCCAGGGCGCCCGGCTCGCGTAGCCCGACCAGCGCTCGGGACACGCCTGCACGATACTCTCGTATGGACGCACCAGAGCGCGGCCGTGGCTGGCTATCAGCAAGCACGCTGAGCAGGTAATCCGGGCCGCCGACCATGTGATCGATGAGAGCCTGGACTGTCCACTCACTGCATGGCGTCGGGTCGGCGAGATGCTCCGGGGTCACACGCGCCATGACGGTCTCCGCATGACGGGTGGCGCGCTCGAACAGATCGACTGGATCGGCACTGACTTGCTCGGGCACCGAGGCCCTCCTACTCACGTCGTTCCGGATGAGATTACTGTATCGCTTAATTAAGGACTAACGCAATCTCTAGTAGGGGTGTGCGTCAGAGTTTTGTCGAGTCGGGTAGAGTGGGGGCGAAGCGATGCAGGGGGCGGCCGGTGGAACTGGCAGGGCGTGCGGCGGCATGGCGTGGGCTGGCGGATGAAGTGGGACGCGAACTGGTGGCGTGGCGGGAGGCGCATCCACGCGCGACGCTGAGCGAGATCGAGGACGCAGTGCTGGAGGTGACCGAACGACTCCAGGCGCGGCTGCTGCAGGATCTGGCGGAGGCGAGCGCGGCGGCGGACCCTGGCGGTGTGGCGGCGTCAGGGCGGGAGCGCTGCCCAGAGTGCGACGGGGTGGTGGAGCCGCGCGGGTACGGCGAGCGGACGGTGCAGGTGCAGCGGCAGCGTCGGCCGCTGCGGCTGCGACGCGGCTACGTCGAATGCTCGGCCTGTGGGGTCGGGCGTTTTCCCCCTGGATGACGAACTGGCGCTGCTGCCGGGCGGGCTGAGTCCGCGAGTGAGCGAAGGGCTGGCCCGGCTCTGCGCGCAGCGGCCGTTCCGGCAGGCGGCGGCGGACCTGGCCTTCTTCTGGGGCGTCGAGGTGAGCGAGGCGACCGCGCGCCGGCACGCCACGCTGGCCGGCGAGGCGGTCGTCGCGCTCCACGAGGCCGAGTTGGCACGGTTGGAGGCCGGCCTGCAGCCGCCCACGCCGGCGGCCGGCCCCGTCGCCATCCAGCAGGTGAGCGCCGACGGGGCGATGATCCCCCTGGTCGGCGGCGCCTGGGTGGAGGTCAAGACGCTGGCGGTCGGCACGGTCGCGGCCGCCGGCGAGCGGGACGGCACGCCCGGCGCCCGGGCCGTCGACCTCTCCTACTTCTCGCGGCTGGCCGACGCCGCCACGTTCACGCGGCAGGCGACCGTCGAACTCGCCCGGCGGGGGACCGAGCGGGCCGGGGTGGTTGTCGGCGTCATGGACGGCGCGGTCTGGCTGCAAGGCTTCCTGGACCATCACCGCCCGGACGCCGTCCGCGTGCTCGCCTTCCCGCACGCCGTCGAACACCTCGCCAGCGCCGCCCAGGCGACCTTCGGCGCCGGCACGCCCGCCACCGCGACCTGGTTGGACACGCAGGCCCGCGACCTTCGGCTCACCGGGCCGGCCACCGTGCTCGCGGCCCTCCGGCAGCTCCCGGTCGCGCAGGCGCGCGACCCGACCGCCGCCACTGCCGCCCGTGACGCAACCCTTGGTTACTTGGAGCCGCGCACCGCCCAGCTTGACTACCCCGGCTTCCGCACGGCCGGGTATCCGATCGGCAGCGGCGCGGTCGAGAGCGCCAACAAGCTCGTCGTCGAGGCTCGCCTCAAGGGGAGCGGCATGCATTGGGCGCCCCGCCACGTCAACCCGATGCTCGCCCTCCGCTCCGTCGCCTGCAACGACCGCTGGGCCGAAACCTGGCCGGCCGTCTGCAGCCACCTCCGTGGCCGCCACCATCACCGACGCCTCGCCCGCCACCGCGACCGCCATCCGCTCCCGACTCCCACACCGAGCACCACCCCTCCCGCCACATCGACGCCTCGCCCAACCCACTCCCCGCCTTCCTCGCGGCCCAAGACCATCGTCGACGGCCGTCCCACCGCCGCCCATCCTTGGCGACGCTCGTCCGCCGTCCCTCAGAGACCTCCCTCCACAAGAATCTGACGCACACCCCTCTAGTAGTCACAGGTTCGCGGCCGGGGGTAGTGTGGTGTTGTGCGCCTACGCCCATCGTGCTGCGCCCGCTACGGCGCACTGAGCGTCCCAAGAAACGCGGCGAGATCCGCCAGATCCTGTTCGGAAAGCCGCATCTGCTTCCAGTCCAACATCACCGGCGCAAAGCCTTCGACAACATACGCCTGCGGCGACACAATAGACTGCACGAAATACTCACGCGGACCGCTCAGGCCAAGCAGAGCCGCCCGCTCCACAGCCCGTGTGGCAACGCCGCTGAGATTCGGCCCGATCGTACCGCCCGGGGTATTCGCCGTGTGACAGCCGACGCAGCCAGAACGGGTGAACAGGGCCTGTCCACGCTCGGCCGACCCGCTCTCGAACGGCACTGTGGGCAGCCCTCCTGCCCCGGTTTCTGGAACTGCGGACGGGGCCGGTGATGACGCGAGCACAGGGGGTGGCGAGGCCACCGAGGCAGCAGGGCTACCGACGGCGACCGGACTGCCGGCGCCAGCGACGGGGCTGGTGGATGGCACGCGCGCCTCGACGCCTGGCGACGGCGATGCACCAGGCGGGACTGCGACCTGCACCGCCGGCGCTTTCGGAGCCGGCGGTGGGGGAGGCGGCGGGATGCATGCCACACTGAAGACCAGGAGGCCCGCGCCTACAAGTGCCATCGCCCGGCGACGGACCGCGACAGCCGTAGCGGCGCGCTGCCTCGCTCGGGTCAGCCAGTGTCGATCGCAAACCGCCATCATGCTGCTGTCACTCGGCCCGATGATCTGGACTCGACGATCCCCAGGTTAGCGACGACGAGCTGCACCATCAAAACGACCTCAACAGATCTTGAGACGATGTCGATCAGGCCGACTGACTCGACCGCCCCGGCGTGCGGTCCGAGAAAGGGAATGCCGCTGGTGCGAGTCACGAGATACAGCACGAGCAGCGCCTGGTGTCCGACGATCCCGGCGGCGGTGAGCTCGCGTAAGCGACCAGCATCCAGGCCGATGCCCAGCCAGAGGGAGCCGTAGGCAAGCTGCGCAAGCGCAACAATGGCGAAGAAGAGGCCGTATCCCCACCACTCGGTGGCATGCGGTGGTGTCACCCAGAGATGGATGAGACCTGCCACGATGGAGAGTCCGCCGGTGCGTACCCGCAGGCCGACAAGATCAGATGACTGGCTCGCCTCGTCGTCGACGATGCCTTCGTCATCCAAAGCAATCTCACTCATGGCTTGCTCCCAGGTTGACGACGGAGGAGAAAGGGGAGCAACGCTGTGGCGCCGCTCCCCTTCGCCCGGCACAGCACCGTGTCGGGCCGATGCTGCCGCCGAACGACCACTTAGCAGGTCGGGGCCGGGGTCGGCATGAACTTCATGTCGACGCCCTGAGGCACCGCGCCTCCCGACATCGGGGAATCGAAGGCGCGGACGGCGGTGTGGACGAACCAGACGCCCTTTGCGCCGGGCGCACCACCGTGGACGTCATTCATCATGTCGTGGAAGTGGGTGAAGCCCGTCCCGTTCGCCGCCTCTACGCGCTCCTGATCAGCCTTGCAGAACTCGCCCGGCAGGCCAACCGCGACCCAGTTCAGGTTCTGGGCCTCGGCGAGGTTGAAGTTGTCGAAGTGCAGCGCGATAACCATGCCACCCGGCAGCATGTACGCCCGGTGGTCGGTCATGCTGGCCATCTCGACGGGCATCAGCAGGTCGGTAAGCTGCTGCCAGTAGCGCGCCGCCTTCGCCTGGTCGTCCATCCCGTGCTGGGCATGGGCATGGGGGACGACGCCGTGGCCCGTCAGCGATGACGTCGTCCCTAAGACGAACCCGCCGATGAGAAACGCTGCGCTCAGGACCGCCTGGCGCAAACTCACAATACCGCGCGACATAGATATGGCCTCCTCGTAGTAGTTCGTTCGGGTGATTCGTGCCGTTGGCTGCGGACCACGCTGCCGGTGTCCTCCTATGCCACCGGGGTGCTCGGTGGGTTGCGCCGGCGGCGCCATCTCACCGTCGTGGCGCCTCACCACGGCCTCGTGGATCGAGCGTACGTTGGCATCAGGCGCATTCTCTGTAGGCGTCCCTACGTTCGGGCGGGATCAGCTGCAACCGACCTGAAACGCGCGTCGGCCGGCAATTGCTGTCCTGGCCGCGGTCAGCATCAGCGCAACCAGCAGAAATCGCAGGTTGTGTAGGCGCCACTACCGACATGGGGTAGTCCGCCGTGGTCTGCTCACTACGCAGTGACCGGGGCACATGCACGCGGACGGAGACCATGCCGACATTGAGCGTCTACATCCTTGAACACTGTTTCGGCTGCGAAGAGGCGCGGCGGCTCGCTACGGCAATTGCCGGAAGCTTCGCGAATCTCCGCGTGCGCGTGGTGGACCTTGATGACGAACCGGACGCGCGTCCCGATAACCTGATAGCTGTGCCGACGTACATGCTGGACGGCAAGGTCATCGCGCTAGGCAACCCTCGGCAGATAGACCTTGTCCACGACCTCGAGCACCTACTCGAGTCGCGGCGACGTGAGGAGCACACATCATGATTCGTCGCCGACTGGCCGGCCTGCTCGACGGATTCCGCGATGAACGCGAGCCGACAACGGTATCGGCAAGCATCACGCCGTCGCTCAGCCAGTTCGCGCCAGAGTTGAAGGTTCGCCATCTCTCAACGATTGACATCTTCCGCGACCTCGAGCCGCAGGTGCTAAGCTGGCTCGCTGTCCATACCAGGATGGTCACCGCTCGACGTGGACAGCACATCTACACTCCAGGGGAGACCAGCGAAGCTCTCTTTCTCCTGAAGGCCGGACGCATCCGCATCTATCGCCTGACGGTTGAGGGCAAGAAGCTGGTCCTCTCGACGCTCGGGCCCCACACGTTCTTCGGCGACATGCCGCTCGCCGGTCAGCAGATGTACGGCACCTTCGCTGAAACAATGGAGGACAGCACCATCTGCGTCCTCGGGCGGGAAGACCTGGAGCGACTCATCCGAACACGTCCGCAGGTGGCGATCCGCCTTCTCGAGATCACAGGCCGCCGATTGCTAGACGCCGAATCTGTGATCGAGGACTTCGCCTTCAAGGGCATCCCCGGGCGAATCGCCACGGTGCTGCTCAAGCTCTCAGCCACTGGTGACGGTCTCTCCGTGGTCGGCTACACCCATCAGGATATTGCCGAGATGATCGGCTCGTACCGCGAGACGACAACGCAGACTCTCGACGACTTCAAGCGGCGGGGCGTGGTCGAGATCGGCCGGCGGCACATCAAGATTCTGGATCGCCGGGCACTCGAATTGATCGCACAGCCGTAGGAAGGGGGCGCCATGATGGATGAGCTCTGCGGGCCCGGTCGTGAAAGCGCCAGGCCAGTCTGTCCGATGACGGGCCGCGGGACGCGAGTTGTTAGCCGCACGACGGTTCTGAGCCATGCGGGTAGCGTGGAGACGCCTGAGACGGTGTGGGGATTCTGCGAGGCGCGCACCTGCGATGTCGTGTACGTCGGCGCCAGCGGCGCCCTGATTCGCAAGGACGAGTTGAAGACACGAGTGGGGGTGAAGGAGACCGCAGATCCGGTACCCATCTGCTACTGCTGGTCCTTCAACGAGGGGCGGATCATCAAGGATCTGGTGCGCGAAGGACGCAGCACCGTCCGAGACTTCATCGCGGCGCAGGTCCGTGATGGCCGCTGTACCTGCGAGACGAGTAACCCGTCTGGCCGATGCTGCCTCGGCGACGTTGCACGGATACTCGCTCGGCACGCTCGCGAACGGTCCGAATCAGCATGAGGTGGCTGTTTCCCGCCGGCATCGCCGGGACTGCAATCACAGCTGCGTGCTGTACCGGCGTCTCACACCAGTCCTCGTCCCATTCCTGCTCAGGGCCGGTCTCAGCGCCCTGGCATTCGGCCTCGACGCGGTCCTCCTGCCCTTGCTCGGCGTCTTTCTCCTGTTGACGTATGTTGGTTGGAGCGCCAGGCAACCCGATACTGTGAATACGACTGACATGCAGGAGGAGCCGCCGACTTCGGTCTAGCAACCCAAGCCGGCCGCTGCAAGAAGGCGCGCCTCACGGACATCAGCGTCGGCCCGATCAGCCTCTTGACATCGCTCCGAGGCTACGACTGGCCTCGTTGGCTGCGGCAAGCACGCACCTCACAAGCTCGTTCTGGCGGTCGCGCATACGCTCTCTTGGGCCGGCGACGCTGATCGCGGCCCGCGCTTCGCCAAGATAGTCCGTCACGACGGCCCCAATCGAGAGCACGCCCGCCAGGCTCTCCTCGTCAACGACCGCGAAGCCGCACGCGCTGATTGAACGGAGGTCGCGCCTGAGGACATCCGGATCGGTCACCGTTCTTGGCGTCGACGTCTCGAGCGGCTGCGCCAGATAGCGATCAAGGTCACTGTCAGCGAGTCGGGCCAGCAGCGCCTTTCCAGCGGCGTTCGCATGTGGGATACTCCGCGCCCCGACCGGTCGCGCGAACCGGATCGGGCTGGGGCTTTCAAATTTGTCGACGATCAACAGGCTCCGACCGTCCAGAACCGTTGTAAACACCGTCTCGCCAGTTTCGTCTCGCAGGCGGAGCGCGATCGGGCGAATCGCCTGAACCACGTCCAGGTGACGAATGACGGCCGCTCCAACGCGCAAGGCCGTCAGTCCGAGGTCATAGGTGTCGTCGGGGGCCTGGACGACCCAACCACGACGCTGCAGCAGCTCTAGCAGCCGATGCACGGTCGTCTTGGGCATCCCCATCGCCAGCGCGATAGCACGAACCGTGTGGCCGCTCTCCTCGCGCTCGGCAAGCCACTCAAGAACCGCGAGTGCGCGCTCAAGCGTGCTCGACCGCGCCACGACGTCCGTCACGTTTCCGCCCAGCGCTCCAGATTCGTGCAACGGTGAGACCAACCGCTCAACCCGGCCGCTCGCCATCGACGGTATCCACCTTGTCAGTATCCAGCCAGAGACCCGGCCCTGAAAGCTCGTAGTTCGTCAGGATGGTACAGGCCGTAGCCGTCAGATCGTACGTCAGCAGCCGACCTCGCGCCAGACTCGGCGGAACAGGCGCAAGAAATTCTCGCCAAGAATCTTGCGCGCATCGGCCTCGTCGAGTCCAGCCCGCAGCATCGCCTCGGTCAGGCGGGGCAGCTGACTTGCATCGGCGACCGGATAGGACCAGGGCGGGGGAGGGAGCGTCCCCGGCAACCAGACGCCTTCCTCTTGCAGCCAGTTGTACCGCGCCCAGGTCATTTGCTCGCCGGGCGGCTGCGAGAAGTCCAGCCCAAGCCCTACGTGGTCTATGCCAGCCCGTTCAATGAGATAGAAGAGATGCCGTAACAGATCGTCAATGGTCGGGCTGGCAGTTCCTGCTTTCACAAAGACCGGATGCCCGTTCAGTCCGATGACGCCACCGGTCGCGACGCACGCGTCGATCTGATCGTCGCGAAGGTTGCGGGGGTGATCGAAGACGCGGGCTGCGTTCGAGTGGCTGAATGCGACGGGCGCCGTCGAGCGCTCCATCGCCTCCATGGACGAACGGTAGCCGGTGTGCGACAGATCAAGCAGCATCCCGACCCGATTCATCTCCTCAACGACGCGCCGGCCGAACGTGCTCAGCCCGCCGTCGCGAGTCTCCATGCAACCGTCCGCCGCTGCCTCGGCCTGGTTGTACGCCAGATTCATCGAGCGCACGCCAAGTCGGTAGTACACCTCAACAAGATCGGCATTGCGGCCGAGCGAGCTGCTGTTCTGGAACATGAGGACGATGGCCAGGCGACCCGTGGCGCGGGCTTGGACGATGTCATCGGCAGTCAGCGCCAGACAGGTGTCCGGATGGCTTCGGGCCCGTCGCAGGAAGGCGCCGATCGTCGCGAGCATGCTGACAGGCGTGTCCTCGGCCAGGGCCACCGTCGCAAGTGCGCAGGTCGCTCCACCCGCCTGCCAGTAGCGGGCGTACTGATGGTCACAAAGGATCGGCGCACACGCGTCGATCACGAGCGCGTCAGCATGGAGCCGCTTTGCCAGCTCGGCGACGGAATCGTCTACGCGTTCACCTGGGATAGTCATGCGATGCTCCCACGTTGGCGTCGGCCTGGATCGACCGCATCGTGCAGACCGTCGCCAACGAGATTGACCGCGGCGACGAGCACGGCAATCGCCAGACCAGGCGGCACCCACAGATACGGCATCGACTCGAGGGTGGTCAGCGACTGTGCTTCGGCCAGCATGTTCCCCCACGAGGGTGTCGGCGGCTGGACCCCTAGGCCGAGAAACGAGAGTGATGTCTCCAGAAGGATCGCCCGGGCAACTCCGAACGTCGCTGCCACGATGATCGGCGCCAGCACATTGGGCAACACATGCCGCCGCAGGATACGCCCATCAGTCGCACCCAGTGAACGGGCTGCATCGACGTACGCATATGTTCGCACGGACAAGATATTGCCGCGCACCAGACGGGCGACGGTCGGCCAGCCAAGCAACCCGAGCACCAGGACGACGTTGAGCAGGCTCGGTGAGAGCACTGCTACGACGGACACGGCCACGATGAACAGCGGGAACGCCTGAACGACATCAGTGGCCCGCATCAGCACCTGATCCCATACGCGGCCGTAGTACCCAGCGATTGAACCGATCAGCAGCCCGAGGGCGACGTTCAGCGCCACGGTGGCGAAGCCAACGGTGAGCGATGCGCGGGCGCCATGCAGCAGGCGACTGAAGACGTCCCGACCAACGGAGTCTGCCCCGAGCAGGAACTCAGCGGTGGGAGCAGACCGTGGGCGTGCAATATTCGTCGTCAGCGGATCGTGTGGCGCGACGACGTTCGCCATGGCGGCCAGGAGCGTAAGCGCCACCACGAGCAGGACACCGACAACTGCCGTGCGTCGCAGGATGAACCGGCGCACAGCAGCCGCGAACGGCGAGGCCGCCGACTTGGAAGGCAGGTCGGCTGTGCCGATGTGCGGAGGTAGAGCGACATGCACCTTCTGCATAGCAGGGCTACTCGAAGCGAATCCGCGGGTCAACGAGTGCATACGCGATGTCGGTCAACAGGCTGACCCCCAGCACCGAGATGGCGGACACCAGCGTCACACCCATGAGGACCGGATAGTCGCGCTGCCGAACAGCCTCGATGCTCAGGCTCCCCATCCCCGGCCACTGAAAGATGGTCTCCGTGATGAGTGTTCCGCCGAGCAATTGTGGGATCGTCAGGCCGACGATGGTGATGACGGGCAGGAGCGCATTGCGAAGCGCGTGGCTACCTATGACGGTCAGGCGCGAGAGCCCTTTCGCTGTCGCCGTACGAACGTAGTCTTGTTCGAGTGCGTCGAGCAGGCTGGCTCGCGTGTATCGGATCAACTCGGCGATGTGCGCCAGCGACAGGACGAACGCGGGCAACGCGAGGTGCTGGAGCCGGTCGCCAAGTGAGAACGGGCGACCGATCGTGTCCATCCCGCCGGTGGGGAAGAGATCCAGCTTGAGCGACAGCAGGTAAATCAGACCGAGGCCAACAAAGAACGTGGGGATCGACGCCGCCAGGAACGCAGCGGCGGCACTCACGCGATCAGGCAGCGAGTCGCGGCGGACGGCAGCCAGCGCGCCGATAGGAATGCCTATCACCACTGACAGGGCGAGTGCCGCCAACATGAGCTGGAGCGTTCCTGTCAGCCGCTCCGACACGCGCTCGCTCACGGGGCGGCCATTCGCGATCGAATAGCCGAGGTTGCCCTGCATCGCCTCGCCAAGCCAGCGGACGTACCGCACGGGCAGCGGATCGTCCAGCCCAAGCGCTCGCTTCCGCTCCAGCAAGTCCTCAGGGCTCACGCTGCCCACCTCCGGGCTGACCAGCATGGAGACTGGATCGCCGGGGGCGAGATTGATCAAGCCATAGCCGAGGATCGTGACGCCGAGCATCAGGGGCGCCGTCAACAGGAGCCGGCGCAGCAGATACCGTCCCATAGCAACTCCGATCAGCCGACGAATCTACTCGTGTGGCAGGCCGCTAGTCGGTCACGGTCCACTGATGGATGTTCCAGTACACGCTGCGGAGCAACCCCCAGGCTGATGATGGTGCGATGCCACCAATCCGCTTATTGATCGCCATGACCTCTGGGTCGACGGGAATCCAGATGCGCGGCAACTCGCGTGTCACGATGTCCTGGAACTCGTGGTAGAGCGTCGCTCGCTTCCCCTGATCGAGGGTCGCCGCGGCCGTCTTGAAGATCTCATCGACCCGCTCGCTCTTATAGCGGCCAAAGTTCACCCCGCCCGGCGGAATCGACGCACTGGTGTACTGGTTTGCCAGTGAGTCCGGGTCGTACCCGTTCTGATTCCCGAGAGACAGCAGATCGAATTGACCATCTTTGGCGTCGTTCTGCATCGTCGCAAAGTCCGACAGCCGCAGATCGAGGTCGATTCCGACGGCCTTGTAGGCGTCCTGAATCAACGGGGCCATGCGCTCGCGTGCCTTGTTGCCGGTTGGATAGCGGTAGACGACCTTCCGCGAACTGTCCCAGCCAGCGTCCTTGAGCAACTGCCTCGCCTTCTCCTGATCGAAGGAATACTTCGTCAGGTTCGGGCTGATCGCCCAGGCCGGTCCGTTGACTGGCCCGAAGTTCGCGAGCGTCGGATCCCCCTGCACGGTCTCCGCGATCTTGGCCCGGTCAATGGCGTAGGAAAGCGCCTGCCGAACCCGGAGATCCTGGAGATACGGCTTTTCAAGGTTGACGTAGAGCGACTGAGCAACGGTCGTCGGATACTGAAAGACGGTGACCGTCTGGACACTTTTCAGGCGATCAGCCTCGTCGGTCGGGATCGCCGCCATGTCCACCTCGCCCTTCTGAATCTGCGCCTGGAGCACATCCTGGCTCCCAAGGCGGAGGATCATCTTTGGGAAGGAGACAGCGCCGAGATGATGCGGCTCGTGCCGATCCAACTCCATGAACTGATCGGTCTGGTAGCGCACGAACTTGAGCGGGCCGCTGCCGACGGTCGGATTGGCCCAGTACGGATGCTTCTCAAGCTCCTCGGGCTTCGCTGCACCGAGGATGTGCTTCGGGATGATCGGCGCCTGCACGCCGAGCTGTCCCAACATCGGAGCGACTGGCGCGTCCAGCAGGATCCTGAAAGTCCGTGGATCGACGGCTTGGAAGCCTTCGACGGTCGGGGCGGAGCCATCGCGGTACGCTTTGACACCCTTCACGTTGTTGAATCGACTCGCGTAGATCGACTTGGTGCGCGGATCACTCAGGCTCGTCAAGGCGAATGCGACGTCATCCGCGCTGACCGGCTTCCCGTCGTGCCAGGTCGCCTTCGCGTTCAGATGGAACGTGTAGGACAGGCCGTCCGGGGTGACGTCCCAGCGCTCCGCGAGGCCCGGCGCGGTTCCCCCGTCCTTATCGAGGCGCGTCAATGTGGAGTAGATCAACTCGCTGTGCACGAGGGAGTACGTGTCGTTGGTTGAGTGCGGGCTGACCATCCTCGGCGCGCTCCAAATGCCGAAGACCACCGGCTTGCTGGTCGTGGGAGCGGCCACGGCTGGTGGAGCGGCGGCAACCGGTTTCGCTGCTGCGGGCGCTGCAGCCGCCGGGGACGCTGGCGCTGATGCGGCGGCTGGCGACGCCGGGGCGGCCGCTACAGGTGACGGCGCAGCCGTGGGGGCGCCACCGGACGCAGCGGCAACCGTCGGCTTTGGCGCAGCAGGCGGAGTCGGCGCGGAACAGGCAGCCAGGAGTCCCGCCGTGCTCAGACCGGCCAGACGAAGGAAGTCACGTCGGGTGAAGTCACGCCGGGCAGAATGGGTCATCACGGACAACCTCCAGGGGACGGACTGAACGCGAGCGACCATCGAGGCGGAACTCGGACGATGTTGGTACGCCGCAGGCTGGTATGTCGGGTCACTTGGCGCCGGGCCAGACGGTCATGGGCCATCCATCAATCCATCAGCAGACCGTGCGTCCGGAGCGCAGCACGGATAGCGAGGATCTGGCCGAGGTGATCGGCCAGATGGAAGTGCATCCGCTCGAGCCAGCCGGTGAGCGTCAGGCGGCCGAACGACGGATGGATGCCGGCTCGACTCCAGGCCGCGTCCGGAAGGCCACACAGGCGAGCGTCCGTCTCGCGGCTGGCCACGAGGTATTCGGCCAGCGTCTCGGTCATCGGCCCGGACGGTTGCCATCGTGCAGCCCAGACGCCGCCTGGGAAATCCTCAAGGAACGGCTCATCCTCTTCAAGGACGCGCCGAATCCGCACACTGAACCCTTCCCGCTCCGTGTCCCGAAGATGGGCGAGCGCGAGATGGGCGCTCCAGGCGCCGGCTTGCGGTGCCCAGAGGGCGTAGCGCTCCGGAAACTGCTCAACGACCCAGGCCAACTCCCAGCGAAGGACATCGAGGTGTCGGAGGATGGTCTGCCCGCCGGCGGTAGCATGAGCCACACTGCATCCATTTTCGGGACAACGTCCCATTTTTTGACATAGTAGCGGGAGTTCTGCGGTCTGTCAACGCCGAGTTCGGCCTGATGCTCGTCTGCTCTCAAGACAGCCGGGCGCAGACTCACGTAGCCAGCCCGTTCCCGAAGACGCCCGTGAGCCAGCCTGCGATCCGCGAGAGCCGATCGCTGAAGATCAGAAGCCCCATGCCAACGAGCGTGAGGCCGCTCACGGTCTCGATCAACTGAAAGTGCGCTCTGACATGACGGAGCATCTTGAGTGACGTACCCAGGACGAGCCCGGTCAGCACGAAGGGGATGCCCAGCCCGAGTCCGTAGACGAAGAGCAGCAGCATCCCCTGGCTGACCGTCTCCTCCTGGCTCGCGAGGGCCAGCAGCCCCGCGAGGAACGGTCCGATGCATGGCGTCCAGCCTGCCGCGAACGCTGCACCAAGAAGCAGCGCACCCCCGTAGCTGCCGCCGGTTCGGCCGAGGACCCGTCCAAGTACCGGACGTCGATCTTGATAGAGAAGCGGGATGCGGATCAGCCCCAGCGTGTGTAATCCCAGGACGACGATCAGGACACCCGCCACCCGCAACAACAGGGTCTGGTACTGAGAGAATACGTGGCCGACAGCCGATGCCGATCCCCCCAGTACACTGAACACCACCGCCAATCCCAGCACGAATGCCAGTGAGCGACCGACCATGTTGATGCGAATGGTGGAACTGCGCTGAGACTCCAGTTCGTCAATCGTCAGTCCGGTCACGTATCCGACGTACGCGGGAACGAGCGGCAGGACGCAGGGCGAGACGAACGACAGCAGGCCGGCCCCTACGGCCAGGGCAAGCGTGAGGGGCGAAAGCGACAGCGTGTGAGGATCCATCTGATCTGCGCACGGTGTGACAGAAGGTCACCCTGACGTGCGGCTCCTTCACGGGCTGTGTGCAAAAGGTAGGGCGATGACCCAGGGTTGGTCAGGCCTCGCCGTTGAAGCCTGACCAGCCCTTAGTCGGTCTACCGGCTTTGAGCGTAGCGGCCCGGCGTCGATAGTTCTGTAGTCGCCCATACGTTCCGGCTCAACCTGCGCCACCTTCCCCGCTCACACCGCACCGAAACGGCTCCTCAGCGAGCGGCGCCCATGTCTCGTGGCCTGTCCCGAGTGCCGCAACCTGTGCCCGGCGCCCGCATCCGACGTGGCTGTGGTGCGGGAAAGCGTCAGGGCGCAGCTCGACGAGCTGACCGCCCTGGCTGCACAGCGGCATGCAGGGTCGGTAATGCTGCTTACGGAACGCTACTCCGCCTGATGCTAGGGTGGGTCAGAGGCGCGTTTGTGACCAGGCGAGTCGCCAGGAGCATCCGACGCGCTACACCCAGACCGAGGGGATTCATGAACGACGTCCTACTGCTCCGTCGCTGGCTGTCTGTCTTCCGCGTCATCGCTGGCGGGATCTTTTTCTACATCGGCACGATGCACGTGATTGGCGGCTGGGCGACACCAGAGGTGTTCACACGCGTTGTCGGAGGTATGGCGGCGAACTCGCCGTTCGGGTGGTACACGGGCACCGTCGGCGCCCTGGTCCTCAGCGCGCCGGGGCTGTTCGGCCCCATGTTTGCCTTCGGGATGGTCGCGACCGGCCTCGGACTGGTCTTTGGAGCACTGACGCGGGTGGCCATCGTTGCTGGCCTCTGGCTGAACCTGAACAATTTCTTGATCGGCTTCAGCGGTGGCCCGGTCCACCACGGGATCAACCTGCTGATGGCAGCAGTCCTGGTAGCTGTCTGGCAGACGAGCGTATGGCGCTGGTACTCCGTGGACGGCCTGCTTGGGAGCAAACGGGCGCATTCCACAGGGGCCGTACCGGCTGAAGTGCGCGCGTAGCAGTGGTCGGCGTCCACCAATCTGCGACGCCCAGGGCCGACGGCATGCCGTCTGCCGGTACGAGCCCGGTGAGAGGATCTGAGCGCCGGGCCGTCCCCTGCCCCTGGCCGACAATCCTGACTGACCGTCACTCACTTCCATCCAACGGCGACTGTACAGGCGAGGCGGATGGCGTCACTCGTAGCGATCTGAGCGCGCTCCGTCACTTCGCCCTGGGCGGATGGGTCGGCGTTCCGGATCGGCGTACATACGTGCGCGCCCTGGCGGGAGTCGGCGGGTGCCTCACCGCTCCGCTTCTGCTCGCACGGCTCTTCGGACGACTCCACCATCGTCGCTCACTGCATGCTGTCGAGCGACGATGGGCCAGGATGCTGACCCGGCATCTCAACGTCCAGATGGATGTGCGTGGTCTCGAGCATATTGTCCCGGGGATGTCGTACATCGTCACGCCGCTTCACGAGGGACTGGCGGATGCGCTGGCCGTGCTGCACCTGCCGCTCGACCTGCGCTTCGTCGCGAGGGACGAGTTGTTTTCGTGGCCGTTCTTCGGCGGCCTCCTCCAGGATACTGAACAGATTAGCATCTGCCCCGAACAAGGCATAGACAGCTATCGCCAGCTTCGGCGTCAGGCGCCGCCGGTGCTCGCGGGTGGCGAGAGCGTAGTCGTGTTCCCGCAGGGCAGCATCCTGGGCATCGAGATCGAGTTCAAGCGCGGGCCGTTCGCGCTGGCCCTGGCGCTCGACCGTCCGATCCTACCGGTCGCCATCACCGGTTCGCACCGTATCTGGGAGCATCCGTTCTCGCCACGGCTCCGTTACGGCCAGCGGGTAAGTCTCCGGGTGCTGCCTCCGGTCCATCCCGCCGACTATCGACTCGGCGGCGTCGATGCCTTGCGCGACGCAGTCCAGCGGCGATTGAAAGATGCCGCGCTCGGCGGAGAGATGGCCGCACCGCGTCGATTCGTCCCGTCGCGCGACGGTTACTGGGATGGTTTCTCCTACGCCATTGACCCACAGTTCGCTGCGCTGCGTGACGATGTCGAGGGGCATCGTCACGCAGCGCGGACGGCGCAACAGTGGGGATCCATCAGCGCGGGATCGAGTGGACAGACCTTGAGGCCGGGGAGGTGAGATGAGCAAGCCGTACGATTTCGTCGTGATCGGCGCCGGGTCAGCTGGGCTTCTGGCTGCGCCGCTCGCCGCGAAGCTCGGCGCACGAGTGGCACTCGTCGAACGCGACCGCCCGGGAGGCGACTGCCTGTATACCGGCTGCGTGCCGAGCAAGACGCTGCTGAAAGTAGCGAAAGTCGCCCACGAGATCCGCCGGGCGGCCGCGTTCGGGCTTGACGCCGCGCCGCCATCGGTTGACATGAGCCAGGTGTCGTCACATATTCAAGATGTGATCGGCAGGATCTATGAACATGACAGCCCCGAGGCGCTCCGCGCACAGGGGGTTGACGTCTTCCTGGGGCCGGCCCGATTCATCGACGCCCACACGCTGTCCGTCAATGGACGCGCGATTCGAGGGCGACGCTTCCTGATCTGCACCGGCTCTCGCCCGATCAGACCGGATATTCCAGGGCTGGCCGATGTGAGTACGCTGACCTATGAGGACATCTTCTCACTCAGGGTGCTGCCACCCAGGCTGCTGGTGATCGGCGCGGGTCCGATCGGAATGGAGATGAGCCAGGCGTTCGCGCGCCTGGGCTCCTCCGTCACTGTCTTTCAGCGTGCCACACGCCTGCTCACCGTCGCCGACGCCGACTGCTCGGCGGTGATGGCCGACGTCTTCAGTCATGAGGGGATCACCGTGCGGCTCGGCGCGTCCATCGACCGCGTCGATCAGGACGGGGATGAGATCGCCGTGACCACCAGCGGGGACCGCGTCGTCGGAGATGCGCTCCTGGTCGCCGTTGGTCGCGCCCCAACCCTTGATGGCCTCGACATCGAGCGCGCTGGCGTCACATACAGCCGGCGCGGCATCGCGGTGGACGCCTACCTCCGGACCAGCCAGCCACACATCTACGCCTGCGGCGACGTGCTGGGTGGCGAGCAGTTCACGCACCTGGCCGCCATCCAGGCCTACCAGGCCACCCGCAATGCGCTCCTCCCGGGGAAGACCAGGGGGACACTGGAGGCTGCCCCCTGGACTGTCTTCACCGACCCGGAGGTTGCGCGGGCCGGCCTGACCGAGGACGAGGCGCGGGCCCGTCACGGAAGCGGCGTCCGGGTCTTCACCCTGCCGCTCGCCCGAGTGGACCGCGCCCAGGCCGAGGAGGACCGGCACGGGCTGGTCAAGCTCGTGTATCGCCCGAATGGCAAGATTCTTGGCGCGCACATCGTCGCGGCGCGAGCCGGCGAGATGATCCAGGAAGTCATCACGGCGATGGACCAGGGCAAGACGCTGCGTCACCTGGCCTCCGCGATGCACGTCTATCCCACCTACTCCGTGGGCGTGCAGCAGGCGGCGGCGTTCGCCCTTGAGCAGTCGGTCTTCGGCGGGCTGACAGGTCGGCTGATTCGCCTCGTAACCCGCCTCACGTGACCGTCGACGCAACTGGACACGACGGCTGCCAGTTACCTGTGCGCCGAGCCGCGGTCCAACTGGCGACATCCGCCGACGGCGCGAGCCGTCGGCGGATCTGACTTGTCACGCCCGTTTGCGGCTCCTCAGGATGGCCGCGCCGAGACCGACCAGCACCAGGCCGGCCGTCGCAGTTGCCGGCGCGAGCGACGCGACGCTGCCGGTACGGGGAAGCTCCCTCGGCACCTGAGCAACCACGGGACCCGGCGACGCAATGGGTGATGGCTGGGCGGCTGCGGCAACTCCCGTCCCGACGGTGACCATCCGCACGGCGTTGCCGTCCGTCAGCTCGAATGTGGGCGCGTACTCGCCGGGCAGACTGCCGGTGTGGAACTGCACCCGCATAATTCCGGCAACTGGATTGCCCTGTGGGTCCGGCACCTGTCCAGACAGGATCGGCTTGCTGGTCGTTGGATCAAGCGGCGTCCGGGCCACCTGCCCCGTAGCCCCTTGCGGCGCGGCGCCGATCACGCCACCAATCACGGTATCTACGGCCGCGTCGAGCGTGCCGTCGCCGTTCGCATCTCGCACGATCAGCCCGCCAGTATACCGAGGGAAACGTGCCCGGTCGGCAGGGACAACGCCAACACCGTTGTCGCGCTCGCCCCGAGCATTGAACAGGAGGAAGTCGAAGGGGAGACGGTTGTCAGTGTTGAGCGGCGTGCGCTGCCAGTTTCCGTTGCTGGGCTGAGGGAAAAGCGCGTTGCTCGGATTGATCGAGGGAGCAATCGCGGGCAAGATGGTGATCGTGCCCTCTCCCATCTCTGGCGCGCCGTTCGGCCCGGTCTCGGCCTCAACTTGGACGCGATACTCACCAGCCGGCGGATTGACGAACGCACGGCCACGCAGATGCAGCACCTTGATCCCGGGTTCGTCGGCACCACCTGGGGTGATGTCATCGGTGGCGGTGAAGACCTGTGTGCGCTCGCCTTCCAGCGACACGGTGTAGTCGCCGCGCCGAACATCCCCTTGCGGCCAGCCCTTGACCAGGAAGCCCTGGTCTTTCGAGGCGATCGCTGGCACGTCGGGATTCCGTCTGAAAGCCTCCGGCAGCGTCACTTTGATGCTACGGCCGCGCAGGAGCGTCCTGCCGGGCGTCTGCGGATCGAGCGGCGCACTGAGAATCACGTTGATGTCGGTGGGCCGGTCGGCGACGTTGCCGTCCGGCGTCACCGGCGATTTGACGACCGCAACGATGAGCTCACCGCCCTGCGCCCGGGCATCCATCCACCCGGCCAGCGATACCACCATGACCAGACCGAGCACACGTAACAGGCGCGACATCCGTGACTCCTCGACGAGACATCAGGGCGGCGTCATTGCCCGGCCACCGACCGATGGCTCGGACTGACCGACTGTTCGCCGGTCTGACTGGTCACTGCCCCTGAGCTCCGAGCGTACGGGTTGCGAGGATCGACCCACAGTAAGCGCCCTTACCGTGGAGCGTGTTTCAGTCCCCTCGGCGCCATCGATTCGTGCGAAAGTGGGGAACTGCTAGAGCGAGGGCAAGACCTCTGCCCAGACGCCGAAGATGCCGATGCCGATCAGCAGGACGCCAGATGCCCGCATCATCAGCCTGTAGTGCTGACCCAGTGATTGGGTGAAACGCCGCTGAGCAGGCACGGCCAACAGCGGGAGCAAAATCAACGGCCAGCCAAAGCCCAGGCCAAACGCCAGGGAGTAGAGCAGACCATCAGCAAGCGAGGTGATGCTTCCTGCGCCGATCACGAACGCACTGACCAGCAGCGGGCCGGCGCACGGCAGCGTCATCGGGCCGAGCAGCAGCCCGTACGAGAACGCCGAGGCGTACGGGTTTCGAAGGGCAGGCGGCGCGATCATCCGCATGGTCGCGAAGGGGTTCCGCCCGGTCAGGAGCAGCAATCCCAGCAGAATCACCGCCCCATACACCAGCGGGAGCAGGACTGGGAGAATGGTCCCGAACGATTGTCGCAGCAGGTAGAGCACGAGGCCGATGGCCACCATCAGGGTCAGGACACCGGCGAGTACCAGTACGCCGAGCCAGGCCGAGATTCCGCCACCACTCCGCTCACCGCGCGAGTTGGCCGCAAGGTACGCAACCATGCTCGGGTAGAGCGGCAGCATGCATACATTGGTAAGAATCGCACCATTGCCCAGGATGAACGCCTCAAGCAGTTGCCCCATGCGCGTCAGCCACCACCGATGGCGGACAGCGATTGTACGAGGCTCTCGGCCGAGTGAAAGCCGGTGCTGAGCTCACTGGTCGCGCCATCTGGCCCGATGGTGAAGTGTGGCGTTGTCGGCGGATTTACCACGGTGTGCCCGTACGTGGTCGTGAGTGCCTGGAGGAGTTCGGGGCTGGCGACGGCGAAGTGCCAGTCGAAGCCGTTGGCATCGGCGAATCGGGCGAGCTGGGCGTTGCTCAAGCTCGTCTCCACGCTCAGAGCGACAAAGACGACGCGATCGGGATCGACCTGAGCGCGGGCCTCGCGCACCATCCCAAGCTGCATCCGACAGTTGATGCACCACGTCGCCATTGGCTCGACATAGACGGTCTTGCCGGCGAAGTTCACGAGCCTGAATGTCTCGCCCGTCCGTGCGTTCGTGAGCGGAAGGTCATGCCAGGCCGGTCGATCGGAAAGCAGCGCCGCACCCGTCCGGGGCATTCCGAGCAGTATGGCGGCGCTGATGACGGTCAGCACGACGATGGCGAGTAGACGACCACGCATCAGGTCACATCCTCCAGAGTAGGCGAAGTAGGCATGTCAATGCTTCAGGCTGGCGTGCCTCAATCGGCTACCCACGCGATTCGCTGGCGATCCGCTCGACATCGGCCAGGAAGCGGACTGGGTCAAGGATCAGCCGGGGGCGGCCAAGCTCGCGTCCGTGAGCGTCGAGCACGACGAAGGTGGGCGTTCCGAACACCTGAAACTGCCGCGCCAGCGCCATCTCCGAGTCCAGGTCTTTCTCGACGACGGCGAGACGCCCCCCGGTCGATCGGCGGACATGCGCCATGACTGGCTCCATGACGTGGCAGACCTCGCACCAGGTCGCACCAAACTGCACCAGCGTGGGGAGTCCGTCCAGACGCGGGCTGTGAGGTGACGGTAGCGGCCGCAGACTGTGGCGCACGGTGTGAATCCCGCCGGTGAGGACTCTGATGTCCTCGCCACCGTCACCGCCAACCTGCGCGGGAACAGAGAGCCAGACCACCACACCTGCGAATGCGACGGCGAGCATGGCCGCAAGGACGGCGCGCAGCGGGCCTGCGCGCGGCGCGCGGCCAAGTGGTTTTGAAGACCGACCATTCATGTCTTCGAGGGTAGCGTGCGCGGGTCCGTCCGACAGTAAGCGTCAATACAGACGAGGGACTGGGTGCGGCCGAGAGACCCAGAGTCTCGGTGCGCAGGCCCCCATCACGGAGGTGGCCGGGCGAGTCTCAGCAACGCGCTCGAGACGCCTGCGGCCCGAATTGGGCGGCGGCTACGCCTTCGGAGCGTGACCTGACTTCTACCGACCATGTCGCACGCTGATGTAATGAAGCCCACCAAAAATATCCATCGACATGTATGCATCATCACTGAAGAAGCTTCCCTGGCGTATTTAGACTGATGAAGACGGCTATTCATTTTCTGGCCGTTCAGGAGTACACATGTGCGATAGCGTAGCAGTACACGAAGAGTCAGCCACTATGGCGACATCTTCTCCGACAACAACGTCAGCGATTGATGCACCGGTCGAGAAGACATCCGCTCCGGGGACCATGAATCTGGGGACAACATACGCGGCCGAGGCGCAAGCGCTGAGCGAGCAGATGGTGACGCGCCTTCCCGCTCAGGTGCTCGCCACGCTCGACGCCGATGCGAAGCATCTCGACGCCATCGACTTTCAGTCACGCATCTTGCAGCCCGGCCAGCTTGCGCCGTCGTTCGCGCTCAAGAATCAGCGGGGCGAGGTGGTCTCCCTGGAGCGCCTGCTCGCGGAGGGGCCGGTCGTGTTGGCCTTCTATCGCGGCGAGTGGTGCCCGTACTGCAACCTGCAACTGCGTGGCTATCGGCGGAGCATCGCCGAGATTCGCGCCCTCGGAGCGCGACTGGTCGCGGTCTCGCCGCAGACACCCGATCACTCGCTGTCGATGGCCGAGAAGAACGACCTGGACTTCGATGTCCTCTCCGATCCCGGCAATGACGTTGCCAGTAGCTTCGGACTCGTATTCACGATGCCGGCATCGACGCGAGAGATCTACCTCAATCTCGGCAACGACCTTGCCGAGTACAACGGGGAATCGACCTGGGAGCTGCCCGCGCCCGGCACGTTCGTCATCGCGCGCGACGGCACGACCGTATTCGCTCGGGCAGACGGCGACTACCGGAAGAGGACGGAGCCAGCGGAGATTCTCGAAGTCCTGGCGAGACTGAGGTAATCTGCGTGGGTGGGTAGGCAACCACCCACCCACGCACCCAGGCGCCGTCGTGAGTGGGGCATGGCGATACAAGTCTTTGGCGAGCTCGGAAGAGGGGCCGAACCGGAAGCTCTTTTGGTCACGCGCCCGGTTCCGGCCGTTCACGCCGTTCCATGTCGCGGCTGATCGCTAGCGCCGAGTACGTGGACACGGCGAAGGGCACGAAGTACGTGAGCGGGATCTTCCAGATCAGGACCGGTGTCAGGGTGGCGGTGACGAGCGCGTCACCCTGATTGATGAGGGTCAAGGCACTTCCGACGACCAGCGAAGTCAGGAGCGCACGTCGCAAGACGGGCGGATGACGTGGCGCGCAGCGCAGGCAAAGGAGCCGCGTTCCACCCATCGGACTGGTGAATCGGAAGCGGCGGCCAGCAGGTGCGAGTTGGCCGCACCGCGCACAGACCAGGCCCGGGGCCTGCGCCTCGCGACGATGCTCAGCCCCCTGCAATGCGTTCGAGCCCACGACGATCGAGGATACTGACGTGTCTACGGCTCACCGAGACGAACCCCCGTCGCTTGAAGTCGTCGAGTGTCACCGTCACCGTCTCGCGGTAGCTGCCGATCATCTCGGCGAGATCTTGATGACTGTGGCCTCGGACTTCGTCGGTCCCATCCGCGCCTGACAGCCGAACCAGCAACGTGGCGAGCCGGGCGGGCACGCCTTTGAAGGCGAAGTCCTCGATGACGCCCTCGGCCTCGACGAGTCGCTGCCCGATCGTCTCCAGCAGGCGGATCGCAACCAGAGGCTTCGCCTCGATCAGACTCTCGAGGTCTGCCCGGCCAAGCACGCAGATGGTGCAATCAGTCAGTGCCTCAGCGTACGCACCATACATCTGCTGGCCCGCTAGCGGCATGTCGCCAAAGACCGTGTGCGGCTCCAGCGTCGAGAGCACCAGCTTTTTACCGTCGAGCGTGAGCCGGTAGAGACGGACGCTGCCTGCCTTGAGCAAGAAGAGCGCCTCTCGGGTCTCGCCAGGTGTGTAGATGAGCTGGCCGCGCCGCGCAGTGATCATGGTCGTGTGATCGGCGAGCCACTCCAGCATCGGCTTCTCGAGGTCGCGCAAAATGTCGATCAGGGAGAGGTGCCGAACCTTCTGGTCGGGACCGTACCGTGCGAGTGACGCGGCCGTCTCCGACGACTCCGCCTTGGGTTGACCCCGCAAGCTGCGGAGAACGCGCGCAATGCCTGTGCTCACCATCAGGTGACCCTCTCTGCTGCGAGGGCGAGCTCAATCTCGTTGATGAGATCACGCTGCCGCGGATTTCCAAATGAGACGAGCTTGCCGTCCAACAGGTAGGCCGGCACGGCGATGACCCGCTCGGGCCTTGCGTCAGGCTCGACGTCCAGATCGACAACGCGAACCGTCATGCTCTTGAAGCGGTCGGCGACGACGCCGGCGAGTCTGCGTGCCTCTGGGCAGCCGAAGCAGTGACCACTGACGTACACCTCGAGTCGTAGCATTCCCTGGACGGCCTCCCCAGCGACGGTCGCGCGCCACAGGATACGAAACCACGTCGTGCTTTGCCGTGTCGGTAAGCCAGCTTACATCGATGAATTTTGCCGAATGTATGGAAGCCTACTGAACCGTGAAGGCAGACCGCCTCAGACTGGGGAGGACGGGCCGTACACCGCCCGTACCACCCAATGGAGGTTGAAGCATGGCGGACGTTTCGCGAGCGCATCCGGGAGGCGTGGCAGAGCCGGCCCTGGCGGGAAAGTTGATGGCTGGCGCGGTCGGCGGTCTCGCCGGCGGCGTGGTCTTCGGCATGATGATGGGCATGATGGGGATGCTGCCGATGGTGGCAATGCTCGTCAGGTCTGAGAATGCCCTGGTGGGCTTCGTGGTCCACATGGTCATCAGCGCCATCATCGGAGCCGGGTTCGGCCTCGTCTTCGGGAGCAAGGCTCTGGACTTCCAGAGTGGCGCACTCTGGGGCGCCATCTACGGCGCTATCTGGTGGATCCTCGGTCCCCTCTTGATCATGCCGATCATGATGGGTATGGGGCCACAGTTCGGCATGGCGCTTTCCATGCCGATGATCATGAGCCTGGTGGGGCACGTGATCTACGGCGTCGTTGCTGGCCTGGCGTATCCCGTGGTCATGCGCCGATTCGCCTGAGCTGGCATCGGCGGGCCGACCTGGCGATCCGGTCCCACTTCGACCCCACCAAGTACTGATCCTCTGCCCCGGCCTCCGAGCTATCCCCGCTCCGAGACCGGGGCGGAGCGTACACGCTCAGATCAGGAGCAGCGTTCATGGATTTCCGTGTGGAGACAGTGATCAACGCCCCGGCGAGCGAGGCATGGACCGTCCTGGGCGAGCGATTCGCCGACATCGGCGACTGGGCAGCGCCGATCACTGCCTCGTCACTCGAAGGTGACCTGCGCCACGGCGCCGTCCGAACCTGTCACACCGCGCGCTTCGGGCCGGTCCCGGCGGGCACCATCAAGGAGCAGTTGATCGAGTACGACCCGGCGTCCATGTCGTTTGCCTACGAGGCGGTCGACGGGATGCCTGGCTTCTTCGAACGCGCGACGAGTCACTGGTCGGTGCACCCACTCGGCGGCGAGCGGTGCCTGGTCCGCACCCATGCGACGGTTACCTTGCGAGGACCGGCGACGCTGCTCAGCTTCCTGCTCAGACGCAACCTGCAGACTGTCGGCGCTCGAGTTCTGGACGAGCTACGCCATCAGGTCGAGCACGGCCAGCCGCATCCCCGGAAAGTCAGCGCGATGGTGAAGATGGCTCCGGTGCGATAGAAGCCTGCATCAAGGGTCCGATGACGACAATACCAATCCGGGGGCACATGTCGAGATGGCAACCGATCAAGACTCGATGCGAAGTGCCGGTCGCTGCGGCAGCCGATGCATCAACGCGAAGGCATCATACGCCCCGCGCGGACAAGATCTGGATCAGGCTCTCAACAGAACGATCGCCGGTGGCGAGGGCACTCGTCGAGCCGTCTGGCCTGATGACGAAGTGTGGCGTTACCGCTGTGTTCACAACCGAATGCCCGAACGTCGCCACGAGCTCCTCGTAGAGCTCGAGGCTCGCCACGGCGAAGACCCAATCGAAGCCGGCCGCATCGGCGTAGCGCGCTAGCTCAGCGTGACTGAGGCTTGTCTCGATGCTCAGCGCGACGAATACGACGCGCGCTGGATCGACGCGAGCGTGGACCTCGCGAACCATGCCGAGCTGTGTGCGGCAGTTGTGGCACCAGGTTGCCATCGGTTCGACGAAGACGGTCCTCCCGGCGAAGCCCCTGAAGGTGAAGGTCTCGCCTGTGCGAGCGTTGGTCAGCGGAAGCTCATGCCAGCCCGGCCGAGTGGTGAGCACCTCTGGCCCAGGACCGGGCATCCCTATCAAAATGGCGACGCCGATCGCGGCGAGGAGAACGGTGGCGAGTGCGCGGCCACGCATCCGACGCAGACCTCCGGTGTTTCGTGCTCGAAGCGGCTGCGGGGAACCTATCTATTTTCATGAGGAGCCGAACCCCGGCAGCCGGCCAATGTCCCCCGTCGTATACGCTCCACCTTCACGATCGGCCCAGGACGATGGCCGCCGAAACTCCTGGGGCCCGGAAACCGTTCGATTGCTGGACCTGGGCGTCGTTACTCTGGCTGCCAGACTCGCACCTCCGGGTAGAATGCCGCCATAGCGAACCAGAAGTGATTGGCGTGCACGATGGGCTGAAGGCGCTGGCCGGCGAGTGGCCCGGCGACGGCCCGCCCGAGTGCATCCCACTCGCTGTTCGTTTCGTTGTCCAGCAGTCGGCCGCCCTCGGCGCGGAATGTGAGCGCCCGGCTCTCTACGGTAGGCGCGAACACGCCAGCGGCGCCGATGTCGCGTGAGCCGGCGATGCGTCCAGCGTCGAGCGCCGAGGCGGTCCCTTTCTGGAAGAGGATCACGATGGGCGTGCCGCCGACGCTATCGTGCACGGCACCGTACTGTTCTAGAAGCGCGAACGGGTACGCCGCCGCCTCACCGTTGAGCGCCACGGTCACCACGCGGGCCATCGGCGGAAGGCGGCCGTCCGCCGGCCCGGAGTAGAGGAACGGTGAGCTCGCGATGTCGTCGTAGCCGACGTACGGGTTCCGGCCGTAGTCACGGCGGAACCCGGTTTCCCGTGACAGCACTTGCCCGGTCGGGAAGCTGGCCCGGAACGCGGAAAAGCTCTGGATAGCAGCCGGCACCGGGGTCAACCGGGAGCCGGCCAGCGTACCGACGATCGCCTCACCGGTGATCTGCTGCCACCAGCTTTCGGTCTGGCGGTCCCACATTACAAGATCGCTTCGGCGCAGGTTGCCGGTCGTCCCGAAATCGTAGGTGACGCCATCAAGTCGGCGGTCGAATGCGATGGCTGTGTTGCAGAGCGGACAGAACGTGACGGTGACGGGCCGGCCGCCCACTGTGTCGTTGACGATCTCGTGCCAGATCAGGATCTGGAGCGGGTAGGCGCGCGTCGCCACTCTCCTCAAATACCACGACCGGCTCATTGTCTGCGAGCCACGCTGCCGCCGCTTCCGGCGTCACGAAGGCCGGCTGGTCAATTGGCGGGATACCGTCGCGCGGTGGCCCGCCGGACTGGATCTCTGAGAGCGGGACGGTGTGCTTCGAGAAGTCGGTCTTCCAGCCGGAGCGGCTGACCTGGAGCGCGTCAGCAATCGGCGACTCCACTGATGACGCGGCGCGCGGCGTCGGCAAGGGTGTCGCGGTGGGCAGAGCGGATGTCGGCTGGGGTGGAGGTGTCGGCGCTGGCGCAGATGTCGGGTCCGGGGCCTGCGCCACACGGGCAGCCACACCGATGTTGGTGCAGCCAACCCCGAAGATGCCTAGCACCGTGCCCACTACGAGCTGACGGCGGCTGGTCAGACGCGGTTTCATGGCTACACCCCGTCAGATGGCTTCGCCTGCGACGCAATCGGCGCGGGAGCAGGCTGCGCGTTGGTGGTGATCGTCGTCGGCGCGGACTGATGCGGACAGGTACGGCGACGCCTGAGCCAGACCCCGCCAGCTACCAGCCCAGCCAGCAGCAACCACACCCAATCCGGGACGACGGCAAGGTTGTCGGCCACCCAGAGCTGGGCGCGGAAGCCGAGGTCACCCAGCCCAAGATCGTCATAGTAGATGCTCAGCGCCGACGTGCCCTGGAACGCGATGAAGCTGCCCCCGAGCAGGATGAACAGCAGGCCGGCGACAAGATTGGTCGAGAAGACCGAGAACGGCCCGATCCGGAGCGGCCGGCCGCGCAGCCACGCCCGCCGGCCAAGCTGGTACCGATCCCAGAGCCAGGCGATGACGAACAGCGGCGCGGCAGTGCCGAGCGAGTAGGTGAACAGCAGCGACGCGCCGAGCAGGGGGCTGGCCGTGGACGCCGCAACCGTCAGCACCGCTCCGAGCAACGGCCCCGAGCAGAAGCCGGAGATGCCGTAGACGAGGCCGGTGCCGTAGATCGCGAACGCCCCGTCGCCGGTCTGGAACCGCTGGCCCACGCTCGCCGGGACGATGCTGAACCCGCGGCCGGTCAGTTCCAGTACCCCGAACCCGATCAGCATCAGGCCCGCCACCAGGATGGTTGTCTCGCGGTAGTCGAGCAGGAGCGCCGCGACGAACGACGCCCCCAGCCCGAGCGGTACGAACACCGTGCAGAGTCCGGCCAGGAACAGCAGGGTCCGGCCGAATAACTCCGTCCGGCTGGTGAACGCGTAGGCGAAGAACGCCGGCAACAGCAACGTGCTGCATGGGGCCAGCAACGAGAGCACGCCGCCGGCGAACGCCGCCGCGAACGAGACTTCCAGCATCCTGCGCTACCGCCCGATCTTCGCCAACTCGGCGTCAATGGCCTGCACAAACGCATCGACGGTGCGCGCGCCGACCAGTCGCTGGCCGTTCACCTTGAACGACGGTGTCGCGGTGATCCCCTCGGTGCGGGCCGTCGTCAGATCCTGCTGGATGGCCGGGATGTCCTCCGCACGATCCAGGCAACTGCCGAACGCTGCGCTGTCCAGCCCGAGGTCAGCCGCGAACCGCTTCAGATTCTCAGGGGCAAACTGCCCGCGATTCTCCCCGCGCTGGTTGTTGAACAGGTGATCGTGATACTCCCAGAACTTGTCCTGACGGCCGGCGCACCGGGCGGCCTGGGCTGACTGACGTGACTCTGATCCGATCCACGCGAAATCGTGCCAGACGAGTTTGACCGGGTCTGCCCCACTTTGGGCGCCGTGGTCAGGCGGCGAGGGGTCGTGAAGAGCGCAAGCGTGAGCGGAGAGCGGCGATGGCGCGGCCGCGGAGGTCGGACCAGCGCATGCCCGGGCGCTTCATGCGGAGTTGGATGACGTGTCGAGCGGCAGACTCGACGGCGCCGGACCCGATGGGAAAGCCCTGGGCCTTGAAGGAGGGGTAGGCCATGCGGTCGGCGTTGGCGCGGAAGAAGGCCCGTTCGCGGCGCAGGACGTCGGCGGCCGCAGTGCCGGGCGGGGCCGTCGCGGCGGCGAGGGCGTCGAGGACCGGGGCGATGCCGTCGTCGCGCAGGCGGCGAGCGAGCGGTCGGGCCCAGGCCGCGACGGTGGAGGGATCGTCCGGGTGCAGGGCGCGGGCGACGTCCCAGAGGTGCTGGCTGGCGTGGTAGTAGTCGACGATCTCGATCC
>JADLFM010000247.1 GCA_020845495.1 Chloroflexota bacterium
CAGGCATCTGGCCAGCAGGTATCCGGCCAGCCGACCGCGCCGGCGGCTACCAGGCCCGCCGAGCAGCCAGCAGCCCCGGCCGCCAAACCGGCCAGCCCGCCGAAGCGCGGCGGGACACTGCGCATCGGTCAGCAGTTCGACATCCAACTCCCACGTCCGCATGCGATCACGTTCCAGCATTACTCAGTGGTCTACTCTGTGTTCGACACGCTGGTGCGCCTCGATCCGAACAACAAGCCGCGGCCGGAGTTGGCTCAATCCTGGGAGTTCTCGAAGGACTTCACGACCCTGACCATGAAGTTGCAGCCGGGTGTGAAGTTCCACACCGGCCGTGACTTCACCGCCAAAGACGTTGTCTGGAACCTGGAGCGAGTCCGCGACCCGAAGGCGAGCTCCCAGAACCTGACGATGGCGAAGTCGATTGCCAGGATGGAGACGCCCGATCCTCAGACGTTGGTGCTGACGTTCGAGGCGCCGCGGCCGGCCGTCTTCGACATGCTCGACGCCCTCTGGATCCTCGATCCGGAGTCGCTCGCTGATGCCGACAACGGGCAGCGCTGGGTTGGTACCGGCCCGTTTCGCTGGGAGTCCTGGGCACCGGGCGACCGCCTGGAATTGAAGCGCTTCGACGGTTACTGGAAAGCTGGATTGCCCTACCTGGATGCGATCAGCATGCGCGTCATCGCCGACCCCCAGGCGCTGGTGACTCAGCTTCAGGCCGGCGGGCTCGATCTCATCGTCAATCCCGCTTTCGAGCAGGTGGGCGAGCTTCGCCAGGACAAGATGCTGGCAGTCCTCGAGAGCGACACGGGCGCCCAGATGTACTACGTCGGCCTGAACACGTCCACTCCGCCGCTCGACAAGAAGGAAGTGCGCCAGGCGATCAACTATGCCATCGACCGCAAACGAGTCGTGAGCGCTGCCCTCAGCGGGATCGGCGAGGCGTTCGCCATCCCCTGGTCCAAGTCGTCGCTGGCGTACGACGCCGCCAGGCAGAACGCCTTCCCGCTCGACGTCGCCAAGGCGAAGGCGCTGCTGACTCAGGCCGGCGTCGCCGACGGGATCGACCTGCCGTTCGTGACCAGCCAGGCATTGCCCGGCCTGTCGAAGATGGCCCAGGTGATCCAAAGCGACCTGGCCAAGGCGAACATCCGGGTCAAGATCGAAGAGGTCGAGGCCGCTGTGCTGACCACGAATCTGACCGGGCGCAAGTTCACCCACGCCTGGAACCTCGGCTTCGGCTTCAACAACCTCCATCCGAGTACCATGCCGTCGGTCGCTTTCCCCTGGCGTGTCGGCCTCAACAGTTCGTATTACGAGTCACCGGAGTATGCGGATCTGGTGGCCAAGGCGCAGGTGACCACTGACCCGGCGCAGGCAAAGGACGTCTTCGCCCGGCTGACCGACCATATCCTCGACGCATCGTTCGTCTTGCCAGTGACACCCCAGAAACGGATGTGGGCCACCCGCGCCGACGTGCGCGACGTGAACTGGGGGCAGGAGGACGCTTTGTTCCTCGAGAGGTCCTGGCTCGACCGCTAGCGCGCGTACCAGGTGAGTCCCCCCGATGATCCGCGGGCTATGCCTCGACCGACCTGGCTTCGATAGACTCGACCTTGACAGGTTGACGGACGTAGCCTTGACAGGCTCGTGACGCCCTGCTACAGTCCCTCTCTGGAAACTGACAAGTGAATACTGGCCCTTATCAAGAGAGGTGGAGGGAGACGGCCCTGTGAAGCCCGGCAACCACCCTCTCGTCAGCGCGGCCACGGCCCCTTGGGGGTCGAGCCAGCCGCCAGGTCGAGGTGAAACTCACCTCACGAGAGGGAAGGTGCCAATTCCGCCAGAGCAATCTGGAAGATAAGGGGAGTTCAGCAGCAGACTGCCATGAGCCCCTTACGCCAGTGAGGGGCTCATTTGTTGGCGGTACACAGAGCAGCCACGAGGCCGTCGCCGCGTCCACCTGGACGAGTTGCGATGGCCTGTTTCGTCTCGGCGTGGTACGTCTGGATGGCGAGTCCGGCCACGAGCGTGAAAGAGGTGGTCTGCGTTGGGTAGCGTCAAAGGTCTTCAGTGTCGTGAATGCGGCCAACTCTATCCGGCCGAGCCGATCCACGTCTGCGAGTTGTGCTTCGGACCGCTCGAAGTCGCCTACGACTACGACGCCATCGGTGAGCGTGTCAGCCGCGCATCGATCGCTGCCGGGCCCCACTCCCTCTGGCGGTACAAGGCACTCCTGCCGATCGAGGGCGAGCGCTACGTGGACACCCAGGCCGGCTTCACCCCGCTTGTGAGGGCCGCCAATCTTGGACGTGCGCTCGGGCTGCGGAACGTCTACGTCAAGAACGATACCGTCAACCCGACGTTCTCCTTCAAGGACCGCCCCGTCTCGATCGCCTCCAGCAAGGCGCTCGAGTTCGGGTTTGACACGCTCGCCTGCGCCTCGACCGGCAACCTGGCCGGCTCGGTTGCCGCGCATGCCGCGAAGGCCGGCATGCGCGCCTGCATCTTCATCCCAGCCGACCTCGAGCCAAGCAAGATCGCCGGCGCTCAGGCCTACTCGCCGACCCTGGTGGCCGTCGACGGCAACTACGACGACGTCAACCGGGTGTGCAGTGAGATCGCCGACAAGTACCGCTGGGCCTTCGTGAACATCAACGTCCGTCCGTACTACTCCGAAGGCTCGAAGACGCTGGCCTTTGAGGTCGCCGAGCAGCTTGGCTGGCGCATCCCCGACCGCGCAATCGTTCCAATCGCCAGTGGTTCGCTCTTCACCAAGGTCTGGAAGGGGTTCCAGGAACTGACCAGGCTGGGCCTCGTCGATGCCGGAACACCGCCAATCCTGCCCAAGATGGTCGGTGCGCAGGCGCTCGGCTGCTCGCCGGTCGTGACAGCCTGGGATGCGCAGACGATGGACGTGGTACCAGTCAAGCCAAAGACGATCGCCAAGTCTCTGGCAATCGGCAATCCAGCCGACGGCTACTACTCGTTGCGGATCATCAAGGAGTCCGGCGGCGTGGCCTGCTCGGTGACCGACGAGCAAATCGTCGAGGGCATGAAGCTGCTGGCGCGGACGGAAGGGATCTTTGCGGAGACGGCCGGCGGGGTGACCGTTGGAACCCTCAAGAAGCTGGCCGAGAGTGGCCAGATCGACCCGGACGAACTGGTTGTGGTGTACGTGACCGGCAACGGGCTGAAGACGCCGGAGGCGCTCGTTGGGGCGCTGGCCGAGCCCCACTACGTGCCGGCCAGCCTGAGCGCAGTCGAAGCAGCACTCAGGCTCGATGGGCGGCCGGTGACGTCGGTCGCCTAACGGGGCCGGCGCGGAGCCGCCGCGCTCCCGGTTACTGGACCCGGTGCGGACGCTGGCGTCGGCCGGGAGGACCGGGGTACGGTTGCACTGGCGTTCTCAACGGGGAGAAGGAGGTTCCGCGATGGCCAAGCAACGCATGAAGTTCACGTTTCCCGGCGAGTTGATCACCCAACCAGTGATCTACACGATGGGGAAGGAGTTTCACGTCGTCACCAACATCCGGCGCGCGAACGTCATGGACGATCGCGGCTTCATGGTCTTGGAGATCAGCGGGAGCGACCGCGAGATCGAGCGCGCCATCGCGTGGGCGAAAGAACAAGGGGTGCGCGTCGACCCTATTGAAGGCGATATCGTCGCTGGCTAGGCCACAGCCACCGCATGGCCCTGACCTATGGCCCTGACCGCGAGGCTGGAGCTAGCCGGTGACGCTGCTCGAACACGAGGAGGAAGACAGGCATGAGTATTCGAGTCAGGATCCCGGCGGCGCTTCGGTCCGTCACCGGCGGTGAGACGGAAGTCAGCGTGGGCGGGGCGAGCGTCGATCAGGCGCTCGGCGAACTGGAGCAGCGCTTCCCCGGCATCCGTCAGCGGCTGCGCGACGATGAAGGAGCGCTCCGCCGCTTCGTCAACCTCTACGTCAACGGCGAGGATGTCCGCTTCCTCCAGGGGCTCCAGACGAACCTGAAAGCCGGCGACGAGGTCTCGATCATCCCGGCCGTCGCGGGGGGCTGCTAAGAGACGGCCTCACCCTCGCCCCCTCCCTCCGTACGCGGGGGAGGGGGCGAGGGTGAGAGACGTCTTCGCCGATCGCCCATGGATCGCTATTCTCGCCAGGAGATCTTTCCACCCATCGGTGTTGAGGGGCAGCAACGGCTCCTGGCAAGCCGGGTGACCCTCGTCGGCTGCGGTGCGCTCGGGACCGTCCTCGCCAACGTGCTCGCGCGTGCCGGCGTCGGCTACCTGCGGATCGTCGACCGTGACTACGTGGAGGTCAGCAACCTCCAGCGGCAAGTCCTCTTCGACGAGGCTGACGCCCGCGAGGGTGTCCCGAAGGCGACCGCTGCCGCAACCAGGCTCGGGCAGATCAACTCTGAGATCGCCCTCGAGGCCGTCGTTGCGGACTTCAACCCCGACAACGCCGAGCGGTTGATTCGCGATGCCGACCTCGTTCTCGACGGGACCGATAACTTCGAGGTCCGCTACGTCCTCAACGACACCTGCGTCAAGCTCGGCAAGCCGTGGGTCTACGCCGCCGCGATCTCCAGCTACGGCGTGATGATGCCGATCGTACCCGGCCTGACGCCGTGCCTACGTTGTATCTTCCTCCAACCGCCGGCGGCCGGCAGTGTCGACACCTGCGACGTCGCAGGCGTGATCGGCCCAACGCCCGGCATCATCGCCAATCTTGCCGCCGTCGAAGCGATCAAGCTCCTTCTTGGAGCGCGCGAGCACCTGAGCCGGGGCCTGCTCTGGATCGACTGCTGGTACAACACGTTCCAGCGAACGCCGATCGAGGCGCCCGTGCCCGGCTGTCCGACCTGCCAGGAGCGCCGCTTCGAGTTTCTTGAGAACCCGGCTGCCGGCCGCGCGGCCACGCTGTGTGGGCGCGATGCCGTCCAGGTCCGTCCGGCGGCCGCCACCCAACTCGATCTCGGCGGGCTGGCCGTGCGCCTGCAGACAGTTGGCTCGGTGCGGGCCAGCGAGCACCTGCTTCGGCTGATGGTGCCACCATACGAGATGACGATCTTCCCCGACGCTCGCGCCATCGTCAAGGGAACGTCAGATCCGAACGTGGCGCGCAGCCTGTACGCCCGCTACGTCGGCACCTGACCTGAAGGCAGGCCGGCTCTCGTCCGGGCGGCCTGCTCGCGCGGTCAGTTCTGCCAGGAGAGTGGCGTCATCCGCGCGGCGAGGTCCTTGACCGAATCCGAGCCACGCGCCCGAACCCGGTGGAGCTCGAACGGCGACGATGCCGCGTGCATCGTGCCGTGCTGGACGGTAACAGCGGCCACGTATCCAGCGGCGCGAGTCGCGAGAACGACGTTGGCGTTGTACTTGCCAGCAGGGTATGCCAGGAAGCGGCAGGGCTGACCCAGCGCGTCTTCGAGAGTCTGCTTCGACTCGCCTAACTGGCGCTTGAGCGCAGCGGGTGAGATCGCCGCCAGGTCTGGGTGGTCGATGGTGTGGGACTCGATGGCCATGCCAGCGGCAGCCATCTCTTTGATCTGGTCCCAGGTCAGATAACCCGGCTTTTCGACGAAGTCGGTGACAACGTAGAACGTCCCGACCATACCGTGCTGCTGCAACGCCTTGAAGGCGTATTCGTAGGCGTCGTCGTAGCCGTCGTCGAACGTGAGCGCCACCGCGCGTTTCGGGAGCTCCGGACCGCCCTCGAAGTCGTTCATCAGGTCGTCCAGCGTGACGGTCACGAGGCCGGCCTCGGCGAAGTACGCCAACTGCTTCTCGAAGTTCTCCGGCGACACCGTCAGGTCGCGGCGGATGGCATCCGGGTTAGGCGGTAGCAAGCCGACGTGATGGTACATCAGGATCGGGAGCTCGGCCTTGGGACGAGGGGTGCCGCGGGGGGCAGCCGCCGCTGCGAGGCGATGCGCGATCAACGGATTCGGCGTGGGCGACGGACTCGGCGTGGGCGACGGACTCGGCGTGGGCGTCGGTTCGGCAGTCGGCGTAGCCGGGGGAGCGCTGGCCTGCCTGGTGGCTTGTGGGCTCGCGTCGCTTATAGCGGTGTTCCCGGTGCGGCTGGTGCCATCGCCCGATGTGGCAGCTCCACCCGCTTGCGCCTCCGGCGGCGAGATCGGGGACGCCGCTTCGCCCGTGGCGGTGAGACGGGTATCCGAGCTCTGTCCGCTCGGCGACGTGCCGGTCGCCTGAGACTCGGCAAGGCGCTGAGTCGGGGTACCCTCCGCGTGCTCATCGACGCTCATCGGCCCACGGGCGGCACCCGGAGGCGGCGCGGCTACGACCTCGTTCTGCGCGTGCGCTAACACGATGATAGTCGGCGGCGACAGCATCTCTGTCGCAGCCCACAGCGTGGCCATGACGCCCGCCGAGACGAGGGCGACCCAGGCCGTCACGACCAGTCCGTGAGCGGCCAGCAGGTGCCGGATGGAGTCTCCCGATCGCACGGCCCGAACTGTACGCGCTCGCGGCGTTCACGTCAAACTGCCTCGCATCCCGTGTGCAGGAAGGCAGCTTCGAGTCGCCCCGAGTCGGCGATCGAGACGCGTTCGTAAGGCGTTCGTCAGGCGCTCAGGTCAGGAGCGCGGACGACGGCGCTGCGGCTCGCTCAGACGGCGGTTCTCGTACAGCACGACGCCGTTGTCATAAGACACGACCGAACGGAAGTCGCGGCTCACGATCCGGTCGACGTACGGATCTTCGAGCAGCCAGTACTCGGGGAAGAGCAGGAAGTCGCTCTGCTCGATGGTCTGGCCGATCTGCTCGCGGTCGTCCCAGGCGCCACGGTTCATCCAGGCCAGCGTCAACCTGGTGCCGGCGTACGGCCGCGCTACCAGCCAGGGGATCGTTCCCAGCACCCCGCCGGGCTTGCCCGCGGCGGCGCGTTTGACACCGTCGACGTACGCTTCATTCGTGGTCATGTCGAGTCTGATGGAGGACCACAGGAGCGGAGCCGCCACGAGCCCGACGATGAGGGTTGCGAGTACGGGTGCGGCGAGGCAGGTACGCGAAGCGTGCGTGCGCGCGGCCGTGGAGCCAGCCTCGGGCCGCGGTGCCGTGCTGGGTAGGGTAGCCGCACCGGATGGCCCCGTAGGCGCGGGCGCTGAGGCAGCAGGCCCCGTAGGCGTGGGCGCCGTGACGGCAGGCGCTGTGACGGCAGGCGCAGCGGCGTGTGACCCGGGCTGGCGTGCTGACACGGGCAGGGCAGGGCCGGTCGAGCGGCGTGCGCGCAGGCCCTGCAACCGCGCGATGCGCCACACGCCCCCGGCCGCGAACAGCGCGAGCAGCGGCACGACCTGCGCCATGAAGCGTTCTTCCTTGTGCGGCAGTGCCGAGAGCGCCAGGAACATCGTCGCGCCGGCCAGTCCGACGAGACGCCAACCGGCGACGCTCGGCCCCCACGCCATCCCAACCATCCCGGCGAGCGCCAGTCCGAGCGTGCTGATGCCGAGCCAGGATGGCGCCTGCTGGAGGAACCACCCGAACGGCTCCTGCCCGAACTCGACCGGTGCCTGTCCGCTGGTGACGTTGTAGTCGAACGAAGCAAGCAGACTGTGGAACGGCCGTCCATAGGCTACCTGCTCGATGACCGCCTGCCCGAGCAGAGCGACGGTGAGCCCGCAGATGAAGCCGAGGAGCAACGCCCCGGGCCACCTGTGCGGAGCCAGCATACCCCTCATCCGGCCGCTCGCGCCATGCTCGCCGCGGGTCAGTGCCACGCCCAGCACCCAGAGGCCGATGGGCGGCAGGTAGAAGATCGCCTGATAGCGGATCATGCAGCCGATGCCAAGCGCCAGCCCGGCCCCAGGCGCCAGCCGCCAGACGCGCGGGGCTGGCGCATCGAGCGCGCGCACCAGGAGCCACAGGCTCAGCACGATGAAGAACGTCGAGGGGATTTCGGCGTAGGTGCTGACCGACAGGCGGCTCACGATCGGGTTGACCGTGACGAGCAGGCCCGCCCCCAGTCCGACGACGGCTCCGCCGAGCCGTACTCCGAGCAGCGCCGTCAGCCACACGACCCCGACGCCGAACAGGACTGAGACCAGGCGCAGCGCCCGGACCATCGTCTCACCGCTCGGGTCGGGCCACCACTGCGCGACATAGAGGACCGGTACGTAGACCAGTGAGAGCAGCAACGGGCGGAGATCCCACCACTCGATGCCGATCCCGAACGCCATCCGATACGCGATGTTCACGTACTCGATTGGGTCGCCCTGCTCGAACCCGACGGCGCGGTTCCAGAGGATCAGCCGCAGCGCCAGCGCTCCGAGCAGCAGCGCTCCGATGGCGCCGCGCTCGACTGCGCGGACTACTGCGCCGGGCACACGGCCTGAGCGAGATGGCACGTCAGCGGGAGGTGTTGAGGCGGGTGCGGCGATCGTGGCCATGCGGTCAGGCGGCGTATGGTACCACAGGCGTGACGCACCTCCCGATGATGGCTCGCCACCTTGCCGCCTCCACTGGTCTGAACGTCGGCCCGCCATCTGCACTCCCCGACGCCGCGCACCGGCAGCCGGGATTCTCCCCGGCGCGGGCAGGGGCACAGGTAACCGACGCTTGGACGCGGGTCAGTGTGTCCGCCTGCTCCCCCACGCGAGCAGGGGCATGGGAGCCCCCGGCTCCCGACGTGCGAGTTGCCATGCCACGCACGCCCGGTTACCCTTGGGCACGCGTGGGCGGCTCGTCGAAGAAGCGGCGCCCCAGGGGTGGACCCCCAGGAGCGGACCCATGAACCAGACTCCTCTCGCCATTCTCGTGAACAGCGATGATCCATTCAACGCCAAGACGGCCGTCGGCGTGCTGCGCTACAGCCCGGATCCGATCGTCGCGCTGGTCGATCCGGAGCGCGCCGGTCAGACAGCAGCTGACGTGTACGGCATCCGGCCGGATGTGCCGATCGTCGCGCGCGTCGCCGATCTGCCGGCGAACGCGCGGCGCCTCCTCGTCGGGATCGCCTCGCGCGGTGGCGATCTTCCCGACGAGATGCGCTCGGAAGTCGTCGCCGCCATCGAGCGCGGCATGGACGTCTACAACGGGCTGCACACCTTTTTGACCCAGGATCCAGAGTTGAGCGCCGCCGCTCGCGCGAGGGGTGTCCGGCTCGTCGACCTGCGCGAAGTGCCGGAGCACCCGCCGGTCGGGCTGGGGCTGCCCCATCGGCCCGGCAGTACGGTCGTTCTGACGGTTGGGAGCGACTGCAACGTCGGGAAGATGTCGGTCGCGCTGGAACTGGACTTGCTCTCCCGCGAGCGCGGTCTCTCGTCGACGTTCATTGCGACGGGCCAGACCGGCATCATGATCTCGGGCGGCGGCATCGCCGTCGATAGAGTGATCTCGGACTTTGTAAACGGTGCGATCGAAGAACTCGTCGTGCCGGCTGCCGAGCAGTACGACTGGGTGTGGGTGGAGGGTCAAGGCTCCCTGTTCCACCCTGGCTACTCCTGCGTGACGATGGGCCTGCTCCACGGCACCGCGCCAGAGAAGATGGTGCTCTGCCACCAGCCGAGCCGGGCCTGTATCCGCCGCTACACCGTGCCAATTCCGCCGCTGAAGACGGTTCGGCGCGGCTATGAGGAGGCAGCCTCCTGGCGTGCACCGAGCAAGGTCGTGGCCGTCGCGCTGAACACCTACGACCTGGACGAGGCGGCCGCGAAGGACGCCATCGCACGGGTCGAGGATGAGCTTGGCCTGCCGGCGACGGATGTGGTGCGCTTCGGAGCAGCCAGGCTGCTAGACGCCGTCGTCGGATGAGCGCGCGACGGGGGGAATCAGTGCCAGGTGACGAGCCGGGCGCCACAACGCGGAGCAGTGCGGCCGATGGTGCAGCCAGGGCCGACGTGGCCCGGGGCGAAGGGGTCCGAGGCGATGCGGAACGCTGGGCGGCGCAGGGTAGCGTCAGCGTCCGCTTCGAGCCGCTCGATCTGCCCTTACAGAACCCGTTCGGCATCTCCCGGCGCACGACCACCGTCGCTCGGAACGTGCTGGTCCGAGTTGCCTGGGACGGGCTCGAAGGGCTGGGTGAGGCCGCGCCCAACGCCTACTACGGCGAGTGTCAGGAAAGCGTACTGGCCTGGCTCCCCCGCCTGATCGACGCACTGCCGGACGACCCGTTCGCGATCCAGACGGTCGTGACTCGGCTGGAGCACGCTGCCCACCACAATCCGGCCGCCCGAGCCGGCCTGGAGCTTGCGCTCTGGGATCTTCTCGGCAAGCGGCTCGGCACGCCGATCTGGCGCCTCTGGGGGTTGGCCAACCAGGCGCCGCTGAGCTCCTTCACGGTCGGCATCGACACGCCAGCTCGGATGGCCGAGAAGGCGCGCGAAGCCGCCGAGTACCCGTTGCTCAAGGTGAAGGTGGGGACGGCCGACGACGAGGCCCGGCTGCGGGCGATTCGCGAGGCTCGACCGGAGGCCCGCCTCCAGATCGACGCAAACGGCGCCTGGACCGCGAAGGAGGCCATCGCGGCGCTGGCCCGACTGGAACAGTACGACATCGAACTGGTCGAACAGCCGGTACGCGCCGATGACCTGGACGGGTTGGCTGCCGTCGCACGGGCCACGCGCCTGCCGGTCTACGCCGACGAGGGCTGCGTGACCGCCCGCGACGTCCCCAAGGTAGCTGGCCGCTGCGACGGCATCGTCGTCAAGCTCCAGAAGTGCGGCGGCCTCTGGCCGGCCCTCGAGCACGTCCAGGCGGCGCGCGCACACGGCTTGAAGGTGATGATGGGCTGCATGATCGAGAGCGGCCTCGGCATTAGCGCCGCCGCCCAACTGGCGCCGCTCTGCGATAGCCTGGACCTCGATGGCAATCTGCTCCTGGCATCGGACCCGTTCGGCGCGGTGGCAGCCCATCGGGGACACTTGCCGATGCCGAGCGGGCCGGGGCTCGGCGCCACGTTCCGCGCATCAGGGGTCGGCCGGCCCTGACCCGTCCTGGCGGTGGTGATTGCCGAGCGGCGGCGCCCGATGGGACTCGCGACGCGGCGTTCCATCAGGCCCGCGCACGCCGGCTCCAGCCGACTCAGGGGCCTGGAGAGGCCGGCACTGCCTGCGACCGGCGGCGCGTCATGGCGGCGAGAGGTCGTCGTTCCCGGGCCGCGTACCGTTGCAAAGCTCCGGCCACCGGACTAGTATGGCAGCCGGAACGTGTCGGCGGGGTAGCATCCCTCGCAGCGCGCTGCGCGCAGCATGAGAGGGCAAGATGGTGAGTGCCGAAGAGCGGGCGTGTCCGTTTTGTGGAGCAGTCCTACCGCTGGGTGCGCGCCGCTGCCCGAATCCTAAATGCGCCAGCCCCTACCCGTTCGACGACGATGCCGAGCTCGGCCTGACTCCACCACCGAGCGAGGCGCGTAGTGGGGGAGACAGACGGGGAGCGGCGCCTGAACCTGATACGGCTGAGACTCGGGGATTGGTGCGCGCGGTTGGCTCCTCGCGCGAGCGCACGCTCGTGTTCCTGGCGGCGGTGCTGGTGCTGGTCATCGGCGTCGGCTACCTGCTATTTCGCTTCGGCGTCTCGTACCTCGAGTCGCGCCGCCCCGAGCCGATTGCGGCTCCGACCGTGACAGCCGGTCCCGTTGTCGTCTCGTCGGCCACTGCGCCAGCCGCCGTTGCGGTGGCTTCGCCGTCGCCGCCCGTCCACGCTGTTGCATCTCCATCGCCCGCCCCAACCGGTGAGAAGATGAAGATCGCCAATACCGAGGGCCAGGGCGCCAACCTGCGGCAGCGCCCGACTACCTCAGCGCCGGTCTTGCGAACCGTCCCCGAAGGAACCGTGGTCGACGCGCTCGGGAGTGAGGCGCCGTCTGAGGGACGAAACTGGCGGCAGGTGCGCGAGCCGGGCGGGGCTGTTGGCTGGGTCGCGGCCGAACTGCTTGCGCCCGAGTAGAACGGACCGGTGGAGATAGGGCAGTCGGGTTGATCCAGTTCGCCGAGATGTGCCGCGGCCAGAGCAGACGTGTGTCATCCCGCTGCTTCTGCTGCTGGGAGAGGCCGCGAAGAGTGAGGGTGAGGGTGACTGCCCGGCGCGCTCGCCGAGGTATGCGCTGACTCCTACCCCGGCGAGCGCTCGCCGCGGGAGGGCGCTCGCCGGGCCGGCTCTCAGCGCCCCTGGTAATTCGGGTTCGGGCGGACCATCTCGAACTGCTCGCGAGTGCGCGTGTAGCCGTCGCCGGCTAGCCGCCCGACGGCGTGCAGACGGTCGACCCGTACGCGCTGGCGCTCGGCATCGTACAGGTCGTCGCGGATGTGCCAGGCGAGAATCTCGCCGATCACCAGCGTTGAGCCCTGGGGTGGATGGCCGACGTCGACGAGTTGGATGACGCGGCATTCGAGGTGAATCGGGGCTTCGGCCACGCGCGGCGGCCTGACCACGGCGCTCGGCAGGGGGGTCAGACCAGCCAGGGCTAACTCGTCGACCTCCGGTGGCACCTCCTCGGAGGTCGCGTTCATCGCGGTCGCTACGTCCTCGGTGACGACGTTCAGGACGAACTCGCGGGTGTCCAGGACGTTGCGCAGCGTGTCCTTCGGCTGACCGTCACGATGGATCGGCGAGAAGCAGATGCAGGGTGGCGTCTCACAGATGCCCATGAAGAAGCTGAATGGCGCGAGGTTCACGATCCCATCGTTTGAGATAGTCGTGACCCAGGCAATGGGCCGGGGCACGATCGAGCCAATCATCAGTCGGTAATTGTCGCGCGAGGACAGGTCGCGACTCAGGACGAACACTGGGCCTCCAGCGAGGCGCATGAAGGCGCTCTCGGCAGCCAATCATGCGCGAACCCGGCACCACGTGCCAGAACTGAGTGTGGCACAGGTGAATGGCTCGGGCCAGCCGACTGGCTCGGCCCGAGCCGTGTCGTCCCCACGACGTCCGGCCACGCGGGCGTTTCCACCCCACCTATTGGCCCCGTCGCCACGGGCTCGGACGGCTATCGCTGGAGCCGTACCCGTCGCGGCCGATCCGTCAGCGGTCCTCCCAGTCTACGGACCACTCGCCCGCCGGACAACGACTGCGGCAGCAACTTTGGGCACACCTGCACCCTACATCTATCCACACCTGCGCACGAGGAACGGCAGCAGCGAACCAGGAGCAGGCGTGCCGTCATCCGGACGCCGGCATTTCCCATTGCGCAGCGCACGCATCCGTGGCCGACCCATAGGTAGCAGACCCCCCTGTCAGGTCGGTCCCGTGACGGTAGCAAGCGTGCCTGCCACTGTCGGTCGAGCGCGAGTCCTGCCGGCGTACCTCCGCATTCGGGCGATACCAGGCCGGGTCGGCAGACCAGGCCGGGTCGGCAGACCAGGCCGGGTCGGCAGACCGGGCCGGGCCGCCAGACCGGGTCGGGTCGCCAGAAGGAACGGTACAATTCACGTGTGGTCAAACGAGAGGGCGCATCGGCCGCCATACCCCCGCCCTCACATAGAACATCCGCACAGGGAGGTCACGTGATGCGCACCATTGTGGCGTGGCAGCGTCTCCGTGTGGCACTCTGCGCGTCGCTCATCGCTCTGGGCATCCTCACCCTCGTTGGGCCGACGCTCTCACCCACGGTGGCCGCGCAGCCCATGCCCGGCACGGTGCGCGTCGTCAGCACCCAGGGTGCGATCAATCCATCGCTCGCGCAGTACCTCAGCCGGACGATCGACCAGGCTGAGCGCGATCGGGTCGCCGCGCTGGTGATCGCGCTCGACACGCCAGGCGGGCTAGATACGTCGATGCGCCAGATCATCCAGCGGATCCTGGCGTCGCACGTGCCGGTGGTGGTCTACGTCTCGCCGCCAGGAGCGCGAGCGGCCTCAGCCGGTGTCTATGTCACGTATGCAGCGCATGTGGCCGCGATGGCGCCGAACACCACGATTGGCTCCGCAACGCCGGTAGCGATGGGCCAGAGCGGTGGCGAACAGACGATGTCGCCGGAGATGCGCGCCAAGGTCACTAACGACGCCGTTTCCTACATCAAGACGCTCGCCGAGCGGCGTGGTCGGAACGTCGCCTGGGCCGAGCAAGCGGTCCGCGAGGCCGTCAACGTGACGGAACGAGAAGCGCTCGACCAGGGCATCGTTGACGTCGTCGCGTCAGACGTCGGCGACCTGTTGCGCCAGATCGACGGTCGGACGGTGGACACCGTCGACGGTCAGGTCACACTGTCGACGGCGAGCGCGCCGGTCGAGCAGCAGGAGATGGGCCTCGTCGACGAGTTGCTGCACGCGATCTCCGATCCGACCATTGCCTACTTGCTCCTTAGCCTCGGTACGATGGGCCTGTTCTTCGAGCTTTCGAATCCGGGCGCTATCTTGCCGGGTGTCGTTGGCGGCATCTGCGTGCTGCTTGGCGTGTACGCGCTCGGGGCACTACCGGTCAACTACGCCGGCCTGTTCCTGATGGGCTTTGCGTTCGTCTTGTTTGCCGCCGACCTGTTCGCTCCGTCTCATGGTGTCCTGACGCTCGGTGGGTTCGTCTCGTTCGTGCTGGGTTCGTTCCTGCTGTTCCAGGTGCCCGGCGCCGGCCCCTGGTTGCACCTCTCACTCTGGACGATCGCCAGTGTGAGCCTGTTCATAGGGGTGTTCTTCGCGGTCATCGTGCGGTTGGTGGCACGTGGGCAGCGCGGACGGGTCACCACTGGCCGTGAAGGGCTGATCGGGCAGATCGGACAGGCGCGCACGTCCCTGATGCCGACCGGCATGGTCTTCGTCGATGGCGCGCTTTGGGAAGCTACTACTGACGGCGAGCCGATCCCCGCTGGCGCGCAGGTCGAGGTGCTCGCGATGGACGGGCTCAAGTTGCTGGTCCGGCCGAACCACTCCCAGCAGCCGGGTGGCAGTCAGCCGGTGATCTCTCCACCACGCGCCCCGGCTGTGCCAGCCAAAGGGCAGGCGCGCCCCTCCCCCTGAACGATGCAAGTATCGATGGGCTCGAGGCTGTGCCCGAGATCCGAGGCACGCGCCCGTGGTTGGGGCGGAGCCAGACCCTCATAGAGTGACGCCCCGGCACGCTCTCGATTGTCCCGCGCTGCCACGGACGACGGTGCCCTCGTCGTCTGGCAGCCGCCTCCGCGCGGCTCCTGGAGGACAAGACCGGGTTGCCATCGAGCTCGTGCCGACCCTGTACCGACTCGGCACTGACCCGATTATGGTGACGGGCACGTCCGCACCCCCGTCGTGCACGCTATACTGGCCGCCGGGCAGGACGCGACCGCTGCCGTGGGGCTGGCCGTCCTGCCACACGGGAGGAGCTAGGGAATGCACCGACTGTTCGGTGTCGCGTTGGCCCTGTCGCTGGTCGCCGCGTTCTTTCGGCCAGTGCTCGCGGCCGAGGTCGCCGACGCGCCAGTCAGCGCGCGGCCAGATATCCGCCCTTTCATGTCGGCACATTTTGGGCTCGCGGGTACCGTCAAGTTCGACGGGGTGACCGTCGACGTTCTGGGTGAGGGCGACCTGGCAGCACCAGATCGTCAGCAGGCCACCTTCAAGTTTGGCCCGTTTACGGCCGAAGTCATCATGGTCGACCAGACCGTCTACACCCGCACTCGATTCGAGCCGCGCTGGTCGCGCCAGTTTGCCGGGGAATCGATTGCCATCGGGCCGTTGAGCGCGTCGGAGGCGACGCGTCTGGGCGAGGACGCGCGGCTCGTCGGCACCGAAACCGTGAACGGCGTCCTGACCGAGCATTACACCTCATCGCTCGACCTGTCGCCGCTGCTCGAACCGGTCTTACCAAACGTGACCGACCGCGACGTGCGGGAGGCGCTGCATTCGCTGGAAGGTACGATCGATATCTGGGTCGGCGCGAGTGACCGGATGGTGCGCCAGGAGCGGCTCGTCTTGACGATCGACCTGCCGGCGATCGAGCCGAACGGCGACTCGACCACTGGCACGATCGATCTGACCCTCGGCTACTCGAAGCTCAACGAGCCGGTGACGATTTCCGCGCCCTCTCGTAACGACACGAGCCCGATCGTGACCCCGCATCCCAACGTCACTCAGGTTACTGGTCCGGCCGGTGTCCCGGTGCTGCCGGGCACCCGTCAGGCCGGAGCAACCGGCCCGAGCGGCGCAGTCCAGGCCCCTGCCCAGGCCCCCGTCCAGGCCCCAGCCCAGATCCCTCGCCGCTAGGCAGGTGAGGAGAGGTCTTCGACCGCTCTACTCGAAGGGGAAGACGGGTCGAACTTCTTGACACATGCCTGGATTCTGAGCAGATCAGGAAGATCGAGCATCCCCGGGATGTTCGGCCGGTCGCGGCTGGTGGTGGCCGTCAGGTATACTCGATCGAGTCTCCAGGGGCCTGGGTACATGCTGCCCGAGGTTTTCCCTCGGGTACGAAGTGAACGTGAGTCGAGCGGCCGACACGCTAGTCGGGCCGCCATCGTCGGGAGGAGCCGCCCCGTGGCAAATACGCGTTCCGCCGAGAAGATGATCCGCGTCGCCGAGCGCCGGCGCCTGCGGAATCGAGCGACCAAGTCGGCGGTCAAGACCCATCTTCGAAAGGCCGAGCGTGGTATCGTCGCCTCGGCGGATGACGCTCAGGCGCTCGTCGTGCAGGCCATCAGCGCGCTCGACAGGGCAGCCGCAAAGGGTGTGCTCCACAGTCGGAACGCGGCACGCCGCAAGTCACGGCTCATGAAGAAGCTGAACCAGGCGGCAGCCACGACAGCCTGACTTGCACCAGTCAGGAGTTCGCGGCACTATCGTCGCGAGTGGACGCAACAGCAGAGCCCGGCCAGTAGTGGCCGGGCTCTGCTGTTGCGTGTACGCGTCTAACGCCGGTGCGTTGGCCGTCTCAGACGGGCGCGGCGCTCCTCCGGCTGCCGTTACGATGCAGGTTTACCGGGGACGGTCGTTCGGGTAGCGCCAGCCCGAAGGTCTGGACGATTGCCTCGCGGGGCCGCCCGCGATCGAGCTCCACCATGAAGATGCGTTGCCACTGGCCGAGCACCAGTCGCCCATCGCGAATCGGGATCGTCTGACTCGCCCCCAGCATGAGCTGAAGGCAGTGCGCGTGACCGTTCGGGCTCTCATCCGGCGTCATGTTGACGGTACGGACGGTGAAATCGTTGTGTCGGTACTGATGGCCGCGCGGCGCCATTCGTTCGAGGAAATCCGTCATGTCGTCGAGCAAGAGCGGCTCTAGCTCGTTGAGCGTGATCGCCGCCGTCGTGTGACGGGAGAAGACGACGGCCAGTCCGTCCGTAACAGACGAACGAGCGACGATGTCCTCTACGCGCTCGGTCAGGTCGATGAATTCGGGCGCCGTGCTGGTGACCAGCGCGATCGATTCTGACCGGCAGGCAAAGCCCGCGCCGGGCTCGATCGCCGGCAAGGGGAACGGATTCAAGGCCATGACCAGGGAGCTCCTGAATGTCGTGGATCAGCGAGGAGAATAAGGGGGGCGAGCGCGCGGAGGGGACAATGCAGACGCGCTCGCAGTCTGGGGGCTGTCAAAATGACCAGGCAATCGTACCATACACGCACCGGGGCTGTCTGTCGTGAGACGGCCGCCCGGGTGAGCCGCCCGGGTGAGACGCCGGTGCAGCGGAGCGGCCTGGGCACACGGCCGTACGACGGATGGCGATAGGATACATGCGCTCGTAGATGGCCCCCCCGACAGTCGCCGAATATAGAGAAAGGGGGCGGACCGCACTGGTCCACCCCCTGGAGCGAATCAGGTCAACGACCGGCGCGTGCCAGCGCAGCCTCAACAGCGCGGCGGGTGAAGACGGACGCCAGATGCGCCCGATACTCCGCCGATGCGTGGATATCGTCGTTGCAGTCGATTCCGTCAGCGGCGTGCTGAGCGGCCCCGGCGATGGCGTCGGCGCCCTTGCCCTCGAGCGCCTGCTCGACAGCCGTCGCGCGGTACGCTTTCGGGCCGACGCCGGTCACGCCGATTCGTGCCCGCTCGATCGTCCCGTTCTGTCCCACCGTCACGACCGCCGCCACGCCGGTGAGCGCGTAGTGGGAGGCCGGGTGATCAAACTTCTGGTACGCGGTCCCGGTGCGGGCTGGCAGTGCCGGAAAGGTGATCGCCGTGACGATTTCGTCCTCGGCCAGTGCCGTGGTCAGGATGTCGATGAAGAAGTCATCGGCCGGGATCGTCCGCTCGCCCTTCGGGCCACGCACCACGACCGAGCCGCCCAGCGCGAGGAACGCGGCAGGCGGATCGCCGGCCGGGTCGGAGTGCGCGAGACTCCCCCCAAGGGTGCCGCGATTGCGGACCTGGAGATCGCCGACGAGGGAGGCTGCCTCCGCGAGGCACGGTAACGCCCGTCGAATCTCCGGGGACGACGCGACCTGAGCGTGCGTGACCATTGCACCGATGGTCACGCCGTTCGCATCGACCTTGATCTCATTGAGGCCAGGCACTTTGCGAAGGTCGATGATCTTGGCCGGCTGTGCGAGGCGCAGCTTCATGGCCGGTAGCAGACTGTGGCCGCCCGCCAGGATCTTCGCATCGCCGCCGCTCTCGGCCAGCAGCTTGATCGCCTCGTCGAGGCTCGTTGGCGCGACGTACTCGAACTGGGCTGGGTACATCTTTACCTCTCTCCTCGATCCGCTCGCTCAGGACGCGCTGCCGGCGGTCTGCTGCGCGCCGGATATTTCACGGGCGGCATACTGGATCGCCTTGACGATGTTCTGATAGCCGGTGCAGCGGCAGAGGTTGCCCTCGATGCCGTGACGGATCTCTTCCTCGGACGGAGTCGGATTGTTCTTGAGCAGGTCGACGCTCGTCATGATCATGCCGGGCGTGCAGAACCCGCACTGGAGGCCGTGCTCCTCCCAGAAGCCCCGCTGGATCGGGTGCAGTTCACCGCCTTGCGCGAGCCCTTCGATGGTCAGCAGGTCCGCCCCATCCGCCTGGACCGCGAGCAGGGTGCACGACTTGACGGCCATCCCGTTCATCAGGATCGTGCAGGCGCCGCACTGGCTCGTGTCGCAGCCAACGTGCGTGCCGGTCAGACCGAGCACGTCCCGCAGGTAGTGGACGAGCAGCAGTCGAGGCTCAACCTCGTTCTGGTAGCTCTTCCCGTTGACCGTGACGCTGACGGCAACGTTCATCCGGTGTTCCTCCGCGTTGTAGTAGCGCCCGTCGGTTCGCGGCTCTGCCTGGGCGCGGGGTCGGTATGACGATGGCGTATCTGTGGGATGCTAGGTGGGGCCGACAAGAATGTCAACCTTGTTGCCCCGCAACTCGCCCCCCGCGGCGCTGAGGGCAGTGCGAAGTAGGGAGTCACTCCTCCGAGTCGTCAGCAGCGCCACGGCGCCCGGATTCGCTGTACGGTGGGAACCGATAGGCCATCTCCCGCCCGAGCTTGCCACCATAGCCAAGCCGCACGAGATCCTCGCGGGTCACAACCTCGCCCACGCAAAAGCGCGGTAGGACGAGGTCCAGGATCGTCTTCTGTGAGAACATCTCGCAGGACGATAGCCCAAACAGGGGTGTCGAGCCGACGTAGGCGACCCAGAACAGACTACCTGGGTGTACCGGCACGCCGTGCTTGATGATCCTGGCGTCGATCTCGCGCAACGCCCCGAAGAGCGGCTCGAGCGGATCGAGCGAACTTGCGCCAGCCGCCATGATCATGTCCGGCTTCGCCCCGAGCACGTCTTCGATGGCCGCGACGTACGGCTCACCGCGCTGGCTCTCGTGGACCGCGACGAGCTCCGAACCGAACCACGCCAGCTTCTTCTCCAGGGCGGCCTGGAAGCGGTCCCGGGCTCGCAAGTCGACGCGCTCCAGCACGATGGCGGCGACCCGCAACGGCTGGAACGGCAGCACGCGCAGGGGAGGACGCTCGCGGCAGATCGCCTCGACGGCGTCGATGGTCGCACGCGGCATCGCGAACGGCGTGACCTTGGCGCCGGCCAGTTCGTCACCAGCGTTGACGGGCTGGTTGTTGAAGCGGGTCAGGACGGAGATGCCGTCGTAGTCATTCACGTCAAACAAGACGTCGACGTCGACCCGTAGGAGGCCCCGGTACTGCGCCAGCAGGGTGTACTGACTCTCTGACGGTCCGCGCAGGTCGATGCCTGGTCCCGCGACGGCCCGCGCCAGGCGCGCGCCGGCCTCGTTCTCGTGAAGCTCGGCCGGGCCGACCCCGACGAGATGCAACTGGCGCTCGCCGAGCAATCGAAGCTCGTCGACGTACTCCCGCTCGATGAAGTCGCCTTTCCTCAAGACGAACTTCGTGCCGGCAGCATTGCGGACGGCGTGTGCAACCACCAGGCCGATGTGCCGCTCGCCGATATCGCTGGCAGCGACGCTGAGCGTTTCCATCAGGATGCCTCCACCTCCGGCCGGAGCCGCAGCCAGTCGGCCACGATCCGGTCATCATGATCGAACGCCATCTCCGGCAGCCGATCCGGTGGAAAGGCGGCAAGCTCCAGCACCTCCGGCCCCGGTGTGGGCGTTCCATGCCGCACCGTGGCGGCGTAGGCGAGCAAAATGACCGGCTTGCCGCGCGTCGAGTACGCGCCGACGAGCGTCGACACCTCGACGTCCAGCCCGGTCTCCTCGAAGACCTCGCGGCGGGCCGCCTCCTCGAGCACCTCGCCGCGGTCGACGTAGCCGGAGGGGAAGCTCCACCGGCCACGCCCCGGATCGATAGCGCGCCGTCCGAGCAGCAGTCCGCCGTCCCACGAGATCAGGGTAGCGACGGCGACTTTCGGATCAGCCCAGACAATCGTGCCGCATGCCGAGCAGGCCGGCCGTCGTCGCTCACCCTCTACAGGGCGCTCGGCCAGCACGCCCCCACAGCGGCTACAGAACCGCTCTGCCGGGTCACTGTGGCCATGCTCGACGCGCGGCGTATCGTGTACGCCTGTGTGGATCGCGTTGTCACCTGCATCCGGGCGGGCACGAAGGGTGTCATACGCTTCCGGTGTGTCGACGTCGATGGTGCAACGGTCGTCGTCCAGCTCAACCCAGGCGATCTCACTCGCGTGGCCGCGCAGGACCGAACGACCCCCCTGGTCACCCGACTGTTCCAGCAGTTCCGGAAAGAGGCAGCGGTCCCACAGGACCGGGTTGCCAGGCTGTCCATTGAAGCGTGGGCGCACGATTGGCGCGCCGGTCGCTCGGTATCGTTCGACGAGCGCGTCCACCAGCGCGCCATCCACGAGCGGCTGGTCGGCTAGCAGGACGATCGCTGCGTCGACCTCCGGGCCAAGCGCTGTCAGACCGGCCCGCAGCGACGTGCTCATCCCCTCGGCGTGCCGAGGGTTGAACGCGACGTGGACCGGCAGCCCTCGAATCTCCTCCTCGACCTCCGCTCGGTACGCGCCGGTCACGAGGACGACCGGCCGAGCGCCCGAACCGAGCGCGGCGTCGGCTGCTCGCCGCACCAGCGTGCGCCCGTCGAAGGGGAGCAACAACTTTGGCCGGCCCATCCGACTGGACGAGCCGGCCGCCAGAATCACGGCCCCGACCCGGCCGTCAGGCACGCGCCGCCGCCTCGGCCTTCGGGCGGCCGGGCGATGCGGACGTCGCCACGCCGTTCTTGGCGGCGATCATCTCGGCCAGGATTGCCAGCGCGATCTCCTCGGGGTTACGGGCGTCGATGTTCAAGCCAATCGGCGCGTGAATCCGCCCGATCTGCTCGTCAGTAAGCCCGGCCTCGCGCAGCCGCTCGACGCGCTTCGCGTGGGTTCTGCGGCTCCCAATCGCCCCGATGTAGCGGACGTGGTACTGCAAGGCATGAATCAGCGCGGGGTCGTCGAGTTTCGGATCGTGACTCAGCACGACCACATAGGTCGACAGGTCGAGGCGCGCGTTCGCGAGGTACTCGTCGGCGTAGGCTACGACGATCTCGTCCGCGATCGGGAAGCGGTCACGATTGGCGAACTGCCCCCGCGCGTCGACGACCGTCACCCGGAACTCGAGGATCTTCGCCAATTTAGCCAGTGGCACCGCGATGTGGACCCCGCCGAAGATCAGCAAGCGGTCCGGTGCAGCGTAGACGTCGTAGAACACGGCCGTCTCGCCGCCGTCGCCGGGATACTCCCGAGTCTTCGACGTGCCTCGTAGCAACTGGTCGATGCCGTCGTCGGCTGCCCGGCGGTCGAGATCGGGGTCGCCGAGGCTACCCGCGGTGGTCCGGTCCGGGAAGATCAACATCCGCGCACCGGCGCCTCGCGGTGAACTGATGATAGTCGCGGCGACGACCGCTGCTTCGGCGTCGACCCGACGCCGGACTTCGGCCAGCAAGTTCGTCATTGCAGCCGTCCAATCGGCTCAATGAAGACGTCGATGACGCCGCCGCACGCCAGCCCGACCTCGAACGCCTGCTCGTCGCTAATCCCGTAATGAACGAGGCGTGGCTCGTTCGCCTCCAGGACCTCATGGCAGTGCAGCACGACGTCCGCCTCGACGCAGCCGCCGCTCACCGAGCCGGTCATCTCGCCGCTTTCCGAGACGGCCATCTTCGCGCCTTCTCGACGCGGCGCCGACCCGTATGCCCGCACCACCGTCGCCAGCGCGACGCGCTCGCCCTGCTTCTGCCAGCGGTCGACGTCGCTAAGAATCTCCTGCATGGGGCGCCTCCCCTCGGCAACAACTCTCCTTGAATGCTAGCCCGAATCGCCGGGTCGCCGCCGAAAGGGCCGAGGCTTCCCGCGCCTCCAACCCTTTGTCACCCCCTCACCCTCACGCTTACCCCCTCTCGGGTACGGGAAGGGTCCGAGGTCGGGTGGCGGTGTGCCAGCCGCCACACCGCCGGCCCCGGGGTACGGGCGGGGCCTGAGGAAGTTCCCTGGAGAAAACATCGGGCCGACGCCAAAAGCTTGCGTCGGCCCGCGAAACGGCTGGCAATTGTTCGAGTGCGCTAGAACGAGAGGTGGCGCCCCAGGTCTTCGAGACTCGCGAGATTGTGAGCTGGCGCGAAGACGTCGACGTGCTCGAGCGCGGTGCTCATGCCTCGCGCCAGCGGCCGGTAGTCCTTGCTCCCGAGCAGTGGGTTCAGCCAGACGACCTTGCCCGCATGCTCTTGCAGGTTCTCCATCGCTTCACGCAGGATTTCGGCGTCGCCGGTGTCCAGCCCGTCGCTCAGGATGATGACGATGGTGTGTCGATCGAGGAGCTTGCGCGCCCACTTCTCGTTGAACGTCTGAAGGCTCTGGCCGATCCGGGTGCCGCCCGACCAGTCTTGCACCTCCCGCGAGATACGGTCGAGCGCGTCCAGAATGTCGTCGTTCTTGAAGTAGTCGGTCACACGTGTCAGCGAGGTACTGAACACGAACGACTCGACCTTCCCGATGGTGTTCTGAATCGCGTGGATAAACTGGAGCAGGAAGCGGCTATAGGTGTCCATCGACCGGCTGACGTCGCAGATGACGACGAAGCGCGGCTTTCGGATCTTGCGCTGCTTGCGCGCCAGTTCGATGATCGTGCCGCCGTACTTCATGTTCCGCCGCATGGTGCGGCGGGGATCCACACGTGAGCTCTTGCTGGAGCTGCGCGTACGGCGGCTCTCCTTCGTCGCCAGACGCTTGGCGATGATCAGGACCGCCCGCGCGATCTCGGTCATCTCCTCGGCCTGGAAGCGGCTGAAGTCCTTGCCGGCAATCACCTCAACCGGGCTGTAGAGCGGGAGTGCCTCTTCGTCGCCCTCCTCGTCGCCCTCGCCGCCTTCACCTTCGGGGCTGGTCAGCCGAAGCTGCTCTTCCCCCTCGGCGCCCTCTTCGAGAGTGTCGGACTCCTGGGGCTCGCCCGGCATCTCGTCGTCGGGGTCTTGCGCGTTGTCGTCCTCGATCTGCGCGATCCGGCGCCAGAAGTGATCGAACACCTCATCAAAGATCGGCCGATCCTCTGGTTTCGAGAGGAATACGGTGCGCATGCCGAGATAGACGTCGCGGCGATCCGCGAGATCGACGGCCTCCATGGCCCGCAGGGCGTCGACGATCTCAGACGAAGTCGACAGCAACTCGCGCTGACGCAACTCGCGCCCGAACGAGATCACATGCCGCTTGAGATCGGCGTGCTTCGCGCGGCTCTTTAGCGCGTAACGACCTCGCGCTCGAGACGCTGCGTTACCGTTTGAATCCATTCGTTGAGGTCCTCTTCCTCGGTGCCGTTCATGCTATTCAGGAGGATGTCGAGCGGCTTGCCCCGGAGCCGCGTGACGTCGTCGCGGTCCTTGATGAACGCACCGAGCGTTTCACGGACCGACTCGACGGCGAGATGGTCCTGATGCAGCGCCATCATGCTCATCGCCCAGTCGAGCGTTTCGGCGACGCCGGGGGTCTTGTTCAGCTTGACGTGGCGGATGGCCTGCATGAAGGCCGCAATCTGGCGTGCCAGCCGCTCATTGATATCCGGCACCTTGGTCGTGATGATCCGTAGCTCCTTCTCGAAGCTGGGATAGTCGACCCAGAGGTAGAGGCAGCGCCGCTTGAGCGCGTCGCTCAGTTCGCGGGTGCGGTTCGAGGTCAGCACCACGTAGGGTCGGTGCTTCGCCTTGATCGTCCCAAGCTCCGGGATGGTGACCTGGAAGTCGGACAGCACCTCGAGCAGGAACGCCTCGAATTCCTCGTCGGCCCGGTCTACCTCGTCGATCAGGAGAACCGGCGACTGATCGTCGGCGCTGATCGCCCGCAGCAACGGCCGCTTCAGCAGGAAGGCGTCGCTGAAAATCAGGCTTTCCTGCTCGTCGGCACTCCGCTGGGAGTGCGTCGACTCCTCCATCCGGATCCGGAGCATCTGCTTGGGGTAGTTCCATTCGTAGAGGGCCGTGTTCACGTCGAGGCCCTCGTAACACTGGAGCCGGATGAGCTCGGTGTCCAGCGCAGTCGAGAGCACCTTGGCGATCTCGGTCTTACCGACGCCAGCCTGGCCCTCGATGAGGACCGGCTTCTTCATTTCCATCGCCAGGAACGCCGTCGTGGCGATCGCGCGGTCGGTCACGTACTGCTGCCGCTCCATCATCTCCTGGATGCGGCGGATGCCAGGATTCACTCGATCCTCCTTAAGAGCCGGACACCACAAAGCGAGGCGGGCATGCCGCGCCCACCTCCTGCACAGTATACCAGGAAGGCCAGCGCGTCCCACCGGACCCGTCCCACCGGGCCGGCAGCCCGGCGCATCCGTACGATACACCGGGCGGGGCCAGCGTATCAGATGTGCCGCGGACAGCCGCGTCAGCACGGCAGCGGAGCAGGGAACGCTGCGAGGGGGTACGGCTCCGCTGGCACGATCGCGTGGCCGTCAGGCGTTCTCGATCTCGCCCGTGAGCAATGCTGGCACGCTCTGGCCGACCGGTAGCGGATGATCGGCCGGCGCGATCGCGAGCAGCGCGTTCGCGCCGCGCATCGAGAGCAGCCGGCTCGAGCCCTGACTACCGGTCGTCCGCGCGACGAGCCGCCCGCCCAGCCAGCGGACGATACCCCGCTGGTACTCCGGCCGGATCGGGTCGGGGCGGATCTCGTGCTCGACTTCGACCTCAACGCGCGGCCGGAAGAACTGACGGCGTCCCCCGATCTTCAGCAGCGCCGGCCGCACGAACACCTCGAAGGTCACGAGCGACGAGACCGGGTAGCCTGGCAGCCCAAAGACGAGCTTCGAACCGATCGACGCGAACGTCAGCGGCTTGCCCGGTTTGAAGTTCACGCGGCCGAAGTGGATCGTCCCGAGCGTCTCGAGCATCGGCTTGATCAAGTCGCGGGTGCCCATCGAGACGCCGCCCGACGTGATCAGGACGTCAGCAACCTTCAACGCCTTGTCGACCTGCTCCGCAAGGTGCCGCTCGTCGTCGCGGGCCACGCCGGTCCAGACGATGTCGGCGCTGGCTTCCCGGGCAGCGGCCATCAGCGCATAGCGATTGCTGTCGCGGATGCAACCGGCCGGCGGCAACTCCCATGGCTCGACGAGCTCATCACCTGTTGCGAGCACCGCCACCTTCGGGCGCCGATAGACTGCCACGTCGACGCAGCCGAGGGTCGCCAGCAGCCCGATCTCAGCCGGACCGAGCACAGCCCCGGCCGGCACAACGACCTGCCCTGCGCGGATGTCGGTGCCAATCGGATGGATGTTGCCGCCGGCGGACGGTTCGGCGCCGATGTGCACCTGGCCATCCCGCTCCTCGGTGTCCTCGACCATCACGACGGCATCAGCGCCGTCGGGAACGACAGCACCCGTCATGATCCGAACCGCCTGTCCGGCGGTAATTCGGATCTCGCGGCCGGGTCCAGCCGCGATCTCGTCGCGGACCAGCGTGCGCGGACCCCGGTCCGCCGCCAGGACGGCGTACCCGTCCACCGCGGCTCGGGGCTGAGCGGGTACCGACGCCTCGGCCGTCACATCTTCGGCCAGGGTGCGGCCGTCGCCCGCCCATGGCGCGATGTGGCCCACGCCGAGCGGCTGGGCGCGCTCGACGATCGCCGCGGTCGCCTCATCGACTGAGACCATTGCGTACGGTGACGACGTCCGCATCGGGCGCATGGGCTGGTTCAGAGCTGCTTCTTCAGGCACTCGAAGAACTGGCCCATCAGCATCTTGGCGACCCCGCCCAACATCCGCTGCCCGACTCCGGCGACCGTCCCGCCAACCTGGCCGTCACCCAGGACGTGCACCTGCGTCGTCGCGCCCTGGTCGACGAGTTGAATGTCGGCCGCGCCCCGCACGAAGCCGGGGCCGCCGCTGCCCTCAACCTGGAGTCGGTAGCTGTTCGGCTCGTTCTTGTCGGTGATCCGGATCTTTCCCTTGTAGCTGCCACGGATCGCGGCAACGCCCACCTTCATTGTGGCATCGTAGGCGTCCTCGCCTGATGGCGTGATGGTCTCACAACCGGGTATGCACGCTTTCAACGACTCGGGGTTCATCAGCACGGACCACACGCGGTCGCGAGGCGCGTCGAACGTGTAGTTGCCCTCGACCTTCACACTTCCTCCAACAGACGGTCGCATCTGGCGACATGCTCGCCTGGCGACTCCCTCGATGATAGCACCACGCGTCGGCCCGCCCGCCGTCGAATGCATACTGCGAGCCTGAGCGAGCGCAGCTCCTGCTGCTGCCGGCGAGCATGTACGGGCTAGTGCTCGCTGGATAGCTCATGGTCAACCGGGGTGTCTTGACTCGTGCCGGAGCGCTCGTTAGGCTCGGAGGTCTAGGCGCGCCTGACTCTGGCGGTCTCGGCGGCGGACGGCCGAATGCATGATCGCGCGGGCGTGGCGGCTTCACCCCTGCCGGGCAGTTATGCAGGGTGGGCCGAAAGCATCCAGGGGTGGATTAGGGCAGCAGAGGTGATGAAGGCGAGCCGAAAGCATCAAGGGGTGGATATCCACAGCGGTGGTCTGCCACAGGTTGCGCCGCCTGGTTCACCGGCCGCGCGCGGTGACTCGCCAGGCCGGGCGAAGAAGGGACGTCAGTGAATCCCCAACTACACGCACGAGTGACCGGCGTGCTCTTCGTCATCACCTTCGTCACGGCGATTCCAGCGGTCGTTCTGTACGCCCCGGTGCTCGACGATGCCAGTTATATCGTCGGTGCTGGCGCCGATACCCGCGTGGTCCTGGGAGCGGTCTTGGAACTGCTCCTCATCATCGCGAACATTGGCACCGCCGTCGCGCTGTTCCCGATCCTCAAGCGGCAGAGCGAAGCCGCCGCTCTCGGGTACGTCACGGCTCGTCTCATGGAATGTGCGTTCATCGCCGTTGGCATCCTCAGCCTCCTTTCGGTCGTAACGTTGCGGCGGGAAACTGTCGGTCCGGATGCTGCCTCGCTCGTCACCACCGGTAAGGCGCTCGTCGCGATCCACGCCTGGACGTTTCTGCTGGGTCCCGGCTTCGTGGTCGGCGTCGGGAACGGGCTGTTGCTGGGCTACCTGATGTACCGTTCCGGCCTGGTGCCACGATGCATGGCACTGCTGGGGCTCGTTGGAGGCCCGCTGGTGTGCGCCTCTGGGATCGCGGTGATGTTCGACGCCTTCGATGCAGGCTCTGTGTGGCAACTCCTGGCGACACTGCCGGAGATCGCCTGGGAGGGGTCGCTTGGTCTCTACCTCACCGTCAAGGGGTTCAAGCCCGCGCCCATCATCACCACAGGTCCGGTCGCCGGGTTCCCCGAGTCGGAGAATGGCGAGCGACACGCCTTCGGGGGCTGGCCGTAGCGGGCGCGTCGGTACGGGACCGAGTACCGCGCGAAGGGGAGCCATGTGCTTCGCTCGCGCGGAGCCTGGCCGAGCGTATCCAGCGAATGCTCGTGCAGTAGGCGCGCGGCTCCTGGACTGACGGCGTAGCCTCATGCTGGTCTGAGGTCTGGCCTGCCTGGCGGCGCGCATCGGCCGTATCCTTGTGCGCGATCTTTTTCCCGGGGGGCCTGGTGCGTCGGCCGCTCTTGCTCGCACTCGTCGTCGTGCTGGTCGTCCTCGGCGTCGGTCACCGGGTCTGGTTGACGGCGCTCGGAGACGTGCTCGTCACGCATGACGACCTCCAGCCGGCTGATGTCATCATCGTGCTGGCCGGGAACTCGCCGTTCCGGGCTCGCCATGCCGAGGCGCTGTTCGCACAGGGGCTGGCGCCGTATGTGATCGTCTCGAACGAGCCGCTTTCCAGCCACGGCGTTCAGACGACCTGGCTCGAGCTACGAGACAAGGGGCTCGTCCACCTCGCCATCCCAGACGACGCGATCGTCCCGATCTCGGAGATCTCGGACAGCACCTACCAAGAGGCCCAGCATAGCCGCGACATCATGCGCAAACGCGGCTGGCACTCCGCGATCCTCGTGACCGACCCGTTCCACATGCGGCGCGCCATCCTGACGTTTCGGCACGCGTTCGACCCGGCCGGACTGTCGGTGGCCGCCAGCCCGGCCGATGGCAGCAAGTACGGCGTCGGCAACTGGTGGACCGATCGTCAGGCCATCATGCGGGTCGTCCAGGAGTACATCAAGCTGGGGTACTATCTGGCGCGCGGCCAGGTCTGAGACGGTCTGGCCTCCCCCGCGCTCCCCCCTCTCCCCCACCCGTCAACGGGGCCAGAGCGTCACCTCTTGCATCCAGGCGTGGGCTGGCTGGAGCAGGACGGTCAGGATCGCGTCGGCTACGTCCTCCGGTTCCAGGAACTTCTGGCCGCTCGCCAGACGGTCCGCGCGGGTCCGGACCCCGAAATCGGTCAGGATACTGCCTGGCACGACCGTCGAGCAGCGGATCGGCTCGCTCGCGACCTCGGCGGTTAGCGCGGCCATGAAGCCCTGAAGCCCCCATTTCGAGGCGCAGTAGGCCGACATGTTTGGGTAGCCCTGACGCGCCGCCCCGGTCGAGATGGACACGATCTGGCCGCCTCCTCGCCGCCGGATCGCCGGCAGCGCCGCGCGAGTGGTCAGGTACACCCCGATCAGGTTCACCTCGACGACGCGCCGCCACTCATCGGCCGGTTGCTCGGCAATGGGGCCGTACCGCCCGATGCCGGCGTTGTTGATCAGGATGTCCAGGCCGCCGAGCTCGGCTTCGGTACGCGACACCGCCTGCTGGATCGCCGCCTCATCGGTCACGTCGGCCGCGATCCCGAGCACCCGCCCCCCGGCCGCTTGTATGCTGCGAACCGCCTCCTCCAGCGCCTCCTGATGCCGGGCGGTCAGTGCCACGGCCGCGCCACGCTCGACGAGGCGGCGCGCCGTCGCCAGCCCGACCCCGCGACTGCCACCCGTAATCAGTGCAACCTTGCTCGCTAGCGGCTGCGCGTCGCTCACGTCTCCTCCTCGAACCGCGGGCGCAGCCGGCGGTAGGTCTGATCGAGCGTCTCGGGCAGCACCTTGGTGTCGGCGAAGATCGGCATGAAGTTGGTGTCACCGCCCCAGCGCGGCACGACGTGGACGTGCAGGTGATCGGCGATCCCGGCGCCGGCGAGCTGGCCCAGGTTCATCCCGACGTTGAATCCTTGGGGGTGGTATTCGTCGGTGAGCGCCTGGATCGCGCGCTGGGTCAGCGCCAGGACGTCGGCCCCGATGCCAGTTGGCAGCCCTGCGAAGTCGCCCGTGTGCAGGTACGGCGCGATCATCAGGTGCCCGGAGTTGTACGGATACAGGTTCATGATGACGAAGGCGCGCGGGCCTCGATAGAGAATCAGGTTCTCCTCGTCGTTCGCCTCCGCCGCTTTCAGGCAAAAGATGCAGCCCACCGGCTGGCTCCCCCCCACATAGGCCATGCGCCAGGGTGTCCAGAGTCGCTCCACAGCGTCCGCCCCGATCCTGCTCGGCGCTACTCCGCCGCCAGGCGGATGAGTAGCGCGTCGGTCATGTCGGTGGTGGTCGCCGTGCCTCCGAGATCGCGGGTCAGCACCTGCCCGTCACTCAGGACGCCGGCGATGGCGTCCGAGATGGCCCAGCCGGCATCGGCCTCGCCGACCCAGTCGAGCAGCATCGACATGGCGCCGATGGCGGCGAGCGGGTTGGCGGCGTTCTGGCCGGCGATGTCGGGCGCTGAGCCGTGGACCGGCTCGAACATCGACGGGCCGGTCCGGGCCGGATTCAGGTTCGCGCTGGCCGCCAGCCCGATGCTGCCCGTGACCTGTGCTCCCAGGTCTGACAGGATGTCTCCAAACAAGTTGGTGGCGACCACGACGTCGAACTCGCTCGGGCGGCCGACCAGGAACATCGCCATCGCATCCACGTGCGAGCGCCCCGTCCGGATGTCCGGATACTCCTGGGCGACCCGCGCAAACACGTCATCCCAGAGGGTCATCACGTGAGCGAGGGCGTTCGACTTGGTAACGGCGTGGACGTACTTCTTGCCGTCCCGTTGCCGGGCCAGCTCGAAGGCGAAGCGGATCACCCGCTCGCATCCAGCCCGCGTCACGATCGTGGTCTGAATCGCGACCTCGCCGGTCGTGCCGGCGTGCGCCCGGCCGCCCGCCCCGACGTACTCACCCTCGGTGTTCTCGCGGACGACCACGAAGTCAATGTCACCCGGCTGCGCGAGCGGCGACAGGTTGGGCCGGTGCAGGATACACGGGCGCAGGTTGACGAACAGGTCGAGTTGCTGCCGGATGGGGTGCATCATGCCCCGCGACGAGACGCTATCCGGTACCCGCGCCGGATCACCGTGGGCACCCATGAAGATTGCGTCGAACTGGCGCAACGTCGCGATACCATCCGAAGGCATTGCGACGCCCTGCTCGAGAAAGTAGCCGGCCCCCCAGGGAAGCAACTGAACTTCGGCACTGAAGCCGAAGCGTTGGGCGACGGCCCCCAGGACGCGCAACGCCTCCTGGGTGACCTCGGGACCGATGTTGTCACCGGGGATGGCGGCGATGCGATACGTACCAGCCATCGCCGCTTACCACTCCACCAGCGGGCGAACGAACTCGATCGCCTGCCGGGCGGCCGTCCGGCTGTCCGGCGCCTGGGTGAACTCCATCGAGAGCCAGTCGTCGTAGCCGAGCGCTCGCAGCGTCTCGATGATGTCGCGCCAGGGCAGGAAGCCCTGGCCCGGCGCGAGCCGATTGGAATCGCCAAGCTGGACGTGGACCAGGTACTTTCGTGCCCGCACCAGCCCTGCCACAATCGACGGCTCTTCGAGCGCCATGTGGAACATGTCCGCTTCGAGCACCAGGTTTCGCCCACCCATCGACTCGATCAGATCGACCGTCTCCTGCATCGTCATCAGGAAGTCGGTGTTGAGGCGGCACTGCGGCTTGAGGACGATCCGACGGCCCTTCTTGTCGGCGTACTCGGCGATCTCGTCGAGCGCGGCCCGGAACCACTCGAGACCCTGCTGGCGGCTCGGCGCGGTCCTGGCGTAGCCCCGGAAACCGCCAATCGACGAGTCGACACCCCACTCGTCGGCAAGGTCGACGATCGTCTTGTAGCGTTCGATGGCGCGCCGACGGCCGTCCTCGTCCTTCATCACGATGGTCAGGCCGTCCTCACGCGGGAGCGGCCCGGTACTCAGCGCGACCAATTCGAGGCCCGCGTCGTCGATGGCACGGCGCACCGTGTCGTGGTCGAACTGAGAAGGATCGCGGGTCTGAAGCTCGATGCCAGTGTAGCCAAGCTCGGCGATGGCGGGCGCCGTCTCCTCGATGGGCGCGAGCCAGGCGAGCGGCATTGGCCCCTTCACCTCGGGCGTCGTCGCCATGTAGCACAGCTTCATCGTGACAGCAGCTCCTTCACTTTCTGGACCGCCAGCGTCGGGCTCGAGAGGACCGGGACGGGGATGCTGGCCGGCACGTGCGCCGCCAGATGCCCCATCGAAGCCTGTGCCAGCATCACCAGTTCGTTGCGGGCCGCCAGCGCCTCAACCTCGTTCAGCACAATGGCGTCGTGCTCATCGCGCCGTCCGGCCGAGAGCGCCTGAAACGCCTCCGGCCGCAAGACCGCGTCGAGCTCGATCTCGCGCCCCATGTCGGCGGCGATCCGCTCGATCAGTTGCCTCTGCATCTTCAGGCCAGCCGGCACGGTCGCGACGACGCCGATCTTGCTCGCCCGACCGAGGGCCTCGCGCACCATCAACTCGTCGATCTTCAGGACCGGGATGTCGGACTGGGCCTGCACCTCGTCCGCAACGGGCGAATAGGCGGTGCAACTTAGCAATACCAGTTCGGCGCCAGCCTCTTCGGCCAGGGTGACGAGACTGGTGAGCCGGCGTACGAGGCCGGGCGTAATCTGGCCTCGACGGTCGATCTCGGTGATGAGCCCCTCATCGAGGATGTTGACGAGCTTGATGTCGGGGGCAAGCTGCCCGAACGTGGCGCGCAACGGCTCGATTGCCGGAATGACGGCATGGACGAGCCCGACGATGTGTGTCACCCAAGTTCCCTTCTGGTCTACGCTTCGTGCGAATGCTACCCTTCGCGGGCGCGCCGCTCAAGCGTGCCCCGGCGCGAACGACGACGAGGTGCACTCGACGCCAACATGGATGCGTGTTGAGCCGGCGCCCTGGAATGGCACTGTGAGTTCGGCTATCAAGGCTGACCGGCGAGTGTGCGTCGACTGAAGTGCGCGTGTGCGCCCGCGAGCATCTGGTATCCTCCCGCGCGCCAGCATTGTCTCGCGTGCTGGCCCACCCTCGACGCTGACCGCCGCGGCTACATCCTCGATCCCGCCCCGACGCAGGGAGCCTCGCTGATGCGCCACGTGCTGTTCGTGACTGTCCTGCTTGCCGCCGTCGCCTGCGCTCCACCCTGGCAGACGGGCGAGCCGCCGACGCGCGTGCGGTCCGGCGTCCGGACCACCCAGGTGATGCGCGGCGACGTCACCAGCCTGCTGGTGTATCCGGGCGAGATTCGGCCAAAGGCGGCGACGACGATCACCACCCGCGTGGCCGGGCGTCTCGACAAGCTCATCGTCGAGTCCGGCATGACGGTGCGAGAGGGTGATACGGTCGCGGAACTGGACCGGGCGGCGCTCGAGGTGCAGGTCGTACAGGCACAGGCACAGCTTGCCGGCGCGGAGGCCCGCCTCGCGGCGCTCAAGGCTGGCGGCGAGCCGGACGCGCGCGCCGAAGCCGAGGCGAGCCTGCGTGCGGCGCGCGCCCGACTGGCGAGCCTGGAGGCTGCCCCGCGCATCGAGACGCTCCCGCAGCTTGCCCAGGCGGTCCGCGATGCCCGCCAGCGGCTTGCCCAGGTTGAGGACACGAGCGGGGCGATCGCATCCGCCGAGATCCAGGTCAACGCCGCGCGCTCGCAGTTGGACGCGCTGCTCACGAGTGAGTCGAGCGCGGCCGCGGGCACGGCTTCGGACGCCGCTACCCAGGCCAGCCCGACCGCCTCGCCGCAGCCAGCCGATCGGGTAGCAGTGCAGCAGGCGAGGCTCGCCGTTCAGCAGGCTCAGGCCGACCTGATGCGGGCGCGCCAGCCGGCCTCCAGCGACGAGATCACGGCGGCACGCCAGCGACTGGCCGAGGCCGAGGATGCACTGCTGCTGGCCCGGACTCCCGTCGGCGAGAACGATCTGGAAGCGGCGAGGGCGAACGTCGAAGCGGCCGAGGCGCGCCTGCGCGCGGCCGGCCAGCCGGCGTCAGAGACGGCGGTGAAGGCCGGCGAGTCGGGGGTGGAGTACGCCTGGGCTACGCTGGAGCTTGCACGACTCCAGCTTCGCGAGGCGAGCCTGATCTCGCCCATCAACGGACTGGTAGTCGAGACGTATCCGGCCCAGGGCGCGCCGCTGCCGGCGGGCGCGGCGGTGATGAGCATCCAGCCGCTCGACTACGAGCTGACGGTGTCGGTGGAGGAGCGCCAACTCAGCCAGGTGAAGCTCGGGCAGACGGTCAGCGTGCTGGTGGACGCGTATCCTGGTGAATCGTTCACCGGGACGATTCGGAGCCTCGCACCGGTCGTCGATCCTCGCACCCGGCTGGTCACGACTCGCATCGACGTGGCGGACCCTCAGACCAAACTGAAGTCCGGGCTGTACGCGCAGGCCGCCATCGCCGGCAACCGCCGCTCCGGCGCGCTACTGGTGCCGCGCGAGGCGCTGCTGCCCGGCCAGGATCCGAGCGTCATGCTGGTCGTCGACAACCGGGCACGGCGGCAGGCCATCCAGGTCGGAGTGAGCGACGGCCGGTCCGTCGAGATCCTCCAGGGACTGGCCGAGGGCGCCGAGGTCATCCTGTCACCGGCTGGTATCCTCGACGGCGATCTTCTTGGCGAGCACTGACAGCGAGCGCAAACCTGGTCGCACCAGGATGGATGCTGACGGCTCGTGCAAGTTCACGAGAGATTGGCGGGGATGCTGCTTCTGGTCATTCCCGCCAAGCTCTCCTGGCGTTGCACTGGGGCAGGCACGTGGCCGGTTGCTCGACGTCGGTCGAGCCAGGGTTGGCCGTGACCGCGCCATGCGGACATGAGGTGGAGGTAGGGAATGGCGGCGTTCACAGGCATTACCGTCGCGCTCGATGGCATGGGCGGAGACGACGCCCCCGCGGTCGTCGTCGAAGGCGCAGCGCTGGCGGCACGTGAGCTCGGGGTCCGCATCCTGCTCGTTGGCCAACCGGAGCGTCTCGGGCCACTGCTCGGGGCGCAGGCAGGCGCGTCGGGCATCGAGATCGTGCCGGCGAGCGAGGTCGTCGAGATGCACGAGCACCCGGCCAACGCCGTGCGCCAGAAGCAAGATTCGTCGATGGTGGTTGGGGTGCGGCTGGTACGGGAGGGGCGAGCCCAGGCGTTCGTCTCAGCCGGCAACACCGGGGCCGTCATGGCAGCCGGCCTGTTCGAGTTACGGCGCATCCCCGGCGTCGACCGCCCGGCCCTCGCGGCGGTCTTCCCGACTCGACGAGGCGGCACGCTGCTCGTCGACGTGGGTGCGAACGCCGACTGTCGACCGGAGTACCTGGCACAATTCGGCCTGATGGGCTCGGTGTACATGGAGCGGGTGTTCGGCATCAGCCGGCCGAAGGTGGGACTGATCTCGAACGGAGAGGAAGAGACGAAGGGCAACGCGCTCGTGCAGGCGGCGCGCCCGAAGCTCGAAGGGCTGCCGATCAACTTCGTCGGTAACGTCGAGGGCAAGGAGATCCCGGCCGGCGAGGTGGATGTGGCCGTGTGTGACGGCTTCGTCGGCAACGTCATCCTCAAGCTATCCGAGGGGCTTGCTAGTGCGATCACGGGCCTGATCCGCGACGAGATCCAGGCGTCGCTGGTGTCGAAGCTGTTTGCGGTGGGCGTGCTGCCGGCCTTCCGGCGCGTCCGCAAACGCCTCGACTACGCCGAGTACGGCGGCGCGCCGCTGCTCGGGCTGAACGGTGTCTGCATCGTTGCGCACGGCCGCTCGAACGCTCTGGCGATCAAGAACGCGGTTCGAGCGGCGGCGCAGGCCGTCCAGCAGGACGTGGTCGGCCAGATTGGACGCGGCCTCGCCATAGGCCCGACGACTGCCACGGCGACCGCGAAACCCATGCCCGCTGAGACGTCCGGCGTGCAGACCGCCACGCCCGGGAGCGCAACTGCGACGCCCCCTGACCGGCCTGCCGCCGAGACGGCTCCCACCGATGGTCCGGCAACGGATGAAGCCCACTGAGCGCACCGTACGCCAGCAGATATACCGGCTGGTGACACCCAGGCGCCTGACCGCCGCCGAGCGTGTCGGCCTGGCGGATGAGGCCCGCCGGGTCCTGGCCCGGAACCGGCGGAGCGGTGTTTCAGCGTGGGAGGGCCGGCACTACGACTTCGTCTGCCCCTCCCCAAGCCACTATCCGTTCCAATGGCTCTGGGACTCGTGCTTCCACGCCATCGCCCTCTGCCATGTCGCTCCGGTCCTGGCCGCCCAGGAGCTCCGCGGCGTCGTGGCGGCCGCTCAGCCGGATGGCTTCCTGCCCCATATGACGCTCTGGGAGCGTGACGCTCACCTCGACGCCCTCACCGGCTTCAACATCCGCCTCGGCGGCCCGTACTGGACCGCGACGACCCAGCCGCCGATTCTCGCCCTGGCGTTGGCACGGGTCTGGAAAGCCACCGGAGACCGTGGGCTGCTCGACGACGTACTGCCGCCGACGCTAGCCTACTATCGCTGGCTGGCCGAGCACCGCGACCCGGACGACGACGGCCTGATCTCAATCCTCCAGCCGGACGAGAGCGGCCTGGACGCCTGCCCCAAGTACGACGCGCTGATGGCGCTCCCGACACTCGATGCTGCTGGGCTGCGGAGTGGTATGCAACGCCTCTTCGGCGCCTACACGCCGCTCCCCAACGACCCGACGCGGCTCAGGCTCGACCTGTTCGACGTCGAAGACGTGCTGGTCAACACCCTCTACGCCGCGGGGCTTGGTGCGCTCGGCAGGTTGCTGCGGGCAACGGGCGGTTCACGGCACGAGATAGATGCCGTCGACACGCGGCGTAGACGGGTGGTCGAAGCGCTGCTCACGACGTGTTGGGATCCGGTGGCCGGCGCCTTCTGGGATGTGGCCGGCTCGGATGAGCGGCCGCAGCGCGTCCTCACCGTGACGTCGCTCGCGCCTCTAATCCTGCCAGAACTGCCCGCCCCGATCGCCCGGGCCCTGGTCGAGCGGCATCTGCTGGCAACTGACGAGTTCTGGCTACCGTTCCCGGTCCCGTCCGTCGCTGCGAGCGAGCCGAGTTTCGATCCAGACTTCAGCACCGGCCTGATCTGGCGCGGCCCGACCTGGGTCAACACCAACTGGTTGCTCGTACAGGGGCTACGCTGCCACGGCTTCGACGAGATCGCTGCCGAACTGACCGAGCGTACGCTCGCGATGGTGGCCCGCGGCGGCTTCCGGGAGTTCTTCAACCCGTATACGGCCGAGGGCTACGGTGCCGCGAGCTTTGGCTGGACAACGCTCGTCCTCGACCTGCTAGCTCCAGGCGGGGCGGAGACTCATTGCTGAGGCCGAGCCGAGAGCGTGTCGGACCGGTCGGATGGGGGCCAGGCTACTCGCCAATGAGCTCGCGCAGGCGGGTGGCCGGCGACGCGCCCTCCGACTCGAAGATTGGGCGGCTCTCGCGCGGCAGGCTGTGGGCGTCTTCAGCGGCCAGAACGCGCACTTTCGCCGCTGCTGGCATCCCCAGCGGAATCGTTCCGCCATCGAGCTCCAGCGTCATCAACCCGGCCGCCGCCGCGACCTCTCGCACAGTGATCTCCGCCCTCGGCACGATGCCCGACCGCTGGAAATAGTTCATCAGGTCGAGGTCGTCCTCGGCTTCCTCCACGATCCGCTCGACCACGACCCGCTGTCCGACCCGCGCGCTGGAGAGTGAGAAGGCGAGCGGCGACGTGAGCGTGCCGGTGCCGGGGATCGGGTTGCCGTGTGGGCACGTCGTCGGGTTCCCCAGCACGTGCATCAGCCGGCGCTCGACCTTCGACGAGATGACGTGCTCGACGAGGTGCGCCTCTTCGTGCGACTCACTCCAGCCAAGCCCGAGGATATCCGTCAGCAGACGCTCGGCAAGCGCGTGCCGACGCACGATGCTCTCGGCCTGTTCGCGGCCCTCGTCGGTCAGATGCACGACCTTGTGACTGTCCATCGTGATCAGGCCGTCACGCATCATCCGATGGAGGGTCGCGGTCACGGTCGGCGGCGCCACCCGGACCCGCTCGGCCAGACGCGCGCCGATGATCGGTGCGCCGTCACGGGTCATGTAGTGCATGATCTGGAGGTAATCCTCGACGGTTCTACTGGGCTTGCGCTCCATTCGCTGATCCTCTGACCGGGCGTCCTTGGCCGCGTGTGAGCGAGGCCGCCACGTGCCGTGCCTCCATGATACGTGCGCATTTTAGAATAACTCTAGCTATCGCGTCAGGGTCGATTGTACGGCCCGGCCGGTGTATCCACAAGTGATACGCCCATCCGGTGGCCGTGCCAGCCCGACGACGTGCCTGTATCGCTCGTGCACGGGAAGGTGGGGCAATGGTAGCCGACCGGGATCGTCGAGCGAACCGGGCAGTGGACAGTAGGTCGGTGACGACCGTTGATGGACCCTGATCACGAGCACATCCCGCCTTCGCGGTGTGCGGAGCCGGCGCAGGGCATAATCGGTACGCCTATGCCTACCAGGCTGACCCGCTCCGCCGTCGCCCCGCTGCTCCTGGCGCTGCTGCTGGTGGTTGCCTGCCAGCCAGCCTCGCCCCAGCCCGTGTCGACGTCCCCACCGGCGACTACTCCTACGCCGGAGGTGACCATCGGCGCGATCCTCGATCTGGGGGCGGATGCTGGGGCCAGCGGCAGCGAGCGATGGGAAGCGCTGACCCTTGCGGTCGAGCAGGTGAACGCGGCCGGCGGGGTTTTGCTACCCAGCGGTCAGCGCCAGCCACTACGGCTCCAGGTGTACGACGTCGAAGGCCGCCCTGAGACGGTCGGCATCGCCCTCAGGCGGCTCCTCGACGAGGATAAGGCGGTCGCGGTGCTCGGACCGACCGGCCCTGAGGCGATCCCGCTGGCCGTCGACCTGGTGGAGCGCCTGGAGGCTCCCTTGCTCGTGCTCGGCGATGCCACGACGCCGCCCGTGACCCTCGGGCGCTGGGCGTACCGTTTTGCGCTCTCGGACGCCGATGCGGTCGGCGGGTTGGTCGACTTCCTCACCGGCAGCATGGTGGACCGGGTTGGCTGGCTGGCACCTCGGACGGCGCGCGCTCAGACGGCCCGCGAGGCGTTCGGCCGGCTCGCGGCCTCGCGCATGACGATCGTGGGGGACGAAATCTATCCGCTCGGCGACGACCAGATTGGCCCGCGTGCCGAGCGTCTGGCGCAGGCTGGAGCACGCGTTCTGGTTGGCTGGCCCGAGAGCGCCCGCGACACCGCCCAGCTTGTATCCCAGGCGGTTGGCGCCCGACTGCCGCTCTATCTCGGGCCGGTCGCCGCTACCTCCCCGTTGCGCGCGGATCTGGCCGCTTACACTCTGCCGACGCGCGTCATGGCGACCCGCCTATCGGTTACCGGCCAACTCTGGAACGACGATCCGCTGACGCCGGTCACCCGCCGATTCGATACAACCTTTCGCACCCGCTTCGGCTATCCTCCCACCGAGCGCGCGGCGGTTGCCTGGGATGCTGTGCGGCTGCTCGCCGACACGCTCGGTCGGACCGGCGTCGATCGGCACGCTCTCCGCGACGGCCTCGAACGCACGCCCGACTTCGCCGGCGCGGGCGGTCCGCTGACCTTGACACCCGAACGGCACGACGGCCTGGACGGGCGCGCCTTCATCGTGGTCCGGGCGACGGCATCCGGCTGGCAGATCCCGCCGTAACCGCCAGGTAGTACCCGGATCCAGGGCTTTCCCAACCCCGTACCCGGTGCGGTGTTCTGGGCGATCCTCGGGCAGGCGCGTTTCGCCAGCAGGCAGCGCGCCTCGCAGCGGACCGAGCCGATTCGCTACGCTCTCGTCACCGATTCCCCGGCGGCGACGCGGCTGGGCGCGAGAGGCAGGTGGACCCGGACCGGCGCCTCACGCGTCGAACGAGGATGCGTAGGAGCCGCGGTCGGGTCAGGCGCGCCACTCGTCGACGAGTGAGCGTTCGCACTGGCGGATACCCTGGTGTGTGCGAGGAGGCATCGATGCAGGGCCTGATGATGAACTATCCGCTGACCTTGACCCACATCCTCGAACGGTCGCATCGCCTGTTTCCGAAAAAAGAGGTGGTCACACGCCTGAGGGATGGTACTGCCCGCGCGACCTACGCTGAGGTCTACCGCCGGATCCATCGGCTCGCGGGAGCGCTCGGCGCGCTCGGGGTGCGGCCGGGCGACCGCGTCGGCTCGCTCGCCTGGAACCACCAGCAGCATCTGGAACTGTATTTCGCGGCGCCGTGCATGGGCGCGGTCCTGCATACGGTGAACTTCCGGCTCTTCCCCGAGCAGGTGGCGTTCATCCTCAACGATGCTGAGGATCGCGTGCTGCTGGTCGACGATGGCCTGTTGTCACTCGTGGAGCAGATCCTGCCACGGCTCCCCAACGTACAGGCGGTTCTCGTGGTCGGCGAGCGACCGGCCGGCCTGGACTCGCTTGACGGCCGCCCGGTCCTCGACTACGAGGATGCGCTGGCCGACGCGCCTGCCGAGTACCCGTTCCCGTCGCTCGACGAACAGGCCGCCGCGTCGATGTGCTACACGTCCGGCACGACCGGCAACCCAAAGGGGGTAGTGTACAGTCACCGATCGCTCGTGCTGCACTCGATGGCCGAGGCGATGGTCGACGTCATGGCGCTCGCCGAGCGGGATACCGTCATGCCGGTGGTCCCGCAATTTCACGTCAATGCCTGGGGGATCCCCTTTACCGCCTGGATGGTGGGCGCGACGCAGGTCATGCCGGGCGTTGCCCCATCGCCGGCCGATCTCGTGCGCTTGATCGAGCGGGAGCGCGTCACACTGTCAGCCGGCGTGCCGACTGTCTGGCTTGGGGTGCTCTCGGTGCTCGAAGGGGGCGGGCACGACGTCAGCAGCCTCCAGCGTATCATCGTCGGCGGCTCGGCGGCGCCCAGGGCGATGATGGAGCGGTACGAGCGCGACTTCGGCATCCCGATCTGGCACGCCTGGGGCATGACCGAGATGACCCCACTTGGCAGCGTCTCCTGGCTCAAGAGCTACCTGAAAGAACGGCCGGAGGAGGAGCGCTGGCGCTACCTCGCCAGTCAGGGGCTGCCATCGGCCTTCGTCGACCTGAAGGCCGTCGACGAGGAGGGCCGCGACGTGCCCTGGGATGGCAAGACGCTCGGCGAGATGGTGGTGCGCGGTCCGTGGGTGACGGCCGGCTACCATCACGATCCGAGCCCTGGCAGCCGCTTCACCGAGGACGGCTGGTTCCGGACCGGCGACGTCGTCTCGATCGACCCAGAAGGGTACTTCCAGATCGCGGACCGAACGAAAGACCTCGTCAAGAGCGGTGGCGAGTGGATCTCGAGCATCGACCTGGAGAATGCACTGGTCGGGCACCCGTCGGTCGCGGAAGCATGCGTGGTCGCCGTGCCCCATCCGAGATGGGGCGAGCGTCCGCTGGCCTGCGTGGTCTTACGGCCGGACGCGGGCGCGGTGACGGCCGATGCGCTGATCGACTTCATCCGACCGTCATTCGCGAAGTGGTGGCTGCCGGACGAGGTCGTATTCGTGACAGAGCTCCCACGGACTGGTGTCGGTAAGCTCGACAAGAAGGTGCTCCGCGAGCGCTACCGGGACCGCGCCCCCACGTCGCCGGCGTAAGCGTAGCCGCGCCGCGCGGGTACGCTTGCCTCGCGCCGTGCCCTCACCCACGGCGGCCACACCCGGTGCTGCGTCGCGCGAAGGACGGAGGTCGAGGCTCTTGGCGATGTCAACGGCGCCACAGCGAGCGGGTGTCGACGATGCGGAAGCTGGCGATGCTGGCTGTGAGCTGCACGCCGTGACCCTCCAGCGCCTCCAGGTCGTCCAGATAGCCGCGACGGTCGCGGTCTCGGGTGTCGAGCAGAACGTACGACACTTGATAGTCAGTCAGGAACGCCCGCAGCCGCTCGGACGTCAGCTTGGTCGGCAGGAGCGTTGCTGGGCGCGAGGTAAAGAAGGTGTACGGCCAGGGCTGGCCGTGCGTCAGAACGTCGCCCCGCTCGGTGTGCTGGTCGATCCAGGCGATGATTCGCGGCAGTTCGTTGTCCTCTACCCAGCGTGGCGGCCCCGTCCAGCGCAAGCCGTCGTCCGTCCGAGCCTTGACCGATTCATCACCGTAGCGAAACTCACCCGTGAACTCGTGCCGCCACGTCGGCGACCACCAGAAGACGACCAGTGCGATCGCCACATGCAGCAGCGACGGTCGGCCGGGCAGCGGCAGGGCGAGACGGTCGAGCCAGAGCTGGGTCAGGCCGTGGACGAGGAACGGGAGCAGTAGCAGTAGGGTGAGGATCTGATAACGTTCCTGGAAATTTGCCCAGGTGGCGGCGTAGGTGGCGAAGTTCGTGCCGGCCACGAGCAGCGGGAGTGCCACAGGGCGGGGGTACGCCCGCCGAACGAGCGACAGCGCGACCCCGAGCCAGGCGACGGCGAGCGGAAAGAGCCACTCCCGCTCGGCGAGGAGCATGTAGGCGTAGTCGCGGGCGTTCTCGAGCATCGCCGTGCGGACGAAATCGACGTTCTCGGCGATGAACGTGATTGGGGTTGGGATCGGACGACCGTAGCCGTTCCGGAGCACGTCTGAATCCTTGTGGACCGCGTACAGGTACGTTTGCCCTGAATACGACAGTGAGCCTCGCGTTGCCAACGCATAGAGCGACATTGGGACGACCAGCACGAGCACCCCGGCCAGCATGGCGGCCATCGGCAGCAGGGCGCGGCGCCACGCGCGGTGAGCGGTCAGGATGCCCAGCGCGATGGCCGGAATCAAGCTCAGGGCCGTCGGGCGGGTGAGGTAGGCGAGACCGAGCGCCAACCCGGCGCCCAGGTAGTCGCGCCGCTGCTCAGCGCCCGTGCCCCGCAGCACGAACCAGACGGCCAGGAGCGTGAGCGCTATCGAGAGCGCTTCTGTCATCGGCGGAACGAGCCGCGCGAGTACGACCGGGCTGGCCGCCGCCAGCACGGCCGAGCCGAAGCCCACCCGCCCACCGAACAGGAGTCGGCCGATGTCGCCGACCAGAACCGCGCACCCGGCGGCAAGCGCGGCGTTCAGAACCTGGAGCGACTGAAGCGGCAGGCCTGCCCAGAGGAGCGCTGCCGCGAGGAACGGAAAGAGCGGCGCCCGTTCCGCGAGGCCGTCGTGAAGTACGACCGTCCCACCGAAGTGGTATGCCTTGATGCCGAGCAGGAACCCCTCGCCGTGCACGAGCCGGCGGGCGACGTCGATGTACTCGACGACGTCTGGATTCAACTGGAGCACCGTGACCGCCGGGACGAGGTACACGATGAAGGCGAGCGCGCCGATCACGAGCGATGCATGTCGCGCTGCCAGCGCCGGCCCGCTGCGACGGTGGACGACGGCTGAGGGACCGAGGATGGCGGTCACCGAGCCTGCTGGGCCTCGGTCATGCGCCGCCAGGTGAGAACCACGCGCCGCCCGACGACCGTGTACCAGTTCCGACGAGATCGAGTGCTCGAGCGATCGCCTCGGCCAGCCCTTGCTGGGTGAACGGCTTACCCACGAAGCCAACGCAGCCGGCACGCTCGGCGGCGTGTCGGTCGTCTTCTTGATCGAGCGCGGTGATGGCCAGGATTGGAATACCACGCGTCGCCGGGTCGCTCGAGAGCCGCCGCGCTACCTCGAAGCCGGACAGGTCGGGCAGACGAAGGTCGAGCAGGATCAGATCCGGACGCTCCCGTGCTCGTTCGAGCCCGCGTGCGCCGGTTGCGGCCGTGATCGCCTGATAGCCCAGGATATCCTCGACGATCGATGCAATGACCTCACGGTTATCGGGCTCGTCGTCGACGATGAGGATCCGGCGTCGGCTGGTGTCGAGTGCGGCCGAGGCTGGGCTGGCTGGCTCCAGATGAGCGGGCGTCACCCGCTCCTCGCTGAGCGGCAGGGTGACATCGAAGTGGCTCCCCTGCCCTGGACCCGCACTGTACGCCTCGACGCTGCCGCCGTGCAGTGTCACGAGATGCCGCACGATCGCCAGCCCGAGGCCGGTCCCGCCGAAGTGGCGCCGCGTGCTCGAATCACCCTGGTGGAAGCGGTCCCAGATACGGTCGATCTGCTCGGGCGAGATTCCGACGCCGCTGTCCTGCACGGTCACGCGGGCAAGCCGCTCGCCGCGCTCCACCCGGAGGACCACGGTACCTCCCCTGGGCGTGAACTTGAGGGCGTTGTCGAGCAAGTTGACCAGGATCTGATTGAGCCGGTCGGCATCCGCCTCCACAACTGGCGACACCGACGGTACATCTAGCCGCACGTCGATGTCCTGCTGGCGTGCCGTCGCCTCGACGTCGCCGATGGCCCGAGCGATAGCCTCGGAGAGTGGGACCGGCACGAGTGTCAGCGTGATGCTGCCGCTCTCCAGCCGGTTGAGGTCGAGCAGATCGTTGATGAGCGAGAGCAGACGATTGGCGGCCTTCTTGACCGCCTGTTGATGCTGCTGCTGGCGGTCGGAGAGTGTGCCATGCACCTGTCGCAGGAGCAGGTCGGTGTAGCCGATGATCGCCGTGAGCGGCGTCCGAAGCTCGTGGCTGATCATCGAGAGGAAATCGCCCTTCATACGGTCGACGTCCAGCAGGCCGGCGCTGATCTGGGCGAGCTCGGCGCTGCGGCGGTCCTGCTCCCGGTGCAGGCGGCTCGCTTCGACGACCGCCGCGATGTGATCGGCGATGATCGACAGTCGGCGCACTACGTCCGGCTCGAGCGTGCGTGGCGAACGGAAGCTCAACTGCGCCACGCCGTGCAGACGCCCCTGGATATCCAACGGCAGGCTGACCGTCATGCGGGCGCTCGGGTCGGCCACCCAGCGGCCGCATGGCGTGGCGCGCCCCTCGGTCCTGACCAGAGCTGGCTCGTGTTCGATGATACCTGCGAAGACGTCGTCAGGCTGGATGCGGACGGCGCCAGTGGCGTCAGGTAGGCCGGCCCAGGTGCGCGCCGCGAACTGTCCCTCGCCATCGTCGAGCAGGATGACGCCGGCCTCGGCCCCCGCGACGCTCATGAGCCAGTCGAGGAGAAAGCGGATCCGCTCGTCGACGCTGAGATTCCCGAGCGACGGCGTACCGAGAGGCATGACGATGCAGCCCCCTCGCTTGCCCTTCGCACAGGAGTGGGCTTCCTGGCCGCTCGGCGTGCCATCAGTCGCCATGATCCCTCGCCGTCGTCGTGCTACGCCGTCTTCGTGCTACGTGGCTGCCCGTCAACGAGCGGGCAGCTTTTCCCAGTCTGCGAGCTTGGCCGTCACGATCAGTCGGTGACTGAACGTACGGGTACGGGTGTCGAATTCGCCGCCACAGGTAATGAGCGTGAGGACCGCGTCCTTCGTGGGCTGCATGACTTCGATCTGGTCAGGGCGCACGAGCTTCAGCTCATCGACCAGGTAGGTGAACAAGCCTTCCTCAGTCCTGACCTTCACCACATCGTTGTAATCGAGCTTATAGAGATCCCGGAACACGTTGCCCATGCTGATGGTGACCACGTGTCCGGAGATCACCGCGTTCCCGCGCGCACCGACCCTGGCGGTCTCGCGATAGTGGACAGCCACGAACGGGACTGTCTCCCACTCCGCCTCGCCCTTGTCGTTCTCGATGATGCCACCTTCGACGACGTCGGTGTCCACGTCGATGCTGTCGATCTGGAGGTGGACGGCCATCCCGGGGTGTGGGCGCCCGCAGCAGTACAGTCGATCGTCAGCGTCCGGGACCGGCATCGGGGTGTCGAAGACGGATGGATCCGGCGGCGCGAGCATCGCTCCGGTCACGAGGCGGGGTTTCGTCTGCGGCACGACCACGCCGCGCGGGATAGGGGTGCGGGTTGGGACAGCGGTAGGCGGCATGGTCGGGACGGGTGTGGGGGCGAGTTCGGCGATGAGGGTCGGGCGCGGACGGTCGAGGGCCGGCGGTCGTGGAACCGTCACCTTGCTACCAGGTACGAGCTCGAAGTAGAAGCCAACCGCATATCCGATGAACAGAACCCCGGCGACGACAAACAGCGTGCCCGTGAGCGCTGCTGGTCGGCCGAAGAGCTGGCGAAGACGATCGCCCAACGTCGGCCCCATCCCTCTCAGGTTGGCCCCATCTCTCCCGGGGACGTAGCGTTCTCGATCTTAGCACAGGATGTGGGCGGTTCACCCACCTGGAGCGCTCCAGATCGTGGCGAGAGGGGCCACGGGCGGCCCCCGTACTGGTCCCGCCCAGCGCGTGCGGACCCCCTTCCACGGCAGCTCGTACCTGGCACGCTCGGGGCGAGGCGGCCAGGAGGGGACCTCACAGCGCCCGTCATCGCACGGGTTGGCTGCCTCAAGCTGAAGCGTATCTGAAAGCCTTGCTGGCAAAATGGAGCCATCCCTATACTCGATAACTGGTTGCTCGCTCCGAGTGATACGGAGCGCCCTTTCGAGGCGCGCGATCGCGAGACACCGCGCCGCTGACGCCAACGCCGTGGCTGCTGCCGTTCGGCGCCGACGTTCCTGGCGCGGGCCGCCGGATATGGACGAATGATCGACGTTGAGAATCTGACCAAGGACTACGCGACGCATCGCGCGATCGACGACATCTCCTTCAAGGTTGCGAAAGGCGAGGTGCTCGGCTTCCTCGGGCCGAACGGCGCCGGCAAGACCACCACCATGCGGATCCTGACCGGCTACATGCCGCCGACGAGTGGCACGGTGCGGATCGCCGGGTACGACATCTTCCGGCAGTCGGTTGAAGCGCGGCGGCGCATCGGGTACCTGCCCGAATCAGTGCCCCTCTACACCGAAATGAGTGTCGAGGGGTACCTCGGTTTCATGGCGAAGATCAAGGGCATTCCTCGCCGCCAGCGCGCCGAGCAGATCGACCGGGTGATGGAAGCGACCCGGATCGACGAGCGCGCCGACCAACTGATCGGCAAACTGTCGAAAGGCTTTCGCCAGCGTGTCGGGCTGGCCCAGGCGTTGCTCGGGTCGCCAGACGTGCTGGTCCTCGACGAGCCAACAGTCGGGCTGGACCCGAAGCAGATCGCCGAGGTTCGGCAGTTGATCAAGGGCTTCGGCGAGGAACACACCGTCATCCTGAGCACCCACATCCTGCCCGAAGTGAGCATCGTCTGTTCGCGGGTGCTCATCGTTGATAACGGCCATGTCATCGCCGAAGACACCCCCGAGAACCTGATCCGACAACTGCGGGGCTCAGAGGCCGTCCAGGTCGAGGTGCGCGGGCCGCGCAACGCCGTGATGGACCGGCTGCGGACAGTCACCGGCGTCCAGGCCGTCAACCTGGTCGACGCGCCGCATGCTGAGGGCGTGCACGTCTTCAACGTCGCCACTGCGCCAGGTGCCGACGCCCGCGAGGAGCTCGCCCGGGCCATCGTCGACGGCGGCTTCGGCTTGCTCGAGCTACGGATGGCCGGGATGAGCCTGGAGGACGTGTTCCTCCAACTGGTCACCGAAGAGGCGGCTGAAGCCGAGGAGGTGGCCGCGTGAGGAACACGCTCGCTATCGCCGAACGCGAGATGAAGAGCTACTTCGTCTCGCCGATTGCCTACATCATCATGGCGGCATTCCTGCTGATCGCCGGCTACCTGTTTTCGGTCATCCTGCTGAACACCAGAGAGGCGTCGCTCCGCTACCTGCAAAGCAACCTGAGCGTCATCTGGCTGTTCGTGGCGCCGTTCCTGACGATGCGGCTGCTGGCCGAAGAGAACCGGATGGGGACGATCGAGCTCCTGCTCACAAACCCGGTGCGAGACTACGAGGTCGTCTTCGGCAAGTACCTCGGCGCGCTCGCCTTCGTGCTCGTGATGGTGGCGTGCACGCTCTACTACCCGGCCCTGTTGTACGCCTTTGGCAGCCCGGACAGCGGACCGATGATCGCCGGCTACGTCGGCGTCATCCTACAGGCGGCCGCGTTCCTCGCCATCGGCCTGATGGTGTCGTCGTTCACCCAGAATCAGATCGTCGCGGCATTCCTGACGTTCGCGCTGCTGCTGCTGATGTGGCTCAGCGACTCGATCGCCAACTTCATCGGCAAGCCCTTCGGCGACGTCATGAAATACCTGAGCGTTACCAGCCACTTTCAGGACTTTTCGCGCGGCGTCATCGACTCGAGTCACGTCATCTACTTCGCGAGCGTTGTCGCGGCCGCGCTATTCATCACCTACCTGTCGCTTCAGATGCGCCGCTGGCGGGCGTAGCTTTCGTTGGCGAGTGGAGGAACCCCTCGAATGAAGGACGCCCAGACGTCCGAGCGCGTCGGCGGCGCGGCAGCGCCGGCCCGCCGCGCGCCTCGCTTCAGCGTCGAGGCCCTCAAGATGCCGCTCGGCATCGTCGGGGCGCTGCTCATCCTCGGCGGGCTTGGCTACTACCTGATCTTCTCCGCGTTCGACACGCCGGCGCGCATCCTGCTGGCGTCGGGCATCTTGCTCGTCGGCATCGCCGTCGCCATCGACCCGGAAGCGGTCTGGGGCAAGATGACGACCCGCAACGCCCTCTACGGCGGCAACACCTTCGCGCTGGCCGTCATCTTCCTGGGGATTCTCGTCCTCATCAACGTGCTCGGGGCACGCCGCAGCGAGCGCTGGGACTTGACCGCCAACAAGCGGTACTCACTGTCAGACGAGACGATCACCGTCCTGCAGAAGCTCGACCGGCCGATTCAGGCGACCGCCTTCTTCTCGGTTGACGACTCTCGCCGGCGCGACCTCGAAGAGTTGTTCCACGAGTACGAGGTCCGCTCCAACAATCAGTTCACCTACCAGTTCGTCGACCCGGTCGAGGCGCCAGGGCTGGCTCAGCAACTTGGCGTGCGTGAGCTTGGGACGACCGTGCTGACGCTTGACACCCAGAAGCAGCAGGTGACCGGAACCCAGGAACAAGACATCACGACCGGCATCATCAAGCTCGTGCAGCCGAGCCCCAAGAAGGCGTATTTCACCATCGGGCACAACGAGCACGGCCTCGATGCCACGGCCGCCGATGGCTACAGCCAGGTCAAGACCCAGCTAGAGTCGCGCAACTTCATCGTTGCGCCGCTCAACCTGTTCGCCAGCGGTGCGGTGCCGGACGATGCGAACGTGGTCGTCATCGCTGGGCCGAAACAACCGCTGTCCGACGAGGAGCGCGCCGCCATCCAGGCGTATCTCGACAAGGGCGGCAACCTGATCCTGCTCGGCGATCCGGGCGTCGACGCGGGCCTCGGTCAGCTACTCGCGCAGTGGAACGTCGAGCTTGGGCAAGCCTACGTCGTAGACACCGACCGAAGCTCGTTCTACCGCACCCCGTTCAACCCGGTTGCCAGCCGCTTCCCGGCCCACAAGATCACCGATCAGATGCCGCCGGTCGTGTTCCTGGGAACGACCTACTTGACCCTGCCCAAGCAGCCGAAGCCGAACGTGACCGTCAGCCCGCTGGCGCAGACGAGCGATCAGTCCTGGGCCGAAACCGATCCGAACGCGCTGAAGGATCCCCAGGCAATCAAGTTCGACGACGGCAGCGACACGCGCGGCCCGCTCGTGCTCGGCGCGGCCATCGAGGTCCGTCCGGACAGCGCTACTCCCCCGACCGACCCACAGTCGCCCCCCAAGGCGAAGAACCGGATCGTGGTGTTCGGCACCTCGCGGCTGGTCACGAACGACGTCTTTCAACTACCGGTCGGCAACCCGAGCCTGCTCGTCAACGCGGCCAGTTGGGCAGCCGGCGAGGAGGACTTGATCTCGATCAAGGCCAGGCCGGAGGACAATCGAAACCTGTTCCTCTCGGCCGCTCAGGAGAACTTCGTGCTGGTGTCGAGCGTGCTCTTCGTGCCGGCCCTGGTGCTGGCGGCAGGCGTCGCCGTCTGGTGGAGCCGTCGGTAGTATGAACCCTCGCGTAACGGTCGGATTGCTCGCCGTACTGCTGGCGCTCGTGGGCTACACCTACTTTGGCGGCGCGCCACCGGCTACTACGGCCGGCGGCGCCACGCCAGGGGCCACGAGCAGCGCCACTGACCCACAACTTCAGCTACTCCAGTTCGACGAGCAGGCCGTCGGCCGGCTCACCGTTCAGCGCGGCAACCAACAGACCGCGGTCGAGCGGACCGGCGACGGCTGGACAATCCAGCCGTCCGGACAGGCGGCTGACCGGCTGCGGGTCAACAGCCTCGTCTTTCGGCTGGCGAACCTGCGCGCCACCCGCCGCTTCCCGGACGTCGCAAACCTTGCCGAGTACGGGCTCGATACGCCTGCCACGACCGTCACCATTTCCCAGGCGAGCGGACCTGAGACGACGCTGCTGCTCGGGGCCAGGGCGCCGGCCGAGTCGGGCACCTACGTCAAGCGTGCTGACGATTCGACCGTCTACGTGGTGACGAACGCTATCGCTCAGGATCTCGAGCGCCTGGCGTCCGACCCGCCGCTTGCACCCTCCCCGACTCCGGACGCCTCGCCGTCACCTGGCCCGCTCGGCACGCCGTCGCCGTAGCCAGAGCGTCGTAGCGCCGTCGCCAGAGCGCCGTCGCCAGAGCGCCGTCGCCAGACTCCCGAGCAGTCACGTCAGAGCCGAGCAACTCCGGCAGATAAGCGTGTAGTTGTGGCATAGTTGTCGTAGCAGGTCGTGCGCGCTGGCACGGCGGTTGCTGGCGCCAACGTGGCCGCCCGCTTCGGCCGGTTGCGCTGCTCAGGTGGCTGGCGCTGCCAATCGGGGCGTGGCCACATGAGCGAACAGGTCGAATCGGGCGCACCACGTGCGTGCCCAGCCGACAACCAAAAGGCCGTCGAAAGGCGACGGAAAAATCACCACGTCGATGGCACGAAGCGTTGTACACTGAGGGAGCCGACAGCGTGGTCGGCGCAGTAGCTCGCCATCACAGAGAAGTGAGGGTATTGAGAGTGCAGGCACACCGGAGCGCGGTCGTGATTGCCCATCCCCAGCTTGACGCAGCATTGTTGGCGTTCGTCAAGTGCCACATCACCTCGTTCGTGAAGTGGGACGTCTTACGGGCGCTCGCCGAGAAAGTCGGGTTCTGGACGGAGCCAGCCAGCCTGGCCCGTGAGACGAACCGTCCACTCGACAAAGTTCAGCAAGCCATGGTCGAGTTATCGGCCGAAGGCATCGTCGAGAGCATTGGCCCCGCCGAGGAGCGGATTTACCGGCTTCGCGATGGCGAGCCGACCACCGTCGTCGTCACGCGGCTCGTCTCGCGCGTGACACGTAGCCAGGATCTGCGACGCATCCTCGTCGCACACATCCTGCATGAGGCGGTCGCCTGACCGTCACGGAGCAGCGTCTTCCGTGACGCGGCTCCGCTCTCATACACCATCAACCACGCCGGCGCGACATGCGCCGGCGTTTTTCGTGCCCGTCAGACCCGAAGCTGTCAGTAGCCGGTCGCGTATCGGCACTGCCCGAATCCGCTTAGTGCCACCACCTGCCGAACGATCTCTGAGCGCGCGACACGTGGCGCTCGTCAGTTGAGCTTCTTGAGTGCCCGAGCGGCTCGAAGCGCCTGGTCCGAAGAATCCGCGAAGATCGTGATCCACGTCGTACCGATCGTTACCTCGAGGCGGGTTCGTCCCGCCACGGGCACTAAGAACCCCGTATGCCCGTTGACATCAACTTCTTGCGTCGTCGGCCCGAACCGCTCGCGCGATGTGAGCGCCGGAATGGCGTACTCGGACGCTGCGTCGTCCAGCACGAGGCTGACCTGGCTCGTGGGCGGCCGGCCATTCTCCCAGTTGCGCGTGTATACCACCGCAATATTGCTTCGGTGGCTGTATCGCGAAAGGATGTCGCGCGCACCCATGACAACATTTGTATGGTGAAACGCGAAGAGCGGGAGACCGTCGAAGTCCGGACCGAGCCAGTAGACGTCGAACTCCCGGAACCTGGAGGCTGTCTGGGGCGTCAGATACGTCACCGTCTCGCGTCGCCAATCCTGGGGGGATTGGCTCGGCGAACGTCGCGGCGGGCAACTCAGGCCGCCGCATACGCTCGACCGTGTCGTAGCGCTCTGCGCGCGCCCACGAGATGACGAGCACGCCGGCCAGCCGCCGATAGTACGTCGCTTTGAGGCCGAGCCCAGTCTCGGCATCCACCTGCCATTCGACGGTTACGATCGCCCGCTCGTCGCTGGAGGGCTCGGCCCTTGCAAACCGAAGTGTCGTGGCACGGCGGCCCGCCACCGTGGTTTCACCAACAGCCTGGAGAGCGGTCCGCTGTCGCGGAGCCCGGGTCTCGATCGGTAGACCCTCGATTCGTCGAAGCTCGGGCGTGTCGGGCGTCGTGCCGACCCAGGTATGCGCCGATTTCCGTGGCACGTCGAGGGTGGTATAGGTCAGGCCGTTGCGGACCTGGATTCGGCGGACGTTGCCCTTGTCGTCGTAGTCGACCCGCCGCACGTCGTTGGTCGCCTCGTCCACCCAGTACTCGCTCAGTTGACTGTCCACGACCCAGCCGAGCGCATTGGTGGTCAACTCGCGACCTCGGAAGTGGAGCACCGAGCCGCTGCCGACCGGCGGGCTCAGGCGCGGTCCCCCCGGGTCCACAGGCGAGGATCCCGGGGGCGCTGGCGGGCTCCCCGGCGGCGCGGGGCTCGCCGGCGGTGGCGAGCCCCGCCGGACGACGGGGGCCGGCGAGGCGGGACCGAGCGACTGGGCGTCGGCCGGCCAGGCCGGTTGACTAGCCCCGTGCAAGATGACCGACGCCAGGAGCAGCCCCCCGGCGACGACGGAGACGAGCGCTCGACGCATCTTCACCCTCGCGCTATTGCGATGACCCGACCGAACGCTGTTACGAACGGGCCTCATGTGCGAGAGGCGCGGTCGCAGCGTAGCACACGCCTATCTCACAGACGATACCCACTTTTAGGTATTTTTCTTGTCGCCTCGCGACTTTTGGTGTCGCGCTGCACTCTCGCACTCATGAATGGTCCGCCGGCGCTGTGTCGAGGGTGGCTATCGCCTGCTCGATCTCTTCGCGCACGTCGTCATCCTGTTCCACGTTGCGTGTCGAGCGGAGGGCGTCGGCGGCCTCGCTGCCGCCGATTCGGCCAAGCGCCCAGGCCGCGTGCTGACGGACCAGCAGCTCGGGATCGGCGAGGGCATGCACCAGGGCCGGCACGTCGTCCGCGCTGCCGACGTTGCCGAGCGCGATGGCGGCGTTACGGAGCAGTCCCCGCCGTTTGGTGCGCGCGAGCGACGTCCCACGGTAGCGCGCCCGAAAGGCGTCGTCGTCGACCGCCAATAGCTCGCCGAGAAGCGGGCGCGCCGCGTCGAGGGGGCCGCGAAACTCCGGCCAGCCGGGCGCCTTGTCACCACGGTTCCAGGGGCACACTTCCTGGCAGATGTCGCAGCCAAAGATGCGGTCACCGATGAGCGGCCGAAGGTCGGTCGGGATCGCGCCGCGATGCTCGATCGTCAGGTACGAGATGCAGCGGTTGGCGTCGAGGACGAACGGGGCCGGCAGCGCGCCGGTCGGGCAGGCGTCCAGGCAGAGGCGGCAGCGCCCGCAGTCCTGGAGGATCGGCGCGTCAGGCGTCAGATCGAGGGTAGTGAGCACCGCGCCGAGCAAGACGTACGAGCCGGCCTCGCGGGTCAGCAGGTTGGTGTTCTTGCCGATGAACCCAAGGCCCGCCCGGACGGCCGCTGCACGCTCAACGAGGGGGCTGGCGTCCACGAAGACGCGAGTCCGCGTCTCCTCGCCACCCGAATCATCACCCAGGTTGTCACCCAGGCTGCGCACGTAGCCGGCAAGCTGCTGAAGCCGCTCCTTCATGACATCGTGATAGTCGACGCCCCAGGCGTAGCGCGCCACGATTCCCCGCCCCGGTGGCGGGCCTGACCGCTCGGCCTCGTCCAAATTGCCGTCGTGCGTCTTAGCGGCGGACGATCCACAGACGGTCGCCTCATCATCCGGTGCCGCGTCCGGGCGGTAGCTCACGCCAACGACGATGGCCGACTGCGCCCCCGGCAACAACTCCTCGGGCCGGCAGGCGCGCTGCATCCGCTCCTCGGTCATCCAGAGCAGCCCGGCGTTCAGCCCGTCACGCAGCCACGCCACGACGCGCCCCTCGGCCTCGGAGAACGGATCGGCCCCCGCGATGCCGACGAGCGTGAAGCCCAGGTCGCGGGCGTGCTGTTTGACCTGCTCGGCGAGGCTCATGCGGCCGTGTCCGCACGGGGAGTGCCTGGCACCAGAGCGTCCGGCGACCGATCGATGCCGAGTACCATCCAATGCGTATGAGCGGGTCGAAACGTGCGAACGGGGAGCGGGCTGTCAACCTCGCTCCCCGTTCGTGACATGCCTGCCGGGCGCTTAGCTGCCGGGCGCTTAGCTGCCGGGCGCTTAGCCGGCGGCCTGCTTCGCGGCGGCAATCGCCGCGTCGTAGTCCGGCTCCTCGGTGATCTCGGTGACGTACTGGGTGTACTTGACCTTGTCGTCCTTCCCGATCACGAACACGGCTCGCTGGAGCAGCCGAAGATCCTTGAGCAGCACCCCGTAGTCGGTCGCGAACTGCTCGTTCTTGTGTGCCGAAGCCACCACGTGCTCGATGCCGTGCTCGTTGGTCCAGCGGGCCTGTGCCGGCGGCAGGTCCATGCTGGCGGTGATCATCTCGATGCCGCCAAGATCGGACCGCTGCTTTTCCCACTTCTGGGTCTCAGTGCTACACACGGGGGTGTCGAGGGACGGCACGGTGCTGAGGATCCGGACCTTGCCGGCCGTGCTCTGCAACGTCACGTCGGAGTTGCCCGGCCCGACTAGCGAGAAATTCGGCGCGGTGTCGCCGGGCTTCAGTTCCTTGCCGACGACGGTGAACGGATTCCCACGGAGGGTCGCGGCGCCCTGGCGCTCGACGGCCATATTGCCTCCCTATCCACGGAGCATAGACGGCGCCACGCTCAGCGCCGCTCTGGTAGTGTGGCCGCTGGCGGCCGGGGTGTCAAACTAAGGCCCAGCCGGTTCGGCGAGATCGGGGGACGGCCGACCCCACGTGCCGGCTCGTGTCCGTCACTCCCGGACGCTCAGCACCGCCATGAACGCTTCCTGGGGGATCTCGACGCTTCCGAGGCGCTTCATCCGCTTCTTGCCCTCAGCTTGCTTCTCGAGCAGCTTCCGCTTGCGGGAAACGTCGCCGCCGTAGCACTTCGCCAGCACGTTCTTGCGCATCGCGCGAATCGTCTCGCGGGCGATGATCTTGCTCCCCACCGCCGCTTGCAGCGGAACGTCGAACATCTGGCGCGGGATCAGGCTCCGCAGCTTCTCGACCAGCGCTCGGCCCTGCGAGTACGCCTTGTCCTGATGGACGATCATCGACAGCGCGTCGACCGGCTGGGCGTTCACCATGATGTCGAGCTTGACCAGGCTCGACGGGCGGTAGTCCGCGAACTGGTAGTCGAGCGAGGCGTAGCCCTGGGTCCGGGACTTGAGCTGATCGTGGAAGTCGACGATCAATTCGGCGAGCGGCATCTCGTAGGAGAGCACCACCCGCTGCTCGTCCAGGTACTCCATCTTCTTGTAGATGCCGCGCCGCGCCTGCACGAGCTCCATGAGCGTCCCGATGTAGCGGCTCGGCACGATGATGCTCAGGCTCACCCACGGCTCCTCGACCTGCGAGATGTGGTTCGGCGGCGGCAGCAGAGCCGGATTGTCGACCGCGATCTCGTTGCCGTCGGTCGTGGTGACGTGGTACTCCACGCTCGGGGCCGTGATCAGCAGATCGAGGCCGTACTCACGCTCCAGCCGCTCGCGGATGATCTCCATGTGGAGCATTCCGAGGAAGCCGCAGCGGAAGCCAAAGCCGAGCGCCACCGAGCTCTCAGGCTCGTAGAGCAGCGAAGCATCGTTCAGCCGAAGCTTTTCGAGCGCGTCGCGGAGCAACTGGTAGTCGTCGGTGGCAGTCGGGTAGAGACCGGCGAAGACCATTGGCTTGGCCGGGCGGTACCCGGGCAGCGGCTCGGCTGCCGGCGCTTCGTCGAGCGTGATCGTGTCGCCGACGCGCAAGTCGCGCACGTCCTTCAGACCGGTGGCGATGTAGCCGACTTCCCCCGCCAGCAGTTGGCCGGTCTCGCGCATCTGGGGCTGAAACGCGCCAACCTCGATGACTTCGGCGCGGGTCTTCGTCGCCATCATCTCCAGACGGTCGCCCGTCTTCACCGAGCCGTCGACCAGCCGAACGTAGGCGATGACACCTTTATAGGGGTCGTAATGAGAGTCGAAGACGAGCGCCCTTAAAGGGCCGTTCTCGTCGCCAGAGGGCGGCGGAATCCGCTGGACGATCGCTTCCAGAATATCCTCGACACCGGTACCCTGTTTCGCTGAGGCCAGGATGCACTCGTCGCCCGGCAGCCCGACTACGTCCTCGACTTCATGGCGTACCCGCTCGGGGTCCGCGTTCGGAAGGTCGATCTTGTTGATGACTGGCACGATCGTCAGGTCATGCTCGATCGCAAGGTAGGCGTTCGCCAGAGTCTGGGCCTCGACGCCCTGGGCAGCGTCGACGACGAGGATGGCGCCCTGACAGGCTGCCAGGCTGCGCGACACCTCGTATGCGAAGTCGACGTGGCCGGGGGTGTCGATCAGGTTCAGTTCGTACTCGACGCCGTCGCGGGCGCGGTAGTGCATCCGGACCGCCTTGGCCTTGATCGTGATGCCGCGCTCGCGCTCCAGTTCCATCTGGTCCATGACCTGCTCTGACATCTCACGGGGCGTGAGCGTGCCGGTCATCTCGAGGAGCCGATCTGCGAGCGTCGACTTCCCGTGGTCGATATGGGCGACGATACAGAAGTTGCGGATGGTCTGCTGGGACACGATCGAGCCCTGGCGCTCAGGTCGGAGCGCAGATTGGGTGGCAGTTCTCCGAGCCTGTCTCCGAGACGGCTGCCGCGGGTGGTGCGGTCGACGCGACGGTACGCGCGGCCCGCAGAGATGCGCCCGCCTCGTGGCCGCACAGGCGGTACGAACGGCGGGCGTGGAACTTCCCTAAAGTATATCAGGCATTGTGACACGCCCACTCGCCAGAGAGCGGGCGGCGTCTTGCTAGAATGAGGAAGCCCCGGCCGGCCGGACGCGGGCACACATTGTGCTGAGCGCCGAGCGGATCGTGGGCGAATCGGGTGGCGCTCAGGAGGTTGACCAGGGTGGCTCAACAGCTTCCCCCAACAGACCAACAGTCGACCGGCCAGCTCTTTCGGCGCATCGTCAATGGTCTGAACGGCCTGGTCAACCGGCAGATCCAGCTCGTCAAGCAAGAGATCAAGGAAGACATCTTCGAAGTTCTCAAGGCGAGCAAGACGCTCGCGATTGGGGCTGGGATCGCCATCGTTGGCGCCCTGATCCTGCTCAACGTCGCCATGTTGATGCTGATCCTTGGTTTCAACGAGATCGGCAACTGGCTCGTGCCGGGCATTGGCAGGTTCCTCGGATGGCTTCTCGCCATCATCCTGCTCGTGGTGGTCTTCTTTGTCGCGTACCGGTTCGTCAGGCGTGGCATCCAGGAAGTCAAGATCTCGCCGGTCGCGCGGACTCGAACGACTCTTGGAGAGGACGTCCAATGGGCGCGACAGCTGCTGACACGCAACGGGAAATAGAGGAGATCAGGAAGGACGTCACCTCCGCCGTACGCGAGGTCAAGCGCCGGATCGCGCGGGTGACTGACCTTCGACTGTATGCCCGGAAAGCAGAGGAGCACCCGGCCGCGGTCGTCGGCGCGGCACTCGGCGCGGCCGGAGTAGTTGCCGCCGTCGTGATGCGCCAGGTCGTCGAGCGGCGGCGACGCAATCGCCCGTCCGAGCGGCTGAGGCGGACGGTGCACGGCGCCGCCGACGAGCTTGGCGAGCGCCTGGAGCGGGCGCGCGAGGCGCTGCCGATGCGGATGAGGATGGGCGCTCGAGGAGATGATATGGACCTGGCGAAGGGCGGGCACCTGGCGGAGAACAAGCCCGGCATGGTCAAGAGACTCCTCTGGTCTGGCCTCGCCGCCGGCATGATGGCGCTGGGTGGCCTGTTAGCGCGACGGCTCAGCGCGATGGTCTGGCGGATGGCGATGCGCGAGGAGCCGCCGACCCACGGCGACTAGCGCACGAGCTCCTGGTCCCGCGACAGCCCCTTCGAGGTGGGCTGGCTCAACCAGGGCTGAGGAGATCGCGACGAAGGCGTTCGCAGCCGGCGACGGGGTCGTAAACGGCACTTCGGTGTTGAGTGCCGAGGGCCTGGCGCGGATGCGGGCGTTGCCGGGCCTCGGCAGGAGCACCCTGCCGCTCGTTTTCGAGCACGCCGCGTCGCCTGGCTGCTCGCGGGCTCAGCAGCGGCGCGTGATCCTGCTGGACCGTGCGCCGCTGCGCCCGCACGGACACGGCGTCCGATCGATCTCGGTCTCGTAGCCTGTCCAATAGCGGAGCAGCGGGCTGCCCTCGCGGGTTAGATGGGTCAACACCAGCGCGCCCGGCCCGGACGTCACAGGCTGCCCCGATGCAGGGTCCACGATCTCGACGTACAGTTGGTCCTCAGTCCAGTGCAGGCCGGCGCGCGCCTCACATTCGTAGGCGAGGGTCGGGCCGACGCGCGCCAGCCCGAAGCAGCGTAGCGGCTCGTTCGACGAGGCCCGTGCGGGCGCCGGCGTATCGACGAACCAGCACACCGCGGAGCCGCCCAACGCGTCCGAGCCAAAGCCCGTGCCGTTCGTGGCCGGCGTCCGAGCGCCAATCACGACGAGGGTGGCGAATGATGTCTGCCCGGCCGCGGCGTCGATGCGCCGGAACGCGGCGTCGAGGGTGGCGTCTAACATGTCATCGCCGAGCGGCCGGCGCACGTAGCGAGGGCTGCTCGGGCGAGCGCTGGCCACCCAGAGTGCCCGCGCTGCCACTCCGGCCCGATGGATGAGGTCGCCATCGGTCCAAACGACCGTCTCACCGTCGTTCGCGAGCCGGTCTTGCTCGGCCCACCAGATAGCGGGTGCAACGGTGACCCGGCCTGGCGGTGGACTCGACGCTGCTTCAGCCCGAAGCTCGTCGTCGGTCAGGAATGGCAGCGTCCGAAGGTCATCGAGCCCCCGCAACCGGCCGGCGTCGATGCCGGCGGCCGCGATCCGCTCTCGATAGAACAGCGATCCCTCGAAGCAGCGACGTAGCTGCCATTGGGCGCGATGCTGCCAGACGACGGCCAGATCGTCGACCGGCAACGTCTCCATGCGCTCGTCCCAGTACGACCTACTCACCGTCTTGTTGTCGCTCCCACTCGTGCCGACTAGTAACACCCGGTCCGTGCTGTTGGCTCACCCGCTCGCGACTCACAGTGTGCGGGGAGCGCGCCACCGTCGGCAACGCGCATCGTCCGCTGTGCGGTCCGCGACTGACAGAGTGGCCGTCGCGAGAGTCAGCGTGCGCGTCGAAGAATCCGACCAGGCGGGCCACGCGTAGGTTGGGAGCAGGAACGGCTGCTTGGCTCCGCCCGGAGGCGCCCCGGAGGCGAAGCGCGGCCCACCTGGCATCGTCGCCAGCATGACGCCGACACGAAGGAGAGGGGGCGAAAATGCGCCTGGTTCGTCGGTTCGGATTCCTTCCCGCGATCGTATTTGGGCTGGGACTGGCGTGGGCTGCCAGCGCACAGGGCGCAACCGCGTACACGCCAATGGTCACGATCATCGACAACGATGCCGCCGCGCCGAATCAGGGGCCGGACGTCGGCCAGGGCTATTGGGGCTACGGCCCCGACATGATCGTCGTCAAGAAGGGCGAGCAGATCACGTTTGAGAATCCGACCACCAACAAGCGCCCGCACACCATCACGAGCATCTCGCTCGGCGGCGCTCCATTCGATAACACCCTGGCGGCTGGCGGGAAATTCGATTCGTCGCCCGCTCGCGAGTCGCTGGTCACGCCGGGCATGGCCTGGGCACTCGACACCAGTACGCTCGATCCCGGCAACTATGCGTATTTTTGCCGGCTGCACCCCTGGATGGTCGGCAAATTCACGGTAACTGAATAGGCACCGCTGGTCTGCAATGCGGAGCGTTCGGGCACGGAGCCGGCGGCGCTGCCAGCTTCGCGCCCGAAATGCCGTCTGCTACCCCGCCGTCTGCTACCCTCCTGTCCGTGACTCATGGATCGCGCGGGGATGGTGGATGGGTGTCGTCGAGTTGACCGGACTGGTCTACTACGGGTATCACGGCGCGCTCCCTGAGGAGCAGACACTCGGTCAGCGGTTCGTCGTCGACGTCCGCCTGTCGCTCGATCTGGCGACCGCCGCGGCCGACGACGACCTGACCCAGACCGTCGACTATGGCCGCGTGGTCGCGACCGTCCGAGACATCGTCGAGGGCCGCCCGGTCCGGCTGATCGAAACGCTCGCCGCCCGGATCGGCGATCAGATCCTCGATCGCTATCTACGCGTGCGTGAGGTGCGCGTTCGCGTCGCCAAGCCATCGGCGCCAATCGCCGGCGCCTCGACCGGCCAGGTCTCCGTCGAGACCGTACGCCGGCGCGCCGCCACTGTCGGCGGCGGGCAGTCCGCTCATGGCCGCATGGCCGAGGACTCGCCGGCTTCCCGGCCGCACGCATGGAGTGGCACGCCTGGAGAGTCTGGAGCCACCTCCGGTGCGTCGGACGAGGAGCCTACGTTGCTGCCTGGAGTGTTGAGCGCAGCCACGATTCGCACGCTGCTGGCCGCCGACCCGCCCCTGATCGAGCCGCTCGACGATCCGGCCATCCAGATCCAGCCCAATGGGGTCGATCTCACCCTTGATGCCGTCTGGTGGCTCGAAAGCTCGGGGACCATCGGCCTCGACAACGTGGACCGCCGCCTCCCCGAACGTCGCGACGTTCCGTTGAGCGACGAGGGCCAGTATCTGCTGGCGCCCGGACCGTACCTCGTGCGCTTCCGCGAGACGGTCGCGTTGCCCGCGGACGTCATGGCGCTTGGCCGGCCGCGCTCGTCGCTGGCCCGCTGCGGCGCGGCGCTCCACACCGCCGTCTGGGACGCCGGCTACCGAGGTCGTTCTGAAGCGCTGCTCGTGGTTTACAATGCGGGCGGGTTGCAACTCCGACCGGGTGCGAGGATTCTGCAACTCGTGTTTCTGCGCCTGGACCGTCCGACTGAGCGATATAGCGGGTACTATCAGGGTGAAAATCTCGGGGGGGCGTGACCTTCGGGCTGCGCCGTTCGTTCTGGAGGCGAGCCGAAGGTGCGTCTCGGCTGGGCTATGGCCGTCGCATGGCTCCCTTTCGGACCGTTCTGTATGAGTGCGTCAGGTCCGGCGCGACCGCTCTGGACCTGAGGAAAGCGAGACAGGGTCCTCTTGCGCCAGGAGACCACGCGGAACTGGGCGACGCAGATCGCGCGCCCATTTGGCGACGTACCATTTGCAAACCTTGGCCTCGCCGTGGCCGCCTTTGCGGCGGTGTTGGTGCTGCTGGTCGTTGGTGTGGTCGCGGCAGTGCAGGTCTCCTATTCCGGACGGATGTACCCTGGTGTCCGCGCGCTCGGTGTGCCGTTGGGCGGCCTGACGCGTGACGAAGCGCGTGTCATTCTGGCGGGTCGGATCGCCGACATGAGCAATCGCACCATCGGTATCGGCTTCAAAGAGCTAACCTGGACGGTCGCGGGGCACCACCTGGGCGTTCGCCCGGACGTTGAGCCGCTCCTGGATGAGGCGTATGCACTCGGTCGGCAGGGCAACGTCTTTGCCCGTGTCAGCGCGCAGTTTCACCTTTGGGCGAACGGCGCCGATCGCGAAGTGCGCGCTACCGCCTACGATCCGGCTGCTTTGCGCGCCTTCATGCAGGCGCTCGCCGGTGCGGTCGACCGGCCGGTCACCGACGCGCAAATTGCCCTGTCCCCCGAGGGTAAGGTCGAACTGGTGCCCGGACAGCCCGGCCGGCAGTTGCAGGTCGATGCGACTCAGCGGCTTCTCGAGGAAGCGCTGGCGCAGCCGGAGGTCAGTTTCGTCAATCTAGCGATCCGTGAGACGGAGCCGAACGTCAGCACCGACGACCTCGCGGCGGCCCGAACGCAGGCTGAAGCGCTGGTGAGCGCTCCGTTGGTGCTCAAGTTCGGGGACGACGAGTGGCAGTTGACGCCGCGTCAACTCTCCACCATGGCGACGCTCCAGGGCGCAGCCGGCGTCACACTCAACCGTGACGCCATTCGCGCCTGGGCGACGCAGTTTTCACATGAGGTCGAGCAGCAGCCCCAGAACGCGCGGTTCTCGTGGCAGAGTGGCACGCTCTCGCTGCTCCGCCCGAGTAAGGATGGGCGTCGCCTCGACGTGGACCGCACGGTCGAACTCGTTGCGGCACAGGCGCTCACGGCTGACCGGACCATCGCGCTACCGGTCGTCGTCACCCGTCCGGACGTCTCGCAAGATGACGCCGGTAAGCTCAAGATCGACGGCGCTATTGAGGTCGCCAGGACGTCGTTCGCAGGCTCGTCGCCGCCGAAGCAGCACAACATCACGTTGGCGACCCAGCGGCTCAACGGCGTCGTCGTTCCGCCCGGCAAGATGTTCTCCTTCAACAAGGAAGTTGGCTCGACGAGCCTTGATGCGGGCTACAAGCTCGGCTGGGGCATCGCGAACGCTGGCGCGAACGTAAAGACGGTTCCGTCGGTGGCTGGCGGCATCTGCCAGGTCGCGACGACCCTATTCCACACCGTCTTCTGGGCCGGCTATCAGGTCGAGGAGCGGAACTACCACTTGTACTGGATCCCCGGCTACACGTCGCGCGGCGTCGAAGGGCTCGATGCGACCGTCGACGAGGAGGCCGGCCTCGACTTCCGCTTCATCAACAACACCGACAACTATCTGCTGATTCAGTCGTGGACCGAAGGTGGTCGGGTCGTCTTCGGGCTGTACGGGACCAAGCCGGACTGGACCGTCAAGGTGACCCCTGGCCAGCGCGCCGAAGTCAAGGAAGCGAGCACCGAGCAGGTCGTGGAGGAAGAGCCCACGCTGCCGGCTGGGCAGAGGCTCGCGGTCGAGGGCGCGATGGACGGCTTCAAGGTGACGACGGTGCGAACGGTGACGCGTGGAACTGAGGAGCCGCGTATCCTGCGCCTGACGAGCCTCTACCGGCCGTCGCGGAACGTGGTCCTGGTGGGCACAGGCGGGCGGCCAGCCGGCCCGTCGCAAGTCGTACCGAACCGCCCGACCCAGTCAGTCCCCGAGTCCGCACCGGCCCGTCCCGCGCCGACGGCCGCTCCCTCGACGGCTGCTCCCAAGCCGACCGCCGCTCCCGCGCAGCCAACCGCCGCGCCCAAACCGACGGCAGCGCCCGCACAACCCACTGCCGCTCCCAAGCCCGCCACAAAGCCAGCCGTCAAGCCGACCGCCGCTCCGAAGCCCATCATTCAGCCTGGCATCGGCACGACCGGCAGTCCGGCCCGAACGTCAACCTCTCAGGACGGCGGACGGTAGCACGCCTGCACCCGCGCCCCAGCTTCTTTCCGGAGGGGGCGGGCGGTACTGCGTGGCGACGACGGCCGTTCGGCTAGTCGACGGCGTCGGCTCGGCCGGCCTGCTCCCAGATCGAGCGCTCGGCGTCGTCCGTCGAGGCATCCTCGAAGACGCGGGTCAGGCCGTAGTCGAGGAGAATCAGCATTTGATCCTCGCGCGTGGCAGTGTGCGGAAAGTCAATCCGCACGTGAATTCCTGGTATCGCGCGGAAGCCCCGGTCGATACTGTTGATGCACCGCACGATCTCGCGGCCCGTCAAGTACGTCCCCTGACGGGTGCGCCAGGACCAGCTTCGCGAGCGCCCATCAGCGTACCGATAGTGCACGGCGGCCGTGTAGCGCTGGCCGCGCCGAATAACGGCGGCCGTCGCATCCACACGGTCCCCGCTGACGCGCCAGAGCTTCATGAAACGGTCGTGCCGAAGGTCTACCTGAAACACCAGTCGTCCTGGCCAATCCACGCTGAGTCAGCGCGGGCGCGATTGTACAATGGACCGTCCGGCGGCCGAAAGGCGGCGCGTCCGTCATCGGCCGTGGGCACGCCTCGAAAGGACGCCTCTCGCGGTGACCGAATCGTTCACAGACGCTCTCTGGCATGAAGCCAGGCCCCTCTGGTCGGCCATCCGTCAGCACCCATTTCTCGCCGAGCTACGCGCCGGAACGCTGCCACCCGAGTCGTTTCGCTACTACGTGACGCAGGACTTTCACTATCTGGAAGGCTTCGCGCGGACCGTCGCGACGGCACTCGCCAAGGCCCCGAACGCCGAGACGCTCCTGGCGCTCTCCAGGCGTGTCCTCACGCCTATCGAACGACCGCTCCACGAGCGCCTGTTCGCGCTCGCCGGCCTGGAGTTGGTCTGCGTCGAGGCTGCACTCGTTGCTCCAACGAATCTTGCGTACCAGAATCACATGCTGGTGACGGCCACGCGCGGAGGGCTGGGCGAAGCGGCGGCAGCGCTCCTGCCGTGCCCCTGGACGTATCACGCGCTCGGCGGCGAGCTTCCCGACCTCGACCATCCCATTTACGGCGAGTGGGCGCGCTTCTATAGCGAAGGGCTTCTCGCCGAGAGTTGTGCGGCGTGGCGCGGCTTCGTCGATGCCGAGGCAGCCGAGGCCGGTCCGCGCACCCGCGAGGCGATGCGCCGCGCCTTCCTGACGAGTATGCGCTACGAGTGGATGTTCTGGGACATGGCGTACCGCTGCGAGGCATGGCCGGTCTGAGCGGGGGGCGGCGCTCGCGAGACGGCAAGAACCGCTGGACGGCGCGCGTACGGCGGTGGCCGCCACGTGCAGCACTCTGGTCACCTCCGCAGGTCGGTGTGAAAACGTCGCCTTCTGGCATCGCCCGGCGTATGATGCATTCGTGCCCCTCGAAGTTGCCCTCGAGTCGACCGTCGTCGTTACGTTCGCATCGCTGGCCGCCGCTGCGCTGACGGCGGCATTAAACTACTTGCTCGAGCGGGAGTGGCCGGCGTTCGTCTTTCTCGTCCTGGCCGCATCGACGTCACTCTGGTACGGGTACATCTTCATCACGGTCGTGCGGGCCGCGTTTCGCGCCGCCTGAGCCGAGTCCAGCGCTCAGGCGGACGCCCCGCGCCTCCAGGCCGGTGCCTCGGTTCTGACGCGCCCAGGTGGGGTGCCCCAGCCCCGTCTGTCGAACACGAGCGCCGCTCTGGCTCGGGCTGCCTGCCCCGATCCGCTCCGGCCAACTATCATGACAGTGAGGCCAGTTCCGACGCTCCGGACTTCGACGTCCAGTCGGCAAGCGGCCATCCGACCGATGTCCAGGAGCCGATACATGGCAGATTATGCCGTCATCGGGCAGTCACTCCGTCGTGTCGACGGGGCGGAAAAGGTGACCGGGCAGGCGCGCTACACCGGCGACCTTCAGGTGCCCGGCTTGCTCCACGCCCGGCTGGTGCTCAGCCCGTACGCCAGCGCTCGTATCGTCAAGGTCGATGCAGCCGCCGCCCGTGGCGTTCCCGGCGTGGTCGGCGTATACACCGCCGAGGACTTGCCCTTTGCCGAGCCTGACTCTGGCTCACGGAAGCGCGACTTCATGGCCCGAGGCCAGGCCCTCTATCACGGCCATCCAGTTGCGTGCGTCGTCGCCGAGACCGCGGCTGCTGCACAGGATGCGCTTGCGCTGGTCGAGGTCGAGTACGAACCGCGCCCGGCGGCCGTCGATCTCCTCGATGCGATGCAAGAGAACGCTCCGCATACCCGAGGCGAGAAGCCCGTCGAGGCGAGCGCTGAGGCCCAGATGCACGCCACGGCCTCCGGCGGCGAAACGACCGAGAAAGAGGAGCTTCCGGCGAACGTCTCGACCAACCTGCACTTCATGCGCGGTGACGTCGAGCAGGGTTTCCGTGAGGCAGACGTGATCGTCGAGCAGACGTACCGGACGTCGATGGTGCATCAGGGGTACATCGAGCCTCAGGTAACCCTCGCCGCCGTCGATCCGCTCGGGACGCTAACCATCTACACCAGCACCCAGGCGCTGTTCTATACGCGCGCTGAGGTGTGCGCGGCCCTGGGCCTGCCGAACAACAAGGTCAAGGTGGTTGGGATGACCATCGGCGGCGGCTTCGGCGGCAAGTTCATGCTGCTCGAAGCACTGGCTGCTGCCGTCGCCTTGAAGACCGGCCGCCCAGTCCGGCTCGAATACTCCCGAATGGACGACTTCCTGGCCGCTAACCCGGCCCCCCCGTCGGTCTGGGAGATCAAGCTCGGCGCGAAGCAGGACGGCACGATCACGGCCCTGAAGGCGCGTGTCATTTTCGACACCGGCGCCTACAGCGGCTCGCCGATCCAGATCGGCTCGATCCTGCTCGGCTCGTCGTACCGCTTCCCGAACCTGGACATTCGTGGGTACGAGGTGCTGACCAACAAGACACCAGCCGGAGCGTACCGGGCGCCGGGCGCCGTCCAGGCCGCGTTCGCCATCGAGTCGACGGTTGACATGTTGGCGAACGCGCTTGGCATGGATCGTCTGGAGTTCCGGAAGAAGAACGCCGTCAAGGAGGGCGACCTTCGCTCCAACAATCAGCCCTGGCCCAAAATCGGACTGCCGGAGTGTCTGGCCCAGATCGAAGGCCCGTGGAAGGAACTGCTGGCCAAGAAGCACAACCACGGTCGCGTGCGCGAGGGTGTCGGCATCGCCATCGGCGGCTGGCCCGGCGGTATCGAGCCGGCTACGGCAGTCTGCCGGCTCAACACCGATGGCACGATCAGCGTGGTGCTGGGGTCGATCGACTTGAGCGGCACCGACACCAGCTTCAAGCAGATCGCGGCTGAGGCGTTCGGCGTCAACGGCGACATGGTCGAGGTCACGCACGGGGACACCGACGCGGCGCCGTACGCGGGCGGCTCTGGAGGCTCGAAGATCACGTACACGGTCGGGGCCGCCGTTCAGCGGGCCGCCGAGGACGCGCGCCATCAGGTACTCGCGATCGCCTCTCAACTGTTAGAGGCCGGCCTCGACGACCTGGAGATCGCCGGCGAGGTGGTGCGGGTCAAGGGTGTGCCGAATCGCGAACTTCCGCTGAAGGCGGTCGCCGCCGCCAGCATGAGCTTCGGCGGGAAGTTCGAGCCGGTTTACGGCAAGGGCGCGTCAGCCCAATCCACGCAATCGCCGGGCTTCGCCGTTCACCTGGCCCGCGTCGCCATCGACACCGACACTGGCAAGGTCACGGTGCTCGACTACGTCGCTGCGCAGGATGTTGGGAAGGCCATCAACCCGGCCGAGGTCGAGGGCCAGATCGTCGGTGGCGTGCTCCAGGGCATCGGCCAGGCACTGTACGAACAGATGGCGTACGACGAGAGCGGGCAGTTGATCACCGGTAGCCTGCTCGACTACGCGATCCCCTCAGCGGGCCATGCACCGACTATCAAGCCGATCCTGGTGGAAGTCCCCTCGGCGCACGGCCCGTACGGCGCCAAGGGCGTCGGCGAGCCGCCAGTCATCCCGGCCCCCGCGACGATCGCCAACGCTGTTGCAGACGCGATCGGCGTCCGCCTGAGTGACATCCCGATCACGTCGCAGGCGGTCGCGGCCGGTCTACGCGGCGCGACCGGACAGAACGGCACGCACTGAGACGCGGTCTCGTGGCGAAGAGCAGTGGCGCGGTCGATAGGCCGCGCCACTGCTCTGCGATCGCCGCGGCCGTTAGCACGTCTCCCGTTTGAAGACGTGGCGCGTCGCAGGGATCAAGGTTGTCCCGTGGAGCGCTGACCCCCATTCACCGACGGAACACCCCTGGCACTTCCAGAGGGAGAGCGAGAGGCCGCAGGGTGACGCATCGCGGTGTCGCTCAGCGCCCCTCGGCGCGGATGACGACCCGTCCTGACCAGCGCTGACCGGCCTCGAGCACCACCTCTCCGACGTCGAGGCCGCGCGCCGCGAGGTTGAAGGCGTCGGTCAGGCAGGTGTACGGCTCGAGCGCCACCACGTCGCGGGTAGGCGGAGCAAACACGACGTGCTCTCGGAAGCCCGCATCCGACGACACGGACACCGAACGCCCGCTCGCCGGGTCTCGCACCGCCGAGGTAAACCAGCCGTCCGCCACGTGCAGCCCGGTGTACACGTCGTCGAGGTGCAGGCCGTCGAGGGCGCGCCACTCCCGCAAATCGGCGACCGCACTGGCCGCGAGGCGCGTACCGGTCGGCAGATGGGACTCCAACTCCCAGACCTCGTCGGCCGGGACGTGCACCTCACAGGCAGCGCGCGTGCCCAGTGGGCCAAGTGGAAGCGGGAAGTACGGGTGCAGCCCGAAGCCCATCGGCATCGGCCGCTCGCCGTCGTTCGTGGCCGTGGCGTCGATGGTCAGGGCTCGCCCATGCAAGCGATAGGTCAGCGTCAGCGTCGTCGGGAACGTCCAGCCCGATGGGTCGCCCGCTCCAATCGCCACACTCGCTCGACAGAACGCTCCATCGTCAACGCCGGTCGCCTCGACAGTCCAGGCGCGTTCTCGCACGATCCCATGAATGGCATTGCCGCTGTCCGTGACCGGCACGGTATAGGCGCGGCCCTGGAACGTGAAATGGCCGCCTCGGATCCGGTTCGGCCAGGGATACAGGATCGGGATGCCGTAGCGGGTAGTGAAGCGCAGCAGCGCCGCGTCGTCGGGCGGCTCGACCAGCACCGGCCACTGCCGCTCGCCCGCGCCAACCCGAAACGCGAGGCAGGCCAGCCCGAGGCCCGGCAGGACCTCGACTTCGGCCGGCTCGACGGTGTCGCGCAGCACCACGACGACCTGACCGGCGCGCTGACGCTCCTCGACCGCATAGCGCACACTGGCAGTCTGGCGCCCTGACGTTGTCACGCTGTCCCTCCTCGGCCATCGGGCCGTGCCCGGATGATCGTGGCGTCCCTGGTGCTCCTTGGATCGTGGCCGCACACGTACCCAGCACGGAGGTTATGGCACGGTCTTTCCAGACCGGGCGACAATACCGTATCCAGTTCCTGGAAGTGCCGTCTGATGAGCGAGTATCTGGCTACGCTGAACGAGCGCGTGCTGATCTTCGACGGCGCGATGGGCACGAGCCTCCAGGCCCTCGAGCTGACCGCCGACGACTTCGGGGGCACGCGCCTGGATGGCTGCAACGAAGCCCTCCTGCTGTCCCGACCGGACGTCATCGCGGGGGTGCATCGAGACTTCCTCGGTGTCGGCGCAGACGTGGTCGAAACCGACACGTTTGGCGGCAGCCGGCCCAAGCTCGAAGAGTACGGGCTGGGCGATCGGACCTACGAGATCAACCGCCGCGCGGCTGAGATCGCGCGGACCGAAGCTGACCGTGAGGCCGCACGCCGAGGCCGCCCCTGCTTCGTGGCCGGCTCGATCGGCCCGACTGGCTTTCTGCCCTCCACCACCGACCCATCCCTGTCGAACGTCACGTTCGAGCAACTGGTCGCGATCTTCGAGGAGCAGGCCCGACCGCTGATCGACGGCGGGGTGGACGTCGTGCTCATCGAGACGGCCCAGGACATCCTCGAAGTGCGCGCCGCGCTCGTCGGCATCCGCCGCTGTTTCGCGAACGGCGCCCGCCGGGTTCCGATCCAGGCCCAGGTGTCATTGGACACCTCGGGCCGGATGCTGCTTGGGACCGATATGGCTGCCGCGCTCACCATTCTGGAGCACGCTGGCGCTGACGTGGTCGGCCTCAACTGCTCGACCGGGCCGGAGCACATGCGGGTGCCGGTCCGGACACTGGCCGATCTGGCGCGGGCGCCGCTCTCGATCGTGCCGAACGCCGGTATCCCGATCAATCAGAACGGCCGTGCCATCTATCCACTCGAGCCCGAGCCGATGGCCGAGCAGCTTCGGCAGTTCGTCGTTGAGTCTGGCGTCGCGGCGGTAGGCGGCTGCTGCGGATCGACCCCAGACCATATTGCGGCGATCCGGCGGGCTGTGGCCGAGTCGACGCCCAAGCGCATCGTGGTCGACTACGCACCCCGCGTGGCGAGCGCGATGCGAGCGCAGGACTTGCTCCAACAGCCGCCGCCGCTCCTGATTGGTGAGCGGGTCAACACCCAGGGGAGCCGCAAGGTCAAGCGGCTGCTGCTCGCGGATGATTACGACGGCATCCTCGAGGTCGCGCGAGAGCAGGTCGAGGGCGGGGCACACGTTCTCGACGTCTGCGTTGCACTCACCGAGCGGTCGGACGAAGCGTTTCAAATGGCGGAGGTGGTGAAGCGGCTGCGGGCCGGCGTCGATGCGCCGTTGGTGATCGACTCGACCGAGCCGGACGTCGTCCGAGCCGCGCTCGAGGCCAACCCGGGCCGCTCCATCGTCAACTCGATCAACCTGGAGGCCGGCCGCGAGAAGGCCGATTTCGTTCTGGGGCTGGTCAAGACACACGGCGCGGGTGTCGTCGCGCTCACCATCGACGAGCAGGGGATGGCTCACACGGCCGAGCGGAAGCTCGAGATCGCACGCCGCATTCACGATATCGCGGTCGGCGAGCACGGGCTCCGGCCCGAAGACCTGATCTTCGACGTCCTGACCTTCCCGGTGACAACCGGTCAGGACGAGCTCGTGCGCGATGCCGCCGAGACGATCGAGGGCATCCGGCGGATCAAGGCAGCACTGCCGGGCGTGCTGACGTCGCTGGGCGTGTCGAACGTGTCGTTTGGGGTCTCGCCGGCCGCGCGTGGCGTCCTCAACTCGGTCTTCCTCCACCATTGCGTGGCCGCCGGCCTCGATATGGCGATCGTGAACCCGAGTCACATCACGCCGTATGGCGAGATCCCGGCCGACGCCCGTGAGATCACCGAAGACCTGATCTACTATCGCCGTCCCGATGCGCTCCCTCGCTTCATCGCGCGCTTCGAAGGCGTCCAGATCGATGCAGCGGCCGGTAACGGAGCAGACGCCGACGCCGATTTGCCGGTCGCCCAGCGGATCCATAACCGCATCCTGTTCCGCAAGAAGGAGGGGATCGAGGGGCTGCTCGACGAGGCGATGGAGAGCCGGACGCCAGTCGAGGTGCTCAACGACATCCTGTTGCCGGCGATGAAGGACGTGGGCGACCGGTTCGGAGCCGGCGAGCTCATCCTGCCGTTCGTGCTCCAGTCGGCCGAGGTGATGAAGCGGGCGGTTCGCCACCTGGAGCAGTTCCTCGAGAAGAAAGACGGCTACACCAAGGGGAAGGTCGTGGTCGCGACCGTCTACGGTGACGTCCACGACATCGGCAAGTCGCTCGTCAATACGATCCTCTCGAACAACGGCTACACCGTCTTCGACCTTGGCAAGCAGGTGCCGGTCAGCACGATCGTCGAGAAGGCGCAGGAGGTCCAGGCGGACGCGATTGGCCTGTCGGCGCTGCTGGTCTCGACCTCGAAGCAGATGCCGCTCTGCATCCAGGAGTTGCATGCGCGTGGCCTGAGCGTGCCGGTCATGATCGGGGGCGCGGCGATCAACCGCGCGTTCGGCCGGCGAGTCGGCCTTCTGCCTGACGGTACGCCGTACCCGGGCGGTGTCTTCTACTGCAAGGATGCCTTCGAGGGACTTGACGTCATGGACCAGTTGACCGATCCGTCTCGGCGGTCCGACGCTCTCGCTCGCACCCTCGCCGAGACGGCGGCGTTCAAGGAGCGCGAGACCCCGCGCGCCGCGGCCGCCGCGAGCGTTGGCCGCTCGGATGTCGCTCCAACTTCACCGCCGCGAGCACCGTTCCGGGGCGCCCGCCATATCGAGATTCCGCTCGCGGACGTCTGGCCGCGCCTCGATCTCAATACCCTCTTCCGGCTCCACTGGGGCCTACGAAAGATCGACGAGCAGGAACGGCAGCGCCTGATCGACGAGCAGTTCATGCCGCTCCTTGAAGAATTGAAGGCAGAGGCCGAGCGTGAGGGCTGGCTGCGCGGGATCGGCCTGTACGGCTTCTTCCCGGCCGTTTCGGATGGCGATACGCTGGTCGTGCTCGATCCGAACGATCCAAAGCACGAGGATGAGATCGCCCGCTTCACCTTCCCGCGTCAGCCGTCGGGCGAGCGGCTTTGTCTCGCCGACTACTTCCAGCCAATCGGCGGGCGCCCCGATCTCGTCGCACTCCAGGCCGTCACGGTCGGCCCCCAGGCCGAGCGGGTGTACGAGACGCTCGAGCGGGAAGGTGAGTACAGCCGCGGGCTGTTCATCCGAGGGCTTGCGTCGTCGACTGCCGAGGCGCTTGCCGACGTCGTGAACGGCCGCATCCGCGACGACCTCGGGCTGGCCGGCGAACGGGGGCGCCGCTACAGTTGGGGCTACGGCGCCTGTCCGGATCTTTCGCAGCAGCGTGACGTGCTACGGCTCTTGGGAGCTGAGAAGGTGGGCCTGGCGTTGACGGCTGGCGATCAACTCGATCCCGAGCACAGCACGCTCGCGCTCGTCGTCCATCATCCAGAGGCCAAGTACTTCGCCGTGTTTCAGGCGGACCGGCACGCACTCGATAGCAACATGGCCGTGGCCCGCTGATGGAGCCAGAGCCATTGGATCGGGGACCATCGTCTCTGGCCGCGCTGAAGCGGCCGGAGGTGCCTCGTCAAGCAGTCAGGACGGCCGATTGCGTTTTCGGTGCGGCCCGAATCACGAAAGCCCCACCGGCGGGACCAGCTATGGCGTGTTCCAGTCGACCACGCTCGGCTAGCCAGCGAAGGAACGTTAGTCTGCGCATGTCGACGTCGCGCGGCGACTGAACGAACATCTGAAGCGAGCTATCGTACGAGCCCATCGCGGCCATCTTCGCACCCCGGTCTCTCCTGCGGCGGACCGCGACTCTCCGGCCGCGCATGCCACCCGCGTCTGGTGTGATCTGGTCTGTCCGACCTACTATTTCCTAATGCACGGAGCGTGCCGCTCGGACGCCACTCGCGCTCGAACGAGCCCAACCAATGACATTCGACACCTGTCGCGCCACGACGCGCGGCTGCCGCAGACGAGGTCGCGGCCGAACATCGCCGCAGTCTTGCGATCGTGCCTGTGCATCACAAGAGCGCTCGAATGCCTGGGAGGGGCGCGCCGCGGGCGAGGCTGATGGATGCCCTGACAGGCAGGGGCCGCTCAGGTAGGGGCCGCTCAGGTCAGCGCGTAGCGCTCCAGCGCTGCCTCGTCGAACGCGAGCCCGAGACCGGGCCGCCGAGGCACCATCACTGCACCAGCTTCGATGACGAGCGGCTCGGCGAGGATTGGCTCAGCCCAGGGCATGTATTCCAGCAACTGGGCCGTTGGGCTGGCTGCGAGCAGGTGGACCGAAATCTCGGGAAACAGGTGACTCGAGAGCGGCAGTTTCCACGCTTCGGCCAGCGCCGCGACGCGCATCCAGCCGGTGACACCCCCCACCCGCTGCACATCTGGCATCAGCACGTCGCAGGCGTTCTTCTCGACGAGCGCCCGGAAGCCGGCTAGCAGGTAGCTATTCTCGCCCGCCGCGATGGCGGTGCTCAACTCGTGCGCCACCTGCGCGAGCCCGTCGAGGTCGTCATGATCGACCGGCTCTTCCAGCCAGAACGGCTGAACTGACTCCAGCGCTCGGCCCATGGTGATGGCCGTGTCGACGGACCATGCCTGATTCGCGTCGATCAGCAACAACTGGTGTGGGCCGATGGCACCTCGCACCTGGTGCGCCGCTTCGAGGTCGTCGGCGACGTTGGGCCGGCCGACGCGCATCTTCACCCCCCGGAATCCCTGTGCCGCAAAATGGGCAGCCTCTTCATGCAACCTGTGGCCCGGTTCGAGCAGCCAGAGCCCCGCGCTCTGGTACGCGGCGCAGCGATCGCCGGCCGCGCCGAGCAGGAGCGCTAACGGCGTCCCGTACGCCTTCCCCACGATGTCCCAGAGCGCGCAGTCGAGCGCTGACAACGCGAACGTCGCGAGGCCGCCGCGACCGAGCAGGTTAATGGCACGGTCCATCACTTGAAAGCAACGCAACGTGAGGATAGGGTCTTCGTCGCGGAGGCCGTCGCCCAGATACGCGATGAGCGCCTGGACAGCCCGTGCCTGCTGCACTCCAAACGCCTGGATGTAAGTCTGCCCGACGATGCCAGCGTCGGTGAGCACGTCGACCACGACCAGGACGATCCGGTCGTTTCGGCGCACGGCCGAGAGGATGGGGCGTTCGAGCGGGACGGATACGGCGCGGGAACGGACCTCGACGATCTTCATGCACTGTTCTCCGAAGGTGGCGGTGCGCTCGTGGGCCTGACGACCCGGTAGCGAGCAAAGATCTCGGCGTCGTGCTGGAAGAGGCTGACCGGTACGAGCCGCACACGCGCGTTCCCGGCCGGCATCGTCCCTTCGACGAGCGTTGGGCCATGCCCGCCCGCAAGCGTCGGCGAGATGGTCCAGAACACTTCGTCGAGCGTACCCGCTTCGAGCAGCGCCTGATTGACGCTTGGGCCGCCCTCACAGAGCAGCCAGCGGACGCCGGCCGCGTGCCGCAGCCAGCCGAGTGCCGCCCGCAGATCGACACGCTCCGCTCCGATGCGTACGATCCGCGCGTAGTGTCTGAGGGTCTGCTCCCGTTCGAGGGGCGCCTGCTCCGTTGTCAGGATGAGCGTGCGCTCCGCGCCGCCGACGAGAAATCGACGGCGCGGGTCAAGGTCGAGCGTGCGCGAGAGCGTGACGGCCAGTGGCTGGCTCGGCAGTCCGTGAGCTCCGCGGACCGCGACGAGCGCGGGCGGCACGCGCGGATCGACGAGCTCGGTACGGACCGTTGTCGCTCCGACGAGCAAGGCATCGACCGCCGACCGGACCTGACGCATCAGCGCCCGGTCGACGCGGCTGCCAAGACCGACCGCGCTTCCTCCGATGGCGGCCTTCCCATCGACCGTTGACACCATGTTGATGGCGATATACGGACGGTCGGGCGGCGGCTTCGGGAAGGTCAGATCGGCGTAGACGGCCTCCACCGCGACGGGACGGTAGACTGGGACAAGCTGCTGCAAGGCGGGTATCCGAGATCGAGTGTTTCAGCGGAGCGTCAGTCGAAGACGAAGACGCCCTTGCCAGTCGTCTGGGTATCGAACAGTCGGTACGCGGCCTCGGCCTCTTCGAGGCGGAAGCGGTGGGTCAGGAGCTTGCCGAGCGGCACCTCGCGGTCCACGACGAACCGGGCACACTCAGCCTGCCCGACCGTGCTGAACGTCCAGGAGCCGTAGATCGTCAACTGCTTGTGGATGACGTCCGGGCTGGGCTCGAGGGTGACGGTGTTGCCCTCGCCGATCCAGCAGACGCGTCCCCAACTCTGGGCCGACTTGACGGCATTAGCACGGGCGGTTGGCTGGCCGGTGCAGTCGAGCGTGGCCTCGGCGCCCTCGCCGTGGGTCAGGTCGCGAATCGCCTGAACCGGGTCCATCGCGCGGGCGTCGATGATCGCATCGGCGCCGAGCTCACGGGCGAGATTGAGCCGCTCGGTCGACATGTCAACGGCGATGATGCGGGCGCCCATTTCCTTCCCCAGCATCGTCGCGCTCAGCCCCACCGGTCCCTGCCCGTAGATCGCGAGTGTGTCGCGGCCGGACAGGTTGAGCCGCCGCAGGCCCAGGTAGGCGGTGCCGGTTCCACACGAGATCGCCGCGCCTTCCTCGAAGGTCAGTTCGTCGGGCAGCGGCACCAGCATGAACGGATAGACCTTGATGTAGGGCGCGTGGCCGCCGTTGGCACTCGAACCGTACACGAGCGAGCCTTCAAGGCACATCTGGCTGTAGCCGATCCGACAGTGCTTGCAGCGCCCGCAGCCGCTGTAGTGATGGATCATCACCCGCTGGCCGATGGGCGCCTCGTCCTCGGTCACCGCCGAGCCGCGGGCTACGACCACGCCACACGGTTCGTGGCCGGCCACGTTGGGCGGGCGCTTTGCCCGCTCGCTCTTGGGCGCGCGATAGGGCGTCAGGTCGCTGCCGCACATGCCGGATGCTTTCATCGCGACGATGACCTCGCGCGGGCCGGGCTCCGGGTCCGGGAACGCTCGTAGCTCCAGGGTACGCTCTCCGGGAAAATACACACCAAGCATGAAAGGCTCCCCTCCGAGTCGTGCCGGCATTGTAGGCCGGCGAGCGGCCGGCTGTCGGGCGGGGCTTCGCATGCCTCTCGTGCGTACCACTCTACTGTTCTGAGGCAGGATCGAATGACGCGGCCGGCGACGCCACTCCGCATGACACGACGCCACTGGTTGCGACGGATCGTACCGGGAGTGCTGGTCGCCTTTGGCTCGGCGTTGGCCTGCGAGCGGCCGGCTGCGCCGCCAACGTCAGGCGCTTCAACTGGATCAGGCACGTCGACGGCACCTGTCCGGCCAGCGGCGCCTGTTGGGTCAGCGACCAGGTCTGCTCCGCCGTCAGGACCGCCAGCGGCAGCCGGCACCATGACGCCCGGCGGTAGAGTGTCCGGCATGGCGGCTTCAACGCCGGCGCCGGCTGCCGCGCGCCCAACTGCGTCGCCGGCGGCGTCTCCCGTTGGCTGGTTTGCCCGCCCGACGCCGATCCCCGTCTCAGAGATAGTGATCGGCGCGCTCTACCCGTTCAGCGGCCGGACGGCCATCAATGCGGACGCTATTCGCGTGGCCCTCGACACGGTGGCCGGGATCGCGAACGTACCGACCGCCGGCCTCCCCTGGCCGTGGGCCGCGGGTGCAGGGCTGCCCGCGCTCGGCGGGGCGATCGTTCGACTGGTCGCCGTCGACCATGGCGGCGTGCCCGAGAACGGGCAGGCCGAAGCCGAGCGTCTGGTGGCCGAGGAGAACGTGCACGCCCTGATCGGCTGCGTCGACAACAGCGTCACCACGGCCGTCGCCCGTGTTGCCGAGCACGCGGCCATCCCGTTCCTCGTGCCCGAGGCGCCTTCGTCCACGCTCACGACACACGGTCAGCAGTGGCTGTTTCGGACCTGCCCACACGATGGACAGGTGACGGCAGGATCGTTCGACTTCCTGGCGGACCTTTCGCAGCGCGCGGGTCTCGCCGTGAAGACGGTCGGGCTGACCTACGAAGACACGCTCACCGGCGCGGAGAGCGCTCGCCTCCACAAAGAGCAGGCCGTGAAGCATGGGTATCAGGTCGTGGCCGACATCAAGTACCGCCCACGCGCACGCTCGCTGCTCGACGAGGTAGAGCAACTCCATGAGGCTGACCCGGACGTCTGGCTGGCGACGTCCTCCGGCGCTGACCTGACTCGGTTCGTCCGGACCGCTCGCGAGCGCGGCTTTCGGCCTCGGCTCCTGCTGGTGCGGCAGGTGGACGGCGTCGGCCCCGCATACCTCACCGCCACCGGGCCGGACGTCGAGGGGGCGTTCGTGCCCGCGCCGTTCTTGCTCGACCTGGCGCCCCACCGGCCACTGCTCCGGAACATGAACGACCTGTATCGGCGCAACGGTACGGCGGCTAACGGCCAGCCCCGCGATCTCGGCGATCTGTCGGCCCGGACCCTCGTCGGCGGCCTCGTGCTGATCGACGCCATTCAGCGCGCCGGCACGGTCGAGCCGAAGGCGATTCGCCGAGCCTTACAGGAGACGAGCATTCCCGCCGACTGGGTACCGGTGCCCTGGACGGGCGTTGCGTTCGATGGCAGCGGCCAGAACGTTCGGGCGCTCGTGCCCATGGCGCAGCTTCAGAGTGGCACGCTCGCAACGATCTGGCCGTGGGGCCTTGCCGCCCGCGACGTGGCAGTGGCCGGGGCCGGGACCCGCCAGGGCAGGTAAGGTCGCCCGCGGCGGGCGGTCAGGGTATCCTCTCACCTACGGCTCGCCACGCCGGGCAGATCGCGGTTCTGTTCTGCCGGGGCGCGCCGAAACGTCATGGAGGACGAAGGTGTTCTTCGAGCTCCGCCAGTACCGGATGCGCCCGGGCCAGCGTGAGGCCTGGGTCGCTTATATGGAAGAAGAGATCATCCCATTTCAGATCTCAAAGGGGATGGTCATTGTTGGCAGTTTTGTGGGTCAGGAGGACCACGACCTGTACGTCTGGATTCGTCGCTTTGACAGCGAGGAGGAGCGCGAGCGCCTCTACGAAGCGGTGTACCAGAGCGATCACTGGAAGAATACTATCGCTCCACGCGTGGCCGAGTTGATCGACCGTGAGCAGATCAAGGTGACGCGCATCGAGCCGACGCCGAAATCCGTCATCCGCTGAGATCCGGCCGCCCGGGCCGAATGGCTCGGTTCGGGCGGTACGACTGGCCGCGCGATACGGTGCGCGCGGCCTCGAACGAGGTACCGTTCAGGCGCGATCCTGGGATCGTCCCGATATGCTGCCGCCAGGGATTGGCGGCGCGAGACGAGCTCATTGGAGCGCGCAGCTATGTGGCGAAGGATCGCCCTCCTCGCGGCTACCCTGCTAGTCGTGGTGCTGGTTGTGCCGGCGGGCGCGGCAGGCGCCCCTGGCTTCCTGGTGAAATGGGGTGTCTACGGCAACGGAAGCGGCCAGTTTTCGTCGCCGTACGCAGTTGCGATCGATAGTGCCGGGCAGGTCTTCGTGGCCGATACCTACCAGCATCGCATCGAAGTGTTCCGCTCCGAGGGCACGTTCCTCCGAGCCTGGGGATCGAGCGGCAGCGCTCCGGGCCAGTTGTGGGGACCGTTTGGGGTGGCAGTTGCCCCAACTGGTGACGTCTACGTCGCCGATACCTACAACCACCGCATCCAGCAATTCACGTCCGCCGGCAGCCTCGTGCGAGCCTGGGGCGGGTACGGAAGCGGCAGCGGACAGTTCAGCGCTCCCTACGGTGTCGCCGTCGACACGGCCGGCGCGGTATACGTCGCCGATCGCGACAACAATCGGGTGCAGAAGTTCAGCGCCGGAGGAGCCTTCCTTGCGGCCTGGGGCGGCTTCGGTAGCACGCCCGGCGCGTTCAACAGCCCCACCAGTGTGGCCGTCGACGGCGCCGGGAACGTCTACGTCGCCGATCAGGGGAACCATCGCGTCCAGAAGCTCGGACCGAGCGGCAGCCCGCTCCTCGCCTGGGGCGGCCCAGGGGCGGGGAACGGCCAGTTTGCCGAGCCGTCTGGAGTGGGCTTGCGCTCAGATGGTACCGTCCTGGTCGTCGACCGGCGCAATTCGCGGGTTCAGGCCTTCGACGGCGGCGGTACCTTCCTGTATTCCTGGGGGACGGCCGGGACGGGAGACGGCCAATTCACGCTGCCGTTCGGCATCACGGTTGACCGCCTGGACAACGTCTACATCGCCGATACTGGCACGAACCGCATTCAGGCATTCGGCGTGTCACTGATCCCGACGCCGACACCGACGATGACGAGCACCGCGACCGTGACCCGGACGCCGACCATCACTGTGACTCCCACGCCTGGCACCCCGACCGTGACCGCTACGGCCGGCACCCCGACTGCAACCGCCACTCCGACGCACACCGCAACGGTGGCGGTCACCAGTAGTGCGACAGCAGCGGCCAGCCCTACCAGCACGACAACGCCGACCCCAGCCGTGCCGGCGGCGGCCGCCCCAACCGCTACGCTCCGCCCGACCGATCCGCCAACTCCCACCGGTCCCTGCTCGCCGCGCGCACCCATCCAGGTCCGTGTCTCGCCAGCGGGCGGTGGAGTGCTCGACGTCCTCGTTGTCGCCGGCTCGCCCCCGCTGGCCAGCCTTCAAGTCGGCGGATCGGGCAGCGGAACTGCGAGCGCGACGCTTGAAGTCGGCGGTGCGAGCCTGTCCCTGGCGAGCAGCCAGACCCTCCCCATGTCAGCAGGTGCGTCGCAGGTCGCCTTTCGCATCCGCCGTGCGACCCTCGGGCAGGCGCTGACGGTGCCGCTGGCGATCGTGGATGGATGCGGGACGTGGCCCACCTTCGTGGGAGCGGGTGCCGCCTCCTGGTAGCAGGCGTCGGAGTCGTCCATCCCGGCCTCGCGGGTGAGGCCAGGATGGACGACTCCGACGTCGTACCGTCCGCTCAGCACCGCCGTCGTGGCCGAATGGCGTCGTTCGATCTGGCATCTGGTAGGTGTCGGAGAGCGCAAGAAACCTCTCCACCGGTGGGGGAGTTCACATCAGCACCCACCGCCTGTCGACTGCGACCCGTCGCCCCGCTTCGTCATGGTGAACGGCCGGGTCCGGGCGCTAGACTTCGGCTGACACTCGGCGGAAGAAGACCCCATGGCACGCGCGCTCATTACCGGGATTACGGGCCAGGACGGACGGCATCTTGCCGAACATCTCCTGGCGCAGGGCTACGAGGTGTACGGCCTCCTGCGGGGCCAGCACAATCCGAAGCGCGCGCTCGTGGAGCGCGAGGTACCCGATGTCCGGCTCGTCGAGGGCGATCTGACGGATCAGGGGTCGCTGATCTCGGTCGTGCAGCGCACCCAGCCGGATGAGGTGTACAACCTGGCCGCGATGAGCTTCGTCACGCTCTCCTGGCTCCAGCCCGAGCTGACAGGGAACGTGACGGGCCAGGGCGCGCTGCGGATGCTCGAAGCGCTCCGGATCGTGCAGGGCACCGGCTCGAATGGCCGCTCCGACGGCATCAAGTTCTATCAGGCGTCCAGCAGTGAGATGTTCGGGCGGGCCGACGAGGTGCCACAGAACGAGCACACCCGCTTCCACCCGCGTAGCCCGTACGGTGTCGCCAAGGTCTTCGCCCATTACATGACTGTCAACTACCGCGAGAGCTACGGTATGTTCGCCTGCTCCGGCATCCTCTTCAACCACGAGGGGCCGCGCCGGGGGCCAGAGTTCGTGACTCGCAAGATCTCGCGGGCCGTCGCTCGGATCAAGCTGGGCCTTCAAGACACGCTGACACTCGGCAACCTGGATGCTCGGCGCGACTGGGGCTACGCCGGCGATTACGCGGAAGCGATGTGGCTGATGCTCCAGCAGGGCACGCCCGACGACTTCGTGATCGGCACCGGCGAGAGCCACAGCGTCCGTGAATTCGCCGAGGCCGCGTTCCGCTACGTCGATCTCAACTGGGGCGAGCACGTCGTTACAGACGAGAGCCTGCTCCGCCCGGCCGAAGTCGACGTGCTCCAGGCCGACGCCGCCAAGGCCCGGCGGGTGCTTGGCTGGCGGCCGAAGGTCACTTTCGAGGGGCTGGTGCACCTGATGGTTGACGCCGATCTGAAGTCCGAGGCCCACGCCGCCCGTTGACCGTCCTCCCGGGCTGCCGCTCTGGCGCCCCCGGCCTGGGTCATCGAGTAGCAGTGGTACACGGCGCGACGAATCATGCAGCGGATACGTCGGTGACTGGCGCCCCGGCCTGGGTCATCGAGTAGCGGTGGTACGGCGATCTGACCTCGCTCGCTACCAGTTGTGACGGCTGTCGCAAGGCTCAGCGAGGAGGGGTCAAGGGGGTGTTCCGTAGCCCCTGGCCGGTGCCCACGCCGTGCCGGGCATGTACAATTTCCGAGGCGTTCGGTTGGATTTCGGCAGGCACCTGGGAGATCGGGAGCAACGGTGGGTAAGCGCGTCGTCGTTGGTATGAGCGGCGGAGTCGATAGCTCGGTCACGGCTGGACTGCTCGTCCAGCAGGGCTACGACGTCGTGGGTATGACCCTCAACTTGTGGCCCGACCTCGAGGGCATCGACGAGACCGCCCGCGAGGATGCCTGCTGCGCGCTCGGCGCGGTCGAGGATGCGCGGCGGGTCGCCGACCGGCTGGGCATCCCGTACTACGTCGTCAACTTCCGTGACGTCTTCGAGGACCGTGTGGTCAAGGACTTCGTGCGCGAGTACGAGCGCGGCCGGACCCCGAACCCCTGCGTGCGCTGCAACCAGTTCATCAAGTTCGATGCGTTGCTGGCACGCGGCGGGCTGTTCGGGGCCGAGTACGTTGCGACCGGTCACTACGCGCGGGTCGAGCATGACGCCGGGTCCGGCCGCTGGTTGCTCCGTAAGGCCGCCGATCCCAGCAAGGACCAGTCCTACGTGCTCTACGTCATGAACCAGGAGCGGCTGGCGCGCGCGCTCTTCCCGCTCGGAGGGATGTCCAAGTCCGACGCCCGACGGCTGGCCGAGGAGTGGAAGTTGCCGGTCGCGAAGAAGCCTGAGAGTCAGGATATTTGCTTCGTGCCGTTCAAGCGCTACACCGAGTTTCTGGAGCGGCACGCTCCCCAGACGATCAAGGAAGGGCCAATCGTCGATGCGCGTGGTACGGTCCTGGGCAAGCACCAGGGTATTGCGTTCCACACCATCGGGCAGCGACGGGGCCTCGGGCTGGCCTTCAAGGAGCCGCGCTACGTCACCGCCCTCGACGCCGGGACGAACACGGTCGTGGTCGGGACACTGGACGAGCTTCAGCGGCGCGAGTGCCGCCTGGAAGACGTGAACTGGGTGAAGATTGCGGAGCCACCAGAGCCGATCCGAGCTATGGCGCGGATTCGCTACCGCGCCGAGCTGGTGCCGGCAACGGTCCATCCCGAACCTGGCAGGGCGGTGCGGGTCGTCTTCGACGAGCCGCAGCGGGCGGTGACGCCTGGGCAAGCCATCGTCTTCTACGACGGTGAGTACGTCGTCGGTGGCGGCACCATCGACGCATGACAGCGAACGCCCCGCCAGGGCGGATCACGCGAGGGGAACGAACTGAGTTGGAGGAGTCGTGCGTGTTGAGCTAGACATGCTGTCCCATGGAGCGTCCCTCAACGACGTGCGGACGGTCGAGGAGAAGTTGGCCGATCTGCGATCGATCCTGCACCAGTACGGGAGCGTCATCGTGGCGTTCTCGGCCGGCGCGGATAGCACCCTGGTTGCGAAGGTCGCCACCGACGAGCTTGGAGACCGAGCACTCGCCGTGACCTCGGCGTCCGAGAGCCTCGCCGAGCGGGAGTTCCGCGAAGCGCTCGCCTACGCCGAGTCGCTCCGGATCAATCACCGCGTCATCTACACCAACGAACTGTCGAAACCGGAGTACGCGTCCAACCCAACCGACCGCTGCTATTACTGCAAGACCACGCTCTATGACGAACTCGTCGCACTGGCTGTCGATGAGGGGTATCGATACGTCGCAAATGGGCTGAACGTCGATGACCTGGGCGACTATCGACCGGGGCTTCAGGCGGCAAAGGAGCACTCGGTTCGGGCGCCGTTGCAAGAAGCCGGGCTTACCAAGGCCGACGTCCGAGCGATCTCGAAGCTGCTCGATGTCCCGACCTGGGACAAGCCAGCGATGGCCTGCCTGTCGTCGCGGGTGCCGTACGGTGAGGAGATCACCCGCGAGAAGCTACGCCAGATCGACCGTGCCGAGCAGGCCATCCGCGATCTGGGCTACCGTCAACTGCGGGTGCGCCATCACGGCCAGATCGCCCGCATCGAGCTCCCGCCCGAGGAGCTCGTCGGCTTCGTGACGGCGCACGCGGCGACGGTGACCGAACAACTCAAGGCGCTCGGCTTCCTGTATGTCACTCTCGACTTGCAGGGCTTCCGCAGCGGCTCGATGAACGACGTACTGAAGCTCGCGACGTCCTGACCCGTGGCTTCCGCCAACGCCCGACCCCAGGCGGCCGCACGCCCCCCGCGGATACTGCCGCTCAACCGGCTCACACCTGCCCACCGTGACGAGCGATTCCCCTGACTAGAACTGCCCTGACGAGTTTAGACGTCCCGTATCGGACGTCCCGGAGGCGCCTGCCCGTGTTCAAGATCGTCGACCACCCCATCGACGCCGCCGATCTCGCGAACCTCGTCCGCTCGGACGCTGATGGCGCCGTGGCCGTGTTCCTCGGCGTCGCCCGCAAGTACTCGCGCGACCGTGAAGTCGTCCACCTGGAGTACGAAGCGTATCCGGAGATGGCCGAGAAGAAGATGGCCGAGATCGGGGATGAGGTGCGCGTGAAGTTCGGCGTCGAGCGGGTCGCTATCCTGCACCGCACCGGCGTGCTGAAGATCGGCGAGGCGTCGGTTGGGATCGCTGTCGCGACGCCCCACCGTGGCGAGGCGTTCATGGCCTGCCAGTACGCTATCGACCGCCTGAAGGAGATCGTCCCGATCTGGAAGAAAGAGGTCTGGTCGACCGGCGAGCAGTGGATCGGCTGGGAGGGCCACGCATCTGCCGGCGCTCCTGCGCCATCTGCCTGACGCCCGCCCGGCTGTGCCGATCACCCAGTCCCGATCGCTGACGATCGCTCGCTCGCGGCGCTGAGCCTGCTTACCGGCGGGTCCAGATATCGTCGCGGGTCAGCAGATTCACCAGCGGCTCGCCGGCTCGGTAACGCCGGGCGTTCTCGCAGATGATGGCGAGCGAGTTGCCGGTGCGATCCGGCACGGTGGGCGTCAGGTGCGGTGTGATGAGCACGTTTGGCAGATCCCAGAGGGGGCTGTCGGACGGGAGCGGCTCGCGCTCGAAGACGTCTAGACCGGCCCCTCGGATGCGTCCGCTTTTCAACGCCTCGATGAGCGCTGCTTCGTCGACGATGCTCCCGCGTGCCATGTTGACCAGGACTGCGGTCGGCTTCATCAGGCTAAGCTCGCGGGCGCCGATCAACTGGTGGGTCGTGTCCGAGAGCGGGACCGCGAGCACCACGTAATCACTCTCCCCGAGCAGGTCGTCGAGCCCCTCACCCCGCTCGACGGCCGTCTGTACGTCGACTTCAGGCGTCTCGACGGCTCGGCGGCGATGCCCGAGGACGCGCATCTCGAGCGCCCTGGCACGGACCGCCAGAGCGCGTCCGATGTTCCCCATGCCGATGATGCCTACGGTGTGGCCCACCAGTCCACGTAGGTTGTCCTGGCCGGGAATGCCCCACTGGTGCGCATCCTGGGCGGCCAGGAATGCTCTGATGTTGTAGGCGAACGCGAGCATGAAGAACAGCGCGTGCTCGGCGAGGGCCGGCGAGGTTCGCCCGCTGGAGCTTGTGACCAGTAGCCCACGCTCGAACACCTCGGGGCGGGCTGATCGCTCCAGGCCGGCCGCGTCGCAGTGGACCCAGCGGAGCCTGGGCGCCTGAAGAAATCGCGCGTCGACGTTCCCGCTGATGATGGCGACGTCGGCACGCTCTAATTCCCGCTCCATCTCGGCGGTATCGCGGGTGTGAACGAACCGCTCGGCGCCAAGACACTCGCGCAGCCGTTCGATATAGGCGGCCGGCCAGGTGACCGTCGCCACCACGTGCTCGATCTTTGTCACGCCTGCTCCTTGCTCCTCACACCTCGCCGCTCGCCGCCCTCAACTCGCCGCTCGGCGAAAGAACTGGAATGAGGTCGAGCGCACTCGGGATGACGCGGATCGTGAGCGGCGTGGTCCGGCCGCGGACCTCGATCTCGTGGCCGTCGAACGCGGACAGGTTGACCCCGCCCAGGCTCGCGACCTCGTCGGTCACGATCACCTGGCAATGGTACTCCTTGGTCATCGATTCGAGACGGCTGGCCGTATTCACAGCATCTCCGATAGCGGTCAGGCTGCGCGCTCGTCCGTAGCCCATCTCGCCAACGATGGCGTGACCGGTGTGGATGCCGATCCCGATCCTGAGTGGCTCCGCGAGCTCGGCGACGAGTGCGCGATTGAGCTCGTCGAGCGCCTGCGCCATCGCGACGGCGGCGTCCAGCGCTTCGCGGCAGCCGTCGCGTGGGCCTCCACTCACCCCAAAGAGCGCCATCACACCGTCGCCGATGAACTTGTCGAGATGCCCGCCGCTCTGCTCGACGGCTTCGCCCATCGCTTTGAAGTACTGGTTCAGGACGAACACCACGTCGTATGGCAGGCGATGCTCCGCGAACTGCGTAAAGCCCCGCAGATCGGCGAAAAGGATGGCAATATCTTGCTCGCTGCCCTGGGTGTAGCTCGGCCGCAGGAAGCCCTCACGGGTCTCGACGGTCGGCGGCAGGAGGGGGACGATCGTGACGTCGGCGGTGGGCCGGAGCTGGCAGGCGAGGCGCACGTTGGGCGGCGCACCGACGCGTCGAAGGACGCGCGCCTCCTCTGATGAGGGCGGCGGGAGTACAGCCGAGGGCGGGCCGATCCGCGAGCGGCAGGTCGAGCAGCGCCCTCGGCCGCCACAGAGTGAGGCGTGCGGAATGCCAGCCGCGCGGCTCGCCTCCAGCACACTCGTCCCGGCCGCGATCTCGATGCGGCGGCCGCCTGGATAATTCAGCCGTACGACGCCGCGGCGGCGCTGCCACAGTTGCCGGGCGTACCGCGCGGCGAACACCAGGACGACGGCCGCGACGAAGGCCCCGTTTGCGACGGTCGCCCAATCCTGAACCTGCTGCTCCTGGGCATCGGTGATACCGGCGAACGTCTGGGCCAGCCAGCCCGGCTGATTCGCCAACGCTGCCGTCTCCTTGCCCATCTCGGCGAACCCGAGCAGGGCAAGGGTCGGCAGGAGCAGCGCCGCGGCACGCAGCGTCGGCAGGTAGCGGGGGTACCAGGGCTTGAAGCGTAGCCACCAGTGGACGCCCATACAGCCGTGCGTCCAGGCGATGACGACCAGCAGGCTCTGGATCACGGCACTGCTCGGGTGAAGCGCCCACATCCCGACGACCACGTAGGCGTACGTATCCTGCACGTCGAACGCCCGCGCCAGCACCATCGTCCCGAAGAGGTGGGGCACGAGCAGGAGCGGCATGGCCAGGCCGAGCGTGATCCGGACGATCTCCCAGCGCGGTAGGCGCAGATGGCGCTGCTGGTAGAGCGCCCAGAGCACGAGCCCGACGTGTACGAGCAGCGCCCCGATCAGCAGCGCGGTGCCAGGTGGGTTACGCCAGACCGCCAGGAAGATGAGGCGCCCGTCCTCGGCTGCCCGCAGTGAGATCAATCCGAGGGCATGATTCAGTAGATGCGTCGCGACGAAGACGTACAAGACGAGTCCGGACCACAGGCGGAGCCGTCGTGCGCGCACTATTCCTCTCCCACGCCGCTACTATCCTCCGCCAGGACAGCGGCGTCAAGACATTCAGCAGGCCGTCTTCGCCAGGTTCGTCACCCACGAGCAGGTACGCGGGCAGAGGCGCCGAGGAATCCGACCTGGCGACTACAGGCGTTCGAGGTAGGCGACCAGCCGTCCAACCCGTCGTTTGAGCTGTGCGCGGCGGGCCAGCAGCCGCAGCGCGACGATCGTCTCGACGAGCTCCGGCGGCAGGGTGGTCGAGGGCACCGTCTCACGAATCGGTGAAGTGCTGGTGGGCGCAGCGCTGGTGGGCGCAGCCGGGCGGGGCGGAGGCGTATGGGCGAGACGGGGACGCCGGTACGCCGCCCGCCGGACCGGATCTCCGAGCACATCATACGCTTCCTGAACGCGCTTGAAGCGGGTCAGCGCGGTCGGATCGCGTGGGTGCAGATCGGGGTGACTCTGGCGGGCGGCCTGCCGGTAGGCGGCGCGGATCTCGTCGAGCGTGGCCTGCTCGCGGACGCCGAGGATGGCGTAGTAGTCCGGCTCAGCGGGCATGGTGCTGGCACTCCCGGCAGGTAGTCATCGCGCTTGTCAGGTGATACGGTGGGTTGCCGGATCCGGTCAAGAATGGATCGCGGGGTCGGCGCCTGAGGCCCGCTGAGGCCATGGCGCAGAGCCCTGGTGAACTGTCCCGAGGCAGCATCCCCTACCCGTACGCCCACGCCTATCGGCGCTCGACGTCGTAGGAACGTCTCGCCTCGATCCGGTTCTCACTGCGTACGTGTATGCCGCTCGTTACTGACTCGATGGGTGCACGTACCTTGGCCAGATGCCTGCCGTCGCATCAGCGCGCCATGGGGCACGGCGGTCTAGACGCGTACAGCGCCATTCTGCGCACCCCTATGCCCCATCTCGATGGCGTCTCCAGATCTTTCGCGTACCGCCTTGCTTCGGTACACTGCACCAATTTGGTGCCGGGACGTTGTATATTCTCCGAACTTCCGCGACTGCGGAGAAGGTGTCACCGATCCCGTTTCTCGTCATGGAGGCAGGCGATGGCGCGCTTTGACAGAACGATCACGCGGCGAACGTATCTCGGGCTCACACTCGGCTGGGCGACGGCATCGCTCCTGGCGGCCTGCGGACAGGCCCAAACATCCGGCTCCACGCAATCGGGAGCAGCCCCTAAGGCGACCACGGCTCCGGCCCAGGCGGCCGCCAAGCCGACCGAAGCAGCCAGTCCGGCTGCTGCCAAGCCAGCCGCGGCTAGCCCGGCCGCCAGCCCCGCGGCGCCGGCCGCCGCATCGCCGGCTGCGTCGCCGGCTGCGTCACCGGCCGCGCAGTCCAGCGCGCCGACTCCAGTGGCGGTCAGCAACATCCCAATGAAGGGGCCGGGCGCCGGGTTCGACTGGAAGCAGTTCAGCGGCCAGTCGCTCAACGTCCTGTTCGTGAAGCACCCCTGGTCGACCGCTGCTGAGGCGGCGCTGCCAAAGTTCACCGAATTGACCGGCATCAAGGTTACGTTCGAAGACTTGCCTGAGCTCCAGGCGCGCCAGAAGCTCGCGGTGGATTTCGCGGGCGGCGGCGGCACCTATGACGCCTTCAACACCAGCCTCCACGTCGAGAAGATTCTGTTCTGGAAGAGCGGCTGGTACCAGCCCCTCAACGAACTGCTGAGCAATCCCAAGTTCCTCAGCCCTGAGTTCGATTGGACTGACACCGTCGACTCCGCGAAGCAGGCGGTGACGGCGCCGGACGGCAAGGTGCTGGCACTCCCGACGTTCACCGACGTCTCGGTCATGGCGTACCGACAGGACCTCTTCGACGCGAAGAACATCAAGCCGCCGACAAGTCTCGACGAGCTGACCGAGGCGGTCAAGGCGGTCCATAACCCCTCTGGTGGCGTCTATGGATGGGCTTCACGGGGGCTGAAGAACGCCAACATGACCCAATGGCCATGCCAATTCTTCAACTTCGGCGGTCAGTATTTCACCAAGGACGGCAAGTCCGATCTCGGCAGCGATGCGACCGCCCAGTCTGTCGACTGGTACGCCAGGATGGACCGTGAGTACGGCCCGCCCGGCGTGGTGAACTTCAACTGGTACGAAGTGACGGCCGGCTTCATGCAAGGCCAGATCGCCGCGATGCAGGACGGTATCAACTTCTTCAGCCAGTATGAAGACGCGTCCAAGTCGCGCGTGGTCGGCAAGGTCCACTACATGCTCGTCCCGAAGGGGCCGGGCGGTCTGTTTCCGCCGACCTACACATCGGGCATCGCGGTCAGCGCGAAGTCGAAGCAGCAAGGCCCGGCGTTCCTGCTGGCGCAGTTCCTGACTGGCCAGGACCAGGGTATTCGCTCCCAGCTTGCCGGTATCGGCGTGGCGAGGCTCTCGACCTGGAACGATGCGCAGGTCAAGTCCGCGCAGAAGATGCCGCAAGCCTGGGTCGACTCCTACATGGAGGGCATGAAGCTCGGGAAGCCAGGCCTGCCCGAAATCGCGGCGGTCACCCAGTACCGCGACGACGTCGGCGCGCTCATCCAGCAAGCGATCGAGGGCGGTGACGCCAGGCAGATCGTCAAGCAGATGGATCAGGCGTTCCAGGCGGTGCTGGACAAGGAGCCGAAGTAGATGACGGCCAGCGGGTCACGCGGTGGATGGCAGGTGGCGTGTGAGTAACAACCCGGCGCCGGCCGCCTCGGCCGGCGCCGTCACGGGCAGTCCGGCCGGCGCGACGGGCCGGCCGGACTGGTGGGAGCGCAACGCGCGCTTCGTGCTGCCGATGCCAGCCGTCATCGTCACGCTGCTCGTGATCGCGTTCCCGCTGGTCTACACCCTGTACCTCAGCTTTACTGACTGGACGCTGTCGAACCCCGGCGGGCCGGCCGTCGCAGGGCTGACCAACTACATCACCCTCTTTACGACCGATCAGCGCTTCGGGAATGCTGTCTGGATCACGTTCTACTTCACGCTGGTCGCGGTCACGGTGCAGACGGTCCTCGGCGTGGCGCTCGCGCTGTTGTTCAATCGGCAGTTCTGGGCGCGGGGCTTCTTCCGCACGCTGGCGATCCTGCCGATGGTCGCGACGCCGGTCGCCATCGCGCTGATCTTCGTGATGATGTTCCACCCCACGCTCGGCGTGCTCAACTACTTCGTCACGTTGGTCGGGCTGCCGCCGCAGACCTGGATCCACTCCAGCCAGACGGTCATACCGGCCCTCGTGCTGGTCGATACCTGGCAGTGGACGCCGCTGATCATGCTGATCGTGCTGGCGGGTCTCTCGGCGCTGCCGAGCGAGCCGTACGAGGCGGCCAGGATCGACGGCGCGGCAGGCTGGCAGCAACTGCTGTACATCACGTTGCCACTGGTACGGCCGGCGATCGTGACGGCCGTCCTGTTTCGCCTGATCGACGCGCTCAAGACCTTCGACATCATCTTCGTCATGACCCAAGGCGGGCCAGGCACCGCCTCGGAGACGATCAACATCTACCTGTTCAGTACCGCCTTTTCCTACTTCCGGATGGGCGCGGCCTCGTCGATGGTGGTCGTCTTCTTCGCAATCATTCTTGGGATCTCGCTGGTCGCCATCCGGGTGCGGCGGGGCACCGCGGCTTGAGTTGCGTTCGCGCACCGACGAGGTGAGGTGCGCGGGCACGATGACTGGACTCGATCGGGAGCGGATGCATGAGCCCCAAAATGCAGCATACCCTCAAGGAAATCGCCTACTTCCTGCTGATCCTTATCGTGATGCTCCCGACCATCTTCGTCTTCTTCTGGATGATCTCGGTCTCGTTCCGCAACAACCTCGAAGCGACCGAATATCCACCGGTGTTCATCCCCCACATGCCGACGCTAGATGGCTACCGCTACGTCCTCAACAATCCGGCGCAGCCGTTCTTCCAGTTTTTGTGGAACAGCACGGTGGTGGCGGCGGGGGCAACGATCCTCGGGATGGCGCTCGGCGTGCCGGCTGCCTTTAGCATCGCGCGCTGGAAGCAGAACGGCCTGGCCCTGGGTATCCTGCTGGCCCGCATCACGCCGGGCCTCAGCTTCCTGGTGCCCTGGTTCATCATGTTCCGCTTCCTCGACCTGATCGACACCTACCCGGCCCTGATCATCACCCATCTCGTGGTCGGACTCCCGATCATCGTCTGGGTGATGATCGGCTTCTTCGAGGACGTGCCGTCTGAGTTGATCGACGCCGGCATGATCGACGGGAGCTCGACGTACGGTGTCTTGTGGCGGATCGCCTTGCCGATCGTGAAGCCGGGACTGGTCGCCACGGCGATCTTGAGCGTCATCTTCTCCTGGAACAACTTTGCGTTCTCGGTGGTGCTGGCTGGCCCGAAGACCCGGACCTTGCCGGTCGCAGTCTTCAACCTGATGAGCTTCGAGCAGTTCAACTGGGGATCGCTGGCAGCAGCGGCCACGATGATCACGCTCCCGGTGGTGATCATGGCGCTCATCATGCAGCGCCACATCGTGAGCGGCCTGACCTTCGGCGCCGTCAAGCAGTAGCTGGCGGAAGCCCCCCGACGCAATCGGGCAACCTGGGCCAGCCGTCTCAGCCAGGCGTGGCTCCCCACGCCGCGCATCCCCGCGTATAGGGGTGGGGGCTATGGGCGAGTCATCGCCAACGGCCGAGCACCCGTGTTCCTGCCTGTCGAGGTGGAGGGATAACGTGCCGTTGGGGCCGGTCGACCTTGGCCCGTTCGCGGGGCCTCTGGTATCCTTCGCTGTCGCGCGGCCGCGTCATGTCGCGTAGGTCAGGCCGGCCGGCCCGCTGCTCGCGCCGAGCCGCGGTCACCGGAGTCGCCCCGTGTCCCTCCCGACGAACAGCCTCCCGGCCAACAAACTCTCGATCAGCGCCTTCTTTCCGGCCTACAACGATGCCGGCACGATCGCTAGCATGGTGGTCACCGCCGATCGCACCCTTCGGGAACTGACGGACGACTACGAAGTGATCGTGGTCAACGACGGCAGCCCCGACCATACCGGCGAAGTGCTGGCGGACCTTCAAACCCGGTACCCGCACCTACGAGTCGTGACGCACGTCAAGAACCGAGGCTACGGCGGGGCGCTGCGGAGCGGCTTCGCCAACGCGACGAAGGATCTCGTCTGCTACACCGACGGCGACGCCCAGTACGACCCACGTGAGTTCGCGCTGCTCGTGCACAACCTTCGTGACGATGTGGACGTGGTGCAGGGCTACAAGATCCAGCGGAACGACCCGCTCCATCGGATCATCATCGGCAAGCTGTACCACACCGTGGTCAAGACCATGTTCGGGCTGCCGATCCGGGATGTCGATTGCGACATGCGCCTGATCCGCCGCCACGTCTTCGATGAGGTTGACCTGACCCGCGACAGCGGCGTGATCTGCGTCGAGATGATGACCAAGATCAGCCAGGCCGGCTACACGATGACTGAGGTTCCGGTGCACCATTACCACCGGGCGTACGGCCAGAGTCAGTTCTTCAACTTCCGCCGCGTTGGGCGAGTGGGCATCGATCTGATTCGCCTGTGGATCGAGCTGGTACTGTTGCGTGGGCTGCGCCGTCGCCCGGCGGCGCGCTCGGCACGGGAGGTCTGAGGATGCCGTATCGCGCGGCGCAGTTCTACGACAACAAGCGAGTGATGGTAACCGGCGGCCTCGGCTTCATTGGCTCTAACCTGGCGCGCCAACTGGTAGATCTGGGGGCGCGGGTGCTGCTGGTCGATTCGCTGATCGCGGAAACTGGCGCGAACCCGTCCAACATCGCTGGTATCGAGGACCGGGTTTCCACCCGTACGGTGGACATCCGCGACGCGCTGGCGATGGAGCGGCTCGTCGCCGAGCAGGACGTCATCTTCAACCTGGCCGGCCAGGTCAGTCACATCGACAGCATGCGCGATCCGTTCACGGATCTCGAGATCAACTGTCGCGCGCAGTTGTCGCTGCTCGAGTCGTGCCGCCGCCACAACCCTGGCGTGAAGGTGGTGTTCGCCAGTACCCGACAGATCTACGGACGCCCGGACTACCAGCCGGTTGACGAGAGGCATCTCCTGCATCCGACCGACGTCAACGGTATCAACAAGATGGCCGGCGAGTGGTACCACATCCTTTACAACAACGTGTACGGGGTACGCGCCTGCTCGCTGCGGCTCACGAACACGTATGGCCCGCGCATGCTCGTCAAGAACAACCGTCAGACGGCGATCGGCTGGTTCATCCGCCAGATCCTCGACGACGAAGAGGTCCAGTTATTCGGTGACGGCATGCAACTTCGGGACTTCACCTACGTCGACGATGCCAGCGACGCCTTCTTGCGGGCGGGCGCCTCAGACGTCTCGAACGGGCAGGTCTTCAACATCGGCGGCCCGGAGCCCATCAGCCTGCGCGACTTGCTGGATTTGATGATCGAGATCGCGGGGGTGGGGAGCTATCGGCTGGTGCCATTTCCACCCGAGAAGAAGGCCATCGACATCGGCAGCGTCTACGCGGATTACGCCAAAATCGAGCGCGCGCTCGGCTGGACGCCCAAGGTCGACATGCGCGAAGGTCTCGAGCGTACCCTCGAGTTCTACCGCGAGCACCGATCCCAGTACTGGGGCGACCCGGCCGGCGCGACGGCCGCCCCGATGGCAGGAGCCCGATGAACGCACCCGTCGTCAGCGGACGCATCCCCGTCTTCGATCTGAAGGCGCAGTACGCGGCGCTCAAGCCCGAGCTTGACGAAGCCGCGCTGCGGGTCATGGCGAGCGGCTGGTTCATCCAGGGCCAGGAGCACGCCGCGTTCGAGCGCGAGTTCGCGGAGTACTGCCAGGCGACGCACGGTATCGGTGTGGCGAGCGGGACCGACGCCATCCGCCTCGGGCTCCAGGCGCTCGGCGTTGGCTCGGGCGATGAGGTCATCACGACCGCGAACGCCGGTATGCCTCCGGTCGTCGCCATTCGGGAGACAGGGGCGACGCCGGTCCTGGTTGACGTCGATCCCGAGACCCGCAACATCGACCCGGCGAAGATCGAGGAGCGGATCACCCCGCGTACGAAGGCAGTGCTGGCGGTCCACCTCTATGGCCACCCGGCCGACGTCGACGCGATCCAGGCCGTCATCGGGCCGCGCGGCATCAAGCTGATGGAAGACTGCGCCCAGGCCCACGGCGCCCACTACAAGGGGCGGCGCGTCGGGAGCCTTGGGGATGTGGCGGCGTTCAGCTTCTACCCCACGAAGAACCTTGGGGCGTATGGCGACGGCGGCTTCATCACCACGAACGATGACGAGATCGCCGACCGTGCTCGGTTGCTACGGGGCTATGGCTGGCGGCAGCGGTACCTGAGCGAGACACACGGGATCAATTCGCGCCTGGACGAGATGCAGGCGGCCATCCTGCGGGTCAAGCTGCGGTACCTGGATACTGCCAACGAGGACCGTCGCCGGCGGGCAGCGGTCTACGACGAGGCGCTACGCGGCGTCGCCACACCCGTGACGCAGCCGGGCGCGACGCCAGTCTACCACCTGTACGTGATCGAGACTGACCGACGCGACGCGTTGAAGGCGGCGTTGAATGAGGCCGAAATCAGCACCGACATCCACTACCCGCTGCCCAGCCATCTCCAGCAGGCATGCACCGACCTCGGTCTCGGAGAGGGCTCGCTGCCGGTGACCGAGCGCCTGTCGCGGCAAGTGCTGTCGCTGCCGATGTATCCGGAGTTGCCTATCGAGCACGTCGAGTACGTCGCCGCGAAGGTGTCTGAGCTTGCTGCGCGGCTGGGAGCGCCGGTACGCTGACACGCCGCTCGCGAATGACCGCGCGTTTCGCCACCGGTGACGATTGGCGAGCAGCCGACGCGCCGTGTCGTGCGCGCCTGTCCGCTAGCCATCCGTGTCTGTCGCAGTCGTCCCGCAACACGCGCGTGACCTCTGGCAACTCACGCCTTACCGCTGACGGCTCTCGCCCGGCCGCTGACCGCTCACGACTGACAACTGACGACTCGAACGCCGACGCCTGAGAACGACGACCGACGATGGAGCGCGACCAGTACGACTTGATGTACGCCCAGGAGGAGCGGCACTGGTGGTACGTTGGGATGCGACGCATCTCGGCGGCGCTGCTCCGGACGTATCCGCCGCGTGTGCCGTGCAGCCGTGGTCGCTCGCTCGACATCCTGGATGCCGGCTGCGGCTCCGGCGGTATGACCCGCTTCCTCGGGCGCTGGGGACGGGTGACCGGCGTCGATCTGGAGCCGCACGCGCTCGAACTGGCACGGCGGCGCGGGCTCGAACGCCTCGCGTGCGCGTCGGTCGGAGCGCTGCCGTTCAGGTCCGCGAGCTTCGACATCGTCACGAGCTTCGACGTGCTCTACCACCTGAACGTCAACGACGATCGCGCCGCACTGGCCGAGCTCCACCGGCTGTTGCGGCCTGGCGGGATCGCTCTGATCCGGCTACCAGCCTTCGACTGGATTCGCGGCGCGCATGACGAGGTGGTCCACACCCGCCATCGCTACACACGCCCGGAGCTAGCGGCCAAGCTGGAGGACGTCGGGTTCCGGATCGAGCACACCACCTATGCGAACTTCACGCTGTTCCCGCTGGCGCCCGTAAAGCGATACCTGGAGCACCGTAACGGCTCCCACGAGGCGACCGATCTCTGGCTGCCGCCCGCGCCGATCAACCGCTTCCTTGGGAAGTTGCTCAGCCTCGAGGCCGTGCCGGCATGCGGGCCGGGCCTGCCGTGGGGGTTATCCGTGTTCGCCGTCGCGCGGCGCGTTCACCCGCTCGACGGCGACGCGTGGGAGCGCCCGGACTGAGGCCGGCATGAGCGCGACCCTGGCGCCCGTCGACGCGACCCACGCTCCGCCCTCGCGGCGCGCCTCTCGCGTCTGGCGTCTCGATCTACGCGCTCACGCGATAGAAGCTGTGCCCTTCCTCGTCATCGCGCTCTGCTCGCTCGTCCTGTTCCACGACGGCCTGTTCGGCAACGTGGTCTTCTACGAGAAGGACACCGAGCTGTTCTATCAGCCACTCGGGCGTTGGTACGCCGAGCAGGTCCGGGCAGGTGACTCGGCGCTCTGGATCCCGCTCATCTTTGGCGGCTACCCCTTGTTCGCCGATGGCGAGCTGGGGATGCTCTACCCGCTGAATCTGCTACTCGTGCCCCTGCTGACCCCGACCACGGTGCTCACCGTCATGCGGGCCATCCACCTCTTCCTGGGTGGGGCGTTCGCCATCCTGTATCTGCGGACGCTCGGTCTGACGCGGACGGCGGCACTCGTCGGCGGACTGGTGTTCGCCTTCGGCAGCTTCCTGGTGGCGCAGCTTCAACACGAGAACGTCGTCCGAAGCGCCGTCTGGCTGCCCCTGATCCTGCTCTGCGCCGAGCGCAGTTTCAGGGTGTCTGGCTGGAGGCGTCAGCGCTGGCTGGTCGGGGGCGGGCTGGTGCTCGCGTGTGCGGCGCTCGGGGTTCACATCCAGCCGGTCTTCATGACCCTGGTCTGCCTCGGGCTGTACACCACCTACCGGGTCCTGGTCGGGCCAGTGACCGGGCCGCGCTGGGAGCGGGCGCTACAACTGGTCTGGGCGCCTGGTCTGATCTGCGCGATCGGGCTGGGGGCGGCGGCGATCCAATGGCTGCCGCTCTTCGAGCTTGGACGGATGTCATATCGCGGCCCCGGCTTGAACTACGACCTGGCGACGACCTGGCCCTTGCGCTGGCAGAATCTCGCGACGGTCGTCCTGCCGTACCTCTTCCGGCTGCCGGACGGACGCTTCATCACGCTCTGGCAGCAGTGGGAGACCTACCTCTACGTCGGCATCATGCCGCTCGGCCTCGCGGTCCTCGGTGTCCTGCTGGCGCGCCGACGGATCGTCCCGTTCTTCGTCATGTTGGCCGCGTTCGGGCTGGTCGTGGGCCTGGCCGAGCAGAGCCCGCTCAACCTGCACCGGCTCCTCTGGATGCTGCCCGGCTTCTCGTCACTGCGGGCGCCGGGCCGCTACGCCTACCTGATCGTCTTCGCGGCGGCGGTGCTCGCGGCCTGTGGGGCGGACGTGCTGACCCGGGCGCGGCGGCGCTCCTGGCCGCTCACTCTGGGTGCGCTCGTGGTGACCGGCTGGTCGGCGGGCACGATCTACACGATCGTCGCTCTTCACCAGCGGCTCGCCGCGGACCCAGTGCGCTGGAAGAAACTGATCGACGACTACTACCTGAGCACCCGTCACGAGCACGAGTGGCTGACCGGACCGATGGTCTATCAGCAACTCGTCGATGGCCTGGATCTGTCCAGCCCGAAGACGCTCTGGAGCGTCGCGCTGCTGGTCGTCTGCGCAGGCGTCCTGTTCGGCTGGGCGCTCTGGCCGCGCCTGTCCGGCGCCTGGGCCACCGTGACGGTCGCCGTCATTGCGATCGACCTGCTCGCCTTCGCCTACGACTATCATCCGATGGCTGCCCTCGACGACCTGATGCGTCCGGCACCCGTGACCCAGTTCCTGGCAACGCTGGGGCCGGACGCGCGAACCTTCGCCGATGGATCGTTACAGTTCCTGGAACCGAATCGACTGCTTCACGCCGACGTCCCCACGATTTCGGGGTATAGCTCGCTCGAGACTCAGCGCCACTTCGAATACTGGTCGAATGTGGATGGCCAGGAAGACACGCTGCTCGACCTCTGGAGCACTCGCTACGTGGTGATGGCGGACCCCCCCAGGGACATCGCGATCGTCGACGGGACGGCCTACCGGCCCTTCAACGCCCTCTTCAACGGCGCGGCCTTCAACCGTACCGGCCGGGCGACCTTTGACGTCGAGCCGGTCCATACCGTCGAGGTGCGGGTGCTCGCGACGCTGATCGATGGCGTCCAGATCGAGCAGGATACGCCGGTTGCCGAACTGGTGCTGACCGGTACCGACGGCACCCAGCGGACGGTACGCCTTCGGGCTGGCGTCGACGTCGCGGAGAACGCCTACGAGCGCCCGGACGTGCGGCCACACCTCCGGCACGCGCGGCCGCCGGTGGCAGGCACGATCAAGGACATCGCGCCGAACGGCCAGCCAACCGACACCAACATCTACCGAGCGAGGCTCCCGGTGGATCCGCTGGACGTGGTGTCGGTTGAGGTGCACCAGGTCTACCCGCTCGGGCAGACCCGAGTCTTCGGCATCGGGCTGGTGAACGAGGTCGGCCAGGTCCGTTCGATCTTCGGCAGCGACCGCGCCAAGTTCCGGCCGGTCTGGCGGCAGGATGGGATCGTGGTGCTCGAAAATCGCGCCGCCTACCCGCGCGCCTACATCGTGCCGGAGGGCATCGCGCGGCGAAGCCGATCCGAGGAGTCGGCGCTGCCACGGATGGCGATGCGGCCCTTTGACGCGGCACGGCAGGTGATCCTCGAAGAAGGGCCGTTCGACGGGCTGCCGCTGGTCCGGCCGCGTCTCGGGCAGGAGTTGTCGTCGACAACACGTCCGGCGGCCGCGACGGTGGAGGACATCTCGTCGGAGCACGTGCGGATCGTGACGCCCGATGGACCGGGCGGGTTCCTCGTCCTGACCGACCAGTACCACCGCGGCTGGCGTGCCGAGATCGACGGGCAACCGACGCCAGTCTACATCGCGAACTTCCTGTTCCGGGGCGTCTACCTGCCGCCGGGTCCGCACACGGTGGACTTCGTGTTCGACCCCCTCTCGCTACGTCTGGGTCGCGCCATCACCCTCACCACGCTAGCGTTCGCGACACTGGTCGGGCTGATCCTGCCGTGGTGGCAGGGTCGGCGGAGCCATCGAACGGCCAGTCGGAGCGCTGTCCGCGGCGGCTGACGTTGCCAGGCCCTCGCGGCGCATGAACGCTGCGCTCACCACACTCTGCCGTAGCACTGATTCGCGGCCCACACGGTGAGGGTCGGCTCATCGTGCGGGGATGGCTCGTCGCGTGGGGTTCGCCCGTCACCCGGATCGAGGACCGTCTGACCCGTCACAGGGCGGGCCGCGTCGGGCGATACTTCACCTGGGGGACTGGGGCGGCGGAGCGAGAGGAGACCGCAGGTGGCTGTCGGGCGCCGAACGGCAGCGTATGGGACCGGCTGGACGGCTGGTCTGCCGTACCCCATCCGGAACGTGCTACGCCGGCGTCGCGGGCTGATCGGTATGATTGCCGGCGTAGGGATCGCACTCGGCCTGGGCATGGCGATGCTGGCCATCAACAAGGCCGGGATCGACCTGTTCAGCGGCGACTTCCGGGTATCCGGCGCCAACCTGTACGTCATCACCGAGGGTGGTACGCCGATCCCCATTCTGCCCGGCGATACACCGGGCACGATCGAGGACGCCCGCCATAGCCTGGCGCAGGTGCGTGGGCTGGCAGGCGTGCGGGCGGCGGTCGGGGTCATGAACTGGTCGCTCGAACGGGAGCGGCCCGGCCCAAAGCGCCCTGATGCCCCGAAGGAGCTTGTCTCGACGATGGGAGTCGACGGCGACCCGAGCGACATCCCCGGCGCGCTCGTCCTCAAGGAGGGACGCTGGCTGCGCCGAACCAACGAGGTGATGCTCGGGGCACGGCTCGCCCGTGAGCGGGGGTTCACCCTCGGCGACTCGATCCGGCTCAACGGGCGCGACTTCCAGGTGGTTGGGATCGGGCGGCTGCGGGGGTTCGGCTTCAATGCGGACTCGGTCGCGTATCTCGACTTGCGATCGCTTCAACAACGGTCAGCGGTTGGGGACGTGGTGAACACCATCGCAATCTGGTCGTCGAGCCCGGCAGCGACCCGGACTGGTCTCGCAGACCTCGACTCGCTGTCAGTGTACGACCCCGACGAGCTCGTCCATCTGGCGGAACAGGCGAACCAGAGCGGAGTGGTCATCCGCTGGATTCTGGTGGTGATGATCCTCACCATCGCCGCCCTGTTCGTCGCCAACATGCTCAGCCGGTCGGTCGCCGAGCGCCGGCTGGAGTTTGCCACCCTCCGGGCGATCGGTGTCCCCCGCCGAACCATTCTCGCGTCAGTAGCCGCGGAAGCGCTCGTTATCAGCGCGTCGGCATTCGTCGTCGGGTTGGGGATCAGCAGCGTCTTCGGCTATCTGATCGACTCGACCATCGCCCCGGCCTACGGTATCGAATCGCTCTATTCGACGGACCTGAGCCTGTTCGGCGTCGTGCTGGCGCTGGCGCTGGGGCTTGGGTTGCTGGCCGGCGTGTTCCCGGCCCGTCAGGCGGTCCGCGTCGAGCCAGTCGAAGTGCTGCGTGAGGCGTGACCGATGCTCCGCCTGCGGCACGTCTGGCGGACCTATCCGGTCGGCGAATCGGAGGTCGTCGCACTGCGCGACGTGAGCCTGGATATTCACGACGGCGATTTCATGGCCATCGTCGGACCATCTGGCTCGGGCAAGTCGACGCTGCTCCAGATCGTCGGGCTGCTCGACCTTCCGACCCGCGGAGTCGTCGAGTTGGATGGGCGCGACGTGGCGGAGATCGGCGACGACGAACGGACACGGCTGCGCCTGACGACCCTCGGGTTCGTGTTCCAGCGCTTCCACCTGCTGTCAGACCTGACGGCCATCGAGAACGTCGCCGTCCCGCTCGAGGCGGCCGGCGTACCGCCCCGCGAGCGCTTCGAGCGCGCTGCCTGGCTGCTAAAGGCGGTCGGACTTGGCGAGCGGCTCGATTTCAAGCCGGCTCGCCTGTCTGGCGGGCAGCGCCAGCGCGTCGCTATCGCACGCGCGCTCGCGAACAGGCCGCGCATCATTCTCGCTGATGAGCCGACCGGCGAATTGCACAGCGAGGACAAGGCGCAGGTCATCGCGTTGTTCCGGCAGTTGAATCAGGAAGGATGCGCTGTCGTCATGGTGACGCACGATCGGGAGGTGGCGGAGGTGGCCAGGAGACGCATCGAGATCCGCGACGGCGAGGTGCGCGAGACGACGCCAGGGGCGAGCCCGATACCGACGTCGGATCCCTCGCCCGCCCCGCTCCAGGCGCCCTCTCCGCAGGAGGGAAGGATCGTCGGAAGCGCCCTTGCGCCGGCACGCCCGGTGAAGCGGCGCCGCTGGCCGTGGCTCGTGCTCGGCTTGCTGCTCGTCGCCGGCCTGGCCGGTGGCGGGCTCGCCTACTGGACCGGTCTGCTCGGCGTGCCCATGCCGGCGACGGTGACTGGCCCCGTCGCCACGCCGGCCGTGCAGCGGGTGACCGCCCGAGGAGAGATCCGACCCGTCGCCGAGGCTCGCATCGGAACCTTGAGCGGCGGTGTCGTCAACCGCCTGGCCGTTCAGGTCGGGCAGTCGGTCGACGAGGGTCAGGAGGTGGCGCGGATCGTCTCGCCGTCGAACATCGAGGTGTTGGTCGCGCCCTGGCGGGGGACGATCGCCGATATTCCCGTCCACGTTGGTGACACCGTCACGCCCGGCACCACCGTCGTTCTCATCGCCGATCTGAGCCGGCTCCAGGTGGAGACGACCGATGTCGATGAGTTCATCATCGCCAACATCCACTCGGGCCAGACAGCGGCTGTCACCGTCGATGCGCTCGATCAGCGCCAGATCCGGGCCACGGTACGCTCGGCCTCATTGCAGCCTCGCCGGTCGGTCGATGGTGATGAGAACTACGCGGTGATCCTGGACCTCGAGTGGACGCCGCCAGAGCTACGGGCCGGCATGTCAGTGCGGATCGCCTTCGACACGTGACGCTCCAATGACGTCCGCACGGCGTGCCACCGAGCCGCAACAGCAAGGGCCGCTCGGCACCATCCGAGCGGCCCATATCACCATGCAGGCTGGGGTGTGAGCCAGGGTCCGCCTCCAGTCCCTTCAGAACCTAGACCGGGGCAGATTGCGACACTCGTCGCCTCCAGCCTCTTCACCACACGTCGTTGAGTTAGGCTCAGTGCACGAAGCAGGCCACCAGACGCTCTCCAGCCGTAACCTATCTCGGAACCGGCCGCACGAGTTGGAGACGTGCGACACCCACCACAGCCGGCATCGAACTTTCGGAAGTGGGTCCGGGGGACTACGCAACGCGTGCAGGTGAGCCGCCCTGTGAGATCATAGAGGGCGACGCATGAAGAACTGATGAAGCGCGTATAAGAGGCTGGTAAGAACTGCACCGGCTGCACGAGCACGGCGGATGCCCGCGTCTCCGTCTGAGCCGGCTTCGGGTGACGGGGGGACCGGCCGGTGCGCACGACACCACACCGCCGGCTCGACAGGTTGGAGTGAGCGTTGCCTGTCGAGCCGGCCAGCGTCGGATGCCGGTAGCCAGGACCGGCACAGCAGGTGTCAGCGCGGCGAACTTGAGGACGGCATCGGCAAGGTGAGCAGTCGCGGCGTTACTGCCGCGCCGCCACGTGCTGTGCCGCCCGCTCGATCCGGGTCAGTGCTTCATCGATGTCGTCGAGGCTGTGCTGGATCGAGTAGCCGGAGTGCCACAAGGAATGGAAGTAGACGCCCTCTTCCTGGGCGGCGACGGCGAAGCGAGCCGCAAGGTCGCGGTCATACTTCATCGCGTCACGGTAGGACTTCGGCTCCTCTTCGAGGCCGTAGTTCAGGCAGAAGCGGTTCCCGATGGCCTGGACCTGAACGGGCAAGCCGGCCCGCTCGAAGATCGCACGCAGGTTGGGGTAGAGCCGCTCGCCGAGCCGGTCGAGGTGCTCCCAGAAGGTCGGCTGCTCGGCGAGCTTGAGGAAGGCGTTGGCGGCAAGAATCGGCAGCGGGTGGGCGTTGAACGTCCCGCTGTGGACCGCGCCGCCGAGTGGCGACACCGCGCTCATGACCTCGCGGCTGCCGACGAACGCGGAGAGCGGCAGCCCGCCGCCAATCGCTTTCCCGATCGTCGTCAGATCCGGCGTGACGCCGAGATACCCTTGCGCGCAGGATGCGCCGGTCCGGAAGCTGGACAGGATCTCGTCGAAGATCAGGACGATCCCGAGCTCGCGGGTTAGCGAGCGCAACGCCTGGAGGAAGTCGGGTTGAGCGACGATGCCGCCCGAGTTGTAATTGATCGGCTCGAGAATCACCGCCGCGATTTCGTTGGCGCGCGCACGTAGCGTCTGCTCCAGCACGTCGGTATCGTTGAACGGGAGTACGGTCACGTAGTTTTGCAGCGCGCCCGGGATGCCGCCGCTCTCCGGCACGGTGGCCGGATGGTCGGCCGGCCCGGCGGCCTCGGGGCTGGGCCAGGAGCTAAAGCCCAGGTAGTCGTGGTAGCCGTGGAAGTGCCCTTCGAACTTCACCACCACGTCTTTGCCGGTGAACATCCGTGCCGTGCGGATGGCATGCCAGGTCGTCTCGGTGCCCGAGGTGGTGAAGCGGACCAGTTCGGCACTCGGGACCATCTCGGTCAAGCGGCGAGCCGCTTCGGCCTGCTCCTCGAACTCGAAGGAGCAGAGGATACCCCGCGCGAGCCCCTCTTCGACGGCCTGCGTGACGTCCGGATGCCCGTGACCGAGCAAACTTGCGCCGAACGACATGCAGAAGTCGATGTACTCCCGCCCATCGACGTCCCAGATCCGTGAGCCTGCGCCTCGGGCGGCCACGAACGGCCGGCCGTAGCCTTTGTGGAGACGCGCTGCTGCCGTGACCCCGCCCGGGAGGACTTTCTGAGCCTCTTCGAAATAGTGTTCGGAGCGCGTGACCTCGTGTGTCTGCTGGACCATCGATCCCGTTCCATCCCTGCCCAGGCATCTCGACGCCAGGATGTGCCGACCCCTGACGCCGTCACCTGATGATGTTCCTGTACGTTGTATCCTGGCATGTGCTGGACTGCTGGGCAAGGTACGCGAGTCCGTGGCTGAGCTTCAACGGAGCGCCGCAGACGCCACGAGTGCGCACAGAACTTCGAGCCTCCGTGTGCAGCGCGTTCCCCGTGCCGTCTGGTACACTCTCCACTGTTGCGCGGTCGAAAGGCCGCGCACCTTCGCGCTCGCAAGGGTCTTCCGCGACGGGCGCATCCGAATTCCGAGCAAGGAACGCGCTCGCTACAGCGTGGCCCGAGGAGGGCGAATTGGCTGAGAAGAACAAGAACCAGACGGCACAAGAGCGCGCCCGCCTCCGCGAGATCGTCGGAGCGCAGGCGTCGGACCGGTACTGCTCGGCGCCCAACTGCCCGACCAAGGGACAGCCGATCCTGAAGAAAGATCTGTACCCCATCGTCATGGCGTACCCCAAGAAGACGGTGTACTACCACCGGTCCTGCACCACGACGTTCTAGTCGGACGATCGACGCGATCGCAAGCGCGGTCCCTGCCACCTGGGCAGGGGCCGCGTCGTGCGTTCAGCCGCCTGACCTGACCGCGCATGCCATCGACCGAGCCGTAGGCGCGTCAGGCTGCCGGCGCGAACCGGGAAGCCGGGTTCTCGTCGGCGCCGGCGTGTATGGACTGCTCTCGACGCATCAAGCGGTGGCCGCGGTCTGGTCCGCCGACCCGAGCCTGTACCCGAAGCCCCGTACCGTGATGATCGGCGGAGCCATGACCCCGAACGGCTCGAGCTTGGCGCGCAGACGGCGAATGTGCACGTCGACCGCTCGACTCTCGCCGAGCGAGTCGTATCCCCAGAGCACCTCGGCGAGCTCGTCACGGCTGAAGACCCGCTCCGGCTCGCTCGCGAGCGTCGAGAGCAGGCGGTTTTCGGTCGGCGTCAGATGGACTGGCGTCCCATTGATGGCCACGACCCGCCGCCGTAGGTCGATGGTGAGCGCACCGACCTGATAGCGGGTCGGCTCTGGCGACTGTGGGGTCCGCTGCGGCGGTGACGGCGACGGTTGCGGTGCAGGCGCGCTCACACCGCCCGCGTCAGCAGTCACCGTCGACGTCGTCGATGCTGCCGATGCGCGAGCACTCGGGGCCACCGCTTGACTACGTGCTTCGGACATCTGCCCATGACGGCCGGTCGCACGCCGCAAGACGGCCTCCACCCGCGCGACCAGCTCCAGGGTGTCAAAAGGCTTCGCGATAAAGTCGTCAGCGCCCAGTCGAAGGCTGAGCACACGGTCCCGCTCACGCCGCGAGCCACTCAACATAATGACGGGCGCCGGCCAGCGCGCTTGAAGCTGGGTACAGAGCATGAGCCCGTCGGTGTCAGGCAGCATGATGTCGAGGATGATCAAGTCTGGGCGGTACTCATCGAGAGCGGCCTCAGCTTCGCGGCCGGAGCCGACCGCTCGGACGTCGTAGCCTTCAGCCTCCAGGATATGGGCAACAAGCTCGGTCAGCGTCCGCTCGTCGTCGACGAGCAATACTCGCTTACGTCCAGTCTCGCGATCGTTGCGTGGGTGTACCATGGGCATGCTCGCTGTGGTGGTCATCGCGGCCGGCTTTCCCGCTTTGTTACTCCGCTTCATGGGAATGCAAGCGGCGTGCCACGCGACTGCAACGCACCGACACCGCCCCCACGATGGCGTATCACCCCGCGGCGGGCGCTCCGCAGGCCGTTCATGCTCGTCCGGCCGGTGCTTCGGGCGGTGAGACGCCGTCGACCGGCGGGTAGCCGTAACACAATCGTTGGGAGGGGCACGAGGGGCCGTTGGGGAGCGTTCGCCCGCGCCTGGGCCACGTCCGCTGACTTGCCATGCCGGCGCGGATCTGGCGTCCTTGGCCCACTCATCCGGCCCGATGGCCGCTACGTTCCATGCCGATGAGGGAGCTCAGCGCACGTCCGGAAGATGGCGGCGCGCCCAGGCGCCGAAGACTGGGTACGAGAACGGCTTACCAGCGGCCACCCGGAGCGCACCGTAGAGGCCAAGCAGGATCGTCCCGAAGTACCAGAGCACGAGCAGCGGGAGTAGCACGAGGACCGCAACGCCGCTCACACCAATGGGCACCACTACCTGGGCCTCCTCGAACAGGAGCCCGCTCAGCGTCGACCAGGCTGCACCCACCAGCCCGGCGGCCATCAGGACGGTCGTGACGAGCACGAACACCTGATACGAGCCTGCCTGTTCGGCATGCATCGCGACGAAGGGTGAGTGGCGGCTCCGCAGCCAGACGAGCGCGTTGATGATGATGCCGGTGATGAAGCCGACGCCGATCACGATGCCGAACCCGATGCTGGCATGCGCGAGCACCGCGAGCGCCCGGTCCGAGCCTTCGACGACGCAACGCCGGGTGGTCGTCCGCCAGCCGCGGGGTCGTGATGTTGTCACCTGAGACGCCTGTGAAGCGTGCGCGCTCATCGGCCGCTCATCATCCTCGACTGGCTTCAATCGCTACAGTACGTGCGAGCGTGGTGCGCCCGCGGCGCGACCGTTGCTGCCGTTACCCGTCAGCCGTCGACCAGTTGGCCGCGACCCTGCCGGCCACACGTCGCACTGTACACCGCTTCACCACCAACAACCGAGTATTCCCCTCATCCGTCATATGATGGGATGAGTGACTGATCGAACGACCGGCCAGAACGCGACGGCATGAACGACGAGAGCTTCTCTGCGCCAGACCCGGCAACGCGGTGCATCGCGCACTGCGACGCTGACCGCTTCTTCTTCGCAGTCGAGGCGATCGAGCGGCCGGCCCTGGCTGAGGAAGCCCGGCCGGTCGTGGTGGGCCACGATCCACGCCAGGCGCCTCGCGCCATCGTGACGACGGCCAACGACGCCGCACGACGACTGGGTATCGGCAGCGGCCTGAGCGGCGCCATCGCGCTGCGGCTCGCGCCGGACGCCCTGTTCGTGTCGCCGCGCCATGAACTGTATCAGCAGTATTCGGCTCGACTGATGGCAGTGCTCAGGGAGGCCAGCCCGACCGTCCAGCAACTGTCGATCGACGAGGCGTGGTTGGATTGGCACGCGCATGGCTTCGCGGAGATACCGGCCCGCGAGCTACGGGCACGCGTCCTGAATGAGACCGGACTCTCGATCTCGGTTGGCGTCGCGACGTCAAAACTGGTGGCCAAGATGGCGACCGAGGCCGCCAAGCCAGGCGGTGTGCAGGTCGTGCGGCCTGGCGACGAAGCAGCGTTTCTCGCGCCCCAGCCGATCCGCGCACTCTACGGCGTTGGCCCGAGGACGGCCGAGCGACTGGCCGAAGCCGGCATCGAGACGATTGGGCAGATCGCGGCGTATCCGCGCGAGCGTCTGGTTGAGGTGTTCGGGCGCAGCCACGGCGGCGACCTCTGGGAGCGGGCTCAGGGCATCGACCGGTCGCCGCTCGCCCCGGAGCGCGATCCCAAGTCGTACTCGGCCGAGCACACCTTTCAGCGAGATACGCTCGACCGGCGTACGCTCTGGCACGAGCTACGGAAGCAGGCCGACGAGGTCGCGGCCCGGCTCCGCGCCGATGCCCTCTGTGCCCGTGAAGTCGCCGTCAAGGTCCGCTACGCGAGCTTCGAGACGATCACCCGCCAACTGCGGATGCCGGTCCCGACCGACGCTGCCGACGACCTGGCCGATGCCGCCGCGCTGCTGATGCGCCGTCATTGGGACCGCGGCCGAGCGATCCGGCTCATCGGGCTGCGGGCATCTCGCTTCGTGACTGTCGACGAGCCCGTTCAACTTCCGATTCCGTGGCCGGATGAGGCCAGACGGCGTTGACGCGAACCGGCCCAGCCTCTTCTTTCTCCCAGCGAGGGAGGGCTGGGGTGAGGATACGCCAGGCCGGCGTAGTGAGGGCTCGTTTGTGAGCCCTCGCTACGCCCGTGCGGTGTATCGCAGAGAGGCAGGTAGACACGCTGCGCCTCGCGAACGTTTCCTGACTAGCGCCGTAGGGCTGCCCAGGCCAGCGAGAGCCAGCCACCGAGGAAGGCGGCGCCTCCGAGCGGGGTAATCGCGCCGAGCCAGCGGATGCCGGAGAGACTCAGGGCGTACAGGCTGCCGCTGAACAGCACCGTGCCCGCTACGAACAGCCAGCCGGCCAACCGGGCGGGTCCGCCTCCCTTCTGAGCGCTCACCCAGGCGACCCCGATCAGCGCCAGGGCATGGTACATCTGGTAGCGCGCGCCGGTCTCAAAGACGGCGAGGCGGTCGGGAGGGAGGGCGTCCCTGAGGGCGTGTGCCCCAAAGGCGCCAGCCGCGACGGCGATACATCCGGATAGTGCGCCGATGGCGACGAAGTGACGTTCCATGGTTGCCTCGATGAGTGCGGTAGCGTTGTCCGGGCGCATCTCGTTGCGGTGCTACCGACGGCCGGCGTCTCGAGGTCAACCGGTTACGGCCAGCGGAATCCGTCGAAGGCGTAATCGAGAAGCGCTCGGTCTTCGGCCGTCGCGTTCATGCTGTGCAGGACGACGGTAAAGACACGATGCCCGTTGCGTGTGGCCGAAGCCACAAGGCAGGGGCCAGCGTTGTCGGTGAACCCGACCTTGACACCATCAGCGCCTGGGTAGACGCCGAGGAGCTTGTTCAGGTTCCACAAGTTATACCCCTCGGCCTGCCAGTGACGTGTAGCTGCGAGGCTTTGGAAGAGCGGGTACTGCATGCCGTAGCGCGCCATGACTGCCAGGTCGTAGGCACTCGAGTAGTGGCCGGTCGTATCGAGGCCGTGCGGGTTCTTGAACTGGCTGTCCTGAAGCCCGATCTCACGCGCCTTGGCGTTCATCAGTTCGGCGAACTGCTGCTCGGAGCCGCCAATATGCCGGGCGATCTCGATGGCAGCATCGTTGCCGCTCGGGAGCATCAAGCCGTAGAGCAGCGTCTCTAAGGAGACGACGTCGCCAGGCATCAGGCCCATGACGGTGCTCTCGGTTTCCCGAGCGAGCTTCGCACTGTCGATGGTGACGTGGACCTCGTCCCGCGGGTTGCCCTTTTCTACTGCGACGATCGCCGTCATGATCTTGGTCAGACTAGCCATCGGCAGGCGCTCATGGGGGTTCTTGCCGAACAGCACCGCGCCAGAATCACCATCGACGACGACCGCTGCCTCGGCACTCACTGGTTGCGGCCAACTGGCTACCTGGCGCACCGGCGCCTGACGGCCGGTCGACGGATCGACGGACCCGCCTGATGGCAAGCTGTAGTCTGGCTGAGGCGGCCCAGCCGGCCCAAAGTCAGTAAGATCAGCCCAGACGTCACGGGGGAGAGTACCCTGGCCCGTACCCGGATCGAACAGCCGGGATCGGCCCGTGTTGGACTGCTCGACGAGCGCGAGAGTCGTCCATTGCGCCAGTTGGCCGAGACTTGTCGCGCTCGGGCCAGACCCGTCGAAGGCTTCAGTCGGGCGGAAGTTCTGCACCCATTGACGCTCCGGCGGCGGCTGGGGCGCCACCCATGCCCTCGCCACCTGGGCGCTGACGGTGGGAGTCGGCGGTGTCGTGCCGTTAGTCGGGCCAGACTGTCGCACCGCGGGCGGCGCAGGCGCAGCGATGGCATCCATGAAGCCGCCGGAGCCGAGCGACGTGCCAACGGCTGGGGAGGGGCTAGGGGTCGGGCGGCTTGCGGCAGCGTCCGCGACGCTCCAACGCGCTCCAACGCCGCTCAGCGTCGTCGCCCCGAGCAGGAGCAGCACCGCCAGATGGTTCGTCGTACGCATCGCGGTTATCCCTTCTGCCACCGCGTCGGACCCGTCCGAAACATCCCCGTCAGCGCGGAGCCAGCCAGGACCACGCGCCGAGTATACCAACGTCCTCCGCGAGCGTTGCCCGACAGGACCCCTGTCGACGCTACAGCCCTCTCACAAACGCTGCTGCTCGCGGTGAACTCACGTGAACGGACGTGAGAGCGGCGCTGCGCGTCCGTCCTCCCACCCGCGTCGTTCGGGGCGTCCCGCTCGGTACAATCTAACGAGAAATCCCGCGCGCGGCTTCGCCAGGCAACGGCGATCTGGTGCGGGATCCTCCGCCTCGCTGGAGCGAGACGTACCCGAGCGGAGGCTGTCCAGTCGGGGCTGCCGTGTTACTCCGTGAGCTTGTGCTCGTCAATTTCCGCAACTATGTGCGGCTCGCCCTCAGCCCGGGCGATCCGATCACGGTGCTGCGCGGCGACAATGGCCAGGGCAAGAGCAACATCCTCGAAGCGATCTACTTCCTCGCCACCACCAAGTCACCCCGGGCAGGTAGCGACCGAGAGCTCGTCCACTGGCGCGCCCGCCGGGACTCGATCCCGTTCGCTCGGCTAGAAGCGCGCATCGACCGCCAGGACGTGGACTTGCACATCGAGATCCTGATCCGCGCCGAGCACGACGGGGAGAGCGGACGGTCTGTGAGCGAGCGGCCAGCCGACGGACGGTCGACGACCGAGAGCGCGGTCCCAAGCATCGCCCAGGTCTCGAAGCAGATCAAAGTCAACGGCCTGCCGACGAAGGCGGTCGAACTGGTCGGACAGGTGAACGTGGTGCTGTTCACGCCCGACGACGTCACCCTGGTGGCCGGGCCGCCGGCTGGCCGTCGGCGCTACCTCGACATCACCAACTCTCAGGTGAGTGGGGCCTACTTGCGGACGCTCCAGCGGTTCAATCGGGTGCTGGTGCAGCGTAACCATCTGCTACGACAGGTTCGCGAGCGCCGCCAGCGCCGCGATCAACTGGACTTCTGGAACCAGGAGTTGATCGCGGCCGGAGCGTTCGTCGCGACGCGACGCCTCGAAACGATCGCTGCGCTCAACGAGCACGTGACGCCGTTGTTTCGCCAGTTGGGCGGGGGACAGAGCACCCTCGAGATCGTCTACCGCCCGACGACGCATGATCCGGTTGCGCTCGACGGCGAACTGAGCGCGCTCGGCACACTGTACGCAGCCCGGATGCAGGAGTTGCTGCCGCGCGAGATCGAGCAGGGTGTCTCGCTGGTCGGACCGCACCGAGACGATTTCGCGTTTCTGGTCGATGGGGTGGATCTGAACGTGTACGGCTCGCGCGGACAGCAGCGACTGGCCGTCCTGGCGCTCAAACTCGCCGAGGGCCAGTATATGCGCGCCCAGACCTCGGAACGCCCGATCCTGCTCCTCGACGACATCCTGTCCGAGCTCGATCCGACTCGACGTGGCTTCGTCCTCGAACAAGCCGGCCGTGAGGGGCAGACACTGATCACGACCACGGATCTCGATGATTTCACGCCGAGGTTCATGGCGAATGCGACGGTGTTCCGGGTCGAGCATGGAACGGTCGTGCCGGTACCGCCCGACGGACTGGGGGCGCGGGGCTTCGATGATCCGCGGAGCCAGGCGCATGGGCTGCGCCAGGTGGCCGAAGAGGCGCCTTCGATCACCCCTGGCGCTTCCTGACTGCCAGCCGCTCGCCCACGTCCAGATGCGTCTGAAGATTGCGTGAAGGCGCGGCCTGACCGGCGTGCTCGCTCTTCCGAGTCACTGGCAAATGTCAGGTATAATCGGCCAGGGTCCGGGGTGCGGACGTGTAGACCGTCGACCCGCGAAGGGAGGCACGCCGTGAATTTCCTCGGCATGGGGCCAGCAGAGCTCATGCTGATCCTGGTCCTTGCCCTGATCATTTTCGGGCCGGGCAAGCTGCCAGAGATCGCCGGTCAGGTCGGCAAGGCCGTGCGCGACTTCCGCCGGGCCACCAGCGATCTGTCGAGCGAGTTCAACCGGACCCTCAGCCTGGAGCTCGAGGAGCGGAAGGCGACCCAGGCCGCGCCCCAGGCGGCCGAGGCGGCGCCGCCGGCTCCAGACCCGGCCACGTATGCCGTGCCCGTGACGGCCCCGGCTGAGCCCGTGGCCGTGGGGGCCGATGTCGGGGCGACGTCGACGGCCGTCGACACCCTGACTGCACCTCAGGCGCCCGTGGCGGTTGCCACGGAGCCGGCGCTCTCGGTGGAGCATGCGGCCATCAGCCCGGCGACCAATGGCTCGGGAACGTTGAATGGCGCGGCTGCGGATGGCGCACCACACCACACGACCGGACGACGCGTCGCGCGGCGCACCTACGACGCCGACCTCGTTCCGCCATACTGAGGCCCGACGGTCTCCGCCTCACGGCCGTGTCCGGCACAGCATCTGGATCGCAGCGCGCGCCATCCGCGTGTCGACGTTGGCGATGACTGGCGCACAGGTGCTAGGCGGGCTTTGGAGGCGGGTGTACAATAGGGGGTGCGTCGTGTTGAGACGGAACGGCCTGCGCCGCTCCGTGCTCGCGACTTCTAGGCGGCCAGGGGGAGCGTCGTGATCGAGGTCTTCGTCGAGAGCATCCGCGTGAACATGACGAACTACAAGCGCGTGGTCATGCTCAAAGAGAAGACCGCGTCGCGCTACCTGCCGATCTGGATCGGTCACTTCGAGGCCGACGCCATCGCGATCCCGATGCAGAACGTCCCGGTGCCACGCCCGCTCACCCACGATCTCCTCGGCTCGGTCGTCGGCGCGCTCGGCGGCAAGATTACCCAGGTCGTCATCAACGAGCTCTCTGACGAGACCTTCTACGCCAAGCTCATCATCGACGCAAACGGTCGGCATGTCGAAGTCGACTCACGGCCCAGCGACGCGATTGCCCTGGCGATCCGGGCGAAGGTACCGATCTTCGTCGAAGATGCGGTGCTCGATCAGGCCGGCATGGTCTTCGACGCCGATTCCGAGGGCGAAGAGGCAGAGCCGCAGGCTGCGGCGCCAGGCGAGCCCATCGATGAATCGAAGCTCGGCGTCTTCCGCGACTTCATCGAGACGCTCGACATCGAAGATCTGGGCAAGGGTGGCGGCGAGAAGCCCGAGCGGAAGTAAGGCCCACCCGCCGCTCAGTTGCCCCTGAGCAGCCGCCCGATTCGCCGCCTCCAACTGCCAGCGGACTGGTCACCGGACGTTTCGCCGTCGTCGGAAGGTGGAGCCGGCGCCGCGCCGGCGGCCCGCCGCTCCGCAATGTCGGCTTCGAGACGGGTACGGTCCTCGCGGAACCGATCGATGCGCTGGCGCATCCCGCCGGCTTCGACCTCGAGCGCGGTGATCCGCCAGCCAAGGATACGGTTGTTGTGGCGAAGCTCGAAGAGTCGGAAGCGGAGCGTCGAGTACTTGCCGTCGATCCCCATCGAGCGCGTCCGGGCCGCGTCGAGGCCGGCCCGCGCCGAGACGTCGTCATCTGGATCGATGGAGTCCGCCTCACGCTCACGGAGGCCAAGTGACAGGCCGTGGGTGAAGACGAGCAGACGGCTGTCCTGGCCCCATTCAGCGGCCCAGCCCCGCTCGCGGGCGATCCGGTCGGCGGTCGCGATCGTCGCCGGTGCCACGTCTAGCTCGACCTCGACAGGGATGGCGGCCTCGAATAGCGTCGCGTACAACTCGCGATTCTTGCGCGGCCGGCTCCCCTCGACGGCTGGCAGGTCATCGTGTTCTGGCAGCGTGACCGCCACCCCGCCGAGCGCGGTGAGCTCGCGCTTGAGACGCTCTTCCTCGCGCCGCAGCGCCACGATTTCCGACCGGATCTCGAGATGGCGGTCCGCCAGAGCGACCCAGGTCGCTTCGAGCGTGCGGCTTTGCTCGGTCAGGGCGAAGGTGACGTAGCGGGTGTGGTGATAGAGCGCTTCGAGGAGCAGCAAGTCGTCCCGGGTTTCGTTGAGCGAGATCAGAAGCTCACGATCGGCCTGGCCATGCAGGGGCGGGAGGACGCTGCCGGCCTCCAGGAAGGCAGCGCCACGCTCGAACGTCTTTGCCAGCGCCATCGCCGGCGTGGGCCAGATCGGGCCGGCAGCCTCGACGGCGAGCGCCTGAATCTCCGCGAGCATACGGAGGTGCACCCGGCCGCGCGCGGGCGTGTCGACGGTTGACTGCTCCTGTCGCTCGTTCTCCACACTCGCCCCGTAGTTCATATCGCGTGCCGGCTGAACGCATGAGCCGACGGCACGCCCCACATTCCCGTGTCGAGGGGCACATCCGGCGTATCTGACAGTATCCGTGCCACGCGTCGGGTCGTTCGCCGCGATTCTACCCGTTCCACGGGTCCGCCACGGAACGTCCTGGTCTGCACGCACCAGTGCTACCACGCGCTCAGGGACTGAGCAGACGTGCAAGTCCGCGCGCTCGCGTGCCTGCGCGCGTCGTGCCCAACGCCTCGCCGGCCGTACGGCCGTGGCGCGTCGCGCCTGGCCTATCCGGACTCGGCAGGCCGTGCGGTAGCCTGAGGTGGCTCGGCAGGCTGTGCGAGAACCTGCGAAGGCTGCGCGGGAGCGTGCGGTGATTGGGCAGAGGTCTGCGGGATCTCGGTTGCTCCGGGCGGCGGTGTGCCGAGCCGCGCGAGGGCCTGATGGAACGGCTGGGCGGCCTCGGGGGTCAACTCACGGCTCACCAGTAGCAGCAGATTGTCGCGAATGCTCAGGTAGGGCCGTGCCCGCCAGTAACGCATCAGCCAGAGCCGCCACGCCTCCAATGCCTCCGGGGTGTCGAAGACGAGTAACAAGTGTGGGTCGATAGCGCCCGGGCTAACGAACGTGAACGCCTGACGGTGGGTACGGGGCTGGGGCGCTTTCGCCGGCCAGCGGGCTTGCTGGACCTGATCGATGTGCAGGCCAGCCCGATACAGCGCTTCGAGCGCGTCGTCGGCGTCCCAACGGTCGAAGGGGGGTGCGTCGCTCATGTGTGAGCGCGCCCGGTGGCGCGGCAGGCCTGGTACACCTTACTCGTCAGAGGATGCCCGACCTTCTCGCCGATGAACGTCGAGGCTGCGACGACCGCGTCCAGACTGACGCCAGTCTCGATGCCCAATCCTTCGAGCATGTAGAGCAGGTCCTCGGTTGCGAGGTTGCCGGCTGCGCCCGGTGCGAATGGGCAGCCGCCCAGCCCGCCAGCCGACGCGTCGAAGGTGCTGAAGCCAAGCTGGAGTGCTAGCAGGGCGTTTGCGAGCGCCGTGCCGCGTGTATCGTGGAAGTGGAGGCCGATGCGCTCGGTTCCAAGTCGTCGTGCGACCGGCTCCAGCACCCGCTCGACCAGCCCCGGCGTCGCGACGCCGATCGTGTCGCCCAGGGATACCTCATCGCAGCCGAGCTCGAACAACCGCTCCACGACCCGCAGCCCGGCTTCCGGCGACACGTCGCCCTCATACGGGCAGCCGAAGACGGTCGAAACGTAGCCGCGCACCCAGATGCCGTCGAGTCGTGCCCGAGCGACGACCTCGGCGATGTTCCGCAGCGACTCCTCGATGCTGGCGTTGATGTTGCGGCGATTGAAAGTCTCGGTGGCGGCAGTGAAGACGGCGACGTCTCGCACGCCAGCCTGGAGCGCCCGCTCCATCCCCCGCACGTTGGGCACTAGGGCCGGGTAGCGCACCCCCGGTCGCCGGTCGATGCCGGCCATGACCTCCGCGGCATCGGCCATCTGAGGTACGGCCTTCGGGTGCACGAACGAGGTGGCTTCGACCACACCGACGCCGGACGCACTGAGGAGATCGATGAAGCGGATCTTGTCGGCGGTCGAGATGATGGTAGCCTCGTTCTGGAGGCCGTCACGCGGGCCGACCTCGACCACGCGGACCGAGCGCGGGAGTGCTTCGAGCACGACCGAAACCTCGAACCCTGACCCAGCTAGCCACGCCTTGCAGCGCGCAGAGCCACCATGTCAGGCTCGTTTGCTGTGCCGTTCATCCCCTAACTCTACCAGGACCTGGCCGCCATCCACCGCTTCGCCCTCCTGGCAGCGCACGGCGGCGACGAAGCCGTCGTGTGGCGCAGTGATGCTGTGCTCGATCTTCATCGCCTCGACGATCGCTACGGTCTGGTGGGCGCGAACCTGGTCACCCTCACGGACGGCGACGCGAACGACCCGGCCCGGCATGGGCGCGACGAGCGTATCGGCCCCACTGCCGCCCGCGACGCCGGCGAGCGCCGCTTCTGGGTTCGGAGGGCCGGCCCAGGCGACGACATGGCTGGCGTCGGCCGTGGACACCAGGAGCCCGTCTCCGCGCCGGTCGACCCGGATGTCAGCGGCCGCGCGGCTGCCGTCCAGCGTCTCGACGTGAGCGCTCGGCTCCTCGGCGGGGACGCCCACCCGAAACCACTCCTCGCCGACCATCACGCGCCACCATCCTGGGCCATCGGCGTCGACGACTGCCGGTATCAGGCTGTCGCCGTCGCGATACCAGCGCCGCACGCCCTGGCCGGAGATTCGCCACGCGCCGAGCGCCGCCCAGGGGTCCGAAGGCTGGCCCGGACGGATCGTGGTGACTGGTTGGGCGGCCTCGATAGCGGCTGCCGCCGCGACGAATGCTGCCGGCGGCCGAGCGGCCTCGGCCGGCTGCCATGCCTGCTCCAGAAATTGCGTCGTCGTCTCACCGGCCCGGAATATCGTCTGCTCGAGGATCCAGACCAGCAGTGCCCGATTGGTTGCGACGCCCGCGACCTCATACCGCTGGAGCGCGTCGCAGGCGCGAGCGATTGCCGTTGCACGATCCTCGCCGTACGCGATGAGTTTCGCCAGCATCGAGTCGTAGAACGTGGTCACGGTGTCGCCCTCGGCGTAGCCCACGTCGTGGCGCAGCCCCACGCCGAGTGGGGGCCGGAGCCGCGTGAGCCGCCCAGACGACGGTACGAAGTCGTGGAAGGGGTCTTCGGCGTAGAGGCGGCACTCGACGGCATGCCCCCGGAGCTGCACGTCCTCCTGGCGGATGTCGAGCGGAAGCCCCGCCGCGACCTCGATCTGGCGTCGGACCAGATCGACGCCGGTGACGAGCTCCGTCACCGGGTGTTCGACCTGGAGGCGGGCATTCATCTCGATGAAGGAGAAGCGCCCGGTCTCGTCGAGCAGGAACTCACAGGTGCCGGCGTTCCAGTAGCCGGCTGCACCGGTCACCGTCACTGCCGCCGCACCGAGTGCTGCCCGTAGCTCCGGCGTGACGGCTGGCGACGGGCACTCTTCGATCACTTTCTGGTGCCGCCGCTGCACGCTGCAATCGCGCTCGCCCAGGTACAGAATGGCGCCGTGTCGGTCGCCGAGTACCTGCACCTCGACGTGGCGCGCCGACGTGACGTACCGTTCGAGCAGCAACGCGCCGTCCCCGAACGCGGCCAGTGCTTCGCGGCGCGCCCCGGTCAGGGCTTCGGCCAGCATGTCCGGCTCTGTGACGACCCGGATTCCCCGTCCGCCGCCGCCCGCGACCGCCTTCACAAGCAGGGGATAGCCGATCTCTGCCGCTCGCGCCGTCAACGTCGCGTCGTCCTGGGCAGGTCCGTCGTAGCCGGGCACAACCGGGACGCCGTGTGCGGCGGCGAGTTGGCGCGCCGCCGCCTTGTCTCCAACCAGCCGCATCGCCGCTGGTGATGGTCCGATGAAGGTCAGTCCGGCTTGCTCACAGGCGGCCGCGAAGTCGGCATTCTCGGAGAGGAAGCCGTAGCCGGGGTGGATCGCGTCCGCGCCACTGCGGCGGACTGCGTCCACAACCCGCTCGATCGAGAGGTAGCTTTCCCTGGCGGGCGCTGGGCCGATCGGCACGGCCTCGTCGGCAAGGCGGGTGTGGAGCGCGCCGCGGTCAGCCTCAGAGAATACCGCGATCGAGCGGATGCCCAGTTCGCGGCAGGCTCGGCTGATCCGGATGGCAATCTCGCCTCGGTTCGCGATCAGAATACGTCTGAATGGGATGACCCGGCTCGGCGGCACGCCCGGCACCTCCGCACGAAAGCGTACACCAGACCCCCGAATGGTGCCCGCTCATGCGGTGTGCCGGGCGTGCCGTCGAACCTCTGGCCCGCCTGGGGCGCGACGGCACGCCCGGCCGCCGTTGCGCCCGCTACTGCCCCAGCAGCGGCGAGACCGGCTCGCGGTAGATGGTGCCGCCGCATTGGCAGCAGCGTAACATCCGTCCTTCGACGCGTAGGCGGCTCGAACAGTCCGCGTGGTGATACACCTTGCCACCGATGATCTGGCCGACCGACCGGCCGCACATCAGACACGAAAGGTCCGCCTCGACGTTCGGGCGTCGCAACCGGATCACCTTCGCTGCCTCGGTCCGCTCGCGCTCGGCGATTGGCGCCACCATGGTCGTGCCCTCCTCGGCCCGCGTCGGTGCTGATGCCCGCTGCCAACGCGCTCTGCTGACGTCGTTCGTCGACCCTATCGTATGACCTCCTCGTCGTGCAGGCTGTCGACGAGGACACGTACGGAATGTCGCGCTGCTGACATCTACTCCTGGTGATGGGCAGTACGCTCGCCAGTGAAGGAGCCGGAACGCCGCGTGCAGAATTCTCCCGAGGGTCAGCGCAGCCGGCCCGTCATCTCGGCAAACCCGACCGGCTACATCGCGCAACCTAGAAATGTGCTCCCACGCGGCCCAAAACGTGCAAGACTGAAGGTGCCACGGCCGTCCGATGATGCGCGGCCGACGGCGGAGGTTCCCGATGCAGCTCGTCGATCGAATGGCCACCACGGCGCCGAGTCGGCATGGCGCCCTCGGCTTGAGTGACGCTCAGGCGGTCGAGCTGTTCCGCCTGATGCTGCTCACTCGACGCACCAGTGAACGGGCGATGATCCTTGCGAAGCAGGGGCGGGTCTCTATCGCGGTGCCATCGGACGGCCATGAAGCGGCCCAGGTCGGCGCGGTCGCCGCGCTTGGTCCGCTCGATACGCTCTTTCCGTACTATCGCGGGCTGGGTGCAGCCCTGGCGCGAGGGTACAGCGTGCGTGAGGTGATGCTCGATCATTTCGGCCGCGCCGACGCTCCCAGCAGCGGCGGACGCCAGATGCCAGACCATTGGTCGTCGCCGCGCCTCCGGCTGGTGACCAATTCGAGCAGCGTCGGCACCCACATCCCCCACGCGGTCGGCGTGGCATTGGCGTCGCAACTGCGTGGTGAGGACGCGGTAGCCTACGCCTCGTTTGGCGAAGGAGCCGTCAGCAAGGGCGACTTCCACGAAGGCGCCAGCTTCGCCGTCATCCATCGATTGCCGGTCATCCTGGTCTGCGAGAACAACCGCTACTCGATCTCGGTTCCCCTCGCCCTCGAGTCGCCGCTCCCGAGCGTAGCGGACCGGGCCGCTGGGTACGGGATGACCGGCGTCTCGGTCGACGGTATGGACGTGCTCGAGGTGTACCGAGTCGTTCGGGAGGCGCGGGCACGCGCGATCCGAGGTGACGGCCCGACGCTGATCGAGGCGCGGGTGTATCGCTTCGGGCTGCACACGAGCCACGTGGGCATCGAAAACTACCGGTCGCACGACGAGATCGAGCGTGAGCGCACTCACGATCCGCTGCGGGTCTACCGCGACTACCTGGAATCCGTGGGCCTGCTCGACACGCGCACCGTCGACGCGCTGCTGACAGCGATCGAGGCTGAGGTGGATGCGGCAGTCGCGGCTGCCGAGGCGGCGCCGGTCCCCGCTCCCGATACGGCGACGGCGCAGGTGTACGCCTCCTGAACGTTCCCGCACGTGATCCACGGGCTGTGCCTGGTTGACTCGTGGCGCGGCTTGGTTGTGCGAGGATGGACCATCAGGCGCCCACGCTCGATGACAGCGTGCCTGTAGCTCAGCCCGCGGCCTCCCGCCGATTCTCGACTTGAAGGTGAGCCGACACCGAGACCGGGGGGTCACCTGGGCTATTGACGCCCTGCGGGGTGCTACCTATACTGCGTCGTAGCAGGGTGTGGAGTTGCTGAGATATGCGACGACGCACTGCACCGGTACCTGACCCTTCCTACTCTGATGTAACGTGGTAGGCGCTATCGATGCGGTGCGCCTACCACAAGTCGCAAATATCTGAGAGCGTGCCTCCCTCGTTGGTGAGGGACAATCGGCCCTCGCGGACGAGGGGTAATGTATGACGCCTGCCTATCTCTTTTGCATTGATGGCGGGACCGACTCCAGCACACAAGCACAGGTAGCGCCTACCGGCCGTGAAGCTCTTTTTCGCGTTGCCGGGCATCCGTTACACAGGACGCGTCCTGGTCCGGCCGAGCGCGCCGTTGACCGGACGGTGTCGTCCGTGCTTGGTGCACGCATGCCCCTGAGGCGTGGGCTCACGGACAGTGCGCGAGAGCGAGACGCACGCGCGCACTGCCAACGCAGCCTGTCCGATCGTGGGAGGTGACGAAGGACACGACTCGATCTCGGGGATTGATATTTGCGCACGGGTTTCGGGACGAGCCGGCCGGCGATTCATCCGACCGGCACATCGGAGAATGGCGAGGAGTCGCATCATGACGAGGGCGAACCACGATCTGGTCGCTCGAGCGGCCCTAACTCGTAGGAGCTTTCTTCGCGTCGCTGCGCTGCTAACTGGCGGTGCTGCCGTGGGTGCTCTGTCCGCGTGTAGCGGGCAGGCGACAGCGCCGGCCGCGCCGGCGGCGCCCGCCAAGCCGGCCGAACCGGCCAAGCCTGCCGCCCAGGCCCCGGCCGCACAACCAGCCCAGCAGGCGCCGTCCTCCGCCAAGCCAGGCGACTTCGATTGGAAGAAGTACAAGGGGACGACGATCAACCTGGCGCTGAACAAGCACCCCTACACTGAGTCGCTCATGCCCCTCCTGGACGCCTTCAAAGAAGAGACCGGCATGAACGCTCAGTTCTTGATCCTGCCGGAAACCGAGTACTTCCGGAAGATCGAGCTCGACATGTCGACGGGCGCTGGCGAGTACGACGTCTTCATGACCGCCCCGACCCGTAACTGGACCTACGCCAAGCCAAGCTGGGTGGAACCGCTCGACAAGTATCTTTCGGACCCGAAGCTCACCCACCCAGAATACGACCATGCCGACTTCTTCCCGCTGCTACGCGAAGTCAACATGTGGGACAAGACCATCGGCGGCGGCGTGGGCAAGGGGAGTCCGTGGGCTATTCCGGTGCACGTGGAGACGTACCTGCTGGCGTACCGAAAGGACATCTTCGACGAGAAGGGGATCAAAGTGCCCGGTACGCTCGAGGAATGGCACGAGGCCGCGAAGAAGGCGACCTTCAAGGATAAGGATGGTTCCCAGATCTACGGCACCATCCAGCGTGGCATTCGCGAGGGCAATACAAACACCGGCTTCGTGTCGGCCTACCGGGCCTACGGCAACGCCGACTTCGACGAGAACCTCAACGTCCAGGTCAACCAGTCCGGAGCGGTCAAGTTCTACGAGCAGTGGGCGCAGACCATCAAGGAGACGAGTACGCCCGGTTGGACGAACGTCACCTGGTACGAAGGCAAGGAGTCGTTCACACAGGGCAAGTACGCGATGTACTTCGACTGCGACTTCTTCGCTGCCGGCTATGAAGACAAGAACACGTCCAAGGTGGCCGGCAAGGTCGGCTACGCGCCGCCGCTCGCGCCCTCCCCCGACAAGCGCTGGACGCACGTGTCCACCTGGGCGCTCGGCATGTCGGCCGCGTCCAAGAACAAGGAGGCCGCCTGGTACCTCATCCAGTGGGCCACCAGCAAGCAGCGGCTCCTCGACGCGACACTGAAGTACAACAACTTCAACCCCACCCGGAAGTCGGTCTTCGACAACGCCGACGTCCAGAAGAAGATGGGGGAGTGGGGAGGCGGCACCTATCTCCCGGCCGTCCTCGACAACCTGAACAAGTACGTCAAGATGGCATACACGCCGAACCCCGAGTTGCCAAACTTCACCGCACGGACGTCGCAGGCGCTTCAAGAGATCTGGAACGGCAATCCGGCGCAGAAGGTTCTGGATGCGGCGGCCGAAGACATCAATGCCAACATGACCAAGGCGGGCTGGCGAAAGGCCTAGCGCGCCAGCGCAATCACCACACTCGCGGGCAGGGCTGAAACGCCTCACCGAGATCCGGCGGCTGGCGGCGCCTGTGATATTCGTCGCTGTCAGCCGCACTCGTCCAGCCAGCGACCTGGCGGCGTACACGTCGGTGCACGCCGCCAGTCCGCTGGGTGTGCTCGGCGCGGATTCCAGGGGGGCTTCACCTTTTCGAGCCGTCATGGTCCAGGCGTGCCGCGCACGGCTGGACCTCGGCTCGGACTTCGGCTCAGACGGGTGCTCGTGCGAGCGTGCCGCGTGTGTGCGCTCGAGGAGGTGTCGAGGCGTGCAAGCAGACGTAGCGGTCCAAGAGCGCGACAAGAGCGCCAGAGTACCGGTGGCCCGGCTGGCACGGCAGACGCGTGAACGACGGCTGGGCCTGGCGCTGCTCCTCCCATCGGTGTTGATCCCGATGCTGCTGATGCTGACTTTCCTGTTCGGCATCGCGATGACGTTCACGCAGTGGCGGCTGACGACAGGTTTTACCCGGGTCAACGGTCTGGACAATTATCTCGACATGCTGACCCGGCGCGACTTCTGGCACGCGTTGACGATGACGCTGAAATTCACCCTCATCGACGTGCCCGTCGAGCTGGTGCTGGGCCTTGGGCTGGCGCTGCTGCTCAACGAGAAGTTGAAGGGGCTCCGCTTCTGGCGCACGCTCCTGATCTTGCCGCTGATGACGCCGCCGGTGGTCGGCTCGCTGCTCTGGAAGGTCATCATGCGGCCGACCGGCGGCGGCATCCTGAACCACATGCTGATCTCGATGGGCCTGCCGATGCAGGGCTTCCTCGGCGACCCGAGTCAGGCTATCCCGTCATTAGTGGCGATCGACGTCTGGCTGTACACACCGTTCGTCGCCACCATCCTGCTAGCCGGGCTCCAATCGCTCCCACGCGAGCCGTACGAAGCAGCATTGGTCGATGGCGCCGGCGCCTGGCACGCGTTCCGACACATCACGTTGCCGCTGCTGGTCCCGTATTTCATCATCGTCGGCTTCTTTCGGGCCATCGACTCGCTGAACGTGTTCGACACGATCTACGGCACGACCGGCGGTGGCCCCGGCGACGCTTCGCGCGTGCTGAACATGATGGCCCTGGAGGAGGGATTCCTTTGGTACAACCTGTCGATCGGGATTACCGTGACCGTCTTCCTCTGGGCGATCTGCATGGTCGTGGGCTACACGCTGTTCCGCCACGTTCAGCGGGAGCGCCAGAGTGGCCCGGCGTGAGCGCGACCGCGCCTGCGTGAGCGGCTCGGGCGTGAGCCGCGCCTGCGTGAGCGACTCGGGCGTGAGCCGCGCCTGCGTGAGCCGCTCGGGCGTGAGCCAACCAGAAAGGAGACGGCCATGGCTGTCGCGGTAGCAGGAGACGCCTCCAGACCGGCCGGCAACAGGGCGCAGCAGCAAGCCAGGAGCGCCATCCTGCACGTCCTGATCGTCGCCTATTTCATCGTGGCGATCTTCCCCTTCGCCTGGATCGTGGGCATGTCGTTCAAGCAGCCGGCGGACGTGGTCGCCGACCCAGCGGTGGTCCTGTTCCGTCCGACTCTGGAAAATTACGAAGCGGTGCTCCTGGGGAAGAAGTCAGAGCGGGGAGAACAGGCCCGCACCGACATCCCCCGCGCCTTCCGAAACTCGGTGGTCATCGCGGCGGCGTCGGTGGCCGTCGCGATGCTCGTCGGGAACCTCGGCGCGTTTGCTCTGGCCAAGCTGCGGGTGCCGGCGCGTGAGTGGGCCGCCTTCTTCTTCCTCTCGTTCCGCTTCGCGCCGGCCCTCGCGTTCATCATTCCGACGTTCGTGGTGTACCGTACGATCGGGCTGTACAACACGCACCTTGGCCTGATCGTGATGAATCAGCTCATCGCGATCCCGCTGATCGTCTGGACCATGCGCAGCTACTACGAAGGCATTCCCCACGAGTTGTTCGAGTCGGCCTGGATCGACGGCGCCGACATCTGGCAGACGATTCGCAACGTAGCGCTGCCGCTGGCCGCGCCCGGCCTCGCGGCGACGGGGATCCTGTCGTTCATCGCCTGTTGGAACAACTTCACCTTTCCGCTGCTGCTGGGCGCTCGTGAGACCCAGACCGTCACGCTCGCCACCATCACCTTCATCAGCTACGAGCAAGTGCTCTGGGGCCAGATGGCGGCGGCGGCCGTCGTCACCATCGTGCCGGAACTCATTCTGGCCGTGCTGGTGATGGGCTACATCGTGCGCGGCCTGACCTACGGCGCCGTGAAAGAGTAGCGGTCAGCTCGTTACTCGACGTTGACTGGGGGCGAAGCGCGGGGCTGCTCGTCGTCGAGTACGCCTGCGGCAGCCGAATCATTCATCTGACATTGGCTGGAGGACTATCGTGAAGGCAAGAGCCGCGATTCTTAGGCAATACCAGGAGCCACTGAGCATCGAAGAGGTCGAGATCGATCCGCCCAAGGCGGACGAGGTACTCGTCAAGATCGCCGCTGGCGGCATCTGCCACAGCGACTACCACATCATGAAGGGCGAGTGGCGCAACGGCCTGCCGATGATCCTGGGGCACGAAGCATCTGGCATCGTGGCCGAGGTCGGCGCGGGTGTCACAGGCCTGAAACCGGGCGACCGCTGCGCGCTCTCGTTCCGATCCTGGTGCGGGCGCTGCCGCTATTGCATCGCCGGCCGGCCGATCCTCTGCAACGGCTACGATGACGGCCCGCGCGGGTCGATGCTGGACGGCACCTATCGGGTGCACAAGGATGGTGAGGACATCCCGGTCATGGGCCGGATGGGCGGTTTCGCCGAGTACGCCGTGATGCCGGCGCAGCAGGTGGTGCCGATCGAGGCCGACGTCGACATGGAGTCGCTGGCAGTCATCGGCTGCGCCGTCACGACTGGCGTTGGAGCGGTGCTGAACACGGCAAAGGTGGAGTCCGGGAGCACCGTCGCCGTGATCGGCACGGGCGGCGTCGGCCTGAACGTGGTGCAAGGGGCTGTCGTCGCCGGAGCCAGCCGGATCTTTGCGATCGACCTGCTGGACAACAAGCTCGACTACGCCGGCTCGTTCGGCGCCACCGACCTGGTGAACGGCTCGAAGAACGATCCCGTCCAGCAGGTTCTCGACCTGACGGACGGTCAGGGTGTGGACTACGTCTTCGAGGCGATTGGTAACGTCCGGGCCACCGAGCAGGCGATCCAGATGACGGCCCGCGGCGGCACGGTCACCCTGGTCGGCATGGCGCCTCAGAAGCAAGCGGCGAGCTTCGATCCGCTCCTCTTCGTCCAGCGGGAGACCCGCATGTTGGGGTGCTTCTACGGCTCGTTCAGGCCGAAGCTTGACTTCCTGCGCTACGTCGACATGGTGGCCAAGGGCCGGCTTCGGGTCGGCGACATGATCACGCGCCAGTACACGCTCGACGAGATCAACGAGGCGTTCGATCGTCTTGGGCGGGGCGAGGTCGCGCGGAGCGTGATCAGCTTCCCGGTCTAAGGGGAACGCGACGACGGGCTCGCGCTCACACGGCTCCGGCCGGACAGGCGTCGGCTGACACGCCGGCCCTGTCCGGCCGAGGCCGCTCGGGTGTGGCCATCTTCTTCGATACTGCGAGCTTCGACACTGCGAGCTTCGACAGCGCGAGCGCTCAGGCTGCTTCTTCTCACCTCACCTTTCACCTCACCGTCCGCCGACGGATCTTCCCGCTCGACCGAGTTCTCATGAGTGGATGCGGGTGCCCCTCAGCTTGTTGCGGGGAGCGGGTTGCGCTGGCGTGAGCGAAAGAAGGGCTTGCGCCAGGGATGGGCAGCGGTGGGACGATTATCGACGGCACGGGGTGGAGTCGCTGGGGCCGCGG
>JADLFM010000248.1 GCA_020845495.1 Chloroflexota bacterium
CGGTCGAGGTGCAGCAACTTCCTGCCGGTCTGACGGAGGAAGAGCCAGCGGGCGACGCTGTAGTAGGTGGCGCAGAGGTTGAGGAAGAGAATCAGCGTGGCCCCTCCGAGGAGGAGCCCGTAGCGAGTGAACAGAACAGTCTTGTACGGCGCGAGGAATCGCAGCTCGCCGGCCAGCCAGGCGACCAGCAGGAACACCGTGAGCGCAGCCAGGAACGCCGAGTTCGCGATCATCGAGACGCTTCCTCGAACGCCTGGTCCACGCGGAAATACGCGATCTGGAGCCCGAGCGGGTTCACCCGCACAAACGCGTTGGGCACTCGATCGCGCAGGGCGAAATCGATCTGGGCAACATAGGTCTCCCGGTTCCGCTCCGAGCGGGTCCCGGGCGCGTAGTAGACCTTCTGAAACGTGACCGATGCCTTGAACGGCGCCTTCGCCAGCTCGCTCAGGCTGACGTTCTGCACGACGACATCGACCTCATCGGCGGCGCTGTTGGTGACGAACATCTCGAGGACGCGCGTCCGCTCGTTCTGGCTGATCGTCGCGTCGGCCAGGGCCGGCTCGAGGAAGAACAGCGAGTCGGGATACTCGCGCTGAACGGTCGCCCGGATGCGACTGAAGTGCTTCACCACGAACTGCGTGAGGAAGTACCGCAACTCGGGCGGCTGCGGCTGGTAGCGGCTGGCATCCAGCGCCACCGCTTCGGCCCGCCCTACGTCGTCGATACGAATGACGAGCGGCTTCACTTCAGCGGCCCGGGCGGCGGTGTGGAAGTTGAGCGCGACGAGTCCGAGGGCAACGAGCGACACCAGGACGAGGGCGATCTTGAGGTACGTGTTCAGCACGAGGGCAGAGCCGTACAGCTCGACGAACTGCCGCTTGGCGTTCTCCAGCGTCTTCGGATTCACGTCGCCGATCGCGGTGCCCATACGCCCTCCACCCACCCGCTACTGACGCAGATACGACAGGACGAGCCACCCGGCACCGGCGAGGAATCCGAGCCCCGCGGCCAGCAGGAAGCCGAGGACGATCAGCCGGGTCACCGCCGGCGATGCCGGTGCGTCGTCGGGGGGCGGGACTTCAGGGAAGCGTCGGGACATGGGCACCTCGTCTAGCGTCGACCGGCCAACCGGCTGATGCCCAGCCGAGTGGGCGTCGCGCTCTCGCCGCTCGATCCGGAGAAGATCGAACGCGTCAACGACGGCACGAGCAGGATCCCGGTGCAGAACGTCGCCACGACCGCGAATGCCTGGATGCCGTAGACCCCATACTCCGCCTGGGTGATGGTCGGTGGCAAGGTCGTGATGTACCGGAAGACGAACTGCTCGAAGACCATCAGGAACGCGATCGCCACGACCGGGATGAACGAGTACTGGATGAACGCCTTGAGCCACCCCCAGAACAGCCAGTCCAGCTTCGGGACGATGAAGAACGGCACGAAGATGGGCCCCAGCAACGCGCACACGGCGCTGGCGATCAGCCCGAACGCGATGACAGCCAATGAGACTGCTTTGGCGAACGCGACGAGCACGAGCACGGACCAGTAGATCAGGTTCGCCAGGATGGACCACGGATCCGGCTGCATGAAGTGCTCCGACAGCGTGTCGAGATGCCGGTAGATGTTGTCGAACGCCCGGGCCTCGAGCACCGACTGGAAGTAGCCCGCCTGGTCGGTGATCAGGTTGCTGAACGACACACCAACGCCCGGCAGCGGGCTCTCGTAGAAGGCGATGAACGAGTAGCCGAACGAGATGAACACGAGCAGCTTGGCGAACTCGAACATCCGGTCGTTCAGGCCCTCGTGCGAGAACATCATCCGCACGCCATGCCACGAGATGAGGATGGTGGCGAAGGCCGTGAACAGGCGGTACCCGAACCGGATGAACTCGGGCTCGTGCGTCATCAGCAGGCTCGTGATGGCCTGCTGAATCGTGGGGATGAGATTGAGCGACGGCTGCGGCTGCATGGTCTTGCTCCTCGTCTGGCAACTACGGCTGTCGCCATGTCCGCAAGGCATCGCCCGACCCAGCGACGAATGCCGCATTGGCCGCCTGACGGTCGCGCCATGACACCAGCTGCATGTTGATCGCCGCGGCCTCGGTATCCCGGGCGCGCTTCCCCTCCACCAGCAGTTGCTCGACCATCCCGGACAGCAGTTGGACACGGGCTTGACGTTGGCGGGCCGCGATCAACGATGCGCCGCTGATCTTGTCCAGGACCGCCGTCGTGCTCTGCTCGAGGGTGCCGTCGGTGACGTCGCGATCGAGCGACTCAATGGCCTGCAGTTCTCGCCGGCCGTTGAACCGCAGTTGCCCGGTGTCGTTCGTGGCCGAGACCACCGCCGCGTCGGTCAGGTTCAGTGTGGCGAGCTGGGCGCGCAGGGCACGGTCGCCTGCCGGGGAGAGCTGCGACAGCGCGGCGCCGGCGTCGAGCAGCGGCTGGCTGATGCCGAGGAACGCGGAGCCTGACGAGTCGCCGTAGTTCAATGCAGCGTGATACGCGCGGGCGAAGAGGAACATGTTCGGATCCTCGAAGTCGTGGATGCGCCAGCGTGGAGGGTCGGGCACCCCGTACTTCCGCAGGTTGGTGAACATGCTCAGCCTCTGGGCCATCCGCCGCAGTTGGCTATGCTGCTGGGTCTGTAGCTCCAGCAGGTACTCCTTGAGGGTCGCGGTGATCGTGTTCCGCGCCGTCACCGCGGGGTCGTAGACCACGAGCTGCGCGTGCCCGACGGAACCGCACAGGATCACGAAGGCGCACGCAAGGGCTGAACGCTTCATGTCGTCCTCCTCTGGGGCTACGGCTGCCGCCAGGTCCGGAGCGCCTCGCCGCTGCCGCTCACCATGGCCTGGTTGGCGGCGCGCCCGTCCCGCCACGTCACGATCTGCATGTTCATCGTCTGGGCCTCGGTATCGCGGAGGCGCTTGCTCCGCGCGAGCATCTGCTCGAGCGCGTGAGACAGCAGTTGGTTGGCCGCCATGTCCTGGCGCCGGCCGAGCAACTCGCCCGCGGCAACCTTGTCGAGGATCGCGGTCATTTCGTGATAGCGCAGCAGGCCGTTGAGCACGTCGGCTTCGAGGTCTTCGACCGCACTCTGCAGCCGTCCGTGGTACCCCCGTAGCGCACCGACCTGGTGGCCGCCCATCATGGCGACAGAGTCGGTCAGTTCCACCGTGGCGTACTGGCGTTCGAGGGTCCGGCGCGCGACCGCGCCGAGGGTCGCCGGCAGGGCTGAGGGCCGCTCCAGTGGCAGTGTGGTCGCCCAGTAGGCGGCGCCGCTCGGGTCCCCGCTGTTGAGACCCTGGAGCCACGATCTCGCGTACTGCCAGCGACCTGTATCGTGTCGCGTGGTCGGGATGGCTGGGATCCGGTATCCCTCCATGAACCCCAACCCTTGCGACATCCGCATGATGGTGCGGTACTGCGCCTGCAGTTCCTCGTAGTGACGCTGGGCGCGCTGGGCGATCAGTACGGCCTGCGACAGGTTGGCCGAGTCGATAACGGCAATCTGCGCCTGCGTAGGTGCCGCGACCGCTGCGAGGCAGAGCGCAATCAGTGTCTTCTTCATACGCGTCTCCCGTGCTCACCGACGCGAGGTCGTCGCCGACCGCGGGTAGGCTGGCAATTCGAGGTCGGAGGTCAGGTAGACCTTGACCCTGTGGCCTTCACGAATCGTGACGGTGGGTAGCCGGTTCAGGAACCGGCTCATGACCTGAAGGCTCGCCTGCGCCGTTGCGTCGGCAGCGCCGCTGCCGATGACGACCGTTCGGTCGCCGGATCCGCTGTTGTAGCCGGCCGTGCCGAGCCACTGCGCGAACCCGGTGATCAATCCGACCGCGGCCGCCGCGCCGAAGGTCGAGAGGTAATGGTGGTTCACCTGGTCTCGGAGCCCGGCGTCGCCGATCTGGTTCATTCCGAGGAACCGATCGAGACGGTATGTCCGGCCGTCTGGCATTGCGAGTCGATGGAACGCGACCGCCAGGCGCGTCTCACCAAGGCTCTGCACCGCTCGCGTTTCTCCCAGCACGCGCGCGCCAGCCGGAATCACGATCGACTGGCCGCTGTGTGAGAACACCGGATTCGTGACCAGGCAGTTCACCGGCGCGGCGGAGCCACCATCGAGACGGTTCGTCAGCACGGCATCAATGACGGTGCCTTCCAGCAGGCGATGGGCCGGACCCGCCGCCTCGATCGGGTCAGTGTGGTCTGGCGTCAGCCTCTCATCAGCGCGACCGCGTGCCGGCGTCGCGGCGGCAGGCTCGATCGTTCGTGGCAGTGGCTCCGGAGGCGCTGCCTGTGAGAGTGCGCCGCCTGCCCTGGCATTGGCCCGCAACACGGCGTCGGCGACGGCATCGAGTGACGGCTCAGCCAGGGGAGCGGCGGCTGACGGCCGTTCGCCCGTCGCCACACGGCCCACGTCGGGGCGTTGTCCTTCGGGCCGCCGACTGAGCACCACATTGCTCGCGAACAGGCTTTCGTAGTCGCGTCGCTTCTGCTCGGCGACCAGCGGATCCTCCTGGGGTGGCGAGGCCGGCTCGCGGTACCCGGCCGGCTCCGGGACTGGCTCCTTCGCAGCCTCCTCCACTGACGCCCGGGTTTCCATGGCGCGCAGGCGGTCCTGGTAGTCGCGCAGGCGGTCCGCACTCGGCGCGGCCTGTGCCTGCTGCGCTTGCGTGGACGGCGCGGGTGGGCGCGGTTCGCCCGCCAGCATGATGATCACGAGGATCCCGAAGGCCAGACCGGCCAGGAGCCACGTCTGGAACCGACGGGGCAACAGCCCCTGTGGCACCGGACGACGGTCGGTGACGGGGACGGTGCCGGTGTCGCTGTCGGTACCCGGGCCGGCGTGTGGAGGCGTCTCCTGCTCCGCCATGTCAACGCCCCTGCGCGAACGCGAAGCGGGCCTTGCCGATCGCCAGATAGCCGCGATCGAGCACCTTCGGCACGACGTAGGTGCCGTTGTGCACCTGGAAGTTCAGGAGCGCCGGCTTGCCGTCGGCCAGTTCATAGAGGGCTGGGAGTTCCGTGGCATCGGACTTCAGGTACGTGAACTGCCCGTCGTGCCAGATCGATCGCACGAGGAACGGCTTCTCGTACTTGGGCATGACGTACGCGAACTGGAGCTTCGTCGGGTAGTCCTGACGGTACGTCGCCACGACTTCGGTGGCACGGCGATCGGCCGCCTCTACGGCGGCGCGCGCCGACGACAGCTGCTCTTGCAGCGCCTCGACCTGCGACGCGCTGAAGTACCTCGGCTTGGCCCGGGCGGCGCTCTCGTTGCCCTCAACATGGACCTTCAGGTCCGGCGGGGCGCTCTTCTCGACCAGGAGGAACGAGTAGATCGCACCGCTCACCGTAACGAGGTTGAGGTTCGTCTCGGCGCCGGCCTTGGCCGGCTTCACGTGCGCGATGTTCTGCGTCGCGCTGATGACCCAATAGTCCCGGTCGCCGCAGACGACGTCGAGGATCTCCTCGCCATCGGGCAGCACGATCATCGTCGTGAAACGCAGGCGGGTCTGGAGCGGAATCAGGCTCTGCTCCGACGCCGCCACTCGACGCACGCCGTTCTGTTCCTGGGCGTCGCACGGCACACTCCACAGACTCACGCCGGCCCACGTGGCGATCAGGGCACACGTCCATCGGTTCATGGCACCTTCCTCCGATCAGGCCGAGGCGGCGAGCCGATCGAGCCCGGCCTCGAACCCGTGTTCACGGAACATGGCGTCCACCCGCTCGTTGTCGATGGGCGTGTTCGTGTAGATCCAGTAGCTCTTCGGATCCACCGCGAGCGTGAGCACCTTCGTCAGCGAGGGGCGCTTGAGCAGGATCTGGTGCCTCGGCATCAGGTGCGCCAAGAGGTCCAGTTCCTGCTCGTTCATCTGGAACAACTCGCCGTATTGCCGGCGGTCGAGCGCGGGATTGGCCAGCAGCAGCTTCGTCGGGCAGCTCTCGATCACCGTGCGGAGCATGTCGGCCGAGGCGAAGTCGTACACCGTTTGCGTAGCGAGCACCATCGCGGCATTGCGCTTGCGCCACGTTTTGAGGGCCTCCTGCACGTAGCCGCGCAGCATCGGGTGCTGGATGAACCGCCAGGCTTCGTCCATCACGCAGAGCTTCAGTCGGCGGGCATCTGTCTCGTCGATGAGACGGGCGTTGGCACGGTGCAGCAGGTAGAACAGCAGCGGCTCGAGCAACGTCGGGTACTCGCGCATCGCCTCGAAGTCGAACACCTGCAGCCGGTCGAAGGTGAGCGTGTCGTCGATGTTGTCGAAGAGGCTCGCATAGCGCCCTCCGTCGACCCACTTGTGCAGGCGCGCCGACAGCGCCCGCGGCAACAGGTTGGCCAGCGTGAGCAGGCGGCGTTGGTTCGGGTCGAGGACGAAGATGTTCTCGATGGCCTCGTAGACTTCGCGGTCCTCCAGGTCGCCGAGGTGGTAGCCGTCCTGTCCCTCGAGCAGCACGCGCACGAAAGCGTGCAGGAAGTGCAGGTGCTCGGCGGTTGGGGCGAGCGCGAAGGGGTTGATGCTGACGGCGCGCTGGCGCAATCCGAGTTCGACGTAGCTGCCCCGCAGCACCGTGGCGAGCTTCCGGTAGCTGTGTCCGAGGTCGAGCACGATCGTGAACGGGTCGTACTGCTGTGCGTGGGTCGCAATGAAGTTCAGGAGGAAGCTCTTGCCGCTGCCGGTTGCGCCGAGGACGAGCGTGTGCGCGACGTCCTGCTCGTGCATGTAGTAGGCGAACGGCGTAGCGTGAGGCGTCTCGAAGACGGCGAGCGGTTCGGTGGTCAGCGCCGACGAGGGCCGGCCGCGCTCGATCGTGAACACGAAGCTCAGGTCGGCCGCATGGGTCTCCAGTAGGGCCAGTCGTCGCAGGTTGTGCGCTCCGTTGCCCGGGACGATGGCCAGCCAGGCGTTGAGGAGGTTGTAGGTCTCCTCGAAGAACGCGCCGTCGTGCACCGCCAGGACCTTGAGCGCCTCGGCGACCTGGTGCTCCAGCACACGCGGGTCGTCACCATGCAGGGCCAGCGTGAGCGAGCACCAGCCGAAGGCGTGCCCGTTGACCTCGATCTCGGTCAGGGCATCCCCAAGCTGGTTCACGAGCGACGAGGCCGAGTCGTCGACGAGCATCTCTTCCGGCCTGGTCTCCGGCGAGACGTAGTTCACCAGCGAGACACGCTTGTTGAAGAAGTGGCGGCGCCTGGACTGGATGTCCCGGCGGATACGGTCGGGCGCGATTCGCTGCCACTCCAGGCACGCGACGAACTCCCCAGGGACCGTCAGCAGATCGCCGAGCACGTTGGCGAACGTCTGCGCGGGTGCGTCCTTCATCGACAGGACCTTCACCCGTTGCCGCCCGACGGTGAGGTGGTCGCGCTGGCATTCCACGGGCGAGTCGGCAGCGAAGTAGTCGATATGCGTCGCGGGCGTCGGCGGCGTCGCGCCGAGGGGCGCAGCGTCGTAGTTCACCAGGCGACGGAAGAAACGGAAGGCATCGGCCGACGACAACCGCTCGGGGCCCAGTTCGGCGATCTGCGCTTCGAACCCGTGTGCCTTCCGATGCAGTGTGTCGACCGCTCGATCGAGCTCGGCCTCCAGCAGTGCGCCGGTCTGGCGGGCGGACAGTGACGTCCTCAGCGACTCCTTGACCCAACGGCGGAGATTCCCGGCCGGCTTGGCTCTCAGCGAGGGCTCGTACAACACCACCAGGAACAGGTCGAGTTCATACAGCGTGGAGCGGCGGCTGTTCAGGTACGCCGCTCGGCGGGCGAGCGCTTCGTGGGCGACGGGTTCGACACAGGGAGGAGCGACGAACGGCTTCGCGGTGCTCTTGATCAGGTGCTGGTAGACGCGCCACCGCTCGTCGAGGAAGCGGAACCCCGCCTCCATCCGGTGCACGAGGGCACGACGCTGCGCGTGGATCAGGCCGTCGATGTCAACGCCACGAAGGCGATACACGAGGCCGATGTGCCCGGCCTTCGTGAGGAACACCCCCTCGTCGACGAAGCCCCAGATGGCCAGCAGTTCGTTCAGGGCACTGGCATCGCGATAGTCGCAGAGGATGCGGCCGACCTTCAGCATGGCGCCACCTCGATCTCGACACGCGCGTGCTGGCCCGGGTCGTAGCGACTCCGCAGTTTGGAGGATGCGAGCAGGATCCGGAGCATCTCCGGATCGCGCCACGTCGCCCAGAGCGCGAAGCCGTAGAGCGCGGCGAACATCAGCAGGCCCGCGAGGAACGAGTAGAAGAGGTTGAACGTCGCCGCGCCGAGTAGCAGGGCCAGGAAGAACAGCCGGCGGTCGACGCCGCAGATCGTCAGCGGCCGGTGCAACGCCTTGTAGACCGGGCGATACGCCGGTCGGTCCGTCCTCGTCTCGTCGGGGGCAGCCATGGTCGGACTCAGAAGAGCCAGGCGAGGAACTGGGCCGCGAACAGCGCCAGACCGCCGCCGAACACGATGCCGGAGATCTGGCGCTTGGCACCGCCCTCACCGAACATGAAGAGCAGGCCGCCGATGACGATCGCCACGAGGGCGAGCGAGCGCGCCAGCGGGCCGGTGAAGGTGGCTTCGAGGTTGGCAGCCGCGCGTTCCCAAGGAGACTGCTGCGCGAACGCCAGCGACGGGGCTGCGAGCACAATCAGCGTGACGACCATCACGCGCGCTCGCCGAGTCAACGACAGACGGGACCACACGGGCATGGGGCACCTCCGAAGACCTGGTGGCTCGACATCGGGCACACGCGGGCCGATGTCGTCGCGCGTGCTGCCGGCAACGTGCAGAGAGGCCGCCGGCAGCGCACGCGCGAGCGGGACAAGGCCGATGATGGGCGCGACGATCACGGCTCCGGGGTGCTATCCCCGGGGGGTGCGCCTCACGAGTGATCGGTCACTCGCGGGCGTTGACAGGGCCTGGGACTGCGGCGAAGATGTGAGCGACACAGCAACGAGGTTGCGCGCCAGCCGGCACGCTGCCCTGACACAACTTGCTCCGTGACCTCGGTTCCAAGTGACGCAACGCGCGTCTGGCGTTCCCTGTCGATATAGACGCCAGGTGGGACCGAAAACTTACTGCGCCGTATCTCCCCGCCGGCGAACTTGGTGGACTGGCGTCGTGACCCCACACCCGCGCATCTCGCGTGCGGTGGTCGTGTTCAGGGGGAGTCATGGAGGACGTGCCCAATCCCAAGCTGGTCGACGGTCGCGGCGATCCCGTTGTGCCTCGCATCGAGATGGCCCTCACCCGGCTGCTACCGCACTTCCAGCAGAGGTACCCCGCGCTCCGGGACGACCTGGTCCGCGCGGAGGTCGTCGACGAGGCCGCGCGACGCATCGCGGAGCGCGAGCGTCGGTCGGGTCCCGTCAACAACATCCACACCTACGCGTGGAGTGCGCTCCGTCACTCCATCGCCACATGGTTCCGTCGAGGAGCCAATCGGGTCACCGAGGGAGCCTTGTCGCCCGAACACAGCGAGGCCGTGCTCGGCACGCTGGAGGCATCGGTCGGCACCCCTGAGCAAATCGAGCAGGAGATCCTGCTCGCGGAGGTCATGGAGCAACTCACGCCCGATGAGCGGTCCGTCGTGACGTGGAAGGCCGCGGGCTACTCGAGCGAGGAGATGGCCAGGCATCGCGGCACGTCAGCGGCGGCCGTGGATACGCTATTCTCTCGGGCGAAGGACAAGATCCGAGCCGCGCTCGGAGTCGACAAGAAGCGACGATTCACCAAGCCGATGGGACGCCCGCGATCAGTGACCCGCGCGGCGTCCGGCGGGGAGCCCCCTCCCGAGACGCCAGATGGCGAATGACGTGCGACGAGACGCTGAGCCCGAGTTCAAGGCCGAGAACGAAGTCGACCTGCTGCTCCGCGGCGCCAATCCCAATCCCACACGCGAGGGCTGCCCGCCCAGAGAGAAGCTGATCGCGCTCGCGCGCCGGCAGGTGCCGGTGGGCGATCCCGTGGGCGACCACGTGTCCAAGTGCTCACCCTGCTATCGCGAGATGCGGGCGATTCAGCAGGCGGAGGGGATTCGGCCGGCGGACGAACGGCGACCGGCGCGAACGTGGTGGCCGGCAGCTGCGGCGGCACTCTTGGTCGTCGCGGCGGGACTGGCGTGGCTCGTCTCCGGGGGCGGGCAGCGTTTACGCACTCCGGCGCCAGAACAGGTCGTCGCACAGGCGGAGCCGGTCGCCGTCACGCTCGACTTGCGCAGGTACGGGGTCACCCGCAGTGACACTCCCGCGGCCGACCTTCCCCCGCTGGTGCTTCCGCGCGCGAAGCTGAACCTGACGTTGTTGCTGCCAGTGGGCTCGGAGCCTGGAGCGTATGAAGTCCAAGTCATCGGCAGCGACGGAGCCGTGCTCACGTCGGGACGCGGCAGGGCTGAGGTCCGCGACTTCGTCACGACCCTGCGCACCGACCTGGTTGCCGATTCCCTGGCCCCTGGCAATCGTCAGTTGATACTGCGTCGCGATGGCGAGAACTGGCAGACCTTCCCAGTCAACGTTCGCTGAATGCGGACCGTCGGGGGGCATCATCCGCCCCGCACTACCATAATCAACGGTGGTTACTTTCCTTTGGGGGGATTGAAGAACTCAGTTCGGAATAGTGTCGTGATCCTCGCCAGCAGAAACACGCCCCGCTTGAACTTCGTGTCGCGTGCTTCGAGCCCGACAGGATTCAACGGCGCTCCGCTTCAGAGGTGCGCTCTCCTGAGCCGCAGCGCGTTGGCGATGACCGATACCGAACTGAAGGTCATGGCCGCGCTGGCGATCATTGGGCTCAGCAGCAGGCCCAGGAATGGGTATAGGACGCCGGCCGCCACGGGTACACCGAGGGCGTTGTAGACAAAGGCGAAGAACAGGTTCTGGCGGATGTTCTTCATCGTCGCGCGACTGAGGCGCAGCGCGCGGACGATGCCACGCAGGTCACCCTTGATCAGGGTGACGCCCGCGCTCTCCATCGCGACGTCCGTGCCCGTGCCCATCGCGATGCCCACATCCGCCTGCGCAAGCGCCGGCGCGTCGTTGATGCCGTCGCCGGCCATCGCGACGCGCGCGCCCTGCGCCTGCAGTCGCTTCACGACCGCCGCCTTCTGATCGGGCAGCACGTCGGCCTCGACCTGATCGATGCCGACGGCCTTCGCCACCGCGTCGGCCGTGGTCCGGTTGTCGCCAGTCAGCATCACGACCCTGATGCCTTCGAGGTGCAGCGACTGAATGGCTTCGGCCGTCGTCGCCTTGACCGGATCGGCGACGCCTATGAGACCGGCGGGTTGTCCGTCGACCGCGACGAACATCACGGTCTGGCCCTGGCGACGCAGGTCCTCGGCTCTGGCTCCCAACGCACCGGGATCGATGCCCAGCGCGTCGAAGTGTCGCAGGTTTCCGATGGCGATTGATCGCCCACCGACGCGTCCCGTAACGCCTTTGCCTGTGGTCGAGGCGAAATCCCCGGCTTCGGACAAGTTCACCTGCCGCTCGCGCGCGCCGGCGACGATCGCTTCGGCCAGCGGATGCTCGCTGACATGCTCGAGACTTGCCGCGAGCGACAACAAGGTCGTCGCGTCGATGCCCGGTTGCGGCTCGATCGACACCAGCTTCGGCTTGCCTTCGGTGAGCGTGCCGGTCTTGTCGACCACGATGACGCTGATCTTCTCGAGCATTTCGAGCGCCTCGGCGTTACGAATCAGCACGCCGGTTTCCGCCCCCCGTCCGGTGCCCACCATGATCGACATGGGCGTCGCGAGTCCAAGCGCGCACGGGCACGCGATGATCAGCACTGCGACGGCGTTCACCAGGGCATGGGCGAGCCGTGGCGGCGGCCCATACCCGGCCCAGACAATGAACGCGATCACGGCCACCGCGATGACCATGGGCACGAACCATCCCGAGACGGTGTCGGCGAGACGCTGGATGGGCGCACGTGAGCGCTGCGCATCGCTGACCATCCGGACGATCTGCGCGAGCAGGGTGTCACTCCCGACGCGCTCCGCCCGCATCACGAACGTCCCGGTCCCGTTGACCGTGCCGCCCGTCACCTTGGCGTCCATCGTCTTTTCGACGGGGATGGGCTCCCCACTGATCATTGACTCGTCGACCGTCGTCGTCCCTTCGATCACGACACCATCGACGGGCACGCGTTCACCAGGCCGTACGCGCAGTCGATCGCCGACGATGACGTGTGCGAGGGGGATGTCGACCTCGCTCGCGTCCTCGCCGAGCCGTCGAGCGGTCTTCGGCGCGAGGCCCAACAAGTTCTTGATCGCTGCGCTCGTGCGGCTGCGCGCACGCAGCTCCAACACCTGACCGAGCAACACCAGGACAACGATGACGGCGGCCGGCTCGAAGTAGACGGCGACCTGGCCTCCCATCCGGAACGCCTCGGGAAACAGACCCGGCGCGATGGTCGCAACGACGCTGAAGGCATAGGCCGCACCGACGCCCATCGCGATCAGCGTGAACATGTTGAGGTGCCGGTTGAC
>JADLFM010000249.1 GCA_020845495.1 Chloroflexota bacterium
AGGGATTTAGCTGGATCAGGGGATCCGGCCAAAGGAGACCGTCATTGAGACTGGTGTCGACCCGCCTCTTGATCTCCGGCTCTCGGATCTTGATGAAGCTCTCGACATAGGCCGAGTAGTCTCGGACTAATCGATCCCGTAGCTCGAAGACGTCCAACGCACCACTCCGTGCATGCGACAGGTGACACCATTGTGGCCAGTGACGACAGGCTAGCGCCAGGGCTTCTTGTCACCGACTTCAGGGGGCGAAGTCTCGTTGCATGGCCACAGGCGAATCTTTCCTGCAGAATTCGCGCCCTCAAAGTCTGAGCAACGAAATCCTGATCGGCGTGGGCATTGGCGGCGAAGTGCAATCACCGATGGCAGGTTCGCTAGCCGGGGCCTTCGGCTACGTCCACAGCCAAGCGCTCGCGCGCTGGGAACCCTCGGCTAGCGACTCGAACTTTGCACACATGACCGACTCGTAGACTTGGCGCCGCCCAGCGAATGTCCCGGAACCGCAGTCGATCCCGGCGATCACGCTCTCCCGGCCGACCAGCTGGGCGTAGTGCTCGATCCGTCGCGCCACCAGATCCGGGTGCGCCACGAGGCTGGCGTACCGGTCTGGCAGCGACCGCCGACCTATACTGGGGGGCACCGCACGTCTGGGGAGGCGTCCAAAACCGAGCCGGGACTCCCAGGATGCGTGGGCAGGCTCGTCGACGATCCACGATTGCACAGAGAGGTGCGCGATGCCGTACGGTGGCAACGATTGGTTGGGGCTCACGCGGGAGGAAGTCCTGGAGCCGGAGCTCCCAATCTGCGACCCTCACCACCACCTCTGGGATCAGCGGCCCGAGCGCATCCCGTATCAGCATTACCTGCTGCCCGAGCTACTGGCCGACGTGAACCAGGGCCACAACGTCCGCTCCACCGTGTTCATTGAGGCGCGGACGATGTACCGTCGATCCGGGCCGGCCGAGCTGAAGACGGTGGGCGAAGTGGAGTTCGTTCAGGGCCAGGCGGCCATGAGCGCCAGCGGGATCTACGGGCCGACGCGGGCGGCGGCGGCCATCATCGGGGCTGCCGACCTGAAGATGGGCGATCGAGCCAAGCCGGTCCTGGAGGCGCTTCAGGCCGCCAGCCCGAACCGGTTCCGGGGCATCCGCCACACCGTCACCTGGGACCCTACCCCGGGCGCGGTGGAGCAGCGCGACGTGCAGGGCGCCCTGGCTTCGGACGGCTACCGAGCCGGCGCGCGGGTGCTGGCCCAGATGGGCCTCTCCCTCGACACCGGCGTCAGCTTCACGCAGCTCGCGGAGCTGGCGGACTTCGCGCGGGCGGTCCCCGACCTGCCGATCATTGTGAACCACCTCGGCGGGATCTTGCGGACCGGGGCGTACGCCGGGCGCGATGACGAGACAATCCCTGCCTGGAAGAAGGGCCTGGCCGAGGTGGCGGCCTGCCCTAACGTCTACATGAAGGTCGGCGGCATCGGCCTGCCACGGATCGGCTTCGGTTGGCACGCCCTCGACAAGCCGGTCGGCTCGGAGGCCCTGGCGAAGGGGATGGCGTTGCTCGTGGAGCCGTGCATCGAGCTGTTCGGACCGGACCGGTGCATGTTCGAGAGCAACTTCCCGGTCGACAAGGTCTCGTTCTCGCACCCCGTCCTGTTCAACGCCTTCAAGCGCTTCTCGAAGGACTACTCGTCCACCGAGCGGGCGGCTATGTTTCACGACACGGCCGTCAAGGCATATCGGATCAACTACGACTGACCGGGCCTCGTGCAACTCGAAGTTCGTCGGCGCTGATCAGTACGCGGTCGTTGAGCAGCACCAAACGACCCAGGTTCCGCACCCGGCACTGGGCCCTGTGCTTGCCTTTCAGCGTGGCAGGGTGAAACAGACAGCAGCGACGGTGGCCCCGAGTATGACTCCGGCCACCGTCTGAGCCGGTGTAGGCCACTCGCGTGCTAGTACTCTGCCACGCTGGACGTGATGGGTAGACAGAAGCCATGATGCAGTTTTTTCGAGGAGGACGGCATCATGGTGAAGCGGTATCTGCTGAGGCTGAGCGATGAGGAGCGGGACCGGATCCAGGGCCTGTCGCGGAAGCGGACGGCGGCGGTACGGACAGGGCTTCGCCTGCCGCATCCGCGACCGCGACATGCTCATGAAGGCCATCGTCCGCTGGCAGTTCATCGTCGACTACGCCCGTCGGACGCTGCTCCACCTCCATACCTCGTTAGCGCTCAATTCCGGCAAGGGCGCTCTGAATCCCAGCCTGCGCCCAGGGGGCCCAGGGCATGGTGAAGAACTTGAACCCCTTCTGGACATAGAAATTCGGGTCCGTCCCGGGCGGGATGAAATACATTCCAGCGGCGATGCCGTGCTTTGCGGCGGCTGCCGCGACTTTATCGAGCGCTCTCTGATAGGTGTCGCACGCGTAGTCGAGCGGCACCCCCAGCTCGATTGACAGGTCGGACGGGCCGATCAGCAAGACATCGACACCAGGGACCGAGGCGATGGCATCGAGATTCTCAAGCGCCTGATTGGTCTCGATCATCGGCCCGATAAGAAGCTCGCTGTTAACGGCATCCATGTAATCGCGGTACGTCTTGAACTCACCCCACTCACCGCGTACCCCGGCGTTGCTGCGGTTGCCAAGGGGAAAGTAGTGGCAGGCGCGCACGGCGGCCTCTGCCTCCGCCCGGGTGTTCACCAGCGGAACAACGACGCCGCGTGCCCCGGCATCGAGCGCGAAGCAAATCTGGTAGGGCTCGTTTGAGGCGACGCGCACCACCGGCGCCGCCTGCTTGCCGCGCATCGCCTGGATCGGCGGCTGAAGCTGCTTGATCTCCCAAGGCGAGTGCTGGGTGTCGAACAGCAGGAAGTCGAACCCGGCGTCGGCCAGGAGCGACACGTCTACGTTCGGAGATCCGGCTGTCCCGACAACGGTTCTACCTGACTTGATGGCATCTTTGATGGCATTCATTTGGTGTCGATTCCTCCCACACTATCTCTGGCACCCGCTCAACGGACGCGACATTGACGGACGCATCGGCGCGGCATTATGGCCCAGAGCTACGGTACGTGTCCCCAGAGGCAAAGTAGGGGAGTCGAACCCCAACGGCCTGCACGATCACATCGAGTGAGGCGACAATGCCGGGATGCGGAGCAGACCTAGTCTCGACTTCCGCCATTATGCCGCCGCGTGTCCAGGAGGATGGCTGAGCGTGGCGGGATTCTGAGCGACTGGTGAAGGTGACGGCGGGTCCGAAAAGTGGACAGACCAGGACTCCTGACGGA
>JADLFM010000250.1 GCA_020845495.1 Chloroflexota bacterium
GGCTTGAAAGCCCCGCCTACGATCCTGCAGTCGCTGCGCGACGCCCCGGTCTCACCGGACGACGCTGTTCCCGGTGTCCGTCGCGCAGCGACGGCGTGACTGTAGGCGGGGACTTCAGTCCCCGACCACCCGTTCCATGATCCTTCGGGGACACCAATGAACATGCGATCGCCCTGAGTCACGAACCGGGGCGATTGCATGTTGATGTCGTCGTGCGGCGGCGTCGGGGCTTGAAAGCCCCGCCTACGATCCTGCAGTCGCTGCGCGACGCTCCGGTCGCACCAGTGCCTGCCGTGCCCGACGGCCGTCGCGCAGCGACGGAATGACTGTAGGCGGGGGTTTCAACCCCCGACCGCCCGCTCCATGATGCTTCGGGGACACCAATGAACATGCAATCGCCCTGGGCCGGAGCCACGGCGGCGACCGTCGCGGCCCATCTGGCTACATTGCCGGGCGCAGGCTCGGCGGCGGCGACTGCGGCGGTCGGGCCGTTCGGTGGGGCGTCTTTCCGCCCGGAGGCGTCGAGTCGGTGGGTGGGGTCCGGGTCGGTGCGGGGCCGCGGTGGCCGAGGATCTTGAGCAGGTCGGCCCAGATCCGCTCGACCGGCTGGTTGCCGTTCACTTCGTGGACGATGCCCTGGCCTCGGTAGTGCTCTAGCACGGTGGTCGTCTGCTTCACGAAGATGGCGATGCGCTGCGCGACGGCCGTCGGGTGGTCGTCGCGGCGGTGGACGAGGCGACGGTCGCACTTCGGGCAGCGGCCCTCGGCGGCGGCTGGGTGCAGATCGACGTGGAACGTGCCGTGACAGTGCTCGCACACGCGGCGGCCCGAGAGTCGCCGAACGAGGACGGCCTCGGGCACGTTGAGGAAGAGCGCGGCCTCGACGCGACCGTTGCGGGCTGCCAGCTCCCGGTCCAGCGACTCGGCCTGCACCATCGTGCGGGGGAAGCCGTCGAGCAGGACGCCGTTGGCGGCGTCTGGCAGCTCCAGGCGGTCGAGCACCATCTGCACCACGAGGTCGTCTGGCACCAGCTCGCCGTGGTCCATGTAGGCGCGGGCCGTTCTCCCGAGCGCCGTCCCCTGCCGCCGATGCTCGCGCAGGAGATCGCCAGTGGCCACGTGCGGAATGCCGAGCGTCTGTCTGACGTTCTCGGCCTGGGTTCCCTTGCCCGCACCGGGCGCACCAATCAACAGCGTCACGGAGTACCTGCCCGTTACCACGCTACCGTTCACCTCAGTCATGGTCCCGCTGGGCGACGGTCGCGCGCTGCAGGGCCGCCGCACGGCCAGCAGCCGGCACGGGCGGACGGATCGTCCGGCGTGACGTCGCTGGCACGCTGATGCGGCGGCCCCGATTGCCGCCCCAGGACAGCGGACTCGCGCTCCGCCGCCTCTCCACGAGCCGTCCACAGGCGCACGATCCATGCCAGCAGCGTCGCCGACACTTCAACGCGAGTCTGCCAAAACATCGTACACCATCAACGGGACAAATACCATCGCCGTAGACTGGTGACAGTTGCCAATCCGTCACACTTGGCCGCGCCGTGAACGGCCGTGGCATGATCCGACGGGACGTCCTGGCCCGGGAGGACCGGCCTCGCCGTCCAGACGGAGGCAGGAGCGCGGATGCGCCGACGAAGGAGATCGCCGATCATGGTTCTCGGCATCGTGGTGGGGGCGGCTGTGCTGGCCGCGTTGGTGGCGGCCTGCGCCCAGAGTCAGGCGCCGTCTGGCGGGGCCGGCGGCGGCGACGAGGTGACGACGCCGTCTGGCCTCAAGTACACCGACGTGAAGGTGGGCACGGGCGCTGAGGCGAAGGCCGGCCAGAATGTCACCGTGCACTACACCGGGACGCTCACCAGCGGCTCGAAGTTCGACAGCTCGAAAGACCGCAACCAGCCGTTCGTGTTCCCGCTCGGCGCGGGCCGCGTCATCCGAGGCTGGGATGAGGGCGTGGCCGGGATGAAGGTTGGCGGCGTCCGCAAGCTGGTCATCCCGCCGGACCTGGGGTACGGCTCGCGCGGGGCCGGTGGCGTGATCCCGCCCAACGCCACGCTGCTGTTCGAGGTCGAGCTGCTCGACGTCAAGTAGGTCCCGGCCCGCCCATCGTCGGGTCAGGGCGGCATCAAGCGTCCGGAGTTCTTGGGGCGTCACGATGACGGTGACGCCCCCTTTGACGTGGTCCCGGGCGCCGGGTCGCCGTGGCGAGCCGAGGCCAGCCGAATGCAGGCGGCGCACCCTGTGGGATCCCAAGCACATCCGACCTTGACACGTCGCCCTCGCCCGCCTACCCTTGTGGCCGGGAGGGCCACAGTGATGAGGGATCCCAAGAGTATGAGTTCAAGCCGACGGTCGTTCCTCGGAGTTTCAGCAGGACTGCTCGGCGCGGCTGCCCTGACCGCGTGCAGCGCGCCGGCTGCTGCCCCGGCCAAGCCGGCTGACAGCAAGCCGGCCGAGACGAAGCCGGCCGCGCCAGCCGCTGCGCCGGCGAAGCCTGCCGAGGCTGCGAAGCCTGCTGAAGCCCCGAAGCCGGCGGCCTCTGGCGGCGGCAAGTCCATCAAGACGCTGGTCGATCAGACCTGGGCCGAGCTGGGGATGAACGACGCGACGGCCGCGTACAACGCAGCCAATCAGGGGAAGGTCACGGTCGAACTCGAGGCGGGCGCGGCCGGCTGGGAGCCGAAGGCCCTGGCGATGATCAAGGACAAGTCGATCCCCTGGAGCGCCCACGGCTACGCGCCGTTCTTCAATCAGTACAACTACATCAAGTCCGGTATGGCCATGCCCATCGACGACC
>JADLFM010000251.1 GCA_020845495.1 Chloroflexota bacterium
CACCCGCTCCCCCCTCACCACCCCGCATCGTCAACGGCCACCCCACCAAGGCCCACCCCTGGCGCAAGCCCTTCTTTCGCTCTCGTCACCGCCAGCCCCTCCCCGCAACAACATGAGGGACACCCGGTCCGGGGTTGCTGTTGCTGGTCGACGGAAACCAAGGATCTGACTTCTTAGCTGGTCAGGTGTCTGTCCGGGCGCTTGCGCTGGACCGCTGGCCGGCTCCAGTCCACGATACGCGCGGCTACTCGGCGCGCGTAACGGATCGAGGGTCCATCTTTGCCGCGGCCAGGGGTCCCTCTTTCGGCTCGACCCGGGATCGATGTCCGGATCACCCTCAGATCGATTCGGACATCGATCCTGGGTCGATCACAGTCGATCACCACGGCAGGCCAGCCGAGAGCGCCGGTCAGCCGCGTCGCGGCCATGCGGGGAGCATCCCACTCCTGGCCTGGAGAGCGACCGTGGAAAAGGGCAGCGGGCTGATCGGTCCTGCTGCCCGCATTAGAGCACCGTGCCGGCACCGCCGGGTGTGCTAGCCCGGCGGCAACGGCGGCTGGTTGGCCCCGAGCCAGCCCTGTTCGACGGCGAGGCGGGCGGCGTCCCAACGGTGCCGGAGGTTCAGCTTTTGGAGGATATTGTGCACATGGTGCTTCACCGTCCTGACTTCGATGGCCAGGGTCGCGGCGATCTGCTGATTGGTCCAATCGGCGTTGATGTAGTGGAGCACCTCAAGCTCGCGGGCGGTGAGCACCGTCGACGAGGCGGTGCTGCGCACGGACGGGCCAGCCTGGCCATTCGCGGCGAGCCGGGGGAACACGTCGGCCATCAGGCCCGGCGAGCAGTGGGCAACACCCCGCCGCACGGCATCGATCGCTTCGACCAGGTCGGTCGTCGAGGCCCCGCGGGGGAGGTAGCCACGCACACCGGCCTCGATATAGTCGAGGAGCGCATCGGCGTCGGCAAGCTCCACGATCAAGATGTGGGCCGGCACCCCCTGCTCCTGCCAGTACTGCACCCAGCGGGTGACGGCCTCGTGGCCGAGATGCGCGTCGAACGGGACGACGTGCCCCAGCGGGTTGGCACACGAACTGTCGTGCGTGAGCAGGCCGTCGTGGCTGCCGACGACGTCGAGCGTAAGCATGGGCGACAAGAGGCTGACAAGGCCGTCGCGCAGCAGCCTGCTCGGGCTGAACAGGCTCACGTGCGTCACGGCCGAGGGTCGCTGCCCGGCCGCGTGGTCGGCTCCACTCCTGGAGTCCGATTCCGCCGACGCATCGTTGAGCGAGACCGCGCCGTTCGTGGAAATCGATCGCCGCGCATCAGTCGGATGTGTGAGCATGAGCCCCCTCCAACTCCGTCGGGACGGCATCCGAGGGTCAGGAGCGACCGGTTCCCGGCTGGCGGAGGCGGGGATTCGCCCGATGCGTGACACCGCATCGTGGCGTGTCCCTCCTGCGTCAAACTCACCCCTAGAGCGCACGACGGCTGCCAGCGCGCTGGTCGGGGCCGGGCTAACTCCCTTCCCGCGAAAACCGCTCGAACAACCAGGAAGACGGTGTCGCAATCCATCCTTCTGTCAACTTAACTGCTTTCTACGCCCATCTCTTATCTAGTGGTGCGACGAGTCGCGCGCCGTTCGGACCTCGACCTCTCAGGTGTGGGACCGATCTGACGCCGGACGCCAAGCGCCGTAGATCGCAAGACCACCCGCGGTTCGTGTGCGCAGCACGCCGCCTCGTGTGTAGCGGTGTACGACACTCGGCGCTGTGATGTGGCTCACACTTGGCAGACCGGCGCCGCTCGGCTGGCCCCAATCAGGGCAGCGGGTGCTCGACACTGTCGAGGATCTCGCCGGTCAGCAGCGTCGTCACCCGCGGGCCGGCCGTCAAGGTCTCGCCACCCGAGGGGATCTCCAGTAGGCCGTTCGCGCCGACCATGTTCATCAATCGGCTCGACGGCTGGCGCCCGGTCGAGGTCGCCACCAGTCGGCCGTACAGCCAGCTAATCACGACACGTTGGTATTCGAGGCGATGCCGACTCGGGTGGATCGGATGCTCAAGCTCGACGGTCACGGGCGGCCGGTTGATCCGGCGGTGTCCCAGGAGGCGGTGCAGGGCCAGCCGCACGGACACCTCGAACGTGACCAGCGAGGGGACGGGAAGGCACGGCAGGCCGAAGACGGTCGCGGCCCGATCGTGGCGAAGATCAACGGCATGCCCGGCTTAGAGCGACCGGCAAGAGGGGGCTACTTGAGACGGCGGGTTGTGGGGCGGGTCGGCCAGCGATAGCGGCGTCGAGCGCGCTGGATGAACTGTTGGAGGACGACGAGCGCGGCAGCGAGGAAGAGGTAGACGTCGACGACCCGTCGGTGCTTCTCGGTACAACGTCGGAGCTTGCTGTAGCCTTTCATCCAGTGGTGCGTGCGCTCGACGATCCAACGCGAACCAGCCTGGGCCGGAGCCGGAATGCCCTTGCGGGCGATGGCACCCGCGAAGCCAAGGCCGTCGAGCACGGCTCGGGTGGGTTGCCATCGTGGCCGCCATCGTAGCCGCGATCGAGGTAGACGGTCACGTCGTCGGGCAGCCCGTCGAACTTGTCGAGCCCGGCCAGGGTCGGGCCGAGCAGCGGTGCGTTGTGGCGGTTCGCCCCAGTAGAGGCGACGTGCAACGGGATGCCGACGGCGTCGGTCACCAGGGAGCGTTTGAGCCCCTGCTTGCCCCGATTGACCGGCGACCGCCCGGCGCCGCTCGGCGACCGCCCGGCGACCTCGCCCCCACGCGGTGCCTTGGTGATACAGCCATCGACCGCCAGGTCGTCCAACTCCAGCTCGATCATCTGATCATACGCCTCCAGCGCCAGGGTGTGGGCCTGCTCGCTCAGCCCCGCCGCCCACTCCTTCAGCCGACGATGGATCGTCCCCCCCGAGCAACCCGGGCTCGCGATCCGCTCATACCCCGAGCCGTGCACCAGCGCGGCGATCACGTGCTCGAACACCACCCGGTCGGCGATCCGCTCCCGGTGGCAGCCCAAGGGATGGGTCGGTGAGAAGCGTGGGCGCTCCGGCAGCAGCGCCGAGAACTGGACCCAGAGCGGCTCGAACAGGCAGACTGGCAGGACAGGCACGGGCTCCTCTACGACGGGGATGGCTGACACCTCTACTGTCGCGGGTGCCCGTGCCTGCCTGCTACTTCTGTTCAGTCACCGACCTATTGTCGGTCGCTCTTAGAGAAGGAGATTCGGCGAGTCTGGGACGCGCACCGCCAGGTGTACGGCGCCGACAAGGTCTGGGCGCAGCTCAAGCGCGAGGGCATCCCGGTCGCCCGCTGCACCGTCGAGCGGCTGATGCGGACGCTGGGCCTCCGAGGCGTGGTGCGGGGCAAGACCAGAATTCGGACGACGATCGGCGATGAAGCGAGCAGCCTTCCGCTCGACCTGGTCGCCCGCCAGTTCCGGGCGCCGGCCCCGAATCGGCTGTGGGTGGCCGACCTCACCTACGTCAAGACCCACAGTGGGTGGGTCTACGTCGCCTTCGTCGTCGATGTTTGCTCGCACTATGTGGTCGGCTGGCAGGTCTCCCAGTCGCTCCGGACCGACCTGGGACTCGACGCCCTGGAGATGGCGCTGTGGTCGCGCCGCACTCAGGCGATCACCGGGCTGATCCACCACAGCGACCGGGGCTCCCAGTACCTCGCCATCCGCTATACCGAGCGCCTGGCCGAGGCCGGCGCCGTCCTCTCGGTCGGCTCGCGCGGCGACAGCTACGACAACGCCCTCGCCGAGTCGTTCAACGGCTTGTACAAGACTGAGCTGATCCGTCATGCTGGGTCCTGGCGTGGCCTCGATGACGCGGAGTACGCCACCCTGGCGTACGTCGACTGGTTCAACCATCGCCGAGTGCACGGCGAATTGGGGATGATCACTCCGGCCGAGTTCGAGGCCGCCTTCCTTCAGCCGCCAGCACCAGCCTTGCTGGCGAGTTCCCAATAGCCAGAGTCTCCATCAAACCCGGGGCGGTTCATAGTCCCCCGGGCGATCGGTCGATGCGTTGTGGATCTATGCAGTCCATGACCACATTCCTCACGCCAGAGTCGCCGCTTGGCCTCGCCGTGCAGCACCTGCTGCTCGGCGAGCCGTCCGGCCTGACGGTGCCCGAGATCCGCCGTCGCCTGCGGCACAGCGGCAAGGTTGCTGAGGAGCGTACGCTGCGCCAGCTGCTGAGTCATGCCCGCACGTTCCTGGCATTGGCGGGAGATCGATATGCGCTGGTGGAGACAACTGGCACCGCCTCCTCCACCTCACGGCCGGAGCGGCCGGCAGATGGCACGGGGCTGAGCCACGAAGGTGCTGCCGATCAAGCGGCCATGGACATGCCGTTCCTGGTGAACCTGTCACGTGCCGTGACGGACTACGTGGTCCTCGACCTTGAAACGACCGGGCTGGATCCTGCCCAAGACCGCATCGTCCAGCTCGTCGCAATCCGATACCGCGCCGGCCAGCCCAATGCTGCACTCAACCTGTACGTCAATCCCGCGCCCAGTTGTCATCCCATTGACCGTGCAGGCCAAGATCGGGCTGACGGACCATCCCGAACTGCTGGCCCGCATCGAGCAGGCCGGCCAGCTTAGCGAGGTCACGGACCGCGTCCGAGCGTTCCTCGGCACCGACCCGATCGTCACGCACAACGCGCGCTTCGATCGCGGCTTTCTCGTCGCCGGGCTCGGGCCGCTGGCCAACCCATGCGTCGACACGATGGAGCTGTCGCTGCTGGCATGCCCCGCCCTCCCGCGCTACCGGCTCGCTGAGGTGGCCGAGGTGCTTGGCGTCACCCATGGTGACGCCAATCGGGTCTGGGCCGGCGCCACGAACGAGCCACCGGACGTCCCGATCGACGAGCGCTCGCTCCACAACGCCGTGACCGACACGGCGCTGTTGGCGGCGACGTACCAGGCCCTGTTGAGCCGCCTGCACACTGGGACCAGTCCCGAAAGTGCCGCCGCCCGGCTGCTCCTGCCGGAGCTCGACGGCAAAGACTGGGCCGGCCTGAACCCCGCATCGCTCGCATCAGTGCGCGACGGCCTGACGCCCGTTCCTGAGAACCTCCCGACCTCCCCTGCCCGGCTGCTCGCGGACGGTGACTCCGATGCCGCCGCGCTGCTCGATCGCCACGCGTGGGCGCACGGCCTGACCGAGCGGCCCGGGCAGCGCGCCATGCTCGATCACGTCCAGCGGAGCCTGGACTCCGGACGTTTCGCCCTTATTGAGGCACCGACGGGCACCGGCAAGACGCTGGCGTACCTCCTGCCCGCGCTGGCGCACGCCTGCCGAACGGGGCAGACCGTCGTGGTCACCACGGCCTATCGCACCCTCCAGGATCAGCTTGTCGGGGAGGTCGCCGCGCTGCGGGCCAGCCTGGGGCCGCCGTTCACCAGCCAGGTGCTCAAGGGGCGGGGCAACTACGCCTGCCACCGGCGGCTGCTGCGCCACCTGAAGCTGCTCGGCCCCGAGGCGCCGCTCGCCGAGCGGTTCGTCCTGGCGTATCTGGTGGGCAAGGCGCTCGCGCAGCCGCACTGGACCCTCGATGACGTGACGTACTGGTGCCTATCCACCTTTCCGACCGCGCGCGGCGTGCTGGCTGCCGTTGGGGCGGGCGGCTGCGGGGGGCGGGCGTGCCGGGCCGCCGGCTGCCCGCTTGAACACGCGACGGCAGGTGCCCGGTCGGCTCACCTCGTGCTGGCCAACCACGCGCTCTGGCTCTCGGAGAGCAGCCGGCTACCTGCCTTTGACACCCTGATTGTGGACGAGGCCCATGCGTTGGAGGACGCTGCAACTGGTGCGTGGACGCGTGAGGTGTCGCGGGCCGCGTTGACGGCTCTCCTTGATCGTCTACTCGACGAGCCCGCGAGCCAGGGTCTCCTGACGCGCCTACTTGGGGACAGCCCGGGCCGTGATGTCGTGGCGCGGGCCAGGGCGGTCTTCCCACCCCTTCGCCGCCTGCGACCGCTGATCCATGAGTTTGGCCGCCACCTGACCGAGTACGCCCGGACGCGTGACCGGGCATTCGAGCCGCGCTACGGTGCCCGGGTGCGGCTGGAGTCAGATCCCAGGCGCGTGGACGGGACGCACTGGTCCCGAATTGAAGGTGCCAGGGCGCAGCTCTTCGACCTCCACCTTAGCGACTTGTTGGCTCGGCTCACCGAGCTTGTCGAGGCTGTTGAGCGCGGCCCAGTAGACGACGGCGGCCTGATGCTTGCGGATCTGCGCGAGGTTCACGATGCCCTGGCGGAGCAGCAGCGGCTCCACGAGCAGATCCTGCAAGTCCGCCGCATCCACGATGTCAATTGGATCGAGGTCGGCCCCGAGACCACCCACAGCGACGAAGACGACGGTCCGCTCGAGCACCGGCCGGACGCCCCGGACTGGGCACTGAAGTGCGCGCCGATTCGCGTAGGCTCGGAGCTCGCCCGCCGCTATGAGGAGCTTCGGGCGTGTGTCCTCACGTCCGCCACGCTCTCGATCCGGGGCGGCGACTTCTCGTTCTTCGTCGATCGGCTGGGGCTGGCCGACCGGCTCGCCCCCGGCGACATCCGCGCGGTCCAGGGCGACCTGGATTACGCCGAGAACGCGCTGCTCGGCCTCCCGGCCTACATGCAGTACACCCCTCTCCAGCGCACGATCCAAAGCTTCCAGGAGGAGCTCTCGCGGGAGATCCTCGGCTTGCTGGATCTGACCCAGGGGCGTGCGCTGGTGCTGTTCACGGCGCGCAGCCGGCTGGAGGAACTGTACCGGCGCTGCTTCGAGGCTCTCGGGCGGCAGGGAATCCCGCTCCTGGCGCAGTTGCCCGGCCACTCGCGGCGCCAGCTCCGCGAGGACTTCAAGGAGATCACGGAGTCGGTCCTACTCGGACTCCAGAGCTTCTGGGAAGGGATCGACGTCCCGGGTGAGTCGCTCTCGTTCGTGGTACTGGAGAAGCTGCCATTCCCGTTCCTGTTCGACCCGGTTATCCAGGCCCGCGCCCAGGATGTGACCGATCGGGGCGGTCGCGAGTTCGACGAGTACCTGTTCCCGCTGATGGCCATTCGCTTCAAGCAGGGATTCGGGCGGCTGCTGCGGCGGCGTGGCGACCGGGGCGCTGTGTTGCTGATGGACCGCCGTATTCATCGGAAGGCGTATCGCCACGAGCTGCTGTCGTCATTGCCCGGACACATGCCGCGCGATGAGGACGCCGAGCGTAGTCGCCCCGCCTTCTACCGGATGCTCGCCGAGCGCCTGCCTGACGTGATCTCCCCCGATGTGGCCGTGCGTGTCCTCGCCGCATTGCCGGCCGAGCACGTGCTGGACCTGGTAGCCCGCCTGGCGGACCTGGCCCTGCCAGCGGTCATCACCGATACGGAGTACGAGCAGTGGCGCCCGACGCTCCTGACCGCCCTCCGCGAGGTCTTCGGCTTCAGGGATTTCCGGGGGCAGGAGCAGGAGCAAGTCATCCGCGCCATGCTGACCGGCCGCGACGTCCTGGCGCTCCTCCCGACCGGCGCCGGCAAATCGCTCTGCTTCCAGTTGCCGGCCCTCCTGCGCGAAGGGATCACGGTCGTCTTCTCGCCGCTGATCGCCCTGATGCGGGATCAGGTCGACAACCTGAACGACCGCGGGGTTGAGGTCGTCGGTGCAATCTACAGCGGACAATCTGCCGACGAGCGCGAATCGGTCCTGGAGCGGATGCGGCGTGGCACGGCCAAACTGGTGTACATCGCGCCGGAGCGGATTCGCGATCCGTTGGTGCTCGCCACGCTCGAGCGGGCCCACATCTCGCAGATCGTCGTGGACGAGGCCCACTGTGTCGCCCTCTGGGGACCGACCTTCCGCCCGGACTACCTCGCCCTGCCTCGCCTCGCCGAGCGGCTGCCGTCGCGCCCACCCGTGGCCGCCTTCACTGCCACGGCGACGGTCCCGATGCGCAGAGAGATCGTCGCCGCCCTTGCCATGCACGACCCCATCGAGATCACTGCGTCGTTCGACCGCCCGGAGCTGCGCCTCGTGGTCTACAACGAGCGCTCGCGGTACAACCGGATCAGGACGAAGCGGGATCGGCTCGGGGTGCTGTTGCGGATTGTGGAGGCCGCCGCTCGCGATCGTGCTGCTGCCCTCGTTTACGTCACCACCACGGTTGAGGCCGACCGGCTGGCACGCCGCCTGGAAGCGGCCGGCTTCGTGGCGCGCGCCTATCACGGCAAGATGGACACGGCTGACCGCGCCAGCGTCCAGGAGCTGTTCATGGACGATCAGGTTGACGTCGTGGTCTGTACCAAGGCGTTCGGTATGGGCAACGACAAGCCGAACATCCGCTACGTCGTGCATGCCCAGATGCCCGGTGACCTCGAATCGTACTTCCAGGAGGCGGGGCGGGCCGGCCGCGACGGCGAGACCTCGTACTGCATCCTGCTGCACCATCCCTCGGATCGAAACGTCCACGACTTCTTCATCGAGGAAGGCCAGCCGGACCCGGCCGTGCTCGAAGAGCTGGCAGCCCGGATTCGGGCGCTCCCCGGCGAGACCGTCCACCTGGACACCGACGCGTTGCGCCACGCACTCGGCACGGACGAGGTCAAGATCAGGATCGGATTGCATCTCCTGGAGCAGGCCGGTCAGATCGAGCGCGGGCCAGATTTCACGGCCAAAGGCACGATGACCCTGCTGCAGGACGTGGCTGCCATCGGCGAGCATCTTGCCGCCGCCGACCCGGCCTCGGCCGTGCTGTTCGCGCGTGCCGTTGCCGTCTGCTGCTGGGAGGCGCACCGTCGCGTCGAGCTGGACCTACCTGCCGAGGCGACACGCCTCGGGGTAGGCCCCGAGGCGCTCGATGCCCTCCTGGTGCGTTTGGCCGTCGAGGAGTGGGCGGTGTATCGCCCTTGGGAGCGAGGCGCCATCGTCCGGAAGCAGCCCGCGCTGGCCACCGGCACGCAGGTCGTGCTCCCAGCGCGCGCCGCGGGCGTCGATCCCACACGCAAGCTTGAGCAGATGGTGGCGTACGCGGAGGCTGGCCCAGGGAACGGCTGCCGCCGTGCGCGCGTCCCGCGTTACTTCGGCGAGGAGCCGCCGAACGGCGGATGCGGCGCGTGTGACGCCTGTGCCCCAGAGACCGCCTTTCCCTGGAGTCATATCGCCGCTCGTGACGTCTCGGACCCTAGCGCGTTCTTGGATCCAGCCTTCGCCCTGCTGCAGATCGTCCACTGGAACCAGGAGCAACGGCGCCCCGGACAGAGCCCGTATGGGACCGGCACGTTGCTGAACGTGCTCGCCGGCAACGCCTACCTGGTGACGCGCTCGATTCCCGAGCCGCACCTGCGCCGCTGGCGCCTCGACATCTTGCGCGGATGCCCATACTGGGGCATATTTGAGACGCTGCCCCGCCGAGACGAGACAGTTGACCGTCTGCTTACACGCCTCCGCGCCGACGCGTACATCGGCGAGGAGCAGGCGACCTTCGACGGCCACGAGGGCCGTCGCACCTACACGTATCCCATCCTGCTGGCGCGCGGGCGCGACCAGCTTGCCAGTGGAGAGCTTCTGCGATGGCTGTAACCCCGATGCTGCCGGATGGCCCAGATGCCGATGACGCCCCGCTCGGGCATATCTCGTACGGCGTCGACAAGCTCAACGTCATCCGCACGAACATCGCCGGGTACGCGGGCGGCGCCGCCATCGTGCGAGAGCTGGTCCAGAACGCAGACGACGCCGGATCGACCTGGCTGACCTTCCGGATCTTGGCTGACAGGCTCGTCGTTCAGAACGACAGCGTGTTTAGCGACAAGAACTTCCGCGACATCTGCACCATCGCGGGTGGAGGGAAGCGAGACGAGGCCGAGGCCATCGGGACCTGGGGCACCGGCTTCCTGTCCGTGTATCAGCTCACGGACCATCCGGAGCTGCATTCTAATGGGCGTCATCTGGTCTTCGACCCCCTCGCGGATAGCCTCCCGCAATGGCCATCGCCGGTGGTCGATCGAACGGAGTTTCACTTTCCCTGGCGGTCCCATCGGACGCCGATCGGCGACCGCCTCGAGATGTCCGCACCCTGGACCCCAGATCGCATCGCCAACCTCCGTGACGCCATGCCCGACGAGATCGGGCGGGTGCTGCTGTTCTTGAGGCACATGCGCCGCGTCGCGCTGTACGCGGATGACGGGGATCTCCCACTGTTCGAGGCCCGCTTCGACCACCAGGGTGAGCAAGAGGCCACGACGGACGGCTACCGGCAACGGTGGACGCTCACGATCCAGGATCGTCGGGGGTCTCGTCTGAGCAGCCGGGTGGAGCACTGGATGGTGTACCGTGCGAGCCTCGACGACGGGTACCGCCGAGATGGGCTCCGCATTAAGAGCCCGGACGTAGCCTTCGCCTATCGCCGAAAGCTCTCCGAAGGCGACACGAGCGCCGCGTGGACGCCGGACGTCAGTCTTCCCGGCACGATCTACAATTACCTCCCCACGCGCCTCGACACGGGCTTTACGTTTCACATTAACGGCGACTTCTTCCCTACCAACAACCGCGATGGCATCCTGAGCGACGACAGTGACCGCGCGGCCTGGAATCGCCGGGTCGTGGCTCGGATCGCCCGGCTCTTCGGGGAGAATCTGGCGCGTATCCGTGACGAGAGCGATCAGGCGACGGCGTTCTATAAGCTGCTGCCACTGGACCCCGAACAACCGATCCTAGAACCTTTCGTGGAGCAGGTGCGCCTCGCCGCCGCCACCGTTCCGCTCGTCAAGTCCTCCCGGGGGCGCTGGACACTCGCACGCAACTTGCGCCTGACCCGGAACGAACTTGCGCTCTGGCAAATCGCCCATGAGCACCTGGATCACGTCGAGCCGCGCTCTGTGGCCGGTGAGCGACAGATGGGGCAACCGCTCACCCGACTGGTCTCCAGTCTCGGGGAGCGGGACCTCTTGACGAGCGACGTGCTGAAGTTCGTCAAGGCGCAGATCCCGACCGGGACACCACTCACGCAGGCCAACGCCATCCTCAACACGCGCGAGAAGCTGAACGCACTCCTCCGATACGTCGCACGGCTGGAGTCCATGCCGACTCAGGTCGGCCCGCTCCGTGAGGGCGACGACCTCATTGACCGCATCCTTGCTGGAGCACCGGTGTTCCTCGACGCCGACGGTTGCCTCCGGGCCTGGGGGCAGCCCGGTCTCGTGCTGGCGGATGAGTCCGTTCGCCGAGCGCTGCCGCCTGAGCTGCTGACGCCGGACGTGCTGGTCGCCGATGCCAACTACGAACACGATCATCTGCTGCTACTGGAGCGCCGTATCGCCCGGCTCGGACCGCGCGAGGCCGTGAGGCGCCTGATCGCCGTAGCCGGGCGATGCCATGGCCGACGCATCGACGAGGCTCACCCGCTGGTCCGGGGCCGGGAACGGCTGCGCGCTGTGCTGGACTATCTCGCCGAGCGAAGGGCGTCATTGGTAGACGTGGATCTCCGCCCGCTGGCGCTCTGTCTCGACGAGGACGGCGTGCTCTGCCGCGCCGCCCCGAGTGACCCAAACGGTCCGTGGCTCGCGGACGACGCGACCCGCGCATTGCTCCGAGATGCACCGGGTCTCTCCTTCGCCCATCCGGAACTGAGCGGCGATGCACGCTACACCGAGCTCCTGGTACGGATGGGTGTGCAGAAGCTCACGCCCTCGCGAATGGCCGAACTGCTCGGCAGATTCTTTCCGCGCCCGGACTATCTGGTGCGAGCCCCCGCTTTCGCGAGATCTGCCGAACGACTCTGCGCCTTGTACCGGTACTTCCATCAGCACGCCGGCGCGCTGGACGGCGACACGGTAGACCGCCTGCGGCGTCTGCCGTTTGTGCTGACGCAGCAGCAACGCCTTGGCGCCATCGCCGACCCAAATGCACCTGTGTTGCTGCCACCGCCAGCCGGTGCCGGCGAAGCGTTCGAGGACGTGATGCACCGGGTTGAGCTAGTCGCCGATGCGGCCCTCGCCGACGGCCTGCGCACCTTCTTCAAGATGACGCTCCATGCGCAGGAGCTGTCCAGGCTCACGTACATCGAGCAATACGTAATTCCGCACTACAACGACAGAGTGCTGACCCATGACGCCCGCACATCGCTGCTCGGGCTGGTGCGTGATTGCTGGCGGCAGATCGAACGGGAGCGGCCCGCCTTGCTGGATCGGCTCTGCAAGGTCAGTCTCATCCGGTGTCAGGACGATCGGTATCGCCCGGCGTCCGAGGTGTATCTGCCGTCTGCGCTCCTGGACGGCGTCTTTCCACACGGCTACGCCGCCCCGCATCCGACCTACGGCATCGCCCGCGAGGACTCCGACGGCCAGAAAGCCCATCGGAGCGCGAGGCGTGCCGAGTCGCCATGGCGTGAGCTGTTCTGCCAGTCAGGCATTCGCTCCACGCCGGATGCGGCAGACTTGCTCCGTTCAGTCAAGGAGACGGTTGGGCAGGGTGCACCGCCCAGCGAGCAGGCGATTCGCCATGTTCAGCAGGTCTACGACCTGCTGAACGCCGATTGGGAGCTCAACTATCGCCATGCGGAGAAGGCCCTGAGTGAGCTGGCGACGCTCAAGTGGCTGCCGGCTGAGAACCGTCCCGGCCGATGGTATCAGCCATTTGACGTCTATCCAAGCTCAGTGCGCGCCCTCGTGGGCGATCAGGACCCGGTCCTGCGCTTCCGCCAGGCGGGTGGCCAGTTTAGTCACTTTCTGAGGCTTCCAACCGAGCCCCGACCAGATAGCGTCGTCAAGCACTTGCTGGGCTCGGCAGCGGCGCGCCAGCCGATCGAGGCGACTCGGGTGTATCAGTTCCTGAGCCGCCACCGTGACGATCCGGCCGTGAGGCGCGCGCTGCCCCAACTACGCACCCAATCGGTCGTCTTCGATCCCGGCGAGAAGCGATACTGGCGGCCGGACCAGGTGTTCATCGGCCCGTTCTCCACGGAGTTTGGCCCGTACCGACTATACGTCGACGACCCCGGCGAAGCCCGTCAGTTCTTCACGGCCCTCGGCATCCGCGACCAGTATGCCGTCGAGGACTTTGCGCAACTCCTCCGCGATATCGCCGCTCAGCATCACCACCAGGACCGACCGCTCGACGGACGACACCAGCGGCTGGTCAATCAGGCGTGGGGTCGCCTGGCCGACGCGCTTGACGACACCGAAGGGGCCGGACTCCCGTCCTGGCTCGACGATCTGCGCCGGGAAGCAGTCGTGATCGACCAGGACCATCATCTCGTCTATCCGGCCGACGCCGTCATCAACGATCGGCCGGATCTCCTGGAGCGGTTTCGGGCTGGCGCCATTCGCCTGGCCACGTGGGCCGATCCTGGCGCACCAAAGCTCCTGGCGGCGCTGGGCGTGAGCCGCCTCAGCCTGGCCGTGGAACGGCGCCTCGTGCGCCAGCCAGCCGGGGTGCGACGCGATGCCGCGTTGAGCGCTACCCTCGCACGGCTTGGCGACGTCTTCGGCCGGGTGATCGCGCACAAGCGCACCGAGCATCCGGAGGGTTGGATCAGCGCTGACGATCTTGGCCGCGTTGAGGTCTACTCGTCAGACCGAATCGAGATTCGGTACGTCGTCAGCCTGGCGTCGGGAGAGGTAACGACAGCTCCGGTGTCCGTCGCGGCCCTCCTGGACCGAGCCGGTAGTGCCGCGCGACTGCTCGTGCATCGTCAACGTGACTCCGACGTCCACGTCGATCTGGCGCGCGAGCTGGCGCAGGTCATCAACCCGACCATGCACCCCTCGGAGCTCATTCCGGTGCTCTCTCGGATCCTCGAAGCACCTGACCCTGTTGCTGCGCATCGCATCCTGGACGGCTTCGAGTTCGGACGGGAGGCCGGCTCACGGGACATCATGGTCGAGCCGGATGTCGAGCAGCCGACGGTCGGTGTCAGCTATGGGCACCATCAGGCCGATCCCGATCCCCATGATCTGGTACCTGTCGAGACGCAGACACGCCAGCCCTCACCAGCTCCTGCCCAGCATCTCGGACACGACGAGCAGGAGACCGGGCAGACCACCGTCGCATCGCCGGGCGCCGGCGCGCACGATACTGCTGAGACGCCCGATGCGCTGACCGTTGGGCATCTGCAGCTCAAGCTTGGGGGTGGCGCGGGAGCCGGCGCTGCCGATGCGCCAGACGACGAGACGGACGACCTTGTCGGTGGAGCGTCAATAAGCATTCCGGGCAGGGTGTCTCGCCAGCCGAACGGGCAGCCGGGTCCAAGCTCGGAGGTGGGCCCTCCCGGCGCGAGCCGGCCAGAGCGGGAGGCCAGGCCCAACCGTCCGAGCGGGTTGTCCGGCGTGCGCATTGGCGGCGTGGCCGAGCGTGACCCCGGTGACGAGGACGTCGATCCCGAGGACTGGTCCTCCGTCGGCTCTGGCACGACCGAGCAGAACGGCCAGGCGGCAGACTCGTCCGCCGGTTCCGGCACATCCACGGATGACATCCCTCGGTTCGACGGCGAGAAGCGCCCCCGAGTACCAATCATTCCGACCGTCTGGGATGCGGTGCGCGAGCGATTCGGCGCCACGCGACGAGGCCAGACGGGCCACGGGGCCAGGCCGACAGAGGATTCCGCTGCAGCGTTCGACGCGGATGTGGAGCACCGGCTCACCCAGCGACGGTCGGCCGGCGACTCGCAGTCTGGTGAGCGTCCGACCTCGGCCCGCGTCACGCTGAGCGGCCAGGGCCGCCGCCAGGGCTTCCTACCTCTTACCCGCGCCCTGCGGGCGATGCTCGATCCCGGGGCCCGCCGGCTGGAGTGCCGGATCGACGACCGCACCGGGTTCCCGCTCTAGGGTGTCCCACAGGATATTGCGTCAAGTACCCTGAGGCGTGGGAGGGCGCCGATGGGTCGGACGGATTGGGACGCCGAAGAGGCACGGTGGGCGGAGCAGATCGAGGCCGTGGTGGGCGGGATGC
>JADLFM010000252.1 GCA_020845495.1 Chloroflexota bacterium
CGTGGCTGACCGTCCCGAGCGCCCTGGAACCACTCCTTCGTGTACAGGTCGTTGTAGGTTGGGCAGGTCTGCAGCACGTCGACGAACGACGTCCCCTTGTGCGCGATCGCCTTCGCGACCAGGCCGGTCAGGTGCTTGACGTCCAGCGCATAGCCACGGGCCACAAAGGTGTAGCCAGCGCTGATCGCCAGCGCAAGCGGGTTGATACCATCCTGAATTGCCGGCTCTGGCATGGACTTCGTTTTCAAGCCGCGTGCCAAGGTTGGGGAACCCTGGCCCTTGGTCAGGCCGTAGACGGCGTTGTCGAAGACGATATAGGTAAGGTCGAGATTACGGCGGCCGGCATTCAGGAAGTAGCCCGAGCCAATGCCGAAGCCATCGCCGTCGCCGCCCACCGCGATCACGGTCAGGCCCAGGTTGGCCAGCTTCATCCCCGTCGCATTGGGGATCGCCCGACCATGCAGCGTATGGAAGCCGTATGTGCCGAAGTAGTGCGGCGCCTTACCGGAGCAGCCGATGCCGGAGACCACCGCAACGTTATGCGGCGGTATCGCGAGCTGGGCGAGCGCGCTCTGAATCGAGGCGATAATGCCGAAGTCACCGCAGCCCGGGCACCAGTTGTTGTGGACCTCGCTCTTGAAGTCCTTTGCGCTAAGCTTCACTTGTTGTTGAGTCGTCAACTCTGTCTCCTCATTACCAGCGGGCGTGTGACTAAGCCGAGAGGTGGGTTGGAGTGGCCCGGGCGACGTTGTTCTCGAAGACGTCTCGCAGGCCCTCGATCAGCTCTTCCTGCGAGAACGGCCGGCCGTCGATCTTCAGCACCTGGTGATCGAGCGTGATGCCAGTCTGCTCGCGAATGACCAGCCCGAGCTGGCCCGTGTAGTTGCATTCAACCAGGACGGTTTTCTTCGCCCGGCTGAGGATCTCGGTCACTTCCGGCACCGGGAACGGCCGCATCAGGCGGACGTGCAGGTAGTTGATCTTCGGCCCGTCGCTGGCGTTGATGACGGCCATGGCGTCGAGAATGGCGCCCTTGGTCGACCCCCAGCTAACGAGCGTGAAATCTGCAATTGCCGGGCCATAGAGCTTACACTTGCGGTCGGCCGGGATCCGGCTGGCCGCGTAGTCCAGCTTGCCCATCCGTTTGTTCATCATCTCGATGCGGTTCACGGCCGCCTCGGAGATGTTGCCCTTCGGGTCATGCTCGTCGGAGGTCGTCGTGAAGATGCCGCCCTCCATGCCTGGGATCGAGCGTGGGCTGACGCCGCCCGGCGCCGGCGCGTAGCGGAGGTACGTCGTCACCTTGCTCGCGTCGTGCAGCAACCCGTTGCCGGTGTAGGACGGCTTGCTGCCGGGCTGGTACATCGGGCCGCGATCGATCGTCCAGCCGGACATGTCGATGTCGTCGATTGTGTAGTACGATGTCGCCTGCATCTTGTCGACCAGGACGATGATCGGCACCTGATACTGGTCTGCCCAGTTGAAGACCTCGAAGGAGTCCTCCGCGATCTCCTGGATATCGCCGGGGCAGACGACAATTGTCGGGTATTCGCCCTGGCCGCAATTCAGAGCGAACTTCAGGTCGCCCTGCTCCTGGCGGGTCGGCAGGCCAGTGCTCGGACCGCCGCGCATCCAGATGAAGACGACCGGGCCGGGCGCTTCGGTGATCGACGCCAGGCCGACGCCCTCGGACATCAGGGCCAGGCCGGGGCCAGAGGTGGAGGTGGAGGAGCGAGCGCCGGCGTGGGCGGCGCCAACGGCCATGTTGATCGCCGAGACCTCGTCCTCGACCTGGACAACCAGGACATCGTAGTCGCGCTGCTTGCCCTCGAGGTAGACGTTCTCGTCGGTCGCGGGGCTGATCGGGTAATAGCTCTGGAAGGTCAGGCCAGCTTGGATCTTAGCGATCGCGCACGCCTGCATGCCGCGGATGAGCATCGGCGTTCGGGCCGGGCGCTCGGCCGGCCAGAGCCGGTACTGGAAGCTGTCCCCGTAGTTCTCGCGAACGTACTCGGCGGCGATGTGGACGGCCCGGGCGTTCATGTCGCCCATCTCCGCCCGGCGGCCCTTGAACCCCTCGCGGATAACGTTTGCCATCTCCTCCGGGTCCAGGCCGATGGCGGCGAGCGATGCGCCAACCGCGATCGTGTTCGTCATGACCCGCAGGCGGCCCGCCTGGTCCTCTTTGCCGAACTCCCGGAGGGTGACGCGGAGCAGCTCGTCGAACGGCAGCGTGACGTACGTGACGTCGTCGCGGCCAAGCGTGCTCGGATCCAGCCGGAGCGCGGCATCGTAGACCACCACCCCGCCAGGCGCCAGCTCGGAGAGGTGGCCCTTGCTACCGTGGAACGCGCCCGACCAGGCACCGTGGCCGCCGTGGTGCCCGAGCAGCGTCTCATCGTCGAGAGCTACCACCACATGGGCCTCATCGAGACAGGAGGCGCGGTACTCCGGCGAAATCCGAACCCGTACGTAAGATTGCTCACCCATGATGTTCGAGTGGTACTCGATGCTCGTGTAGACGCGATACCCGGCGCGCGTGAGCGCCTTCGCGAAGGTATCGGCCGACAGGTTGATGCCGCTACCTTGCGGGCCACCAATCAGCCAGTTCAGGTCCTGGGGAGCCATTCCATCCTCCTGATGTCGCTAACCATAAACGTTACCGAATCGACGGAATGGGTGCCAGCAAGAGCGCGCCAGATCGGGTGTCTCATTCATGGCCTGGCAAACCGCACGCAGCGGGCCACGTCGCCGAACCTGGCCCGTCGCCGGCCACGCTGGCGAGCCGCGCCACGAGCCCCGAATCGCCGCTCGTCCGGTCGCTTGCGCGGCGCCTGGCTTCGGGGAACCCGACGGCTATAATAGTCCTCGCCGCCGCGAGGTATCGGGCGCCGGCCGTGAACTGCGCCGCCCTGCCAGGCGAGGCAAAGCAGTCGCCGAACCTCGCCGGCCGAAGGGCGGTCAGGCTGCCAGCCGTGAGCCCGCCCGGCATACCCGACGAGCCGCCGACCCAGACGA
>JADLFM010000253.1 GCA_020845495.1 Chloroflexota bacterium
CGACAATGTCGGTGATCCAGTGCCCTGCTATCAGCCCAGATCGAAGGGGAGTCAGATATGGGAGCCTTGGTCGCATCACCATCCAGTCAGCTTACGCAGCCCGGCTCGCGCCTTGACGACGCCGATTCCCGCGCGCGGACGCTGTCCACGGCCAAGACCCCGGTGACCCCTGTCATCACGCCCATCGTCGATGCGCGAACCGTTGCCCAGGTGGTGCAGACGCAGGAGCAGAACTGGGCCTGCGAGTGGTGGCCGCCCGCCTGATCCCGACAGTTCCTTGACGCGGCCTCAGATCAGGGCGATCCGCCAGCCTTGGGCCGCGACCTTTCGAGGCTCGACAGCGCGTGCTACAGAAGAGCATCATCGGTATCGGCGTAGCCCGACCTGACCCCGTCCACACGTGCATGCCTCCGGCCAGCGTACGTGTGCAGTTGCCCCTGGGGAAGATCCCTCCACTCCGCTCGTTCCTCGCCGCGGTCGGGATGACGGACGGGAGGGCGTTTCTCGCTGCTGTCAGGTTGACGATGGGTACCGAGCAACCCTGCGATTCACGCCTGCCGAGCCACTAACCCTCCGACTCTGTGAAGTCAAATTGCAAGCTCAAGATACCGCCCCAGGTGTACCGGCGAAGTGGAGCAACAGCGCTCTCGCCATACATGAGGCCTGCGACCGAGCTGGCATCGGTGATTCGAGTCCTTGCTTAACTCTAAGGAAAGGAGCCAGGTGCCGCTGTTGTCGCTTTCCCATCGGCTGGCAATGATGCCAGCGGCTGAGTTGATCAGCCGAATGTGTTCGAGGAGGAACCCATGAGTATCACCAGGATGCCCCGTCGGTCCCTGCTGCGCGCAGGACTGTGCATGATCGGGCTGGCAGCCGGATCATCAATGTTGGAGGCATGCGGACGATCCGCTCGGGCGCCCGAAGGTGAAAAGCCCGCCGCGAGCGCCTCGACACCAGGGGTTGCCGCGACCGCGGCTCCCGGCGCCCCTGCCGCCCCGACCGCCGTCGCGACGTCGACGATCAATCCGGTTACGCTGGCTGCCCCAGCCCTCGCAAAGAAGTTTGGTGGCGAGACCGTCAAGATCGCCACGACGACCGAATACTACGCATACTCGATGCGCATGTTCCGGGATCAGATCGAACGAGACGGTAATGTCAAGATCACCATCGACGTGGTGCCGGCTCTCGATCTCTTCACGCGAAACATGGCCGAGTACAGTTCACAGACCACAAGCTATGACGTCTTCATGTTCGGACCGTATCTCCTGGCCGACTACGCGCCGCACCTGGAGCCCGTCAAGCCGCTGATCGATAAAGTCGGACTTGATCTGGCCCTCGACGATATTCTGCCTACCTTCAAGGACTACTATCTGAACTGGGGCGGAACCCAGTATGCGATGTCGTTCGACGGCGACATGCACATGATCCTCTACAACCGCGAGGTGTTCGAGGATACCGCCCTCATGAAGCAGTACAAGGACAAGACTGGCAAGGAGTTAGGCCCCCCCGCAACGTGGGACGATTATGTCGCGATCGCCCAGTTCTTCCATGAGACGCCGTGGCGAAAGGACGGGCAAAAGGGTTTCGGCGTGTCCGAGGGATACGCCAGCCCGCACTGGTGGTGGGAGAGCCGATTCAGCGCCTACGGCGGGATGTTCTTCGACGAGGAGCTGAAGCCGCTGATCAACAGCCAGAACGGTATCCTGGCTACAGAAAACCTGGTGAAGACCGCCGCCTTCACCCCGCCCGGAGCGAACAACTGGGCCTACCAGGATGTCGAGAATGCGCTGATCAAGGGTGAAGCGCCACTGTCGATGAACTGGAGTTCGGCAGCGCGCGCGGCTCAGGACCCCCAGAAGTCTACGACTGCCGGGAAGATCGGGTACGCCGTCACCCCGAGCGCGCCAGTCAATGGGCAAGTGTGGCCGTCGCGTCCCGCTCTCTGCACCGGCCAGAACCTGGGCATCCCAAAGTACAGCAAGTCGAAAGAGGCTGCTGCATACGTTCTCTGGTTCCTGACGCGACCTGAGGTCCACGCGCGCCACTGCCTCGACACGGCTACCGGGATCGATGCGTATCGACCCAGCGTGCTCAAGAACGAGCAGTTCGTCAAGACCTACGGTCAGCAGTACATAGACGTCATCAGCACCACCCTACAGACCGGCTTCCCGGATCTCCAGGTGCCTGGCGCGTTTGAGTACTACACCAAGCTGCGGGACGGGCTGTCTCAAGCGATCACCAAAGTGAAGCCCGTTAAAGAGGCACTCGACGGCGTGGCGGACGAGTGGAATAAGGTGAGCCAGCGTGTTGGAGTCGACCGTCAGAAAGAGGCCTGGAACAAGGCGCTCACCGCCATGAAAACACGGGGATTGGTCTACCGGCCGATCGGCTGAATCTGCCTAAGGCACACCGTGTCGCTCCTGCTCGGGTCCCCGCCTGCGATTCTTGCGCTGCACCAGGATGGGGACCTATCGGCGGGAGCATGTCGTGGCGACGCCTCGGAGGCGCAACGGTGACACAGCAAGTACGAGTACTCGAAGTACCACCGGCAGAGCCCGTGCGCTCAGCACGCATTCGGCGCTGGCGATTCCGCCGCTATATCTTCATTCTGCCCACCGCCGCGTACCTCTTCATCGGGACGATCTACCTGATGCTCTACGCGTTGGCGGTCAGTTTCACAGCCTACGATCTCCAGTTTAATCCGACCTGGGAGTTCGTCGGGCTGCGCAACTACCATGAGATCTTCGCGGACGAGCAGTTTTGGCGCTCACTCCGACAGACGGCCTGGATCGCGATCCCGGCACTCGTGCTCGAGTTTCTGGCGGGCTTCGGAATGGCGCTCATGCTCAATCGGAACTTTCGAGGCCGCGCTCTCGCGATCAGCTTGATTGCCACGCCGGTCATGGTTTCGCTCGCAGCGACGGGTATGTCCTTTCGGATGTTGCTGTCGCCCAAGTACGGTCCGATCAACGATATCCTCTCGATGCTGTCCGGGCAAGATGTCTTGATCGACTGGCTTGGCTCGATCAGTCTGGCCCGTCCGGCCATCGTACTCGTGGACGTATGGCACTCCTCGCCGTTCTTTATGCTGCTGCTGCTCGCGGCGCTTCAGAACATCCCGGACGAGGTGTATGAGGCGGCCCGTGTCGATGGGGCGAACACCTGGCAAATATTTGTCCGCGTCACCATCCCCCTCCTCAAGCCGGTGATGGTGCTTGGGCTGCTCTTGCGCGCCATCGACCTCACCCGGATCTTTGACGTGATCTTCGTGATGACCCAGGGTGGCCCGGGCACGCAGACCCAGACCATAAGCTACTACGTGTATACCGAGGGACTGGGTCACTTCCGTATCGGGTACGCCGCGGCGATCGCGTGGGTGCTCTGCATCGGCACGATCATTTTCTCGCAGGTGTTCCTCAGGGTGACTCGACAAACCGGCCAGGAGGAGACCGCATGATGACGGGTCGCCCATTCAAGGTACTTCGCGGGCTCAGTTTCTACATCGCCGTGATTGGGCTCGTGCTGATCTTTATCTTCCCGTCGCTCTGGATCCTCTCAACCTCGCTGAAGTACCCGGTGGAGTACTACACCTATCCACCCATCTGGATCCCATCCCAGGTGACACTAGACAACTACCGACTGATGTTTATGGAGTACCAGGTCGGGGCTGTGGTTGCCAACAGCCTGCTGATCGCACTCGCGAATACGACGGTTGTACTCATGCTGGCAGTGCCAGCCGCGTACGCGATCGGTCGGTATCGTCTAGGCGGCGATCACCTCTCATTCTGGATCATTAGCCAGCGAATGCTGCCAGCGGTCGCTATCGTCATTCCGATGTTCCTCGTCGCGCGCTCCTTGGGTCTCACCAACACCTACCATGGACTCCTGCTAGCGTATTCTCTTTTCCTCACGCCCTTCGCAATCTGGCTCCTGATCGGCTTCTTCAAGGAGTTCCCATACGACATCCAGGACGCGGCAGAGATCGACGGCTGCTCGGAACTAGGGAGTCTGGTGCGAATCGTTCTCCCGCTGCTGTCGGGTGGCATCTTTGTCGTGGCTTTACTGGTGTTTGTGTTTACCTGGAACGACCTCTTGATCGCCATCGTCCTCACGCGTGCTGAGACGCGCACGATCATGGCCTTCTTCACGGCCGTGCTCACGGCTCCGACCGGGGAGAACTACGGGGTTGCTGCTGGCTCGGTTGTCATTGGACTGATCCCCGCCTACCTGTTCGCCTTGTTCGGACAACAGTATCTGACACGAGGCCTAACCATGGGAGGAGTCAAAGGGTAGACAGACGCTCGCTAGACGATGCCTGACATCGCCCACGTTGTTCCGTCCGCCAGCACCTCGCCGAAGCCCTCGGTGCAGGGGGCGGCGATGAGGGGCCTTCCAGGAAATACTGTGACGGCCGCGACGGCAGAGACGCGGGGGCCTACTCCTCCCAGGCTTTGAACACGGCCACCGCGTTCTGCCCGCCGAACCCGAACCCGTTCACAATCGCCGTGCGGACCCGCTTCTCGCGGGCCACGTTCGGCACGTAGTCCAGGTCGCACTCGGGGTCGGGTGTGTCCAGGTTGATCGTCGGCGGGATCACCCCACGGTCGAGCGTCAGGACGGTCGTCACGGCGGAGATCGCGCCGGCCGCCCCGAGCAGGTGGCCGACCATCGACTTCGGCGACGAAAGCTGCAGGTTGTAGGCGTGGTCGCCGAACACCTGCTTGACCGCCCGCGTCTCCGAGGCGTCGTTGAGCGGCGTGCCAGTCCCGTGCGCGCACACGTACTCGATCTCCGACGGCGTCAGGCCGGCCTGCGCGATGGCCTTCCGCATGCAGCGCGCCGCCGCCTCGCCGCTCGGCTCGGGAGCCGTCAGGTGGTACGCGTCGGCGTTGTGCGCCACGCCGGCCAGCTCGGCGTAGATCCGCGCGCCCCGCGCCCGGGCAAAGTCCAGCCGTTCCAGCATCAGGATCGCGCCGCCCTCGCCGAACAGGAAGCCGTCTCGGTCCCTGTCAAACGGACGCGAGGCGAGCGTCGGCGTGTCGTTCTTCTTGGAGAGCGCGCCCAGCCGCCCCAGCGAGATGAATGCCAGCGGCGAGATAGCGGACTCGGTGCCGCCCGTCAACAGCGCCTTGGCGTCGCCCCGCTTGAGGATGTGATAGGCGTCGTAGAGGGCGTAGACGCCAGCCGCGCAGGCGGCGATCTCGGTGACGGCGGGGCCGTTCAGCCCGAACGTGATCGAGACCTGGCAGGACGCCATGTTCGCGATCATCGACGGGATGAACATCGGGTTCACGCGGTCCACGCCGCGCGTCAGCAGCGTCTCGGACTCGTGGGCCGTGTCCGAGACGCCGCCGCCGCCCGTCGCCACGGCCACGCCGACATCCCAGCGGTTCTGGTCGTCGATGGTCAGGCCACTGTCCGACAGCGCCTGCTGGCTGGCCGCCAACGAGAACTGGGCGAACCGCGCCGCCCGCCGCGACATCCGTCCGGCTTCCTTCTTCTCGAAGTACTGGCCCAGATCGAAGTCTTTCACTTCCGCGGCGATCTGTACCGACAGCGCAGATGCATCGAACTGAGTGATCTGACCGCCGCCGGAGACGCCGGCGGTCAGATTCTTCCAGAACTCTTCGACAGTGTTGCCGATCGGGGTGACGGCCCCGAGACCGGTCACCACGACGCGGTTGTCTTCACCCATGCCTTGCCTCTCGCATCGCCGACTCGTCCTTGCTGGCGCTGCTGATTGTCGTTGTGTGCTGCGCGTGATTGTATGGGCTGCCCTTGGAACCTGGTTCGCGCTGAGAGACGCTTAGCCGTTGAACTTCCGGAAGATAACCGTCGCGTTGTGGCCGCCCAACCCGAAGCTGTTGCTCATCGCGGCGCGGACCGGCCGCTCGCGAGCCTCATTTGGGGCGTAGTCCAGGTCGCAGTCAGGATCGGGCGTCTCGTAGTTGATCGTCGGGTGAATGATGCCGGTCTCGATGGCCTTGATCGCCGCGACCGCCTCCACCGCGCCAGCCGCCCCAAACATATGCCCGACCATGCTCTTCGAGGATGTGATCACCTGCGACCGCGCATGCTCCCCGAACACGTCCTTGATAGCCCAGGTCTCAAACCGGTCGTTGAGGGGCGTCGAGGAGCCGTGCGGGTTGACGTAGTCGACCTCGTCGGCGGGCATCCCGGCGTGCTTGCCGGCCTTGCGTAGGGCCGCCCGCATCACGCGGCTCGCCCCGACCCCCAGCTCGGACGGCGCGACCATGTGGTAGGCGTCGTTGCCGCTGCCGTAGCCGACCACCTCACAGTAGATCTTCGCACCGCGCTTCGTGGCCCGCTCCAGGTCTTCCAGGATCATGATCGCCGCGCCCTCGCCGATGACGAAGCCGTTGCGGTTCTTGTCGAACGGGCGGCTGGCACGGTCCGGCGCTTCCGGCCGCACGCCGAGCGCCTTCATGTTGATGAAGCCGGCCAGGATCACTTCGAGCAGGCTGGCCTCGGTGCCGCCGGCCAGCATCACATCGGCGTCGTCGCGGCGGATCGTCTCGAACGCCTCGCCGACGGCGTGGGTGCCGGTCGCACAGGCCGAGGAGACGGCCATGTTCGGTCCCTGGATGCCGAGCGCGATGGCGATGGCCCCGGATGCGGTGTCGGGCAGGAAGAACGGCAGGAACATCGGCGAGACCCGGTCGGAGCCGCGCGAGACGCGCACCCGCTCCTGCTCCACGAGCCGGACGACGCCGCCAGCCGCCGTCCCGACGACTGCGCCGACGCGCTCGGCCTCCTCGTCCGAGAACTCCAGGCCGGCGTCTGCGACGGCCTCCTGCGCGGCCACCACGGCGAACTGAACGCCGCGCTCCATGTGGCGCAGCTCCTTCGGGTTGATCTTGCCGACGGCTGAGAACCCGTTGACCTCACCGCCATGTTTGATGCTCAGGTCTGACGTGTCCACGATGGTCAGCGGCGCGATGCCATTGCGCCCGTTGATGAACCCGTCCCAGGTCTCACCGACGGTGAGGCCGAGGGGGGTAACGGCCCCCAACCCGGTGACGACGACGCGGCGACTCATGCGTGCCTGCCCCCCAAACGTGCCGAGACTGTCCAGGTGGAGCCAGCCGCCAGCGCGGCGCTCCTGCCCTACAGTTTTGACAGTTCGGTGTCGCCGAGCGCCATCGCGCGGACATCGCGGCTGATTTTGCGGATCAGGCGCGAGAGCACCTGCCCCGGCCCGATCTCCACAAACGTATCCACGCCGCTCTCAATCATGCCACGGACGGAGTGCGTCCACTCGACCGGCAGCGTCAACTGCGTGACCATGTGCGAGCGGATGTCGTCAGCCGTGGTCAGGATGCGGCCCTGGATGTTGGCGACCATCGGGGTGACCGGATCGCGCAGCTCCAGTGCCGCGATCACGCCCGCCAGTTGGAGGGCGGCCTGCTGCATCAGCGGCGAGTGCGAGGCGATGCTGATCCGCAGTGGCACGACGGCCCGTGCGCCGGCCTCCCGCGCCAGCTCTACGGCCCGGTCAAGCGCCTGCAGCTCGCCGGAGATGACCATTTGATCGGCGGTGTTCGTGTTGGCGACGACGATCAGCCCCAGCTCGCCGGCCCGCTCGCAGATCGCTTCGAGCTTCGGTCGGTCCAGCCCGACGACGGCGGCCATGCCGCCCGGGCGCTCCTCACTAGTCTCCTTCATCAGCCGGCCGCGCTCGCGCACGAGCGTCAAGGCGTCTGCGAAATCCAGCACCTCGGCGGCGACGAGCGCCGTGTACTCACCCAGGCTGTGCCCCGCGACGTACAGCGGCTCGACGGCCTTGCCCAGCTCGGACCACTTCTCCTGCAGCGCAGCGAGGCAGGCCACACTCAGGGTGAGGATCGCCGGTTGCGCGTTGATCGTGTCCTCAAGCTCGTCGTCCGGACCTTCGAACATCAGCTTCGTCAGCGCGAAGCCCAGCACCTGGTCGGCCTGGTGGAAGATCTGGCGGGCGGCTGCAGAGCCTTCGTAGAGGGACTTCCCCATGCCTACGTACTGCGAGCCCTGCCCTGGAAAGACGAACGCCACGCGCTCCTGGGCTGCGATGGACATCAGCATCGCCGTCTCCGTGCTCCCGTGCCCATGAAGGGCGACAGCGAGCGAGGATTATAGCTCAGGTCTTCGAGTGCACGGGAGGGGCTGGCACTCTGCAAGACACACTGCTGATGACAACGGGCAGAGATCGGCGTATCGGGATGCTTCTCGAAACGAAACCGGAGGCCCTCACCCCCGGGGGTGAGGGCCTTGCCGCCTACACCGCGAGCGCCCGCAGCTTCGGCAGCACGTCGCGGCCGAACAGCTCGATGAAACGGATCTGGTCCAGGCCCGGGGCGTGAAACACCAGGTGGGTGAACCCCAGGTCGATGTACGGCTTGATCTTCGCCACCTGCTCGTCCG
>JADLFM010000254.1 GCA_020845495.1 Chloroflexota bacterium
GAGGCTCCCGATGACGCCGCGCCGCTCCAGATCGCGCACCGTGCCGATCGGCAAGGCGTAGTTAGGGTTGCGGGTGTTCAAGATGACGGTGCTGAAGCCGCCGTGAACGGACTCCCAGTCGGCGACGGTCAGCGCGTCCACGTGCTCGATGGAGTAGCGGAAGCAAGCGCGGGCGCCGCCCGAAACCTGGCGGTCGGGGTTGCCGCGTGGCACTAGGCCGCCGCTCGTCACCAGACCGATCTTCGCTCGGTCGAGGTCCACCAGCGGCGGTAGGGGCGTCACGGCGTCGTAGGACACCACCGGAATCTCGGTCTGCCAGACCCGTCCGGCCAGCCGGTCCACGAGCTGATCAACCGCGCGTCGAGCAGCCGGTTGCTCGTACATGACGGTCCGTCGGTATCCGCGCGGCAGATAGCCCGCCTGTGCTGCGGGGCCGGGGTCTCTGCCCTGGGCCAGCGTGAGCGCCAGCCGGGCCATTGCTTCGAGCGCCCGCGCCATCTCGCTGGCGGTGCGGCCGGTGGGGACGATGTGGAGGGCGCGCCGGCCGGTGGACACTCCAGGATTCTCAGGATACATTCCGCCGACGACGGGGATGCCCAGGTGCTGGACGACAGCCTGCCCGAGCGCCGCGCACGCAAGACCGTAGCGCCCGGCGTCGAAGGCCGGGCCGGCGATCATGACATCCGGCCGCAATTCGCGAATGGCTTGTAGCGCCTCGCCGATGGCGTCATCTGGCCGTTCATTGACGTAGTTGTCGCCGGCCACCACCGTGCCGACAACGCCGCCGGCGTCCGCGAGCACGCGCTGGAGCAGCCGGCCGGGGCCGGCCGGGCCGTCGATGACCCGAACCCCGACGTTCGCCTGCTCCTCGCCACCAATCCCGGCGAAGAATTGATTTAGATAGTGAACCACGCGGACGGTGGCCGTCACGGTCTTCCCTCCTGGAAGTTTCTGTGGTCTACCGCGGCACATCCACGAGGGCCCCGGCCTCTCGCAGATGATCCTGCAGGGCGGGGACATCGACCTCGCGCACGACTCCCTGCTGTCGCACCGCGAGTGCTGCCGCGGACCCGGCGGCCTCGCCCATCACCCAGCATTCTGGTATCTCTCGCAGCAGATTGTGGGCCTGCACGTCGCAGCTGAGATTCCGCCCTGCGACGAGCATCCCGTCCAGGTCACGCGGGATCAGGCTCCCGAGGGGGATCTGGAGGGTTGGAATCTGGGGCGACGGTCCCGGACAGAGCCCGACGCCGTCTTCATGGAGGATGCCCTCACGCCAGCGGCTCATCGTCACCGTAGTGACGCCGGCCAACCGGCGACTGTGGCGCACGCCGACTTGCGGCGCCGTCTCAACCAGGATAGCGTGCTGCCAGCCCGGCATATGTTCCCGCCACCACTGGAGGCCGGCTCGGTGGGCCTCCCGCGAGCGGAGCTCTGCCTCGGTCAGGTCCGCCACCTTGAGCGGCGAGTAGCCGGCGAGCTTCGGGTGCATACAGAGCGACTGACCGGACTGCGGCAGCGGGCCGCAGCGAAAGTGCACGCCAGATTGCTCCGCCTGCCGGAGTAGATCGCTGAATTCAGACGGATTCTTTGTCTGGAAATCGAAGAAGGTCTCGGTATCGACGTTGCCGAATCTGCAGGATGTATTCATCAGGGCGTGAATTGTCGACGCATCGACATCGGACTCGAAGGGCGCGCCAGCGCCGGCAAAGATGTCGCCGTCGCCCGTGCAGTCAATTGTCACGTCGGCCAGAACGGCGAACCGCCCCTCCTTGCTCTCGAAGATGGCTCCACCGACCTTGCCATCGATCATAGCCGGGCCGACCGCCCAGCAGTGGAGCAGCATCTGAGCACCAGCCTGGCGGACCTTGTCGTTCGAGACACCCTTCAGGATCTCCGGGTCGATCGTCGGCGTCCAGGTGACCACGCCACGTCGCGAGGCGCTCCGGGGCGCCCAATAGGCGACCGCTTCCGGATCGTGCGAGCCCCACTGTTCGCGGGGCGGCCCGACGAGCCCGCCCTCTTCGGCGGCGCACGCATCCATCAACTCCTTCCCGATACCGCCGACGACCAATCGACCGTCCCAGTCGGCCATCCGGTCGATCCAGCAGACCAGCCCGCCCGTGGAAAGCCCGCCCAGGTAGCCGTACCGCTCGGCCAGGACGGTCTCGGCGCCAGCGCGCGCGGCGGCGATGGCGGCTGCCGTCCCCGCCGGCCCGCCGCCAACGACCAGAACTTCACAGGCGCCATAGACCGGAAGTTGTCTCGCCGGCTCCTGGATGGTCGCGCCGTCGCCACGTCGCATCGCTCGCTCCTCCTGTCCTCGGTACACTGCTGCCTATCGCCGCCTCGATCATGTTCAGCTTCGTGGCGGCCGGTGTCGTTCTGTTTCGCACACTGACCTTTAAATCACGCGGGCGTCACCCCCATGGCCGGCCGAACATATCGGTCGTCCGTGGCTTCCACCCTGGATCGAGTTCGCGAAAGCTGGTGGCGATCTCACCATCGCGCTTCTGGACGGTGATGACCCTGAGCCAGGCCGAATCGTCCTGCGCCGGGAAATCCTCGCGATGGTGCCCACCCCGACTCTCTTCTCTAGTCAGGCTCGCGTGCGCCACCAGCTCGGCGGCCTGCAAGCCGTTGCGCAACTCGATCGATCTGACCAGGTCGAGCGGCTCGCGAATCCACAGCCGGGGCAGGTCTTCGCAGCGCATGCGGGTGATCTCAGCCTGGGCGCGGCGAAGTCCGGCCGCCGTTCGTCCTACGAGCAGCTCGTCCCACGCGAGTTTGCCCAGCCGCTCCGCTAACGTCCGCACCTCCAGGTCACCCGAACGGGGTACGGTCAATTTGGCCGCACACTCGGATAGCTGCGTAGCGTCGACGGGCGGGCGACCCATCGCCCATCCTTGCAAGGCGGCGGCGCGGCCCGCGCGCGCCCCGAACACCTGAGACGCGAGCAGCATGTTGCCGCCCATCCGGTCGGCGCCGTGCGGGCCTGCCGCAAGCTCGCCGGCGGCGAAGAGACCGGGGACCGTCGTTCGCCCGTTCTCGTCGATCCGCAGGCCGCCATCGCAACAATGATGGCCCACCCCAATTTCGACTGGCCCCTCGTCCCAGTGAACCCCGCGATAGCGGTACCAGTCCAGCAAGTCCGGGCGGATGCGAAAGTTCGGGTCGTTGATCTCCACGAACACGCCGCCGCGTGGCGTGCCACGTCCGGCCTTGACCTCGCCGGCCATCGCCAGATCGATGTAGCGGGAGAGGCGATCACGCGTGCTGAACGGGTTGTGGAGGCGACGCTGCTCCATGCACTCCTTCGGGTCGGCTCCGTCGGGCAGGTAGCGCTCCAGAAACTCATTGCCGTGGGCGTTGGTCAGGCGCGGGTGCGCCTCCCAGAGCCAGGTATGCACCAGGTTAGCGCTGGGAGCCACAGTTTCGATGAAGATCTGGTGGAATTCGAGATTGAACAGTTCGGCGCCCGCATTGAACCCAAGGGCGTACCCGTCACCCGTCACGCACGATGGATGGAAGTTCAGCCAGTAGAGGCGGCCCAGGCCGCCGGTTGCGAGGATCGTCGAGGCTGCGTTGATGGTCACCATCTCGCCGGAGGTCTCGTCCACCGCCAGCGCACCGACGCACACGCCATCCTTCACTAGCAGGTCACAGATCGCCGTTCTTTCCCGCACTAGGACGTCGCTGCGCCGGATCATCCGCTGCAGCGCCACCGAGACCGGCACGCCGTGGGTGCCCGCGCCGTATCCCTCGGCGA
>JADLFM010000255.1 GCA_020845495.1 Chloroflexota bacterium
CGCGCGCGTTGAAGCGAGCGCTCAAGAAGATGCCGCGGTCCCAGCTGGACCAGGGCCTCGGCGCTCCTGCCGTTCGTGCGGGCCGGCGGCGGCTCCGTCAGCCATAGCCACAGCCACGAGCTACAAGCCGGCGGTGCTTCGGATAATCGACCCTCTGATTGAGGAGCGACTCAGCGACGATGGCGCGCGCCAGCGCGCCCACCTCGACCGCGACGAGCTCGCAATTCGGCCCCGGCGCGGCCCGTGCCCTGTTCCTTTAGCTGCTGCACGGGCCGTGACGGACCAGGCCGAATTGATCAGAGGGGTCGATTATCGGATGCACCCTCAAAGACGCCGCGCGCAGCGCTTCTTGTCCTTTAGCCGCTGCCTGAGCAATAGCCTTGAGCCACCAGCCGGCCGCCGCCGGCCCGCCCTCATCGACGCTCGCTGGGCAGCGTGGCGGGCGTCCGGCCGGCCATCGTACGCCACGCTGGCCAGCGCACCAGCTTGCCGTGGCCGTGCGGGGCGGGTCGCGGTGCAGGACCAGCGCGTGCTCACCGTCTGGCCAGCCCTGCACGCGCTGGGCCGGCGCTGGGGCCCGCCGCGCCTCAGTCGACGCCGGCTGGCCGGCAGCCATGAGTACAGGCCGTGACGGGCGGCCGTCCTTTCAGCCATGCCGCCTACCAGGCATCGATCGCACAGTGAGGCAGCGCCTCTTGCAGCCGTCGCACACCAGCGCGACCGATCAGGCGCTTGCTTACGCCGAGGCGCTCCAAGTGACGCAAGCCGGAGAGCTGCGCAACCACGTCTCCGGTGGCCTTCCCTGCAGCAAGCCCCACCCGTCTCAGCGTACCGACCCGTTGCAGGAACTCCAGGGACGGTACCACCTTGGCCTCAAGGTCAAACCGCTGCAGACACCGCAGGTCCCCGATTGGGTCGTAGTCCTCCACCTTGTCACACAGTGCCATCCTGAGGACGAGGAGTCCGAGCCCCCTGAGCGCGTTGATATCCTGGAGGTACTTCAGCTCAGTGAGCCCTAGCGCCGTCAGCGGCAGGGCCTCGATCCCATCGAGGGTCGTTGCCTGAAGAAAGTCGAGTTCAAGAACTCGAAGCTCCTTGAACTCCTCGAGCAGTCGGAACCCAAACCCCGGATAGCGACTCAAGGCGAGATACTCGACGTGCTTTAGCTCCCTCATCCGAGCAGGATCCCCACCGACAAACCTCCCCAAGAGGCGAAGCGCTCGGTGACTGCGCAGCTCCGTCCAGAACGGCTCATCGAATGACCATGGGGAGTCATAGGGGACCACGTACGTCTTCGGGTAGGAGTACCCGCATTCGCAATCCGTCGGCTCGCTCCCGGCCGCAGGTATCCTCCCGCAGTCCGGGCACACGAACGCGTAGCGTGTCGAGACTGGCGTAGCGCTGAGCTGCACCATGCCTTAGTTCCCGAAACCGCTCGGCGTCTCGCCGTAGCCGAAGATCTGCCGGAACTTATCCCACTTCCACTGGTCCACGGGCGAATTCGGCTTGATCGGGCTACGGTAGCGGAACTGTGGCGGCACCATCCGATCCAGGAACTCCTCATCGAAACGCCGCTGCCGCCTCGGTGTCCAGCGATACGCCGAGTCATCTGCTGCTGGACCGAATCGAGTCTGGGGATACTCCAGTTCGATGTCTCGGGGACCGTACCGACGTCTGAAGTCGCCAGTCGAGCCGGTCTTGACCTTGCCCCCCTTCAGGAATGCATAGACTCCACCCTCAGCCGCCGTCGGCTCAGCGACGATCCTAGGAACCAGCTGGTTCGGACCTACCGGCTCAGGCGTGAAGTGCGGGTTGAGGACACGGAGCTCGCGTCCTCCAGTCGCAGGGCCAAGGGGCGGGTCGAAGTGCATGCTCAGCGGCGCATCGGCAACCGGAGCCGGCGCCGCGGGAGCAGGCACGAGCGGAACATCAGGCTCGACGAGCCGTGGCGCTTCGGCCACCGTCTGCGGCGCCCCGGCACGAGGCGCCTGCGCCCTGTAGCCGGCGTAGCCACCCAGGCCACCCAAGCCCGCCGCAACCAGGTAGTCGCGGGCGCTGATCTCGTCCGCGGTCTTCGTCTGCGTGCCGTAGATCTCGCCAACGTCAGAGATCGCCTGGCCAGCCACGCCGCCAAGCGCTCCCGTTCCTACGGCAGCGCCCATCGACGCCGGCGCCCCCATACCGCCCGTGCCAAACGTCAGGGCCGCCTGCGTGGCCGACAGCGAGACGTTGAGGGCCGTGCGCTGGTGGTACTGCTCGTCGGTGATCTGCCGGCTCAGGTTCTGGTCGACCAGCTTGTCCTGCCGGTGCAGCGCCCCGAAGCTGACCACGTCCAGCGTCTGGTAGCTGGCCTCCTTGAAGAAGCTCTTGGTCCCGGCCCAGAGCCAGTTCCCTTCCTTCCGGTCCTCGTTGATCCAGGTGTCGATGTTCTGCCGGACGATGTGACCGTCCGGGTCGACGTAGAAGGTCGGCCGGTCGTGCGCGTACAGGTACCGGTGGAGACTGGGCGGTTCGGTCAGCTCACCCAGGTAGGAGTCTTGGGAGAGGAAGCGTCCGAGCTGGGGGTCGAAGTATCTAGCTTTGGCGTAGTAGAGCTGAGTTTCGGTATCGAAGTAATGGCCGGTGAAAAGTGACTGGTCCGACGTCCCTTCGCCGTACTCCTCAGCCCAAACCCGACGCGGCCTGCAGCTTAGACCCCGCTCCCCCCCGAGCCGGCAGTACAGGTCCAGCTCGAAACCCCAGA
>JADLFM010000256.1 GCA_020845495.1 Chloroflexota bacterium
CGACGGCGCGCGCCAGCGCGCCCACCTCGACCGCGACGAGCCCGCAATTCGGCCCCGGCGCGGCCCGTGCCCTATTCCTTTAGCCGCTGCACGGGCCGTGACGGATCAGGCCGAATTGATCAGAGGGGCCGATTATCGGATGCACCCCCAACGACGCCGCGCGTTAGCGCTCCCTGTCCTTTAGCCGCTGCCACAGCTACAGCCTCGAGCCATCAGCCGGCCGCCGCCGGCCCGCCTTCGATCGACGATCGCTGGGCGGCGTGGCGGGCGTCCGTCCAGCGCTCGCACGCCACGCTGGCCAGCGCACCAGCGTCCGTGGCCGTGCGCGGTGGGCCTGGGCGTTGGACCAGCGCGTGCCCTCCGCCTGGCCATCCCTGCACGCGCTGGGCCGGCGCTGGGACCCGCCGCGCCTCAGTCGACGCCGGCCGGCCGGCGCGGCCTGTGCTGCTGGCCGTCGTCGCCTGCACAGGCCGTGACGGACGGCCGTCCTGATGGATTGACTCGCGGGTTCCGTCGCCCGAGACTCGGCCCTGACACCGACTGACGGCCAGCCGTTCAGGCATCCGACGGGGAGGCCCTATGGCAGACACGCGAACGCAGAACGAGGTCGAGGACTGGGTCAGACGCAATTGGATGCCTGAGCAGTTCGGCCAGCAGTTCCACCGCGACCGCCTGCAGCTCTCGTCCGGTGGCGTCTTCGATTTCGACGCCGTCTCCGCGGACGGCCGGATCGTCGCCCTGATCTCCACCGCCAGCGGAAGGACCTCGGGCGGCAAGTACCCCGTGGGCAAAGTCCACAAGCTACGCTCGGACATGCTCTTCCTCACGATGATCACGGCCGAGCAGCGCCTCATCGTCCTGACCGAGCCAGACATGCACGCGCTATGCATCAAGGAGATGGAGGGGCGCCGCGTGCCGGACGGCGTGGTGTTTGTCTTGGCCACGCTCCCACCCGACCTCGCCAGCAAGTTGCGCGACGCTCGAGAGCTCGCGTCACGCGAAGTGCGGCCAGGCCCACGCCAGTAGGGCACCCGGCACCCCTACCAGCGCCGCGTTCGAGCGGCGCAGCTGGCCACTGATGTGACGCGCATGCCCGGTACCTGTGGCCGGCCGGCGGTCCCTTGGCTACCGCTGGAACCACGGCCGTAGTCCACGGCTGCCCAGGATCCGCGCAACCGCCTGGCGGCGCGTGCGCTCCGCCAAGGCACGAGCCCGCGCCGCGCCGTACGTCGACGCCGCGAAGCTCCGGGACACGCGCCTCCCGTCCAGCTCTACCCAGTTCGCGCACCAGTAGCGGAGGACCCGACCCCTTCGCTGCCGGCGCACCAGCGTCACGCCCACCACGCCAGTTCGGCTGCGCACATCCTTCTCACGCAGGTGCGTCGCCGGTGGCAACTCGGCCTCCAGGTCATCCCGCCGAGCCAGCGCCTGCCGCAGTGCCCCCGCTTGCCCCCCATGGCGACTGTCGGCAAACCCCTCGAAGTGTCCCCGCCCACGGCGCTTCACCTGCACGACCCAGCCGTGGAAGTTTCGCCTGTCCACGCGCATCACGTTGCGATGGCGCTTCATGCTGTCGCGCTCACCGTAGCCGCGGGGCGCCTCGCCGACGCACTGGTCGTCGCCCGCCACCACCTACTGCGACCAGTATTCGAATGTGATCTGGGTGTCCCAGTCCTCAGAGCCGTGGCGACGACGGACGTGATACCTGACACACCTCCAGGGATGGCCGCGCCTCGCATGAAGCTGCGCCAAGCGCAGGACAGCGCCTTGGATCTCCTCGGTCGCCTCGACATGGTCGGAAAGGCCATCGGGGCTGCTGATGGTGTAGGCCAGCCCCGAGGAGCGCTGATCGTCCCGAGAGGCGCGCACCTCCAAGAGCGCTGACTCCCACCACTCGGGAGTGGCGAGTATCAGTTCGTCTGCGATCATCCGATCAATCGGCGCTTGCTCAGCAAGTAGGTCGGACTTGTCCGCCACCTCTTAGTCCCTATTCAGGATGGTCTCGGCCTTCACGACCTTGCCGTCCTTCACCACGTAGTGCGTAACTGCCTTCGGCACTGCTTGGTTGGAGTCCCGAATTGGATCCGAGACGAATCGGGTCCCGTCAGACTCAGCAGCGAGACGCCCGGCTTCGTTCTCAAACGCCTTCTTGGGGCCCAGGTTGGAACCTGCGGCTTCAGAGATGATGTTTTCGCGAACGTTGACATCCTTCGGATTCGCAACGAGGTTCTCAGGTGCAAGATGGCCGCGATGGTGACCGGGAAGCCTTCCCCCTACCGGGTTCGGACGATAGCCCTTACCCCTTCCAGGGTGGGGCCCAACGATCGGAACATCCGAGCGTACAGGGAGACCGTTGGCGTCTAGGTAGTAGGTCGCATCCCCACGACGCACCAGGGTGAGATTGCTTGGTGGCTCCGGCAGGTCCATCAGTCTCGCGGCGTCGTCTGCGGCTGCGGCCGGCACGGCCACCTGGCTTTCGCCGACCACTGACGCGCCTTGAGGCCGCGCGTCGAGGATGCTCGTGCGCTCGGACGGTGTGAAGAAGCCGAGCTTCTGCCCTGCCCATCCCAGGGCGCCACCAAGAACCGCACCCGTCGCCGTGCGCACGGCCACCTCGGCGGCCGAGACTTTGTCCAAGAGTCCCGAGACGAATCCCTGCGTTCCGCCGCCAACCGCGCCGACCGCCATCACGCCACCGCCCGCCATGGCAACGGGCGCGCCTGCTGCTGCCCCGGCGAGCGCAGACGTCTCCAGCTTCGCGACCTCTTGTCCGAAGGCCTTGCTGTAGACCCCGGTAGCCCCGAGGGTCGCCTGGATCACCTGCTCACGCGAACCGTGCTTCCCGACGTAGGCCAGGTACTTGTCTAGATCGGCACTGGTCACCGTGCCGCTCAGGACCGGCGTACCCACCTCGTCCGGGCCGTACTTCTTCTTGGGATCGACCGTGAACTCGTGCCCGTCAGGATCGACGTAGTACGTGGGTCGGTCCGCGGCGTACAGGTACCGGTGGAGCGAGGGCGGTTCGGTCAGCTCACCCAGGTAGGAGTCCTGGGAGAGGAAGCGTCCCAGCTCCGGGTCGAAGTAACGAGCTTTGGCGTAGTAGAGGTTGGTTTCGGTATCGAAGTAGTGGCCGGTGAAAAGTGACTGGTCCGACGTCCCTTCGCCGTACTCCTCAGCCCAAACCCGACGCGGCCTGCAGCTTAGACCCCGCTCCCCCCCGAGCCGGCAGTACAGGTCCAGCTCGAAACCCCAGA
>JADLFM010000257.1 GCA_020845495.1 Chloroflexota bacterium
CATCCCCACCTTGCAGACCGAACCGCACTTTGGCCGGGTCTACGCCGCGTACGGTGGTGTATTTATCGTCCTGTCACTGCTGTGGGGACGGGTCTTCGACGGCTTCGAGGCTGACCGCTGGGACCTAGTCGGAGCCGCGATCTGCCTGGCGGGCGTCGTGGTGATCTTTTTCGGCCCTCGCGGGCGATAGCCCCGCCTGCCGCGCCACAGACGACGAATAGCAGCGCCTCCGGGCGGCTTCGACGAGCGGGTGCCTGACCGGTTGCCCGCCTCTTCACATGCAGGATAGCCGGGTGCAAGGCAGCCAATGTGAGCTCGACTGAAGCTGACAGGGCCGGGCGGCTGGAGGGCCACTCAACTGGCTGTGCATGCGAGGCTACCGCTCCGACCAGCGGCTGCGACTGTGGGCGAAATGGCTCAGCCTGTTGACGAACGGCTGGAACAACCTTGTCGCGGTTGTGGTGATCGTCACGGCGTGATCGCTGCTGCGGCCAATCCGGAGCCAGGTTGATGCTCGCCAGATGGCAGTCGGTGCATGTCCCAGGCTATATGGAGGCGGTGCCGTCCAGGGCGACGACGAGCACCAGATCAAGTTGCCGGGCGATATCCTCGGGCAGATCCCTCGGGAAGTCCAGCGTGCCGAAGGGAAAGCGCGGATCATCGGACGTTCGCTCGGAGTAGAGGATCCAGGCACCCGCTGGACTGTCGAGGAGGTGGACGGCATGACGTGACGGCAGCCCGTACCGCCATCGCGGGCCATCATACAGGTCGTCGAACAGCACCAATGCTTTCGGTTCCGGACGCTCCACGACGAACGCTCCACCACTTTCGGCGTCGGATCCTTGTCAGTCATCTACGACCAGCATACCGGGATCGGCGGGAGTGGTCACGGGTCGGGTGACCTCGATCGCTCGGGACAATAAGATCGACGGCATGGGCTGCCACTGGCTCATCGTTCCTGCGGGGTGACGACTCGGATGGAGTCTTATCGAGGGCATCTTCGTCGTCGACAAGCAAGCCGCTGTACAGCTCGGGCCGTTGGCGGACGACGTGTGAGGCAGGACCTGAAGGATTATGGTCAGCAGGCGCCCGACGAGTTGACACATCGAGCGCGTCAGGTCGGCATCGAAGTGGAAACGCATCTCAACGAGGGCCGAGCTGGTCCGATGATCGTCAGCAAAGCCGAGTGACTCGGCGCCGATATGCTCGTGGTCGGCTCCCACGGTTCGGGGGCACTCCTCGACATCATCTTGGGCGGCGTCTCACTCTACGTCGCCCACCACAGCCAGGTCCCCGACTGCACCGTCCGACGCCCGCGCCGATAACGGACGCGACTGCGGCGGGCCATGCGCATGACGATGGGGCTCACCGAGAATGGGGCGTGACCCCGAGGCGCTGACGGCCCTTGGGCAGGTGCTCACAAGTCTTTGACAGGTTGCTTGCGCGACGTCAGGAGCGCGGCTCACCGTCCGGAGCGAGGGGCGTCGGGACGGTGGCCGCCTATCTCCCTCCCGAGGCAGATCTCCACCAGGTGGCCGCCGACCACGACGAGACCGACGAAGGTACCCGAGAAGATCAGAATCGTAAAGTAGAGGAGGGCGAAAGAGGCCATGAAGGCCAGCACCGCGTACATCTGGCGCTCCCCGCAACATGTGTGGCGCACCGTGATACGGACCAGTTAGCGAGATGTGAAGAACTGCTCGGACAGCCTCCTGAGCCACGTAGCAGCGCGCTGGTGCGTCGATGCGAGACCAGCGACCCGTTCGCGAATGGGCAAAGCCGACAGCCAGTCGAGCGTCCGCCAGACCGGGATCGTGACGACGAGGGCAACGTAGAGCACGATGGCAATGGAGGCGACGAGCATGAGGATCAGTCCCAGCATCAGCGACAGCGCTTCCATGGCCGCTCCATTCTGAGCTAGCGGGTCAATCCCGGGCCTCGAACACTTCCCGGGCCCACTTCAAGGCAGCGATCATCGAAGGGAAGCCGGCCACCGTTAAGCTGAGCCGGATCGCGTGCTCGATCTTAGGAGGCGTGATGCTTTCGTCCAGGCCCTTCCGTACGTGTGAGCGGACAGCGCCTTCGGCCTCGGCGCCCACGGCGACCGCCAGCTTCACCAAACGACGGGTGCACTGGTCCGGGGGGCCGGCCTCGTGAATTGCGCCGGCGACCGCGTCGCAGGCTTCCCCGATCTGCGTGTGATCACGACGAAACTGCGTGTAGATCTCGGGCAGGTATTCCAACGACCATCTCTACCGACATCGCGCCGGACCTTGGCCGCTGGCGACGGACAAGTGTAGGGCCCGACTCTGGACCGGAGCCGACCGCAACGAAGTACGCCGCGCCTGAGCAGTCGCGGCATAAGCGCCGGCCGCCTACAGCGACTTCACGGTCGTTCATGACTTCCTCGCCGCACTGCTCGCACTCGATTCGGACACCGGCCCGTCCGAGGATGGCATTCAGAGGTGCGGCTAGCTCGACGGCTTGACTGAGCAGTAGCTCGCTGGCCGGCATCCGATAGTAGCCGTCCAGTTGGGCCTGCCAACGGTCCCGGTGGTCGGGCGCATAGGCTAGAGCGCGTTGCCGTGCCTTCGGGTGCGGCCAGATCCGGATCGCACCGCCGTCGAGCGTATCGACAAACGTCACCGCCGCCTTTCCGTGATCCATGATGCGCATAGTGCGACGGCCGGCCCGGCAACCCGTGGCCTCGGCCACGCCGTCCAGGAAACAGCCATCCGTCTCGACGATGGCGAGCAGTCGCTTGTCGGTCTGAGGTAGGTCCAGCCCGAGCAACTCGCCAGCGTACAGCCCGATGCGCGCACCCAGGATC
>JADLFM010000258.1 GCA_020845495.1 Chloroflexota bacterium
CCGGGGCGCTCTGCCGGGGCGCTCTGCCGGGGCGCTCTGCCGGGGCGCTCTGCCGGGGCGCTCTGCCGGGGCGCTCTGCCGGGGCGCTCGCGCAGGCCCACGCTGGTAGCACTCAGCGGCGGGTGAACAGCACGACGCCGCCGAGCACGAGCGTCCCGCCAAACGCCATCATCATCGTGATCGTCTCGCCGAGGACGACCGCACCGAGCACCGCCGCCGCGACCGGCATGACGTAGAGCGCCAGGAGTGCTGCCGTCGGGCCATGCCGTTCGATCATCCCGAGGAACAGGATGAACGACACGCCCAGCCCAATCGTCCCGCTCAGCACGATCGCGATCCACGCCCCAAGACCGATCTGCCCGAGCGACACGTCCTCGCCGACGAGCAGCATCGATGGGGCAGCCAGCAGGAGCGCGCCGGCGATCTGGCCGGCCGCCATCGCCACGGGGTCCGTGCCGCCGAGACGCGCCCGCGCGTAGACCGTCGAGATCGCCATCAGGACAGCCACGCCGAGCGCCAGGGCGTGGCCCCGGAGGTCGCCAACTGCTCCGCCCGCCAGCCCGGTACTCCGGGTCGCGACGAGGAGCACCAGTCCACCGAACGCCACCCCAAGGCCGGCCATCTGGGGCCGGGTCAGCGATGGCTCACCGCGTAGCACCAGTCGGGCGACGAGCGCAGTCAGGAGCGGTGCGAGCGAGACCAGCACCCCGACCAGCCCGCTCGAGGCGAACAGCAACGCCGCCGCGGTCAGCACGCCGCAGAGGTACGGGTTCATCGCGCCGACGATCCAGACGTCCAGTGTGGCGCGCGGACGGGCTGCCAGCCCTCGATAGACGCGGGGCACGAACGGCAGGAAGAAGGCGAGGCCGGCCAGAAAGCGGAGGGTCACGAGCGAGAAGGGCGGCACCTCGGCGACTGCAAAGCGCTGGCAGACCACCGACGCACCCCAGATCGCGCCGAGCAGCCCGACGTCGCGGGCGAGCGCCGATGCCGAGGCGCGGCGTCGTACGACCTTCGGGTGCCCGGTCCGTTGCTCCGTCCGCCCTACCATCGTCCGACCATTGCAGCGGTCCGCTCCGCTCCAAATGTACCAGGGCGTATCAGCGAATCGATGGTACCCCGCGGCGCTCGCCGGTGCTCAACCGGGAGTGCAGCCTGTCCTGCCATCCTTCGCAAACACCCCAGACTACTGGCGTATTGCTGGCATCGTGCACCGCTCCCGGCGTGGGTAGCAGATGCGTCTGGCGGACCTCGGAGAGGGGTTCCGTGGCCCTCTCGGGGGTGTCTTCTACGATCCGTTCGAGGTTGCCTATCACCACCCGCGGCGTGTCCCGGGACATCCGTCCTACCAGGAGGCGGCCTGGTCCCGACAGGGTAGGGACATCTGTCAAGACTGCACCCACGAGTCACCGCCGTACATTTGAGCAGGATCAATCACGACGGCCAAGCAAGCAACGACACGGGAACGGCCGCCGCACAGACCCCCACACCGGGTGGTCAGGAGGACAGCAATGTTCGCCGTCAAGCACGTCACCGACGAGAGCGGCAACGTCATCATCCAGGATCCGCCGATCGCACGCTTCTTATTCTCGAGCAGCAAGGTAGCGCTCCTCTGGCTCGTATTACGCGTCTACGTCGCCTGGGACTGGCTCGAGGCTGGCTGGCACAAGTTCACCGACCCGGCCTGGATGGTCACTGGCGATGGCATCATGGGCTTCTGGACCCGCGCCCTCGCTGTCAACAATGGCAAGCCCGTCATCACCTACGACTGGTATCGCAACTTCATCCAGTATCTCGTGGACAGCGGCTCGCAAGTCTGGTTCGCCAAGCTGATCGTCCTTGGTGAGATCGCCGTCGGTCTCGGCCTGCTGTTCGGCGCACTGGTCGGCGTCGCGGCCTTCTTCGGCAGCGTGATGAACATGAGCTTCATGCTGGCTGGCACCGTCTCGACGAACCCGGTCCTGTTCGGCGCCGAAGTCCTGCTGATCCTCGCCTGGAAGAACGCTGGCTACCTCGGCATCGATCGGTACCTGCTGCCGCTGCTCGGCACCCCCTGGAAGCAGCCCAAGTTGGAGACAAGCCAGGCCCGCCCGGTGGCCGTCCGCGCCGCCTGACCCTGGACCTCTCGTGCGACACACAACCTGACAGATAGCCCACACGCTGTGGGGCGCATGCAACGGCCCGAGCCACGCTCGGGCCGTTAGCCTGTTCGTACAGGCGATCTCGTTTGGAGGCGGCGCCATGTTGAAGACCATTCTCCTCCCCCTCGACGGCTCGCATCTTGCCGAGCGCGCCCTCCCTTATGCGACGACGCTCGCACGGCACGCCGGCGGCCGGATCGTCCTCGTGCAAGCTGTCCAGGCCAACAGTCTGCCGGGCGTCGATCCGAGTAACGCCCAGGTCGAGGTCACCAGCAGAGCCGATACTGGTCTCGCTGACATCGTCGGCCGGCTGCGCGCCGAAGGCATCGAGGCCGAAGCCCACGTCTACTACGATGAGCCGACCCCTGCGATCCTCGACGCGGCCGAGCGGCACAACGCCGATCTGATCGTCATGTCCACTCACGGCCGGAGCGGGCTGGGGCGAATGATGTACGGCAGCGTCGCGGATAGCGTCTTGCGCCATGCCGAGACCCCTGTCCTGCTGATTCCACCGCTCGTCGACCATTCGTGGCCATCCGATCAGCCGCTCACCGCGCTCGTCCCGCTCGACGGCTCGGAACTGGCGGAGGCGGCACTCGCCGCAACCGGACTGCTGACGAAGACGACGGGTGCTCGGCTCCACCTCTTGCGCGTCATCGAGCCGCCCACCTATCCGCTCTACGGCGACGGCTATGCCTACATCCCCTTCGATGAGGACGCCGAGATGGGACAGGCCGGCGAGTACCTCCAGTCCGAGGCGCGTGCTCTGGAAGCAGATGGGACACGCGTCAGTACGCAAGTCACGCTCGGTCAACCAGGGACGGTGATTCCGGCCATCGCCCGCGATGCCAGGGCCGACGTCGTGGTAATGGCCACCCACGGGCGGGGCGGCCTGGCTCGCCTGGTCATGGGGAGCGTGGCGCTGGGCGCCATCCAGCGCGCGAACGTGCCCGTGCTGTTGACTCGTCCAACCAGCTTGGAGCAGGAGGTGCCAGGCTCGCCGGCCGCTGCTACCCCTGGATCGTCGGTCACCCTGACGTTGACACCCTCCGACCTGAAGCTCGTCGAGCAGGCGCTAGAAGCGCTGGCCGAGAACCGCGACGAGACGTGCCTCGCCGCGCCCGCTCGGGCGTTGCTCGATCGGGTTCGCGCCGCTGAGGGGACGAACGAGCGGGATCTGGCCGGCAGCGCGAGGTAGCTCACCTCAGAGTGTTCTTCGTCGACTGACCAGCGGCCTGAGGTCACGGCACCGTCGCCGGTGGTCCGCCGCCTGGAAGCGGGCGCGTGGGGGGGCCACGCGCCCGCGCTTCACGTTCGACGCCGCCATCGCCATCAGCGCGAGGCACTTCGGCACGGCAGCTATCGGCACGGCAGCCATCAGCGCGAGGCCGCTGCCCGGCCAGAGCCGCGACCTGCCAGAACAGTGTCTCGATGTGCCCGCGGCGGCGCCCTCATGACGGGTTCGGGCTGCCCGAGCAGAGGGCTCAGCCGACGCCTGGGCCGAGCAGCGCGTCACGGCTCCGAGCGGCTCGAATCAGAGAAACTTCCCGTCAGCGCGAGGGCGCGCAGCGTTCTCTGTGGATAACTCCTCTCTTGACTGTGGAAAACCCAGGGTGAGGTGTGGACAACTGCTCTGGCCTGTGTGTATCTCGAACGCATCACGGCGGACGTTCCGCACGGGGCGTGCGAATGGGCCGGAGACAACTCGCGGCTGTTCACGCCCGGCCCATGGTTCTGCACAGGCGGGCGGGAGCCCTCGCCTTCGAGGGTCTCGGCACTTTTCCCCAATCACCGAGCCCTACTACGTCCACGACTTCATAAGAAAGAGAAAGAGCATCGGCTACACTTGGGAAACACACGTCCTCCGCATATGCGCGCCCAACTCGGAGGGGGTGATGCCCGAGGCGGCGCCCGTCCCAAAATGACGCGGCGGACGCGCCAGTCTGCATGAGAGGTGGTGCCCTTCGTATGACCGCTCCAACCGGCCTGACTTGCCTGCGCTGCGGGACCGGCTACCCGCCGGAGGACATCGTCACCGGGTGCGTCCGCTGTCGATCCGAAGGTCACCCCGCCAATCTCCGCCCGGAGTATCCCGCCAGCGCCATGCGGGCCGTGCAGGATGCGCGCGGCTTCGACCCTGACGAGCGCGGCGTCTGGCGTTACCACGCACTCTTGCCGGTCGGGCTGGCGCACGCCATCTGGCTCGGCGAGGGCGAGACACCGCTGATCCATGCTAGCGCACTCGCCGGCAGCGTCGGGCTGGACACCTTGTACCTGAAGAACGAGACCCGCAACCCGACCGGCTCCTACAAGGACCGCATGGCGGCTGTGCTCGTCGCGCGGGCGAAGGAGGTCGGCGCCACGACCGTGGCCATCGCGTCGTCGGGGAACGCTGGCGCCGCCCTGGCTGCCTACGCCTCCGTGGCCGGCCTGCGCTGTGTCGCATTCACCACAGCCGACGCTCCGCCGGCCCAGAAAGCCCAGATGCGAGCCTACGGTGCGGCGGTGGTGGCGCTGCCGACCGGGCCAGAGCGCTGGACGCTCCTTCAGCAGGCGGTCGAGCGGTACGGGTGGTTCGCCGCTTCGAACTACGTGCAGCCGCCGGTCGGGAGCAATCCGTACGGGGTGGATGGCTACAAGACGCTTGCCTTCGAGGTCTGGGAGCAGTTGGGGCGGGAAGCGCCGGACGTGATGGCGCTGCCGGTCTGTTATGGCGATGGGCTGGCCGGCACCGCGCGCGGCTTCCTGGAGCTCGATGAGCTCGGGTTCATTCAGCGCGCGCCGCGCCTCGTGGCCGGCGAGGTGTTCGGGCCACTCTCCCACGCGCAGCAGGATAAGCTCGACACGCCCGAACCGGTCCCCGCTGGCCCGACGGTCGCGCGATCCATTGGAGGCGGCCAGAGCACCTATCAGGCGCTCCGAGCGCTCGACGACACGGACGGACGGGCGGTGACGGTCACCGATGCCGAACTGCTGGAATGGCAGGCCCGGCTGGCCCGTGAGGAAGGCATATACGCCGAGCCGTCGTCGCTCGCCTCGGTGGCGGCGCTCGCTCGGCTCCGCAAGGATGGCCGTCTGCGTCCAGGCGCGGTGGCCGTCGCGGTGATCACCGCGACGGGCCTCAAGGATCCGGGAGCCGGCGGCGTTGCGGACGACGTCCCGACGATCCAGCCAACACTGGACGAACTGGAGCGGGTGCTCCGAGACGTCTACGGGGTGAACGTCTCCGGTTCGTGAGGCGCCGAGCCGAGTGCCCCAGGGACAGGGGTCACAGAGGATACGAGCAGGAAGGCCCAGTCGCTCGGCTCGCCGATGGAAGCGCCGGTAGCGTCCAGCGCGATCGTGCGCCAGCGGAGGATGCCGTCAGGAGCGTCGTCGGCGAGGTCTGAGAGGTCGAGCCGGCAGGTCGTCCCCATCGCGAGCGCCTGGAAGGCTCGGTCTCCGCGTACGTCCGTCATCGGCGTGCCGAGGCAGCGTTGGCGGTCCTGACCGCTCAGCGCATGGTAGGCTGGCGTTCCCTTGCTGAGCGGGGCCATCTGGAGCAGGTACGCGGCTGCGCCGTCGACGCCGCGCCAGTGGAAATCGGCTATCGAGGCCGCAGCATGGCTCATGGAGCTCTGGCTTGGGGTGGTCAGGCTGGGCGGTTCGAGCGGCACCGGACGCTGCCCGGGTAGCGCCGTCAGCGTCACTCGACCGAACAGGTGTAACCGCCCATCCGTGCCGGGGTGATCCCAGAGGCGGAAGTCGCCCATGCCGCCGTATTGGCGAGTACGCAAGCGCAGGTCCGGCACGTCGAAGCGTGCGCTCGTCCAGCGTTGCGTGCCCTGGAATGACACCGGTTCGGTCAGGCTGAAGGCGTCGGGAGCGTCCTCACCGGCATCGTACTCGAGTTGAAAGCCGCCGTCCTCCTCGTCGAAGTACTCGACGACGATGCTGGCTCCCTGTGTCTCGGAGAGCCCGAGCCGGCGATCGACGGCAAAGTGGAAGTAGCCGGTCCCGTCGTCTTCCGCGAGTGGGCGCGCCCCCAGCCGGCCGTCTTGCGTTTCCGGGGTGCCGGCTTCGATGGGCGCATCGGCGAGGCGGCGGAGGTAGGCGCCCAGGCCGGTGCCGAGGTCGACCTGCCCGTCTCGCGCGGTGATGTCGCCGAGCCGGCGAAAGAGGTCGGTGTAGCGCCGCGTGATCGTCAGGTCGGTTCGGCCGTACTGCTCAGTTTCGGCGATGGCCGTGCCTTCCCAAAGCTCGTTCCAGGTCTCCAGGAGGAGCCAGGGGGCGCCGCTCAGGACGGCAAGACGAAGATCGGCGGCGTACGTGGCTCCACCATCGCGCTCTCTGACGTAACCGGGCCGGTCCGCGATCCCCCGGTCGTCATAGCCCGGCCCGACCGCGACGGTGCGCCCCTCGAAGCGCGGCCCGTTCAGCGCCGAGCCCCAGCGGTACAGGTCTGGAACGCCGAGCGGGACGTCGGCATCGTGGGCGCTGTCCTGCCAGGAGTGCTCCAGGACGAAGAAGGGCGCCGCCCCGAGCCGGCGGGTGAGACGCTCGGAGAGGTTGGCGAAGGTGTCGTCGTCGAATGTGAAGAGGTCGCCATCTTCGGTGTCGGCACGCCAGAACAGAACGAGCGGCCGGCCGTCGATCCGGGCGACGTAGCAGGCGGGGATGTGGTCGTAGAAGTCGCCGATCTCATCCGCCAGGAACGTCAGTCCATCCTCTGCTGAGAGGTCCGCGAGGCCCGGACTATCCGGTAGGAGATGGGCGTAGAAGTTGGTGTCGAGCATCAGCGCAATCGTCGGCGCTGGCTGACCCTCGTGCAGAAGGGAGGTGCGCGCCTGGACGAGATGCTCGAGCCCCTCGCGTGACCAGTCCAGGCTGTCGCCCCAGTACACCGGCAGTACGACATCGACGCCAGCCTGCGACATGTCCCGAAGTTGTCGGGCGTGCCAGGCGGGAGCGCGCCAGTCCATGGGCGGGTTGTTGGTCGGCCGAAGCACGAGGGCTGGATCGTCCAGACTCGTCTGGTCGTACCAGTAATAGAAGTACGTCATCACGAGGCGGTCATCCTGGCCGTAACTCGGGATCGGGCCATCCTCCGCGCACCCGACGGGGGCATCCTGTGGATGTGGTGCGGCGTGGATCACGATGTACTCAGGCCCGGCCGCCGGAATCGAGACGCCGACGAGGAGGGCCAGGAGCACCAGCCAGTGGCGCGTCCAGCGGCGGCCCGGGGTGGAGCGCGGCCGTAGCGGGCGCGCCTGTTGGGAGGACCTCGGGCGGAGCCAGGGCCGTCCGCGTGATGCGTGCTCGCCTGAAGCGTGCCCGCCTGAAGCGTGCCCGGCCGGCCGGCGCGTGTCTGATGAGCGCATGCGTCTCGTTCGTGCCTCTCACGGATCGTGTCCGCCGTCCGGTCCCGGCGGCGCCTGCCTGGCGGCCGTGATTCGGCCCATCTACGGTAGCGGCTCATGGACGTAAACGGCTAGTTCACCGAACAGGCCCGGTCATTGTGCGTCCGGAAGCCCGATTTCGCGCGGCAATCGAGAAGCTGACGCCGCCACATCCGGGTTGCCACCGCAGACCCGCGACAAGGGTAACGCTCCCCGGACGCCCGTATCTGATGCGATGGTGGCAGTCGGGCGCCCGACTGCCTCGGTCGGTTGAGTCGACCCAACTGACGGGCGTACACTCGGTACAGGCGCCCTCACGACGACCCTGCCGGCGCCAGGAGGAGCGATGCCGCTTGATCCGCAGGCCAGGGCGTACCTGGACCAGATGGCCGCGGCCGGTTACAAGCCGGCTCACCAGATGACCGTCGCAGAGGCTCGTGAATCCGCGCTCGCCCGCAAGCGGGCGTTTGGGGGCGTCCCGCCAGCCGTGGCCACAGTGGAGGAGCGAATCGTCCCGGTCGAAGGCGGCGAGATTCCGGTGACCGCCTTCGTGCCGGATGCCGCCCGTCCGCTGCCGATCCTCGTGTACTACCACGGCGGCGGCTGGGTGACCGGGAGCATCGAGACGCACGCGAACGCCTGTCGGGCGCTCGCACGGCAGACGCCGTGTGTCGTCGTCTCAGTCGAGTACCGCTGCGCCCCGGAGGCGAAATTCCCGCGCCCGCTCGAAGATTGCTACGCCGCGACCCGCTGGGTAGCCGAGCACGCGGAGGAGTTTGGCGGCGACGCGTCGCGACTGGCCGTCGGCGGGGACAGCGCAGGCGGCAACCTGGCGGCAGCGGTCTGCCTGCTGGCGCGCGAGCGTGGTGGCCCGTCGATCGCGTACCAACTGCTGATCTATCCGGTCACGGACCACAACTTCGAGACAGCCTCGTACCGCGATATGGCTCACGGGTACATGCTCACTCGCGAGAGCATGCGCTGGTTTTGGGACCACTACCTGCCCAGTCCGGACGAGGTTGCCAATCCGCTTGCTTCAGTGTTACGTGCGGACCTGCATGGACTGCCGCCGGCCTACGTCATTACCGCCGAATGCGACCCCCTCCGCGACGAGGGCGATGCCTACGCCGAGCGCTTGAAGGAAGCAGGCGTTCACGTGCAACACCTCCGCTATCCTGGCATGCTCCACGGCTTCTTCAACGTCGGGACGCCGGTGCAGATGGGGGACGTCGCAGTCGCGCGCGCCGCCGAGGCGCTGCACGCGGCCCTGGCCGGGTAGTTAGGGAGCCCTCCGCCTCAGACCTAGCCAGAACTGTGGGTCCACATAGCGTCACTATCGCTGCGAATCGGCGATCCTAGCGACCGGCGACCGCCTCATCCGGGACGAACAGTTCGGCTTGCACGAGAGGCGACCGTCGACGGCG
>JADLFM010000259.1 GCA_020845495.1 Chloroflexota bacterium
ACTCCCGCACCGGCTCCGGCGTCTGGGCGAGTAGCTCCTCGGATGGCCGCGACGGTGCCTTCATGCCAGCAGTTTACAGAAGTTCAGCCGCCCAGGTCATCCCGCTCGGCAGGGCTGAACGCTTACCTGAGAGCGTTGCCATGCGCGATGAGATCTTCGTCTCTTCGCATGGGGCAGCCCCGGCTAAACATACCCCCGATAGCCGGATGTACTCCTGGTGCATTGAACGAGGAACGATCTTCGTAACAGCCGACTTCAATATGCTGCGCGACGAGGTCGTACTGAGAGACCTTCTTCGCCACGAGAACCTGCGTGTGATCTGGGTGAGACAGATCAGAGGGCAGAGCGCAGCCAGGGAGATCACGCGCATTGTTGGACGATGGCCCCATATCCGCAGGACCGTTCTGGAACTGGCGGACGTGAAGGGCTTCGTCCTCTCGGGAAACGGCCGTCTCACTCCGTACCGCACGATCGGCGACGTCGTCGTCGAGGCACTCGACCGCCGCCGGCGAAGCCGCACACGATGACCGGGGTGCTCCGTCGACGTGACTGGCGCGGCAGGACTCCACCGAGGACACGCGCCGGAGAGCGAGCCCCCCTTACGTCATCGACCGCTGGCCGACCTACCGTCTGTGAAAGTTCGTCGTCCCTGACGTGCCCCGGCCTCAGCCCCTCTATGACCGAGCGACGCGCAGGACGTGGCGGCGTAGGAACCGGTCGACGCGCTCTAGCTCGTCGAGGACGGTGGAGAGCCGCCGCCAACCGTGGCCTTCGCCCTCGTACAACTTCAACTCGACCTCGACGCCGCGCGCCTGGAGCCGCTTGAAGATCGCCTCGCTCTGAGACGCCGGCACCACCTCGTCCTTGTCTCCCTGGAGGATCAGCAGCGGTCGAGCGATCCGATCCACCAGCGAGAGCGGCGAGCGCTCGCGGTAGAGAGCGTACGCCTGGGGGAGCGGCCCGACGATCGTGTCGGTGTAGTGAGCCTCGAAGCGGTGGGTCTCCTCGGACAGCGCGAACAAGTCCGACACGCCGTACAGGTCGACGCCCGCTGCGAAGACCTCGGGATGGAGCGCCAGGCACATCAGTACGGTGTAGCCGCCGGCGCTGCCGCCCATCACCACCATCCGCTCACCGTCTACCAGCCCCCGCTCGGCCAGCCAGCGCGCGCCAGAGACGGTGTCGTTCACATCGTGGAGGCCCCAACTACCGTGCAGCGCCTGCCGGTACGCTCGACCGTAGCCGGTGCTGCCCCGGTAGTTGACCTGGAGAATCGCCCAGCCTCGATCCAGCCAGTAGGCTGTGCGGGCGTCGAAGCCGGCCTCTACGTGGCCGGTCGGCCCGCCGTGGATCCGGACCAGCAGAGGCGGACGCTCGACGCCGACCGGCCGAGACAACAGCCCGTGGGCAGTAGCATGGCCGGCGGTGGGCCAGGAGACGGCCTCCGTCGCAGGCGTGCCAGCCGCCTCGAAGCCAGCGGGGGCGCCGTGGGCCACGACCGTCGTCACACCGCTCGCCACGTCGACTGAGGCAAGGCAGGTGGGCTGCGACGCGCTCCCCCAGACGATGGCGAGCGCATCGCCGCGCGGAGACCAGGAGACGGCCTGCACGCTGCCGTCGCGCGGCCCAATCGCCCGCGCCGTGCCCCGCTCCACGTCCACGATCCTGACCTCGGAGAAGCCGTTGCTGGTCCGGATGGCGGCCAGTTGCCGGCCGTCCGGCGACCAGGTGTAGCGCATCCCGCCCGGCCCCCAGGTCGGTCCACCGTACTCGGCGTCATCGGCCAGCAGGTGGCGAGTCTCGCCGCTTGCCACGTCGGCGAGCCAGAGGTTCCACCAGCCGCCGCGGTCGCTGACGTAGGCGAGAGTGCGCCCGTCCGGCGAGAAGCGCGGCTGGACCACCGAGACCCCCTCGCCGCCGTCGATCGTGCGTGGCTCGTCGTCGCGCTCCGAAGGCCGCTCGAAGGGGCGCTTGGCCAGCCGGATCAGGCTTGCGTCCCAGGCCATGTTTGGCACGTTCCACTCCTGCCACGCCAGCGCACCGCTCGCGGACCAGGACGGATCGAAGACGAAGTCGCCGCCGCGCGAGGCCCGGATCGGCCAACGCTCGCCGCGCGGATCGACAACCGCGATCTGCTGGTCGGTCTTGGTAGTGACCATACAGGCCAGCCAGCGGCCATCCGGCGTCGCGATGGGGGCAGCCACCCGCCCGCCGAGGCGAGTTAGCTGACGTGACGGACCGCCTGCGACGGGCAGCGCGTGTACCTGGCCATCCGGCGCGACGAACACGATCGTCTCGGCGTCGAGCCAGCCGAGGGTGCCACCACCGTAGGAGGCCGTGGGCTGGGCGCCCGGATCGGCCGTCAGGCGGCGCAGCGGTCCGAAGCCGCGCGCGCCGCCTGATTCCTCCGGCGACGACCCATCCACGACGATGACATCCCCGCGTCCGTCGAAGCTTTCGAGGTAGGCCAGCCGCCGGCCGTCCGGCGACCAGCGAGGCTCGGCAAGTGCCCGCATCCGCGCCACCATCCCGGCCGTGACCTTCATGCTCTCACCCTCCATCTGCACGATGCTCGCTGCCTCTTCAGCATCGTACCTGCTGCGCCTACGTCGATTGGAGTCACCCTCACCCCCACCGCCGCAATCGATGAGCGGCCGCCACACTCACCGCCGAGAGCGCCGCAAGCCACTGGAGCGATCCAGAGTGGGCCAGCCGGCTCGTCTGCATGGGCATGCACCCCACAGCGGCCACCCGGATGTTGAACGAAGCGCGGTCCACTTTATACTGACGCGCTGGTCGCGCATCGGTGCCGGTCACGGCGCCGAGCCAGTATCCCGCACGCCGATACGCCGGTGACCATCGATTGGGGGTGGGGGCGGCGCGGCCGGGCGGCAGACACATCAGCGAAGGAACGAGGACGTCGCATGACCAGACCCGAACGTGCACTCCTATCGCGCCGCCTCAGCCGGCGCCAACTCCTGCGTGCGGGCCTGCTCGCCGCCGGTAGCCTGGCGCTCGGCGCGGCCTGCGCCCCGTCATCGTCGGCGCCCAGCGCACCAGCAACCGCGAAGCCGGCCGAATCGAAGCCAGCCGAGTCCAAGCCAGCCACAAGCGCGCCGGCGGCCGCCAAGCCGGCGACGACGGCTGCCGAGACCAAGCCGGCCGCGCCAACCGCCGAGACGAAGCCCGCTGCCGGCGCTGCAAAGCCAGCCGAGACGAAGCCGGCGGCCGGTGCCGCGACGAAGGGCGGCACCCTCCGCGTCGCGCTGTACGTCGATCCGGCCACCATGGACCCCCACCTGTCCGGCAGCAAGATCGACCGCCAGGTGTTCCACAATGTCTACGAGCCGCTCGTCACCCTCGGCGCGAAGCTCGATATCAAGCCGGGTCTCGCCGAGTCGTGGGCTCAGCCGGACCCGAAGACGCTCGTCTTCAAGCTGCGCCAGGGTGTCAAGTTCCATGACGGCACCGACTTCAACGCTGAGGCCGTGAAGTTCAACTTCGACCGGATGCAGAATCCAGACACCAAGTCGGTACGGCGCGGCGAGATCGCGAACGTCGACACCGTCGAAGTGGTGGATCCGTCCACGATCAGGCTGAACCTGAAGCGGCCGGATGCGGCGCTGCTCGCCACCCTGACCGACCGGGCCGGCATGATGATCTCCCCGACGGCGGTCCAGAAGCTCGGAGCCGACCTCCAGCGGACGCCGGTCGGGACCGGACCGTTCCAGTTCGTCGAGTGGATCAAGGACGATCACCTGACTTTGAAGCGCTTCGAGGGTTACTGGGGCAAGGACGCCGGCCCCTATCTCGATCAGGTCCGCTACCGCACCATTCTCGACGATACCGTGAAGGTCCAGAGCCTGATCGGCGGCGAGATCGACGTGGCCGACTACCTGCCGCCTCGCGAGGTCGCCAATCTGAAGGGTAACAACGCCGTCGTGGTGATGGACGTGCCGTCGTTGGCGTCGTTTGCCTACCAGTTGAACACCACGAAGCCGCCCTTCGACAAGAAGCCGCTACGGCAGGCCGTGGCCTACGCGGTGGACACTGCCGCGATCGTGAAGGGCGTCTGGCTCGGCATCGGGGTACCCTCGAACGGACCGATCGCGCCATCGTCGTGGGCGTACGATGCGTCGGTCAAGCCGATCGCGCGGGACGTCGCAAAGGCGAAGCAACTGCTCGCAGACGGTGGCATGCCAAACGGCTTCAGCTTCACCGTCACCCAGAACAACCCCCCGATCAACGTCCAGGAGGTCGAGGCGATCAAAGCTCAACTCGCCGAGGCCGGCATCACGATGGACATCAACGTGGTCGACGACGCGACCCTGCTCTCGAACGGCAACAATCACAACTTCGACATGATCGGTTACCAGTGGAGCGGACGCCCCGACCCGGACGGTAACACCTACCAGTTCTTCCACACACAGCAGGGCAGCGGGCTGAACTGGGCCGGGTACTCCAACCCGAAAGTCGACGATCTGCTGGACAAGGAGCGGGAGGTTTCAGATCAGGGCGAGCGCAAGAAACTGTTCTCGGATCTGGTCAAGACGCTCCAGGACGATCAGCCCTGGCTCTTCATCATCCATCCGATCGAGCCGAAGGGGTTCAGCCCGAAGGTCCAGAACTACGACCCGGTCCCCGACGGGATGATGCGGTTCCGGGACGTCTGGCTGAAGTGAGCCACAGACCCGGCGTCAGGCACGTTGACACGTCCGGAGCGTCGCCGTGGGGAGCCTGATCCTGCGACGGCTCGCGGCGATGGCGCCGGTCCTGCTGCTGGTCACGTTCGGGGTGTTCGCGCTGATCCACCTGACCCCCGGCGATCCGATCGACGCGATGCTGGCCGAGTCGGCGGACACCCAGGCCAAGGAGGCGCTCAGGCGCTCACTCGGGCTGGATCAGCCGATCCCGGTTCAGTACGCGCGCTGGATCGGTCAGGTGCTGCACGGCGATTTCGGCCGTTCGATCCGGAACAACGAGCCGGTGATCGAGAACGTCGGGCGGCGCATCGGCGTCAGCCTGCAACTGAGCCTGTACGCCATGGCGATCTCGCTCCTCGTCGCCTTCCCGCTCGGCGTGCTCTCGGCAACCCATCGCAACACGCCGGTCGACGGCGCGGGGACGGCCTTCGCGCTGTTCGGCATCTGCATGCCCAACTTCCTGATCGCGCTGCTGCTGATCTTCACCTTCGGGGTCAAGCTCGGATGGCTGCCGATCTCCGGCTACGTCAACCCAGCCGAAGACCTGGCGGCCGGCGTCAAGTCGCTGACTCTGCCCGCGATCACCCTCGGGCTGGCCCTGGCGGCGGTCATCGCGCGAACCCTCCGCTCGAGCCTGATCGAAGCACTCTCAGAGGACTACGTCCGGACCGCCCGCGCCAAGGGCCTGTCCGAGCGGTTGGTGGTGCGACGGCATGCGCTGAAGAACGGCCTGATCCCGGTCGTCACGATCCTGGGGCTCCAGTTCGGGACGCTGATCGGCGGGGCCGTTGTCACCGAGTACGTGTTCGCGCTGCCGGGCGTCGGACGGCTGGTGGTTGACTCGATCTTCGCGCGAGACTATCCCCTGGTTCAGGGCGTGATCCTGCTGCTCTCGATCGGCTTCATGCTCAGCAATCTGGCCGTCGACATCCTGTACGGCTGGATCGACCCGCGCATCCGCTATGGCTGAGCGGCCACTCGCAGCACCTTCTAGCGTTGCGCCGGCCCGGCCGAGCCGAGAGCATCGCTGGCCAGTGCTTCAGCGGGCGCTGTCGGCCCGGCTGGCACCCTTCGGGCTGGCGGTGCTGCTGCTGGCGTTGGCACTGGCAGTTCTGGCCCCTGTCGTCTCCCCCTACGATCCGCTGAAGCAGGATCTTGGCAACGTCCTGCTCCCTCCGAGCGATGCTCACCTGCTCGGGACGGACAACCTCGGCCGTGACGTCCTCGCGCGCACGATCTGGGGCACCCGCATCTCGCTGATCGCGGGCTTCGTGTCGGTGGCGGCGGCCGTCGTCGCCGGCTCATCGTTCGGGCTGACAGCGGGCTTCAGCGGCGGGCGAGTCGACGGCGTGGTGATGCGGCTGATGGACGCGGTGCTGTCGTTCCCGCCACTGGTGTTGGCGCTCGCACTTGGCGCCGTCATCGGGGCCGGGCTCACCGGCGTAGTGATCGCCCTTGGCGTGGTCTACACCCCGACGTTCGCCCGGCTGATGCGGGGGCAGGTGTTGACGATCCGCGAGCGCGAGTACGTCCATGCCGCGCGGGTGCTGGGCGCGCCGGCCTGGAGCATCGTCATGCGCCACATCCTGCCCAACGTCGCTACTCCAATCGTCGTCCAGGCGTCGCTATCAATTGCGTTCGCGATCCTGGCCGAAGCTTCGCTCTCATTCCTCGGGCTGGGCGTCCGGCCGCCCGAAGCGTCCTGGGGCGGCATGATCAATCAGGGGCGGGGCTACCTCCAGCAAGCGCCCTGGATCGTGTTCGGCCCGGGCGCAGCGCTGTTCATGACCGTGCTCGGGCTGAACTTCGTCGGCGACGCCATCCGCGACGCCCTCGACCCACGCATCCGCATCTGACACCCACAGGGCTCCCGTCACCCCTCGAGTGTTCCCGCATCCAGGGCAGGAGAGCCATGTGGCCCTGTGCCCTCTCAGCGCGGTTTCCGACGCAGAGTCGTTCACCTGTCAGCGTGCTAGCACCTCAGGCGCTCGGCGTGACGAGCGTGACGGCTCGGCCGCTCTCACTTGCCCAGAGCGCTGCCGAGAGCACCTCCTGAACGTCGCGTGCCAGCGCGGGTGCGCACAATCCCTCGATGGGGCGACCATCACGCAGGCGGGTAAGGAAGTAGGTCGGACCATTGGCAGCATCAGGCGGGAGTAGCGGTGGATCGAGCGTGCGGCGGTCGTTCGCTGTCACGACCTCAACCTGACCGGGGCCGGCCGTTTCACCCTCGCGGGCTGGCTTGGGCTGGTGGACCAGCAGCGTCCCCCGGTCGCCGTACACGATCAGTGCGTAGGGCGGCTGATTGCCGATCTGGGTCCAGGACGCTTCGAGGAGCGCCAGAGCGCGTGGGTAGCGCAGCACCACGACGGCGTTATCCTCAGCCGAGAGGTTCTCCTTACGGAGGTGTGCAGCCACGGCTGTGACCGAGGAGGGCCGCCCGAGCAGCGCGAGCGAGAGCAGCGCGCCATAGCCGCAATAGTCGATGAGGGCACCGCCGCCATTCCGGACGGAATCGTAGAGCCAGTTGCAGAACTGGGGCGAGCAGCCATACTCCCTTGGGCCAACGTGGCCACCCCGCTGGCTGACCTGAATCGGCTCACCGATAGCACCCTGGCGGACGAGGTCCAGACCGTAGACGATCGAGGCCCGCCAGGCGGTCGGCCAGTTCACCATCAGCGGAACATCGTGCTGCTCGGTGGCTCGAAGCAGCGCATCCGCCCCGGCCAGATCTGCCGCCATCGGCTTCTCCAGCATCGTGGGGAGATTCCGCTCGATAGCCTGCCGGGCAAGGTCGGCCGAGGTTCGATTGTCGGCGTAGACGAACACGGCGTCGAGGTCGCCTCGTTCTAGCAGGTCGTCGTAGGCCGCGTGCACCTCTACCTGTCCTTGCTCCTCGAAGAGATGCATCCGGAGGGCCGGATCCGGCTCGGCCACCGCGACGAGTCGGCCGACGTCGCTCGCCGCCAGGGCACGCAGGTTCGGCCAGACGTGATCGTGACTCAGCCCAAGCACGCCAACGCGCAGTACTGTCATCTTCGCCCCTTCCCGCACGCTCGGGAGCGCGCGGCACCTCTCTTTTCTGGAAGGACACCGCCAAGTTGATGGCCCGGCGGTTCAGGGCACGATATCACCGTCGCACGCCCGGCGTAGTCCTGTCGGGCACGGAGCCGTGACCGAACGGGCGCACGACACCCGGCCCGTGTCTGAGCCATGGCCCCGTGGACATGAAGCGCGTCGAGAGGGGCGCGCCGGGTGCTGAAGGTGTGCCCGACACCATCCATCGGCAGCGCGGCGTTGAAGGCAAAGGGGCCGAAGGCAAGGGGGGCCGAAGTCGAGCGTCCAGCCGGTAGTCAGCGAATCGCACCGAGGGTACCGGAGCGCTGGTATACTCGCCGACGCTCCCGCGTTCTGGCGGTCCACGCAATGTTCTTCGACAGTCTCGCTCGTCCAACCCTAGTAGCTAAATCTGGCCGGATGGTACTCAGACCGGCTGCCAACAACGCGCGCTCGGCGGTCGACAGGCCCGAAGGCCACACGCCGGCTCCCGATGCTGGCATCCAGGCGATCCCCAGAGAAGCAGCGCCCGGGAGCGTAGCGCCCCCGCCTGCCAGCACTCAGGCCTGCTCGGTCCCCGGCACCCAGACCTGCACGGCCTCCGGCACAGATGCGCGGGCGACGGCTACGGCCATCCCCGAGATTTCCGTCGTCGTCGTCACCTTCCGGAGCGGAACGACGTTGCTGGCGACTCTCGGTGCGCTTCGACTCGCCAGCCGCCGCCCAACCGAATTGATCGTCGTCGACAACGGCGACGATCCGGACTCCAGAGCGATCGTCCGACGCGCCTGGCCCACTGCCCGCATCATCGTGAACGTGACGAATCGAGGGTTCGCCGCGGCCGTGAACCAGGGCATCGCCAGTTCCCGGGGCCGCCTGGTGCTCCTCCTCAACCCCGACGCCGAGGTGGAGCCGAGCGCGCTCGACGCACTCGTGGGCTGTCTCGAGCGTGAGCCGCGCGCCGGGGTCGCCGCCGCTCGCCTGCTCGACGCTGACGGCCAGCCAGTCCTTTCGGCGTACCCCTTCCTCTCGCTCGCGACGGTCGCCTGGCGGCATTTTCAGGTGTACCGGCTCCTGCCGAACGTCGTCCTCGGAGCGTACCGACGCCGGACCCTCGCGCCCAACGCCGTCAAGCCGGTCCCCGTCGACTGGGCACAGGGTGCCTGCCTGCTGATCCAACGCGCGGTGTTCGAGGCGGTTGGAGGTTTTGACGAGCGGTTCATCTTCTACTGCGAAGAGGTAGACTTCGCACGGCGGGCCGCGCTCGCTGGCTGGCAGACGTACTACGTCCCAACCGCCTGTGCCCGGCACCTGGAGGGGAGCAGTAGCCGACAGGTGGTGCCGTTCAAACTCGCGTCCCACTACATCAGCAAACTGCTCTACTTCGAGAAGCACGCCGGGCCAAACCGGGTGCTGGTGCTACGCGGGCTGCTCAGCCTCGACCTCGCGCTCAGATACCTGTACCGACTGGTCCGGCGCCCACCTGATGCGAGCGTCAGACAGGCGAGCTACGTGCGGATCATCCGCGCATTACTGACCGAGCGCCCCCGCCGAGTCTACGAAGAGTGGCGAGCTATGGCCGTCGCCATCGGCCGCGTACCTTGACACCTGTCCGAACGGACCGCCGCGCACCCTGACCCCTGTTCGAACGGACCGCCGCCCCCGCGTGCTCCCGCTCGCTCGACGAGACCGCGCGTTCTGCCCTTTTGGCGCCGGTACCACCGCTGATGGGCACCGTGCGACGGCGCGATGGCCGGCCCCCCCTTCGGTGCGAGAGAAGGGCCGAGGGTGAGGGGGTAGCCCGGGAATACGGGGCTTCTCGCCGGGCGGTCAGGTCGAGACGCGCTTGGCCGAGGCCGGACGGAGGTGGTTGCGGAGCCGTGCGAGCGCCTCACTCACAGCGATGCCGCTGTAGACGGCGTGTCGGAGCAGCCCTGGACTCTGGCGCGCGTAGTGCTTGCGGAAGAACACCCGCATCGCCCGGTAGAACTCCCCGATCAGCCGGTCGCTCTGCTGACGGCTCGTTTGACCCTTGTAGTGCAGCACCTCGACCTCGGGGTAGTAGTAGACCTTCCAGCCACGCTTGTGGAACCGCAACGACCAGTCCAGGTCTTCACCGTAGAAGTAGAACCGCTCGTCGAGCAGGCCGACCTCCTGGAGTGCATCGCGCCGCACGCACATGAACGCGCCGCAGACCGAATCGACCTCGCTGGTCAGATCCGGGTCGAGATAGGTCAGGTTGTAGCGGCCGAAGCGCGGGGAGTGCGGAAACAGCCGGCCCAACCCCACCATCCGGTAGAACGCGACCTCGGGTGTTGGGAAGCCGCGTCGGCAGGCCAGATCCAACGAGCCGTCTTCCTTGACGAGTTTCACGCCGACGACGCCGGCCTCCGGGTGTCGATCCAGGAACGCGACGACCCTGGCTAGCCCGCCCGGCGGCAGGCGCGTATCCGAGTTGAGCAGCAGTTGGTAGCGGCCGGTCGCCCCGCGAAGCGCCAGGTTGTTGGCGTGGGCGAACCCGCCAAAGCCCTGGGTCACCGTGAGACGGACATCGGGATACTGGTCGCGCACCAGTTCGATGCTGCCATCGGTCGAGCCGGAGTCGACCACGAATACCTCGGCCTGGAGATTGTCGAGATTCTCGACGACGGCGTCCAGGCACTGCTCGAGCAGTGCGCGCGTGTTGTAGCTGAGGATGACGACGCTCAGGTCCACCGGACGCCCCGTCGCGCCAGTCGCCCACTCATCGGCGCGCAAGGCGGAACTGTACCACAGGCCGTTCCTCACGCTCGGCGGGCCGCGGTTCATCGACCCATTGCAGTTCGGGCAGTCAGCGGCCGTTCTCCGTCCTCGGCGGGCCCCGGGCAAGCTGAGAGCCGGCTGGACGTCGCGGCCATCAGGCGCAGCGCGAAGCCTGCGCAGGGAGGGTAGGCGCCCGCCCGGCGTCCACTCACCACGCGCCACCCGCCGGTACGCCTCTTGCGCTTCACGAAGCGCGAGAGACCGGGGGTGCGCCATCGACGACGCTGGCGCCCCCGACATGCGAGGTGCGCCTTGGCCATACCGCGTTACCCCATCCTACGGGGAGGTCCGCTTCCGCCTCCCGTCCCTGTCGACCCCAACGCCGATACCGAGCGTCCCACTGACGACCGCGATCAGAACTCACTGCGCGAGGCTGAGGTGAACGACCTCGTCTCCGAGCCAGCGCGTCCGCTAACCGACGACGAGGAGGCGGCTGCCAGGATAGACGCCGGCCGCCAGCCGCGCACCTACGCCCCGGCCTCCGAGCGGGTGCCAGAGACGCCAGCCCCCGGCGACGCCGAGATCATCGAGGAGGGTCGCGACTACCAGCTCTCACCTGAGGCCGCGCGGCACCCAGGTGACCGCAGCGCGCCGGAAGAGCTACGCTAGCCCCACCAGCCGTCACGTGGAGCCACCGGGCCGTGTGGCCGCATGGCCCGGTGGCACGTCAATGCGATCGCTCCAACCTGGCGCCCGTACGTCGGTAGCGTCTCAGGCGAGCGCGACGGCGCCTCAGTCGCGGGCTATCGCACTGGCGTGCCGCTGAAGCCTGACGAGGGCGGCGACCGAGTCAGACCGGCGCTGCTCGATCAGCGAGCCCGGGCGACGAGCGCCTCGTGCAAGGCCATGAGCCCGACACAGCCGCCGGCCAGGAACGGCCCGATGGTGAGCAGGCCGGACCACTCGGCGAGGACGCCCGCGAGGCTCGGCACGACTGCCACCCCGAGGGCAGCGGCGCCCACCTGGAATCCGATCACAGTGGTCGCCACAGCGGAGCCGTGGCGGCTCGGCGTGCTGGCGATCAGCGACGGGAAGATCGGAGCACAGGTCAACCCGATCAGGCTCAGTCCGATGAACGCGAGCGTCAGGGGCGCGAGCCAGAAGAGCAGCACACCCGCCAGCATACCGGCAAGACAGCCTCTCACCAGCAACACCGGGTCGATCCGGTCGGCCACGAGCCCGAGGAGAACGCGCCCGGCCGCGAGACAGCACCAGTAGATGCTGATCCAGAGCCCGGCCCGATCTGCCGGCGCGCCGCGCCCCTCGGTCAAGACGGTGTACGACCACTGGCCCACCGTCAGTTCGACGCCGGTGTACAGGAAGAAGAGGGACACGCCAATCCAGACGGCGGGCTGCTGCCAGAGGTGCGGCGTCGCCCGGAGCCCTGTCGATCGAGCGGCCGTCGACTGAGCTGCCGTCGATTGAACTGCCGTCAGTTGATCTTCCACCGGCCCAGATGGGACCGGCGCAGCGTCCGAAGGCGTGTCATGGGGAGGCGTCCCTGCCTGCCAGCGCGACGCCGTCAGCAGGAACGCCAGGCCCAGCGCCACCTGTGCCCCGCCGACGATCGCGTAGCCGTACCGCCAGGGCTGGCCGGCGTCCAGCACGCCGGTCATGATGGCCGGCCCAGCCGCCGCGCCGATGCCATAGCTCGCATGTAGCCAGTTCATGAGCCGGCGGCTGTGTCGAAGCGCGACGTAGGCATTCAGGCCAGTATCGATGGCGCCGGCGCCGAAGCCGGCCAGCAGTCCGAACGCCACCATGACCGCCCAGGCCGGCGCGGACGCATACCCGAACAGGCTGCCGGCCGTAGCGAAGCAACTGGCCGTCAGGAGCAGTCCGATGCCGATGCGGCCGACGATCCAGGCGCTCGACAGGCTGGCCGCGAGATAGCCACCCGTCGAGACGATCAGGAGCGGACCGAGCGCGTCGAACGAGAGACTGAAGGTCTGCCGGATCGAGGGCCAGGCGACGCCGAGCAACCCATCCGGTAGGCCCAGGCTGATGAAGCCGGCGAAGCTCAGGGCGATGAAGACCGCCGCGCTCCGCCAGCCCGTTGCCGTAACATTCGCCGTGCCGTTTGCCGCACCCTCTCGATCCCCCGTTCGCGAGGTCACTACGCCTGCCTTGCTGCTGGCCAGGTAATCATCTCACGCATCGAGTCTGTACCTTTCACCACGCGGTCACGGATTCTGCCTCTCCCACTGGCAAGGGGCTGGAATGTGGGTGTTTTTCGAAGACTGCGTCAGATGCCCACACGTACCGGAGCACGATGGGCACACTGCACAACGGGGATGAGATCGTGGAGGAGCCGAGAGTGTGGAGCGCTCGACGGGGGCGTGCGCCTGCGCTGAGCGTCTGCTACGCCGCCGGCATGACGCGTAGCGAACGCAGGGGCGAGAGCACCAGCGGGACGACCGCGAGAAGGCTCCCGACCCCGCCGACCAGCATCGTCTCGCGCGGCCCGATGGTTTCCCCCAGTACGCCGCCGAGCGCGGTACCCGTCAGCATCGCCGCGGCCGTGACGAAGCCGTGGAACGCCACTACTCTACCAAGCACGTGGGCTGGCACCGCCACCTGGAGCAGACTCGCCTCGTCCACCTGATAGACCACCGCTGCCGCGTCGAACAGTTGCTGCGCCCCCACGAACAGCGCGATCGCTAGCAGCGAGCCGCCGGCGAACGGCACGAACAACAGCGACAGGTTGTACAGCAGCAGGCACCCGATGAGCGCCGGTCCTACACCCAGGCGCTCGATGGCCCGACTCGCCAGGACCGCCCCGCCGAGCGAGGTCACCCCGCCGATGGCGTACAGCATGCCAAGCAACCCCGGTTCGACGTCGAGGCCGCGCACCAGAAACAGCGTCAGCATCGACACCCAGACGTGCAGGAACAACTGGCTCAGCCCCACGCTCACCATCAACGGGCGCAGCAACGGGTGAGCTACGACGAACCGTAGTCCCGCTCGAATCTCCTCCCAGGTCGCCTGCCGCTCATCGACTGGGGCGACGGGCGGCTCGGGTCGGCGAATCCGCCAGAGCGCCACCGCCGACACCACGAACGATAGCGCGTCCACCAGAATCGCGATCGGGGCTGTGACCGCCTGGACGAGCCAGCCGGCCCCGCCGAACGAGGCGACCTCGACGACGGCGCTGCTCGCTTGAAGCTTGCTGTTGGCTTCGACCAGCCGTGTCTGCCCGACCAGGGCCGGCAGGTACGACCGATTGGCGACCTCGAACAGGACTGTCAACGTCCCGACAGCCAGCCCGACCAGCAGCAAGACCTCGATGCGCAGGAGACCGACGAACGCCGCCAATGGGATCAGCGCGAGCAGCAGCGCGCGCCCGAGATCGGCCCCGATCATCAGTGGACGGCGGCGCACTCGATCCACCCACGCCCCGACGATCAGCCCGACCGCCACCCCCGGAGCCATCGAGGCGAGGCGTAGCAGCGCCACCTCGCTCGGCCCAGCCTCCAGCGTCAAGACGGCGACCAGGGGCAGCGCGAACGTGCCCACGAGCGAACCGCCGAGTGAGACGGTCTGCCCCGCCCATAGCCGGACGAAGTCCGCGTATCGCCACAGCGAGCCGGTCGACGAGACGCCCGGCGCCTCGCCAGCCTCTGACAGGTCCAGGTCTTCGGGTAGTCCGCCCGGTTCTTCAGGCTCCCGATCGACGTACACGCCCTCACCCCCAACCCCTCTCCCGCACGCGGGAGGGGGGAGGTAGCGGAAGACCTGGCCAGGGTTCGAGCACGCGGGAGAGGGGAGATGGCGGAAGATCTGGCCAGGGCTCAAGGACGCGGGAAGGGGGAGATGGCGGAAGATCTGGCCAGGGCTCAAGGACGCGGGAAGGGGGAGATGGCGGAAGATCTGGCCAGGGCTCAAGGACGCGGGAGAGGGGAGATGGCGGAAGGTCCGGCCAGGGTACGAGGACGCGGGAGGGGGGAGGTAGTGGAAGGCCTGGCCAGGGTTCGAACGCCAGGGATGAGACCGTGAGGTATCGCATCGTCGCATTCCGCTCGTACCCCCCCTCTCCCGCGTGCGGGTTCATGGGCGGACAGTTTCGTCAAGTGCGCGAACGGTGGGAGAAAGGGAAGGCCGGCAAGGTGCCGAACTCCGGACAGTACGGGTGACGAACTCGAATTGAGGAGGAAGGCGATGCCGGCCCAAGCAGAGTTGTACGCGGTCGTGGTGAGCAAGCTCCAGGAGGTGTTGAGCGGGGAGGGGGTGCGGGTCACGACGGTGCGGCGGCTGGCACTGCTGGTGACGGG
>JADLFM010000260.1 GCA_020845495.1 Chloroflexota bacterium
ACTCCCGCACCGGCTCCGGCGTCTGGGCGAGTAGCTCCTCGGATGGCCGCGACGGTGCCTTCATGCCAGCAGTTTACAGAAGTTCAGCCGCCCAGGTCATCCCGCTCGGCAGGGCTGAACGCTTACCATGACATTAGACCAAATTTTCGTCCGAAAAAGCGGCTGAAAATTGGTACCTTTAAAGTCGAGCTAAATGGATACAAACTTGGCGAACGCTTCCTTAAGATCGTATTCGACAACGCCATTAGGCGACGTGTAGACGAGGTGTACGTCACTATCTATTCTCGGACTGTGGAACAGGAGCGCCTGATTGAACTCTTAGGCGACTTCGGCTTTGTTTTTCACGGAGAGAAAGATGGTGTAAATGGAAATGAGCTAGTTTATGTTCGAGATATGACGCCAACCTTTAATAAACGTGATCCAAAGGTTACCTTTCCGTATATTAGCGAACGTATGCGTCAGTTTTTGGTGCCAATTTACCCGGACTACCATACCGAACTATTGCCTGATTCTATTCTCAGAACTGAATCACCTGCTAACTTCGTCGAACATGAGCCGCATCGTAATGCTATCAGAAAAGTCTATGTATCACGCTCACACTTTAAGGATCTTCATCGTGGTGACACGATCATCTTCTATCGCACGGGTGGATTCTATAAGTCTGTAGTGACAACTCTTGGGATTGTTGATTACGTTTATCGCGATATCAAGACGGAGGCTGAGTTTTTGCGGCTCTGCCGCAAGAGAAGTGTCTTCTCGGACGACGACCTTAGAAAGCAATGGCGATGGAATCCTTATAATAGGCCGTTTATTGTTGAATTCCTTTATGCATACTCCTTTCCAAGGCGTCCGAATATGGCCCAGTTGATTCAGCACGGCGTTATTGCGGATACCCAGTCGGCACCGAGAGGATTTGAGGAGATTACCGATGAGCAGTTTGCGGCCATCATCAAGCTCGCGCAGTGTGACCTGCGCATTATTGTCAATTAGACCGGAGTTTGTCAGAGCGATCCTCGGGGGTGAAAAGCGATTCGAATTCCGGCGAAGGATCTTTGCACGCCCTGTCGATGTGGTAGTAGTCTACGCCACCTCACCCGTTCGCCGCATCGTGGCAGAGTTTGATGTTCAGTCGGTGATCAATGAGCCACTTCCCTCCTTATGGGAGAGGACCAGGCAGTTCGCGGGTATCGAGAAGGATCTTTTCCTTCGGTACTTTGCAGGTAAGCAGCAAGGCTATGCAATTGAAATCAGCAATGTGCGGCCTATACGGCCAGAATTCTGCCCCATCGAGAGGCTTGGTGTGAGGCCTCCGCAGTCGTTCCTGTACCTAGATGTGGCTCGTGACCAGCGACGGCGAGAGTCTGGCCTCGCAGGCAAATTCCTGCCCAGTACGGTCTCAGCCACCAGGGAATCCGTGTATACTTCTCTGGTTAGACGACGGGTGCCGGTCTGGCTTTCTGAGCAGAAGTAGGATTGTCCCCGGTCTCGTTCTTGGCATGGAAGAGGTCAGGGGTTCGATTCCCCTCAGGTCCACCAGACGCGATCGACTGAACGCCCTGGGGGGCGTTTCTTCTTCGAGCGGCAGGGCGTACCCGCGCTATGGCGGCTACATGGTGGCCGTGCCGTGCGCCCCTAACACGCCGATGAGCGCCTCGATCATGCCCAGGTGCCGCGACACATGGGCCAGATGGCTGGTCATGATCTCCCCCACCATGATCGTGTGGACGGGACCGTGGGCCGTCGTCAGGCTGGCAGACTGGACGAACTGCTCGTCGTCGATCGCCGCGAACGCCCGCTCGACGGCCTGGAACGCCCGCTCGACGTATCCCAGCAGTACCTCGCGTGGCGGGAATGGGAGCGCCTGGGCGTCGGCGTCGGTCATCCCCGAACCGGTCCGCCCGTTGCCAAGCGTTGACTCATCGAAGCCCCAGGCCGCCGCGATACCGTCCACATCCCAGATCTCCGTGCCCGAGCCCAGCCGCTCACCCAGGGACGGCGTCAGGCCGGGTACGGTGGACTGAACCCGGTCGGCCCAGCGGCCGAGATGCCAGAGGTGGAAGGCAATCGACGGCGAGACAGCGTTGGCGTGCCAGCGGAGTTGCGCGTCGTCAACCTTGCCGGTCATCGTCAACACGTACTTCTGGGCCTCGCGCAGGCGGTTCGCGACGATCTGGGCTGCCGCGTTCGTCATCAGGCTCCTCCAGAGAGTGCCCGTCGCTCGGCGCGGGCGGCTATACTGTACTACAGTCGCAGTACAGATTGCGCGTCGCTTGTCGCATACTATGGGTGCGAGCGACGCATCTCAGGCATCAGCCCTGAGCGGCCGCCGCACCAGCTCGATGAGTCGAGGAGGACATCTGCGTGGTCGGTGCCCCGCGTCGTGCGCCGTTCATGGACCTCGTCCTGGACAAAGGCAGCACGCTTCCACTGTACCTCCAACTCAAGTACCACGTGATGCACCTGATCAGCTCGGGGGTCTGGCAGCCTGGCATGCCGATCCCGTCCGTGCGTCAGCTTGCCGCTGATCTCGGGCTAGCCACCGCTACCGTGCAGCGCGCCTACGGTGAGTTACAGGATTTTGGCGTGCTGGTGGGCCAGGCAGGGCGGGGCGTCTTCGTCGCCGACCTGGCCAGCGGCGTCCCGGAGATTCCCGGCGAGCGGCGCAACGTTCTTCACAGCTTGCTCGCGCGGGCCATCTCACACGCGCTCAGCCTCGGCTTCACGCAACAGGAGATCGCCGCAACCGTTCACCAGCTCGTCACCGGCCGCAACCGTGCTGACCGGCCAGCACAGGTCGTCTTCGTCGGCTCGACGTCCGAGACCACGGACAAGTACCAGCGCCTGCTGGCCGTCGCGCTGGCGGATCTGCCAGTCGAAGTGGCGGGCGTCACCATCGCCGAGATTCGCGCCGATCCGGACGCGCTGCTCGACCGGCTGGAGCCGGTGCGTTGTCTGGTTGGCCTGGTGCGGGCGTTCGCGGAGGTCCGGCGGCTGGCCGTCCACCGTGGGATGCCGATCTTCGCGCTAGTGGTCGACCTGACCCCGGCCACCTGCCGCCGTATTCAGGATCTGCCGCCCGATCGGCCGATTGGCGTCATCGCCGAGGAGGCGTACCTGACGAGCGCCCGCACGATCGTTCACCGGTGCCGCGGGCTCGACCCCGGCGAGCACGAGCACGTCCTTTGGGCCGAGAGCCGCAATCGCCGAGCCATCCAGCGGGTGATCCAGACCTGCCCGACGATCGTCCACACGTTCGGCGTCACCAAACTGCTGACCCGCCTGGCGCCCGACCACCAGTTGATCGAGTTGGAGTACTTGCCGACCGCCGCGTCGATCGAGCAGCTTCGCGAAATCGTCGAGGCGAAGGCACCGGCCGCGGCGGTGTAGCGGGGCGCGTGGCGGGGTAAGGGGCAAGCCCGCGCCGGAGCCTACTCCTGCTGCCGGCTGAGCGGGTCCAGGGCGTCGCGCAGACCGTCGCCCACGAAGTTGAACGCCAGGACCGCCAGGATGATCGCAGCGCCAGGTAGGGCCGCATCCCACCAGGCCTCGAAGAGATACTGGCGCCCGTCCGCGATCATGGCGCCCCAGGAGGGCGTTGGCGGCTGGACGCCCAGGCCGAGGAACGCGAGCGACGACTCCAGCAAGAGCAGTCGGGCGATATCGAAGGTCAAGTAGATGATGATCGACGTCATCGAGTTTGGCAGCAGGTGGCGCGTCATGATCCGGATGGGGCCGGCCCCGAGCGCCCTGGCCGACTCGACGAACTCCTTCTCGCGAATCGACAGGACGGTACCCCGCACCAGCCGGGCGAAGGGCGCCCAGCCAGCCACGCCGAGCACGATCACCAGGTTCACGAAGTTTGGGCCGAGCACGGCCACGATCGCGATGACCAGCACCACCAGCGGGAAGGCGAGCTGAATGTCGACCAGCCGCATCACCAACTCGTCGACCCAACCGCGCCAGTAGCCGGCCATCAGCCCGAGGGCCACCCCGGCCACCAGCGACAGCAGCACCGCCAGCCCCACGATTGAGAGCGAGTAGCGGGCGCCGTGGATCATCATGCTGAGCATGTCCCGCCCGAGTGCGTCGGTGCCCAGCAGGTACTGTGCGCCGCCGCCAGCCTCCCAGGCCGGTGGGATCAGCCGCACCGAGATGTCCGACTCGTACGGGTCGTGCGGGAGCGCGCCGGCCGGCCAGATGGCTGCCAACGCCAGCACCAGGATGACGACCGCGCCGAACACCGACAGCGGGCCCCGCAGAAAGGTCTGCGCCGGGCGAGGTAGCCGCCGGGCTCGCGCCACCGTGACTGGCCCGCTCCCGGCTGGCACGGGGGCAATCGAGGCTGCGGTCGGTCCGGATGTGCTCATCGCCCCGTCCCTAGCTGTACTTGATCCGCGGGTCGAGCCAGGCGTAGGTCAGATCGACGATCAGGTTGACCATCACGAAGATCACGGCCACGATCATCACCGTCGCCTGGACGATCGGGAAGTCGCGGGTCGAGATCGCCTGGACCATCAACCGCCCGATGCCCGGCCAGGAGAAGACCGTCTCGGTGACCACGGCGCCGCTGAACATTGCACCGACCTGAAGCCCGATAACCGTGACGATCGGGATCATGGCGTTCTTCATGACGTGGCGCCCAAGCACCACGCGCTCACTGAGACCCTTGGCGCGGCCCGTCCGAACGTACTCCTGGCGCAGCACGTCGAGGACGGCCCCGCGCGAGAAGCGAGCCGTGAGCGCCAGCAGATGCACCCCCAGCGTGACCGCCGGCAGGATCAACTGGGCCATGCTCCCGCGCCCGCCGGTCGGAAGCAGTCGATACTGCACCGCCAGGATCATGATCAGGATCAGGCCAAGATAGAAGCTCGGCACGGCTTGCCCGAACAGGGCGATGAAGCGGGTGACGGTGTCGATCCAGGAGTTCTTCTTCACCGCCGAGAGGACGCCAACGGGAATGCCGATGAAGATGGCGATGGCCATCGCGCCGACGGCGAGCTCGAGCGTGGCTGGCAGCCGCTCCATGAAGAGGGCGCCGACCGGCTCCTTGTAGCGCAGCGATTTGCCAAAATCACCCTGTAGGGCATCGCCGATGAAGCGGAGGTATTGGACGTAGATCGGCTGGTCGAGCCCGAACTCCTGGCGAAACGCGGCGACCGTTTCGGCCGGCGCCTCCGGCGGCAGCATGATCGTGGCCGGGTCGCCGGTCAGGCGGACCAGCACGAACGCCACGATGGTAATGCCGAGCAGGACCGGCACCATCTGGAGCAGGCGCTTGACGATGTAGGCTGTCATCCGTCAGGGCCTCCAGGCTCAGCGGTCATCAGGCCGGCCCGGTACAGGCCGGCCTGATGACCGGCGTGCGACTCATGTCGTGATCCACTCGGTACCCGCGTCGGTCGAGTCGGCCACCCCGAACGCCCAGTCGCCGGGTCGCACCGGGTAGGTGCGTGCGATCAGATGCAGACGCCCGTCGCAGGGCGACGTCAACTCCTCCAGTGTCTCATGCGTGTACGGGCTGACGATACGAGCCAGGAGCTCGCCACGCTTCACCTCGCGCCCGAGCTCATCCGGCTCGCGCTCTGGGACGAGCAGACCGCCCTTCGTCGGCTCGACGCGGTGCGACTTCTCGAAGCACATGATCCGCTCGGCGCGGGGCGGCGTGCCCTTCAGCATGCCGAGCGCCTGCATCACTCCGCGAGTCCCCCGGATGTTGAGGTCGACGTAGCGGTCTTCATACGCGCTCCCGAAACCAGCCACCCCGATCTCAGCCAGGATGGCGGCCGTGCCGAAGGTGGCGGCCGCGTAGCCGGCGATCGAGCGCGGCCCGGGCGAGCGAGTGATCGTCTGGCCCCGGGCGACCAGCGGGTAGCCGTAGGCGAGCGCCATCGTGCGGGCTAGCTCCACCTGGGCCGGGTCAGGGGCATCCGCCACGTAGCCGACGTAGCCGATGCCCGTCCCCCAGATGCCGAAGTGGTAGTCGATCAGGGCGTCGGCCAGCGGCAGTACGTGCGTGCTGATGGCCCTGGCCATCTGGTCCGGGATCCAGGCCCAGGTGCCGGGGAACGCCCGGTTCAGGTCCGGCGAGTCCGACGATACCTGACTGATCCGGGTCAGCGCACCAAACGCCGTCGGGCTGCACACTGGCAACACCAGCAGCGTCCCCGCGAGCTCGGACGGCTCGACGCGCTCGACCAGCCGCCGCATGGTGTCTGAGGCGAGCCATTCGTCGCCGTGATGGCCGGTGGCGCAGACCAGCGTCCTGCCGGGGCGGCTGCCCACCAGAACGTGGACGTAGAGCGCGATCTCGCCGCCGTCCAGGTCCACCGTGACGGGGATTCGAACCACCTGGCGGGTACCGGCTGGGATGGCCTGGCCGGCGATCTCGAAGGTGTGCGTGCTCATGGGGTGATCCACTCCGACTCGTCGCCCACGGCCACCCCGAACGCCCAGTGGCCGGGCCGGATCGGGTAGGAGCGGGCCATGTAGACGAGGTACCCGTCGCACGGGGCCGTCAACTCTTCGAGCGTCTCGAAAGTGTACGGGCTGACGATCCGTCCCAGCACTTCGCCGGCCGCGACCTCGCGGTTGAACTGGTCCGGCTGGTGGGCGGGGATCAGCATACCGGCGATGGTCGGGTTGATGCGCACGGTTCGGCGGTAGAACAACACGCGCTCCCGCGTCTGGACGGTCCCCTCGACCATGCCCAGGTGGATCATCACATTGCGCACCCCGCGCAGGTTAGCGTCGATCCACTCCTGCTCGAGCTCGGTGCTGAAGCCGCTGCCGCCGATCTCGACTGCCAGCGAGGGGATGCCGTACTGCGACCCGGCGAACGCCCGGATCGAGCGCGGTCCGGGGAAGACCTGGAACAGCCGGCCTCGCCCGATGCTCTTCCAGCCGAACGCCAGCGCCAGGGCGTGCGAGCGCTCGGCGAGCGATGGATCCGGGAAGTCGCCGCCGTACACCACCTGCCCCATCGCCGAGCCCCATGGGCTGGGATGGAAGTCCAGCAGCGCGTCGGCGTGGGCCAGCACCTCCCGGTCGATCGCCTTCGTCATCGACTCGGCGTGCCAGGTGTGAATGCCCGGCCATACCCGGTTCATGTCTGGACCATCCGATTCATGCTGGGTGTTGCGCTGGCCGAGCCCAAACGCTACGGGATTCGCCACCGGTACGGCCAGGACGGCGCCAGCAAGCTTGGCCGGGTCGAGCGCCGCCAACAGGTGACGGAACATCATCGGGCCGAACCACTCGTCGCCATGCTGGGCGGTAGTGAGCGCCAGGGTCGGTCCGGGGCGCGCACCCCGGATCGCGTGGACGTACAGGGCGACCTCGCCGCCGTCGAGATCCTGGGTCACCCGGATGCGGACGACCTGCCGGGTGCCGGGCTCGATGCGGGCGCCACCAATGACCAGGTCGCCAGACTCCGGCTGCTGGCCGGCCTCGCGTGTTGTCTCAACTACCATCGTCGCTCCGTGCGGTTGTCGTGCTACTGCCGGGCGAGCCCGCTGCTTACCCGTACCATGCTCCGACAGGTGAGGGCCTGTGGGTGAGGGCCTGTGGGTGAGGGCCTGTGGGTGAGGGCCTTTTTGGCACATGGCACGCCCGCGAACGGGCTGGCCTTCGGCGTACCGTGCTGACGCGCTAGCACGATTGACCAGTATGGTCGCGCAGAGACTCCCATGTCAACGGAGCATCTGTGCTACGCTGGCAACACACTCAGTCGGGCGGGCGTCGTCCGTCCGGGGCACTGAGTGGTACTCGCACCCGAAGTCCGAATGGGAGGGCGTAGAGATGGCCGTTTCCACCCTGCCGCCGGTCAGCGCGCGGGCTCAGGCGCTTCATGCGCGATCGATCGTTGTCGACGGCTGCTCGTTCTTCTTGCGCGGCTACAACGACCGCATCCGCGCGAGCGGCCTGACGGCGATCAACTTCACGGTGGCGCTCCCGATGGAGGACATGGCGCAGGCTGTCTTACGGATCAAGGAGTATTACGACACAGCCCGCCGCGATCCGAAGGTTATCATCGCCCGCGCGGTCGCCGATATCGAGCGGGCCAAGGCGAAGGAGCAACTTGCCGCGATCGTTGGTAGCCAGAACTCCGCCCACTTTGGGACAGACCTGGGGCTGATCGAGATCTTCCACGTGCTCGGTCAGCGGGTCTGCCAACTGACCTACAACGAGCGCAACTTCGTGGGCGATGGCTGCATGGAGCCGAATGATGCTGGGCTCAGCTTCTTCGGGCGGCAGGTGGTCGCAGAATTGAACCGACTCGGGATGGTGATCGACCTGAGCCACGTGGGCGTCAGGACCAGCTTTGAGGCCATCGAGGCGAGCGAGCAGCCGGTCATCATCTCCCACATTGGCGTCAAGAAAATTGCCGATACGCCGCGCACCGCCAGCGACGACCTGATGCGGGCGGTCGCGGCGAAGGGCGGTGTCGTCGGGATCACCTCCTATCAGGTCGTGAACTGGCGCGGCGGCGACCGCCGTCCGAGCTTCGAGGACTTCCTGGCCGCCCTGGAGCACGCCATTTCGGTGGTGGGCATCGATCACGTCGGCTACGGCAGCGATCACGTGGTCGAGCCGAACGGCTACCCGGCCTGGGTCCGCGAATACCTCTCGACCAGGTACAACCCGTATTCGCCGCAGCGAGGCCCGCGCATGTCTGGCCTGGCCGAGTTGATGCAGGCCGCCGACCTGGAGCCAGATGAGCAACTCGAAGGGTTCCGGGGCATCCAGGATCTGCCCCGCCTGACCGATGCGCTGCTGGCCCGTGGCTACTCCGAGGAGGACGTCCAGAAGGTGCTAGGCGGCAACTTCCTGCGGGTCCTCCGCCAGGTCTGGGGCGGCTGACCGGGGCGTCTGACCGGGGCGCCCCTCGCCCCGCCCGGAGCGAGGGGCGCTGTCGCTACCTCCAGGTCTGGCTGCCGTTACTTCCAGACCTGCTCGAAGACGCGCAGGAAGTTCTCCCCGAGGATCTTCTTGATCTCGGCGTCCGAGAAGCCGGCCCAGACCAGCGCTCGGGTCAGGTTCATCTCGTCGCCGGCATGGGTCAGGTTCTGGATCCGCTTGGTGTCCCAGGACCAGCCGGAGTCGAGCTCCGGGTGGGCGCGCAGGTCGGCCGCCCACTTCTCGGGCGTGTTCGTCTCGTCGAAGTCTAGCCCCACGCCCACGTGGTCGATGCCCATCAGGTCGATCAGGTACTTCAGGTGCTCGACCCAGCGGGTCAGGTTCGGCCACTCCTTCGGGCGGTCGGGGTAGTACATGAAGTACGACATCGCCGTCAGGCCGATCACGCCGCCCTTCGCTGCAAGCGCCTCGAGCAGAGCTTCATCCTTGGCGCGGACGTGGGGCGAGAGCCGGTTCGGGTGGGCGTGGGTGAGCAAGACCGGCTGGCGGGACTGTTCGATGGCGTCGAGGCCGGTCACCTGGCCGCAGTGCGAGATGTCCACGATCATGCCGAGATCGTTCATCTGAGAGACGACCTTGCGGCCGAACGTGGTCAGGCCGCCGTCTCGGCGCTCTCCGCAGCCTGAACCGACCCAGTTCTGACGCTGGTAGGTCAACTGCATGATCCGGACGCCAAGGTCGTAAAACGTCCCGACGAAGTCCAGGTCCGTGCCGATGAACTCGGTGTTCTGGGGCCCGAAGACGATTGCCTCGCGGTTGGAGCGCTTCGCCTCGTCGATGTCCTGAACGCCGAGGCAGAGCAGCACATCATCCGGGTTGGCGTCGATCCAGCGCCGGCAGGCGTTGATCTCGCGGAGCGCCTGGGGCAGATCGCTCGACACCCGAGTCACGGTGTGGTTGGTCACGGTAACGCCGCCGGCGCGGGCGCGCTCGATGTGCGCGGGCTCCTGCTTCAGTACCGAGCTACAGTCGATCACGATGGCGGACCGGTGCAAGTCGACGGCGCGGCGCTCTTGCTCGGCGGTGAGGGCGATCCCGGCAAGCTCGGGGGGGCTGGCGATGGCCATACTGCACGCTCCACGGATGTGGTTACGGATGTCGTTTGGCGGCGAGGTGCCGCGGCGCGGTCTCAGCGCCGCATTCGCGGGTCGTAGATGCTCCGCAGGCCCTCGGCGAGCAGGTTCACGCCCAGCACGGTCAGCATGATCGCCGCGCCCGGGAACGTGACGACCCACCAGGCCGTCTGGAGGTAGAGGCGGCCCTCGTTGAGCATGTTGCCCCAGGTCGGCATCGGGGGCTGGACCCCCAGGCCAAGGTAGGACAGCGACGACTCGACGAGGATGATCCGCCCGATCTCGAGGTTGACCAGGATGATGATCTCGGTCAACAAGTTCGGTGAGACATGACGGCGCAGGATGTTCCAGTGGCTTGCCCCGACCGCCCGAGCCGCCTCGACGAACTGGGCCTCCTTGAGAACCAGCGTCTGCGCGCGGATGACACGGACGTAGCGGACCCAGCCGGCCAGCACGAACACGAACACCAGGATCGGGATACCGGTTCCGAAGACGGCGATGACGGTGATCGCCAGCAGCAGCATCGGGAAGGCGAGTTGAATGTCCACGGCTCGCATCAGCAGCATGTCCACCCAGCCGCCAAAGTAGCCGCTTACAATCCCCAGGGTGACCCCGAAGAGCGTCGAGAGCACGACCGCCAGTGCCGCCACCACCACCGTCACCTGAGCGGCATACAGCATGCGGCTCAGGGTGTCGCGGCCGAGCTGATCCGTCCCGAGCGGGTGGACGACGGTCGAGCCGGCGGCTGGCATGAGCCCGGGCGGCGTCAGCTTGGCACGCAGGTCGATCTCGGTCGGGCTCATCGGCGCCAGGGATGGACCGATGATTGCCACGACGACGAGCAGAACGGTAATGGTGCCGCCGACCACGGTCAGGCGGTTGCCCAGCCAGCGCCGCGTAAAGCGAGCCAGCGCACCGGGGCGCGGGCGGGCCGCACGGGCAGGCAGGACGCTTTCTACGCTAGCGGCCATCACTGGCGCACCATCGGGTTGATGACAGAATACAGGACGTCCACCAGCAGGTTCACCGCGATGAACAGGGCCGAGGTGACGACCACGGCGGCGACGACCAGCGGGACGTCGCGGCTGGCAACGCTCGTGACCACGAGCCGCCCGATACCTGGCCAGGCGAACACGTTCTCGGTGACCACCGCGCCGCCGAGCAACTGGCCCATCTCCAGCCCGAGCAGCGTCACGATCGGAATCAAGGTGTTGCGGAGGGCGTGACCGAACAGGATGGCGCGGGCGGGCAGCCCCTTCGCGCGGGCAGTGTTGATGTACTCACGGGAGAGGACGTCGAGCATGCCAGAGCGGGTGAAGCGGGCCAGCACGGCGATGAAGCCGAGCGCCAGGGTGATGGCCGGCATGATCAAGCGGTCCCAACTCTCGCCGCCGGAAGGAGGAAGCACCTTCAGGTTGACGGCGAACACCACGATCAACATGGTGCCGATCCAGAAGGTCGGCGCAGCCAGCCCGAGCGTCGAGAGCGCCACCACGGCGTCGTCGAGCCAGGAGCCCTGCCTGGCGGCGGCCAGGATCCCAAGCGGGATGCCGACCGCCGCAGCCAGGAGCACCGCCGTGAAGGCGAGCAGCATGGTAGAGGGCAGCCGTTCCAGCACCAGCCCCATCGCCGGCACGTCGTGCCGCAACGAGCGGCCGAAGTCGCCCTGGATCGCCCGCCCAGCGAACGCCGCGAACTGGACTGGCAGCGGACGATCCAGCCCCATCTGCTGCCGAAACTCGCGGATCTGGGCCTCGTTTGCTTCCGGCGGCAGCAGTAGCGCCACCGGATCGCCACTGGCGAAGACGGCCAGGAAGGTGATGAACGCCACGCCGACCAGCGCGAACCCGCTGAACAGCAGTCGTCGGAGGATGTATCCGACCATGGGAGCCTACTTCACCGACGCGCCGTAGAAGGTGTGGATCTCGTACGGGCTGGGCCGCCAGTCCTGGACTCGCTTGGAGGCACCGTAGAAGCCAGGGACCGTGAACAGGTTCAGGTCCATGGCGTTCTCGTGGATGTACTTGTCGACCTCGGCGATGGCGGCCCGCCGCTTGGTGTCGTCGACCTCGCCGCGCTGCTTGTCGATCAGGGCATCAAGCTGCGGATCCTTGATGTAGATGCTCTCGCGCTTGGAGTCGAGGCTGCGGAGCACCTGGTCCGGGTCGCCCAGGCTATTGCCGGACGAGAGCATGTAGATGCCTCGGTATTCGCGGCGGGCCCGCGCGGCCTGGAAGACGGCGAACTCCTGGATCTTCAGATCGACCTGGAAGCCGCCCTTGGTCAGGTAGTCGCTGACCGCCAGGGCGATCTCCTCGTCGCCAAGGAAGCGGCCCTTGCCGACCATGTAGGTGAGCGGCATGCCGTTGGGAAAGCCTGCCTCGGCCAGCAGCGCCTTCGCCTTCGCCGGGTCGTACGGATACGGCTTGAGCGACGTGTTGTAGCCGTAGGTAAAGCGGTCGAACCAGCCGGTCTGCTTGCCGCCCATCCCATCGTAGACCGCCTTGTTGATGGCGTCCGCGTCGATGGCATAGGCGACAGCCTGGCGGACCCGCTTGTCGGCAAGTTCGGGCGTGGTGTCGATGGCGAAGCTGAGCAGTGCCCGCCGGACGGTTGGGAAGATCAGCATCTCGTTGGTGCCACTGGCCTTGATCCGCTCGATGTCGGTCGGCGAGATCGCGTCCACCACGTCGGCGGTGCCGGCCAGCAACTCGGCGGCACGGGTGGCCGCATCCGGCACCTGCTTGAAGACGAGCGTCTTGATCTTGGGTGGCCCGGCGTAATAGTCGGGGTTGGCCTCGACCGTCAGCATCTCGCCTTTGACCTGCCGCACGAACTTGTATGGCCCGGAGCCGATCGGGTTCGCGAAGAAGGCGTCCTTGCCCATCCGCTCGTAGGTATCCCTGGGGAGCACGAACAGGCGGGCCACCTCAGATGGCATCGAGACGGCCGTCATCTTCAGGCGGAAGCGAACAGCGTAGTCGTTGACGGCTTCGATCCCCTCGACGTTGCTGATGATCGGCCGCCAGGGCGACTTGGTCTCCGGGTCGAGGATCCGGTTGATGCTCCAGACGACGTCCTTGGAGGTCACGGGTGAGCCATCGTGCCACTTCATGTCACGGCGCAACTCGAACACCCAGGATGTCGGCGTGTCCATGGTCCGGGAAGCGGCCATGTGCGGCTGGAGCTTGCCGTCCTGATCGACGTTCGTCAGCGGCTCGTACAGGGAGTAGAGGTAGGTGTACGACGAATTGACGAACTCGATCTGCGGATCCTGGGTAATCGGCAGAAGTTGCTGGGCGTAGGTGAGGGTGCCGGTCGGAGTGACGTTCGAGACGGGCTTGCTGGCGGCGGCCGGGGCTGCCGGCGCGACGGCAGCCGGCGAGGCTGCTTGCGAAGCCGCGGGCGAGGCGGCAGGTGACGCGGCCGGCGCGCTGGCTGGTGACGCGGCCGGGGGTACCGCTGCCGCGGGCGAAGCAGCCGTCGCCGGCTTTGCCGCCTCGGTTGGCTTGCTGTCCGCCTTTGGGGCGGCAGTGGGTGCGGCTGGGGCAGACGGGGTGCAGGCCGCTAACACGCTCGTGGCGGCGATGCCCAGGCCGGCCAGCCGCAGGAAGCGGCGGCGGGTCAGCCCGGGTGGGGGGAGCGGCAGGCTGCGCGGGGTGATGGTCGGGGCGGGCCGTTCGGGGGCGCGGCTCATAGGGGCTCCTCCTCAGTATCCAAGCACCATATCCTTGAGCGGGTGGAGCAGCGGCTCGCCCGTCAGGTAGCGAGCCAGGTTCGTCTTGAACTCTTCGAGTGCTCGCGTCATCGTGAGCGGCGAGCGGTACGAGCAGTGCGGCGTGACGACGACGTTCTCGAGATCCCAGAAGGGGCTATCGGAGGGAAGCGGCTCGGTCTCGAAGGCGTCGATGCAGGCGCCGGCGATGACGCCCCGCCTGAGCGCCTCGATCAGTTCAGACTCGACGGTGAGCGCCCCGCGCGCGATGTTGATGAGATAGGCAGTCGGCTTCATCCGCTCGAGCTGCACCAGCCCGATCATCCCTTGCGTCTCCGGCGTGAGAGGAGCGGCCAGCACCAGGAAGTCGGATTCGTGCAGCAGGACGTCCAGCCCTTCCTCAGGCGACATAACGTCCTCGAAGTAAGGGAGCGGCTCCGGTCGGCGCTTGGTCCCGATCACCCGCATTCCCAGGGCGACACAGCGCCGCGCGACCTCGCCGCCGACGGCTCCCGCCCCCACGATCCCAACGGTCTTGCCGGCGATCTCCTCGGGCTCCGGTGGCTCCCAACGTCGGGCGGCCTGGGAGCGGAGCAGAGCCGGGAACCTCTTTGTCATCAGGAACATGAAGCCGACGACGAACTCGCCCATCGCGATGTTGAGCGAGTTGCCGGACCGAGTCACCAGCAGTCCTCGCTCGGCAAGCTCGGGGACCATCAGCCAGTCGAAGCCGGCGGTGCAGGTGTGGATCCACTTCAGTCGCGGGGCTTCGGCTAACGCCTTCAGGAGCGGGCCCTTGCGCATGGTGCAGCGCAAGATCACCTCGGCGTCGCGGCCCTCCTCGGGCACGCTGCCGTCAGCGTGAACCTGGACGAACCTGACGGATGGGAAGGTGGTCCGCAGGTCGGCCACCTGCTGAGGGGTGTAGATGTTCGCCACCAGAACGGTCAGCACAGGGGATGTCACCTCACGAGGGTGCTGGGGTGGGGCAGCGGCGGGGTGGGGCAGCGGCAGTGCAAAGGCGATGGGGTGGGCAGTGCAAAGGCGATGGGGTGGGCAGTGCAAAGGCGATGGGGTGGGCAGTGCAAAGGCGATGGGGTGGATGGTGCTCGCGGCCGGGGTGCTCGGCGGCGCCCGGCCGGCTGCCCGGCGCGGGGTTACGTGGGTGTCAGGCGAGTCAGGCCAGTTGCTTCGGCCACCAGATCGATCGTGCTGGCGACGGTCTCGCCGTCTGGCACCAGCGGGTACGCCATGATCTCGTCGGCGCCCGCTTGCACGAGGGCGGCGATTTGAGCGCTGACGTCGGATGGTGTGCCGGCCAGCTTGATCGGGTACACCAGCTCATCGGGGATGGCGTCGGCGAAGCGGGCGAACGCGCTGAGGTCGTGAGTCCGGTTCGGCGGGCCGGCGTCTCTGAGACGACGATCCAGCTCCGGTGGCAAGCTGAGCCCGTGCTGCGGGAGGTACGCAATTTCGGGGTAGCGAATCCATAGGTAGCGGCCCAACCGCACTTTGGCCTGATGGAGTGCGGCTAGACGGTCGCGGGAGACGCTGGCGTCGAGCCGCGCCACCACTCGGGGGCCGCGCTCTCGGCCGGCCCGCCGCTGGCCCTCGCGAACGAACGCCAGCTTCTCGGCCAGGATCTTCGGCGAGGCGCAGTGGCCGATCATGACGCCGTCGGCAAGCTCGCCGGCAACACGCAGCATGGCCGGCCCATCGGCCGCCAGCACGATCGGGATATCAGGGCGCGTCGGGAACTTGAGCCAGAGGTCGCGAGTCTGAAAGATCTCGCCGTCGTAGTCGAGGTGCTCGCCGGCCAGCAGCCGCCGAATGATCTGAATCGCCTCGCGGACCCGGCGGGCCGGCCGGATCAGTTCGATGCCGATGTTATGGTAGCCAGCCCGTCCCGCCCCGAACCCGATCGTCGCGCGCCCGTCTGAGAGCTCGTCGAGCGAGCCGGCTGCCATCGCGGTCAGGGCGGGATGACGAGTGTACGGGTCAGTGACCCCGGTGCCGAGGGCAATCCGTTCGGTAGACAAGGCACAGGCGGCCAGCCCGGTGTATGTCTCGCGATAGAAGCGCTCGTCGGCGTACCAGAGAGCGGCGAAGCCGAGTCGTTGGATCTGGCGGGCAAGCGCGATCAGGACACGATGCTGGTGCTCGGCGTTGAGGAGGATGCTGAAGCGGGGAGTGCTCATCGGTCATCCGAGCGGAGACGGCTGTGCGAGGGCCGCGCGACGGCCCAATCAGTGATCTGTATTGGCAGTACAGTACAGTGGGCGCCAGTATCGCACGCTCGGTGCTTGTTGTCAACGGCGTACGCTGGCCCCGATCAGCGGCGTGGCGCAATGCATCCTGATGATTGCGCTGGACCGCCCGTCGTTGCCCGAGGCGATGCTGTCGCGCTCCACTTGCGTCACGTCCATGACCCTGTCGAGCGTCAGGTCGCAGGCAGTGCTCGCGCCCGTCGCGCCGCCGATGACGGCTACGTCCACTGTCTCGCTACCTGCTCATCCTCTCCGATCGGTCTCGCCACCTCAGCGTGGTCAATCGACCCGCCGGGGATCGAGCGCGTCGCGAAGACCGTCGCCGAGCAGGTTGAATCCAAGCACTGCGAGCATGATGGCAATGCCGGGGAACGTCGCGAGCCACCACTCCTGGCGCAGGAAGTTGCGGCCCGTGCTGAGCATGGCACCCCACTCCGGGCTTGGCGGCTGGGCACCCAGCCCAACGAAGCTCAACGAGGCGGCGGATAGGATTGCCGTTGCCACGCTCAGTGAGGCCAGCACCACCATCGGCGTCAGCACGTTCGGCACGATGTGGCAGACCATGATCCTGAGATGCCCGGCTCCGAGACAGCGAGCCGCTTCGACGAACTCACGCTCCCGCACCGAGAGTGTAGAGCCGCGTGCAAGCCGCGTGTACGTAGGCAAGGTGCCGATGCCCACGGCAATCATCGCGTTCTCCAGGCCCGGTCCGAGCACCGCCGAGATCGAGAGGGCCAGCAGCAGCCCCGGGAACGCCAGCATCGTGTCGATGACGCGCTGGATGGTGAGGTCAACCCAGCCGCCGAAGTAGCCGGAGATCACCCCCAGCGTCATGCCGAAGACCAGTCCGATCCCAACCGTGATGATCCCGATCTGGAGCGAGATCCTGGCCCCGTACAGGATGCGGGTCAGCACGTCCCGCCCGAACTCGTCGGTGCCGAGCGGATGCACGAGCGATGGCTTCTCGAACCGCTCCACCATCACCATCTCGATGGGATCGTACCGAGCGATCAGCGGCGCCAGGATGGCGAGCAGCGCTAGCGCCAGGATGATGCTCATACCGACAACCGCCGAAGGTCGCGCCAGGAACCGCCGCAAGAACACGCCCATCCGTGGACGCTCGCCGGCCGATCTGCGCGCTGTACTGACCGGTGGCGCGGCCTGGACGGCGTTCGTCACGCTCTGTGTCACCGGCGCGCCTTCTTCTTCATCACTGGTAACTGATCCGCGGATCGAGCACGCGGTACAGCATGTCGATGCCCAGGTTAATGACGACGAAGATGACCGAGACCATCAGCACGATGCCCTGCACCAGCGGGTAGTCGCGGCTCATCAACGCCTGCACGGCGAGTTGCCCCACCCCCGGCCAGGCGAACACGGTCTCGATCACGAACGCGCCGCCGAGCAGGTTGCCGAACTGCAGCCCGACGATGGTGACCACCGGGATCAGCGCGTTCTTCAGCGCGTGCTGGCCCACGATGATCGGCTCGCTCAGCCCCTTGGCGCGGGCGGCCGTGATGTATTCCAGGCGCAGCACTTCCAGCAGGCTTGAGCGGGTCATCCGCGCGATGATCGCGGAGACAGCCAGCCCCAGCGCGAACGCTGGCAGCACCAGGCTACCCCAGGTGTCGGCGCCGGAGGCCGGCAACCAGCCCAGGTTGAGCGCGAACAGGAAGATCAGCATCAAGCCGAGCCAGAAGCTCGGCATCGAGACGCCGAGCGTGGCGCTCACGATGGTCAGCGTATCCAGCCAGGTGCCTTGCTTGACCGCCGCTAGCACGCCGAACGTCAGCCCCAGCAGCAGCCCCACCAGCACGCCGGCCACCGCGAGCTCCAGCGTGCGCGGCAGCCTGTTCGTAATCTCCTCGATCACGGGTCGCTGCGAGCGGATTGAGTGGCCGAGATCGCCGGTCGCAGCTCGTCCGAGGAACTGGACGTACTGCACCACCAGTGGCTGATCTAGTCCAAGCTGATGTCGTACCCGCTCCTTGTCCTCGACGGTCAGCGGTGAGTGCATGAACATCAGGTCCACCGGGTCGCCAGGGACGAGGTGAAGCATGAAGAACACGAACGTGGCCGCCCCCAAGACAACGGGTACAGTGGCCACAAGACGACGGAGTAGATCGCGCGTCATCGGTTCACAGACTTTCGATCGTGGCGCCACCTAGTGGGTCACGGCTCAAATGATTGAAGATGCGACCAGATGAGATCATGTTCAATCAGATGCAATGTGACCCACTAGTTGATGGCAGGGAAGTTGCCCCTGTCGCCAGTGGTCCACGGTGTCTACCCCAGGCTCGCATCGTTGAAGAGGACAAGCTGGGCCAGCCCGCTCGTATCCAGTAGGAGATCCTTGACCTCCTTGCGTGCCACGATTGAGTACCCATCCGAGTACATCGGAACGACGACGGCCTGCTCCACCATCAGCTTCTGCGCCTGTAGGTAAATCGGGGCGCGCTTGGCTGGATCCGTAATCGTGTCGCCCTGCTCCACCAGCGCCATGAACTTCTTGGCGTTGTCGTCCTTCCACCGAGAGATCGGCGCTTGCTGGGCCCAGGTGTACATGCTCCAGAGCACGCTGGAATCTGCCCGGTTGAACGACATCGTGATGACGTTCGGCACCGCATCCTTGAGCCGTGAGCGGAACGTGCCATACTCCAGTGACTCGATCTTGACCTTGAATCCGACCCTCTCCACCTGGTTCAGGATGATTTGCGCATCGCCCTCCATCTCCGGGTAGGTCCAGAACAGGATCTCTAGCGGCTTGCCGTCCTTAGTGCGCGTGCCGCCCGAGCCGGCTGTCCAACCGGCCTCGTCCAACAGTCTGGCGGCCTTCGTGGGATCGAAGCTGTAGCCGACTTTCTCCATCTCGGGCGAGTGGCCAGGGTGCCCCGGCGGCACCATGTTGAAGTTCCGAACGACGGAGCCTTCCCAGACCTTGTCCACAATCGGGGTTGGGTCAACAGCGTGGCTGAACGCCTGGCGGACCTTGATGTCGTCGAACGGCGGCTTGGTGATCTCGAAGTTGAGGAAGCGCACGGCAGCGTAGCGATTCGCCGAGATGATGACGAAGCGTGGATCGCCAGCCAGTCGCTTCAGATCACGCGGTGTCGGCCGGTGATCGACGTGGATCTGGCCGGTCTCCAGCGCAGCCATCCGCGTCTGGTCCTCCGGGATGACCCGCAGGCTGACCTCATCTAGAAGCGGCGCGCCAGGGTTCTTGAACAATTTGCGTAGGGTCGAATAGTTAGGGTTCTTCGCCAGCGTGATGTGGTCGCCCGGCACCCATTCCTTGAGGGTGAACGGCCCGGTTCCCACCGCTTGCTTCTGAAACTCGGCGCCGAATTTCTCCACGCCGGCCTTCGAGACGATCGAGCCGCCGAAGCCCGCCAATGACACCACCAGGAAACTGGCGCTCGGCTGCTGAAAAGTCAGGCTTACGGTATCGGTGCCCTGCGCCTGGACTTCGGAGACGATCTTCCAGTCCGCAAAACTGGTCTTGCCGCGCTCCGGGTCGCGTGTCCTATCCAACGACCACTTCACAGCCTGGGCGTCTACCGGGGTGCCGTCGTGGAACTTAATGCCGCTGCGGAGCTTGAGCGTCAGTACCTTGTTGTCGCCTGACCAGGAGTACGATTCAGTCAACGATGGCACGATCTGCCCCTGCTGGTCAAGCGAGATCAACGACTCGTACAGGCTGATGATCGGAAACGCGTTGAGCAGACCACCGCCGTTCTGCGGATCCAAGCTGCTGGCGTCTTCCTTGCGTCCCACAATCAGCGTGCCGCCGACCTTGCCTGGCGCGGCCGGCTTGGCAGCCGCAGGTGCCTGGGTCGACGCAGCAGCGGCTGGCTTGGCAGCTTCGCCGAGCTTGCTCGCCCCGGCCGGCTTACTCGATTCAGCCGGCTTCTGCGGTGCCGTCGAGGTCGGAGCCTGCTGGCAGCCTACAAGCAGGCTGGTCCCGCCCACCAGTAGCGTCAATCCGAGTGCTGCCTGCCGGAGCATCTGGCGGCGCGTCAGCGGCCGGCCTTGCCCAGCTTCCAGGGAATCGTGCCCAGCATCGGTTGTGTCAGCCATGACAGGTCCCTCCCACGCGGTGATACCCCTACTGCCAGTGTTGTCCTACTGCCAGATCTGCTCGAAGATCCGGAGGAAGTTGCCCCCAAGGAGTTTCCGAACATCGTCTGGGTCGTACCCGCGGGCGAGCAGACCGGCTGTGATGTTCGGCAGATCATCGATGCTGGCGATGCCGTCCGGGTAGCGCGCCGGCCACTCGGGCATGCTCTTCCATGAAGCCCGGGATTGGGCCATAAAGTGCGCACCGCCCCAGGCCCGCGTGTCGGTAAAGGTGACCGGCTGGTTGGTCAGGAAGTCCAGCCCGATCCCCACGTGGTCAATACCCATGATGCTGACCGCGTGCTCCAGGTGGGCCAACAGGTCGTCAAGGGTGGCGTGGCCATTGGCTGGATCGCGTAGGAACGCCGACCATGCCACGATGCCGGCTACGCCGCCGCGCGCTGCCAGAATGCGAAGCTCCTCGTCGGAGCGGTTGCGCGGGTGATCTCGAATTGCCTTGACCCCGGTGTGGCTCACGATCACCGGCGCCTCGGACCATTCGATGGCGTCTAAGGTCGTGCTGCTGCCAACGTGTGAGAGATCGACCACGATCCCGAGCCGGTTCATCTCGCGGACGACCTCGCACCCGTAGATACTGAGGCCACCGTTCGTACGCTCCATGCACCCTTCGCCGATCAGGTTGCGGGTGCTGTACGTCAACTGGATGATCCGCAGGCCGATCTCATGAAGCGCCCAGACGAGCCGTGGATCGGCCTCGATCGGCGTGCCGTTCTGGGTGCCATTGATGATGCCAACCTTCCCTTCGGCCTTAGCGCGGCGGATGTCCGCAACGCTCCGCACGGGAATGGCAACATCCGCGTGCTCCTCCAGGAAGCGCGCCCGGTCTGCCATGATCTCCACGCTTTGGCGAAAATCGTGGCAGGTCGTAACGGTCAGATTGGTGGCGGTGACGCCGGCTCGCTGCATCCGCTCCAGCATCGGCCGGTCGAGATGCGCTACGCTCAGGGCGTCTATGACGGTAGCATCGTGGTGCAGCGCGAGCGCCGTGGCGTCGGGTACCAGCATGGTGCTCATCTCAGGCAGTGCCGCTGGGGCTCTGTGCAATCGGCACGATCGGCAGCACGATATGCGACGGCCGCTCCGGATCGTGATAGACCGACTGCTCGGCCACGAGCACTCGACGATGTTTCCCGAGCGGCTCACCGGTGTTCGGGTTGACGTCGAAGCGCGGGAAGTTGCTGCTGGAGATGTCCACCCGAATCCGGTGCCCTGCCTTGAAGACGTTGCTCGTCGGATACGGAACGATCGTAATGGCGTAGACCTCGCCGGGTATCAGCAGCGTCGGCTCCGAGAACGAGTCGCGGTAGCGCAGCCGCAGGATGCTGTCTGAGATATTCAGGTCGTAGCCGTCCGGATAGTCTTCACTGGATGGGTAGACATCGATGAGCTTGGCCGTAAAGTCGGTGTCCACCGCCGAGGTCGAAACCCAGAGCTTGACCGTGATTGGCCCGGTGACCTCCACGTCCTCAGTCAGCAGTTCCGTCTGAAACACCAGCACGTCGCGGCGCATCGAGAACGGCAGGGTGTCACGGTGGGCCGGCAGGCCCGGGCGCCCGCGCTGGTCAAACCCTCCGCCCGGCAGCACTTCGGGCGCCGCTGAGATGCAGCCGCCCATCGTCGGGACCGGATCGTTAGGGTCGAAGCGGTACTGGCTCGGCGGTGCGTCGACCGGCGGCTCGGTGGTCAGACTGCCGTCCGCATGGAGGTAGAACGTGGTGTCCTGCGCGCGCTCCAGCGGCCAGGCTGTCTCGGTGCGCCAGTAGCCACCGTGATTGAGTCGGCCCTCGGCGTTCTTTCGGCCATCTCCGCCCCCCATCACGAAGATGGTGATCGGCGGCTCGTCCAGGATGCCGGTAGCTAACCCCTTGAGTGTCTGATCGAACCAGCGCAGGCGCAGCGCGTTGTAGTCTAGCGGCGCGTCAATGCCGGTGTCCACGTCACCCGCGTACGAGAGTGCCAGGCTCGCAGCACCGTGCACGTATGAGCCCATGATCAGCTTCATCGGGCTCTGCTTACGCTCGGACATCGCTACGTAGTTCTGCGTCGTGGAGCGCGCGTACGAATCGTACCAGCTACCAAGATGGTAGATCGGCACATCTGCGTGGTCGCCATAATACGCTTCGAGGTTGAAGCCGGGCTGAAGCCAGTACTCATCAAAATCGGCTCTGGTGATCAGGTCGTAGATCCACTCTTCGTAGGCCGGGACGTGCTGAAGTGGCGTGGTGCCCTTCCTGAAAGGCAGCCGGGTCAGGTACTGCGCCGCGTTCTTGAACGCGTCCTCCAGCAGATGCCGGAGCGGCGGGTTATCCTGGACCTCCTTCGAGTTGCGTGCCATGAAGAAGGCATAGACCAGGAAGCGGAGCTCCATCGCACCCATGTGCCGCAGCGAGAGGTGGTAGTAGCTGGACATTCCTTCGCTGACGAATTGGGCCGCCAGGTGGGGCGGATTGAGCGAGCCGAGGGCGCTCTGGTCGCTGCCGGAGTAGGAGAGCCCGATCGTGCCGATCTTGCCGTCCGACCATGGCTGGTGTGCCAGCCACTCGACGGAGTCGTAGCCATCCGGGCCTTCCCTGGCAAAGGCGTACCAGACACCCTCCGAGGCGTGGCGCCCACGCACATCCTGGGCCGCCACCACGTAGCCGTGCCGCGCAAAGAACTTAGCGTCCGCCACGATGTTCGGGCGCTGCTTGTCGTACGGTGTGCGCTCCAGCAGCGTTGGGAATTTGCCTTCGATGGGTCGGCCGTTAAGGGCCGGCCGGTAAATGTCGGTCGCGAGTCGAACGCCGTCGCGCAGCGGGATCATGACGTTGGATTCCCGAACCCAATCGTACTGTTGCCAGGAGCCCTGGCGCTCCCGCCGAGGACCATCAGCCATCAATCTGCCTCCTGCGATCTCCGGCCACCAGCGCGCGACCGGCCAGGCCGGCGACAGCCTGCCGAACGCGGTCGATAAGTACGCCCGTGTGCAACGTTGACGGGACGCCGTGCCCCAGGCGCAGATGCCCTGGTGCCTGGAAGACGTCCCCGGGTGTAGTGGGGATGCCGTACTCGTCAAGCCAGCGGCGGGAAACCACCTGCGCTGACGGGTCCAGTCTGGAGGTGTCGAGCAGGAAGAACGGGCCTGCCGGCGGGCGGTGGGTCCGGATCTCCGCCATCTCCTCGAAGGCGGTCGTCATGAGGGTGCGCCGCTCCTCGAACTGGCTGACTACGTCGTCCATCCAGGCCTGGGGCCCGGTGATGGCGGCGGCAACCGCGTGTTGTCCGACGGGATTACAGGCCAACTGCTCCCACTCCAGCAGCCGCACGAGACTCTCGATCACGACCGCGTCGCCAATGACCCAGCCGACCCGCAGGCCGGACATCGCGTAGCTCTTGGAGGCGCTGGCAATCACCACCAGGCGACTGCCCAATCGCTCGGCCTGGGAGTGCATGCTGGGGTACGGCTGGCCGTCGTACACGAACCGCTCGTACGCTTCATCCGAGACGATGGTCAGGCCGTGGCGTAGCGCGATCTCGGCCAGTCGGGCACAATCATCGGCCGGCACCACGTAGCCGGTGGGATTCACCGGCGAGCTCACCAGCAGCACCCTGGTCTGGGGTGCGATCGCCCGCTCGATGCGATCTAGGTCCCAGGCGTACCCGACTGCTGGGTCCATCGGTACGTACCGTGGCGTGCCGCCGGCCAGTCGGACCGCGCCCTCGAAGAAGAAGCAGGGTGAGGGCATTAGCACCTCGTCACCGGGGTTCAGCAACGCGCGGAACGACAGGCTCAGGCCCTGCATCGCGCCGTTGACCACCACGAGGTGCTGGTCAGGGTCCAGCGCGCGGCCGTACAGGGCCTGGGTTCGCCACGCCAGCGCCTCCCGCAGCGACGGCAGCCCGCGCGAGGGGGCCGAGGCGTTCTCCGCGATGCTCTGCGACACGGCGTGTACCACATGGTCCGGCAGGGTGACCTGGGGGTGGCCGCTCAACGGTAAAACGTCCACGCCCTGGCTCTTGAGTGCGTCGGCACGGGCGTCAGTGGCGCGTGAGCCCGGGCGGCCCACCGCCTCGGCAAGGTAGGAGCGGCGGGGCTGAGGCATGGCAGACTCGGAGACCCTCATCCGCGCGGTGCCTCCCAGATGGCGCTGGATGCAGGGCGGAAGTCATCAGCCAGCCGATCGCCGAACATCGAGGACGCGCCAGACTGGGGTGCCACCACCGGTGGCGACGGCGCCTTCTGGGCCCGAATCTCGGCGACCACCTCCCGAAGCATCCGGGACGACGCCGAGTCGAGCACGTAGGCAAACTCGACGATCTCGATACCGGGCGGGGCACCCGCGCGCACGGCGGCGATGTTGGCTGGTCGTACGAAGAGGGCGTCTACACTGTCGAACGCGTTGGGGTCTGGGGCCGCTGAGTCGAACAGAATCGGCGTCACCTCGATGTTTTTCAGGATAGTCCGCCCGACGGCGTCGGTCATCAACTGGAGGCGGCTCTCGGCGTATGGTTCGTCGTTGCAGTAGACGACGCCGAGCCGCGTGCCGGCCGGCAGCGCCATGAGGCGCGAGACGACCTCCAGATGCGGCCGGACCGCCATCGCGAATAATTCCAGCGACCGTAGCCGCGGCCAGCGGCGGATCTTCCGGCGGAACTCCACCAGGTGGTGGAAGGAGCAAATCACAATGTCGCAGGCGGCAGCGCGCGGTGGCGTTCCGAGCGCCGCGTCGCCGTCAAGCTCATCAATGAGCATCGGCACCACGTCGATGCCAAGCTCGCGCCGCAGTTCGTTGGCGTAATAGTCGAGCGACCTCGAGTTGCACTCCAGGAGGAGTACTGACACGGTCGCGTCAGTTGCCAGGATCGCCTCGGCGCGCATCATCACCAGGTTGCCAAGGTCGCGCGGGGTCAGCCCGAGCGCGAGGCCGTGCCGAACGATGCCGTCCAGGTCGCGCATTAGCTCACGGTGAGCCTGGGTTTCTGCAGCACGTGGCGCGTCGGTGACGAACGTGCCGCGACCGTTGAAGGTGGCGACGTACCCGGCGCGCTCGAGCTGCTGGTACGCTTTAACGATGGTGTGCTTGTTGATGCGAAGGTTCCGCGCGAGGTGGGTAGGTGAGGGCAGGCGCGCGCCCGGCTCAAGTTGGCCAGACTGAATCAGGTACTTCACCTGATCGGCCAACTGAGCGTAGACGGGCAGACTTACGCGCGAGCCGATGTGGACATCCATGAACGACGGACTCCCACCTAGCTTCCTCGGTACCTAGGAAGCTATCCCATGCTACTCGGGACCGTGGTGGCTGTCAACCACGTCGTGGAATTCGCTGGCCGGGCTGTCCGCCCTCCGGGCAGCCCCGTCTCTCGTTACAGATGAGGACGACCGAGCCTTCACGTGAAACGTCGCGCGCGAGCGGCCACCTGTTGATGGCGTGTGGCAGAGCTCAGCCGGCCGCGCCAACCTCCGCCACAGGTGCGCTGCCATCAGGCGCGCTGCCATCGGGCACAGTCCCATCGGGCACAGTCCCATCGGGCACAGTCCCATCGGGCGCAGTCCCATCGGGCGCGCTGGCCGCCGGCGGGGCGGCCAGCAGGTGCGCCAGGCGGGTCAGGGAGGTCGGGTTTGGGAGGTACTCCAACTCGATCCGCCGGGCCGTTGGCGGAGCGTACGCCTGCACGACCGCCGTCGCTGCCAGGGTGTGGACGACGATCGGGCACGTATCGAGCAGTTTGCGCACCCGCGTCACGTCGGTCGGCAGCGCCGTGCGCACCCGGTCGTCGCCCACGAAGAACTGCCTCAAAATGGCCCGCGCGCTCGGCAGATAGACTCGTTGGCCGATCAGTGCCACGTCGCCCTCGGGTGGCAGGTCGATGAGTGCCCGTTGCGTCATTTCACTCAAGTCCAGCACCAGCCCGTACATGGGCACATCGCGTCGGCGGGCGACCTGCTGGAGGTGTGGGAACGTCCCGATCAGCGCCACGATCGTCTGGATCGGCTCGAAGGCATCCAGAATGCGCTCGTCCCGCTCGACGTCGGCGAAGGTCACGCCTTCGACGACCACGCCCAGGCGATCGAGCGCCTCGCGGAGCAAGGCCGGGTACTTCTGGATAGACGCCTCGCTACTGCCGACGAACACGACCCGTGGCGGCGTCGCCGGCAGCTCCGGGCCGCTTGCAATGGCGTCGACCGTTTCCAGCACCTCGACATCGGCGAACCCGAGACTGCGGGCCTGCGCGATCGGGTGGGCGAGCAAGGCCCGCAGGATCTCGCTGCGCTCGCCACGCCGGGCTGGCAGGCCGCGGGCCAACTCGGTCACGAAGACGCCGCGGCCCGGCCGCCCGACCAGCAGCCCCTCAGCCTGGAGCTCGTTGTAGACGCGCTGGACCGTCGCCGTCGCCATCTGGAGGTCGGCCGCAAGCTGGCGCACCGACGGGACTGGCGTGTTCGGCTGCCAGGTGCCGTAGCTGATCAGGTGGATCAAGTGCTGCTTCACCTGGAGATAGAGCGGCACCATGCTCGATTTGTCGAGCACCAGGTCGCCGACGCGCAGGCGTGGCCGCACCGCCTCAGCCTGCCCAGCCAGCGGCACCCACGACTTTGTGGAGACGTTCAGGATAGAGTGTGGCGATCAGGTCTGACGTGCCCTCGGCCAGCGATGGTGCGCTCAAACCCCGTAGCCGCTCATGGACGACCGTTCGGTACGGGTAGTTGAACAGCCAGAGGCTCGCGACCTCGTCCGCCATGATCCGCTGCGCTTCCGCGAGCAGCGCTCGCCGCCGAGCACGATCGCCTGTCTCGCGGGCCGCGATGACCAGCCGGTCGACGTGCTCGTTGGCGTAGCCAGTCACGCCGTAGCCGTACTGTGGCAAGCCGGCCGGAGGATCGGTCTCCGGACCGTCCGGGCGCTTCGGCATCGACGAGTGCCAACTCCAGTAGAGATCGGGCTCATTGTAGAAGGTATCGTAGTACATAAACGCTTCGAAGTCGTGATTGCGCCAACCAGGCTTCATCCCGTTCCAGTACTCGACGGGCTGCACCTCGAGCACGATCCCGACGTCCGCCAGATAGCGGCGAATCCCCTCGGCGTAGCTGGCGTAATCGACGTTCCAGGTATCCGGCACGAAGCGGACGCCAAACCGGAAGACCTCGTCCCCACGCTGCAGGACGCCGTCTGAGCCAGGCTGCCAGCCCTCCTCGGCCAGCAGCCGCCGAGCCGCCGCCGGATCGTAGGGGTGCTGCTCGACGTTCGGCTCGTAGGCCCAGGACGATGGGCCGACCGGCCCGTAGGCCGGCAGACCGGCTGCTCCTTCGACGTCACGAACCAGGCGCGGCCGGTCGATGGCTCTGGCGATCGCCTGCCGCGCTCTTATCGAGCGGAACAGTGGATGGCGGCAGTTCATCCCGAAGTGAACGATCTGGTTCGATGGCACCGAGAGCCGCCGCCCGTGGTGCTGCTCGGCCAACTCTGGAGTGAACGCCCGCCCGGGCGCAACTACCAGATCGAGCTCGCCGCGCAGGAAGGCGTCGCGGCGGTCCTCGTTGCGGGCGAAGAGGTGGAGGACCACCCGGTCGACCTGGGGCCGGCCGCCGAAGTACCGCTCGTTCGCGAGCAGGACGGCGTGGCCGTCATCGGTGATCTCACCAAACTGGAACGGACCGGAGCCGACCGGCTGAGCCTCGAAGGCCGCCTCGCCGACCGCCTCCAACACGTGGCGGGGGACGATCAGGAAGAGGGACGCCCAGGTGGCGGTCAGGTAGGCCGGCAGGGCCGCGTACGGACGTGGCAGCCGCACCACGACGGTATGCGCGTCCCGCGCCTGGAACGCGGCCGGTTCTCCAGTGTGGAGGTGCAAAGTGTTGCGGAAGTAGCGATGCGGCTGCTGGAGTAGCGTCGCCGAGTAGACCACATCGTCGGCGGTGACGGGGCGGCCATCGTGCCAGCGGGCGTCCCGGCGCAGCCAGAAGGTGAGTGTTCGCCCGTCGTCGGACTGCTCCCAGCGCTCGGCCAGATCGCCCTGTAGCTCCAGGTGCTCGTCAAAGCGCAGTAGCGAACTGAAGATCCAGCGCATGGCGCTCGCCCGGGCGCGCGGGTGGAGTGGACTGCGAGTGAACTGGGCGATGTGGCCGTTGTACCCGAGGACCAGGGTGCGGGGGTCGGTGGCGAGGGCGGCCAGATCCATCTCAACTCCTCGTGCTGCGCGGCCGAACGCGCTCGAAGCTCCAGAACGGCACGCATCCGCGTCCCCGCCGTCCCCGGACCAGCCGGCCCGATCCGTGTGGCAGGCGCCGTGGATCGGGCTGCAACCACGATCCACGGGATAACCCACGGGCGAGGATATCTCTGCCTCGGCGGTAGGCCGGCCCGCGGTGATGGGGGATATCCAGGCTTCTGCCCCGGTGGCGCGCCGGCTGGTCGTCCGTGCCCATCCGAACTGTGCTACGTCATTATGACGGTTCGGTTCACCGCAGTCTAGTGGCAGGTCAGGTGTATTGCTCGTGCAGCACACATCGGCTACCGTGTGAGTGGCCGTGATGCTGTCTCGGCCAGCACCGTCTGGGAGGACCACGCATGGTGACGGTCGATCCCGTCTCACGCCCGAACAAGGGGTTCCATCCGTTCCTCGAACGAGAGAATCCGTACCTGATCGTCGATGCCTGCATGCAGGGCTGGGCTGACGCCGATTATGCCAACGCCCATCGCCACGGTGTTACCGTCTTCGGGGTGACGGCGTTCTTGCCATACCGCTCGCTGGATCGGGCGCTCGAAGAGTTGATGTTCTGGCGCCTGGTCGCTCGGAAGCATCCGAATACGCTGGTGGTCGAGACGGCCGACGACATCCGTCGCGCCCGCCGCGAGGGGCGGGCGGCGTTCCTGCTTTCAGCCCAGGACGGCGGCTTCGTGGACCGCTCCCTACACCGACTGGAGGCATTCTACCGTCTTGGGCTGCGGGTGTTGATCCCGGCCTACAACGCCGCCAACTCGATCTGCGCCGGCTGCCTCGACCATGAGAACCTCGGGCTGACGCGCTTTGGCGAGCTCGTCGTGGCCGAGTGCAACCGGCTCGGGCTGTTGCTCGACGGCTCACACGTTAACAAGCGTTCGACGCTGGAGATCATGGAGCGAAGCGGCGACCCGATTGTGTTCAGCCACTCCAACGTCCGGGCGCTGGTGGACGTGCCTCGCAACGTCGACGACGAGCAGATCGCCGCGTGCGCCCGGAACGGCGGCGTCATTGGGGTGGCCAACTTCGGACCGTTCACCAAGAAGGCCGACATGCGCGAGCAGCCGACGATCGCCGATCTGCTGGAGCACGTGGACTACATCGCCCAGCTCACGGGTACCACGGCCAATATCGGGCTTGGAACGGACATGAGCCTGGGTACCTACCCGGATCACGACCACGATCCATGGGGTGAGCCGAGCTATCCGAACTGGGCCGGCGACTACGGGGATCAGGTCAGCCGCGACGTCCGCTCGCCGTTACGGGCACTCCGCGACTTCAACTGCTACCCGCAGGTGTTGGACTTCGCAGACGCGCTGCTCGCTCGCGGTTACCGTGAGTCCGACGTGCACGGCATCCTTGGGGAGAACTTTCTGCGGGTGTACGCGCAGGTCTGGAAGTAGGCGGCCCAGGCCGAGCAGGCCCAGGCTGAGCTGACATCGCGACGTGGTGCGGGCGAGCCGTCGGGCCGCCCGCACCACCCCGGTCTGGCTATGACAGCGTGATCGCCCGGACGTCGACGAACTGGCTGCCGCGCGGGACGAACCCGCCGACCTTCTTGCTGCCGGCGTAGGCGTCGTCCGGGGTGAACAGCGGCACGCCGGGTGGGTCCTGGTCGTACACGTCGAGCGCCTTCAGGTAGATCTTGGTGCGCTCGTCGCGGTTGGCCGTCGAGGCACCCTGCTCGATCAGGGCGTCCAGTTCCTTGTTGGAGTAGTAAGCGTAGCGGAACCCTGTCTGGTACGTCTGGAAGGTGAAATGCGCGTCTGGCGGCGGGAGCGAGCCGCTGAAGTACATGTCGTTGAGCTGGAGCGCGGAAAGCTGGGTCAGGAAGGCGCCAGACTCCAGCACTTCCTGCTTCGTCCGAATCCCAACCTTCTGCAACTGCGACGCGATCGCCTGGCCCGCCTCCTTGTCCTGGGCGTACCGGCCGGACGTGTACTTAAAGGTGACCTCGAAGCCGTCCGGGTACCCCGCCTCGGCGAGCATCTGCTTCGCCTTCTCGGCATCGTACGCGTACGGCTTTCGATTTGGGTCGTAGCCGAAGAAGCCCTTGGCGAGCGGCTGGCCGTCCATCTGGCGCGCCCGCCCCTTGAACAGGCCGCGGATCAGGGCCGGCACGTCGACGGCGTACTTCATCGCCCGCCGAACCTCTGCCTTCTTGAGGGGCGTGTCTGTGAGCGTGCTCATGGTCAGACTGAACATGCGGTTGGACGGCCGCGAGAACATCTGGAGCGAATTGTTCCGCTCGATCCGCTCGATGGCGTCAAGCGGCACGTCGATGATCAAATCGACCTCGCCGGCTTCGAGCGCCGCCAGTTTGGCCGCCCCTTCGGGGATGTTGCGGAAGACGGCGGTCTTGATCGACGGGGCGCCGTTCCAGTATTGCGGGTTGGCCTCCAGGGTCACGTGGCTGTCCTTGACCCACTCGGCAAAGGAGTACGGACCGGTGCCAATCGGCTTCTTGGCAAAGCCATCCGGGCCGCCGGCGTCCTGGAAGTACTTTGGCGGGTACTGGAAGCTGCCCATCGCCAGGGCCGGCAGGTGGAGCAGGGTGGGCGACTTCGTCTTGACGTTGATCGTCAGCGGATCGACGATGTCGGCGCCTGCGATCACGCCGGTGAAGGCGACGTAGGCTGGAGCCTTGATCATCGTCTCGATGCTGAACTTGGCGGCCTCGGCGTTGTACGGCTCCCCGTTCGTGAAGGTGACGTTGGGCCGCAGCTTCATCTGGAAGGTGGTGTCGTCAACCTGCTTCCACTCGGTCGACAGACGCGGCTCGAAGTCGTTGGTATCTGGATTGAACTCGATCAGCTTCTCGTTGACTTGCTCGGAGACGTTGATCTCCTGCTGCGCGGTAGAGGAGCTGGCCCAGAGACTGCGCGGGTCGATCCCCTGAGCGATGGTGATCTTGCCGGCTGGGGCACTCGTCTTGGCCGCGGGCGCTGCCTGGGTCGGCTTGGCCGCGGGCGGCGCCTGAGTCGGCTTCGCCTCGACAGCGGGCTTGGCGGCCTCGGCAGGCTTGCTTGCGGCCGGGGCGGCGGTGGCCGCGGGGGCCGTCGTCGCCGCCGGCTTCGGGGCTTCGGCGGCCTTGGGGGCGGCAGCCTTGGGCGCGGGGGCCGAGGGCTGTTGGCCGCAGGCAGCCAGCAGCGACGCCGCCGAGCCGAGGCCGACGAACGCGAGGAAGGAGCGGCGGCTAGTCCGTAGGGGCATGCGATCCCTCCGTCAACGGGGGCAAGCCAGGGCGGCTCAGCGGGCGACCGTTCGTCCGTGATACTGTCCTAGCACAGTAAGGCGCGTCCAGTATGTCACTCGGCCAGCACACTGTCAACGCTCGGCGCCGAGCGCGGGTTACGCGCGGGTAACCCAGCGTGCTGCCGGATCCTCGGTGTTGGCGACGCCGTATGCCCAGTCGCCAGGGTTGACGGGGTAATCGCGGGCCACGTAGAAGAGCAGACCATCCACGGGCGCCCGGAGCTCCTCCAGCACCTCCAGCGTGTACGGGCTGATGACCTCGGCCAGCAGGGTGCCCTTCTCGACGGCGGTGCCGAGCCGCTCGGGGCCGAGTTTGGGGCGGAGCAGGCCGCCGCACGAGGGGTTGACGCGGAACGCCGTCTTGTAAATCAACTGGCGATCCGGACGAGGATCGGGCGCATCGTCGATCATGTCGATGGCGCCCATAATGGCGCGGACTCCGTCGACATTCTGCTGATGCCAGCGGGCCTCGATCTCGCGGCCGAAGCCGGCCCCGCCCAGTTCCAGACCCAGCGCCGGGATGCCGAGCACGCCCGCTCCGTACCCGATCGAGGAGCGGGGGCCGGGGAAGCCCGTCATGACGTTCGCGCTGCGGATCATGGTCGTCCCGAACGCCAGCGCCAGCCGCTCCGACTCGGCGGCAACCTGGGCGTCGGCGATGTCGGCGCCTACCAGGACGTCCTGGAACGCGGAGCCCCACGGCCCGATATGGGAGTCGAGCAGGTGGGTGGCATGGGGCAGGACTTCGCGGCAGAGCACGGCGATAATCTGGTCACTGGTCGCCTTGAGCGGGCCCGGGAAGACTCGGTTCAGGTCCGGGCTATCGGTCTCGTCGGGCATGTTGCGCGAGCCCTGTCCGAGCGCCGGGCTGTTGACGAACGGGATAACCATCAGGGTGCCACGCAGGCCGGCCGGGTCGGTCTCGACGACCAGTCGGCCGAGGCTCTCGACGGCGAACCACTCGTCGCCGTGGAGGCCGCCGAGCAGCACCAGCACCGGACCCGGCCGTGCCCCATGCACGACGTGCACCCAGACGGCGATCTCGCCGCCGTTGAGACCGGTCGTGACCGGTAGCCGGATGGCCCGCCGCGCACCGGGTTCGACGGCCTGTCCGCCCAGGATCAGCGCGGCTGCCGCTGGCTGTGTGCCCATTGCCGTTCCTCCTGACGTACTGTACTAGCATGACAGTACGGACGAGCGGATTGTAGCGTGGGCTGCCCTCGCGCGCCACGCACGTGCCGGGCAGCGCTCCCGGTAGACCAGCCCGGCCCGAAAGCGATTGCGCGATCGCTGAGGCGCGTCCGATGCCGTACGCCTCAGCGGCCCTTCGGCCACCGCCCCGCCGCGCCTGCTGGTGGGGCCTCCGTGACGTACCGTACACTTGTAAATGGGCATGGTGATGGGCGTACACGACGAACTGACCGTTTGCGATCTCCTGAGTATGATGTTCCGGGCGCACCCCTGGCATGGGGTACCGATCGGTGACGACGCGCCCGAGATGGTGAACGTCTACATCGAGATCGTCCCGACCGATACGGTCAAGTACGAGCTCGACAAGGCGACCGGCATCCTGAAGGTCGACCGTCCGCAGAAGTACTCGAACGTGTGCCCGACGCTCTACGGCCTGATCCCGCAGACGCACTGCGGCGAGCAGGTGGCCGAGCGAACGCGGCAGCGGGCTGGCCGGCCCGACATCGTCGGCGATAACGACCCGCTCGACATCTGCGTCCTGACCGAGAAGCACTTCTCGCATGGGGATTTCTTGCTTCACGCGATTCCGATTGGCGGCTTCCGGATGCTGGACGGGAACGAGGCCGACGACAAGATCATCGCGGTGATGCAGCAGGATGCCGTCTACGGCCACTTGACGGATTTGAAGTCGGTCCCGGTCGCGACGATCGAGCGGCTCCGCCACTACTTCCTGACCTACAAGGACGCCCCCGGCACCGCGCAGCGCAAGAGCGAGATCACCCACGTCTACGGCCGAGCCGAGGCCCATGACATCATTCGGCGGGCGCAGCAGGACTACCGGACGCGCTTCGGGAACCTCGGCGAGCGGCTCGCCCGCCTGCATCAGAACGGCGCCGACACCGACATAGGAGCGCTCTCCTCCGAGCCGCTCACCACCTTCGGCTGAGGGGAACCCACCGCCTGGACGCACTCGTTTCCTCTCCCGAAGGGGGACGTTTATGGCCGCCCAGCTCGTAACGGCTCCAGCCGCCCGGCGCTTCCACCCGAGAGGCAGCGCCGGGCAATCGAGTGTGGCCTGCTGGCGGCCTACTGGTCGACGACTGAGCCGTCGACGTTCAGGCGGGTGCCGACCGGGCGCGGCGTCGGCGGGAACTTCTCGCGGGCGTTGGGCGCAAGCTCCACACCAATGCCTGGCGCATCCGGGATGATCAGGAAGCCATCCTCGACACGGAGGTTCTCCTTGACGATCTCGGCATCGGGCGTCTTGTCGGCGTGGTCCGGAAGTTCCTGAATGCCCAGATTCGGGATGCACGCACCGACCTGGAGGCAGGCCGCCGTGCTCACCGGCGAGAGCGGGTTGTGCGGGATGATGCTCTTATGGTGCGCCTCGGCCAGCGCGGCGATCTTCTTGGCGCCGGAGATGCCACCCGCCACGCAGACGCTCGCTCGGACGTACTGGCAGCCGTTCCGCTCCAATAGCATCTGGAACTCGTGGATGCCGAGCAGGCGCTCGCCCGTCGCGATCGGGATGCCGATCTGCCCGGCAACCTCCGCCATTGTATCGAAGTTGTCTGGCAAGATCGGATCTTCATAGAACATCACCCGGTATGGCTCGATGGCCCGCCCCAGCACGATCGCCTCGGGGGGTGAGAGCCGGCGATGGATCTCCAGGCAGATATCCACGTCATCACCGAGCGCTTCACGATACCGCCGCACTGCTTCGACCGCGCCGCCGATCTTAGTAGCATGGGTCTGGAAGTAGGTGGCAGACCGCTCCTCGTCCAGGAACGGGTTGAGATGGCCGACGGCTGTGAAGCCGCGCTCCTTCGCTTCGATGCACTTAGCAATCTGGTCGTCAAGAGTCGGCCCTTTGACGTGGTAGTACACGCGCGCCTTGTTGCGAGTCTTGCCGCCGAGTAGCTCGTACACCGGGACTCCGAGCGCCTTGCCCTTGATGTCCCAGAGCGCGATGTCGATGGCGGAGATTGCGCCCATGATCGCCGCGCCCCGAAAGTGGCCGGAGCGATACATCACGTTCCAGTGGTGCTCGATGGGGAAGGGATCCTGGCCGACCAGATACTCGCCGAACTTGGTGATGGCAGCGGCCGACGCTTCCAGGTGGCCCCAGGTGCCCGACTCGCCGAGGCCGGTCAGGCCGGTATCGGTCGTGATCTGAACATACAGGAAGCGATCGATCGGGAGCGGCTCGACGGCAACGATTTTCATACGCATCCTCGCGACCTTATCATATGCGCGACCATCGTACGCTTAGGTGCGTTGACGGCTGGTGCGCTTCCTTGCTACCGTGTCACTCGGGTTGTGATGCTGGCGCCCTGTCAGTGTAGCCGGCTCCGTCGTGCTCGACACCCCGTGACCCGACCAGTATTCAGGCTTACGTGCGATGCATTCTCGATGTTGAGATCAAAGCCAGGGAGGCTGACATGGCCCTGACGCGCCGTACGCTCATCAAACTCATGGCCGGTGGCCTGAGCACCGCCCTTCTCACTGCCTGCTCACAGCAAGCACCAGCCCCGGCAAGTCCGGCCGAGTCGAAGCCGGCGGCGACCGCCAAACCGGCCGCGCCCGCCGCTCAGGCGCAGCCGACGACCGCGCCGGCGAAGCCAGCCGCGGCTGCCAAACCAGCGGCTACCCAGCCGGCGGCGAAGCCTACCGAAGCCGCGAAGCCGGCTGCCCAGGCGCCCGCCGCGCAGTCGACCGGCACGCTCACGTTCTGGCTCTACAAGACCCGCCTCGACCCGTTCGACAAGTACCGCACCGAGCGCATTCAAGCCTGGGGCACGCAGGCCGGCGTGAAGGTCGACGTCGTCGAGATTGGGACGAGCGACTATGGTAAGCGCATTCCGGCCGCCATCGAGTCCAAGACGCTGCCCGACGTGTTGGAGGCTGGCGACGAGTGGGGCCAACTGCTCCAGCCGCGCGGGCTTGCGGCCGACGTCAGCGACGTCTTCCAGAAGATCGAAGCCTCACAGAAGTGGGCGCCAGCCGCGAAGGCCGTGGCAACGTGGCCGGACGGCAAGCAGTACGTTCTCCCCATCGGCACGTCCGGCAACCTGCTCATTGCCCGCAACGATCTTCTCAAGGATGCTGGACTGACCCCGCCGCCGAAGACCTGGGTCGATCTCTTCGAGTACTCGGCCAAAGCACAGCGGCCGCCTCGGACCTATGGACTTGGGCAGGCGCTCAGCAACACCTCGGACGCGAACCGCTGGATGGACATGCTCCAGGCGTACGGCCTTCGTTACGCCGACGACCAGGGGAAAAAGGCGACCTTCGGCAACTTCCAGAAGGAAGCGGTCGAGGTCATCCAGGTCATCGCCAACGGCTACAACGAGCAGCGGGTATTCCCGCCCGGCGTGCTGACCTGGGACCAGACCGGCGACAACGACGCCTTCCAGTCTGGCCGCACCATCTTCGCCTTCAACCCGCTCAGCGTCCCGGCCTGGATTCGCGACAACAAGCCGGAGATGCTCCCTGGCGTCGGCACCTACCTGACCCCGGAAGGCCCGAAGCTTCGCATCCAGGGGGTCAGCGCCGTCTCGATGAGCGTCCTGCCGACCAGCCCCCTCGCCGACAAGGCGAAAGACCTGCTTCTCAACCTGTACGACCCCGAGTACTACAAGGGATTCTTCCCCCTCTCACAGTGGGGGCCGACGACGGAGGTCCAATACGACAACCCCGCCTTCAGCCAGGACTGGCTCAAGGTCCGGGTGGATCTGGCCAAGAACGGCCACCCTATCGCCTGGCCCGACGTCTACAACCAGGCCTTTGCCGAGATCCAGACGGCCTACGTGATCCCACGAATGCTCCAGACCGTCATCAGCGACAAGACCAAACCAGAAGAGGCGTTCCAGAAGGCGGCCGAAGAGATCGACAAAATCTACCAGAAGTACGAGAAGGGGTGATCCGTGGCCGCCTCCCCGTCCAGGGTCGCTCAGCCGCCCCGCGCACCAGCTGTCGGCGGTGCGGCGCCGAGCGGCGCGCTCCAGCGGCGGGAGACGACGCTCGGCTGGCTGCTCTTAGCACCGATGCTGATTGTGATGGGCGTGCTGGTGGTCTGGCCGTTCGCCACGGCGATCTGGATCGCCTTCACCGACAAGGCCATCGGCCGAGAGGCGAACTGGGTCGGGCTGGCGAACTTCGTGACGGTCGTGTCGTCGCCGCGTTTCGTCCGGGCGCTCGAGAACTCGCTGATCTTCACGGTCGCCGCCATCGCCATCAAACTCGTGCTCGGGATGGCGATGGCTTTGGTGCTGAATCAGGCGTTCCGTGGGCGCAACATCTTCCGGGCGATCTTTCTGATTCCGTGGGTGCTGCCCGGCTTCGTCGCCTACCTGCTCTGGCGTTGGATGCTCGATCCGCTCCAGGGGTTCGTGAACTACGCCTTGATCGACCTCCACCTCGTGCGGTTCCCGGTCGAGTTCCTGAGCAGTCCGGCCCTCGCGCTGCCGTCCGTGATCGCCGCGCACGTCTGGCGGAACTTCCCGTTCTTCGGGCTGGCCTTTCTGGCCGGGCTCCAGAACATCCCGTCGGAGCAGTATGAAGCCGCCGCTGTGGATGGCGCGAACGGCTGGCAGCAGTTCCGCTTCGTGACCCTACCGGGGCTTCGCCACGTCATCCTGGTGGTGCTGCTGCTCGCGACGATCTGGACCTTCAACTCGTTCGAGCCGGTCTACATCCTGACCGGCGGTGGTCCGGCCGATGCGACGATGGTGTACACCGTGCTGGCCTACGAGATGGGTATCGTGAACATGCGGCTCGGCGAGGCGTCAGCCGTACCAGTGCTGATCCTGCCGGTGCTCGGGCTGTGGATCGTGGCGGTGAGCGGCCTGATGAACCGCGACGATTCGTGATGCGAAGGCTTGACCACCTGGCGACCACAAGGATAGCTCGATGATCCGTACGGCTGGGCTCCCCTCCGTGTTCGTCGTCGTTGCGATGACCCTGTTCGTCTTGCTGCCGCTCTACACGATGGTCACGACGGCGATCAAAACCGACCACGAGATCTACGACGACTTCACCTACATCCCGCGCAACCCATCGCTCGTCCAGTTTCAGCGCGTGCTTGGGCCGGAGGAGTTCGGGCGAAACATCGTGAACAGCCTGATCGTCTCCACGAGCGCCACGGTGATCTCGATCGCGATGAGCGCCCTGGCGGCGTTCGCCGTCGTCCGACTGCGCTTCAGCGGGCGGGTCTGGGTAGCCCGGATCATCCTGTTCAAGTATCTGCTACCGACCTCGCTGCTCTACATCCCGCTCTTCCTGGTCATCAACGGTATCGGACTGGCGAATACGCTCCAGTCGCTCATCTTCACCTACCTGTCATTCTCGATCCCCTTCGCGACCTGGCTGCTGATGGGCTACTTCCGGGGCATCCCTGCCGAGCTCGAAGAAGCCGCGATGATCGACGGCTGCTCGCGGCTCGGGGCACTGATGCGAGTGTTGCTGCCGGTGGCAGCGCCCGGCGTGGTGGCCGCCGCGATCTTCACCTTCACCGGCGCCTGGAATGAATTCCTGCTGGCGCTCGTGTTCATCAATCGACCGGACTTGCAAACGGTCCCGGTCAAGTTGGCCGGCATGATCGTCGGCGACCAGTACGTCTGGGGCACGATCATGGCCGGCGCGCTGATCTCGTCGGTGCCGGTGATCGTGCTGTACTTCCTGGCTCAGCGGTTCGTGGTGTCCGGACTGTCGGCAGGCGCGGTGAAGGGGTAAATCCCCCGCCCCGGCGAGGGAGTACCATGAGGGGCGTACCGTCACGCGAGGGGATGCCCCATGAAGATCACCTCCGTCGAGGCCCAGGTCTGGAAGGGCCGCTACAACAGTGAAGTCCGCCCGGCCTGGGCGCCGGGCACGGCCTGGAGCGGGCGTAGCTCCACCGTCTTCCTCGTCCACACCGATGAGGGGTTGACCGGTATCGGTGCGGGCGTCGGCGATCCACGCGTCGTTGCCGAACGGCTCGCGCCGCGCCTCGTCGGTCAGGACCCGTTCCTCTTCGAGCGCCACACCGATATGTTGCGCAACAACGGCGGCCCCTGGCTTGGAACGCCGATCCTCTGGGGCGTCGAGATGGCGCTCTGGGATCTGTTCGGGAAGGCGTGCGGCCAGCCGCTCTGGAAGATCTGGGGCGGCTACACCAACCGGATCAAAGCGTACGCCAGCATGATCGAGGTCCGCTCGCCGGAGCAGCGTGCCGAGGACGCCCTCCGCTACCTCGACCTCGGCTACCGCGCGATCAAGCTCCGCATCCATAACTGGACGCTCGAGGAGGATATCGCCCAGGTCGAGGCGGTCCGCAAGGCGGTTGGCGATCGGATGGAGATCATGGTGGACGCCAATCAAGCCCAGACGCCCGGCACTCCCCGCAACGCCGATGGGCCGGTCTGGACCTACGAGCGCGCCGCAGCCACCTGCCGCGAGCTCGCCCGACTCGACGTTCGCTGGCTAGAGGAGCCGCTGCCGCGCTTCGCCTTCGACGATCTGGCCCGCCTGACCGTCGAGAGCGACGTGCCAATCGCCGGCGGTGAGAACAACGTCGGACTCCATGAGTTCCGCTTGCTCGTCGATCGTGGCTGCTACGACATCATCCAGGCCGACGCCGTCTGCTCCGAAGGCATGTTTCAGCTTCGGAAGGTGGCCGCCTACGCCGAGATGCACAATCGGCTGTTCGTCCCCCACCACGGCGGCAACGCGGTCGGCATCGCGGCGCACCTGCACCTGAGCGGCGGCTGCCCGAACTCGCCGTACGTCGAGCTATTGCAGGATCTGCCGGCCGTCTCGGCAGCGGACTTCCAGAGCCTGATTGCGCCGCCCTACTTCGAGCCGGACCCAGACGGCTTCGTCCATATCCCGGACGGGCCGGGCCTCGGCGTCGAGATTGGGGACACCTGGGAGCGCGCCCAGTAGCGTCGGGGCGGGCTGGCGCACGGCGGACGGTCGGGCAAGCCGTCACTGGCGCCGGCCCACCCTCAGCTCCTGCTTGTCGACGTCCTATCCTGGCCGCTCGACCCGGCCACGGATGCGTGGGTGGGTGCGCGCGCACCCACCCACGTGCGGCGACCAGTTACGAGCGCCGTGTCCATCAGTACAGGCTCGGTATCCCCCGGACGATCATGATCGCGAGCGCCACGACGATCAGCGCCAGCAATGCACTCATCCGCGCGAGCGTCGCCGCGCGCTTCCGGAGCCGCGCCGTCTCCTTCACCGCCTCAGGATCGCGGCGGGCCAGGGCGCGGGTCGCGGCCGGCCCGACCACGAAGTCGTGCACGACCTCGACGACGAGCATGGCGGCCACCACGATGAGCTTCAGCCCGAGCGCCGTGCCGAAGCTGCTCGTCCAGAGCGCGGTGGTGAAGACGTTGTCGAGCGTCACGCCGCGATAGGCCGCGTTGATCGTCCCGGTGACGATCAGGATGCCGATGCAGGTCCAGCCGACCGACCGGAAGCGCCGCCCCACGACCTCGAAGAGGCCGGCACGGTCGCTCTGGGGCATCAGTCGGGTGGCAGGCACCACGACGAGCGCGAGGAACAGCATGCCGCCGACCCAGACCATGGCGGCGAGGATATGGAGATACACACTGAGTTGGTAGGCCAGGGAGTTCACGTCAGATGCCTCGTTCGGTCGCACGCGAGAGGAGGGGTTGAAGCCCGGTGTAGCCTGGAGGAGTCGAAGACCCCTGAATAGGGTCGCAAACTCAGGCCCGTCCGAGCCAGTGCCGCCCGATTCGGACGCCGTTCGCCAGCGTCGCGGCTGCGCCAATTTCGATGCCAAGCGCCGTGCCGAGCGTGACCCACTCAGCGCTGGTATAGGGCGCCAGCGCACCCAGGAGCAGGCCCGTCGTCCAGCCAGCCCAGCCGATGAGTGCCAGCCGGCGGCTGTACAGGTCTTCGAGCATCGGCACCGGCCGGATGCCAGCGTGGGGAGCGTAGCGGTGCATCCAGGTCAGAAACGGTCCGATCTTGTGCAGGAAACCCAAGATAGCTGTCTCGATCCAACCGACGATCGCCAGCCAGCCGGCCACGATCCAGAGCGGGTCGGCTGCCGAGCGCCCGCTCGCCAGACCGACCACCAGCAACGACACCGCTATCAACCCGGCTGATAGGCTGGTCAGGAGGAACGGGACGTGGACGTCCTGCTGCCGTCGTAGTCGGCGCCCGTATAACCGCCCCACCTGGAGCCCGAAGACCCCCAGGCCGACCAACAGCAGCAGCGCCCCTGCCAGCAGGACCGGCGTCCCGAGACCGAGCAACAGGCCAGCCGCGAGCGTCCAGGCGCCAGCGGCCACCAGGGCGAGCTCGGCGCGGTTCCAGTCTTCGCGAAGCTGATCCTCGGTTAGCGTGAACATCGAGATCAGGCGGTAGGCGACGCCGGTCAGGAGCACGGTTACCCAGCCGCCAAGCATCAGCGTGGCGTGGGCAGCTAGCGTCGGCAGGGTCAGGCCGGCCAGGAAACCGACATGCTTGCTCAGCGCCAGGAGCAGGCCGAGGCTCGCACCTGTCGCCAGGGCGGCCGTCGCTACTGCGACGTGCCACCAGGTGCTCTCCCGCGACTTGACGGCTGCGAGCGTCCGTGCCACGACTACGACATACAGCACAACGGCGCTAAAGACGAGCGTACCGCCCGCTGCGAGCAGGCCGGGAACGCCGTGGCCGAGCCCGGCGACGAACGCTACGACGCCTGGCGCCAGCAGCCACCAGGAGAGCCGGGCGAGGCTCGCTCCAACGAGCGGCGTCTGGAGGACGATCGGCAGCAGTTGGTAGCTCGCCCCGAACACGACCATCGCGATCAGGCCGAGCGTGTTGACGTGAACGAACGTCAGGAGATGCGGATCGTAGAAGCTGCCGCGCAGCAGCGGCGCATGCCAGGGATACACGGCCGCCAGCAGGGTGAGCGTGACGAGAGCGCTCGCCAGGAAGCGCATCGGCAGGCTGGCATCGCTCACGCTCGGCGAGATTGGGGCGGGCACAGACGAGCGCGACGCGGCCGGTGGGGTCGGCCGCGTCGCGCTGGAAGCACTATGGGAGGGGAAGGCGGACATATCGATCCTCGATCAGACCTCGGGCTGGTACCTCAGGCTTTCGGCTTCGTGATCAGCACCTCGATCTGCTTCGGGTCGCGCTCGACGGTCTCATGGGTGCAGCCGAGCTCTTCGAGCTTCGGATAGAGGTGGATCGGTCGGCGGGTGTGGCGGACCAACAGAGTTTCGCCATCGCCAAGCTCGCGGAGAGTTTCGAGGATTCGGACCATTGGAAGGGGCGGCGGCAGGTGGCTGACGTCGATCTCACGGGTCGCCTTCGCCTGTCCGTTCGGTTCACTCTGGCCTGGTGCCTGAGCGTGGGCCCCGTTTACGCTCGCGGTTGTGCTGGCAGCGTGCTGGTGCTGGTTGGGGGTCGCACCGTTCCCGAACAACCCCCGCAGGATGTTAGTCGTCGACATTGAGGGTTCCCTTCATCCCGGCTTCCTTGTGGCCTGGGATGGTGCAGATGAAATCGTACTTGCCCTTGGCGGATGGAGTGAAGGTGAGGGTCGCGGTCTGATTCGGCTTGGCGAGCACCTGCAAGTCAGCGGCGGGCTTGTCGGCCTTCAGCGCCGGGAAGGCGATGTCGTGCTCGATGACGCCCTTGTTGTCGAGGGTGATGGTGACTTGCTGACCGACCTTCGCCTTGATGTTCGGCACGCTGAACTTCAGATCGGTTGCCGTGACCTTCACCTCGGCCGGTGCGACGGCCGCTGCCGGTGCGGCCTTCGCCTGGGTCTGAGCTACGGCCTGGGCCGACGTCTGGACGGCCGGTGCGGCGAGTGATCCGGCGACAATGCCGCGCGGCCCACTGATGGTCGGGAGCTCGTAGCCGCCGGCCGAGAGGACGAAGCCGGTCAGGCCAGCGCTCACCAGGAACCCTGAGAGGAGGGCCAGGACCGAGCCGCTGAAGTCGATTCGCTGCATCGTAATGCTCCTGCTTTCCCTGTGGATCGGCCGTTGCCGTCGAATGGGGCCGAGCGGTAGGAGAACAGGCACGGCGGGTGTGGTATCCGCCGTGCCTGTCGTGCTCCTTGCTACCTGGCTCTGCCTGCCTGCATCAACTCGTCGGGATTAGTGACCGGCCGCGCCGGCGCCGTTCGGGCTGCTGACCACATTGAAGACGTTCGCGTCGGCCGGACCGTCCACCTGGAGGATTGCCGCTGCGCCCTTGGTCAGGCGGCCGAGGCTGTGGTCGACGATGGTGTAGGCGCCGGGGTAGTCCACCTTGAACTCGACCACCGTTGCACCGCCTGCCGGGACCATCGTCGTCTGGACGTTGGTGAACGTCTCGCTCGCGCCCTCAGGGTGCACGCGGTCGAAGATCTCGCCGATGACGTGGAAGCTGGAGGTGATGTTCGGGCCACCGACACCGAAGAAGATGCGGACGGTGTCACCCACCTTTGCCTTGAGCGCGTTGTCGCCGGTGAGCGCGCCGACGGAGCCGTTGAAGACCACGTAGTTCGGGTGCTCGTCGGTCATGCTCTGCATCGCGAAGTCGTGCAGGCCGTGCTCGGTCTTGTCGCCGTCCAGGTAGAAGTCGCCCTGCATGACGTAGAACTCGTGGTCCACGGGCGCCAGCCCCTCCGGCGGCTCGACGACGATCAGGCCGTACATCCCGTTCGCGATGTGCTGAGCCACCAGCGGCGTCGCGCAGTGGTAGACGTAGACGCCTGGGTTGAGCGCCTTGAAGGTGAACGTCGCGGACTCGCCTGGGGCGATCTGCGTGAACTTCGCGCCACCGCCTGGGCCGGTCACGGCGTGCAGGTCGATGCTATGCGACAGCTTGCTGTCGGCCGCGTTCTTGAGCGTCAACTCGACGGTGTCACCCTGGCGGACCCGCAGCATCGGGCCAGGGACGGTATCCCCGAAGGTCCAGTAGGTGTAGGCGATGCCGTCGTCCATGAGCGCGACGTGCTCGCGAGTCTCGACGTCGTACTTGATGGTCTGCGGTCCGCGCACGCCGACCGGAGCGGCAACCTGCGGCTGCGCCAGCGCGACGGCTCCGTCAGCCGACTGACGCGTCTTGGTCGTGGTCTCGGTGGTGGTCTGCGCTGAGGGGGCGCCCACCTGGCCTGGCACGATGACGGCCGGGCCGCCCGGCCCGCTCACGACGCTGCCCGGCTGTGGAACGGTCTGCTCGATGGCGGTCTGGATGGCGTTACTCGTTACCGTCTGGGTAGTGGTGGCCGCTCGCGGCTGAGCGACCAGTGCGGCGGCAAACAACGACCCGCCGACGACTCCGGCGACCAGCGCCCCGGTGACGGTGGCGATGTTACTCATCGTGACCTCTCCTCTACGTTGGGTTCGCGTCCGTCCCGGAGCGAACCGTTCCATCGTGTGCGTGGTTGCCCGTGTAGTGGTTGCCGACCTGGTTTACTCGCCCCTGCGAGCACGTCCCTTGTCCTGTACTAAGGATCGCGCCAGGAGGGGGGCCGGCCCCACACTCACACGGGTAGTCTTTGTCCTACCCGCCGGAGTAGCCGTTGCCAGGATCGTCCCGGGACATTTCCTCTCCTGGTCAGGACATCGCCTGCGGCGAGCCGGGACAACTGCGCGGACGACCCGCCGCGACCAGGAAACGAGGCCCGGTACGGACGATCGGCGGCCCGGCCATCCGTACCTCGCTTAGTTGGAGAGGGCGCGCGCAGTCCGGGTGAGGGGTGGCTCCTGGAGGAGCCGTCGCCCCGGCCCAATCCCAACGGGGAGGGGCGTCCAGCAGAACGGGGATCGGCTGGGCGGCCAGATGACGCTACGGCGAGGGCGGGCTACCGAGTCCGCGTTGGAGCGCATAGGCGACGACCTGGGCGCGATTGCGGAGGTGCAGCTTTCCGAGAATGTTTTTCAGGTGGTACTTGACCGTGTTCTCGCTCACCACCAGCGCCTCCGCGATTTCCCGATTCGAGGCGCCCTTGACCAGTAGCTCCAACACCGCGCGCTCGCGCGTCGTCAGCGGCTCGACCTCGTCCGGCGCGAACGTCGCTCGACCGGGTGCGCCGGCCGCATACGACGCAGGTGCACCCGGCTCGTCAGTCGACGTTGCGGGGCCACGCGCGGCTCGTGCCAGCTCGGTCAGGATCTTGGCCGCAAGTGAGGGCGTGAGGGCCGCTTCGCCTCGTGCTGCCGCCTCGATCTGACCGACGAGTTGCTCGGGGTCCAGGCTCTTGAGCAGGTAGCCCTGCGCACCGGACTTGACTGCCTCGAACAGGTCTGCCTCGGCTTCGGACGCGGTCAGGATGACAACCACTTGCTCAGGGCGCTCGGCGGTGATGAGCCGAGTCGCCTCCAGGCCGCCCATCTCCGGCATACTCAAGTCCATCAAGACGACATCTGGACGGAGGTCGTGGGCGAGGTGGACGGCCTCCCGCCCATTGCTGCCCTCGCCGACGACCTCGACGCCTCGGCCGCGCAGGAAGCTCTTGACGCCCTCGCGCATCAGCCGATGATCGTCAACCAGCACAACCCGTGTCGCCACTCAGCTACCCTCGAGGGCGCCACTGCGTGGAGTGGCCTCGGTCTCGGCGGCCCAGGCGGCTCGGACGTCATGTGGCCCGCTGCCGCGGGCGGCCGAGCCGGCAGCCTGGCTCACGCTCGCGGGAGTCGCTTTGCCATCGGCCGATCCATTTGCCCCCCCCTCGATCGGCTCGATGCGTAGATGGCCGGCATCTGGCCGTCGAGGCTCAGGTGCCACGGCGACGCGCGGCGCCCTCAGAGCTGTCTTGTCGGCCGCCTCGTTGGCGCCCACTGCATCCGCCGCAAGCCCGCCGAGCTCCGCCTCGCCCGCGAGCCCGCTGGGCTCCGTCTCGACGACTGGACCGGTCTCAATCGGCATCACCGTGGTGACGCGTGTACCCCGCCCCGGCGCCGTCTCGACGGTCAGGCTCCCGCCGACTCCCTCGGCGCGCTCTCGCATGATCGCCAGCCCGTAATGAGCAGTGCCGGCCGACCGGGTCAGATCGAAGCCACGGCCCTCGTCGCCGACGAGCGCGGACAGACGGGGGCCGCCCGGCCCTCGGATGAGCTGGAGACTGACGCGCGCTCGGGCGGTGCGGGCGTGTTTGCGGACGTTCGCCAACGCCTCCTGGACGATCCGTACGAACTGGATCTCGATGCCCGGTGCGAGCCTGACCTCCTCGACCTGATCGCCAATCTCCAGATCCACGGCGATGCCGGTCTGCTCGCGATAGCGGGCCACGTATTTGGCGAGGGCATCGACGAGGCCCCGCTCGCCGGCTCCACTTCGCAACCCGAGGATCGCCTCGCGGACATCGGCGTACGCCTCACCGGCCACGTCCGCGATTTGTGTCAACGCCTCGTCGACGGCGGAGCGGTCGCCCTGCCGTTCGGCGTCGTGCGCCGCCGCTGCCCGCAACCGAATGTAGCCGAGCACCTGGGCCAGGCTGTCGTGCAATTCGCGGGCGATCCGTTCTCGCTCGGCGACCGCAGCCAGCCCTTGCAACTGATCGAGCAGGCGGGCGTTCTCCATCGCAGCGCCGGCTTGCCCCGCGAACATAGCGACGGTCGACTCGTCATCTTCGGTAAAGGGCGCCGGACCGTTCGGTCCCTGCTTGTCGGTCAGGTAGAGGTTGCCGAAGGTTCGGCCCCGCCGGACGATCGGGACGCCCAGAAAGGTATGCATTGGCGGGTGACCGGGCGGGTAGCCGACCGAGCGCGAATCGTGGATGATATCGTCGACTCGGATCGGGGTGGCATCTGTGAAGATCTGTCCGAGCAGGCCGCGGCCGCTCGGCGGCTCGCCCAGACGTGCCCGCTCCTCGGGCGTCAGGCCGAGCGTCAGGAACCGCACGATGCCGCCTCGCTCGTCGACCACAGCCAGCGCACCATAGTGCGCGTCGGCTAACTCCATCGCCAGTTCGACGACGCGCCGTAAGACGGTCTCGAGGGCGAGATCGGATCCGAGTGCGAGGCCGGCCTCGTGCAGCGCCCGAAGCTGCGCTGCTTGCCGTTCGGTGGTCTCGCTCACCTCTTGCAGGCGGACGTTCTGCTCGAGAATCCGGCGCTCAGCACGGGCGATGTAATCGAAGATCGCACGGGCGAAGAGCCAGGTCGATGTGCCGACGATGGCCAGCACGAGCAAGCCGCCCCACAACGTGTGGAGCAGTTGCGGCCAGAGTTGATGGCGCGCGACGTCGACGGCCGCCAAGAACAGCAGCGGCACCAGAACAGTGAGCCAGCGCAGCGTTCGGTGGGACACCCGATTCGACCTTCGGAAACCGCCAGGATAGCGCCAGCACGAGGTCATGGCACCGATCGCGGCGGAGCACACGATCGACGCGGCGACGCGGCTGGGTCGCGGTGATGATCCCTGGGGATTGCCTAATTGTACTGTCTGTTGCCTTTCACCTCCCGGGTGGCACGGCAGGCTCCCGGGGGGACAGATGTCCCGGTGAACACTACCCATCCAGGTATGGGCACGGCCAGATGGACGGCGTACGCTTCAAGAGAACGATGAAAAGGACCGGCGGGGCATGGATGAGACGGCGCCGCCCGTGCGGAGGACGTACTGATGCGACGTGACGCGATGCTCGGCCCACTCTGGTGGGCGCTGATGGTGGTCCTCGTCGCCGGGTGTAGTGCGGCCCCGGTGGTCGGGCCCTCGGGCGCGCCGTTGCCGCTCGGCGTGGGCGGCCCGGCGGTGGGCGGCCCGGCGGTGAGCGGCCCGGCGGTGGGCGGCCCGGCGCTGGCTGCCCCGCTGGTGGTGCCCCCGGACCTGACGTTCGTGATCCCGCGCGGGACCGCCGCCGCCGAGATGCGGGGAGAGGCGAGCTTCACGATTCCCGACGAATTGCACGTCGTGGCTGGGCAGGGGATCTCGATTCGGAACGACGACCAGGCGATGCACTACTTCGCCGATGCGCCGATTGCACCCGGCCAGACCTACCGCCGGACGTTTGGACGGCAGGGAGTGTTTGGGTACAGCGCAGCGCTCAGTTGCTCGATCACGGCGAAGCGGTCGCTCACCGTTCACGTCGACGGGCCGAATGGCGCGCCGCAGCCGACCATCGGGAGGTAGGCCCCGCCCTACTGCCGGCGACGAGCAAGCGCATTTGAGCAAGCGCATTTGAGCGGCACGCCCACGTTTCGGCTCCAGGCTACCTCAGCGACTCAGCCGCCAGTGGAGCCCCCGCTGAAGCCGGGCAGTAAGAGCAGGCCATCGCCGTGCTCGAACTGGCGGTCCAGGCCGCCGGCAAGCTCGATCGTCCGCCCGTTCACGATCAGGGCGGCGTACTCTTTGAGGCGTCCCTCGGCCGGATCGTAGACCAGCTCAACGAAGCGCGCCGACTCCGACGCAAGCTGGACGAGCAGATCGCGGACGCTGGCACCGGAGCGGACGTGGAGCTCGATGCTGGTGCCTTGCTCGCCAGCGCCCTTCAACTCTTTCGCCAGCCAGGAGTAGTACTCCAGGGTAACGGTCAGCATGGTGCGCCCGCTGCTCGTGTCCAGGCTCATTGGCCTTGCCTCCGCTCCCCCTCTGCGTCCCTCGTCGACGAGGGTGCGGTCAGCGCCATTTCCTCTCTAAGGAAGTGGCGCTGACCGTACCGCTCCCTCAGCCGGCGGTAACGGCGGCGCCGCGCTCGGCGCGAATCTGCTCGGCCACCGGGATGAGCTCGTCGAGGTCGAGCTCTCGGAGCGTCTCCGGCAGTGGCAGCCCGAGCTCCGGATCGAAGCCGATCGCCTCGCGGAACTGCCGGACCATGCTATCCCAATGCTCCATGATGTTGGCGCCCTGGGCCGGGCCGTCGACCGGAATCGAGCCGTAGCGCTTGGAGGGGCGCTCCTTGCTGGGGTCCAGCCCGTTGAGGAAGCTCCAGATCCGCAGTTGTGCGGAGATCCGCCGCCCGATCCGGAGCGCCTCCGGCACGTCGATGTCCCAGCCAGTGATGGCGCTAACGGTCTCGGTGCCAAGCTGAGCGCTGGTGAAGTCGAAGCGGCAGATGCCAAGCGAGTCGTCGAACTGGTGCCAGCCGTTCAGCCTCGTCATCTGCTCGACGATCTCGTTCGCATCGAAACGATCCTTCATCGGGGCGAGGCCAAGCCGCTCGGTCTGCGCGCCGCCGAAGGTGACCTCGATCGTGCTGGTGTTCGACGTACAGGTGTCGAACATCTCGACCCAGCGGCCGCGATGGTCGTGCGAGCGGGGCGAGTGGCCCTTCTGGCCGTAGATCGCGGCATCGGCGGCCTCGCCGCCCACCTTCTGGCTTGCTCGCATGACGCCTTCGGCGAGCCACGCGCCGCAGCCGTCCCTGGTAGCGATCTTCTTCATCAAGGCGAGGGTCGTTTCGGCGTCGCCCCAGCGCGGCTCCAGGCCATCGAGCTGCGCCTTCGTGAGCAGACCGCGCTCGGCGCACTCGATGACCCAGCCGAGCAGCCAGCCAAGCTCGTTGACGTCAAAGCCGAGCGAGTCGCACTCGTTCGCGAGCATGACGGCCGCCCCGCCATCGGTCACCCCGATCTGCGACGCCATCGAGGCGAGCCCCTCGTATTCGGGCTCCTCGCCGGCGAACCCGGCATACGGTCCCTCGGTGACGGTCATCAGCTTGCAGCAGCCCATCTGACAGGCCCAGCAGGGGTTGGTTTTCCATTGGAAGTTGCCGCGCAAGTACTGACCGCTGACCTGCTCGTGCTCCGGGAAGATGCTGGTGGTGTAGTTCTTGATCGGGAGCCAGCCGCCACGCGCCGCGCCCGAGAAGCCGCCGCCGGTGCCCCAGTTGTAGATGCCGCCCCCCCCGAACTCCTGGGCGTCGGCGAAGAGTGGCTTGAGCAGATCGTTCAGCCTTTTGGTGTTGGCGATAGGCGCGCGGACCTTGCCGCGCTTACAGGTGATCGCCTTGAGCCCCTTGGCACCCAGGACTGCGCCGATGCCATTGTGGGCGGCGACGTGGCCACGGTCACCGACGAACGCGGCGAAGCGGACCTGATGCTCGCCGGCCGGCCCGATCCCGAAGACGGACAACTGCTTCTCAGTGAGCCCTTCTTCAGTGCGGATCGTATCTTCCATCTGCCAGACGCCGAGGCCCGCGTACGGGGTCGCGTCGAGCAGCCGGACGCCGTTCTCGTCGATGTGCAGGCGCGTCAGGCCGGCCGCCTTGCCCTGGATGATGATGCCTTCGTAGCCCTGACTGCGAAGGAAAGCACCGAGGTAGCCGTTTGCCTGGGTCGCGCCGGCGAGCCCGGTCATCGGCCCCTTGAAGACGCACGAGATGGTGCCGGTGCCGGAAACGCGGGTGTTCGAGAGCGGGCCGCCGAAGATGAAGACCCGGTTCTCGGGGTCGTCCCACTGGACGTTCGGCCCGACCTCGTTCATCAGATAGTGGACGCCGAGGCCGGTGCCGCCGATCCACTTTCGCAAGGTCTCCGGTGCTACTTCTTCGACGCTCGTCGTGCCGGTGGACAGGTCGACTCGCAACACTCGTGCTGACAACGCCATCTGTGCCCCCCTCGCCGCTCCAGGCTCGTAGACTTCTCTCCGTCGATTTGCGCTGCCTGGGCGATCATCGACAGGTAGCCGTACTCAGCAGGCGGCCATACTCGGCATGCTCGCCGTGATGAGCCGTGCCCTCGGCATGCGCCGTCGAACGCCAGGCAGGAGCGCGGACCCGCGCCGCTTGCCGGCTGTTATACCAGGAGACGCGAAGCCGTCTCTCTCCCTGCCAGGGCGATGCCCGACGAGCGCCACGGTGTTCGGCGCCGGTCGGCACCCCTGCGCCGGCGTCTCCCGCCCTTCTCGCCAGGTGTACACCCGCGCTCGCCTGACCATCACAGCTATCCGCGCGCTGCCCGGGGCGCCGGGCCTTGACCTTGTAGCCCGGATCGGGCACCCTCAGCAGCGACACGTCCGAGCGCTCGCCCAGGGTTGCCACGCCCCAAAGGCTGTCTGATGGTTGGACGCCCTCGACGGCCGCCTGATAGCTGGCACACCTGAGCGCTGGCGCAGTGACTGGAGCGACGATGGCCCGTATCTACATCCTCGGCGCCGGCACGCCGACGCCCACTGCGGAGCGCTTCGGCTCCTCGTACGTCGTCGAGGTCGACGGCGAGTACCTGATGTTCGACTGCGGTCCAGCCGCCACCGATAAGCTGGTCAAGGCCGGCCTGTGGCCGACCAGGATCGACTACCTCTTCTTCACCCACCACCACTTCGACCACGACGTCGACTACCCCTGCTTCCTGCTGTGCCGCTGGGACCAGGCGGCCGGCAAGGCGAACGAGTTGAAGGTGTTCGGGCCGCCCCCCACTACCGAGTTTACGCGCCGGATTCTGGACGAGGAGGTCGGGGCGTTCGCGCACGACTGGATCGCGCGGGTGAATGCACCCCCGAGCCAGCGGGTGTACGTGAACCGGGGCGGCGTTCTCCCCCGCATGCCTCCGACCGTGGACGTGCGCGACATTGGCCCGGGGCTGGTGTACGAAGGCAAATCCTGGCGGGTGACGGCCGCGCCGGCCGAACACGTTCAGCCCTGGCTCGACTCACTCGCCTACCGTCTAGACTGCGACGCCGGCAGCATTGTCTTCACCGGCGACACCCAGCCGTGTCAGACGGTCCAGGATCTCGCCCGCGATGCCGACGTGATGGTCTGTATGTGCTGGGACGATCAGGAGATGATGGACGCGAACGGCGAGAACGTCGGGCAGTGCGGTACTACTGCTGCGGCGAAGCTCGCGCAGGACGCGGGTGTCAAGAAGCTGGTGCTCTCGCATATGGGCCCGAATCTGGCCAGGCATGGCCCGCTCGAAAAGGGCATCGGCGACGTCCGGGAGGTCTACTCCGGTGCCGTCCTCTTCGCCGAGGAGTTGATGTCCTTCGAGGTGTAGGCTGGCGGCGCGCAGGCCGGCGAGAGGCAGGCGTGGGTGCCCTGACGGAGAGGGGGACTATGGTGTATCAGGCGGATACGGTTGCGACGATCGTCAATCGGTTGAATCGTCGATACTTCCTACCCGTCATCCAGCGCGAGTTCGTCTGGAAGCCCGAGCAGGTCGTTCAGCTCTTCGACTCGATGATGCGCAACTACCCAATCAGCTCGTTCCTGTTCTGGGAGTTGAAGGACGAGAACCGCGACAAGTGGGAAGTCTACAAATTCATCGACAACTTTCGTCAGGGCGGTACCCATAACGAGAGGGCCAGCACGGATGGCGTGCATAACCTGACTCTGGTGCTCGACGGCCAGCAGCGGTTGACCTCGCTCTCGATCGGGCTGCACGGGACGTACACCATCAAGAAGCCACACATGTGGTACAGCAACCCGGACGCCTGGGTGAAGCAACGCCTGTACATTGACGTGCTTCAGGATCCAGCAATCGAGCCGGAGGAAGGCGAGACAGGCATCCGCTATGGTTTCCGGTTCATGCAGAAGGCGCCGAAGAACGACCACCAGCACCACTGGCTGAAAGTGGGCCGCATCCTCGACTTCGACACTGAAGAGAGCTTCGATCGGTTCAAAGACGAGGAGCTGGAGCGGCTCGACCAGGGCGTCACCAAAGCGCAGATCAAGGTCGCTCAGAAAGTTCTCGACAGGCTGTATCGGGCGGTCTGGGTCAACGACACCATCGCGTACTACACCGAGCACGACCAGAACTTCGACCGCGTGTTGGACATCTTCGTGCGAGCCAACGAGGGCGGGACGAAGCTGAGCAAGTCGGACATGCTGCTCTCGATGGTTACGGCGAAGTGGGGCAGCGTGAACGCGCGGGAGGAGATCTACGACTTCGTCGATCGGCTGAACGAGAAGTTGACGCACCAGAACAACTTCGACAAAGACTTTCTGATGAAGGCGTGCCTCGTCCTAACCGACCTGCCCGTTCAATACAAGGTCCAGAACTTCAACAATCAAAACCTCGACCTGATCGAGACGAACTGGCCGAAGATCAAATTAGCCGTCGAGCGCGCCGTCCGGCTGGTCAACTCGTTCGGAATCGACCGGGACACCCTGACCAGCGCGAACGCTCTAATCCCGATCGCATACTACTTGATGCAGCACCCGGGGAGAACCGCGCTGACCTCGAGTGCGTCCGACGTACAGGATGCGAGCCGGGTACGCCGCTGGTTGACCATGGCGCTGCTCAACAACGTGTTCGGCGGCACCTCGGACAACATGCTGCGCGACATCCGCGCGGTGCTCCAGTCGCAGGCCAGCGTGGACCAGTTCCCGATAGAGGCGATCAACAAGGCGATCGCACTGGCCGGACGATCGGCGTCATTCGACAAGGTGGCGCTAGGCGGCGCGCTGGACATCACCTACTCGCGCCGGACGGCGTTCCTGGCGCTGTCGCTGCTGTATGACGTGAACAGTTGGGGCTTGGCCGAGTACCACGTGGACCACATATTCCCGCAGCAGTTATTCCAGGCTGCCAACCTGGAGAAGTCCGGTATCCCATCCGATGAGCAGCCACACTTCACCCTCGGCATGAACCAACTGGCGAACCTCCAGATCCTTACGGCCCAGGAGAACCTCGAGAAGTCAGGGGCGGACCCCAAAGTCTGGCTGGCCACGCGTGACGCTGACTTCAAGCAGCGTCACCTGATCCCGGACGATCCCGATCTGCTGACGCTTCCGAGATTCCGGCAGTTCCTGGCCGCGCGCGAGAAGTCGATCGGCAAGCGGCTCGCGGCGCAGTTCGCGGATGTGGCAGCCTTGCCAGTATGACGGGACGTACCGCCGATGGCCGGCCTCCGCGGACTCGCTCGTCCGTTCGGCAACGCCGCACTAAACCAACGCCTCGCTGGGATCTCCATGTCTGCACGGATACAGCATGGGGGATCCACTCTGGACGTGGTCAAGACGCTCAGGGGCGCTGTGGTCCACGCCGGCGTCCCGCGTTCTGCGGACGAGTGGGACGCGTTGCGACAGTTGCTTCTGCACGCTGCCATCAAAGAAGGCCCGCGACATAGCGCTCGGCGATGCCGCTATCTGCAAGTGCGGGAAGATTCTGGTCCTACGGAGTCAGGCTGATTCGTCTCATCAGCGGAGTGCTGGACGACGGTCAACTGCTCTGGCACAGAGGGATGCCTGCTCTCGCCCGGGGAATGGACATGTCAGTCACGCTGCTTAGGGGCGTTTCTCGGCAAGCCCCCCGGCAGCATTGAGACGGCGAGCGACTCGCCCGACGGCCGCGCCCCGCTCCCGGCCGCAGCGCTACGCCGGTGCCACTGCGCTATTTGCCCGGAGCAGTGCGCAGTCCTGTCGAACTTTGGGGTGGGAGCGCGGAACCAGAGATATCGGCCGTCCACCTGAGGGCCGTTCGCACCGTTTCATTCTGGAGAGGCGAGTTTTCGCTGGAGGGTAGAGAGCGGCGTGACGACGTTCGTCGATCAGTTCGCGGCCTGCGTGCAGCGCGAGCGAGCGCGCCTCGCGCTGGCGTTCGGTCCCGCCACCCTCGACGACGACGAGCGGCGGCTCCGCGACGCGCTACGCGCCGCCTGGCAGCCGCTCCCCGTCCCCGAAGCAGGCGCGCCCCGTCGAGCCTTCGCCGTCGACGGCTCGCAGGCCATCCGCCGCTTCAACAACGGTTGGAGCGCCATCGTCTGCCATGCCCTCTGCGTTGGCCCCGGGTTCGAGGCGCCGCTCGTCGACGTGCGGTTCATCCGGAGCAGCCTCCCCGAAGCGGTCTTGAACCGCTACGCCGGCCTGCTCATGCGGCTTCTGGAGCTCCGGGCCGCGCTCGAGCAGGTCGCGACGGCCCGTGGCGGCGTGCTCTGCCTAGACGGATCGCTGCATACGGCCCTGCCGCACCTCCTCTACCCGCTCGACGTGGAGGATGAAGCCGACCTGCCGCTGCGAGTGCTGGCCGCCTATCTGGATCTGCTCGACGCCTGCCGAGATCGGGGCGTGCTACTGCTGAGCCTCGCCAAGACCTCGACCGGCGCGTTCCTCGGCGAAGCACTCCTGCGCTTGCGAACGGCTGACTGGCTGCCCGGCGACGTCGACCTGGACGCCGACCCCCTGCCGCCCCTCCCGACCGACGCCGAGGCCCTGTTCCGCTGGACCGACGAGGACGGCCTCTCCCGCCCGCTGGTCCTGGGCAGTTTCGGCTTTGGGCGGCGTCGCGCCCAGGTGATTCACCGAACGGGCCAGCCGGCGCGCGGTTTTCGGCTGTCTGACGGCGAGACGATCGCGTACGATGCGCTGCTCGACCGTCTCGCCGAAGCCTCGGCCACCGTCAGCCTGTACGTCCGCCTGCGTCGGCACGACGACGCACTTCGCCTCGACGTGCCGGGCTGGGCGGTCGGCGTGCCCGATCGGATTCGCGACACCTACGTTCGTTGGGCCGACGATGCCCGACTCGGCCCAGCGCTCGGTCATCTGGTCGGCGCGTACGGCGGCCGGAGCGTCTACCACGCCGCGCTCTACGTCGCCGACCGGCTCGTCCGGCTGAGCAATGAGGCGATGGATCAGGCGTACCTCTCGATCGTCCGCGCACAGCTTGGGGCGTTCGTCCAGTACGACCGCTCGCGGCGGCGCTTTCTGGGATAGAGCGCAGGGACAGCACACACGGATCGTGCAGCGGGCACCACACAGGGACAGCACACAGAGGCAGCGCGCACGGGTATCGCGCACGGGTATCGCGCACGGGTAGCGCATACGGGTAGCGCATACGGGCCTGGTACTCGGGGATAGCACACAGGGGCAGCGTACGCATGATGGAACCACAGTCTTCGGTCGCGCCGGTCGGCTACGTCGTCGGCGAGAGCCACCCGGACCTGTTCACGTTCGTGAGCAGCAGTGAGCGCGTGCCGCCGCTGCTCGAGTACCTCGTCGTCGACACCCTCCAGCCGGACGGCGACGGACAGTCCCGCCGGGTTCAGGTGCTGGCTCAGGTGGCGCAGATTGGCGTGGATTCCTCCGTACTGTCCGAGGCGCTGACCTTCGAGGAGACGCGCACGATCCTGAGCGGGGCGTTTACGCCAGCCCCGAAGGTGCTCGGCGTCGCGCGGGTCGTCGGCTACCTGGACGGCGGCGCGATCCGGATGCCGCGCATCTCGCCGCTGCCGGGCCAGCCGGTCCAGGTTGCCAGCGACGATCTGCTGCGGGCCTTCTTCAGCCGTTCGGCGCGGGGCAGCCTGGAAGTCGGCACCCTGCTGAACCGCCCCGAGATCCAGGTCGCTCTGGACGTCAACGGCCTGCGGCGGCATCTCGCTGTGATCGCCCAGACTGGAGCCGGCAAGTCGTACCTGACCGGCAAACTGCTCGAAGCGCTCATCGGGCTGGGCGGAACCGTCCTGGTGCTCGACCCCAACTCCGATTACGTGCAGATTCGCAAGCGGGCCGAGGATGCCGCCACGCCGTATGCGTCGGCCGGCAAGACGGCGTTCGCCGACCGTGTGACCGTCTACCGGGTGCCGGGCGTGCAGGGGCGCCGGCTCGGCGAGGATCTGGTCGGCCCGACCCATGACTTCACCGTCCAGTTCTCGGCGCTCGAACCGAACGAGGTCTGCGATCTGGCCGGCATCCCGTCCACCGCGACGCGCATCCGCGAGGCCGTCGCCCAGGCGGCCGCGCAATTGACGCGGGCGGGGCTCGACTATCGCCCGGCCGAGCTGTACCAGCGGCTGCAAGCGCTGGCCGGGCAGCCGGACCCGGACGGCCCTGGCTTCGACCCGACCGGCGCGGCCATTGGCGCCGCTGACGATCCGCTCGTGCGTGACGGCGCCCGGCGCGCCCTGGCCTACCTGGATGGGCTACGCAGCTTCGGGATCTGGGGCTTTCAGGACGTGCCAATCGACCACCTCATCGAGCCACAGCGCCTGACCGTGATCGATCTGGCCGGCACCGACAAGGTCGTCGCCTCCTACGTGGCCGACCGGGCCCTGCGCGAGATCTGGAGCCGGGCGCTGACCGGCCGGCTTCCATACCCGATCTTCGTCGTGCTGGAGGAAGCCCACAACCTTGTTCCGCCGGAGGGACGCGGCGGCGGTTCGAGCCGCGCCGCGCGGATCGTCAACACGGTCGCGGCAGAAGGGCGGAAGTTCCAGGTCTTCTTGGTCGTCGTGACCCAGCGGCCCAGCCGCGTTCATCCGGACACGCTCTCCCAGTGTGGTAGCCAGCTCATCATGCGGCTCACCAACCCGGACGACCAGCGCGCCGTGCGCTCGGCCTCGGAGCAGTTGTCGGATGACCTCCTCGGGAATCTCCCGGGTCTGAACACCGGCGAGGCGATCGCGGTGGGACCGCTGACCCGCGCGCCGGCCATGATCCGGGTCGGTCGACGGGAGTCTGCCGAAGGCGGCGCGGACGTCGATCTGGCGGCCGCGTTGGAGCGTGCGACGGAGGACGCCGGAGTCAGCGCGCTTGCCGAGGCGCGGATGAGCCGGACGAGCGCGCCGGCCGGCCCGAGCCGCGAGGACTGGCTATGAGCGCCGCCGTGGCAACCCCGATCCGGGCGGTCGTCACCGCCGACAATCACCTCAATCGCTACTACGACCGCCTCTCGCCGCCCAAGCTCGCCGAACGCCGCAAGCAGCTTCGGCGCGGCTTCGATCGGGCCGTCGAGGCGGCCATCGAGCAGCGGGCCGACCTCTTCGTCCAGGCGGGCGACCTGTTCGACACGCCGGACCCGCGCAACCTGGACCGAGAGTTCGTCGCGGCCCAGTTGGCGCGGCTGCGAGCGGCGGGCGTGCGAGCTGTCGGCATCAGCGGCAACCACGATACGCCGAAGCAACGGACCGAGCAAGGCGGCTACTTGCCCCAGGGTATCTACCGCCAGTTGGGCGCGCTCCACCTCCTCCTCGACGACGGGACGGCGCCGACCCCCACCGAGGTCTTCGAGATCCGGGGCCAACGGGTGGCCGTTGGCGCGCTTCCCTGGTCATCTCTGCGGCGGGCCGGCGACGATCCGCTGGCCGATCTGGCGTGGGCGCCTGAGGCCGATCTGCGGTTGTTCCTGTTCCATCACAGCATCGAGGGGCACATCTTCCCCGGCGCGCCCGAGCCGATCGTGGCGCGCGCCTCACTGGATCGCCTGCACGGCACCCAGCTCGTCGTGGCCGGCCACGTCCATCGCCACGCCCACTGGCAGCTTGGCCGCACCACGGTGCTGGTACCCGGCGCGACCGAGCACACGACCTTCGGCGAGACTGGGCCGGCCGGTTTCTCTGTGGTGGAGCTATCGGCTGGCGGCGTCGAGCGGCTGGAGCACGTGCCCGTCGCGTGCCAGCCGCGCCGTCAGGTGACCGTTCGCACGACCGAGCTACCGGACGACGGCCAGGACCGTGTGGCGGCGATCCTGCGTCGCCTCGAAGAAGGCTGCGGGCCCGACGTGATGGCCCGCTTAATCCTGGAAGGACCGATCGAGCGGGAGGCGTATCACGCGCTCGATTTCCAGCGAATCTGGGAGGTGGGGCTGGCGTGCTGCTTCTCGTTCGACCTCGACGCCAGCGGCCTGTTCGTTCAGGACGAGCAGGGTGATCGACCGGCCGGCGGCGTGCGGCTATCCCAGCGCGACGAGCTTGCGGCCTGCGCCGATGCGCTGATGGAGCAGGCCGACGCGGAGGAGCGAGTGCTGCTGGAGGAGACGAAGCAGGCGATCCTGGCCTTCTACGAGCGGGAGGAGTCGCGATGATCCGCCTGCGCCATCTGACGGTCCGTAACTTCAAGCGCCTGCGTGAGATCGATCTGGCCTTCCCGCCGTCCGGCAGCATCCTGATCGAAGGGCTCAACGAGTCCGGTAAGTCCACGCTGTTCGAGGCGATCTACTTCGCCCTGTATGGCCGCGCGCTGGTGACCGAGGGCGGCCTCGAATCGACCATCCGCTATGGCTGCCACGAATCGTTCGTCGAACTGAGCCTGGAGGTCGACGCGACCACGCTGCTGATCCAGCGGCGGACGCGTGCTCAGGGGCAGAACCGAGGCAAGCTGCTCGTGCGGCTGCCGGATGGGACCGAGGAGGAGGTCGCCCGCGCGCGTGCCATGAACGAGCGGATCGTGGCCGAGCTCGGCAAGCTTGACGGCGACACGCTGCTCAACTCCTGCTTCGTGGAACAGAAGAAGCTTCAACGCCTCGAATCCCTTGATGCCGCCTCTCGCCGCGAGTCGCTGTTGCGTTTGCTCAACCTCGACAACCTCACAGCCCTCGAAAACCAGTTCAAAGTGAGCCGACAGGACGATCGGGACTTCGCCGTGGCCCAGGTACGGCTCGAGCTAGCAACGGTGCGCGACGAGATCCCCGTTCGCCAGTGTGAGCTGGCGCAGACCGAGCGCCAGGTGACTGCCCGGCACGTCCGTTCGGCCCTGGACCGGCGCACGGCCGCGACCGCGAACCTCGTCGAGGTGGAACGGACGATCGCGCGGCTGGAGGAGGAGACGGCCGCGCTGGATTCCCGGCTGGCACGAATCGCCGCGTTTGGGGAGGTGGCGCGGCAGGCTGAGGCAGCCGGCCGGACAGCCGAGCAGCGGCAGCGCCTTGCCGAGGAGGTGGAGGCACGTCAGCAGGATCTCGATGCGCTCGACCGTCTGGCAGACGAGGAGCGACCGCACCTGGTGGCTCGCCGCGCGGCGCTCACGGCGCTCGCCGCCCGGCTACGCCACCTGGAGACCGTCGAGCACGGACTCGCCGGGCTTGACGAGGGCCGGGCGAACGCCAGCGCGGCGTCTGAGGCCGACGCCGAGGTGGCGCGCCACGAAGCCGACCGGGCGACGCTCGCCACGCGGCTGCGGCGGCTCGCCGACCTGCGTGAGGCCGGTCAGGCGGCCGAGCGCCTGGCCGAGCGGCTGTCCCAGCAGGCCGCGCTGACGACCGAGCGGGACCGGCTCGAGGGCGCCCTGAGCGACTTGCGCAACGTGCGGGACGGGCTGCCCGACCGGCGCGCACACGCGGCTGCACTCAATGACGCAGCCAACTCCCTGGATGCTGCTCGGCAGCAGTACGACAGCGCCGAGCGGCAGATCGGTCTGGTAGCTGACCTCGCGGCGGCCGAGACGGCGCTGGAGGTCGCGACCGGCGAGCGGTCAGACGCGGAGCGGCGGCTGCGCGATACGGCCGCGCAACTGATCGCCGCCCGTCAGGCGCTCCAGGTCGCCCGGAGTGCGCGCTCACCCGCCCTCCGTCCGCTAATTGTGGCCTGGAGCGACGCCCGCGCTACCATCGACGATGGCGACGCGGCCGCATCGGCGCGCGACGACGCCAGCCGCCGACTGGAGTGGGCGCGCCAGGGGCTTCGCCAGGCCGAGTCTCTGCGCTCGGCAACCGTGCAGCGGTCCACCCTCGGGCTCGCCGTGGGTGGCGTGGGGCTCCTGGTCGGCATCCTGCTGGCGGCCCTCGGACTGCTCGTTCCGGGCGGCGCCGTAGCCCTCGTGTCTCTGACGGGCCTGGGGGTCGGAATCCGGGAACGCGGACGCCTCACCGCGAGCGCGGAGGCGGTCAGTAAGTTCGGACAGGCCGTCGATCTGGCCCAGCAAGGGCTGGCCGACGCCACCGCGCGGCTCTCCCTGACCGACGCGGCGCGGGTACGGCTGGCCGAGGCCGAGCGAGCCCTGCTATCGGTCGGAGAGCGGGTACCGTCGAGCGTCGACGAGGCCCGTGACCGGCTCAGAGTTGCCGAGCAGCGCGACCGTGCGGCCGAGGCATCCGCCGCACGCGAGCGCGACCTGGACGAGACGGTGTCGCGGCTCACCCGCGAGGAAGGACAGGCGCAGGGCCGATGCCAGAGCGCCGTACAGGCCGCCGAGCGCTGTACCGAGCGCGTGTCGGCCGCGCGAGTGGCGCTCGGAGGACCAGCGGACGACAGCGCCACCTTGCATGCCGAGGCTGCACGGCATCTCGAGCAGGCGAAGCAAGCGCTGAAGGCCGCTCAGGAACGGGCCGCGTCGCTCGACGTCGAGCCGACGGCGGAGCGCGTGCGACAACGAGCGGCCGTGGCCCAGGCATCTGTCAGTCAGGACGAGCAGCAGGCCGCCGGGATCGCGCCTATCGAGGCGCGTGCTGTCGAAGCGGGCCAGCGCCTCGACGCTCTGGCGGCGAACATGGTCAATGAGCGACGCGCGCTCGACGCCCACCTGACGGCTATGGGCCAGTCGCCGCTCGGGGAAGCTGACGCAGCGGCGCTGACCGCACTGGGGCGCCGGATCGCCGCGCACCTGGGCGGGGAGGATGCCACTGCCCTCGAACGGCAGCGTAGCCAGATCGAGGCGGCGATTGGAGCAGCGCGTCAGCGGGCCGAGCAGCGCCGCGAAGACGCCCGCGATGTCTGGCAGCGGGTCGCCGAGGCCGCCCGAGCGCTGGCCGAAGGTGCCGCCGGAGAGGATGCTGCCGGGCGGGATAGCACGGCGCTCTTGCAACGTGCCGAGGGGGCGCTGGCTAGCGGCGAGGTCGATACTGGAGGGTTGCGGGAGGACACCGCCGCGCGGCGACGAGCGCTGGCCGCCGAGGCCGAACGGGTCGACGCGCCGCTCACTCTGGACGGGTTGCGGGATGCCGTGACCGTGCTGGAGGCACGGTGGAGGCAGATCGAGGACCAGTTGCGCACTCGTCCATCGGTCGTTGAACGCCGCGACACTGCCAGCGCACAGGTTGCCATGCTCGACCGCCGGCTCGCCGGCGAGTGGGCGGCGATCGGTGGTCGACTGGCGACACTCGATGCCACGCGGCATGCGACGCGGGATGCCACCCCCGATGTCACTCCGGATGCCGAGCACACGCCGTCGCAGGCAGGGCCGTCGTCGCCAGTGCTGGACGTGACGCCAGATGCTTCGTCCAGTATGGCCCTGACTCCAGCGACCGAGTCACGCGATGCCGCCTCGCTCGTGGCGTCCCTTCACGCCGCACGTGTGGCGCTCGACGAGGATGGCACGCGCGCTCGTCGGGACGCCGCCCTGGGGGACGCCGCCGATGCCCGAGCCAGAGCGGGTGCCCTCCGCGCGGACCAGCAGCAGGCGGACGAGGCGATTGCGGGTCAGCTTCGGACGCTCGGGCTGATGCCGCTCGCCGAGCCGACGCCGGACGCGCTGTGCCTCGTCCTGCCCGAGATCGACGATCCAGCACTCCCAGACCTCGACGTACTCGAGAGCGAGCGGCGTCGCCTTGATGGCATCATCGGCGGGCTCGATGCCGAACGGCAGCGTCTGGAAGGTCAGTGGGGGCTGGCGGGGGCGGATCTCGACACGGCGGCGTGCCGGGCTGAGCTCGAACGCCTCACGCGCGAGAAGGCGATCAAGCTGCGTGCGACGCGCATCGTCCAGCAGGCGCGCAGCAACTTGATCGGGCGGGTCTTGCCGAGCACCGAGCACAACCTGCGTCTGCTGCTGCCCCAGGTGACGACGCAGCGGTACCGCGATGCCACGCTCTCCGACGAGTACCGCCTGCAAGTCTGGGACGCCGACGCCGGCCGCTATGTCGCCAAAGAGATCTTCTCCGGCGGGACGAAGGATCAGTTTTCGTTGGCGCTACGGCTGGCCTTCGCGCTGGCGACGCTGCCGCAGGAGCTGGGCACGACACCCGGCTTCATCTTCCTCGACGAGCCACTCAGCGCGTTCGACCAGCCGCGAACGGCGGCGCTGGTGGAGCTGCTGACGACCGGCCAGATAGCCAAGAGCTTCGCCCAGATCTTCCTGATCTCCCACAGCCGCGCGTTCGACCCGGACCTGTTTCCCTACTATCTCCGCATGCACGAGGGACGTGTGGCTGAGACGAATCTGTCGTCGCCCGTAGCGTTAGCGAGCTGATGGGGATTCTTCCCACCAGGATGCGATAGCTCCCACCAGGAGCGGACTGTAGGTGAGGCCGCCAGGCGGCAGTCTGGGAGGCCCGTGCGCATGCCGTCACGGCGGATCTGTCCAGGCCGCTGATGACGGGGCCTACATTTCCTGGGCCATCGTGGGCCCTCAGTGACGTGCGTACGCTGTGTCAGACCTGAGCGGGCGGCCCTAACGCTCGGGCCTGGCACGCAGCATAGCCCGGCTGGAATCGCTCGATGCCGACCGGAACCGAATGTCAACCGCCGCGCGACGGATGTCCATCGACCCGGACGTAGCCTGACTGGGAGCGACCTGGGTCCGGGCGGACTGCCGAGCATGAGAAGGATGTATCCGACTGTGCCAGGGATGTTGCCGGGGCCGGTCAGCACACGCCGCGACGGGGGGATCGCTGGTGAAAGTCTTGCATCGGCCGTACACGGACTGGGGCTCACAGCCGAGCCCTGAAGCCAGCTTCATCAACCTCTGCGTTCGTGAAGCAGACGTCCGGACGCCGGCTGCCATCCGAGCCGCTGCCGCCGAGGTGCGTGACTGGGATGCGGTCGTCGCACTGGCGGGCCGCAACCGAGTGGCAGCGTTTGTCGAAGACGCCGCCACCAGGGAGAACGATCTGCTGCCGGCGCAGATTGTGCGCACCTTGAGGGAGGCAGCGCTAAGCGCCCTGGCGTGGTCGATGGCGTTGGACGCGGTGCTCGTTCGCGTGACCGAGATCCTCGAAGCCGCGCGGTTGCCGACGATCGTCCTGAAAGGGCCGGCGCTCGTGCGGTCGATCTACCCGCATCCGGTGCTCCGTCCATACGGCGATATCGATCTGACCGTTCAACAGCATCATGAGGATCTGGTGGCGGAGAGGCTGCTCTCGCGCGGCTTCGTCGAGATGCCACACCGGTTGGAGGTCGAGCGAAAGGCCCATGGTGTACACCCGGGAGGGGCCGCCTTCCATCGGCTCTTTCGTGTGCCGCACGGCGGGGCGACGATCGAGGTGCACACCGACCCGCTCCAGCTTGGATTGCAGCCGACGAGCGAGGCCGAGCGGTGGCGGCGATCTTTGCCGATTCAGCAGTTGCCGATGGCCTCGATGCTCTGCCCTGAGGATCAACTCGTCCAGCTCAGCGTGCACGCCCACAAGCACGGCTTCAGCCGCCTGATCTGGCTCAAGGACATCGACCTGCTCACGCGCGTACATCATGGTGGCTTGGACTGGGGCCTTGTCCGGGACGTCTCGCGTCGAGAGGGGGTCCAGGCCTCCGTCTGGTACACCCTTCACCTGGCCAGGCGGCTGCTGGGATCTCCGGTTCCATCAACAGTCCTCGATGACCTCTGTCCAGCGCTGCCGCTGCGGACGCTCTACCGCCTGCTGTGGCCGGCGTCGAGGGTGGCGAATCTAAACGGGCACATGCGCCGTCGGGCCGTCCAGTTCTACGCGGCTGAGTCCTGGCGCGGAATGATCCCAAGTCTGATCCTGATGGGCCGGCGGCGCACGCGCGCTCATGCCATCGCCCACGTGGTCCTCTGCCCACGATCCGCTCGACCTTCATGCCGCTAGCGGAGGCCGGACACGTGACGCTGAGCGTGCGGCGCGGCCGGGCCGCCGCGATCCGGCGGCTCGCCCTGCTGAAGCAGGTACGAAGCCTGAACGATGCGCTTCTGCTGGTGCGCATCCTGGCCTTCGCTGCGCTCGTACCGCGCGCTATGCGGTCGGGCTGGGTCCGAGCGCGAGCCAGGCCGGTGATACGGCGCGCCACTGCGCCCGAATCGGCCAATGTATCGACCAATGTGCAGAAGATCGTCGAGTATGTCGATCTGGCGCGCGCCGTTGGGTATCCGCTCGTCAGCCGCCATTGCTTGACGCGCGGCTTGACGCTGTACCACTTCCTCCGCGATGCCGGCCTGGATGTCGGGCTGTGCTTTGGCGTGCGGACGCTTGGCGGTACCCTCGCCGGCCATTGCTGGCTGATGCGCGATGGCGAGCCGTTCCTCGAATCTGACGATCCGCGCCTCTACTTCACCGAGACGTTCAGGCTTCCGGACAGCGTTCCCACCCCACCAGGATGCGACGTTCGCCTCCCAGGTGGGCTGACGCCCGTGTGCCGCCCGTGACCGGGCGTGCGATGGACCGGATTCAGGTCGACAACCTCGTTCGACGCTATGGGGCGCGCGTCGCGGTCGACGGCGTGACGTTTGGTGTCGGCGAGGGCGAGCTCTTCGGGTTCCTCGGCCCGAATGGAGCCGGCAAATCCACCACGATCAACATGCTATGTACCCTGCTCCGCCCAACCACCGGTCGTGCCTCGGTCTGCGGCTACGACATCGTGCGCCAGGCGAGTCAGGTGCGCCGATCCATTGGCATCGTGTTCCAGACGCCGAGTCTCGACGAGCGGCTGTCCGCGAGCGAGAACCTGGAGCTTCACGCCCGGATCTACAACATGCCGCGCTCGGTGTGGGCCGGCCGGCGCGAGCAACTCCTACGGCTGGTCGAGCTTTGGGATCGGCGCAACGACCTCGTCGGCACCCTGTCCGCCGGGATGCGGCGACGCGTCGAAGTCGCCCGCGGCCTGCTGCACCATCCGAAGGTGCTGTTCCTGGACGAACCGACGGCCGGCCTCGACCCCGTGAGCCGCGAGCGTCTCTGGAGCTATCTGCTCGAGCTACGTGCGCGGGAGGGAGTGACGCTGTTCTTGACCACCCACTATCTCGACGAGGCCGATCGCTGCGATCGGGTCGCGATCGTCGACCACGGCCGCATCACGGCCCTGGATGCGCCGGAGTGCCTGAAGGGACTGGTTGGCGGAGATCTCGTGACCATCGAGGCGGCGGACGTCCACGTGGCGGCGGCAAACCTGCGTGCGCGTTTCGGCTTACAGCCGATCCACGAGCACGGGAACCTTGTCGTGGAGGTGGCCGCGGGCGCTCAGTTGATCCCACGGCTTGTGATGGAGCTCGGCGTTCCGATCCAGGCGATCAGCGTGCGGCGGCCGACCCTCGACCACGTGTTCCTCCGGCTGACGGGCAACTCGATTCACAGCGGGATGGCAGGCCCCACCGCGCTGGTGACGCGCGGGCAACCGGCCGGAAGCCGAGCGGGTTGAACCACATGGTGACAGACGACCTCGCTGATGCGCGCGGTTCGATCGTCAGCGACTGGCGTGCTGAATGCTTGTCTGCGCTCAACGGCATTTACGCGCTCTGGTATCGCGATGTGCTGCGCTCTACGCGCGATCGTGTCCGCGTCTCGATCGTCCTGGCGCAGCCGGTGCTGATGCTGCTTCTCATCGGAGCTGGCCTGGCACCGACCATTGGCAGGATGGGAGGGAGCGAGCACGGCCCGGATTTCGTCCGCTTCGTGTTGCCGGGCATCGTGACGCTGGCCGTGTGCTCGACAGCGCTCCTTTCAGCCACCTCTGTCACCTGGGACCGTCAGGCCGGTTTTCTCAAAGAGGTGCTGGCCGCCCCGATCCCACGCTGGGCAATCGTCGTCGGGAAAGCGTTGGGCGGCAGCACGACGGCCACGCTGCGGGGGCTGTTGATTCTGGCGATTGGTCCGCTGATTGGCGCAGGCTTATCGCCGCTCGCAATCGCCACCATCGCGCCCGTGCTGTTCCTGACCGCGTTCGTGATGAGCGCAATCGGACTGCTCTTCGCGACCTGGTTGCATACGCCGGAACGCTTTCAACTGATCGTTAGCCTGATCGTCGGACCGATGTTCCTGTTGTCCGGCGCGTTCTTTCCGCTCGCGAACTTGCCAGCGTTGCTCGCGCCCCTCGCGCTGATCAACCCGGTCAGCTACGGCGTCGATGGGGTCCGCCAGGTGATCTTGTCGGAGATCGGCGTGCCGGCCAACGTCCTGGCAGACCTGGGCGTGCGAATCTTCGGGTATCACCTGGGTCCGGGCATGGATCTGGCGATCGTGGCCGGCTTCGCGGTCTCGATGACAGCGCTCGCTGCCTACGCGTTTAGCGTGCATGAGTAGCTCATCGAGCACATCGGCCAGGGCGTGCACCCATCCAGCCATCCAGGAGTGCCGCCCCGTCCGGCCTCGAGGCCGTCGAGCAGGGTGATGGACCTGAAGACCTACATCCAGAGAGGGTTTGTCGCCGTTGGCCGGCACTCTAGAGTGATTTTGTTACCAGGACTCGCGTGGCCTTGAAGCCGACGTGTTCGGCCAGCCGCAAGCTTCGCTGGTTGTCCGCCCAGATCGCACCCTCGACCTCGCTGACTTGTCGGTCACGGAGCCATTCGATTGCGGCCTGGAATAGACGCAAGGACATCACGAACGAGCGCGCTGACGGCGTCACGTAGACATCGTCGATGTAGCCGCGCCGGTGCGGGCGTACGATGGGCATCGGCTCCCGGCTGCGTGGGCGTACGAGTCTACGCAAACACGCCACGAGCTGGTTCCGACGTACCTGCCTCGCCTGACCGATGACGCGGACGTCGGTGAAACCAACCACCGCACCGCCCACCTCGGCGACCAGGACTGCCGCGTCCTGGCGCGCGAGCTTCTCCGACGCGTAGCGGCGCCAGTCGATATCTGGTGCGAGCTCGAGCGAGCCTGCTACCCGCACTTGTAGCTCGACCTCTTGCCGCATCAGGTCCGCCAGCGGCTCGACGTCGGCGATTGAGGACGGGCGGATCTGGATCGGTCGATCGTGCTCCACACGGTGCTCGAGCCGGCGCTTTCGGCCCGCGACCGGCGGGCCTACTCGTGGTGGCACCGGCAGCCTCACTGGCCTCCGACCTGGACGAGTTGCTCGATCGCTAGCTCGTCGATCAGGCGAAGGACGCACTCCTCGGCCTGGATCCCCTCAATGTCATACGCTGCCTGGAGCCGGTGGCTCACGTCGGCGACGGAGAGCCCATCGGCCAGCAGTTGCCAGATCTGCGTCCCGGTCTGATTCAGTGTGTAGTACCGCATCGTGGCGAGATTTAGGAGCACCTGCTCGCCGTTGTGGAGGGCTGTGGCGATGACGTCAGACTGCGGCACGATCCTCGTCTCGGTATCGATCACGATCATTGCACCCTTCGGATAAGCGGGATCAACCGGTCGTCTCGGACACGACCTGACATGGAGGGAGCCAGGGAGGGCCTGGGGTATCCACCGGAGGGGCGTTCTCCGAGCAGGCGCCCCCACGGGTTCTCGGGCATGGCTCGTAGCCACTCGACCTTCCGGTAGGCCAGGGCACAGTACCAGCAGGGAAAGTAGTCCGAATCGACGGCCGAACCGGCGGCAAAATAAGCGGACTTGGCCCGCCGGAAGCGCTCATTCTCGGCAACGAGTCGGCCGTAGGCCTCGGCAAGGCTCATCTCGGCGAGGTTTCCGAGGACGTCTCCGCCCGCGCCGTCGCTTGCCTGCCCCGAGAGGTTGCAGCACGTCGTGACGTTGCCGTACCTGTCGACACTGATCTGTTGCAAGTTCAAGGGGTCGCAGGAGAACAGTGACCGGGTGTGAAAGCCTGCCGCTGACTCGATCGGGAGCGGCGCTGAGCCCTGGAGCGCTTCGATTTCGGCCTCGACCTGCTTCCGCTCGTCCGGACCCAGGTCGAAGCCCTGAGCCGACGTCAAGGGTGACGGCATGAGGTGCGCGAGGTTGAGGGCACGGCTTCCGAGGCGATGGGCCAGTTCCGCCATCTCCTGGATCTCGTGGCAGTTGTGCGCCGTCACCACCATATTGATCCCGAAGGGGATCTCCTCGACGACGCAGATGCTCACTGCTTGCATGACTCGACGGTACGACCCCGCCCCGCGCAGCCGATTGTGCGTGGCCTCGCGCGCACCATCCAGGCTGAAGATGATGCCGCGCAAGTGCCGGCGAAACTGGAGGATCATCGGGTAGATCGTCGTGAAGTTCCAACCGTTCGTGACGAACCTGAAGTCGTATCCCGCGGCATCGGTGGCGCCAAGGACGCGCTCGAAATGGGGATAGACGGTCGGGTCACCACCGGTGAAGCTCAACTGGCCGAACCCGAGCGTCCGGGCGTCGGCCAGCACCTTGTCGAAGAGCGCCGGCGGTAGATCCTCACGGCCGCCATGCCGCCCGGCGAAGCAGTGGGTACAGGCCAGATTGCAACGGTTGGTCAACTCAACGACGACGGTCGGCATCATCGCTCCTGCATCAGATCCGCGAGCATCCGGGGCACGGCGCCCCGATCGGCGAGAAGATCGGCGCCGAGCAGAAGCCGGTAACCGGACGCCTGTTGGACGAGGCGCCGGAGCACGGCCAGTTGTCGGTGGGCTGAAGCGCGGGAGCGCGCGATGCCGGGGCTCTGCTCGAGCAATCCCACCATGGCGGCGGTCTCGTCGAGTGGAACGAGGCGGCTGTGTGGCTCTGAGACGATCCGCGGGAACAGGATCGTTCGCGGGACGCAGCGAGGGGTGAAGCGATCCGGATAGACCGGATCGGCGTCCACGAGCCGCTTGCCGCCAGGGAGCACAGGGCTGCGTACGAGTGCATCGCGAAGCTCGGTGAAGTGGGCCGCGATCGTGGGCACACACGAGAACCCGCGCCGAAATGCGTGAGCCGCGATCCCATCTGAATTCGCGCTCAGGACGAGCGCGTCATCTGAAAGGTAGCTCCAGCCTTGACGTACGAGCGCGGCCGTCAATGTGGTCTTGCCGCTGCCGGATGGACCGACGAAGAGACAGCCCCCTCCACCTCGTGTCACGGCGCCCGCATGCAAGCCGAAGCGTTCCCGTGCATGGAGGAGCGACAGCAGACCGATCAGGAAGAAGCCACGCTGACGATGGAGCGGCTGAGCCCAGAAGCCGCCGCCAAGGCCACCCACGCCCGAGCCGGTCACGAGATCGAGGTCGAGCGTGGATGCCCCCGACTGGACGAAGCTCCCGCGCTCCGTTCTCCATACCCGCACGTCCGTCGAGCAGGAGATCTCCTCGCCAAGGTCCGCCCGGCGCGGACCCGGCGAGGTCGATCCGAAGTGGAGCGAGACAGTCTCATCCGAGGTGGCGGACCCGGCCTCGAGGGCGAATAGCCGCTTCCAGAGCGCTACGATTCGGCGCTGCTGGATCGCGTCGTCACAGGTAATTCGAACGGTGACGTCGCCAAGCGAGCCACACCGTTCGGAAGCGTCTACCTTGACAGCCATACGATCCTGGATCTCTCTCGTAGCGTATGTTGGAGCCAGGCACTGGGTAACCTCCGTCCGAGCCGCAACCATGACAACTGCCTATGGGGATCCTGGGTCAAAGCTGCCGAGGAAGGGGCCGGGGAAGCCTTTGGTGATCTGGCGGAGGTCACCCTGCCTGGTGAGCTTCGGGAGCACGAAGGTCAGCTTTGGCTCGATGAACGACGGCGTTTCGTCGCCAACGTCGCTCGTGCCGCCTACGCCTCGCTCGTATCCGTCTGGGGGCATGTCGGTCCTCCTCGCTTGTGCGGTTTGCTGTAGCTACGGCTCACCCGTCCAGATCTACCTGTCTGGAAGGCGAGATCGGTACGCGAGAACAGTATCGTTGCCGGTCGTTCGGAATTGGCGTCGGGATCGTTGAGATCGGGTGGAGGGACTGCTTGTGAACCTGTCTGGCGATGCAGGACGCGCGTGACGCAGGGGGATGCCTGCCTCATCCTCCGTGGGCAGGCATCCCACCTGGCGCGTTCAGGGATGCTGGCTCAGGGCGCCGATGGCCCCGCGCCGACGAAGGTGGGCCACTCACCGCACCCGTCGACCACGATCAGCGGCACCTGCATTGGTTGACCGGCTGTCGCCCGGGTGACCGTGAACGTCACCTGGGTGCGGCCGGCTGGGACTGTGTAGGTCACGTTGCCGGCCGCGCCGGTCGGGCCGCCATCGACGTCGATGCGGGCATTCCTGGCGGCGCCGAAGCGCAGGTGCTCGAGTTCATTGCCCTCCCCGGCGGCTGAGACGGTCACCTTCAGGCGGCCGGGACCGTCCGGGGTCGTGAGCACCTTGATCTCCGGCCGTGGCGAGCAGCTCGCGGCCGACTCTCCATCCCGTGGCGGGGTGAACTCACCCAGAGCTCCGGTGAGCAGCGTGCGCGGCTGTCCGGCGCGAGCGCCGGCTGCATCGGTGGCGGCGGGGGCGCCTCGACCGAAGACGTCGACGAGGATGGTGAAGCTCGACCGGCTCTGAAGCCCTACTCGAAGCTCCTGCATGAACGTTTCGCCTGGCTCGAGCAGTTCCGGCGGGGAAGGATCGGTGACGTTCAAGGTCGAGCCTGGGACGGACAGCCTGGCACCGACGCCGGCAGGGGTGCTGGCTGGCGCCCCATCGCGGTTGAGCAGCACGTTCCCGTTGGTCAGCGTGCCGACCTGGAAGTACAGATCGGACAGGTTCACTGTCGTTGGCACTGCCGCGGCGTTCCGGAAGGTCGCCCGGATCGTGTAGACGCCGGCCGGGGCGCCCGCCACCGGAGCCCTGCTGTACGCCGTCGTCACGTTCACCTGCTCGAGGGCCGCGCTGACGTTGACCGGCGGCTCTGGGCAGGCCAGGCGCAGATCGAGGTCGGTGACTGGGGGCGGGATCGTCAGCACCGCCGACTCGACGGCCGGGCCGCAGCCGACCTTCTCCGCTCGCACCTTGTAGAACCCGGCGATCACGTCCCAGCCGAAGTGACCCGCGGCATCCGTCGTGTCGGGATTCCTCCGATTCGCGATCGACATGATGACACTGTCGTTGGGCACGACTTCAAACGGCCCGATCTCGCTGTCCGACCGGTACACCGTCACCGTCGCACCAGCGACCGGTGTACCACCGGGCGTCTTCACGGTCCCACTCGGGTCGATATAGATATCGAATACGATCGGCGTCAAGACGTCACCGCACACGATCGTGATGGCGATATGCGCATCCCCATGTAGCGGACGCAGCGGGGCGATGGTCGCGGCGTACGTTCCACTGCTTGCGGGCGTCTCCGTCATGGACCCGCTGCGCACGATCGCCCCGCCCTGGGAAATCTCGTACCGCGCCGTACCACCGATGCAGCCTCGCGTCGTGAGCGGCAGAGGCTCCCCCCAGTAGACGACTGGCAAGCCTCCCGCGCCCATTCCGCGACTCAAGATAGTCGTACCAGCAGGCGGTGGAATTGGCCCGGCAAGGACAAGATTCGGGATGGGCACCGTCACACCAGCTTCTACGTTGTTGACGCCGCTCGTCGCCCTGGAAAGGGTGCGGCCAGCCGGGGGAGAGGCCGTCACGGTGTACGTGCCTGGCAGCAGGCCCGTTACCTTGTACTTCCCGTCACTACCGGTCAACGTCGAGAAGAAGGCGCTGGTGCTACTGACGTCGACGATAGCGCCCGCGAGTGGCGTGCTCGTGTCGTTCGCGAAGACCGAGCCAGTAACGCTGCCGTATGCCGGACAACTGCTTGGAAGTCCTCGTGCGCCGGCATATTGCCCGGTTTTGCCACTGCTACGATAGTCACAGCCGGAGATTCCAAAGGGGAAAGCAAATGCGACGGCCTCCCGACTTGTAGGAGTTGCACCTCCGTTGGTCGCCCTATAGAGCGCCATGTGCAGGTGGGGTTCTGAACTGTAGCTGTCCTTAGGGCCAACCTCACCGATGATTTGCCCTTGAGTGACCTTCTCTCCGGCTGCGTACGGCTTATTGAACTTCACATGGCAGAGGATGACGTGCATGTCATCGTAGCCATCAATTTTGATTGACATACAATTTGGTTCGCTAGATGACCATTGTTCACCTCCACTATATGTGCTGGGATCCATGAAATTGATCGTTCCAGACGATGGCGCGATGACAGGTAGACCTACGGTCGCACTCGCTCCTGACTCGGATTCAAAATCCAGGGCGAGATGGGCGTAGCACGTGTCTGGATCCGAGCAGTTGTGATCGGATGGCAGAGGTGTGTTGTATCCGACCTTGATTATCCATGATGGGTCGGAAGGAGATGCCTGACGGAATGGGTACACGATGGGATTGACGACCGACCGTCCGCCAACGCCAGAGAAGGCGAAGATGAACGTGTTGGGAGCTCCGCTAACCTGTCCGCCATTCGGCTGACCGAGTGAGTACACCTCTGCTCCCACAGAGGACACGGCCTTCAGAGCATCCGCCTCGTTCCCCGCGGCGCCGTAGTAAATGCTGAAGGTGAGGCTTGCGCCGGCTGGGAGGTCCGGAAAGCCAAAGTCGAAGAGTGACCCGTGGTCCGCTGGCCCAGAGTCGGTGAAACTGACATTCACCGTCGCTGGTAGGACGGCTGTTCTCGCTCCAAGTGGATTGGCTGTCGCAAATCCGCCATCACTGGAATACAGTAACGCAGTCGACGTGCCTCGGTTGATCGTCACGTATTCGCTGAAGGCGGTTGGCTCGATATCCCAATCCATAACGCGACGGTAACGCGGCTTGACAGTCGCCGGGCTAATGTTCTGGATCGTGACGGAGGCCTCATACAGGTTGTCTGTCTCGCGTGCCGGATGGAAATCGTGTGTAACCCTCAGCGTGTTGCCAATCTGGACCACCGAGTTCGCCGTGCTCGTGGTCGCGGAGAAGCCGACCAGCGACAGGTTCCGGACACCGTCAGTGGCGACGTTCGCGAACCCTGTAACGCCTGAGGTGGCATCAGCCGCGCCCCAGCCCTCACACAGGCAGCCGGGCGCGGTCGACTCAGCATTGGTTGGGAGATAGCGCAGTCCGACGACTGTCGTTCCTCCGCGTGATGTGGCTCCACAACAGACGTTGAGGTGTCCTTGATCGTTGACACCAAGCTGGATCAGCCCGTTGCCGATGATCGCGCTATGATGATCGATTGGCGGAGTCGGCACCTGATTGCGGGGATCCGCGGCTGCATCTACAGAGCCTGACGACAGTGCGAATGCAACAAAGATCATCAGAGCTACGGCGTTCAAGAGTGCGAGGCCATGTACGTGCAGGATGGCGTATTCGAGCGCCCAAACAATCTTCCCATGCGTTGCAGCACGGTTGAACCCGGCCGTGATCCTGGTTTCAGGGCTGCCGAGAGGCTCATGGCTTCCGAGAACCGTTGTATGAGCGGCGCTTCTCGCGGTCGCCATCATGACGGACCTCCCTCGTGCTCACCGTCGAGCCGAGACGCGTGGAGACGCACTCCCGCAGCGTGCGCGACACTGGTACGGTAGACACCCCCGTGGCTTCCGCGTCAATTGGCATCCAGTATATTCGCAAGTCTGTCATGCACAATGGGGGGCGGGAAATCTCAACGTTTTCACAACCGAGCCGACCGAAGCTGGCCCCAGTTGGCCTGTCTGGCCCGGCCATACTCCATCTGAACACAGCTCGACATCGGCGCAGGCGCGCGAATGTCAGCAGGGAGTTGCATCGCTCGCGGGCCGTGCCGGGTGATCGGGACGTCTGGGACATCGGGACGCCGGCCCACGTCCTTGCGCCCTATGTGGAGTCATCACGGTCGCCGTGGAGGCTCCAGCGCCTGAAACACTGGAGCCATGACGTGGGTACCACGGTACTCGCGCGGTCCATGGGCGGGCTGGGTGCTTCCGACGCCAGACGGCTCGCCTCAGCAGATGCCGGGGCGAGCCGTCTGACGTCGGAAGGGCAGCGCGTTGCTGATGGAAGGAGACACTACCCCGGGATCAGGTTTGGCCGGGCAGACCTGGTGGCTGGCCGGCCTTCAGGCGCGAGAAGCGGGCCCCGACCTCGCGCTCGTCCTCAGCGGCGTCGAGTTGCGCGAACTGCTCGTCGATCGAACTGGCGGCGACCTCCTGCATGCCCTGAGCGAGTGCCTCCTCGTGGCGCACCCGCTCTTCGAAGCGTTGCAGCTCGCTCGTCGGATCCATGACCGAGGCGCTCTGCACCGCCTGCTGGACGCGCACCTGCGCGCGGGCCAGTTTGCCGCGGCTCACCAACTCGTCGCGCTTCTGCGTTAGTTCGCCCAGCTTGAGGCGCAGGGTGTCGAGCCCTTGCTTGAGTTGCTCGGTGAGCTCCCGCTGCTGGGTCACCTGACCTGACAGGGTGCGAGCCTGCTCCTCATAGCCGATCTGACGACGTAGCGCGATCTTCGCGAGATGGTCAAATCGGTCGGCCTCGGCCGCCTGGCCGCTAGCCCGAAGCTCGTCGCCCTTACGGGAGGCTGCCTGAGCCTTCTGCCCCCACTCGCGTACCGCGTCAGCCGCTTCGCGCTGATCCCCTTCGAGCAGGCGGAGATTGCCGATGGTCTGAGCCACCGCGGCCTCTGCCTCGCGAATGTTGCTCGAATAATCCCGGACAAGCTGGTCGAGCATGACCTCGGGGTCTTCTGCCGAATCGAGCATCTCATTGACGTTTGCCCGCACCAGTTGGCCGATGCGTCCGAGAATCGACTGGGCCATCATCTGCTCCTTGCCCTGCGCCTGTCAGGACCGGCGTCTGCGGAGCCATGCATCAACTGTTGTGCCATGCAGCACCTGTCTGAGCTACCCACGCCGGTAGGTCATCGTGCCGGCCGTACGGCCACGGGGGCTGCGTGATTACCAGCGACCGCCCACGGAGCCGCCGGTGCCGCCGCCCCAACCACCGCCGACGGAGCCTCCACCCCCACCCCAGCCGCCTCCCCAGCCACCCATGGGGATCGGGAACGGGACTGGGAAGACCCCGCCCCGAGAGTAGCCGCCGAATCCGCCGTACCCGCCGATCCCGTCAAAGTCCTGGCGAGCGAGCGCGTACGCTTCGTCCGCAAGCTCCTGGGCACGGCGGGCATCGGCGAGTGCGGACCGCGGGTCAGTGTCAGCGGTAGTGCGGGCCTGGCTGAGATATCGCGCGGCCTCGGTGAGGCGAGTGCGCGCGGCGCGGCCCACGCCGCGCCGCCGGGCCGTGATATAGCGGTCCGCGCGTGCGTAACTCGTCTCCGCCGCCAGAAGCTGCGCCTCGAGTATCCGCCGCTCCCGCTCCCGGCGCGCTTCATCCTGGCGTAGCTCCGCAAGGACGGCGTCGGCAAGAGCGTCGGCCTGGGTGGCGAGACGGTTGGCCCCCAGGACGTCCGGCTTCTCCTGGGCGAGCGCCTGGCGGGCGCGCGCGAGCAGACCTTCCGCTTCAGCCAGCCGCTGGTTGACGTCGACGCTGGTGCCTCCGTTCGGTGCTTGCCCACTCGGTGCCCGGCTGTCAGCGACCCGCTCCGCCTGGGACGATCTAGCCGCGCTGATATCGGCCGTCGTCTCGGCGATCTGTGGCCCGGCGGCGGCTTCGGCCTTCTGCAAATCCTGGCTGAGACTCTGGACCGCGTCGAGCAACTGCCCGATCTCGGCGACACTGTGCTGACCGAGCCGAGCATTGCGGCCGGCGGTCGAACGGTCGCCAGTCGTGAGCGCCTGTTGGCCGGCCTCGACCATTCCCCGGGTGGTCGTCAGAAGCTCGCGTGCGCGACTGACGTTCTCGGCCACCGACGTCCAGTTCTGGTCGGCGTATCGTTGCACGCTGGCCAGCGTCTTTTCGATCTCTGGGACGCGCGCCTCAAGGGCGTCGAGGTGTGCCGGCAGCTTCGCGAGGATCTCCGGCGCCCGTCGTTCTAGATCGCGCCACGCTTCGATCCGCTGCCGCTGTTCGTCGAGCGCCGTTTTCGCACGGGTGGCGTGCTCCAGCATCTGCCCCACCATGTCACGGCGCTGCTCGGGGGTTTCCGGCTGGGCGTCGTCGAGTTGCTGCCGAAGTGTGAAGGCGGACGTGAGCTCCTCCGAGGCGCGTGAGACAGCCTCTCGGTATGGCAGGACCGCGGCTTCGCCGAACTGTGCCTCGGCAAAGCCAATCTCCTGTTCGGACTCGCTCAGCGCATCATCCGCCTGGATCAGGAGTGCATTGGCTTCTTGATCCAGCCGTTCGATCTGGCGGTCACGTTCCTCGGCCGCCTGATGCTCCCGCCGGCGACGCGAGACGGCCTTCCAGAGCCAGAGCCCCAGCCCGAAGCTCACCACAACGCCAGCAATGACGATCGGGACGCTCCACGGGACGTCGCTACCGGTCAACGGACCCGATGGTGAGGTGGTCGTGACGACGGCCTGCCCGATCCCAGTGGCGGCAGCGACCACCGCGCCCGTGAAGTCCCCGCGAGCCAGCGCCGGCTCGACGTGATCCGAGAGGATATCGCTCAACTCGCGGTCGGTGAGCCGGTCCGTCATCTGTGCGCTTCGCCAGAGGGCATCGCTCCGATCGGTGACGGCCACCACCAGGAGGACGTCGTTCCCGCCGAGGGAGCTACGTGCCGCGACCTGATTCGCATAGTCGGTGACAGTGAGGGCGCCGGTTGTATCCGTGAAGAGCACGAAGAGCTGGATGTTGCGCGTCTCGCGCAGGTTCGCGAGTGCGGCGTCGATCTGAGGACGGCCGCTCGCCAGAACCTGATTGTGGGTAAGATCCGTTACCTGAGATTGAAGGCGCTGCTGGGCCAACGCAAGACCTGGGACAGCCAGGGCTACGGCCATCGTCCAGAGCAGGATCACGATGCGGAGCACGCCGCTCGCGCGCACGAGCCTCCGCCAGAAAGATCGAGGCAGGGCTGACGAGTGACGGGCTCTCAGAGAGGGGGAACGGCGTAGCATGAGACTCAGTCCAACGGCCAGCGGCGGCGAGCGCGTGTCGCTCGCCCGCGCGGGTAGACCTGTTCGAGCATATATACGCCTGTGCACGGTCCAGGCCAGACGTCGTGAATCGCCCCGAGGGCACAGGCGACTCTGGGATGCGCCGGGGTGCAGCGATCCGCTCGCGAAAGACGAGCGAGACTCTGACTACTCTGGGCCTAGTCGGGGCGGCTCGTCGGCCGGTCTGCTAACCAGCGGTCGAGCCAGGTGTATGCGTGTGACCGCATCTCGCCGGTGAAGCCGTGCCCGCCCGGATAGACGCCGAGGCCGAGGCGTTCGCTGTGACCGGCGGCGGCGTATGCTGAGCGCGCTATGGCGTACGACTCATGCATCCCGTCGATGGGGAAGATGCGGTCGTCAGCGCCGTTGAGCGCGAGGAAGGCGCGCGGCGCAACTTCGGCGAGGAGCTGGCCGACATCGCCGTGGTTCAGCCACCCCGGCACATACGCGCCCAGGTTGTGATTGATCCTCTCGCGAAGTACCGCCCTCATCGAGGCGAAGCCACAGGAGGAGACGGCGACGCGCACCCGCTCGTCGAGCGCGGCGAGGAAGAGCGTCTGCTGGCCGCCCAGCGAGTGGCCGATACAGCCGAGCCGGGCCGGGTCGACTTCCGGCCGTGACTCCAGGTAGTCGAGCCCACGCTGCATGTCCCAGACCATTTTGGTTTGCAGGCACGAGCCGTGGAGGAGACGCTTCGTGAACTCGAAGCGCTCGTAGTCGCGGCCGATGGTCGGCTCCGGCGGCGTGTCGAGGTTGCCCTTGTGTGGGCCGCGCTCCTCGAAACAGAGGGCGTCAGGCGCAAGCACCACGTACCCTCGCCGCGCCAATTCCAGCGCGTACGCCTGCTCCGGATCTCCGGCCAGTCCGGCAACCTCGCTCTTGCCCAGGTGAAACTGGCCGGCGTGTTGATGGTGCGCGACTATCCCAGCACGGCGCTCACTCGGCCCCAGGTCGTGCGGGACGAACAGATAGGCGGGTATCCGCTCAGCGGGCTCGACGGCGTAGCTGATCCGCTCGCGGATGACGTCGCCCAGATGGACCCGCTCTTCGATGCGCGCTTCCAGCGGCGTCGGCTCCGGCGGCCGACCCAACAGCCCGGCCATGATGTCGCGGAAGGTACCCATAGACGCGGAGTATGCCACGGAGCATCAACACATCGGGCAGGCCGTGGGCGGGTATGCTCACGGGAAGGCATCGTTGTAGGGGGCTGATGCTGAGGGCGAGCGCTGGGACAGCGGCCGGCCCGGTGCTGGCTGCCCGCGTGCCGGGCGAAGTACGGCGCCTGACCGGCACGAGTGTGTTGCCAGTCGTGAGCGCCAGACCAGCCCAGACTCATCGGTCAGCGGGGCGCGCACCAAGGGCAAGGGAATCGGCCTCACGGACGATCGCCGAGTCGGGCCTGCCGGGACGTCTCGGCTGGGGAGGTACGGGGTGCGGGTGGTAGTCTGCGGCGGCGGGGTCATCGGCACCCTGTCCGCCTACTTCTTGAGCCGCCGAGGGGCCGCGGTGATGCTTGTCGAGCGGGCGGGGGTAGCCAACGCGTCCTCCGGAAAGGCCGGCGCGTTCCTGGCGCTCGACTGGTCATCTGGGAGCGCACTGGACGCACTCGCCAGACGGAGCTTCGCCCTGCACGCACAGTTGGCCGAGGAACTGGACGACGATTGGGGCTATCAGCGGGTGACGACGTACGGCGCGTACGCTGCCCCGGATCGCGGCGGCCGGCGAGGCCCGGCGCCGAGCCGGAACTGGCTCTCGGACGAGGTCACGATCGCCGGGCAGTTGGGCTCGACGGAGACGACGGCGGTGGTTCACCCGAGGCGCTTCACCGAGGCGATACTGCGGGCAGCCCTGGCTCATGGAGCCGAGCTCCGGATGGGGCAAGTCACGGGCATGCTCTACTCGGACGACGGTACGGCCGTGCAGGGCGTCCAGGTAGACGACGACTCCCTCGAGGCCGACGCGGTGGTCATTGCCATGGGGCCGTGGTCGCTGGTGGCGTCGGGCTGGCTCCCGTTGCCGGCGATCGTGGCGTACAAGGGCCAGAGCCTGCTGTTCGAGACCGGCGCGAGCGTGCCACCGGAGGCAGTCTTCTTCGAGTACCAGGATCCGAGCGGCGTCGTACTGACGCCGGAGTTGTTCCCACGAGCCGATGGCACGACGTACGTGGCCTTCAGTTCGGTCCAGGACCGGATGCCGTTCGATCCGGCGGACGTCCACACCGATGCGGCCGCTATCGAGCAGTTAGCGGCGGTCTGCGAGCGGCTCTCGCCGGCCCTGACACGCTCCAACATCATCGCGCGGCAAGCTTGTTACCGTCCGGTCACCCAGGACGGGTTGCCACTCATCGGGAAGGTGCCGGGGATCGCGGGGGCGTACGTGGCGACGGGCCACAGTGTCTGGGGGGTCTTGAACGCACCAGCCACCGGTGAGGCGCTGGCCGAACTGATCCTGGACGGGGCTGCCCGGAGCGTGGACCTTCGTCCGTTTGACCCAGGCCGGCTGCGCCCGCTGGCCCCGCGTTGATACCGGCAATGCCGCACCATGTCACTGATACAGGATTCCTGGCCAGTGGGATGCACAGCCGCCGCCCGGGCCGTCGTGCGACTGCCAAGATCGGAGGCTCCACACGCTGTAGACCACGGACGTCGTCATTGTTGGCGGCGGTGTCATCGGCGCCGCGTTCGCGTTCCATCTCGCAACGCGGGGCGTGCGACGAGTCGTGCTCTGCGAGCGCCACTGGCTCGCGGCGGGCGCCTCGGGCAAGTCTGGGGCCCTGGTGCGGATGCAGTACTCGAACGAGCCGGAAGCACGGCTAGCCCATGCCACCCTACCGTACTTCCGCTGCTGCTTCGCCAACTGGAGCAGTTCCCCGCGACTCAACCCGTCGAGCTTCTGTATACCTCGACTCTACTGAACCGCCGACCCCGACACCCCGCACTCTCGTCACAAACCCGCCACCGCCCTACATCCCCACGAGTCTGAACGCTTAGCGGCGGTGAGGACAGGGCCTTCGTCGAACCACGGCGACGCGCGCTCATCTGCGACGCGCCCACATCGCGCTGGTGCTGTGATGACGGTATCCCGTACACGCGCCCAGCGAATCGCTGATCAGCGGAGCGGCCGAGGGTGAGCCGTTCCCAGAGCATCGAGTATGCTGGACACGGTCTACCGGGTGAGAGTTGGCTCGGAGACCAGTTGTCTGATGGCCGGCGGTCCGGGCGCTGCGTGTGGGTCACCCCTGCCGTAGAGCGCCCCGGTGTCGACAGTGCCACCTGAGGAGACCGTCGCCGTGGACAGTGCGTCGCAGCCACCGCTCACTATCCCTGTCGTCCTGGGCAGCGTACGGCCGAATCGTCGCAGTGAGCGGCCGGCCCGACTGCTCGTCGAACGGCTGATGGCTCTCGGCTGTCGAAGCGAGATCGTCGACCTGCGAGCGCTCGATCTACCGGTCTACGGGCAGGATCCCGAGGCTGAGCGGCGTCCTAACGCGCTCGCGCTCAAGGCAGCGATCGGACACGCCGATGCCGTCGTCTGGTTGACGCCGGAGTACAACCACAGCTTTACGGCCGCGATCAAGAATGCCATCGACTACCTGCACGACGAGACGCGGCGGAAGCCTATGTCCGTCTGCGGATTGTCGGGCGGCGGACTTGGCGGCGCTCGTGCCGTCGAACAGTTGAAGCTCGTCCTGATCGAGCTTCACGGCGTGCCGATCCGCGACTCGGTGTATTTCAGCGACGCCCGCACCCTCTTCGACGAGGCCGGCGCTCTGACCCGCCCGGAGTTCATCCGACGGGTCGACGATGCGCTCAGCGAACTGATCTGGTACGCCCGCGCACTCGCCTGGGGTCGGGCCAACCTGCCCGCGCCTACCCGCTCGCGCGGCTGACAGGGGGAGAGCCGCTCGCACCCGGCTAAGGCCGCCGCGAGGCGCACGACGTACCCCTCGAAGCTGACGGACTGCCAGATATCCGACCTTGACGGGCTCGCGTTGATGGACCGGCGGCGACAGGGGGCGGCGACAGCCGATCTCTGCCACGAGCCCGATGCCAGGCGGCATGGATAGGCACACCGCGTTCCCATCATTGCGCTGACTGCCTCGGCGATGCCGGGCGGCCGAGCACACGGCCTCGCAGCCGGTATGGACAACGCCGGTACGGACGACGATCTCGCTGGGCCGCTCCACCTCAAAGCCCTCGCCGTGGCCATCCAGACCTGGACCGAACGAGCGAGCGGCCATCAGTTCTCAGTCGTAAGCCACGATGGCTCAGTCGACGGCTGAGCGTCTGATACCTGACGACGAACGGTTGACGACTCGACCCGCAGGGCCTCGCTCAGGTCGCCGCCGCGACCGATGGCGACACGCTCCAGGCCGAGCCAGCCGGCTAGTTGCGCCAGCTCGGCGGCGAGCGGCTCGGCGATTGTCGCGTGGTCCTGGCCAGGCTCGGCCCAGGCCGCCAGCACCCGCAAGGTCCGCTCGGGGCGGTCGGCCTTGAGGTCCACTCGGCCGACGAGTCGGTCACCGAGCAGGAACGGTAGGACGTAGTAGCCGTACTGCCGCTTCGGGGCCGGTGTATAGATCTCCAGCCGCAAGTGGAAGTCGAAGAGGCGCAACGCACGGCTCCGCTCCCAGACCAGCGAGTCGAACGGTGAGAGGAGCGCCCGAGCGCGAACGGATCGAGGCAGCCGCGCCGATGGATCGAGGTAAGCCGGCGCCGACCACCCCTCAACCTGGACGGGCACGAGCGCGCCCTCCTCCACCAGCTCTTGCACGCGCGGGCGGGCGAGCGGGCTCCGGATGCGAAAGTAGTCGGCAAGCTCGCCGATTGTGGCAACGCCCAGGGCCCGTGCTGCAACTCCAAGTAGGGCGCGCTGGGCAGCGTGTTCGGTCGGCGTCGGCGCGGCCAGAACCCCGGCCGGTAGCACCCGCTCCGGCAGATCGTAGAATCGCTCGAAGCTTCGCCGCTCCGCGATCGCCAACCGGCCGGTCCAGTACAGCCATTCGAGCGCCCGCTTGCCGTCCGACCAGCCCCACCAGGGGCCGGTTCGTTGCCCCTCCTCTCCGAGCGCCGCTCCGGAGATCGGCCCGCGCTCTGCCGCGAGTTGAAAGACCGCCTCGACAAACTCCGGGCGCTCGCGGGCCACCCGCACCATGCCGTTCCAGGCTTCACCGTTGGCGGCGCGCGCCATCCGCCAGCGGAACAGCGGCTGCAACTCGACCGGCAAGAGCGACGCCTCGTGCCCCCAATACTCGAACAAGACACGGCGACGGTAGGCCAGATCGTCGAGCAGGCTGCTCGGATACGGACCTAGCCGCGAGTAAAGCGGCAGGTAGTGGGAGCGGACCAGAACGTTCACCGAGTCGATCTGGAACAGCCCCACCCGGTCCAGTACCCGCCGCACGTGCCGAGGAGTGACTGCCCCGCCGGGGGCGCGATCTGCGAAGCCCTGAGCTGCCAGCGCGATCCGCCGGGCCTCGGCCGCCGACAGCGAGCGCGACGACCTCACGCTGACCATGTCGGCCGCTCCAGGTGGCCCACGCGCGTAGCCTCCACCAGACCGGGTACGTGTATGGAGAACGCGCAGGTTGCTCCAACACCACGCGCTGACACCGGCCAGGAGTCGCGACGTTCGGTTGGCATAGGCCACCCCCGGAGAAGCTAGAGCCCCAGATTGTATCGCCGGTCCTGGCCACGGCAGGCGCCCGTACAACGCCAGGACCGGACGCCAGGTTTATGGTCGATATTCTCGATCCGCATGCGAGACGAGCGGCGCAACGACGCGGGCCGCTGACTCGACGTCAGTCCTCAGGGGGCGCCCCTGGCTCCAAGGTCAGGGCATGGCGGTTGGCGATCTCCGCCTCGCCCCGGGGTGAACTCTGCCCGCATCCCGAAGCCGTGATGGCCGAGGTTCTCCGCGCCGTCGAGAGCGTTCAGCACGGCGGCATCACGCTCGTCATTCAGGACGGCCAGATCGTCCAGATCGACACGACCAGCAAGGTCCACCTGATGTCGAAGCCGCGCCAGAGACCATCCCGCCAATCTGGCGTCGTCAGCACAGGCGCGCCCCCACTGAGAACGGGATGAGGTGAGGGCCCGTCATGTCTCCGCCAGGAGTGTGACCGCCCGCCCTCGCCCACGCTGCTCGCGGACTCCCCAACAGCCGAGACGGTAGCGACCGGTGATGCAGGCCATGGGCCAGTCCGCTCATGGACTGGCCCATGGCCTGCGTCACCACACATCGCTGATGAGGTTGGCGCCAGGTCGAGCGTGAGAGACTCGGCGCCATTCTCGTCGTGCTGCCGTCGTCACCTACCTTGCGACACCTTGGGGCGCTACGCTTTGGGAGCCGATTGGAGCGCCTGCCAGACCCGTATCGGCGAGGCCGGCATGTCGAAGCTCGTCACCCCGGCCTGCATCAGCGCGTCAAGCACGGCGCTCCGGACCGCCGGGGTGCTGCCGATGGTGCCGGCCTCGCCGATGCCCTTAGCGCCGAGCGGGTTACGTGGTGACGTGGTCTCGGTGCGGTCCAACTCGAAGTTTGGCATCGACTTCGCGGTTGGGATCGCGTAGTCGCCGAAGGTGCTGGTGATCAACTGTCCGCTCTCGTCGTAGATCACCTCTTCGAGCAGCGCCTGGGCCGCTCCCTGAGCGATGCCGCCGTGGCGCTGGCCGTCGAGCAGCATCGGGTTGACCACCGTCCCGCAGTCGTCGACCGCGATGAAACGGCGGAGCGTCGTCCGGCCGGTGTCGCGGTCGACGTCCACCACGGCGATGTGAACGCCGAAGGGGAAGGTCTCACCGGGGGCGGTGAAGAAGCGGGTCGCCTCCAAGCCGGGCTCGTCGCCCTGGGGCACGTTCCCGCCGTAGGCCGCCGCCGCGACCTGCCCGAGCGTCACCGTCCGCTCGCCCGCACCCTTGACGCCGAAGCCGCCAGCCCGGACCTCAACGTCATCCGGAGCGGCCTCGAGGAGATGCGCCGCGATCCGGACGGCCTTGTCACGTACCTGATTCGAGGCCAGCAACATCGAGCTTCCGCCCTGGACGATCCCCCGGCTGCCGCCAGTGCCGTTCCCGGCTGCGACCTGGGCAGTATCGCCGTGGATCACGACGATGTCGTCGATGCTGACGTCCAGGTCATCGGCGATGATCTGGGCCAGGCTGGTGGCCGTGCCCTGGCCGTGCGGTGAGGTGCCGGTGTACGCCCGGATCTTGCCGCCTGGATCGACCCGCACGGTCGCCTGTTCCCACGGCCCGAAGCCGCAGATCTCGACGTATGACGAGAGCCCAACGCCCATCAGCTTGCCCTGTGCGCGGGCCTGCGCCTGCTCGGCGCGTAGCTGCTCGTAGCCGGCAAACTCCAGGCAGCGATCGAGCGCCTTCTCGTAGTCGCCGGTGTCGTAGCTGGTGCCGAACGGCGTGGTGTGGGGGAACTGGTCCTTCGTCAGGAAGTTCCGACGGCGCACCTCGGCCGGGTCCATCCCTACCTCGTGCGCGACGGCGTCCATCAGGCACTCGAGCAGGTAGGTCGCCTCCGGCCGGCCAGCCCCACGATACGCCCCGACCGGCGTCTTGTTGGTGTAGACGCCCTTGAGCTCGAAGCGGAGGTTCGGGACATCGTAATTCCCGGGAATCATGATCCCGGTCAACATACCCATGATCGGCGAGAGGAACTGGTTGTAGGCTCCAATATCGCACAGGGCACTGACCTTCAGGCCGGTGACCTTACCGTCCCTGGTAACCGCCGCCTCGACGACGTCGATCTGGCCGCGCCCGTGCATCGCCGCCTGATTGCTCTCGGTGCGGGTCTCGGTGTACTTGACCGGCCGCCCGAGCTGCTTTGCGGCAATACAGGCCAGCACGGTCTCGGGCGCGCAGTCGGTACGGTTGCCAAAGCCGCCGCCCATGTCTGGCACGATCACCCGGACCTTGTTCTCAGGGTAGCCAAGCAGCGGGGCGATCGCGCGACGGAGACCGTGCACGCCCTGGGTCGTCTCGTAGAGCGTCAACTCGCCGGGCGTGTCCGGGCCGTCTGGCCGCCAGATCGCGAGAGCGCCGCGCGTCTCCATCGGCGCCGGGATCACGCGCTGGTTGACGATCTTGATCTTGACCGTCTTGTCGGCCTGAGCGAACGCCGCGTCGACGTCACCGGCCGTCTTGGTCTGGGTGTGGCCGAGGTTGGTGCCGAACTCCTCGAACAGCAGCGGCGCGCCGGGTTCGAGCGCCTGCTCGGGATCGACGGCCGCCGGCAGCGGCTCGTAGTCAACCTGTACGAGCATTGCGGCGTCCCGCGCCACATAGCGGTCCTCGGCGATCACGACGGCGACCGGGTCACCGACGTAGCGGACCTTGTCGGTGGCCAGCGGGCCGCGCGGCGGGTCGTTGACGTTCTCGAAGCCATCCCAGGAGAACTCGTAGGGGAGCGGCCTGGTCGTGGCGCCCTCGACGTCCTTCGCGGTCAGCACCGCGACGACGCCAGGCACGGCCAGCGCTTCGCTCGTGTCGATGCCGGTGATCCTGGCATGCGCGTACGGGCTGCGGACGACGGTCAGGTGCACCATGCCGGGGAACCGGATGTCGTCCAGGTACTGGCCGGCGCCGGTGATCAATTTCGGATCTTCGCGTCGCTTGATCGGCTGCCCGAGCATTCTCGGTGTACGAGCCGCGGTGGCCATCATCCCACTCCAGCGTAGTCGCCGGCCTCCAGGTGGCCGGCGCTCGGGTCGCGCACGCATCAGACGGTCGTCCGACCGTGACACCCCCTGCTGGCGGATCGTAACATAGTGCCACGAGTCGAGCAGCGTTTCCCCTGGGGCGGCCGTGAGGGCTGCCATCCCAGCGCTGCTCCGCGAGTGCTTCCCCAGCGCTGTGGCTGAGATGAGGAAGGAGCGGCAGCGTCATGCTGCCGCTCCCTCCTCTGATGCCTGGCGCCTGATACCTCCCCACTCAGTAGGGCATCACCAGGGGCGGTCCGTACGGCATCGCGGCGACCGTCGTATCGAAGCTCTTGAGGAGGAGCTCGGTCTTCACGGCTTGATGCTCCGGGCTGTCCCAGAGGCTGTCGAACTCGTGTGGGTCCGCCTCCATATCGTACAGCTCACCCAGGCCGGTGCCGTGGTAGACGATCAGCTTCCAGCGGCGGTCGCGGTACATCGTGCCGAACGTCTGGTTCGGGAGGTGGAAGGCGGCGTAGCACTCGGCCCGCGCGAAGTCCTTGTGATGGTGCGGCGACGCCTGCCCGGTCAGGATCGGCAGCAGCGAACGACCCTCGACGTCCCCGGGGATCGGCAGGCCGGCGCACTCCATCAGGGTCGGCATGATGTCGGTCAACTCGACGAGCGCATCGGCCTGAAGCCCGCCCTGGAAGACGCCCGGCCAGGCCATGATGAGCGGGACGCGGGTCAACCCTTCAAAGAAGCGGCAGCCCTTCTGGGTCAGGCCGTGGTCCCCGAGCGATTCGCCGTGGTCGGTCGAGAAGATGACGATGGTGTTGTCGAGTTGCCCGCTCCGCTCCAGTGCGTCGAGGATGCGCCCGAACTGCTCGTCGACCTGCTCGATCATCGCGTAGTAGGCAGCCTGGATCTTCTTGGCCTGGATCTCCTCCGGGCGCTTCGGCTTCGACTGGAAGTCGACGTTGGCGAGTTTGGTCTGATGCTCGAGGTCGCTCTCACGGAAGTACGGGCCGGGCAGCGTGTCCGGGTCGTAGCGGCGATAGTACTCCCAGGGTGGATTGTACGGTGGGTGCGGGTCGTAGACGTTCACCGAGAGCATCCACGGCCCCTCACGCTGCTGCCCGAGGAAGTCGAGCGCCATCTCGGTACACCAGGTGGTTTGATGGAGGTGAGGCGGAACGTTGTCGTGCTCTGGCGACGGCTCCATCAACCCGCCGAACGTGTTCGACTTGACGGTCAGCACCTCGCCGGGATCGGCGCCCTGTTCGCGGATCCAGTCAGCATAGTCATGGCCGCGCGACCAGTTGTTGCGAGGTGCGTGGCTGTACTTGAAGTAGCGGTAGCCATCGTCGGTGCGGACCTCGCGTCCGTTCGCCGCGCCGGCCAGGTGGAGCTTGCCGACCAGACCGCAGTCGTAGCCGGCATCGGCCAGCCGGCGGGTCACCAGCCGCTCGCCCTCGGGGAAGATCGCGTTGCCGTTGCAGTTGAGCGGGATCGAGCTCGGGTACTTGCCGGTCAGGAACGAGGCGCGGCTCGGGGTGCAGATGGGGGACTGGCAATAGGCGGTGGTGAACGCCGTGCCCATCCGCACGAGCCGGTCGATGTTGGGGGTGTGAACGTGCGAGTTGCCGAGCGCACCGATAGCGTCGGCGCGCATCTGGTCGGCGGTGTACCAGAGGATGTTTGGCGGCTGGCTGGAGAGTCGTGCCGGCCGCTGGGCAGGCGTGTCAGTCATGCGGCTCCTCATGCTGCCGGAGGCGGCAGTCACGCGCCCACGGCCAGATCAGCCCGAACGATAGCCCGGTCGAGGGGCGCATGTCTTGTTGGGCGGGTCCAGTGCCGGGAATCCCCGCACCCCCAACCCGCTGTTCTGTCCATGGCGTCGCCATCTGCCACTCCCCGGTGCCACCTGGCGGCATGAGCGACGCTTCCGCACCCGAGCGGGGGACAGGCGGGAAGGTGCGGTATGGGCCGTGCAGCGTCAGATCCTTCTCCCCGGCCTCTGACAATCTCACCCCTTCCCAGATGAAGCTCACTGGTGAGGCTCACTCGGTCCCTGAACGTGCGATGCGCGCGCTAGCGGCGGCCACGACGGTCGGGTCCGGTCTTTTGCGTCAGTCTTTCGCATCCCGTGCCAGGCTACTACACTGCATCTCGAGTACTCGAGTGGCGTGACCCCGCGGACCACCCGGACACCCCAGTACCGCACAGTGTCGTCGCTCTGGCAGCGAGGCCGGTACTATGCGCACCATAGTCGTTCGCGCCAGGAGTACATCCAGTCACGCGCGATCGAGACGTCAGCCAGAGGGGATACGGGCTCGTCGGTGGCGTCGCTCCAGACAACGTCGTTGGGCGTCCGACCAGCGTTGGGCCTGGCCGTCCTGGTTCGTCGACACCGAGCGTCGAGTGCGGGCGCGCCCACACCACAGGCGGGCCAGCGCGAGCGTGGCTGCGATCGCGATGCTAAAGGGGTGAAGGGTGGAGGATCTCCGCTCAATCTATCTCGAGCAGGCAGTGAGCCAGATGCCGCGCCTGCTGTCACTGCAAGATCGCAATCCATTGTCGCCGACATACGGGTCGTTCCATCGCCTGTATTGGCTGGATAAATCGATCGACTTCCCGGATGCGATGGCCCAGTTCGCCGTGCAGGCGCTGGCGCTCGCGTATACGCTCGACGTCCCCGGGAACCCCTACGCCGGCCAGCCGAAGCTCCGGGACTGGATCGTCGCCGGGCTGGAGTACTGGGCACGGATCCAGCATCGCGACGGTTCGTTCGACGAGTTCTATCCGTACGAGCGAGGCTGGGTCGGCCCGACCGGTTTCACGCTCTACGCCGCCATCGAAGCGTATCAGGCCGTGCGCGATGCCCTCACGCCGGACGCCACGCAGCGGATTCTGACCGCGATTCGACGCGCCGCGCATGTCGTCGCGGCCGGTGAGTCGGAAGAAGATAAACTCGCCAATCACCACGCGCTCGCCTGTGTGGCTGTCTGGGAAGCGTTCGAGCTCCTGGGCGATCCGGAGCTCGAACGCGGCTTTGAGCGGCTCTGGCGAGGCCTGCTCACCTACCGCAACGTGCGCGAAGGATGGTGGCTGGAGTACGACGGTGCCGACCCGGGCTACCTCTCGGCCACGGTGTCGTTCCTGGCGAAGTTGCATCTGTGCCGCCCATCGCCTGAGATCGTCGACCTCGCACGGGAGGCGGTCGAGTTCGCCAGCTACTTCGCGTATCCGGACGGTCATTACGGCGGGAGCCTCGGCAGCCGCCAGACCCTTCACTTCTACCCACATGGCGTCGAAGTGCTGGCCGATCAGATCCCGCTGGCCGGGGCGCTGGCACAGCGGATGCTGGAAGGGCTGCGCGGCGGTGCGCTGGTACCGCCGACGATCATGCCGGACCGCTACATGCCCTGGCGAATGGCGGAGTACTTGCTGGCGTATCGCGATGCCCGCCCCCGCTCCAACCCGCTGCCAGCGCTGCCGTATCAGCGCGAGCCGTTCCGCCGCTGGTTCCCCGAAGCCCGCATCGACGTCCGACGCACCGACGAGGGCTATGTGCTGGCGAACCTGGCTAAGGGCGGCGTGGTCCGAGCCTTCAACGTTGAGGCTAGCCGCCTCGTCTACAGCGATTGCGGCATCCTCGGCCGCCTCGCCGATGGGCGGATGGTCACGTCCCAGTGGATCGCGCCGGGCTACCAGATCGCGGCGTCCGACGCCGAGCTGACGGTGACGGGGGCGCTCCAGCGGATGACCTCGACGACGACGTTCACGCCCCTCAAGATGGCGCTCTTCCGGGCCGGCCTGGCCAGCGTCGGCCAGAGCACGCGAGCTTCCCACGCCATCAAAGGTGGTATTCGGCGCATGCTGATGTTCGGCACGCGCTCGGTGCCGCTGTGCTTTCGCCGCCGCATCCGCTTCGAGCCGGGTGCGCTCACCGTGACGGACGTTCTCCAGCGAACGGGGAAAGTCTTGGTCAGCAGCCTGCTGTTCGGCGACGAGTTCGCCGTTCGCTACGTGCCGCAGTCCCGGTTCTTCCAGTTCCCCGACCTCGAGGCGCGCGGTTACCTGCTGCCGGCAGCAGATCTCACGCGGTTCAACGCGATCGGCCGGCTGACCGTCACCCGCCGCGTCGACCTCCGGAGCGGAGCGACCGTGGTCGAGGTCGACGGCGCCGCGCGCGAGCCGCTCGACAGCCCTGCCGAGCGGGCGAGTATGCTGTCCGGAAGCGAGGCGTGACGGTGACGAACGACACTGGTAGCGACCGATCTGTGACGGGCCAGGCAGCCGAGCGGTCACCGGCAACGAACGGGCGCGAACGCGCCATGATGCACGGGGAGGGCAGGTCGTGACGCTGGCCGGAGCAGGCAGCAACGAGGCGCTCGCCGGCTCGTTGCCTGGGACCGAGCTACGCGGTGCCGAGCGGCAACGGGCCGGTGGCGTCGGACGGGCATTTGGTCGGCCGGCCGGGCTGGTGCGGATCGCCGTCGTCGTCGTCATTACCCTGGTGGTCCTGGCGAGCCTGGCCCACTGGGCTGGCACGACCGACGTGATGAGCCTGATCCGGGGCTCGAGCCCGGCGCACCTGGCGGCAGTCCTGCTGCTCACGCTCACGCTGCCGATCTCGCATGCCTGGCGGCTCCAGGCCGCCCTCCTGGCAACCGACAACCGCCTCGGCTTCGGGCACGCCTTGCGGCTCACGATGGCCGTCTGGCCGATAAGCTCGCTCACTCCAGCCAAGTCAGGGGATCTTGTCAAAGCGTACTACCTGCGCCATGAGATCCCGCCAACAGTCACGGCCGGCGCACTGCTGGCCGAGCGTGCCGTCGACCTTGCCATCTGGGGAGCGCTGTCGTTCGCCGCCTCGCTCTTCTTCGAGCAGCCGGTCGTCACCCTGTTCTCGGCGGCGGTACTCGGGGCCGTCCTGGTCTTCCTCTTTGGACTGGCGCCGCGTGCCGACCGGCTTCCGATACCCGCCCGCTGGGCCGACCGGGCGCGACTCCTGCTCGCCAGCACTTCCGCGCTGGCCCGCCGACCGGGGCTGCTCCTGACGATGGTCGGGTTGACCCTCGCCAACTGCGCCGCGACCATCCTGGTCACGGGCCTGCTCTTCGATGCCGTCGGTGCGAGCGTACCGCTGCCCTTCGTGACGGCAGCGGTACTGCCGGCGATGTTCGCCGGGCTGCTCCCGTTCACGTTGGCCGGCATGGGCACCCGTGACTCGGTGCTGATCGTGCTGTTCGCGGACTACGCGAGCGCCGCACAGTCGCTGAGCGTCGGGTTGCTGTACGCCTTCTTCTTCCGCTGGCTGCTCTCGTTGCTGGGCTTACCCTTCTTACAGCGCGTGGCCAGGGAGACGCCGAACCAGACATGAGCGTGCTGCACTCACATAGCTTAGCCTGGCGCAGGGCGGGGCGCCGACCACACGTCGATCGACGGGCTGTGTGCGTCGATCGAACATCGGAGTGGGAGGAGAGGCGGTGATCGACTCGATAACATCGCCGCCGGAGGGCACGGCGTCGCGTGATGACATTCCGCCGGCCGTCAGCATACTGGTTCCCGCCTACAATGAGGCAGCGGCGATCGGCGACGTGCTAGCTGGCGTGCAGCGGGTCCAGGCGACGCTCGATTGCTCGTCTGAGGTGCTGGTGATCGACGACGGCTCGACGGATGCGACCGGGCGAGTCGCCGCCGAGGCCGGCGTACGGGTGCTCACCCACCCCTATAACCTCGGGAAGGGCGCTGCGCTCAAGACCGGTATTCGCGCCGCACGCGGCCGGACGGTCGTGGTCATCGATTCCGACGGACAACACGACCCCAACGACATCCCCCGGCTGCTGGCGTTTCGGCCGGCCTACGACATGGTGATGGGCGACCGTGGCCATGGCGGCGGCGCCTCGCCGCTCTGGCGTACGCCGGGCAAGGCACTGCTCGGGGCTGTCGCCAACTTCATGGCCGGCCGCACGATTCCGGACCTGAACTGCGGCCTGCGCGCGGTCGATCGACAACTCGCGCTTCGGCTCCTCCCGATCCTCCCGAACGGCTTCTCGTTCGAGACCACGATCACTATCGCCACGCTCAAGGGCGGTGACACGATTCACTGGGTGCCGGTCCACGTGGCGCCTCGTATCGGGAAGAGCATGGTCACCGTCTACGATGGGCTCAATACGTTCATGCTCATCTTCCGGCTCGTCTCGCTGTTCTCGCCCCTTCGGATCTTCCTGCCGATCAGTGCCGTCGCGTTCGCGGTGGGCGTCTGGTTCATGGTCGAGAGCTACCTGCTCTACCAGGAGGCGAGCGTCAAGGCGCTGCTCGCCATGCTGGCGTCGGTGCTGTTCTTCCTGTTCGGCCTTCTCGCGGACCAGATTGCCGCGCTCCGGCGGGGCGAAGCAGCCTACCGGCGAAGCGAGCAGGTCCAACTGGCGATCCCGACGCTGCACATGCCGGGTCCATCGCCGACGATTCGCCCGTCGGCCGCCACGCCACCCGACGGTATCACTCGTCCGGCAGACATGATGGGGGACGCAAGTCCTCTCGAAGCCCGGTGAACGCCAGGCCAGCCCATCCGCGCAAGGGCCGCGACGACCAGTTTGCTAGCCGAGCGTGCCCCAGCCGGCTAGCGTATCAGCGCGACCGCCACACACCAGCGCAGTTACGGCAACAGACCCATACTCTAAAGGAGCGCTCGGGTGCTCGATCCGTTAGCCCACGCATCCACGGCAAGCCGCCCGCGGACGGCCAGCCACCTGCTGAGCTTCGACGTCGAACACTGGTACGAGGGGTACCGGTTGCGCAACCGAGGCGGATGGGAGCAGATTTCCCCTCGCGACCCGGCTAACGTCGAGCGGCTTCTGGCGCTGCTAGGCCGGTTCGGGCAGCAGGCCACGTTCTTCGCGACCGGGCGCTTCGCGACCGAGTTCCCCGGGGTCATTATGGCCATCGCGGCGGCCGGCCATGAGATCGCGTCGCACGGCTTCGACCATATCCCGATCCCTCGATTCAGTGGCCCGGCCGCATTCCGTGACGACCTCCGGCGCTCGCTCGCCATCCTGGAAGACCTGACCGGCCGGCCGATCCAGGGGTTCCGCGCGCCGTGCTGGACGCTCACCGAGGCGAATCGAGGCTGGGTATTCGAGGCGTTGGCGGCCGAGGGACTGACCTACGATAGCAGCCACTTCGCCTGGGGACCGCCGCTCGGCGCCCATGCAAACGCCCCACTTGGTCCGCGCCGGATCGCCCTGGACGACGGGGCGGGGAGCCGGGTCATCTGGGAGATCCCGCCGAGCGTACTGGCCGTCCGAGGCTGGCGGGTGCCGGCTGCTGGCGGCTTCTACCTGCGCTTCTTCCCCGAAGCCGTGGTGCGCGCCGCGCTACGTCAGGCGGCGGCTGCGGGCCGGCCTGGTCTCCTCTACCTCCATCCATACGATATGGATGCATCCTGTCCACGCCTGCCCGGCCCCTGGTACTTCCACCTGATGCGGTACTACCGGCTTGGCCGCACGGAGGGCGTGCTGAGGCGTCTGCTGGCGTCATATCGTTTCACCAGCATCGCGGCGTGGCTGGCCGGGCAGGAGCATCAGCCTGGGCGGCAGGAGTACTCGAGCCAGCCAGCGCGTGACGCCACGCGGGAGCACGCGCCCACATGATCGAGGTGGCGAGCGGCGCTGGCACGGCCCGGCGCCTCCACAAGCGGCTCGTCGCGGCGCTACCCGGCGATCCACTTCTGAACGATCCGACGGGGATCAGCGGCTACACCTACGTCTGGCTCGGCCTGAGCCTCGCCTTCGGGGTCGCCTGCGGTATCGGCGGGCTGCGTCACGCCTTCGCAGGGCCATACGTGGTGCAGGACGATGCGCGCACATTCCTGTTCTGGATGGAGCGCTACTTCGATCCGTCGCTCTTCCCGAACGACCTGATGGTGGACTACTTCTCGGCCATCTCGCCGCCAGCCTACACCGCCATCAACTGGGTCGGGGCGGTGGTGTTCGGGGTCGATCCGTTCACACTCAACAAGTGGATACCCCTCGTCCTGACGATCGTCACCACACTGTACGCCTTCTTCATCAGCATGCGGCTGCTACCGGTGCCAGCAGCCGCCTTCGTCGCCGTGACAATCCTGAACGAGAGCCTCTGGCGAGCCGACGCGATCCCCTCCGGGACGCCGAGGGCGTTCATCTACCCGCTCTTCCTGGCATTCCTCTTCTACGTGATGCAGCGCCGCTACGTCCTGGCGCTCTGCGCAACGGCCCTCCTCGGGATGTTCTACCCCCAGATGCTGACCATCGCCGGCGGCACAGTCTTCCTCGCGCTGTTCCGCTGGGAGGACGGCCGGTTGCGGTTGACCCAGGAGCTGCCTGCCCTGCTGCTGTGCGCCGCCACCGCCATCGTGTCGTTGGCGATCGTGGCGGCGGCGACTCACCTCATGGCGCCCTTCGGGCCAGTCGTCACGGCCGGCGAGGCGCGCAGAATGACCGAGTTCAGCTTTGCCGGCCGCACCAACTTTTATATCTCGAATCCATGGACGTTCTGGATCACTGGCGAGCGAAGCGGGATGTTCCCCTACGGCTTCGAGCCGCCACTCATCTGGCTTGCCGTACTCTTCCCGGTCCTGGTGTCGAACCGCACGCGGTTCCCGCTGATCGGCGAGGTCGGCCCGTCGATGGGGCTGCTCGGACGGGTCGTCGTGGCGTCGTTCGGCATGTTCGCGGCCGCGCACCTGCTTCTGTTCCGGCTCCATCTGCCCAGTCGCTACACCCAGCACAGTTTGCGGATGGTGATGTCGCTCGCGGTTGGTATCGTCGTCGTCGTCCTGCTCGACGCGCTCTGGGGCTGGCTGCGCTGGCGTTACGGAGCGGTCAGCTCGCGCGGGCGATGGGGCCTGGCCGCCTCGACGGCGCTCGCGCTCCTCTTCGTCGTGGCTTATCCGGCGGTGCTCTGGGCGCTCGGTCAGCAATTCCCCCGCACCCAGTATTTCGTCGGCCGGGAGCCGGGCCTGTACAAACTCTTGCGGGAGCAGCCGAAGGACATCGTGATCGCATCGCTTGCCCGCGAGAGCGATCTGTTGCCAACGTTCGCGCAACGTTCGATCCTGACCGGCTACGAGTACGCGATTCCGTACCATCGCGGCTACTACTCGACGATCAGCCAGCGGACGCACGACCTCGTTCGCGCGCAGTACACCTACGACGGGCAGGAAGTGAAGCACTTCATCCAGAAGTACGGCGTCACGTACTGGCTGCTCAGTCGCACTGCCTATGCGCCGGACGTGCTGGCTAAGGATGCGTGGATCATGCAGACGCAGCCCGAAGCGCGCCAGGCGCTCGAGAACGTCGGCCTCGAGGGGTTGCCCGTCGTCGCGCGGTTATCCGGGCAATGTATGGTCTATATGAGCACCCGCGTGGTGCTGCTCGACGCCGCTTGCGTCGCTCGGGCGGCCGGCGGGTAGGCTGACCGCGTCGGCTCGTGGCGTCGGCTCGTGGCGTCGGCTCGTGGCGTCGGCTGAGCGCTCGGTTACGCCATCGAGCCGAGAGGCGTCGCCGCCCCTGCTGACCCGTCGTCTGGCGAGCGGAGGGCTTCCGTCAGCAGCAGTCCGACGAGCTTTCGTTCGGCCTCGATGAGCCGAACGCCGAGTGGTGACCCTTCCTGGACGTGCCGTACAACGTCTCGCATGGTGTAGCCGGGCTCGCCGAAGAGGGAGAGCGCTAGAGCGGGCGGTGCACCAGCCAGCCGGGCCAGGACGAGCCGTTGCAGTCCCTCAGCGTCGAGGCGATCCAGGTCGCCCAGCACAGCCGGGTCCGGGTGGGCCAGGAACTGGCCAAGGGTGAGCGGGCCGCCCGGCCCGAGCCGGACTGGACGTTCGAGCTCGAACGGCTTGAGCTTCCAGCGCCCGCAGCGCAACGGCTCGGCGCCAGCCTCATGGCCGCGAGCCGGATCCGCGACGCCCTCCTCGTCAGGCCTGGCCGCGTCCGCCCTGGTGCTCGTCACGAACGCTCCTCGGCCCGAGTGCCGAACAGGCTGCCGAGCGCGCCGAGTTGGCCTCCAAGGCCGCCAAGCTGCTCGAGCAGCGCGCCCGGATCGCTCAGGTCCGGCGATTGTCCGTCGAGCATGGGCGCTAGCGCGGGCGGCAACTTCTCTTTCAGGAACCCGATGGCGGCGTCCGCCGCCTGGAGCGCCGTCGCCTCGTCGAGTCCGGTCCGCTCACGGATCGCGCTTGCCAGTTGCTCGCGCATCGTCATCTCCTCTTGCCCGACCCGGTCGGGTGCGTCGATCTACACGCGTACCCCCCTCTTGGACTATAGGAGCGGTACGAGCCGGCGTCCAGGGCGGGCGCCAAAGCTGCTTCGGCGCCCGCCCCTACGGCACTGGTGCTCCGGATCGGGCGAGCTCAGGCGTTCGCGGCCGCCAGTGTCCAGCCGGCCGGATCGGGGCGGCGGGTGTGCCAGATAGTGGCTCGCTCGTACGCGCGGGCGATCCGGAGCACGGTGGCGTCGTCGAACGGCTTGCCGACGATCTGGATCGCGACCGGCAGTCCGTCCTGGCTGAACCCGCTCGGCACGACGCAGGCAGGCAGCCCAACGAGGTTCCAGGGGCTGGTGAACTGCGAGCCTGGCACCACGACCTCGGTTGGCGTCGGGTCGGTCGGGAAGGCGGTCGCTGGCTCGCCGAAGCCCGGGAAGACGAACGCGTCGACCCGCTCGAAGAGCACCGCGATCTCGCGAGCGAGCCGCGCCCGAAGTTGCTGGGCCTTGAGGTAGTCCGCAGCCGAATAGAACGCCCCGATCAGCATCCGCTGCCGGGTCGCGTCGCGATACAGCTCCGGCTGCTCGCGAACGGTCGTGACATGGTAGGCGTACATCTCGGCCAGGAAGGCCACCCAGATCGCGGCGGCGAGATCGAGGGTCGGGGCATCCACCTCCTCGATGTGCGCGCCCTGTCGTTCCAGCTCCGCGAACGCCGCGATGGCGGCCGACCGGACGTCGGGATGCAAGCCCGGCCAGTCCAGGTAGTAGCGGCGGAACAGACCGAGGCGCATGCCCCGGACGCCGCCCTCCAGGTCGCGGATGTAGTTCGCCGGCCGAGCGGTGGAAGTGGAGGCGTCGCCCGGGTCCGGGCCGGCAATCGTCTGGAGCAACTGGGCGCTGTCCCAGACGCTCCGAGTCATCGGCCCGACGTGGTCGAGGCTCCAGTCCATTGGCAGAACCCCGCGCCGGCTGACCAGACCGTAGGTTGGCTTGTGGCCGACGAGGCCGCAGAGCGCGGATGGCCCGCGCACCGAGCCGCCGGTATCGGAGCCGAGGGCGCCGGCGCAGAGGCCGCCGGCCGCGGCCGCCCCCGAGCCGGAGGACGAGCCGGCTGTGATCCGCGAGACGTTCCAGGGATTGCGGCCGGTCGGGAACGGTTCGTCAGTGGTGGGCCGGCCGAACGCCCACTCGTGCATCGCGAGCTTGCCGAGGAAGACGGCCCCGGCCTCGCGTAGCCGGGTGGTGACGTGAGCGTCCTCGCCCGCGACGTGCTCGGCCAGCACCCGCGAACCGCTCGTCATCCGGACCCCCTGCACGCCGATCAAGTCTTTGATCCCGAGCGGGACGCCGTGGAGCGGGCCGCGCCGCTCGCCCCGCCCGATCTCATCGTCGGCGGTCCGGGCCTGCTCCAGGGCAAGGTCGGCAGTCACGGTGATGTAGGCGCGCAGCACGCCATCGTGCCGCTCGATGCGGCGGAGGTACGCCTCGGTCGCTTCAACTGACGAGAGCGTACGGCTCCCAATCGCCTCGGAAACGGCCTTCAGGTCAAGGTCACCCAGGTCGTCGGTGGCAGGCAGGCCAGGCAGCGCATCGCCAGACGATCGAATAGCGCTCGTGTCGGCGCTCACGCGGCACCTCCTGGAGTGGACGATGCGGCGGGGGGCGTCACGCCACCGCCGAGCAGCGCCGGCTTCTCGATGAGGGATGGCTCCTCTTCGGGCGTGAGCGGCTCGGCGCGTAGCCGATCCCGCAGGGCGAGCTGGTTGGCCCACATGGCGAAGACCACCTCGCGGTCACGGTCGAGGAGGACGAGGTTGGCGGCACGGACCTCGGCGTCGAACTGGGCTCGGAGCGCCTCCGGATCGCGGGCGCCGGCAGACTGGCTCACGCTAGACCTCCGCTGGCCAGAATCGTGGGGCAGGGACGTCGGCCAAAGGTTATGGGAGGGTAGCGGTGTCCGGAGGGGAGGGGCAACCACGCGGACGCCTGCGCCACTCGCCGGCATACCCGTTTGCCGGGTGTGAGAAACTCAGGATCACGACGGCGATGGGGATCAGCCGCGGCCTGGTACTGGACCCCGCCTGGTCTGACGACGGCGGGCGGGGGCGGCGTCCCCATCCCCCTTTTCCCCGGCCGACTCGTTTCACGGCACAGATACTCTGACCATCCTGGGGCGTACGGTCGGCTGAGGATGCGGGCTGGCGAGGACGGCATGCAGCAGTGGTGTGGAGTGACGGCCGTCTGGACGTGGGTGGTACGGAGCCTGGAGCGGCTCGAGCGCCGGCGTGTCCCGCTCCGGGTCAAGCTGGGCGTGCTGCTGGGGCTGGTAAGCGCCATCGCGGCGATCCTGCTGGCCGTCTTTCAGGGCGTCGAGTCCGCCCACGATCAGCGCGCGCGAGCGCTCGACTTCGAGTTGATGCTGGCGCGCATCGTGGCGACGACATCCGAGGCGACGGTCCACCAGGCACAGCAGCAGATCGTCGTGCTTGCCGCCGATCCGGCAGTCGTCGAGGACGTCGAAGCTGGCGCCTTCGACCGCCTGAGTGCCCGGCTCGGCCCGATTATCGCAGCCGATCGGGACTTCACGGGGATTGGCTTCGTGGGCTCCGATGGTATCCAGCGCGCGTCAGCCAGCTCACACCCTCAGGCGCGCCGCATGAACGTCGCGAGTCTGCCCCCGATTTCCGAGGCGCTGGCGAGTGGCCACCCTGAGATTGGCCCCCCGATGCGCGGGCCGACCACCGGTCAGCCCATCGTCGCGCTATCTGCGCCCGTACGCTCGAACGACGGCCGCCTGCTCGGCCTCCTGGTGGCCGGCCTGTCACTCAGCCAGCTCAGCGAGCAGGTCGGGATGATCCAGATTGGCGAGCAGGGGTACGCCAGCGTGATCGACGACGCGGGGCTCGTCATCGCCGATCGCGATCCGGGCCGGTTGCTGGCGCGTGTCCCGTCGACCAACCGGGCGCTTGCGGCTGCGCTCGCCGGCGAGGAGATCGCGCTCGAGACCACGGATCGGAACGGCGCACCGGTCTTTGCGGCCGCCGTTCCAATCCAATCGCTTGGCTGGGTGGTCCTCGTACAAGTGCCGGCCGGCGAAGTCTACGCGCCGCTCATCAGGCGCGCCGTCGAGACCGGGATGGGCGCCATCGGCGTGGCAGCCGCCGCTATCATGATCGGCTGGAGCGCCGCTCAACGTCTGGTGCGACCGATCGAGACCTTGCGCGCCGCTACTCGCCGTCTCGCACGGGGTGAGACCGACGACGTGCCGCTCGACGTCCACAGCGGCGACGAGCTCGAGGATCTCGCGGCGGACTTCCGTGCGATGCACGGGGCGCTGCGCGCGCGGACGGCAGCGCTCGAACGGGCCGTCCTGCACGCGCGAGAACTGGCCGTGCAGGCCGAAGCGGCTGACCGGGCCAAGAGCGAGTTCCTGGCGGCGATGTCGCACGAGATCCGGACCCCCATGAACGGGGTCATCGGCATGGCTGACCTCCTCCTTGCACAACCGCTCGAATGGCCGCGGCGCGAGTTCGCTGAGATGATCCGAACCAGCGCCGAATCGTTGCTGATCGTCATCAACGACATCCTCGATTTCTCGAAGATCGAGGCCGGCAAGCTCGCCCTCGAGGATCGGTCTTGCGATGTCCGGCAGGTCGTCGAGGACGCAGCCGAACTACTCGCGAACGTCGCACGCGGTAAGGGGCTGGAGGTGGCCGCGCACGTCGCGGCTGACGTGCCGCCAGCCGTGCGCGCCGACGGTGGCCGTCTCCGGCAGATTCTGGTGAATCTGCTCGGCAATGCCGTCAAGTTCACGGAGCGCGGCGATGTCGCGGTGTACGCATCCCTGGCGTCGCGCACCGAGTCGTCCGCCACGCTCCGTTTCGAGGTCCGAGATACCGGCATCGGGATGTCGGCGGAGACGATCGGCACGCTATTTCGTCCGTTCACTCAGGCCGATAGCTCGGTGACCCGCAAGTACGGCGGGACCGGGCTCGGGCTGGCGATCTCAAAGCGGCTGGTCGACATGATGGGGGGTGAGATCGGCGTCGCGAGCGCGCCGGGTGAGGGCAGCACGTTCTGGTTTACGGTGCGTGTCGAGACTCTCGCCGAGGATACGCTCGCGCCGGCCCGCCCAGGTCCGACGTTCGATCCACGCGGCCTGCGGGTCTTGATCGTCGACGACACCGCGACGAATCGACGGATCCTGGAATCCGAGCTCGATGTCGTTGGGGCCTTCTGCGCGAGCGTTGCCGATGGGCCGTCCGCACTGGCCGCTCTCGTGGAGGCCGCGCAGCGGGGCCAGCCCTTCAATCTGGTGCTGCTCGATCACCACTTGCCGGGGCCGTGCGGTCTCGACGTGGCTCGTCAGATGGACGCCAATCCGCTGCTCGCGGGCACCCCGATCGTGCTCCTGACCTCACTCGGCGGAGACCTGACCGTCGAGCAGGCGCGAGCGGCCGGAGTGAGCGAGATAGTCGCTAAGCCCGTTCGCCAGGCGCAACTCTTCGCGGCCATTGCAGCGTCGCACGTGCGCACCGACGCAACGCCTGCCCGGCTGGGCACGGACGCTCAACCCGCGGCACCCACGGCCGAGCGGTGCACCTTGCCGCTCCTGGTGGCCGAAGATGCAGCGATCAATCAACGGGTCATGGTCGAGATGCTCCGAACTCTGGGGCTCCGCGCCGAAGTCGTGGAGAATGGCCACGCGGTGCTGGAGGCTGTCGAACGCGGACAGTACGCCGCGATCTTGATGGACTGCCAGATGCCGGGCATGGATGGCTACGCCGCCGCCCGCGAGATCCGCCGGCGCGAGGCCGAGCGTCGTGTCCAGGGCCACGACCAGCACCTGACGATCGTCGCCGTCACCGCGAATGCTCTGTCGGCCGACCGTGAGCGCTGCCTCGAGGCCGGCATGGACGATTTCCTGGCCAAGCCGATCCGACGCAGCGATCTGGCCGCGATCCTCGATACCTGGCTGCCCGCCCGCGATGCGGTAACCGATGCTGAGGCAATCGATGCGGTAACCGATGCTGAGGCAATCGATGCGGTAACCGATGACGCCGCCCTCTGCGACAGCGCCTCGACGGCGGCCCCGACGAACCCCTCGCCGCGCGGTGCTGGCCGTGGCGCCATCGACCTGTCGGCGCTGGCGCAGCTTCGCGAGCTTCAGGTGCCGGGCCAGCCAGACTTCGTGATCGAACTTCGGGATGCATTCCTGGGCGACGTCAAGGGGCGGCTGGCGGACATGCGTGAGGCAGTCCAGTCTGGCGACGCGGCGGCGGTCCGTCGATTGGCTCATGCCACCAAGGGCGAAGCCCGGACGCTCGGCGCAAGCGAGCTTGGGCGCCTATCCGAGGCGGTCGAGCAGGCGGCCGAACAGGGGCACGCGGCTGACCTCCCTGCCCTCCTGCACGCGATCGAGCGCGAATGCGAGCGCGTCGCCGAGGCGCTGTACGACCTGACGACCGCCGCCTGAACTACGCAAGGGTGTGCTCGGTCTGCCGGATATACTCACTGCTCAGGGTCGCTCCGAGCGGGCGCGACAGAGAGCAGGGGGCGACGAGCGAGGGGCGATGCCGCGCGTACAGGTTGAGATCGTGATCCAGGCCACGCCAGAGCGCGTCTTCGACTTTCTGGCCGAGCCGGAGCACCTGAAGGAGTGGAGCCCGAACGTCGTCTCGATCCGGCGGATCGGCGATGGCCCCATTGGCGTGGGCTCGACGACGGAAACGGTGGTCGCGGCGTTGGGCACCCAGCAGACGCTCCTCGGCCGATGCCTCGTCTACGAGCCGCCGCGCCGGCTCGTCGTCGAGAATACGATGGCGGGTGGCATGCAGGTGGGGGGTGTCTCGATTGGCGGCGTTGAGATGATGAGCACCAGTGACCTCACGCCGGAGGGCACGGGGACACGGCTCCGCGCAACACTCGAGTACCACATCAAGGCCGGCCTGTTCACCGCCATCGCCGAGCAGATGGCCGCTTCGGCCATGCACACTGACTTCGAGCAAGGCGTGCGGCGCCTCAAGGCCGCCGTCGAGCGGGACACTCCATGACTATCGACACCACGCGCACTCCGACGACTTCGGCCCTGCCCTCCCTGAACGGCGTGCGGGGCGCGGCCCTCGTCCGGACCTATGCGCTCCGTGCGCGAACGCTCAGCCTCTTCCGTGGTGTGCTCGCCGACGAGATCGGCGCTGCCTTTCTCGATCTGCTCGACGCGCTGGCCGCCGAGGCCGACGTTGCACGGGTCGGCAGTGCGTACGCGCGCCTGTTCGGACTGCTCGCCGACGAGGCTGAGACGTATCCCGAGCCGCTCGTGGGAGACGCCTGGCAGAATCACCTGCTCGATCGACTCCTTGCCGACGACAACCCGTTCAGCCGCAAGGCCCAATGGGCGGGCACGGAGGGAATGGGCGCGTCGCTCCTGGAGCAGACGAGGCGCGATCTCGCCGCGCTCCAGGTGCTGTTCGGCCTGGACACTACCCGCCTGAGCCGGGCAGCCGCCAACGTCGCTGACGCCGAGCCGATGGCTCCCTGGGTTACCTGGGATCGCTTCTCGCCGAGCGCGGACGGCCCGCCCATTCACGGGGCGGCCGGGCGGGCGCTCAAAGCGCAACTGGCGGCTACGAGTGATTGGTCCACGCTGACCACTGGCCTCGCAGCGTACTTCCGGCAGGTGGGAGCCGGCCCTTTCGGGCGGTTCCGAGCCTTCCGTTGGGCGCGCGATGGCGGCGAGGGACGTCTCGTCGGCATCATCGCCCCGGATCCGATTCAACTCGATCAACTCATCGGCTACGAGCAAGAACGGGAACTGGTCGTCCAGAACACCGAACAGTTCCTGGCTGGCTACCCGGCCAACAGCGTGCTGCTCTATGGCGACCGTGGCACCGGCAAGTCCTCGACCGTCAAGGCCCTCCTGAACGAGCACGCCGAGCGTGGCCTGCGGCTCATCGAGGTGGCACGCGACGACCTCGCCGACTTCCCCCGCATCATCAACCTGCTCCGAGACCGGCCGGAGCGCTTCATCCTGTTCGTCGACGATCTGTCCTTCGAGGAGCACGAGCGGGATTACCGTGGACTCAAAGCAGTGCTGGAGGGGAGCATCGAGGCGCGCCCGGCCAACGTCGTGCTCTATGCGACCTCGAACCGCCGCCACCTCGTGCAGGAGCGCTGGACCGACCGCGAGTCGACGCTGAATGCCGAGATCCACGGCCAGGACACGATGCAGGAAAAGTTGTCGCTCTCGGATCGGTTCGGCATCCGGGTCGTCTTCCTGGCGCCGGACCAGCGGCGGTACCTGGATGTTGTGGAAGCACTGGCGCGCCAGCGCCGGCTTGCCATCGAGCCGGAGACGTTGCGTCGCCGTGCAATCCAGTGGGCCGACTGGCACAACGGCCGGAGCGGCCGGACGGCGCGCCAGTTCGTCGATCATCTGGAAGGCGAGCTTGGCATGGCTGACAGCCAAGGGCATTCAGCGTAGCGTCCGCGCTCGTTCCCGCCATTCTCCGCCTCTCACCGTACATGGGCCCTCACCCACGCCACGCGCATCCGCCTCTCCCAAACGGGGAGGTGGATGCGGGCGGCCTCGCTCAGCAGGGGCGGCGCGTGGCTGTTCCGGCCCGTGGTTGCTGCGGCGCGTGGCTACTCCGGTGCGTGGATGCGCCGGAACCTGCCTGGCCAGGAGCGCGATGTCCGTGAACCACTCACGCGCCGCGGTGATCTGACTCGTCCTCACCTGTTGTCCTGGGCGGCTCCCGACGCGGGAGCGCCGGCCCGCTCAACACCTCGTTGCCGGCCGCCGCGTCGTCAGATGGCTGGTCAACTCCCGCGGCGCTGACCGATCCACCGCCGGTGCCTGCGCCGGGCGACACGACGGCTTCGACTCGAAGGGGCGGCTGGACCGGCTGCTGAACGGACAACCGGGCGGCAAAGAAATCGAAGAGCACCCGTACCACGGCGAGCAGTGGCACTGCGAAGGCCGCTCCGAGCAGCCCGCCCACCTCTCCGCCGGCGATGACCGTCAGGAACACGATCAACGGGTGCACCTTGACGGCCTCTCCCTGGATGCGTGGCGTGAGGAAGTTCCCCTCGAGCTGGTTGATGAGCAGGTATGCGCCTGCCACCAGGAGCGCCGTGAGTGGCGAGATGAACAGGGCAATGATGACCGCCGGGATGGCGCCCAGGAAGGCGCCGATGTACGGCAAGATGCCCGTTGCTGACGTCCATAGCGCGAGCAGGAACGCGTACGGCATCCCCAGGAAGGTCAGAATGACGTACGCCAGCACCCCCTGGATCGCCAGGGATGTGAGCAGGCCGCCCAGGTAGCGGGAGAGCGACCGCCCCATCTCGTCCCAGAGAGCCTGGGCGTCGAGGTGATATCGCGCAGGCACCGCACGCAGGTAGGCCGTCTCGAAGCGGCGGATGTCGGCCAACAGGTAGATCGTGACGAACAGGACGCCGACGAGCAGCAAGATGGTGCCGAACGCGCCGGTTAGGATGCCGAAGACGCTATTGAGCGCGGATTGGCCCAGGCTCTGAGCGCGGTCGAGTAACTCCTTCTCCGCGCTGGCGATCAGAACGTCCGGTTCGGCCGGGAGGAGCCCGCGCTCCGCAAGCGGTTGGAGGAGGCGGCGGAAGAAGTCCTCCGCGTCGATTGCGAACTGTGGTGTCGCCGCGATCAACTCTCCCAACTGCCGGATCAGCAGCGGAACCAGGACCACCAGCGCGTAGACCACCAGGACGAGCAGCGCCACGATCACGATCGCGATGGCCACCCAGCGCGGCATGACGTAGGTCAGTAGCCGCACCGGGAACGAGAGGATCAACGCCAGTGTCGCCCCTCCGAGGAGCAGCGGCAGCAGGCTTGGCGCCCACGTGAAGAGCAGCACCAGGAGGACGACCGTCGCGAGGAGCAGCAAGTTCCGAATGCGCGGCGAGATCGGAATCGGTGTGACGCCGGCCGGGGGCATCGTTCGGCGGTCTCCTCCATCCTTCTTTCCAGGCGCAGTGTCGTGCACGAGCGGCTCCAGTGTCCCGGTCGATGTTGCAAGAACAGCGTGATCTACATCGTGACATACGTAGCACGCAAGAGCGCTCCCCCGAACTTCGCGGCTCCCGCCGCCGCTCATAACGCTCCGCTTCCGGTCGATGGTCCGGCCACAGGGCATCACGGCGTGGCGTCCCAGAGCTTTACAGACCAGATCGCTGGGCCCCTGTGGTATCGTTTCCAGACTATTCGGGGGAACGACCGTGCCACGAACGCCACGCTTCCTGATTCTCCTCGTTCTCGCCATGTTCGGGCTGTCGGTCGCGTTGCCCACGACCGCCGACGCGAGCGCGATTTCATGGGGAGCGCTCACACGTCTCGCACAGATCGACTCGTCGGCCGACGCGCGCCCCGGCCCAATCGTCCGACAGGCGTTCGACCTGATCATGGACCGCCTCGTCGTGCCGCCTCGGTCCAGCGTCCTGCTGGCTGGCGGGTTGGAAGGCGCGGGGGGATTGCTCGAGGCGAAGGGGATTCCCGCGCCGGGCGTGGCCCCTGGGTTCACCGACAACCGCCGCGAAGACTGGCAGACGTTCGCGCAGGTGTACCCCCAGTTCGTCCAGGCGCTCGGCGATGCCGCGCCGCGCGAGCTACTCGACCGATCGATCGTCGACGGCATGGCACGGTCGGTAAACAGTAGCCATACCTACTACATGTCCCCTGAGTTGTTCCGGGCTGCTCAGGCTGATCTCCAGAATCGAACCCGCTACGCCGGGATCGGCGTCTCCCTCACACGCGACCTCGTCATCACCGAAGTTTTCGAGGGGAGCCCGGCCGAGGCGGCAGGTGTCCTCCCCGGCGACCAGATCGTCGGGGTGAACGGTGAATCCGTCGAGGGGCAAGATTCGGCCGCGACGAGCGGCAAGGTGCGCGGCGAGCCCGGTACGCAAGTGACGATCAGCTTCCGGCGCGCAGATAGCCCTACGCCCATCGACAAGACGATCACCCGGGCAACGGTCTCGTACCAGTGGCTCCGCGCCCGCATCCTGGACGGCAACATCGGCTACCTGAAGATCCGGACCTGGGTCACGCCCGACTCGCTGTCGCTGTTCAACGACGCGATGCAGCAATTCCTCGACGCCGACGTTCAGGGTTTGATCGTCGACGTCCGGGGCAACAGCGGCGGCTCCGTCGCGACGGGCGAGCAGGTCGCCAGCCGGCTGATCCCGCCAGATCAGCCGCTCTACCAGCAGATCGACCGGCGGGGCGGCGAGCGGACCGTGACGACCTGGGGCGACTACTGGGATCACGACGTTCCGATGGCAATCCTGACCGATGGTGGAAGCGCCTCGATGAGCGAGATTCTGGCCTCGGCGCTCAAGGAGGACGGCATCGCTCAGGTCATCGGCACGAAGACGGCTGGCGCGGTCGCGGCCGGCGTGCCCTACCCGTTGTCCGACGGGTCGGGGCTGCTCGTCACGTCACTGTTGATCAAGTCGGCGCGGGGCAACGAACTGGAGAGCATCGGGGTCGAGCCGGATCAGGTCGTCGAGCCCGATCCGGCCCAACTGCGACTCGGGAAGGACGTACAACTCGAAGCGGCGCTCGGGTATATCCACGAGGAGGCGAATCGCCGTGCCGCCGTGCGCCCGGCCGCCGAAACGATGCCGGCACCCACGCCGTGGAGCCTCTCCGCCTTCCTTCCCTGGCCGCTTCAGATCCGCTGAGCGTCCGGTTCAGGCCGACTGATCGAGCCTTCGTCTCGCCTGCGCCGCGCTACGCGCCCCGTGATGTCATTCTGACGCGCCGCGCGGCTCGCGCTGTATCCTCTCCGGTGTGCCGCCTTCGCCCGGTGCCAGCGGCGGGCCGCACCCCTCAGCGGCGCTATCTTCCTCCGAGGCCCCTCGATGCCGACGTCCACGCCCGAGTTACCCGCTTCTTCCTCCGACGCACCTGAGTCAACCAGCACGTCGACTGATACGGCTCCCCGTTCGGCCGCCCGTACCGTTTCCCGCTCAGTCCGCATTCTGACGTGGCTGCGACTGCTCACGGGGGCTGGCTTCATCTACCAGGGCACGCAACACATCCTTGGGATGTGGGCGCAGCGCGATCTGGCCGCGCTGCACACGGTCTGGCAAGGCTGGCCGGCCGTGGGCGGGATGCGCCCGCTCGAAGTGGTCATCATTGTGGCGATCCTCGAGTTCAGCCTGGGTGTGTTCCTGTTCGGCGGACTGCTGACTCGGATTCTGAGCGCGCTCGCTGTCCTCCTGACAGGGCTCCAGGCGGTCGCCCTGGGGTTCGATAGCGGCCTCGTCAACCTGCTGCTGCTCGTCGGCGCGGCCATCGTGTTCGTGCGGGGGGGAGGCGTCGGGACCATGGACGCGCTGCTCGGGAAGATGCAGCGGAAGTCGATGGAGCGCCAGCGCGAGCGCGAAGCCGAGGCGGCAGCCCGGCGTGCCGCCAGGCGTGCCGTGGCCAAGCAGACTGCTCAGGACCAGACGACTACGCGGTAGTCCACCGCAGTCCACCGCCGTCAACTCGGCCCCCTGGGAGGGCCGCGCAGCGGGGGTGAAGGTTCTTCGTAGCTTCCCGTAAGAACCCTCACCCGGCCCTCTCCTGTTGGGCAAAGGAGTGCCTGGGTCAGTAGCCGCTGCGCTTGTCCACCAGATTGACGAGCGGCTCGCCGCGCTGGAAGCGCCCCAGATTCTCCCGAAGGATCTCGACGCAGCGGCGATCCTTCTCGGTCGAGGCGCCGGCCAGATGGGGCGTCAGGATGACGTTCGGGATGTCCCACAACTCGCTCCTCGGCGAGAGCGGCTCCTCCTCGAAGACGTCCAGGCCAGCCCCGGCGATGGCGCCTCGCTTCAGCACGTCCACCAGCGCCGGCTCGTCCACGATGCCGCCACGCGAGACAACCAGCAGGTAGGCGGTCGGCTTCATCCGTCCGAGCACGTCCGCGCCGATCATGTGGCGGCTCTCGGGGGTGAACGGCGCCGCGATGACCACCACGTCCGACTGCTCGAACAGGTCCGGCAGCCGGTCGAGACTCCAGACGGTCACGCCATGCGGTGCCTCAGGCATCGGGCGGGGATCCGCCGCCAGCACCGATAGCTCGAACCCGAGGGCGCGCTGGGCGACCTGCTGCCCGATCTGCCCGTAGCCGACGATCCCGATCGTTCGTCCGGCGATCTCCTCGACCTCCGGGATGGCGGCATCGCGGCTCCAGCGCCGCGCGAGCTTGTCTTGCTCGAAGCGGAGGATGCCGCGTGTGAACGCCAGCAGCATTGCGAAGGCGTGCTCGGCGATCACGCGGGCGTGGGCGCCGCGAGCGTTGGTCAGGATGACGTCGCTCTCGACGATCTCTGGGATCGAGCAGAACATCTCGACGCCGGCGCTTGGACACTGAATCCAGCGCAGCTTCTTCGCCACCTGGAACTGCTCGCGGTTCGGCCAGCCGTAGACCACGTCCGCGTCGACGATCTCCCGTGCGATCTCGTCCGGCGTGCGTGCCCAGACCTTCTGGACGTCTTCAAGGTCGTCGAGCAGTCCGAAGTAGGGGTCGCCCATGCGGGTCGTCAGCAGCAGCTTCACGCAGTCCCTCCCGTTTGCTCCGATGCGTAGGTCCGGCCAATGGTGTCGTTCGCTTCGTTGGGGGTGTGATCTACTCCCGCCCGTCAGGCCAAACGTCGAGGCCGTCCCGCCGTGGCCGGCCTTCGGGCAGTGCCGCGTGGCATGAGGGGTTCAACCAGTGGCGTTCAACCAGTGGCGTTCAGCCAGTAGTGACCGTTCCGTCCTTCCCGCCGCCCGGGCGGATCATCGCCTCGGCCAGAAGCTCGTACGATCGTAACCGGCTCGCCTCGTCCTCGGTGATCGTCACCACGACGACCTCGTCCACGCCGTACTCGGCGGCGAGCGCGAGCAGCCGCTCCTTCACCTGGGCCGGCGTCCCGATGATGGCGCGGTTCTGAGTGTGCTCGGCGATGGCGAGCTCGCGCGGGGTCCAGAGGTGGGCCTCGGCTTCGGCGACGGTTGGGTAGGGACCGGTCTGGCCGGTGTAGAGCCGAGCGATGAAGAGTTGACGGCTCTGGGCCAGCCGATGGGCCTCGGCCTCGGTGGCGGCACAAATGACGAACACCCCGACGTTCGCACGCGGCTCGGCCAGCAGATCGGACGGCGTGAAGTAGTGGCGATAGACTCGGACGATATCGGGGCCGCCATCGGCATTGATAAAGTGGGCGAACGAGAAGGCGGTGCCGAGGGCGGCCGCATAACGGGCGCTGTCGGCCGATGAGCCAAGCAGCCAGATCTCCGGCGCGGTCGGCCCGACCGGCATAGCCCGCACACCGGCGAAGGGATGGCCCGGGCGCAGGCGGTCGTGGAGCCAGTCGATGACGTCGGCTACCTGGGACGGATAGTACTCGATGCCGAGCGCGCCAGGGCCGTGCGCCAGCGCTCTAGCGGTTCGCTGATCGCTGCCCGGCGCTCGCCCGATGCCGAGGTCGATTCGCCCGGGAAAGAGCGTTTCGAGCATGCGGAAATTCTCGGCGACTTTGAGGGCGCTATAGTGCGAGAGCATCACGCCACCGGAGCCGACGCGCAGGTGCTGGGTGTGGGCGGCGACCTGTCCGATCAGGATTTCGGGGCTGGATCCGGCCAGCGCCTGGCTCGAGTGATGCTCGGCGAGCCAGTAGCGGTGGTAGCCAAGGCGGTCGGCAACCTGGGCGAGCCGGAGGGTTTCCTGGAGAGCATCGGCCGGCGTCTGGCCGGTCCGGATGGGCGATTGATCGAGGACGCTGAGGGTAAGCACGCCGGGAGTGTACCTACTGCTGCCGCGCCTGTGACGAAACGCCCGGGACCGGCCAGAATCGCGGAGCCGTGACGGCGACACGTCGTGCCGATTCGGGGCACGACGTACCCCGACCTGGCGGCATCGTCATCGGGCATGCTGCATCCAGGTCCACGTGGAGGGGTCGGACGTCATGCCAGGTACATCGCTGGACGTCGTTCATCTGGGGTGCCTGATGGAGCCCACAGTCCAGGGAGATCGACACAGCCGCGCTCAGACGCTCGAAACTACCCGCCTCCAGGCCCCGAGAGGATAGGGGCGGCCTGGAGGCGACGAGAGCTTGGGGACGGTGCGAAAGCCGTCGCGCGTCATCCGCCAACAGGATGAACGTCGAGGATGGCGGTGTCGCTGGCAGCCCCGCCAAGCGTCATCTGGAACATCCCGGTGTCCGGCGCTGTCAGCCCGATCTGGGTCGTCTGGTCCATGGCGATCTGTTGCGGATCCACGAGACCTTGAATGGCGAGTGTGTACACCTTCTCGTCGTCGTTCTTCACTATCAGGCGCGTCGGACCGGGCTGCATGGTGTAGCGGTCACTCTGGAGCTTGCCATTGCGGATCTCGATGGTCAGGCGCTGCACGTCTTCTGGAATGTCTGGAGCGGGATGGAGCGCGGTCGGCGTAACCGCGTCCGCATCTGACCTCGAATCCGACGCCGTATGGGTGCTCATACAGGCGGAACTGGCGATGAACAAGGCGATAGCGGCAAGCAATCCGCCGATCCGGGCGGCCCAGCCTGCGTACGAGTGCAGCACAGTCACAGCGATCCTCCAGGGACGTGCTTGGGGTGAAAGTACGGGTGCGGAATGCGCCATCTGACAAGGGGTGTGCAGAGCGCCTTCGAAGCAGGGCTCACGCTTCGGCTTTCTGCAAACCGTGGACCGGATGCCACCCCCAGGCCGCTCCGGTCAGTGCGCTCAGCCGGTGCTGGCCGAGCGAGTAGCTGGGACGAAGCGGTAGCCGACGCCCCATTGGGTCTGGATGTAACGCGGCTGCTCCGCGTCGTCACCGAGCTTCTGGCGCAGGCGGCGGACGAAGACCTTCAGGTACTGTGCGTCGCCGACGTATTCCGGCCCCCAGACCTGTTCGAGCAGCAAGTGGTGGGGCACGGTCGTGCCGGCATGGCGGACGAGCGTCTCGAGGAGCCGGTACTCAGTCGAGGTAAGGGCCACGACCTCGCCGCCGATGCGGACCTCGTGGGTGGTGAAGTTCACCGCGAGGTCGCCGACGGTGACGTCCGCGCGCGTCTCAGCGGTCGTCGCGCTGGCCCGCCGCACCAGCGCGCGGAGGCGAGCCAGGAGTTCCAGGTGGTCAAAGGGCTTGGTCAGGTAGTCGTCCGCCCCGAGATCAAACGCCCGGACCTTGTCGATGGTGGCGTCACGAACCGTCAGCATCAAAATCGGTACGCGCGAGGTCTCGCGGATGCGGCGGCAGACCTCGAAGCCGTTGGGCGGCGGCAGTTCGACGTCCAGGACCACGAGATCGGCGCCCTGCTCGCGGAAGATCGTCAGCGCCTCGGCGCCACTGCTAGCGACGGTGACCTGGCAGCCCGGCCAGGTCATCCGTGCACCGAAGGCGACGATCTCCGCGACGTCGGCCGCATCCTCCGCGACCAGGATCCTGAGCGTCATGCCACGCCCTGCCTCTCCGTGGCCGCGTGGGACAGCGCCACGTAAAACGTCGCCCCACGTCCTGGCGCGCTCTCGAGCCAGAGTCGGCCGCCGTGAAGCTCGACGAACACTTTCGCAATCCCGAGGCCAAGCCCGGAGCCACCATCTTGCCCGCGCCGGTAGAAGCGTTGGAAGATCAATTCCTGCTCTTGCTCCGGGATACCGGGGCCGTCATCCCAGACCGCGAGCACCACGTCGCCACCCTCGATCCACCCCGTCAGAACGATCCGTGTTCCCGAAGGGGTGTGGTGGTGGGCGTTCGCCAGCAGATTGACAACGGCTTGCTCGAGGCGCCGGCGGTCACCGTTGGTTGGAAGCGGCTCCGGCAACTGGACGATCAGGTTCTGTTGCTTCGCCACGATGAGCGGCGTGACCGTCGAGGCCGCGTCCCACGCGATCTGTCGTAGGTCGAGCGGCGCTACCTCGAGGTGGACGGCGCCGGCCTCCACCTGATTGACCGCCAAGAGATCGTCGATGAACATGACGAGCCGCTCGGTGTTCCGTCGAGCGTTCGCGAGCAGGTCGCTTTCGGGCTGTGCGAGCCGGCCGTCAACGCTCGTCTCCAGCATGCCCAGGCCCGCCCGAAGTGCTGTGAGCGGGGTCCGCAGGTCGTGGGAGACGGTCGAGATGAACCTGCCCCGCAGACGATTGAGCTCTTCAAGCCGGACCGTCTCATCCCGCATCTGCCGGGCCGCCTGCTGCTCGGCGGTCAGCCGCCGGGTCAGCAGTGCCGTGCCGACGCCGACGAGCGTCAGGACCACGAGTCGGGTTCCAAGATCGCGCAAGTTCCAGGTGTCGAGGGACCAGCCGGGCAGCACCGGGGCGACGATGGTGACCACGATCCCGACCGCGATGGTGTACAGGACGGCGGCGCGCAGGGTGCCGGTCGAGGCCATCGAAATGACGGCCAGGAAGAAGAGGACGAACAACGGCCCGTTCGGCTCGCCGTCGAGGGCGTACAGCCACCCCACCACGAGCAGGTCCGTGAGTGGTACCCACCCGAATGGGCGCAGCCGCCGGACGTACCGGCGCGCGACCTCGACGGCCAGGTTGTAGAGCGCGAATCCGAGGACGCCAGCCCAGATTGGGAGCCCCGTCCGGCCCATCGTCGGCTGGATGAGGGTCAGGAGGAGCACCGCAAGGACGATCGCCCAGCGGAGTCCCGAGAGCGCGGCGGCGGGTGGGCGGTCGTCGGCAGGAGTGGGGAGCAAATCGACAGCCGGCTCAGGTGCACGGTCACCACCTGTGCGGCTCGCAATCGTACGGCTAAGGCGGTCGTCGCTCGCTCCGGACGGCTGGTCGCCGGGAAGCTGGACATCATCTGCCCTCGGGACGGCGATCCCGCGCCCGTGAGGGACGATGGCGAGACGGTCGGTCAGGTACTGCATCAAGGTTCCATCCCGGCGCGGTTACCCTGGCCGGCCGATCTCCTTCCGCTGCGCGTGGCCGCCCCTGTGTGGCCGCTCTCACTCGGGCCAGTCGGAGCAGCGTTGGGGTGCGTCTGTCCAGTTCACACACCCTTGCGATCCAGGCTGCACTCGATGTGCCAGGCCAGCGTGCCAGACGCATCGACGACAGTCCCGGAACGGATCGTGCCTTGGGGGCTGGTGAGGCCAGGCTACCGATCCACCCTGCCAGACCAACCCCGGCTGATCCGTCCTGGTTGACCAGTCCTGGTTGACCAGTCCTGGTTGACCAGCCCTGGGTGACCAGCCCTGGGTGACCAGCCCTGGGTGACCGGACCTGGCCTAGATGTAGCGCTTCCGCCGTGCTGTGAACGGCGGCGCCCGCGGGCGGGCGATACAGGAGGAGATGCGATGGAGCAGGATCCAATCACGAGTGGTGCGCCTGTCGTCCACGTTGCACCCATCGAACTCGTGCGCGAAGGCATGGACGTCGTCGACGTGACGGGGAAGAAGATCGGGACGGTTGAGGGACTGAAGATGGGCGACCCTGGCGCCATCACCGATGCCGGGAACGAGCTACCCCAGCCAGACTTCATCGGCGATATCGCGATGGCGATGTTCGGCGACGAGCGCGAGCCGGACGTGCCGCCGGCGTTGCGAGCCAGGCTGCTACGGACCGGATTCGTCAAGATCGACGGACCGGGCCTGTTGGACCAGGATCGCTACGTCCGTGCCGATATGATCGCCTCGGTAGAGGGAGACACCGTCCGTCTGCTCAAGGCGAAGGACCAGTTGATCGAGGAGATCTAGGCCGGTCTGAAGGCCCTCTCTCTCCTCAACCTCTCACCCGCGTGTGGGTAGCGGGAGTCCACACGGCGACCGCCGTGCAAGAAATCGCAACCTTCACCCGCATGTGGGTGGCAAGCTGAGGAGGGAGGGGGTGTCTCAGGCGCAGGGATGAGAGGGACTCCGGGAGTGCAGAGGCCGCTATCGGGGGCTTTGCTGGATGTCTAGTACCAGTGCCTGAAGCAGCAACTGGAACCCCACTAGCAACGGCAGCACGCTGAGCATCACCGTCCCTGTCGAGGCGAACGTGCCCTGCTCGGCATTGACCCACCAGGCCCAGGCGCCAAAGCCGATGCCCCAGAGGAAGAGTGGCAGGCCGGTCAGGACGAATAGTGCGATGGGCGAGAAGTCGAGCAGCATGTACTTGGTGTAGAAGCGGTAGATCATCCGGCAAAGGAGCAGCCAGGTGAACACCGGGATGATCCGGTGGACGCGTAGGCTCGATGGCTCGTCCTCGTACCGCGCCGGCATCGGCACGTCCTTCACCCGTGCACCCAGGATGTTCAGGTGCACCAGCATGTCGTTCTCGAAGAAGTAGCCGCCTGCAATACGCGCGCGGTCGAGGAGGCGCCAGGTGTCCGCCCGAATCGCGACGTAGCCGTTCTGGGGGTCGAGCACGTGCCAGTAGCCTGAGGCCAGCTTGGTCAGGAACGTCATCGCCAGGTTGCCGATGAGTCGAACGCGCGGCATCGCGGCGAGCGCGGTACGGTCGAGCAGGCGGTTGCCTTTGGCGTAGTGGTACCCATCCCTGGCCAGCGGTTCGAGCAGGTCCGGCAGATGATCGGGATGCATCTGGCCGTCGCCATCGACCTTCACCATGATGTCGGCCCCAAGTTCGGCGGCCTTCTGGAAGCCGGTCACCATCGCGCCGCCGACGCCCCGGTTTCGCTCGTGCCTGACGATCATGAGGCGTGGGTCCGCTACCGATGCGAGCACGCTGGCCGTCTCGTCGTAGCTCGCGTCGTCCACCGCGACGATGCCGTCGACCCACTCCGGGATGCCGGCGACGGTGTCGGCGATGTGGGAAGCGACGTTGTAGCAGGGCACGACCACCCAGATCCGCTGGCCGTCACCCCACACGCCTATCACCCCACACGCCTATCACCCCACACGCCTGTCACTCCACACCTCAGAACGCTCCTGCCAGCGCCCGCCCCTGCCAGCGCCCGCCCCTGCCACGCCCGTGCCCGAGGCGCCATTCGGGCCTGAGCCGCTCTCCGTCTCCGCACATTCTCCCCCTGTTCGGTCAGCAGCGGGAGAATAGTACGCTGGCAGGGCGGTTCGAGGGTGGTTCTGGAACCAGACCTGCCGCCGGCGGAGCGTGGACGACGCTTTGGTGTCCAGTTGGGCGTCAGCCGGCGTGAACAGACTCCCAGGCTCCCTGACCGCCTTGTCACCACGGCGTATGGCTGTCAGAATTGATGAGGAGAGCGTAAGCACCGCGTGAGCACCGGTGGACGGTGAGGTGTCGCGCTGGCTCGACGAGAGGAGCAGCGATCCTGACTCGAGGTGTGGAGTCAACGGCCGAGCGCATCCTGCTCGTACTCCAATCGACGTTGGTCGGCGGGATGGAGACATTCTGCGTCGATCTGGCGCGCGAGTTATTGGAGCGTGGCAAGGACGTCGGGGTCATTCTCCCTGAGGCCCCCACGTTCGATCCGCTCGTAGGCCGCTTCCGCGAGGTCGGCGCCCGCGTCGCTCGCTGTGATACGGACGCTCGGTACGGGCAAGCACACCTGCTTCGACGGCTCGTGCGCCTTTCGGGACTGCTTCGTCGTTGGCACCCCGACGTCATCCACGTCCATACCGGCGGTGCGACCGGCGGGCTTGGCGTGCTTCTGCTTGGCCGTCTGGTCGGCGATGCGACTATCGTCGCCACAGAGCACGACGTGCCCTCGTCTACGCCTGGACGCTTGCTGCGAGTGTCGGCGCGCGCCCGTGAGCGGGTTCGTCACGTGCTGGTAGCGGTGTCGCGGCGCAATGCAGCCCTCCGTGCCGAGCGCCTCGCCTCGAACCCCATTCACTTCGCCTCGATCCTGAACGGCATCCCGATTCCGTCCATGAGCCCGGCTGAACGCGCGGCGAACCGTGCCCGCGTCCGCGCCCGTCTCGACATCGCGCCGGACGCCATCGTCATTGGCTCGCTGGTGCGGCTGGTCGAGGGGAAGGGTCTCGACGATCTATTGCCCGCCTTCGCACGGACTCGGGCTGAGCGGCTGTGCACGCTGCTCCTGGTGGGCGATGGGCCGTTGCGCGGCGATCTTACCCGACTGGCGTGCGATCTCGGCGTCGCCGGCGACGTGCGCTTCGCTGGGCACCAGCCGGCCCCGCTCCCCTACCTCGATGCGATGGACATCTTCGCCCTGGCCGTCCCGGCCGGCTCGATGTCGATCGCGTTGCTCGAAGCGATGGCGCGTGGCGTTCCCCCGGTGATCACCTTCTGCGGTCCAGAAGAGGCGGTGATCCATGAGGAGACCGGCCTCTGCGCCCCACCCCACGACTCGGCCGCGCTCGGCGAAGCCCTGGCGCGGCTGGTGGATGACGCACCGCTACGGGAACAACTCGGAGCCACGGCGGCAGCGCACGTGCGGCGGCACTTCTCGATTCAGCGCGTCGCCGACGATCTGCTGGAGTTGTACGAGGCAGGCCGCTGTGGACATGTCCCGCGGCGTTTCCGCGCCGACGCTCCGCCGAACCCCCGCCCTGGCGACTGCTGAGACGGGCGCTTCACTCCGAGACTGCTCCCTTCCCGCTGCGAGAGCGCTGGGGGGAGGGCTCACGGTGAAGCGCGAGAAGGCTCGGTACTCGCGCTGCGTGCAACCTCTGCCAGAGGAGGCGGCGGGCGGGAGCGGCGGTTAGCGCGCCAGGTGGTACGGGACGTCGACGACGGCAGTGTTCGGGCGGAAGAACAGGGCCGCTTTCAGCCGTAGCGCGGTCTGGTTATGAAGCGGCCACTCCCACCAATGGCGCGGCACGTACTCGGCGAGCACGACGGTGATCGGTGCGGACGGATTCTGCTCGCCCACCGCATCCACGTAGCGCAGCAGCGGACTGGTCAGCGCCCGATACTTCGACTCCAGGATCACCAGCGGCACGTCTGTGTGCCACGCTTTCCAGCGCCGCCGAAGCGCGTCGGCGTCGTCCAGGTCGTCGGTGATGTAGACGGCGGTCACGTTCTTCGAGAGCGTCCGCGCATAGCCGATGGTTCGCGCAACCGCACGGTTCAGCCCCGGAACCGGCACGACGAGGATGGGGTCGGGATAGGTCGGCATTGCGTCGACGACCGGGTCAAACTCCAACTGCTCGCGCACACGGGTGTAATGGCCGCGAACGCGCAGCAGCACGACGACCTGGAGGGGGATCAGCAGGATGATGATCCAGGCGCCGTGGGTGAACTTCGTCCCAGCCAGGACGATCGCCACCAGCCCGGTCGTGAACGCGCCGAGCGCGTTGACGACCAACCCGTAGTGCCAGCCCCGCTCGCGGCGGCTCCACCAGCGCTTGACCATGCCGGATTGCGAGAGCGTGAACGAGGTGAACACGCCCACGGCGTAGAGCGGGATGAGGAGGTGGGTATCCGCGTCGAACCAGAAGACGAGGATCGCCGAAAGGATGCCGAGCGTGGTGATGCCGGTCGAAAATGCCAGCCGGTCGCCCCGAAAACTGAACTGGTGGGGCATGAACTGGTCACGCGCCAGGAACCAGGAGAGACGCGGGAAGTCCGCGAAGGCCGTGTTCGCCGCCAGGACCAGGATCAGCATCGTGGCGGCTTGCATGACGTAGTAGAGGATGCCATCGCCGTAGACGGCGTGGGCCACCATCGACAGCACTGACTCGGACTCGTCGAGGCGCGGCACGATGTGGAGGTGCATCGCGAGGTAGGACACGCCGAGGAAGAGGACGGCCAGGATCGCCGCCATCCAACTGAGGGTGATCCGCGCGTTCTTCCACTCTGGTGGCTTGAAAGAGGGGACACCATCGGAGATCGCTTCGGTACCGGTCAGGGCGGCGCAGCCGGAAGCAAAGGCGCGCAGGATCAGAAAGACCCCGAGTGCCTCGACCTCATCGCTCCCAGCCCAGGCCGCGAGCTCGGCGTCTGCGCGGGCTTCGTTGCCGACGAGCATGCCGGTGCTGACTTGATAGACGCCGGAGGCAATCGTGCCGAGCGCCATCAGGGTGAACAGATACGTTGGTGCGGCGAAGATAGCGCCCGAGTCACGCACGCCGCGCATGTTGACGGTCGTCATGACGATCACGAACAGGATTGCCAGCACGACCCGGTACTCGTGGAGGGCCGGCACGGCGGAGGTCAGCGCAAAGACGCCAGCAGAGATGCTCACCGCGACGGTCAGAACGTAGTCGGTGAGCAGGGCCGAAGCAGCGACGAGGGCCGGCCCGGTCCCGAGGTTGTCCTTGCTCACGATGTACGACCCGCCGCCGTGTGGGTACGCTTTAATCGTCTGGCGGTAGGACATCGCGACGATGGCCAGCAGCGCGCCGATAGCCAGAGCGACGGGCATGGTGAGCGCCAGGGCGCCCGCCCCAGCGAGCACGAGGATCCGGAGAATCTCCTCGGTGGCGTACGCCGAGGAAGACAGTGCGTCTGACGAGAAGATCGCGAGCGCCTTGGTCTTGGAGAGGCGCTCGTGAATCTGATGGGCAGTCGGGAGTGGCGCGCCGATGACGACGCGTCGGAGGTCGCACCAGAGGCGGCCAGCGGCGCTCCGGGGCGCGTAGGCGTTCTCCCGCGCGACGAGCATGTCCGGCGCGGCCTCTCGGAACGTCTCGTGGACCGGGCGGCGGATGCGGACGTATTGCTCGCCCGGCTTGTGGCCCTTGCGAACTTGCCGGATGAAGATGCCTGGGATGGCGTAGGGATCGTCGCCAGTCAGGCCGCTTCCACCCCCAGCCGGCTCGGTCACAGCCCCATCGGGGGCGCCACGCGGGGAACCGCCCGCGGCCTCATTCGGCGCGCACGCGGCAGTCCTGCCGGACGTGTCTTCAGCCGCATGGCCTGCAGCCCCGGCCGCATCCCTGGGAGCGCCGGCGGCGCCATTCGTGGCCGGAGCAACCACGGCGCCATCTAGGGTCTCGTCGGCGTGCGCGATCCTCGGATGGCCGGCTGGCGAACGGCCTGCTAATGGAGTCGATGCCGGCGTCGGCGGTGTCGTAGGATGCGACGGCATCACCCGGCTGTGGGGCGCAGGTGTAGCGGCCGCGCTGCGCTCGCTCTCGGGCCGCTTGGGCGGCTGGATCGAGCCATTCGTAGGCGTCCCACGCGACGAGCCGTCCGAGTGAGCTACCGACGCTTCAGTCGATGACTCACTCTCACTATGGTCGGCGTTCGTAACGGTTCCTCCGCTTGCGCGCCGTGCGGGACTCTCGCGGCGTCCACACAGCAGGGCGCGACGCGAATGCTTCCAGCCTCAAAGTATAGCAACCCCGGAAGCACTGCATACCGTTTGAGGCGTCAGGGGCGCTTGGGGGTTTAGGGAGTTGGCCAGGGAATAGGGTGTCCCACAGGATATTGCGTCAAGTACCCTGAGGCGTGGGAGGGCGCCGATGGGTCGGACGGATTGGGACGCCGAAGAGGCACGGTGGGCGGAGCAGATCGAGGCCGTGGTGGGCGGGATGC
>JADLFM010000261.1 GCA_020845495.1 Chloroflexota bacterium
CGCTCGGACCCGTCTCGCCAGGGTACTATGCCCCCCCCCCCCATGATGCAAGCCCTGACGACAATATCTGCTCGAAGGCGATGCTTTTGGGAACGGATTGGCGCGGCGACTCAACGAACGGCGTGGCCCACGGCTACGGCCTCGCGCCCATCACCGTATCCGCCAGTACGAGCGGCCGACGCTGCGCGGCCAGCGCCCTCCGCCGACGCGTCCGTCGCGTGCACTGAGCGGGGCGCGCCGAAGACGTCACTCGCGCGGCTGGCTGGGTATCTGGGCGGGGGCGCCCGATGGTTCGCGATAGAACCAGAGCCGCCCGTCCTGGCTGAGCGCGAACAGCACATCCGGGTGGAGAGGCGGGACCGCTGCGATACGACCAGCCAGGAGTGGTATGTGTCGCACGGTGACCCCGCTCTATCTGTCGGAGCTATCTACCGTGCGACGTGCATCGGCATGATGACGTGGAGGTAGCCGTTCGGGCCGGAGGCGGGGCGGAGCACGCCGGGGCTGGCCGGCCCGGTCACTTCGAGGAACGCCTGCTGAGCGTCGAGCGCCTCGAGCGCATCGCGCAGGTAGCGTCCGTTGAAGGCCACCTGCTGGGCTTCGCCTTCCACACTCGCGTCCACGTCGCCGGTGTTGTCGCCGATTTCCGATGACGTCGCCTGGACCACCACCTTGCCCAAGGCTTCGTCGCCGCCCTCGGACGGCACCAGATCGAGTCGCACGATCATCGAGTTGTCCCGTGCGAACACCTGGGCTGCCTTGGTCGCCCGCAGGAAGTCGGCCGTCTGGACCGTCACCCTCGTCTTGGCTTCACGCGGAATGATCCGATTGAAGTCTGGGAACTGCCCTTCGATGAGCCGCGAAACCACTTCCGCCTGCTTGTGCCGGAACAGGACCTGGCTCTGATCCGCCGTCAGTGCCACCGTCACCAGTTCGTCGTCGCCCGGCAGACCGCGGGCCACCTCCGTGAGCGCCCGCGCCGGCACGATCATGCTCAGGTCAGCCAGGGGCGGCGGCGCCCCACCATCCTCACGCTCGACGGCGTCAAGCTTCACCTTCCGCACGGCCAGCCGGAAACCGTCCGCCGCCGCCAGCGTCAGAGTACCCTCGCGCACCGTCACCAACACGCCCGCCAGCACTGGCCGACTGTCGTCAGCGGCAGCGGCGAACACCACCTGCTGGATCGCTTCCTTCAGCGTCCCGGCCGGGACGCTGAAGGAAGCGCCGCCAGTGACGGTCGGGACGGGCGGGAATTCCTCGGCGTCGATGCCGCTGATGTTCGCCTCGAACCGGCCGCAGGCGAGATGAACCTTCGTGCCCCTCAACTCCAGCCGCAGCGGCTCTCCGGCCGAGAGCAACCCGACATAGTCCGCCAGCAGTCGGGCCGGCAGCGTGATCGCCCCCTCGCCGTCGACCTTCGCCCCAACCCAGCAACTCACCGCTAGATCGAGATTAGTGGCCGCGAGCTTCAACTGGCCGCCGTCCGTCTGGAGCAAGATGTTCGCAAGGACCGGTAGCGTGCTCTTCGAGGATACGACGCGCCCGACGGTGGCAAGGCCCTCCGCGAGCTTTTCCGGCAGGCAGGTCAGTTGCATCGAGTACGTCTCCCGATCGTCACTACGCGGGGCGCCGGCCTCCGTACGCCGACGGCCGGAGAACGACGCGCCGCGTGCCACCACCCGACCCGTCGGCCCCAGTGCCCGGATCATACCGACGCCGGAGTGCGTCTACCAGACCACAACGCTGCGCGAGCGGCGCAATTTGGACGTTTGTTCGTGCCGCACGAGGACGGAATCCACTCCTGGTATACTCCGTCTCTCGCCATGCATGACATTTCGCTCGGTCTGACCTACGACGACGTCCTGCTCGTCCCACGCCGCTCCTCGATTGCATCGCGCCGCGACGTCGACACGACCGCCCGCTTCACGCGAAATCTGCGGCTCGGCGTGCCGATCGTCAGCGCCAATATGGACACCGTCACCGATGCCCGCCTCGCCGTCGCGCTCGCTCATGAAGGCGGGATCGGGATCATCCACCGGTTCATGACCATCGAGGAAGAGGCTGCCGAAGTCGCACGGGTGAAGCGGCCCGAAGAAGTCGTGACTCGCGACGTTCATACCATCGACCCGAAGCGGACCGTCCGTGAAGCGTCCCTCCAGATGGCGCGCGGCGAAGTCTCCAGTCTGCTCGTCGTCGAGCGCGGCGGCACCCTCGTCGGCATCGCCACCACCCGCGATCTGCTCTTCGAAGAGGATCTGGATCGCCCCGTCACCCAGGTGATGACCGGGCGCGACCAGTTGATCACCGCTCCGGTCGGCACGACCTTCGAAGAGGCCCGTCAGGTGCTCCACGAGCATCGCCTGGAGAAGCTCCCGCTCGTCGACGCCGACGGGCGCTTGCGCGGACTCATCACCGCCCGCGACGTCTTGCGCCACTCCAGCCATCCCGGCGCCGCCCGCGACGCCTCCGGCCGGCTCCTCGTCGGGGCAGCCATCGGCGCCGTTGGCGACTACATCGAGCGGGCCGAGGCGCTGGTCGAGGCCGGCGCCGACGTGCTCGTCGTCGACATCGCCCACGGCCACGCCGAGCATGCGATCCAGGCGACGCATGAGGTCAAGCGCCGCTTCCCGAACGTCGAGCTCGTCTCGGGCAACGTGGCGACAGCCGAAGGAGCACGCGACCTGATCGACGCGGGCGCGGACGCCGTCAAGGTCGGGGTTGGGCCGGGCGCCGCCTGCACCACCCGGGTCGTCGCCGGCGTCGGGGTGCCGCAGTTGACCGCCGTCCTCGAATGCGTCGCCGAAGCCGACAGCGCCGGCGTGCCGATCATCGCGGACGGCGGCATTCGGATGGCCGGCGACATCGCCAAGGCACTCGCGGCAGGCGCCGGGACCGTCATGATCGGGAGCCTGCTCGCCGGGACCGAGGAGAGTCCTGGCACGACCGTCATTCGGAGCGGCGCGCGCTACAAGGTGTACCGTGGCTCTGCCTCCGCGTCGGTTGCCATCGACCGGCTTCGACGCGAGCGGCCTGAAGAGCACCTCGACGAGTTGGCGGCCGGCGTCGTACCCGAGGGCGTCGAGTTCGTGGTGCCGCACAAGGGCACCGTCAACCAGGTCGTGCACCAACTGGTGGGTGGATTGCGTTCTGGGATGAGCTACCTGAACGCCCGCACCCTCGACGAGCTACGCGCGCACGCCCGATTCGTCCGGATCACCGAAGCCGGCTGGCGCGAGAGCCTGCCCCGCCCGAACGAGCACTAGCGGCCGCCAGCCCGGCGCGCCCCGGACGACTCGGGCGAGTCGTCCGGAGCGCTTCTTTATCTCCTCCGGATCTGGAGGAGACGCCGCCTCGAGTTCGGGCGGGCAGTCGCTCGGGTTCGATGCTACCCTGTCGGGGCTGACGTCGGGCCTGACGCAGGCGCACGGGGAGGTTGATGACGATGCCGCCAGAGCGTGACCGTGGGCAGGTTGCCTCGACTCGCTGGGATCCAGCCCAATATGAGACGTTCTCCGATCACCGGCTTCGGCCAGCCCTCGAGCTCCTCGGACGCGTGCCGCCGATCTCGGCCCGTATCGTCTACGACCTCGGCTGTGGGACCGGCGAGATCACCCGCCGGATCGCCGAACGCTGGCCCGAGGCGGCCGTCTCCGGCCTCGATAGCTCCCAGGAGATGCTCCAGAAGGCCGGCGCCCGGCCCGGGCCGGTTCGCTGGGTCGAGGCGGACGTCCGGACCTGGCAGCCCGACGAGCCACCCGACCTGATCTACTCGAACGCCGCGCTCCAGTGGGTTGGGGAGCACGAGCGGCTGTTCCCGCGGCTGGTCGAGACACTCGCACCAGGTGGATATCTGGCGGTCCAGATGCCGCTTAGCTGGGACGCACCGTCTCACCGATTGATGCGCGAGACGCTCGAACATGGCGGTCCCGGCGGCTCCCGGCTCGGCAGCGACGCGCTTAGCCGCACGGTCGGCCGAAAGTGGGTCGCGGACGCCGAGGAGTATTACGATCTGCTGGTCGGATACACCCGCAGCCTCGATATCTGGGAGACCGAGTACCTCCAGGTCTTGTCAGGCGAAGACCCGGTCTTGGAATGGGTCAAAGGGACGGGGCTTCGACCGATCCTGAACGGCCTCGACGCCGCCGAGCGCGCCACCTTCCTTGACGAGTATCGACGCCGCCTGCAAGGCCCGTACCCCGTTCGGCCCGACGGCCATACCCTCTATCCGTTCCGTCGACTGTTCATCGTGGCGGCTGTCTGATGCCGTCTGACACCCGCCGCGCCGGCCACGAGCCCCACGGCGAGACCGCGTCGATGGCGAGACCGCCGATGACGAGACTGCCAATGGTGAGGCCGCTCTGAATCGTTCTGAGCGGCCCGTGGGATAGGCGTGCGCGGGAATATGGTTCACGCCTGAACGGTTGTCCTGATCGACTGGTCCCCGCGCGAGCCCGCGAACCGAGCCGGTGGGCCGGCAAGTCTCGAATGACGAGGACGATCTCCATGCCGAAGACCGACCGCATCTCCCAGGGTGGCGTCAAGCTGCTCCAGGAGCCGCAAACCGCTAACTTCGTCACCCTCATGCCAGATGGCTCGCCACAGGTCACGCCGGTCTGGATCGACGTCGAGCCGGATGGGAGCGCGCTCCTGATCAACACCGCCGAAGGCCGGGTCAAGGCGAACAACGTCGAGCGTGACAAGCGCGTCGCGATCAGCGTCTTCGACAAGAACAACCCGTGGCGCTACGTCCTGGTGCGCGGCACCATCGCCGATCGTACCCACGAGGGCGCAGACGCACTCATCGACAAACTGGCGAAAAAGTACCTTGGGCAGGACACCTACCCGTTCCGCAAACCGGAGGAACAGCGCGTTACGCTCGTCATCAAGCCGCACCACGTCATCGAACTCGGCACCGAGTAGACGCTGTAACCGCGCCGCCACCGGTCACCTGACAGGCGGCGGAATACCTCGGCGAGTGACTCCGCGATGGGAGAGGAAGCGGATCGCTCCCTCTCCTGAGCGAGGCATCGAGTGCACGCTCGGGCGACTTGTCGTCTGCCCGAGCGTACGCCGGCACGGCCTGTCCAGAACCTGCACGCTGCATAGCTCAGATCGCCTGTAGGCCGGACCCTCTGCGTAGACCAGTCACCTCGCGGCTCGGCCGCCCCCGGCCCTGCTCTACGATCGACGCGTTCTGACCTCCTTTGGCTCCAGCGGGAGGCCAGCCTGCCGCCAGGCATCGAAACCGCCGGCGAGCGGATGGACGTCCGTCCAGCCATGCTGGAGCAGTGCCTGCGCCGCACGGGCGCTCGACCCCTCGTGGGGTCAGGTGCAGTAAGTCACGACCGGCTGATTGCGGGGGATCTCCCGGAGGTGCTGCGCCACGTCGTCGGCTGGCACCCGGATCGCGCCCGGAATCCTGGTATCGGCCTCGCCCCAGGCCGTCGGGTTGCGGGTATCGAGGAAGACGACCGGCTCGCCGCGATCCAGCCTCGCTTTGATGTCGTCCACACTCACGCGCTCGATCGTGACGTCGCTCGAATGCATGTTGAGACTCTCCTTCCTCCACCTACGGGCACAGCCACCTGTGACTCGGGCGCGTCGGCGGCGTGGGCGTCCTCGGCGGGCCGCGCTCCCAGCATGTGCCGGCGTCGCGATCCCTGCGAGTGACGCATCCCCTCAGGCACTGGCTCGCGTGTGGTCCGCGAATGAGGCCATGAGCCCATCGGACGGCGGGGCAGAAACTATGCCGGGCCGGCGTCGTCGCCCCTCCCGCTCATCTGCACAAAGGCTCGGTGGCGAGCGCTCGCACGGTGGGGCACATGTGGCGCGGACGGCCGTAATGAGGACGCCCACGGTAAGGACGCGCGAGGTTCGGCAGGTTACGCCGAGGGGTGAGTCACCAGGGGCACACGCTCTGCTGCATGGCCCGTGTGGGACGCACCGGCTGAGAGGCCCGCGAGAATCGCTACGAGTTGTGAGGACATGATGCAACGAGAGTGGGGTCGCGACTACCCATGGAGGCCGAACGACGACGATCGATACCAGGCTGATCCGGACGACGATCGCGATCGATGGGGCCTGCGCTCCGGTGACCGGGGCTACTACGACGACCGTGGCCGCTGGAGGAGCGCCAACGGGAGCTTCAGGAACACGGGCTACGAGACGATGAGCCGCGACCGTGGCTTCAGCGGCTACCACGACGACCGGGAGCGCCAGAGGGGCCGCTACGGTCAGCCTGGCTACGGACGCGCTTCCTACCCCTATGACAGCGCCCGGTATGACAGCGCCTGGTTTGGCGGCGCCGGTTACGGGCGGCCGAGCGGTGCGTACTTCGAGCCGGTCTCTGGTGAATCGAGGTTCGGCGAGAGCCACTACGGACGTTCGGGCGACTACGGCCGCCTCGGGTTTGGGCGTGAGGAGTACCGGCGCGGACAATTCGCCGGCCGTGGCCCGCGCGGCTACACGCGCTCTGACGACCGCATCCGTGAAGACGTGTACGACCGGCTGACGGACCATCCGGACGTCGACGCCAGCGACATCGACGTCCAGGTTGATAACGGCATCGTCACGCTGAGCGGCTCGATCGACGACCGCTGGCAGCGGCGCGAGGCCGAAGATGTCGTGGACTCGGTCTCTGGCGTGCGCGACATCCATAACAACCTGCGGATCAACCGGCAGGGCGCGAACAGCGTCACGAACCGTGGAACCTTCGCGCGGACCGCGACGAGCGCCACAGCCAGCCCACCAGGAGCCGCCGCCGGTGCGACGAGCGCCACAGCCAGCCCACCAGGAGCCACCGCCGGTGCGACGGGCGATGTCACGGCCACCACGACCGCCAGCGCCATGGGTAGCGCGACCGGTAGCACCGTGCGCGGCGCGGTGGAGCAAGGAAGCAATCGCCCAGAGATCCACAGGCGGATGGACGTCGTCGGCTCGGATGGCGACCAGATCGGCGTCGTCAAGGACGTGCGCGACGGCGACTTCCTGATCGATCGCCCGGCCGCCCGCGACGTCTACGCGCCGTTCGGCGTCGTTGATGCGGTTATCGGCAACCGGATCATCCTCACCATTCCGGCCGATCAGGTTGACAACATGAACTGGCCGAACCCCGCGCTGATAGGCGGATCGACGAGCTATTCTGACTAGGTCGGAGGGTAGCTGTCGCCGGTGCCGAGCCGCGCTGAAAGCTCCAGCAGGGGTCACCGATCCGGAACGCGTACGCGGAAAGGCAACGCCGAACTGGCCGCCGGACGTCGCTCGACATCCCAGATAGGAAAGGGACGTGGCGCAGAGCGGGCACACCCCGGGCAGGTGTCCCGCTCTCCGACTCTCCGACAGCAGGGCTCACGGCCAGGTCAGCGCTGACGCTGGGCCGGTCGGGCAGGGCCGGTCAGGCTAGCGCGCCACGCGTAGCTGCCTCGGTGATTCGGCGACGATCTGCGGGCGCTGCTGGTACAACTCCACGGTGCCGGTCACGCAGAGCGGCCGGCCCTGGTAGCTCTCCGGCGGAGGCTGGAAGGCGGCGCGGTTGCGGCCCCAGATAACCACCGAAAAGACGTGATGCGGATAGGGCGCGTCGTTCAGGAACGTTGGCTGGCCGCGCACATCCCGCTGAAAGGAGGCGGCGACCTTCGGGATCGCGATCGTCGCCTGCTTTCCGGCGCGCTGCCCAGCCCGCGTCGCCAGGATCGCGCCGGCCCCGCACAGGCTGACCGCCTCGGAATCGGCGGCATTAGCAGCCGCCGCCGCGCTGGCTGACGAGGCGACACCGAGCGCATCGGGCTGCGCCGGCGATGGTGCGGGCACCGATGAGCGTTCCGCGCTGCCAGAGGTTGGCCCGACCGCCGCGCGGGTACCGGTCGCCGGGCCAGGTGCCGGCGGCGCGGCGCTTCCCCGCTCGGCCGCGGGCTTCGGCGCGGCGGGCTGGCGAGCGGCCGGACTGGCCGTCGACGAGACGGCGCTCGTCCCTGACGCACTGCTCGCCGTGGTCGCATTGGTCGGCCGTGCACCGCTCGCTGGCTTCGCCGCGACGGTCGGCTTTCCTGCCGCCGCGGGTCTTGCGGCCTCGGTGGGCCGGGCGGCGAGCGGCGTGGTCGTCGCGACGATGCCAGTCGACGAGGCGGCTGGCGCTGTGCCAGCGGCCGAGCAGCCGGCGAGGACGAGGCAGGCCGCGCAGGCGGCCAGCCACCCGCGCAGTTGGCCGGAGAGGTGCCAGGACGTGGGGAAGAGCGTAGTCACGCCGCGATGGTAGCCTGCACGACAGGTCCGGAAGGCCGGTTGGACGCTGCACGCGAACATCTGTACGACGCTTGTAATCCCCTCGGTCATCCGTCGTGGCCTGGGCATGAGCTCCAGCCGCCCGACCCTGGCACGACTGGCCGTCCCCCGACCGATGCCCGCAGCGCTCAGCCGGGGGGCGGCACCGGCCCGGCATGCCCAGGACGAGTGTGCTGGCTGGCGCGGTGCAGGTGCGCCTCCCGCCGGCGTACCCTGCCAACCGGGAGGAGCTGAGAGTTGAGAGATCATCCACCTATTCAGGTGCAGGCGGTCGTCGTCTGGCGGCGGCCGGTGAATCACCGGGGCGACTGGGTGTTCGTGGGTCTGACCGATGCGGCTGGTCGGGTCGGCTACGGCGAGGCCTCGCATGGCGGCGACGACGATGCGGTCGTCGGGCTGCTCGAAGGGCCAATTGGCGACCAGGTAACGTCGACGACCTGGGCGGCGCCAGCCTCGGCCTGGTCACGGCTCGTCGCCGCTGCACCGGCGGGGACGCTGCGCAAGATTGCCTCGACGGCGGCCAGTGCCATCGAGCAGGCGCTCTGGGATCTGGCTGCCCAGGCCCGCGGCGAACGACTGGTGACGCTTCTGGGCGCATCCGCCGACGTCGGGAGGGTTCCGCTCTACGCCAACATCAACCGCGCCACGACCGAGCGGACGCCGGCCGGGTTCGCCCGTAACGCCGTGCACGCTGTGGCCGATGGTTTCCGCGCCGTCAAGATGGCGCCCTTCGACGAGGTCGTCCCGACCCTCTCCTCGGCCGAGCGCCGGCGCGCCGCCGAGGCCGGGCTGGCCCGCGTCGCCGCCGTACGCGAGGCGTTGGGGCCGGAGCCGCGGGTGCTCGTCGACGCGCACTCCCGCTACGGCGTCGAAGACGCATTGGAGGTCGCACGGGAGTTGGCGAATCTTGGGGTCGGCTGGTTCGAGGATCCGGTCCCGTATGAGGACGGTCCGGCGGCGACGCTCGCTGTGCGCCGGGGCGCGCCCCTGCCGATCGCGACGGGTGAGAGGCTGATCGGCGCGGCGGCTTTCGAGCCCTTCCTGGCCGCTGGGGCGGCCGAGTTTCTCCTGCCAGACGTCAAGCACATCGGAGGCATTGGCGAGTTGTTGGCGTTGGCGGCGGCGAGCCGTGGGCGCGGCGTATCGATCACCCCCCACAATCCGAGCGGCCCGATCAGCACCCTTGCGAGCGCGTCGGCGCTGGCGAGCGTGCCGCATGCCGCCCCCCTCGAGTTCGCCTGGGGCGAGGTATCCTGGCGACCGACCGTCCTCGAGCCGCCGGAGCGGATTGCGAACGGCGCTCTGATCCTCCCATCCGAGCACACGGGGCTTGGCGCCGCGCTGGCTACCTGGGTCCGCGAGGGGCAACGCCCGGCCTATCCGCTACGCGGATAGGCCGCTCGCTCCGAGCAGTCGGCGCACCGGCTCACCATGCGCGCCGACTGCCCGATTTGCACCGTGACGAGCCTTCAGGTCCGGCCGCGCTCGCGCCCGTCCTTCGGCTGATCCGCCGTTCTCGGCCCAGCCTGCGCTCGCGCCTTCAACGTCCTCGGCTGCGCTGGCGTGGCGTATCATCCTCGTCGTGGAGGAGGCGACCCGTCATGGCTGATCCGGCAGCGGAACGACCGAGGGAACATACGAGCGGATCGGCGTGCTGCGCCGCGTCACGCGGGGCAGCCGAGAGCGGCCTCGTGCTGTTTGAGGCCGCCGCTCCGCCGAGCGTGACCGAGCGCGACGACGCGAGCACGGACGCTGGCAGGACTGGGCCTATGCTGTCGGCGGCTGCGGGCTTATCCTGCGCGACGGCGGCCATGGCTGCAAGCGGGGAGGCCGCCGTGCTTGCCTCGCCCATCCGCGCGGCCGGGCGACCGGCCCTAAGCCTCGATCCGACATCGACACTGGTGAGCCTACCCGGCGGTGAGTTTCTGATGGGCACGGACGATGGCGAGGGCTACCCGGTGGACGGCGAGGGGCCGATCCGTACGATCCGGATCGATCCGTTCGCCATCGACGCGTACACCGTCACCAACGCCCGCTTCGCCGTCTTCGTCGAGGCGACCGGCTACGTCACCGAGGCCGAGAAGTTCGGCTGGGGGTTCGTCTTCTACGGCTTCCTGCCGGATAACTTCCCTCCAACGCGGGGTGTCGCGCAGACGCCCTGGTGGCGCCAGGTGTACGGCACCGACTGGCGCCATCCGGAAGGCCCACAGTCGAGCATCGCGGATCGGCCGGATCATCCGGTCGTGCAGGTGTCCTGGAACGACGCCCGTGCGTACTGCCGCTGGGCCGGTTTACGCCTGCCAACCGAGGCCGAGTGGGAGTACGCGGCTCGCGGCGGGCTGGAGCAGCAACGCTTCCCCTGGGGCGACGAACTGACCCCGAACGGCCAGCATCGGATGAACGTCTGGCAGGGCGCCTTCCCGACCCAGAACACTGCCGAGGACGGCTACCCTGGCTCCGCTCCCGTCGATGCCTTTCCCGCGAACGGCTACGGCCTCTACAACATGACTGGCAACGTCTGGGAGTGGGCCGCCGACTGGTTCCACCCGACCTTTCACGTGACTGGCCCCCGCCGCAACCCGAAAGGGCCTCGCAGCGGAACTCATCACGTGATGCGCGGCGGCTCGTTCCTCTGCCACAAGTCGTACTGCTATCGCTACCGAGTGGCTGCTCGGAGCGCTAACACGCCCGACAGCGCGACCGGCAACCTCGGGTTTCGCTGCGCCCGCGACCTCTGACCGCCGGGCCTGACGTTCTCGCACCAACCACCCTTTGCCGCGCCTGACTGACCACAGTCAGGCGCTCCGTCATACCCGTCCCCCGTCCTGCCGCACTGGAGGCCATGCCGATGTCGCCAATGTTCTCCTCTCCCGCGCGTTTCGATCTCGTCGTCGTGGGCGGCGGCGTCTTCGGGCTGGGGACAGCCGTTGAAGCGGCTCGGCGTGGCCGGCGGGTCGTGGTCGTCGAGCGCGGGCGGCTGCCGAACCCGGTCGCGGCGTCGTATGGGCCGTCGCGCAAGATCCGTTCGACCTATACCGACCCGCACTACGCGGCACTCGCGCGGGCGGCCATGGCGGCCTGGCGTGACGTCGAGCGCGAGACGAGCCAGACCCTCTACCTGCCGGCTGGTAACCTGGCCTACACGGCTCTCGACGCGCAACCCTACCTCGACGACCTGGAGGCCGTTGGTCGGCAGATCGGCTCCCCAATCGAGCGGCTGGACCGCGCACAACTCCGGGCGCGCTTTCCCCAGTTTCGGCTGGCGACGCGGGCGCTGCTCGAAACGGACGCAGGCTTCCTCCGAGCCAGCGCCTGCGTGGCCGCTCTGGCAACGCTCGCCGAGCGAGCCGGCGCGACGATCGCCGCCGAGCGCGAGGTCGCCGGCCTCGATCTCGACGGTGCGGATGTGGTGGTACGGACGGCCAACGGCGAGCGGTTCGCCGCTCCACGCGCGGTGCTGGCCCTGGGCGGTTGGTCGAAGCGGCTGCTGCCGGAGCTCACCGACATCCTCGTTCAGACCCAGCAGGGCATTCTGTACCTGACCGAGACACCGCCCGCGCTGCGCTATCCGGCGTTGCCGGCGTTCTCCTGCCCGGACGATGGCTTCTACGGCTTCCCGTCCTGGCAGACCGACGCCTTCAAGGTGGCGCAACACGTCTACGGCGAGCCAGTAGCGACGCCGGACTTCGACCGCGCGACAACCCCGCCCGGCTTCGTGGAGGGGGCGCGCGGCTTCCTGCGCGATCACCTTGGGCTGGATCCGGAGGTGCTGCCGGCACGGGCCGAAAGCTGCATGTACAACCTCTCACCGACCTCGGATTTCTTGCTGGATGTGTACCCCAGCGACCCGCGCCTGTTCGTCGCCACGGGCGGCTCCGGCCACGGCTTCAAGTTTGGATCGGTGATCGGCGGGGTGGTGATGGACCGGCTGGAGGGCGTCGCGAGCGACCGCTGGAGTCAGCGCTTCTCCTGGGAGCGGGTCACCCGAGCGCCGGCGCTCACGCAATTGCGCTGAGCGCCGCTCGGACGCCGCCGACGCTGCTGCTCGCTCCGGTACAACTGTGCTGAGCATGTGTCAAGAAGTTCGACCAGTCTTCCCTTTCGAGTGGAGTGGTTGAAGACTTCTGCTCACGTGCTTCGATCGTACGTGGCAGGTCGGCACATCCATCACGTGGGGGGCAGGTATGGCCTCGGACAGCAGTTTCGACGTCGTGTCGCAGATCGACCGACAAGAGCTCGTCAACGCAGTGGACCAGGTCGAGCGCGAGATCGGCGCACGCTATGACCTCAAGGCCACCGGTAGCAGCATCACGCTCGACAAGGACAGCGTCACCCTCGCCTGCGACACCGAGTTCACGCTCAAGTCAGTGCGGGACTTGCTGATCGAGCGAGCGGCGCGCCGCAAGCTCGACGCGAAGGTGTTCGACTTCGGCAAGATCGAGCCGGCCGCCAAGGGAACGGTCCGGCAATCCGCGAAGCTGCGCCAGGGGATCGATCAAGATCTCGGAAAGACAATCGCCAAACTGATCCGCGACAAGTATCCGAAGCTAAAGGCCCAGATCCAGGGCGACGCTGTGCGAGTCTCCGGCCCGTCGAAGGACATGCTTCAGGGAGCGATTCAGCTTCTGCGGGGTCAGGAGTACCCGGTGCCACTCCAGTTCACCAACTACCGCTGATCCTCCCCGTCGCCGGCGGCTCCGGGCAGCGGCAGCGTGCCTGCGGCGCGCACGACTGCCCGTAATTGACGGCGAGCGGACGTTCCATGTGGACCCAGGGTCCGTCACGGAGCGATCGCCGGAGTCCGCCTCCAGGCGCGGCGACGGTGGCTGCCTCGCCCGGAGCGAAGCGGTGCAAGCCGCGGACGCCGGCTCCAGGTGGGGCCGGCGTCCGCGGCTTGCACCGGGAAGGACTGGCTGCTCAGCGGCCCTCGTCGCGCGGGTCGGGGTTGGCGGCGAGACAGGCAACGGCCCCAGAGACGTCGCAGGCCGCGCCTCGGTTCCAGGGCATGCGAGCCAGCAGCATGCCCATCGCGCAGGTATCAGTCAGGCCAGCGAACAGCAGGCCGGCCCCGACGAAGACTGCCAGATAGATCAGCGGCGGCCAGACGAACAGGCTGCCGAGCGTTCCGAGCAAAACGAGCCCGCCGGCGATCGCGCGGACCTGGCGTTCCAGGCTCCAGGTTTGCCGGCCATGAATCAGCGAAAGTCCGGCCTGCTGCCAGGCCATGACGCCGCCGTCGAGGACGTGCACCCGCGGCATGTGCGCGTCCTTCAGCGTCGCCTCGGCCTGCCGCGCACGGTTGCCCGAGCGGCACACTAGCACGACCGGTGCACCGATGCCCACAAGCTCCGCACAGTGTTCGGAAAGCTGGTCGAGCGGCACGTTGTAGCTGCCGGGAATGTGCGCGGTCTCGAACTCGGCCGGAGTGCGGACGTCGATCACTCTGACGTCGGCTCCCTGGCGACGGAGCGCGTCGAGGTCTGCCGCGTAAACGGCGGGCGGCAGGGACGGGCCAGTGGTACCCGTGGTGTCCTCGCTACTGTGGGACAGGCTGGGTGACTGCGGGGTCGTTCGCGTCATCGGAAAGCTCTCGTTCCAGATCTGATGGAGTGGTCCGGACGGGCCGGCCGGACCAGCGCAGGGGTACGGTATCTGCTCACGTGGGCAGGCCGGCAGCGTGAAGCGTGACGGACCGGCGTTGGAGCGGAGGGCGTCGAGGAGGTTCTCGCCGCGCGTGCGAGTGGTGGTCAGCAGCTTCGTAGAAACATCGGGGTGCACTGGGTTGGAGACGCTCCGAAGGCGGGGCACCTCAGCGTCTCCACTGATGCCAGGGCATCCCAGAAACTTCAGGACAGCCGAGGCGGGTCACGTCCAACGACATGGAGGCGCTGGCGAGACCGACTTGGGAGCAGGACGCATCTGAGTAGTCAGCACCTCGTAGTCAGCACCTCCTCGTCGTGACGCCAAGGCAGCGGGTCTCTCTGAGTGTCATCGTTGCTGAGTACCTCCCTCGTCGATCTTCGGCAAGAACCAGGCGAGGAGGCCGGCGAGGGGAAGGAAGGCGCAGAACTGGTAGACGGTTTCGACGCCGTAGGTGTCTGCGAGGCTGCCAAGGATCGCTGCCGCAATGCCTCCGAGCCCAAAGTTGAGCCCGTAGAAGAGCCCCCCGATGAAGCCGATGCGGTTGGGCAGCAAGTCCATGGCGTAGATCAGGATCGAGGCGAACGCGCTCGCCATGATCAAGTTGATCATCACCGTGAGGACGCCGGTCCAGAACAGGTCAGCATAGGGAAGGACCAGCGTCAAGGGGAGCGGTCCCAGCACCGAGATCCAGATGATGCGGTGGCGCCCGATGCGGTCGCCGACGATCCCGCCGATCAGCACACCGACGGCAGATGCTACGAGAAAGATGAACAGCATCATCTGCGCTATGGGGATCGAGAGCCCGAACCTCTCGATCAGATAGAACGTGTAGAAGGACCGGAAGCTCTCGCCATAGGCGTTCTTCGAAAACATCAGCACGGTGAGGACGACCAGCCCGGCGCCGATGGCGAATGGGGTATGGCGGGTGCGCCCGCCGAGACTCTTCTTCGCCCCCGAGCGCATCGACGTGAACGCCGCGCTGATCCGGCGTTGCTGACTGCCGATCCAGAACAGCAGCACCATCGCCACCAGCGCCGTGACAGCGAACCAGGCAATGCTCGGCTGCCCCCACGGCACGATGACGAGCGCGGCGAGCAGTGGGCCGATGGCACTGCCCGTCTGACCGCCGACCTGGAAGATGCCTTGCGCCATTCCCTGCCGACCGCCGGCCGCGTACCGAGCCATGCGTGTCGCTTCAGGGTGGAAGATTGACGAGCCGATGCCGATCACCGCGACCGAGACAAGGATGACCGTGTAGCTGTGAGCGAACGCAAGGCTCATCAGTCCGGACAAGGTGAACAACATGCCCACGACCGGCGAGTATGGGGCCGGTCGTTTGTCGGTCACCATGCCAACCACGGGCTGAAGCAGCGAACCGGCAACCTGGAAGGTCAACGTGATCAGGCCGATCTGGGAGAAATCCAGGGTGTACACATCCTTGATGATCGGATAGGCAGCTGGAATCAGCGATTGCATCAGGTCATTCAGAAGATGTGTGAGACCCAGAATCAGAAGTACCGGCATATACACTCTGGGCCGGGTCGGGGATAGCAGGGCGGCAGTCATGCGAGCTCGTTCCTCCTACTGTGGTGGCAGCGCTCTCTCGCTCTCGTGCTTCGTCTGATGGCGCCGGCAGCTTCGAAAGATTCGTGGAGGATGGAGTGAACGCGCACGTCAGACCTTTTCGCCGGGTGAGTGTACGCATCATCTGATCGCCAAACCAGTCGCTGACGAGCGATGCGTGCAGGGGCCGCTCTGCCCCGTTCTCCAGAGGCGCACCGTGGGATCTTCCTGGCCGCATCTGGCTCGTCCCATCGTAGCTGCTCACGCAGGCAGGCCGGCGGCGTGAAGTGGCGACGGTCTGGCGACAGAGCGAAGGGCGTCGAGGAGGTTCTCGCCGCGCGTGCGGACGGTGGTCAGCAGCAACGAAACCCGCCCTCGCCTGCCACTCTGCCGATCGTGCTCAGGTAAGCAGATGCGCGGTACGAACGTCGACCGGAGTACGCGGCGCTTAGCTGGTGGCTGTGCCGGCTGTCGCCGCCGGGCGGATCCCGCTCGTAGACCTGGCCGCGTCCGTGGGGCTAGCCGTGTCCGCGGAATCGATCGTGCCCGACGGGCTGGCCGTGTCCGTGGAGTCGATCGTGTCCGAGAGGCTGACCGTCTCGAGGCCGGCCGCGTCCCAGGCCGTCATGCCTCCCGTCACGTTGGCGAGCGACCGGATGCCGTTCTGGGCCAGGATCGAGGCCGCGATGCCGGAGCGGTAGCCGGTGCTACAGATGACGGCCGTCGGGCGGCCACGGTCGAGGCTGTCCAGGCCAGCGTGCAGGTCGGTGAGCGAGACGAGGGTCGAGCCAGCGATGCTGCCGCTCTCCCACTCGCTCGGCATCCGTACGTCCACGATCTGGAGGTCCGGCGTCTCGGCATGACGGCGAGCCAGTTCGCGCACGTCGATCTGCTCGATGCGCTCGGTGGGCAGACCAACCGTCTGCCAGGCCGAGATGCCATCAGCCAGATACCCAGGCATCTTCTCGTAGCCGATCCGGCCGAGCGCGGTCACGGCCTCGTGCCAGTCGCTTTCGCGGTCGAGCACCAGGACGATCGGCACGTCGGACGGGACCAGCGAACCGACCCAGGTCGGCAGCATCGGCCCAAGCCCGACGTTGTATGCCCCTGGCAGGTGCGCGGCGCCGAAGGCTGCTGGCGAGCGCGTGTCGACGACCAGCGCGCCGTGTCCCAGAGCATGCTCGACCTCGGCAACGGTCAGTGGGCGCGGCGGCGGTGCCGTGAAAGCGTCCGGCCCGGCGATGTTCGCGGGCCGCATGTTCCGATAGTAGGCTGGGATGAACGGGTTGCCGTCGAGGACGAAGTCCACGAACTCGCGCCGGTCCTTCTTCTGGAGGAAGACGTTGAAGCGGCGCTCGTAGCCGATCGTCGTAGTGCGCTTCGAGGAGATGGCCCGGCCGCAGAGCGAGCCGGCTCCATGCGTCGGCAGCACCTCCACGTAGTCTTCGAGCTTCAGGATCTTGCCGAACAGGCTGTCGTAGAGCCGTGGGGCGAGCTTCTCGCCCATTTCGCGGCCGAGCAGATCCGGCCGCCCCACCGATCCCACCAGCAGATCGCCGCCGGTGAAGATGAGCACTGGCTCGTGGGTCCGCGCGGTGTCGGCAACCACGTAGCTGACGTGCTCGGGGGTGTGCCCCGGTGTCGCCAGGACCGTGATGACGAGCTCGCCAAGCGTGAGGGTGGCGCCATCGCGGACGCCGTGATGCGGGAAGGTCAGGCCGGCCTCCGCCGACGCGACGTGCTCGGCGCCGAGAGCACTGGCGATGGCTCGGGCGCCGGAGAGAAAGTCGTTGTGGACGTGGGTCTCGAGGGCGTAGCGGATGCGCAGCCCAGCCTGCGCCGCTGCTTCCAGGTAGACGGCGACGTCACGCCGAGGATCGACCACGGCCGCCTCATGAGTCGAATCGGACCCGATCAGGTAGCTGGCGTGGCCGAGCCCGTCAACGAAGAACTGTTGGAGATACATGGCTCCCTCCGGGTGGTGCGGTGACGTGCCGGCCGCCGAACGCTCGTCCGGTGGGGGTGAGGCCGTGATGCTACTATACCCCCTACCCGTATACTGAGCAAGAGTATTCGCCCCACTGGCCACCCACGACGGCCACCCACGACGGCCCTCGGGAGGCTGATTCGGGCGGGCACGCAGCGTGCCGGAGGAGTGAGCGTGGCGCCAGCGTGCCCGCCCATCTGAGCTTGCTATCCTGCCGTCACGCTCCCGCGATCCCCGGCTATCCCCCCGGCGGCGAATCCCCGGTGGCCAGTCCCCGGTGGCCAGTCCGCTACCGGGAGGCGCCTGCCAGACCGAGGGGCAGCAGTCCCGGAACGAGGTAACACAGCCATGACGACGACCGAGGCCACGCTGAACTGGACCGGTGGCACCGTGTTCGAGGCGGCGGGAGCCGGCGACGCCACGATTCAGATCGACCTGCCCATCGAGAAGGGCGGGACCGGACGGGGGTTCCGGCCGATGGAGTTACTCCTCCACGCGCTTGGCACCTGCCTGGCGACGACGCTGGTGCAGATCCTCGCCAAGCAGCGGCTGACGCCCGAGCGCTACCGGGTGACGCTGCGCGGCGACCGCGCCGAGGAGCGGCCGAACCGCTACACCCACATCCTGGTGGAGCATACGTTGCGTGGGTCAGGACTGACTCAGGCGAACCTCGAGCGGTTGGTGGCGCTGGTCGAGGAACGGTACTGCTCGGTCGCCGCGACCCTACCGCCGGGGCTGGTCGAGCAGCGCGTCGTCATCGCACCCCTGGATTCGTAGCCAGCGTCGCCGGTGTACCTCGTCCGCGGGCATTCCGGGCGGCAGCGCCGTATCCGTATCGGTGCAGCCACACCTGCCTGACCGGCCATACGTGGGTGCGGCAGGCGAGGATGGAACGTCCTGACGGGAATGCCCTACCATGCGGCCCGCGACGGTAGGATTGGCGATGCCTTCGGTTGCGGCCGGTAGGGCGCCTCCCGTCCTGCTGGTGGGTGTCGCGTCTGATGATGCACGGCCGGCGCCACACGTAACCGTGGCCGATCCTCTCCGGACCGGCACGCCTGAGCCTGCCGGGGAGGGGTGACATGCGAGACCCGTGGGACGCCAGCACCGACGTATGACGAGGCTCGCCGCGCGCTCCCTGCTCGCGCTCGTCGGGTTGCTGCTCCCGCTCCTGCTCGTGGAGGTCTGCCTGCGGGTCTTTGGGCCAATCCTGCCCGGCAACTATGAGACCGGCGTCTGGGCGCAAGGCGACCCGGCCGTCGGCCATCTTCATACTCCTAACAGTAGCGCCTGGATCAAGGAGCCGGAGTTCACCACCTACCTTCGCTTCAACGCGCGTGGCCTGCGCGGCGGCCCCCTCCCACCCCTGTCAGATGCGACGCGCGTCCTGGCGCTTGGCGACTCGTTCATCGAGGCGAAGCAGGTCTCGGAGGAGCAGACCGTCTCGGCGCTGCTCACGGCCGGCATGAGTGGCGGCACATCTCCGCCCGTGGCCTGGTTGAACGGCGGCGTCTTCGACTGGGGACCGGTCCACGAATACCTCTTCTTACGTCACGCCGGCCCTGGCCTTGCGCCGTCGCTCGTGGTGCAGTTCTTCTACGTCGGCAACGACGTCGACGACTGCTTCCCGCGCTCGCGTGGTGAGCTTCGCGACCTGGAGCGGCCGGTAGCCACGACTGACGACGCTGGCACGCTGGAGTTGTTGCCCTGGACCTCGCGCCAGTCAGGCGACGGCGAGCGCATCCTCGGCTGGCTGAGCCGGCGCTCGTCAGCCGTGCGTGCGTTCGAGACCGGCGTAGTCGACAAGGTGCGCTACGCACGGCCGCGCCGCGCGACGCGCCGGCAGCCCGTCGAAGGGCGGCTGCTCGACGTCTATCGAAAGAAGGAGGGCTCGGACGAGCGTCATGCCTGGAAGACCGTCGAAGCACTGCTCGTGGCCACCCGCGACGAGGCACAGCAGCTAGGGGCGCGCTACGCCCTGGTGATCGTACCGGGCAAGTGGCAGGTGCATCACGAAGACTGGGCCGACTTGCTGGACGAGCGCGATCTGCCGGAGGACGACCGCTGGGATCTCGCCCGGCCGGACCAGCGGCTTGCCGACATCGCGGCGGCGCACGACATCCCGGCCCTCGATCTGCTGCCCACCTTCCGGGCGGCAGCCAACCAGGGCACGCGCCTATACTTTCAGCGCGACATCCACTGGAACGCGGCCGGCCACGCTCTCGCCGCCGACGCCGTAGCCCGTTTCGTCGAGGGCGCGGAGCTACTTCCCCGTTGATGGGCGTCTGGCCGCCTGAGCCTGCTGGCCGGCGATCGGTGTCGTTGACCCGTGTGGGTGGCTCACCGCTCCGCGAGAGGTAGGTAGTATGCGGCTGCGCCTGTCGGCGGTGCTCGCGGCTCCCCGGCCGGTGCCCGACAGCCTCCGGCCGGCGCGTCGCGGGGTGGCAGCGGCATGAGCGGCCGCCGGTCTCATTACCTGTGGGAGATGCGGCCGTACTTCCGACAGGTCGCCGGCCTGCTGGTGCTTGGCTCCCTGGCAGGCATCGTCATGAATACGACGATCGTCCTGCCACCGATCATGCTCGGCCGAGCCATCGACGCCGTGCTGGCCCTCGAGCGCGGCGAGGCTCACCCAGGTGCGATTGGCTGGGCAGTCCTGGCGTTCGTGGGTGCGACGATCCTGAGCGAGACGGCGCGGGTGTTCAAGCGTCGGCTGCTGGTGACGGCGGTCGGGCGCATCCGGGCCAACGTGCGTGCAGACGGCCTGCGCGGCGTCCTGGCCTGGCCGATGGCTCGGCTCCACACCACGCCGGTCGGCGAGATCATGGCCAAGATCATCGGCGACGTCGATGTGCTCGGCACCGGCGTGCGCGAGTTCATCATCGAGATGTGGGATACCGTCCTCTTCTCGATCGCGATGATCGTGGCGATGCTCCTGTTCGACGCCAGCCTCACCCTGATGGCGCTTCTACCGGTGCCGCTCGCGATGCTGCTCGCCCACGCTACCGGCCGCTGGGTCCACGAGCGGACGACCGTCGCCCGTGCCGCCAACGCAGCGTTGACGGCCGGCCTTCAGGAGCAGTTGGCCGGCGTCCGGGTGCTGCGCCTGTTTGGGCGGGCATCGGTCGCCATCGACCGGGTCGAGCGGCTCTCGCAGCGCCAGGCCGAGGCGAACCTGGCGGTGGCGCGCCTCCAGGGCGGCCTGCGTCCGACCTACACCGCGCTGATGACGGCCGGCGTGATCCTGGTCGTCTGGCAGGGCGGCGAACGGGTAGTGGCGGGGGCGATGACGGTCGGCGCGTTTGTGGCCTATCTCCAACTGTTCGGCCGCTTCGTCGAGCGGGGTTTCCGGGTTCCGCAACTGGTGAACTCGATCCAGCGCGGCGCCGCCGCCTATGCCCGCCTACGTCCGCTGCTAGCGCCTGCACGCCCGGTATGGGGCGAGCCCAGATGCGCCTCGTTCGACCCGCGCCACGTCGCCGGCATCGAAGCGCCGCTACCGACCCCGCCGCCGCCGCCCGACCGGCCGGTCGCCGTGGCGCTCGACTCGGTCACCTTCCGCTATCCCGGTGCGTCGGCGCCCGCTCTCCAGGACGTCGCGCTCGTGGTACCGCCCGGCGCCTTCATCGGCGTGACCGGCGCGGTCGGCTCGGGCAAGAGCGCGCTCGCACGAGCGTTGCTGGGCGTCTACCCGATCGAGTCCGGCCGGATCTCGATCGATGGCATCCCGCTTGGCGAGATCCCACCCGACCGCCGCGCGGCCTGGGTCGGTTACCTGCCGCAAGACCCCTTCTTGTTCTCGGGCAGCATCCGCCAGAATGTCCTGCTCGCCATCGACGAGGACGACGGCGCTAGCGGCGTCATGGACCCGTCGTCCCTCCCTCGTCTCTCCGCGACCGGCGCGGGCTATCACTACACTCCCACCGCCCACCACCACGCCGCGGCTGCACCCCATCACAATGGCCGCGTTGACGACCTGGATGACGGGCGGCTCAGCACAGCGGTCGAGCGGGCGGCACTCGCGCCCGACCTGCGGGGTTTTCAGGCCGGCCTCGACACGCAGATTGGCGAGTTGGGGATCCGTCTCTCTGGGGGGCAGCGCCAGCGGGTCGCGCTAGCTCGGGCGCTCGCTGCGCCGTCCGGCGGCGCGCCGGGCCTGCTCGTGCTCGACGATCCGTATTCAGCGGTCGACCTTCACACCGAGGCGGCCATCGCGAGCGACCTGCATGCGGCCTTCGGTCCGGACGCACCACCCGAGCAACGGGCGACGGTCATCCTCTGCTCGCATCGACTGGCGACCTTCCCGCGCCTCGATCACATCATCGTGCTGGATGGCGGGCGCATCGCCGAGCAGGGCACTCACGACGACTTGATGGCGGCGGACGGCCTGTACGCTCGAATCTTCATGGCCCAGCATCGTGCTGGGGCACGTGCTGTCGAGTGCGTGGGTGACGACCTTGCCCGAGCCGCTGCTGCCAACAGCGCTGCTGCCGACCCGGATGGAGCCACGGGTGGACCTGAACGCATGGCTGGGCGTCAGAATGGCGCTGCTCCCGCGCCCGGAACTGGGCGCGGGAGCATGGCCGCGAACAGCCAGGATGTGGCGAACCATCGGAGAGCGCGAGCCGAACACAACGGGCGCCAGGCCAGACGAGACGCTCCGGCTCAGAGCAGTGAGACCTGGCAAGAGGCCGTGGAATGAGCGCCACGACGGCAGCCATCGAATCTGCCAGTCCGCCGACGATACCAACGGCGGTCGACCCGCTGCGCCAGCTTGCCGCGACCGTTGCGCCCTGGCGCGGTGTCCTCCTGCTGGCCGCCGTCCTGACCCTGACTGGCGCCGTCCTCGAATTGGTACCACCGCTCCTGATCGGCAAGATCGTCGACGAGCACCTGACGCCGGGAGTCGCCGACGGCCTGCTGACGCTCGCCGCGTTGTACCTGGCTGCCGTCGCCGCCGTGCAGGCCACGAGCGCGCTCTCGACCTACCTCGTCTCGATCGCGGCGCAGGGTGCGCTGCATCGCCTGCGGACCGGGTTGCACGCCCATCTCCAGACCTTGCCGATCTCGTTCTACGACCGTACCCCGCTCGGCGATCTCATCAGCCGCTGCACGGCCGACGTCGAGACGCTCGATACGGTCTTCTCGTCCGGCGCGATCCGGCTCGTGGCGGACATGTCTCGGCTGGTCACGGTGTCGATCGCGATGCTCGCGCTCAGCCCGCAGTTGACCGCAATATCAGCGCTGGTCGCCCCGATCCTGGTGTTCGTGACCCGTCAGCTTCAGATCAGGATCCGCGCCGCCGAGCGCGCCAACCGCGAGGCGGTCGGCCTGCTGAATACCCATCTCCAGGAGAGCCTGGTCGGGGTCGAGGTCGTGCGCGCGTTCGGGCGCGAGGCGACGTTCGTCCAGCGTTTCCGCCACGCCCTCCGCGACGTGCTGGAGGCGTTCGACCGAACCGTCTCCTATTCGGCGCTCTACCCCCCGACGATGTCGATCCTGGCGGCGAGCGTGGTCGCGCTGCTGCTCTGGTTCGGGACGAGCGGGACGACCGGGGCCAGCTCCTGGGGCATCTCGCTGGGGACACTCACGGCGTTCGTCCTGTTGTTCGACCGGTTCTTCAAGCCGATCACAGCGCTCGGCGACGAGTGGCAGACGGTCCAGAGCGCCATCTCCGGCGCCGAGCGAATCTGCCAGGTACTGGCCGTCCCGAGCGACGAGCGGGCGCGCCCCGAGCCGTTCGCCGCTTCCCAGCCGGCAAGCGCCATAGTCCCGTACACGGGAACGCGCGAGCCGACTCCAGCGCGCACCTCCATGGCACCACACGAGTACCCGGCCCCGCCGGAAAATGCGACGCCAGGGGAGCCTGGCACGTCGCAGCGGGCGACACCTCCACGTCCATCGCTCGCACGGCCGGCGGGATCGCAGCACCGACCGGCGGCGAACGGGGCAGCGCATGCGGACCCCGGACTAGTGGTCGAGGTGCGACACCTGACGTTCGGCTACGAGGCTGGCCGGTCGATCCTCCACGACGTTTCCTTCTCGGTCGAGCGTGAGCAGCACGTCGCGGTCGTCGGACGAACTGGAGCCGGCAAGAGCAGCGTGCTCAGCCTGCTTGGCGGCCTCTATGCGCCCTGGACTGGAACGGTCCTCGTGGCCGGCCGCAATCCGCGCGGACTGGACGACGCCGAACGCCGGCACGTGCTGGGCGTGGTACCACAGGCCGTTCATCTGTTCGCCGGTACCGTCTTCGAGAACGTCACGCTGTTCGACCCACACGCGGACCGCGCCGCTGTCGAGCAGGCACTCCGCATCGCCGGGGCCGACGACTTCGTCCGGGCGCTCCCGAACGGCGCCGACACCCTGCTCGCCGGCGCGGGGCGGGGCGACGGGGTCCAGTTGTCGGCGGGGCAGCGCCAGTTGCTCGCCCTGGCTCGGGCGATCGCCTTCAGCCCGGCCGTCTTGCTGCTCGACGAGGCGACCGCCGCCGTGGATGGCGCGAGCGACGCAGCCTTCCGCGCCGCCTTGCGGACGGTCACCGTCGAGCGGGCCTGCGGCGTCTTGACGGTCGCACATCGCCTCTCGACGGCGCGCGAGGCGGACGTCGTCGTCGTCTTGGAGGCGGGGCGGGTGGTAGAAGTCGGACCCCCGGCCGAGTTGGAGCGCCAGGGCGGGCGCTTTGCGGCGCTCGCGGAGCTCGAAGCGGCCGGCTGGGCCTGGGACAACCTGCCCGTCGACGGTTCGCCGTCGGTGGTATCCGGCCTGCCCCGGCAGCGCAGCGATGAGGTGGGCAGATGACCCCTGGAGCGAAGCCGCACCTTCCGAATGGCGTACGATCGAGGGAGGCCGGTGGCCTGGGGTCAGGTGGAGGTAGGACGTGGAGATTGGGGTAGGACTGGATCAGCAGCTTGGCGTGTCGTTCGACGAGCATCGTGAGCTTGCGCGGCTGGCAGCGCGCCTCGGCTATCAGGCCATCTGGACGAATGCCGGCAACGGACGCGACCCGCTCCACGTCTGCGCCCAGTGGTGGGCAGCCAGCGCTGAGGTCGTGCCTGGCGGGCTTGGGACCGGTATCTCGGTCATCCCGGTCGGGCTGTGGGCCGTGCCGTCGCTCGCATCGTCGGCCGCGACGGTTGGCGAGATCACGGGCGGCCGTTTCGTCCTCGGCGTGGGGTCCGGCGCGATTCACAGCCCGGCGGGCCGGCGCACCCTCGGGCTGCCCGATCTGCGTCCGATCGGTACGATGCGCGACTACCTGGTGACGCTCCGCGCGCTGCTGGCCGGCCAGCAGGTCGACTATGAGGGATCGGCCGTGCGCCTCCACGGCTTCGAGTTGAGCATCCGGCCGCCGCGTGTGCCGGTCGTCCTGGGCGCGCTCGGCCCGCACATGCTGACACTGGCCGGCGAGGCGTCGGACGGGGCCGCACTGAACTGGTGTACCCCCGAGCAGATCGCCTGGAGCCGCCAGCAGGTCGACGAGGGCGCGCGGAGCGCCGGGCGCGACCCGTCCGAAGTCAAGCTGGTCGAGTACATCCGGATTTGCGTCGACGACGACGAGGACGCTGCCCGCCGAGCCTACACCCGCGCCCTGATGGCCTACGCGCTCGCTCGGCCCGGCGTCTCGCGGACGCTCGGCTACCGAGGGCACTTCGGGCGGATGGGCTTCGACGAGGCGCTCACCGAGCTCGAGGAGCGGCGCGACCGTGGCGCACCAGATGACGAGTTGATCGACGCCTTCCCGGTAGAACTGGCGCGGCTGGTCGGCTACTTCGGCCCGGCCTCAGGTGCGGCGGCAGCGTTCAAGCGGCTCTCGGCTGGCCTCGACACGGCTCTCGTGCGGGTCGTTCCTTCACAGCGCGGCAGCCTCGGGCCAATCGTCGCGGTGATGGAGGCCTGCCAGCCGTCGCGGGTGGCGCGCGCCTGAGGCGGGTGCGCGATTGAATGGCACCCGAGTGGATGGCACCAGGGCGGGCAGGCCGCTGTTGGCCATCCGAGGATGCCTGACGGGGCGCACGCGATCGTGCGCCCCGTCGGTAGATCCTTGGCCTGTCACACGCCTGGTCGGGCGTCGAGGGTAGGCCAGGGGGGCTGGCCGGTCCGCGGTGGAGTGCCAGCGCATGAGCCAGCCGGCCGGCCGGTTCGCGTGCTGGCGCCGTTCCCACCAATCAGCTCTCCAGCCGCGAGGTGACTCGAAACTCGACGTTGCCGTGCAGCGCCTTCGCGACCGGGCAGCCCGTCTCGGCAGCCCGTACGGCCTGCTCGAAGGTCGCGGCATCGGCACCTGGTACGCGGCCCTTGACGTCGATCTCCATGGTCGTGATCGCGTAGCCGCCCCCCACCTTGTCGAGGGAGCAGATCGCGCTGACCGTCAGTTGCTCCGGTGGATGACCGGCCTGGGTCAGCCCCAGCGACAGGGCCATCGCGAAACAGGCGCTCTGCGCGGCTGCGATCAACTCCTCCGGGCTCGTCTTGCCGCCGGCCTCCTCGACCCTGGCCGCGAAGGTGAGCGTCTGCTCTGGGAACGCTCCGCTATCGACGGTCAGGCGCCCCTTCCCCTGTGCGGTGGTCCCAGTCCAGACGATCTGGGCTCGTCGTCGCGCTAAAGCCATGGTCTACCCCCTTCTGGTGGTGCTGTGTCATCGAGTAGCAGTCAACCCGTCGTCGGCTCGCCCTCCAGCGCCGACGACCCGACCGCCCGCGGCGCAGCGCAGTCTCCCTGCCGCTCGTTCAGCGGCGAACATGGGAGAGTGGCGCTGGGCGCTCAGCCCGAGCGGCGGCCTGTGCGCCCCAGCGCCAGACACGTGCACCTGGGCCTCCTGCACGATATGGGCCGCCCTGCACGATACGGGCCGCGCAGGCCAGCCGGGTTCGGTGCCGGTGTCTGGCCTTCGTCTGGCCTTCGAAGATGCTTCGACGCTTCCACGTCATGCCCGCGTACACATCCACGTACGCGCCACGCGGTACGCCGAACGGGGTGGCCCGGAGCGTGTGGCCTGGGCAGCAGTGTGGCCTGGGCAGCAGTGTGGCCTGGGCAGCAGTGCGGCCTGGGCAGCAGTGTGGCCTGGGCAGCAGTGTGGCCTGGGCAGCAGTGCGGCCTGGGGCGTGTGGCCTGGGGCGTGTGGCTATGGAACGCCAGGGGGCGTCGGAACTGGCGGGGTCGGTGGGAAGACTGGCGGCGCCTGGGTGGGGATGAGCGGCGGGGGCACCGGCAACGGCGTTGGGATCGGAGCGAGCGCCGGTTCGCCGCCCGGCGTGGGGAGCGGGCGCGGCAGGTACGGCGTGGCAGTCGGCTCACGCGCTGGCTCGTACACGGGGGCGAACGGGCTGCGGGTGGGCAGCGGTTCTAGGGGGAGTGGCAGCGTGGCAACCGGAGGCGCACTCTCCGGCGGAATAGCCTCGGGTGACCCGCTCTCCGGCCGCACGGTTGGCGCTGACGTCGCGGTCGGGCGGGCCGGAGCCGCCTCGACGACGACACTCACGCGCGCCTGTAGCTCGTTCCCATCGACGTCATCCACTACCAGTACGAGGGTGTAGTCGCCAGCCGGAAGATCGCCGGTGTCCCAGACCGCGAGAAAGCCACCCGTGCGGGGCTGGTCGACACGCGGGCTGACCGGTTGGAGCGAAGTAGGCGCGGGATCGTTGCCCGGGCCGACGAGCAGTTGGAAGAAGGCGAAGCGCTCGGGATCCGGCCAGACGGCTCGGCCGGTGACGTAGACGAGGCCGCGCACCACCTCACCCGGCTCCGGTCCGTCGATCCTGAGCGGCGGCTCGTCCGCCGCGACGGTACTCCCACTACCCAGCAGGAGCGCCGCGATGAGCGCGACGAGGAGCCAGCATGCGGCCGCCGGCGAGGAGCGAGCATATCCAGTCGTTCGTTGAGGTTGGTCGAAATCCACCAGGTATCACCCCGACGCCCTACGGCTCGGCATGACAGCAATCCTGCACCCAACGTGTAGGCGATCTTCTGGCCACGGCTGACTCCGTCGTTCGCTCGCTCAGCGAAGATCGGAGCCAGCCCGTCACGTCGCCCTCCGGCCAGGTGGTCTACCAGTTGGTGTAGCTGCCGTCGCGGCGGACGAGGTGCGGCACCTCGTACATCTGGAACGGGCTCTTGCGAGCCGCCTCGCGGTCGAACTCAACACCCAGCCCTGGACGGGTCGGCGGCAGGATGTAGCCATCTTTCCACGCCATCTGGACCGGTACCACGTCCGGCAGCAGCACGCCCGGCTTCGTCGGCTGCTCCTGCACTCCGACGTTCGGGCTAGCGAAGTTCAACTGCGCGCAGGCGGCGGAGGACACCGGTCCGAGCGGGTTGTGGGTGGCAAGTTTGATGTAGTGGGTCTCGCACCAGCCGGCGATCTTCTTCGCCTCGGTCAGCCCGCCGGCGATGCAGATGTCGATGCGGGCGTAGTCGGTCAGTTCCTCCTCGACGATCTCCCGGAACTCCCACTTGCTGTGGAACTGCTCGCCGATCGCCAGCGGCACGTTGACGTGCTGCCGCACGTTCCGCAAGCTATACATGCTCTCGGAGCGGATCGGATCCTCGATGAAGAAGGGCCGGTACTCCTCGACGGCGTTGCAGAACTGAATCGCGTCCGGCGGATCGGTCCGAGTATGGAGGTCGAAGCACAACTCGACGTCGTCGCCGAGCGCCTTCCGCAGCGCCGCGAACTGCTGGATACCAACACGCATCGCCTGGGCCGGCTCAAAGACGTCGCCGTGTTGGATCGGCCCGCCGAGGCCCCAGCGCACGAACTTCCAGCCCTCGTCGACGTGCCGCAGGGCGTTCTCGACCAGTTCCTCGGTGGTGGCGCCGGTCACGTGCGGGTAGCACACAACCTTGTCACGGGCGAGGCCGCCGAGCAATTCGTAGACCGGGACGCCGAGCGCCTTACCCTTGATATCCCAGAGCGCGATGTCGATCGCGGCGATGGCGCCGGTGGTGATGTTTCCGGCCGGGAAGAAGCCGCCCCGGAACATCTCCTGCCAGAGCCGCTCGATCTGGAACGGATCGCGCCCGATCAGAAACGGCTTCAGGTGCTCGACGGCGCCCTGCACGGCCAGTTCGCGGCTCGAGAGGCCGTTCTCGCCGACCCCGTAGATACCCTCGTCGGTGTCGACCACGACGAAGCTGAAGTTCTTGCGCCCACCAAAGACGAGGTACGTCTCGACGTTTGTAATCTTCAAAACAGAAGCCTCCAGAGTTGTCAGGAATCAGGGGGTAGTTTTCAGGAATGCCGACATGAGCGGCCAGCGCTCGGCCGCCAGTCTTCAGCCATCAGGATAAGGCTCCAGGCCGTCGAGCATCCTTCGAGTACGAGCGCCTGACGGCTGATGGCCGCTCGCTTACCAGAGACAACCGCTGACTGCCTGCCGCTCGCTCGCCCCTCACCAGTTCGTGACGCTGCCGTCGATGCGGGTCAGGTGCGGGGTTTCGTGGGGCCGGTAGGGGCTCTTGCGGGCCGCCTCGCGGTCGAACTCGACGCCCAGACCGGGGATGGTGGTCGGCAACAGATAGCCGTCCTGCCAGTCGATCGCGACCGATACGACGTCTGGCAACAGTCGATCCGGCCGGACCGGCTGCTCCTGAATCCCGACGTTCGCGGTCGCCAGGTTCACCTGAAGGCAGGCCGCCGCCGACACCGGGCCGAGCGGGTTATGGGTCGCGAGGCGGATGTAGTATGCCTCAGCCCAGTTCGCGATCTTGCGCGTCTCGGTGATGCCACCAGCAATGCAGACGTCGACCCGCGCGTAGTCGGTCAACTGCTCCGCGATGACGTCCTTGAACTCCCACTTATGGGCCAGTTGCTCCCCAACCGCGATCGGCACGCTGACGTGCTGGCGCACCAGCCGGAGCGTCGAGATGCCCTCGGCGCGAACCGGGTCTTCCATGAAGAACGGCCGGTACGGCTCGGCTGCACGGCACAATTCGATGGCCTCGGGCGGGTCGAGGCGCTGGTGCATGTCGTGGATCAACTCCAGCGACGGGCCGAACTCGTTGCGGAGCGCCTCGAATTGAGCCAGCACCTTCCCGACCGCCTCGCGCGGTTCGTAGATCGGGCCGGGGAAGACGCTCATGCTCCAGCGCAGCACCTTCCAGCCATCGTCGACACAACCCCGCGCCGCCTCCACCAGCGCCTCGGGCGTGGCACCGCGGATGTGGCCGTAGCAGAGCACCCGGTCGCGGGCAAGGCCGCCAAGCAGCTCGTAGACGGGCACGCCGAGCGCTTTGCCCTTGATGTCCCAGAGCGCGATATCGATGGCCGCGATGGCCGAGGTCGTGACGTTGCCGGCCGCGAAGAAAGCGCCCCGGAACATCTCCTGCCAGAGCCGCTCGATCTGGAATGGATCGCGCCCGATCAGGAACTGCTTCAGGTGCTCGACGGCGCCCTGGACGGCTAACTCACGGCTCGACAGGCCAGCCTCCCCCACACCGTAGATACCCTCGTCGGTGTCGACCACGACGAAACAGAAGTTCTTGTCGGCGAAGTTCTTCCGAACGTTCGGATCCTTCGCCCCGCCCCAGACGATGTAGGTCTGGATGTCAGTGATCCTCACAGCGTCTCCTCATTGCCCGGCGCACCCGAGCCGGCCCACGGTGTCGAAAGTCGGAATCATAGTGTCGAAAGATGGAGGCGGGTTGAACGCGCGCCGGGCCAGCGGATGGCCCGGCTTCACGCTCGCGTGCCCTGGCACGGTTGAGGGGCAGGTCAGCCGCCGACGTCCGTCAGGCGTGCAGAATGACGATACCGTCCTCGACAGTGACTGGATACGTCTCGACGCGCTCGTCCTCGTCGTCGGTCGCGCTTCCGGACGCCTCGACGGTCACCTCGTAGGTGCGGACGCGCATCCGGTGGGGGTTGTAAATCGAGCGGCCGTTGGTGATATCGAACTCCCAGCCGTGCCAGGGGCAGCGCAGGATCTCCCCCTCGCGGGCCCAGACGTACTCGCCAGGCGCGCTCGGCATGGTCATGCCCTTGATCGCGCCGCGGCAGAGGGGCGCGGCCTGGTGAGGGCAGCGGTTGAGCAGCGCGTAGTAGTGGCCCTTGACGTTGAAGACGCCGATCGAGCGGCCGTTGGCGTCGACGATCCTGCGCGCGCCTGGTGGTAGCTCGCTCACCCGTCCGACGACGTATCGGCTCATGCCAGCGCCCCCACGTCAGCCCGGCCGCGGCGGCCGCTCAGGAGTCGCGCGCCTGCCCGGCCGTTCGCGCCTGCCCGGCCGTTCATGCCTTCGCCAGTCCGTAGAACTCACGCGCGTTCCCCGAGAAGATGCGCTTACGCATCGTCTCAGGCAGCGGCGGGAATGCGTGGGTCGGCGAGTCGAAGTCCCAGTGCGGGTAGTCGCTGGCGAACATCAGCACGTGCTCGGCGTCCATCATCTCGAAGATCTGAAGCAACTGCCTGGTATCATCCGGGCGTTCGAGCGGCTGGCTCGACAGGCGGACGTGGTCGCGCAGGTACTCTGAAGGCGCCTTCGTTACCCACGGCACTTCCGACCGCAGCGCCTTCCACTCGCCATCGAGGCGCCAGAGCAGCGGCGCGAGCCAGGATACCCCGCCCTCAATCAGCGCCACCTTGAAGCCGGGGAAGCGCTCGAAGACACCCTCGGTGAGGAAGCTCACCAGGTGCGCCTGGAAGCCGAGCGACAGGCAGGTGTGCCACTCGATGTAGTGGGTGGGGTAGCCGGGGCTGGACTGGATGTTGATGCCCATACCGTCCGTGCCCGGATGGATCGCGAGCGGCAGGCCATACTTCTCGCAGGCAGCATAGATCGGATAGTAGTGGCGCTGGCCGTACGGCGCTCGCGCGCCCGAGTCCATCATCACCTGGACGAACTCCGGGTGACTGGCCCAACGCTCGATCTCGCGAGCGGCCGCGTCGGGATCCTGGTGGGCCACGGTGATCGCGCCCTTGAAGACGCCGTCGTGGTTGTACTTCGAGAGCCAGGTATCGGCCAGCCAGTCGTTGTACGCCGCTGCGATAGCGGTCCCGAAGTCCGGGTCGGGGTGGAGATTGCAGAAGGCACGCGGCAGCAGCATGGCGTAGGCGACGCCGTACTGGTCGATCAACTGCTCGCGCAACAGGTCGGGATCGGAGCCGGGCGGGCCACCGGCGGCCGGGAAAGCGTCCAGGCGACTGCCGTGAACCGGGTTGCTGAAGAAGCCGCGCCCCCCGCCGGTGTAGCGGTCCCGCCAGGGCATCGGCAGGTACGCTTTGATCTCGTCGACGCTGTGTGGCATCGGGTGGACGTCGCAGTCGACGATGCCCACGCGGCCCGGGCGCGTCCCGGCTGGGCGTGGCTCGGTCTGGATCATCGCGCTCCCTCCCCTGGGGTATGCCGGCCCGTGCGGCGTCGCCGCACGGGCCGGCGGGCGGCGACGGTCGCCAGGAATGCATCGCAGTGGTGGCCGGTCAGGCCGTCTGACGGAGGCGGCTCACCCGCACAGCCGGCCGCGATGGCGACCGTTCACCCGTAGACGATACACGCCGGCAGCGCTGATTCCAACCGCTACACCCGCTGACTCTCCCGGCACTGGCGTTCATCCTCTTGCTATCTCGAGACGGGGCATTGCGAGTACAGGAGCGTGGGCGCCCTCGCACCTGAGGGCTGGGCTGCTCCCAACGACTCATCGTTGACGACTGGCGACCGGCGAGCTACCGCCAGCCGTCAGTCATCAGTCGCCAGCCATCGAGCGTGCGGCCCGGATTACAGCAGGCTGCCCGAGTCGATCGCGATCACCTGTCCGGTCATATGGTCGTTCCGCAGGCACTCCAACGCTGCCGTCGCCACGGACTCCGCGCTCACGTGGTTCCGCAGCGGCAACGCCTGAGCCATCTGCCGCTTACGCTCCTCGCTCGCGTACGAGTGCCAGCGCGTGTCGACGAAGCCGGGCGCGATCGAGTTCACCCGCACGTTCGGCGCGAGCGCGACGGCCAGCCCCTTCGTCAACTGGATCATGGCTGCCTTCGAGACCGAGTAGGCCAGACTACTGCCGCCCGGCTTGAGGCCGGCCACCGACGAGATGGTCACGATAGCGCCTCCGCCGTCGGCCGCGAGGGCGGAGGCGGCAGCCTTCGCCAGCAGCCACGGTCCTTTGACGTTGACGGCCATGATCCGGTCCCAGGCCGCCTCGTCGATCCCACTCAGGTCCGAGAACGGGACGAAGACCGTCGTGCCAGCGTTGTTCACGACCACGTCGAGCCGCCCGAAGCGCTCCAATGTCTGCGCCACGAGCCGCTCGACCTGGCCGGCATCGGCAACGTCAGCCTGGACGGCAGCGGCCTTTCCGCCCGCTGCCTCGATCTCGCCGACGGTCGCCGCCGCGTCGTCCCCGGAGCGCGAGTAGTTGACCACCACCGAGGCGCCCGCCGCTGCGAGCCGCTTCGAGAACTCCTTGCCCATGCCGGTCCCGCCGCCGGTCACGATCGCTACCTTTCCTGCGAGCTCCATCCATTCACCTCGTTTGTCCACCCTGGGCACCGTCCGGCCAGGGCGAGTTCTCCGCGTTCACGCGGACCGTCGATACAGTGGCGTGTGCGCTACCTGTGCCACCACGGGGACAGCGTACACTGGCTGTCGTGTCGCTGCTTACCCTTGACCGCTCGCCGGCACGACCCACATGGCGCAGTCAGCCGGCCGGCCGGTCTGGGGAGGCGGCGGGCGGTTGCGCGGAGAGGGAGTGGGGCGATGATGAGGTTGAGCGGCAAGGTCGCGCTGATTACCGGCGGTGGCGGGGCGATGGGTAGCGCGCAGGCCCGCCTCTTTGCGAGCGAAGGCGCGGCCGTCTGCGTCGCGGACCTGATCGCCGTCAAGGCGCAAGCCGTCGCCCGCGAGATCACCGAATACGGTGGTCGAGCGGTCGCCGTTGGCCTCGACGTTCGCTCGTCTGCCCAGTGGGCTGAGGCGGTCGCCACGGCCGAGGCGGCACTCGGGCCAGTCTCGATCCTCTGCAACAACGCCGGCAGCAACTATCGTGTTGGCTTTGCCACGCAGACCGAGGAGCAGTGGAACGATATCATCGGCTCGATCTTGACCGGCACTTTCCTGGGGATCAAGGCGACCGTGCCCTCGATGCAGCGAGCGAGCGGCGGCGTCATCGTCAACCTTGGCTCGCTGGCGTCGATCCGAGGAGGCGCGGGAAGTCCGGCCTACGGAGCGGCGAAGACGGGCCTGGTGGCGTTGACCCGCTCAGCGGCGCTCGCGTACGCCGGCGACCACATCCGCTGCGTGCTGGTCGCGCCGGGCCACGTCGATACCCCGTTCATCCGCGAAAACAACGCCTACAGCCCAAACGACGCGTCGACCAGCATCGACAATCCGGAGAACTACGAGCGCCGCTTGCATGCGACCCCGCTCGGCCGGCTCCTCACCGCCGAAGACATCGCCAGGACGGTGTTGTTCGTCGTCTCGGACGAGGCGAGCATGATTACGGGGTCAATGATCGCGGTCGACGGCGGCGCGGCGGCGCGGTGAGCGACCCTCACGATGAGCGATTCAGAGGGCACGCTGACACGCGGACGGGGGAGCGTGACGGCCACGGCCGAGATGAACCGGACTCCGCCCATGGTGCCCGGGTGCGGACCGCGAGCAGCCCAGGTCGAGCGTGCCTTGACGCCCTCCGGCGCCGATGCTACCGTGCCCGCGCACAATCTGCACGAGCAGGCCGTACTCGTAGATCTGCGCCGGGCCAGACGGGCGCTGACCGCCTTTCAGCCGGCTCCCACCTCCACCCGACGCCGTTTGCGGATCGGGGCGCGGCTCCTGGCTACCTGCGCTCCTGGCTACCTGTGCTCCTGGCTACCTGCGCTTCTGGCTACCTGTGCTCCTGGCTACCGGTGGGACTCTTCCGACTACGGGGAGGCACTGCCATGAACATCGAACGGATCACGCCGTTCCTGGTCGACCGCTGTCTGCTGGTCCGGGTGACCACGTCTGACGGCATCGTCGGCTGGGGCGAGGCCGGGCTGTGGGCACACCACAGGCTCGTCTACGACGCGATCGAGCACCTGGCCGGATACTACGTCGGCAAGGACGCCCGCCGCATCGAGCACCACTATCAGGTCGTTACCCGCGACACCCACTTCCAGGGTGCGGTGCTGAGCGCCGCGCTCTCCGGTATCGACGTTGCGCTCTGGGACATTCTCGGCAAGTCGCTCGATCAGCCGGTCTACCAGTTGCTCGGTGGCAAGGTGCGGGACAAGGTCAAGGTCTTTGCTAACGTCGTCGGCGAGAGCCTCGAAGCGCGGGCCGAGAGCGCTCGCCGCAACGTCGAGCACGGGTACGTATCGCTGCGGACCATCCCCTTCTTCTCGGGCTTCGAGCAACAGACGCCCACCAGGACGATCGGAGATGCCATCGCCATCGTACGGACCATCCGCGAGGCCGTCGGCTACGCGGTGGATCTGGGCGTCGAGATCCACCGCAACCTTCGCCGGAACGAGGTAGTCGTGCTGGGGAACGAGTTGCTGCCCTATCGGCTGCTCTACCTCGAAGACCCGCTCGTGCCCGAGAGCACCGACTCGCTACGGTACGTCGCCGCCCACGTGAACGTGCCGCTCGCGGCCGGCGAGCGCTCCTACACCCTGCACCAGTTCAAGGAGATCGTCGACACCGGCGCGGTTACCCTGATCCGGCCGGACTTGTCGCTTGCGGGTGGGTTCACTCAGGTCAAGAAGATCGCCGGGCTGGCGGAGTCAGCGCTGGTGGGCGTCTTCCCGCACCTGATGGGCAGTCCGCTCAACCTGGCAGCCTACGTCCAGCTCGACGCGGCCATCCCAAACTACGTACTCCAGGAAGCGCATACCGGAGCGGACGCAATGAACGAGATCCTGGACGCACCGCTTCAGCGCGACGGTGGGTACGTGGTGGTGCCGGACCGGCCGGGCATCGGCGTCGTCGTCCGCGAGGAGAAGCTGAGCCAGTTCCCCTACCGGCCGCACACTATCGGCGGCTGGTTCCACGAGGACGGCTCGGTCGCCCACTAGAAGCGCCACGAGTGAAGGAGATAGCGTGAGACTGAAGGGAAAGGTTGCCCTCATCACCGGATCGGGGCACGGCATCGGGCGCGGCATCGCGCTGGCGTACGCCCGCGAGGGCGCAAGAGTGGCAATCAACGACCTGCCCGACGACAAGAACGCCGAGGACGTGCTCCGCATGATCCGCGAGCAGGGCGGCGAGGCAGAGGTATTCCGGGCCGACACCAGCGACACGCCGCGCATGACCGAGATCGTACAGCGCATCGTCGGGCGATTCGGACGGCTCGACGTTTACGTCAACAACACCAACGCCGGCCGTCGCTTCCCGAACGCCTCGCGCGCGTATCTGGATGTGACCGAGGAGCAGTTCTACGAGGGGCTCTATCCGAGCCTGAAGGCCGCGTTCCTGAATGGGCAGATCGTCGCCCGGCAGATGATTGGGCAGGGTGAGGGCGGGCGGATCGTCAACATCACGTCGGTGCACCAGGAGCGGCCCTGGGGTTGGGACTCGGTCTATGGGACGATGAAGGCGGCGCTCCGTCGCCTGACGATGAGCCAGGCCCGCGAGCTTGCGCCTCACCGGATCCTGGTGAATGCCATCGCGCCCGGCTTCATCGACGTGCGTTTACACCCTGGCGAGCGGGGCGAGCGCTACGACACCTTCTGCGAGCGCGCCACTGATGAAGTGCTCCTGGGGCCGGGCGCTCCATCTGACATCGCGGGTGCAGCGGTGTACCTCGCGTCCGACGACGCCCGCTACGTGACGGGCACCTGCATCCTGGTCGACGGGGGCATGCTGCTACCGCCGATCACGGAGATCTAGCCCGACGTCTTCTGCGGCGAGCGGCTTCTCCCAGGCACGATACGGGTGCTTGCCTGACGGCGCGACTCGACGCGTTACCCCCTGACGGAAGGGATGGCCATGCAACCGAACCTCGTCTACGTCGGAACGTATACTCGTCTGGGGACGTCCGAGGGCATCTACGTCTATCGCCGCGATCCTGATACTGGCCGGCTGACCCTGCTACACACGGTCGCCGAAGAAGACCCCTCGTTTCTGGCGTTCGACCCCACGAAGCGCTATCTCGTCACGGTCAGCGAGAAACGAGCGTTCGCGGGTGAGGGGATGGGCGAAGTCGCGTCGTACCGGATCGACCAGGAGACCGGGAACCTGGCGCCGATCAATCGGCAGTCGACCGAGGGCGGGGAGCCATGCCATCTCGTGGTCGATCCGAGCGGGCGGTACGTGCTCGTCGCCAATCATGAGCATGGCAGCGTCGCCGTCCTACCAATGGAGGAGGACGGCACGCTGCGCCCCGTCTCCGACCTTCAGCAGCACCGGGGCTCAGGGCCGGGACCGACCCAGACCGGGCCGCACGCGCACTTCGTGACCTTCGATCCGGCCGGCCGGCTGGTGCTGGTCAACGATAAGGGCATCGATAAGGTGATGCTCTACCGGCTCGACACCGAGGCCGGGAAACTCGTCCCGCACGATCCGCCCTTCGCGCGGCTCCACCCCGGCGCCGCGCCTCGTCATCTGGCGTTCCACCCGAACGGGCGCTACGTCTACGTCAACGGCGAGGCCGACCTGACCGTCACGGCCTTCGCCTACGATGCCGAGCGTGGCGCGCTGACGGAACTGCACTACCTCTCGACTCTGCCGGAGGGCGCGACCGGCGAGCGCTACTCGACCGCACAAACGCTCGTCGAGCCGTCAGGGCGCTTCCTCTACGTCTCGAATCGCGGCCACGACTCGATCGCCATCTTTGCCATCGACCCGGACACCGGACGACTGACGGCGGTTGGCCACGTCTCGACCCAGGGGCGCGCGCCACGGAACTTCGCCATCGACCCGTCTGGCACGTTCTTGTACGCCGCGAATCAGAACAGCGACACGATCGTCCAGTTCCACATCGACCGTGAGACCGGCCAGCTAACTCCAACCGGCGACGTGATCGAGGTCGGCGGACCGGTCTGCATCCTGTTCGGCGATGCCTGATCGGTCGGGCGTGGGGTAGGCTTCGACCTCGGTGGTTGGCACGATGGCGACACAGTGACGGGTGTACCGATGGGCACGCCGCCGGAGGTGACCGGCGAGGAGGCTCGCGCCGACGCCTACTTGCGCGACGTCGACGAGTTGTTAGGGCTGACTACTTCTACCAGAGTGCACGCCTGACGGCCGAGCATGCCCCGTGATGCTGGCGAGCCTTGGGGGAGCGAGCCTTGGGGGAGCGAGCCTTGGGGGAGTGGCCGAGGCACTCGTGAAGGGCGCGGGTGTACCGCGAAGCCCGCGCCCTTCCGCGCACAGAATTGGAGAGGATGAGCCGGCGTCAGTGACAGCTCAGGTGCGTCGGGCGCGGCCCCCCGGCTCGGGCGGCCGGGTCAGGCGCCGGCCGTGATGGGGAGCAAGCCAGCCGCCTCGTAGATGCCCAGGACCGCCGCGAGGCCGCGCCGTCCCTCCTGGCCGTCGATGACCGGCGGGCGGCCGTCGCGGAGCGCCTCGACGAACTCGCGCACGATGACGCCGTGCGGGCCGGTGCTGATGCCGCGCGGGTCGGCCCCACCGCCGGCGCCGGCCGCGCCGGTCGGGGGCAATGGCTCGACCTGCGCCGTGCTCGGGTCGACCAGCGTCCAGCGCACCACCGACTCTCCTTCCAACTGGATCGCGCCGCCCGTCCCGTACACCTCGATGCGGTGGGGGAACCCCGGTGCGGCCGTCGTGGTGGCGGTGACGGTGGCGCGGGCGCCGTTGGCGAAGCGGAGGGTGGCACTCACCGTGTCTTCGACCTCGATAGCGCGCTGGAGGGTGCCGCCGGTCGCCTGGATCTCGACCGGGTCGCCCATCAGCCAGACCAGGATGTCGACGATGTGGATGCCCTGGTTCATCAACACTCCGCCACCGTCCATGGCCCAGGTGCCACGCCAGGCCGCCTGGCCGTAGTAGCGCTGGGGCCGGAAGTACGGCATGGTGATGAGGCCGAGCGTCAGCTCGCCCAGGTCGCCGGCCTGGATGGCTGCGCGGGCGCGTCGGAAGACCGGCTCGGCCCGCCGCTGGAGGATGACGCCAAGCTGTACGCCGGCCTCGCGGGCGGCCGCGATCATGGCATCGGCGTCGGCCAGGGTGAGCGCCATGGGCTTCTCGACCAGCACGTGCTTACCGGCCCGTGCGGCGGCGATGCTCTGGGCCGGGTGCTGACCGCTCGGCGTGGCGATGCAGACCACGTCCACATCCGCGCGGGCCAGGATCTCCGCTTCAGTCAGGCAGGGCACCCCGAACCGGGCGCTCACCTCAGCGAAGCGATCGGGGTTGTAGTGGCCGATGGCGACGAGCCGGGCCCCAAGATCAGCGGCGGCCTCGATGGCCTTCTGATGGTACTCGGCAATCATCCCGGCCCCGAGAATCGCGAACCCTACAGTATCGGACAGTGGCATACCGATCCCCTTTGGCGTACAAGCCCTGGCCTACTGGCCTCGACATACATGAAGCGGAGTGTGCCGGCCCATGGTACCCCGAAGGGCCGGTAGGTGGAGATCGATATCCGTCCCGCATACACCCAGGTGGGGGCCGCCTCGGCCTGGGTCGAGAGCGCCGCACTGGGCCGACCCGAGCGAAGCAGGGAAGCACGCCAGGAAAGGAGTGCCCTGGGGCTCCTGCCGTGGGGCTCCTGCCGTGGGGCTGCATCGGGAGCTCCCTGATGGGACGGCTAAGACTCCTCAGGACGGCGGGCGAGCACCAACAGCGTTCGCGACTCGGAGGTGAACGGCTCGCGCCGATAGCCGCCGTACTCCGCCACGATCTCGAAGCCGGCGCGCTCCAGCAGGTGTTCGGCCTCGAAGCGGTAGGTGTAGCGGTACGGCCACTCCACGAAGCGTTTGGTGACCGAGCCGTCATCCGCCACGATCTCATAGCCTGAGCGGATCACCCGAACCTGCGCGCCGAGATCGGTGCTCACCACCGCTTCGGTCCGCGCAAGCGTCACGCCCCGCTCGGGGACGTGCTCCACGAGGTCCTGACGGAGGCTGCCCGGCGGTTCGAGCAGCCAGGCCGGCGACGGATGCATCAGGTCGAGCGCCAACAAGCCACCTGGACGAAGATGGGCCACGACGGCCGCGAGGGTGCGCTGCTGGTCGGCACGCTCGATCAGGTAGGCGAAACTCTTGACGGCGATGACGGCAAAGTCGAACGCCTCGCCGAGGTCGAAGGCCCGCATATCGCCTTGCACCAGTCGCGCCCGCGCAGCCGTCTCTGGCCCGGCTGTTGCCAGCTTCTTGCGCGCGATCGCCAGCATGTGCGGCGAGGCGTCCAGGCCGACGATGCGGTTCCCTGCCTGTGCGAGTGGCACCAGCACCCGCCCGCTGCCGCAGGCTACTTCGAGCACCCGGCCACCCTGTGCGGCGGCAAGCTCCAGGTAGAGCGGCACGTCCCCGTCAAAGGGGAACAAGTCGTACAGGCCGGCCAGAGCCTCATCGCTCCAGGGCTGGTCGGCCCGGATGAGCGCTCCGGGTGCCGTTGCATGTCCGTTCGCTGTCATCGCCCCTCCGACGTGCTACCCCTACCATGGTAGACGGTCGACCGGAATCGGGTGGGGCTTGTACCCAACTCTGCTCTCAGGACGGACATCAGTGACGGCTCAGTGCGGCCGGGCGAAGCGCACGACATCAGATACTGAAGATGCCGGGCCTCACACCGTCTGTGCAGGCTAGCAGGCGACTTCATGCGTGATCCTGACGCGAGCGGCGGTCAGACCCGGCCGTCCGGAGGGGTCGGGCGGCTACCGTCGCGGGAGCCAGTGGCGCCCTTGTCGAATAGCTCGGCGTACGCGGTCAGGCAGCGCTCGGCGCACGCCTGCCAGGTGAAGCGCTCCACAGCACGCTCGCGCGCAGCCCGTCCTAGCCGAACGGCAAGCGCTCGGTCGCCGAGCACCTGAGCGAGACGCTCTCGAAGCTCGTCCACGTTGCCCGGCTCAACCAGGAAGCCGGTCACGCCGTGCTGCACGACTTCGGGCAGGCCGCCCAGCCGGCTCGCCACAACCGGCGTGCCGCTCGCCATCGCCTCCAGCACGACCAGCCCCAACAATTCTGAGATCTGGACGGCACGGCCGTAGCAGGTGCGTTGGACTGACGGCAGCGCCAGCACGCTCGCCCGGCGGTACAGGCCGGGCAGGGCAGCATCCGAGACTGGCCCGAGGAACTCGACCGCGCGGCCCTCGCCGAGCCGGCGCAGGAGACGCGGGTAGTCGCGCTCGGGCGGGTTAGGGTCGTGCCCCTCCGACCCGACGATTCGCAGGCAGGCGCCCGACGGGAGGCCGGCGATCAGCCGGTCGACGCCTTTGTGGGGAGTCAGCCGGCCGACGAACAAGACGCCGTCGCGGGGCGTGGCCGGATCGGGGGCATAGCGGACCGGGTCGGCGCCGCCGTAGATGATGCGCGTTCGCGCGGGCGGGGCATGAAGCTCGCGCGCAGACGAGGCGGAGACGAGTAAGAAGCGGTCGAACAGGCGCGGCAGCAGCCCCGCCCAGTCGCCGCCAGTGAGGCCATGGTCGGTGACCGCCGTGCGTTGACGGCGCAGGCGGGCGGTGAGTGCGGCTAGCCGGCTCGGCGTGCTCCGCATATGATGGGTATGGACGAGATCGGCACCAGCCAGCGCTGCGACGAGCGAGGGCGCGAGCGGATGGGCCGGGTGGCCGCGCAGATGGCCGAGCGAACGCAGGGTGCGCACGGTCAGGCCGCCCGGTTCGCGCGAACGCCCGGCGCTCGCGCCAAACGTCACCAGTTCGCAGTCGACGTGCGTAGCGAGGGCGCGGGCAAGCTCGAGCGGGTAGCGCTCGCCGCCGCCGAGCAGGCCGCCGGCCCCGAATGGCGTTGGAGCAACGTGGATGACACGCACGCTAACGGTCGCCCTCCTCACCCTCGGCGATCCAGGCCGGTTGACCGGAGGATACCTCTACCACCGCCGGATGGCCGAGCTTGCCCCGCGCCATGCCGCCCGACTCGCCTTCGTCTCGTTCCCGGAGCGCCCGTTTCCGCTGGCGGCCCTGGACGCGCCGGCCGTACTGCGGAGGGCGCGAGCGCTTGGTGCTCAGGCACTCGTCGTGGACAGCATCGTCGCGGCGTTCCTCGGTCCCTGGCTCACGGCACGTCAGAATTGGATGTCCGGGCCGCCGCTCGTCGCGATGCTTCATCAGCCGCCGGGCGGAATTGACTACGGGCCGCTGCGCACCACCGTCCAGGCCCGCCTCGACCGCCTGGCCTATCGCCACGTTCGACGCCTTCTCGTCGCCAGCGAGTCGCTCGCCGACGGGCTGATGGCGGACGGCGTGCCGTGCCAACGGCTCCTGGTCGTGCCGCCCGGTCGAGACGTGGCAGAGCGCGCTGGCCCCCCGCCGGGTGACCTTCGGCGAGGCCGGCGGGCGGCCCTGCTGACAGTCGGCAACTGGGTCGAGCGGAAGGGCATCCACAGCCTGCTCGACGCGGTCGCGCTCCTCCCGCGCGACGCAGCGACGCTCCACCTCGCCGGCGATACGCACGCGGATCCACGCTACGCGGCGCGGCTCCATGAACGCCTGAGCCGGCCGGACCTGAAAGGTCGGGTGGTGGTCCACGGCCCGCTGCCGCTGGATCAGGTTGCAGCGCTCTACCGGGCAGCCGACGCGTTCGTTCTCCCCAGCCTGAGGGAGCCGTACGGCACGGTCTACGGGGAGGCGATGGCGTACGGGCTGCCGGTCGTCGGGTGGCGGGCCGGCAACCTGCCGTACCTCGCCGAGCACGAGCGCGAGGGATTGCTGGTGCCGCCCGGCGACGTGCCCGGCCTCAGCCGTGCCCTCCACTGGCTGGCCGATGATCCGGCCCTACGGGCTCGCCTCGGCGCCGCCGCCCGGGAGCGCGCGCTCGCGCGCCCGACCTGGGACGAGTCGGCCGCCCTCTTCTTCGGAGCGATCCGCGACATCATCGGCGGATAGCCGCACCCTCACCGGTGGCAAGTGCGCCGATCGAGCCATCAGGCTGACGTCAGGTGTTGGCGAGAACACCCTTGACAAACTCCGCGCCTTCCACTACGAGCGTTGGCGACTCGTCCTCGGCGCTCAGGCCATAGGCGATGATGTCGACGCGCGCAGCGACCTCAGGGCCATTGACACGGAGGACATCATCTAACAACGCACGAGCCCCAGCCTCATCCGGGAATACCCCGATACGGTTGAAGGTTCCTGTATCCCACACTTCATAGACCGCGGTCATGGGCCAATACCTCGTGCCGGCACTCTAACACGGGCGAGAGTCGGCCGGCGAGAGAGGATGCGCCGGCCGCTGCATCTCACTCGTCGTGAGAAGGGCCATGCAGAACGCGCACCACGCAACTCAGAAGATACGCTGCGCCCTCTTCTACGATCATCTCTCCGTTTGCGCCGTACAACATCACATGACCGCGCGTGTCGGGTCCTGCGTAGGTAATCGGCGCATCGTCTGGCATTTCAAGTACGGCGATATGTTCACCGTGTTTCCACCTGAAGACGGCCCCGAGATCTTTCACGCCACGGTAGCTATCGCGCATCGAGAGCCCTTCCCACTCGCGCCGTGATGGTGGATTCGTGCGTGGCGGTGGCTGCTCGCGTGCACCTTGCGACAGGAAGTCCCAGACGGTAGGCGGGTTAGTCCTCACCAGACGATAGAGCATCCGGGACAGCAGCGGCCTCACTCTCCGGTGTCAGCAGCACGGCGTGCCGCCTTCACCCACTAGTCTTCTAGTCTTCCAAGGTGCGGTGTGTGTCGCAGCATCATACTCATCTCCCGCCGACCATCCGAGTTATGCGCCCGATAACAAGGTTCTATGAGATCGGGGGGGCGGGCGTGGTAGCCTGTTAGACGTCCGGCCGTGCGCGCTTGCCGGCATGTTCCCTACCAGAGCGCGGCCCCGTCGAGGCCCGACGCCGCGCCGAGGCGGGACACCGCCCGACACCGCCGGCGCGCCGCAGGTCAGGTCCGCCGGAGGCCGTCGTGACGTCCACGCTGAAATTCGGGTTCTGCCCGCCGCTCTTCGCCAACCCTGGCCCGGCGTTCTTTCGAACGCCGGGCCTCGGCAGCCTTGATCCCATCGCCGCCGTCGATGCGGCCGTTACCGCTGAGCAACTTGGCTACGACTCGATCTGGGTCGCCGATCATCTGATGCACGGCTACGACGGCGGCATCATGGAAGGCTGGACCACCCTTTCGGTTATCGCCGGCCGAACCAGCCGCGTCGAGCTTGGCTCCATCCACCTCGCGCAGCCGTTCCGCGCGCCGGCCCTGGTCGCCAAGATGGCCGCCACGCTGGATGCCCTGAGTGGCGGCCGCCTGATCTTCTTCTACGACTGCGGCTGGCAAGAGCCGGAAGTCCGCGCCTACGGCCTGCCCTGGCCACCTGAGGACGAGCGCATCGACCGGATGGAGGAAGGGCTGCGGCTCATCGACGCGCTCTGGACCTCCGAGGAGCCGCTCGATTTCCAGGGCCAGTACTTCCACACCGAGGGCGCCATCTGCCGCCCCAAGCCGGTCCACCGGCCCGCTGTCTGGCTCGGCGAGGCCCGCTCCGAACGCTGGGTCGACGCTATCTGCCGCCACATGGATGGCTGGAACAGTACCCCCGCCAGCCCGGCCCGTCTGAGGCAAAAGCTCGAGGCCGTGCAGGCCGGCTGCGATCGGGTTGGCAAAGCCTTCGGCAGCCTGGAGATCTCGCTCGAGACTCAGGTCTTGATCGCGCCGACCGAGGAGCAGGCTCGCGAGACGGCGCTCCGGATTGCCGCGCTGCCGGCCTCCCCACGCGGGACGCCGCGCACGGACCTGGTGGCCGCGCTCCGAGAGCCCTCGCCGCGCCCGCTGGCAGACCTGGTCGATGACTGGCTGGTTGGCACGCCTGATGACGTGATCCGGCGCATCCGCGAGTACACGTCGCTGGGCATCACCCACTTCATGCTCTGGTTCCTTGACTTCCCCTCGCTCGACGGGATGCGGCTGTTCGCCGAGCGGGTGATGCCCGAGCTGCGAGGTTCCTGATGGTTGACACGACTGACGATCGGACGACTCCGACATCCAGTGCACGCCCGCGTGTCCTCCTGTGCGCCAACTCCACCGTTCGCGAGCAGTACTGGCGCGGCGAAGCACTCGAACGCTTGGAGCGTATCGCCGACTGGGAGTGGCTCCCCTCCGAAGGGGTCTGCACCCGGCCGGGCGTCTGGGGCGGGCCATCCGAAGATCCGGCCGACGTCGAGCGGCTGCGCCAGAAGATCGGCGATGTCGACATCCTGGTCGTCTGCCACGGCGCTCCCTACATCGACGACTCGATCCTCGGCGCTGCGCCGCGCCTACGCTTGATCGGCGAGCTCGAAGGTGACCGCTTCGCCAATCGGATCGCCGTCGAGGCGGCGGCGGCACGTGGTGTTCGGGCCGTCGACTCGACCAACGGTTCGTCGCTGCCGGTGGCCGAGTGGGCACTCGCCCTGATGATCGTCGGGCTGCGCAACGCCGCCGAGCACTACCGCCGCCTGATCGGAGGCGAGGAGTATCGCCGCTCGCACGACGACTACGGCTTCCGCCATGGCGAGTTGACCGGCCAGACGGTCGGGTTGATCGGGCTGGGCCACATCGGGCGGCGGCTAATCGAGCTCCTGGAGCCTTTCCACTGCCGTATCCTCGTCCACGACCCCTACGTTCCGAAAGAGCTTGCGCTCGCCGTCGGCGTCCAACTGACCTCGCTCGACCGGGTGATGGCCGATCCGGACGTCGTGGTGTGCGCCGCGCCGCTCACCCCCAAGACCAGGGGCATGATCGGCGCTCGTGAGTTGAATCTGCTGAAGCACGAGGCCGTGTTCGTCAACGTCTCGCGCGGCGCGATCGTAGACTCGGCTGCGCTCATCGAGCGGGCGAAGCGCGGCGACATCCGGGTCTCGCTCGACGTCTTCGACCCGGAGCCGATCCCCGCCGAGAGCGAGATCCGCACGCTGAGCAACGTTTTCCTGAGCCCCCACATCGCCGGCGTCACCGCCGCCTGCCGCCCTCGCTTCTTCAGCTTGATGGTCGACGAGATCGAGCGGTTCCTGGCCGGCCACGAGACCATGTTCGACCTGTCGCCGCGCGTCCTGGCGAACCGCCGCGGCTCCGCCCCGACGACTGCCTGAGCGGGCCCGACGCACCGCCAGCACGAGCGTGCGGCTGGATTGCCAGCGACGTGTGCTCGCCGGCAGTCCGGCCGCACCGTGAACCTGCCAGAAACTCAGGGAGGACTCATGACCGAGCGTGTAAAGCTAGCCCTCGTCGGCTGTGGCGGGATGGGCCGGCGCCACCTGCGCGGGCTAGCGACACTGGCCGGATCGTCCCAGGTCAACGTCGAGCTTGCGGCCGTCTGCGATCTGAACGACGACAATGCCAACCATCTGGCCGACGAAGCGGCTGCATTGCTGGGCCAGCGCCCGGCCGTCTACGCCAGCATCGAGACGATGGTGCGTGAGATCGACGACCTGCGCGCTGCCAGCGTCACCACCGACGCCGGCTCGCACCATGTCGTCGCGCCGGCTTGCCTCGATCTCGGGCTGAACGTCTTGTGCGAGAAACCGCTCGCCGTCACCCTGCGCGGCTGCAACCGGGTGGTCGAAGCAGCGCACAGGTCCGGCAGGACCTTCTCGGTGGCGGAGAACTACCGTCGCGATCCGATCAATCGGCTCATCCGCGCCCTGATCGACGACGGCGCCATCGGGACGCCACGCCTGATGCTCGAGACCAGCATCGGCGGGCGGGACCGGATCGCGATCACCCCATGGCGGCACATGAAGCAGGCCGGCAGCATCACCCTCGACGCTGGCGTCCACAATGCGGACATCCTCCGCTACTACCTGGGCGAAGTCCGGTCGGTGTACGGCGAGAGCCGGCTCCACGAGAAAACCCGCCGCAACACCGGTTCGGCCGGCCCTGGCGGCTTCTACGCTCGCTGGTCGGCCAGCTTTCCGGATACGATCGAGCCAACCGGTGAAGACGCCATGTACGCCTTCATCTCGTTTGAGAACGGCGCGGTGGGCCAATGGACCTACGACCAGGCTGGCCACGGCCTGCCGCTGCGCGGACGGTACGTCTACGGCGCCACGGCATCGCTGGAGTGCCCCGGCGACCGCAACGGCCGCCCGATCGCGCTGCACCTGGATGATGGCACGGTCGTGGATGACGCGCGGATCCTCGAGTATGCTCCGAGTTATCGGCTCTCGCCGCTGGCGGCTGAACTGTTCGGCGGGGAGCGGGTCTGGACCTATGGCTTCGACTTCAACGATACCGACAGCCGCATCCTGGCGCTGGAGTACCACGAACTGGGTGAGTGCGTGCTGCTGGGCAAGACGCCGGAAGTGACCGGCGAGGAGGCCCGCGCCGACGTCGCGCTGGCCTACGCGCCGTTCGAGGCCGGGCGGCTCGGCCGGCCGGTGACGCTCGACGATCTCATCAGCGGGCGCGCCGACGTCTACCTACGCGAGATCGACGCGATCCTCGGGCTGCTCCAGCCGAGTGAAGCCTGAGACACGGATCGAGGCTGCCCCCTCACCCCCTCTCCCGCGTGCGTTCATGGGCGGACAGTTTGAGCAAAGAGAAAGCGGAGGGCCTGGGCGCGGTACCAGCGGGTGGTCCAGGCGGGAGCACTGAGGTGTGAGAGGA